>JASGGC010000001.1:0-697524 GCA_047605185.1 Dysgonomonas sp.
CAAAAGGTTACTTGTTTAAATAAAGACACATTCTGTATTTTAATCACTCATGAGTATTTTCGGAGAAGTCTTATGTGTGTAGCAAAAATGGATGCTTCTATTTCTGAGGAATTTATTATTTGATAATGCTTTTTTGTAGTACAATATATAAAGAATGTTTGTGAGTTAATAATGGGTTACCCACACAAATAAACATATTGGAATTAAGATATATTACCAATAAAAAAAGTCACTTACAGAAATGTAAGTGGCTTTTTATCAGTGACCCCGGAGAGGCTCGAACTCTCGACCCACTGATTAAGAGTCAGTTGCTCTACCAACTGAGCTACGGAGTCATTTTCTGTGTGCAAAAGTATAATAATAATTCCTTTTGAGAAAGAAAATAAAAAAGAAACTCTAAAAAAATACTACTTTTGTGGCAGAAGAAGTAATCTTCTTCCGTGTAACTTAGGATTAACCACGTAAAAAACAAAGTTTTTATGAATAAGAAAGAACCTGCTTTGGTCTTGTTCTCTGGGGGACAAGACTCTACTACATGCCTTTATTGGGCTTTAAAAGAATTTTCGTCCGTACGAACATTGTGTTTTACGTATGGGCAACGCCACTCACAAGAAATTGAAGTTGCAAAAACTATTGCAGAAGAAGCGAATGTACCTTTTCAGTTACTAGATGCGTCTATTATTAGTCACTTATCTGTCAATTCATTGACTAGTGATATTGTTATGGATGAAGAGAAGCCGGCAGACTCATATCCAAATACATTTGTGCCGGGACGCAATCTGCTATTCCTTACCTTTGCTGCCGTAATTGCTCGTTCGCACGGCATTCGGCATATTGTAACAGGTGTCTCGGAAGCTGACTATAGCGGTTATCCGGATTGTCGGGATACATTTATTCTTTCGGCAAATACATCGATCAATTTAGCAATGGATGAACATTTTCAGATACATGCACCGTTGATGTGGCGTGACAAGACTGCTGTTTGGCAACTAGCTGACGAGTTAGGTGCTTTCGATATTGTCCGTACACAAACATTAACATGCTATAATGGTATCATTGCTGATGGCTGTGGACATTGCCCATCGTGTAAATTGCGTAAGCAAGGGCTTGATAATTATTTGAAAATAAGAAATAAATAAAAATGACAATAGAAGGATTAACCCATTTAGGTGGTAAAACGGAGTATAAAGATAATTATGCGCCGGAAGTATTGGAAGCATTTGAGAATAAACATCAGGAAAACGATTATTGGGTAACATTTAATTGTCCTGAATTTACAAGCTTATGCCCGATGACGGGGCAACCTGATTTTGCGACAATCTATATTAACTATATCCCGGATGTGAAAATGGTTGAGAGTAAGGCTTTAAAATTATATTTGTTCAGTTTCCGAAATCATGGGGCTTTCCATGAAGACTGTGTAAATATAATAATGAAAGATCTTATTAAATTGATGGATCCCAGATATATCGAGGTGGTAGGAGTATTTACTCCTCGTGGAGGTATCAGTATCTATCCTTATTGCAACTATGGTCGCCGGGATACAGAATATGAAAAATTGGCGAAAGATAGATTGCTAAGGCATCAACCTCAGCAAATTACTAAATAATAAATATGGTATTTAGATCCCGATTATCCAATCGGGATTTTTTTTCGGCTTATTTTTCCATAAATAATTAAAAACCATGTTGGCAATATAACTCCTTTGCAAGCAGATGATATTGCGATAGCCCACCATACACCTACCACGCCCATTTGTGAGGCAAGGTAATAGGCGAGTGGTATCCGTAATACATTGAATGCTATACTTATGGCTGCAGGTTCTATTGTTCGTCCAATTCCGTTAAACATGCCTTGTGTCGTAAGCTCCAGCATCATAAATATTTGCACAAGACCTACAATAAATAAGTATTCCCCTCCGGCTTTCATTGCATTTTCTTCAGGAACAATAATTCCGAATACTTGTCGTCCAAATAGAATGAATGATATGCTCACTATAATACCTAAAATAAGCATTACCCTAATCGTATGAAAGTATGCTTTTTTACCTCTTTCTAGCTTTCCTGCTGCATAATTTTGGGCAACAAAAGCACTTAAAGCTGTCGAAAAGCCTTGAGACGTATTCCATGTCACTGCTTCTATCTGACCTCCTGTTGTTTGTGTCATTAGCCCGAGATGTCCGCCATGTATATAAGCTATCCGCGCAAGAGTCATATTTATGACTGCATATAATGAATTCATGATAGAGACGGGTGTTCCCAAAAAGAAAATACGTTTTATAAAACACCATCGGGGTTTAACGATAAATCGAAAATTGCCTAGTATTTTATTGCCATATTTTATTTGATAAAAAAACAGGCAGAAAACAAATATCTGAGAGATAGCTGTACCTATAGCAGCACCATGTAGGCCAAGATCTAGACTAAACATTAGAATCGGGTCTAAAATCATATTCAGTACTAATCCAGCAGCATTATTGCGGAAGGGAATCATGCTTCGTCCAGCTCCATTATAGATACCTGATATGTTGTATGAAATAAATTGTAGAGGTAAACAGATTGATAAAATACGCAGATATAATACAGCTGCATCTAGAATATCTTTTTCTAGTCGGAAGAAAGAAAGTATTTGTGGAGCAAATACAAATAGTAGGCTTGTCCATATAATTCCGAGAACTACAGATGTTGTCGTGGTATGTGATGCATAGGCAGCGGCTTGTCTTAGCTTTTTTGCTCCTATGGATTGACCAACAGATACTTCAGCCCCAATCATAGCCAGATAGGCAACAGAGGCAGTCAGCCAAAGTAGCATACCGATGGCTCCAATTGCTGCTTCTGATTTTGTAACTGTTCCCGAAGTAGCATTTGCACCGAGTCGTCCAACCCACGACATGGCCATTAGTGTATATGCCATCTGTAAGAAACTTGTTCCCATCAAGGGGAGTGCCAGACGGATAAGAGTAGAGAAAATCTTACCTTCAGTAAGATTTAAAATTCCAGATTTCATTTAAGTTTTATAAATCTTTGAGTAGTGTATTATCTTCTTTTTTCTCCCGAATTGCATTTCTGATTTCCAATATAGTATTCCATTCTTCTTTAAATTCAGTTTCGGTATCTACAATGAAATCTTCAGAACCATACAAATCTATTTTATTAAAAAGGTAATCGACTGTTATTAAATTAATGTCTATTGCCGGGATAAAGGCTGGTATTCGATCGTCTTTCGATCGTGTTTCTGTTATAATATTTACTTCCTGTAATATATATAATAAATCGCTTGTCAGCTTTGTTGGTATTTTATATTTTTCAGATAGTTCATCTGCTGTGTAGGGCGATTCGCCTACAGCAAATCGTTTTACAATCAATGTCGTTATTAGTAGTAGAATAAAGTCTTTGTAGCGTCTGCTGATATTATTCGTTTCATATTCAAAATTGAATTTATTGACATTCTGATAGGCAAACGATAATTGTACTCCGAATAAACAAATGAACCACGATAGTTGCAGCCAAAGTAATAATAAAGGAAGTGCGGCAAAGCTACCATAAATAGCATTATATTTTGATATCCATATTTGCCCATTTATGTATAGTAGCTGGAATATTTGAAAGCAAATACCTGTAAATATTCCGGCAAATAAAGCTGCACTAAATTTAACTTTGGTATTAGGGATATAGATATAAAAGAATGTAAATAGAAGTATTGTAACTACAAAAGGAATTAATTTCAGTATGATGCTTAATGCAAAATCTATAAAAAACAAATCTACTGTCGAGTTTAGGATTATTGAGACCCCGGCACTACATACAAGAAAGATTGGAGCAATAAGAAATAGAGCCAAGTAATCTGTAAACATTCTGTAGTATGTCCGCCCTTTTTTTACATTCCAGATAATATTAAAGTTATCTTCTACATTAGATAAAAGGTTGACAACCGTATACAGTAATAATACTATACCTATGCCAAGAAAAACACCACCTTGTGCATATTCTAATGATTTGTCTATAAATGCCATTGCTTTCTCAAGGACAGCTTCCTGCCCTTCGAAATATTCAAATAGTTGACTTTGTACAATGTTCTGAAAACCAAATCCTCTGGCGATAGCAAATAAGACTGCAAGTAAAGGTATTATTGAAAGTAGGGTGCTGTAAGTGAGGGCCGCCGCCCGTGTATTTAATTGAGAACTATCTATATTTCGAATGGCAAGGATAAAAGCTTTTATAATATTATATAAACCTATTTTCCGAGACGAACGGTCTTTTTTGTTTATTCGCCAAATGTCGTATCTTAGAAAATATATTGTTTTACTTATAAAAGCTTTTACCTTACCAATCATACTTTTTTAATATTATTCAATATTATAACAAAGATAGTTTCTTCTTGCAAAGAAATTTATTTCTTTCTATAAAATATTAACTAATAGTAATTAGGAAAAAGGTAAATGTTAGTATTAATCCATTTGTATTTTTTTCATTATCCTTCGGTTATTATCAGTTTCGATATATATAAATAATATTCCTTGAGGTAAGTTTGGTATGGAAATTTCATTATTATTGGGAGATATACTTTTTATAATATTTCCTACTTGGTTATATATCCTTACAAAACTCATTTTCTCCGATAATTTAATACTCAATGCTCCATATTCGATACAGATACTTTCATCTGGGTATATTTCTTTTGACTTTGATATGCTTTCATCAACTACCACTACATCACAATATCCTCTCAGGTTATTTCCCCCTTTATCAGTTCCTACGGTTTTGAATCCGACATTTGCCTTGCCGGCTTTCACCGCTGTGATCAGTCCATTACCATCTACCTTGGCTACATAGGATGCGTTTGACCCCCATGTAACTTCTTTTATGGACGTTTCTTCCGGGCTAATCAATGCAGATAGTTGGAAAGTTTGTCCTTTTAGCAATGTAATAGTTGTATTACTAATCTTAGCGTCAGTCATGGGTATAATTTCATCAACCACCACTACATCGCAATATCCTCTCAGATTATTTCCCCCTTTATCAGTTCCTACGGTTTTGAATCCGACATTTGCCTTGCCGGCTTTCACTGCTGTAATCAGTCCATTACCATCTACCTTGGCTACATAAGATGCATTCGATCCCCAAGTAACCTCCTTGTTTGTCGCATCTTCCGGACTAATCAGTGCCGATAGTTGATAAGTTTGCCCTTTTAGCAATGTAATAGTTGTATTACTGATCTTAGCGTCAGTCAATGGTATAATCTCGTCAACCACCACCACATCGCAATGGCCTCTCAGATTATTTCCCCCTTTATCAGTTCCTACGGTTTTGAATCCGACATTTGCCTTGCCGGCTTTCACTGCTGTAATCAGTCCATTACCATCTACCTTGGCTACATAAGATGCATTCGATCCCCAAGTAACCTCCTTGTTTGTCGCATCTTCCGGACTAATCAGTGCCGATAGTTGATAAGTTTGCCCTTTTAGCAATGTAATAGTTGTATTACTGATCTTAGCGTCAGTCAATGGTATAATCTCGTCAACCACCACCACATCGCAATGGCCTCTCAGATTATTTCCCCCTTTATCAGTTCCTACGGTTTTGAATCCGACATTTGCCTTGCCGGCTTTCACTGCTGTAATCAGTCCATTACCATCTACCTTGGCTACATAAGATGCATTCGATCCCCAAGTAACCTCCTTGTTTGTCGCATCTTCCGGACTAATCAGTGCCGATAGTTGATAAGTTTGCCCTTTTAGCAATGTAATAGTTGTATTACTGATCTTAGCGTCAGTCAATGGTATAATCTCGTCAACCACCACCACATCGCAATGGCCTCTCAGATTATTTCCCCCTTTATCAGTTCCTACGGTTTTGAATCCGACATTTGCCTTGCCGGCTTTCACTGCTGTAATCAGTCCATTACCATCTACCTTGGCTACATAAGATGCATTCGATCCCCAAGTAACCTCCTTGTTTGTCGCATCTTCCGGACTAATCAGTGCCGATAGTTGATAAGTTTGCCCTTTTAGCAATGTAATAGTTGTATTACTGATCTTAGCGTCAGTCAATGGTATAATCTCGTCAACCACCACCACATCGCAATGGCCTCTCAGATTATTTCCCCCTTTATCAGTTCCTACGGTTTTGAATCCGACATTTGCCTTGCCGGCTTTCACCGCTGTAATCAGTCCATTACCATCTACCTTGGCTACATAGGACGCATTCGAGCCCCAAGTGATTCTTTTTACAGATGCATCTTCCGGACTAATTAATGCTGATAATTGATAAGTTTGCCCTTTAATTAATGTTATATTAGTATCGCTGATTTTAGCATCTGTAAGAGGTATAAGTTTGTCAACCACTTTTACTTTACAATTTGCCCTTAAATAATTATTGCCTTTATCAGTTCCTACTGTCCTGAATCCTATATTTGCTTCTCCGATACCTCCAGCACTGATAATTCCATCTTTATCAACAGAAGCTATGTAAGATGCATTCGATCCCCATTCTACCTCTTTTATTGTTGCATTTGCAGGTGCAATAATTGGGGTTAATTTATAACTTGAGCCTTTAGCAAGAATTAGAGTTGTATCTGTGAGCATAGCACTCAAAAGTGGAATTGTGTCTATTTCTACTTTCAATGGACGACTATCAATTTTCTCTCCGTCTTCAGTTTTTACATTTATGGTGGTAATTCCATATTTTACTCCCATGAGGATCCCATCTTTAATGATTGCTGTTGAAGAATCATTACTACTCCATACAATATTCTGATTAGTCGCATTTTTAGGATAAATTTCTGCCTCTAGGATTATGCTCTCCTTTTCTTTTATTCTTATTGTATCTTTATTGTTTATTTTCACTCCGGAAACAGGAATGTTTTCTTTCTCAGATGTTATATAAAAACCAACGTCTCCTGTTAATTTAATTTTTTTTCCAATGATAGTATTGGTGGTGTAGTCCTCTTTTTCTGCATCCCATTTTTTTTCGAATACAGAAGCTATAGAATTGTCAGGAAAGGTAAATTCCGCTTTGACATTTTCACTTAGATCTTTAGTTGTTTTAGCCCATAGCGCATATACTATATCAGTACCACTTCCAAAAGCTCCTCCGACAATACTGTCTGGTAGATTTAGAGAAGAAGTCGCAGTCACATTGTATCGTTTCCCTTTCAATAGGTTTGATATCGTTCGCCAGCCTTTTGCTGATTCGTGCTCTCTGAGCTCACCTGTCGGGAATTCTGGTAGTACATGGTAGAAACCTTTATAGTCATATTCACTTCCGTTCTCATTTATTTCCTTATTGTCATTAGGCCCATATACATGTATGCCAGCCAATCCTTTAATTTGTCCGGTAACTGCTAGCTTTAATAAATAATTACGTTGTACAGTTTCTCCTCCAATATAGTATGGCCCTGTCTGTGCACCATCTACTGATTGGCGCACAGCTTTACTGGGAACGTTTGTTTCAGTAATAATTACTTCTTTCTTAGGATATTTTAATCCGTTGTAACCATATTGAGCAAGTAATTCTTCAAAATGCTCTTTTCTGGCAATAGAGATTTCTACTGCAGCATCAGAATGGCGAAAGTGTGTAAACCCATCAGGATGATCCTTGTCATATCCATGCCACGTTTTTAGATAATACATAGGATAGATGTGATAGCTAACACAATCGAACCAAGCGCCTCCATAGTAGGGGTATTCACTTGTTACCTTTCCTCCATCGGGATTGTCTGTGTTACGGAGTATAGCATCAAGAAAACTTGCATAGCCCAATCCTCCAACACAGACATATGAGTCTGGAGACAGTGTTTTGATAACTTCGTAAGAGATTCTTAACATACGGATGTAGCTCTGGATCGGAGCATATAGATTTGGTAGAGTAGCAGGATTAGGGTCCTGATCCCACCAGTTGCCATTTTCACCTTTGGCTTTATCGCCAGAACCTGATAGGGTGAAATCTGGTTCATTTTTTATTTCATAGAATTTGATATAATCCTTGTTTGCTTCTACAAGTCTGTATACATAATATGCATATATATTATTTTTATTTATAACAGTTTTGCCATTGTCAGTGATCCAGATAGGATCATATAAATTCTTAAAAGATAAAGATCGGAGCGACTGTCCATTTTCGTTTACTTTGATTATGTTTCCGTCTTCATCTTTGCAATAATAAGCGTTTTCTTGATGAGTTGCATCTTCATTATCACTAAAAAAAGTGGGTCTATCCCCGATGAAAACAGAATTGTTTATAGCTCCATTGGATTGGTAATGTTTAAAAAAAGGAATACGGCTATCATATCCATATTTTTCACAAAAATTCTCATATAGAGCAGGCCGAAGGCTATTTACTCCAATTCCTCTTTTGTTTTTTGATAAATTACCTGTTAAGATGTCTCCAACATCAGCATCTGTCCAGTTGTAGTAATACCCCATATTACTACCATAAAGAAAGTCTTCTTCATATTTTACAAATTTGGTGTTGGCATTAAAGCTGACCTGTGACCAGGAGTGTCCCATATTGCTTATGGATAGGATAATAAGCAACGTAGAATAAAAACTAAATTTCATATTGTTATTTTTATAAGATGAGTGTTCTGGCTGTTCCTTTGTAAGTATATTATGTGTTAATTTGAGTTATGTGAGATACGACATTCCTTTATCAGTTTCTTTACAATATTATGGTATCGAATAAAATAGTATTGAAAATTGTAGATGTGGATTTTTATATGAGTCAAATTCTGAATAGTCGATAAAACTAAATTTAACACAGGGCTCAATACATATTTTATAAAAAAATACACTAGGCCTGTAAGCCGGGTTCTGTACTTTAAATAAATTAAAGTGTTTGTCATTTATCTACATTTGTTGTCACCAACAAACTCTAGCGACCTACCCCCCGGCATCGGACGAGCAATCCTACATGCGCCGGTATACATGGTCTTACAATTCGCAAGAGATACGGCTTTCATCATTGCTGATGAAACCGGTGGGCTCTTACCCCACCTTTTCACCCTTACCCCCTATAAGGAGGCGGTTATTTTCTGTTACCTTACTCTACCCTCGCGGCTAGCTTCCCATTAAGAAGTGCGATGCTCTATATTGCCCGGACTTTCCTCTTCCTATTAATGAAAATAGTCAGCGACAAACCGGCCTACTGTATTTTGAAGGCCTAAAGATAATATTTTTGTCAGTATATGCGATACTCTATATTAGAAAACCAGTAAATTCAATTATATTTGCTGTTCCTTTATAATTTATATTGAATGTGATAATAATCACCTATTATTGGTGGTTCAGCTTTCAATAGCAAGGGATTGCTGAAAATAAATTGAATATTAACAGCATAATAGTTTGTTAGTTTGAAAAATATGCCTAAATTTGCATCCCAAAATACAGGAAAGAATATAAAATAAATAATAATAAAACACGATAGCAATGTCCAAGATTTGTCAAATTACAGGGAAAAAAGCTATGGTTGGCAACAATGTTTCTCACTCTAACAAAAAGACAAAGAGAAAGTTTAATGTCAATCTATTTAAAAAGAAATTCTATTGGGTAGAAGAAGATTGTTGGATTAGCCTTAATATATCTGCAGCTGGGCTACGTACAATCAATAAAATTGGCTTGGATGCAGCTCTTAAAAAAGCGGCTGAAGCAGGTTATTTGAACGCTTAATAATTTAGGAGGATCTAGAAAATGGCTAAGAAAGCAAAAGGAAACAGAATCCAAGTGATATTGGAGTGCACAGAGCACAAAGAAAGTGGAATGCCGGGAACATCTCGTTACATTACTACTAAAAACAGAAAAAATACAACAGAAAGATTGGAGTTGAAAAAATACAATCCAGTTTTGAGAAAAGTAACTGTTCATAAAGAAATTAAGTAAAAATAAAATAGACCATGGCAAAGAAAACAGTCGCTGGTTACCGTGACCCATCATCAAAAGATGGTCGTAACTATGCAAAAGTAATCAAAATGGAAAAGTCTCCTAAAACAGGTGCTTATACATTTAAAGAAGAAATGGTTCCAAACGAATCAGTAAAGGATTATTTTTCAAAATAATTTTGTTAAAAATATCTAAAAAGCCTCCTTCATATCTATGTAGGGAGGTTTTTTATTATCCATTTTGTAGTTTTTAAGTATCTTAGGGTACTATCTGTAATTCATGTAAATATAAAAAGTAGTGTAAAACTGCTTGATCTTAATAAAACAAAAACTATGGGGCTGTTTGATTTCTTCTCAAAGCAAAAAAAAGAAACATTAGATAAGGGATTGGAGAAAACAAAAGAATCAATGTTTTCCAAATTGTCGCGTGTTGTTGCCGGAAAATCAAGAGTAGATGATGATGTACTTGATGATTTGGAGGAAATACTAATAACATCGGATGTTGGTGTAGATACAACATTGAAGATAATAAAACGTATCGAAGCTCGTGCTGCAAAAGATAAATATGTGAATGCATCAGAGTTGAGAAATATACTGAGAGAAGAAATTGCAAGTCTTCTTACTGAAAATAATACAACAGACATTGAGGAATTTGTATTGCCGGAAGACAAGAAGCCTTACGTTATTATGGTTGTTGGTGTCAACGGTGTTGGTAAAACAACCACAATAGGGAAGTTCGCAAATCAGTTTAAAAAAGCAGGTAAGACAGTATATCTGGGAGCAGCTGATACTTTCCGTGCTGCAGCCGTGGAGCAACTTGTGATTTGGGGAGAACGTGTTGGAGTACCGGTAATAAAGCAAGCTATGGGAGCTGATCCTGCATCCGTTGCATTTGATACATTAGAATCTGCTAAGGCAAATAATGCAGATGTGGTAATTATAGATACTGCCGGGCGTTTGCATAATAAAGTTGGGCTGATGAATGAGTTATCTAAGATTAAAAAAGTAATGGATAAAATCATTCCCGGAGCACCGCATGAGGTTTTACTTGTGCTGGATGGCTCTACCGGGCAGAATGCTTTTGAACAAGCTACACAATTTACAGCTGCGACAGATGTAACAGCTTTGGCTATCACAAAGCTAGACGGAACAGCAAAAGGTGGTGTTGTGATAGGTATATCAGATCAATTTAAAATTCCTGTTAAATATATAGGATTGGGAGAAGGCATAGACGATCTTCAAGTATTCAGAAGAAAAGAGTTTGTCGATAGCTTGTTTGGAGACTAAAATAATTAATGAAAAAAAATAGAATAGATGTTATAACTCTTGGATGTTCGAAGAATCTAGTTGACTCAGAGTTATTAATGAAACAGCTGTTGGCGAACGGTTATACAGTAAGCCATGATCCGGACAAATCGGAAGGCGAAATTGTAGTTATCAACACATGTGGCTTTATTGGTGATGCAAAAGAAGAATCTATTAATATGATTCTTGAATTTGCAGATGCAAAGAAACGTCGCAAGCTTAATAAGCTTTTTGTGATGGGCTGCTTGACTGAAAGGTATATGGACGAACTTAGGGCTGAAATACCCGAGGTTGATAATTTTTATGGTAAATTTGGGTGGAAGTCTCTTATTGGAGATTTAGGAAAATCTTTCAATCAGGATATTGCTTTGGAACGGAGTATCACAACACCTCAGCATTATGCTTATCTAAAAATATCGGAAGGTTGTAACCGAACCTGTTCTTACTGCTCAATACCTATAATGACAGGTAAACACCAGTCACGTCCGATCGAAGAGATAGAAGAAGAAGTAAAACGTTTAGTGGCTTCTGGAACGAAAGAATTTCAGGTTATAGCACAAGACTTATCTTTTTATGGATTAGATTTGTATAAATCAATGAAATTGCCCGAATTGGTAGATCGCATCGCCAAAATAGAGGGAGTGGAATGGATCAGATTACATTATGCATATCCTGCTAATTTCCCGATGGATTTACTTCGGGTAATGAGAGAAAATGATAATGTTTGTAAATACCTAGATATTGCATTGCAGCATATAAGTGATAATATGTTGACGCAGATGCGCCGTAATATTTCTAAAGAGAAGACATATGAATTATTACGAAAAATAAGAGAAGAAGTTCCGGGCATTCATCTTCGTACAACATTGATGGTTGGACATCCGGGAGAAACAAAAGAAGACTTTGAGGAATTATTGCAATTTGTCAAAGATATACGTTTCGATAGGATGGGGGCATTTCCTTATTCGCATGAGGATGGAACATTTGCCTATGATCATTATAAGGATAATGTACCCGATGCTGTAAAGCAAGAGCGAATGGACGAATTGATGTCTGTACAAGAGCGAATAGCATTGGAGATTAATGAACAAAAAATAGATAAAGTCTTAAAGGTTATTGTTGACAAAGAAGACGAAGACTATTATATTGGGCGAACAGAATTTGATTCGCCGGAAGTTGATCCGGAAGTATTGATAAATAAAAATAATGAACTTAATATAGGACAATTTTATAATATAAAAATCACTGGAGCACAACCCTTTGATTTATACGGAGAAGTTATTTGATCAAACTTTATAGCATTGATACTATGACAAATCAAGAATTGATAGCTACCTTGGCAAAACGAATAGGATGGACTCAGCGCCAAGCCTCAGATATGTTAGACGCAACAGTGTCTGTAATGAAAGAGTGCTTGGAAGATGGGGATTCTATAAATATACAGGGATTTGGATTGTTCGAACCCAAAAAAAAGGGAGAACGGATTTCTGTTAATCCGGTTTCGAAACAACGATTCCTTATTCCTCCTAAAATAACACTAGCTTTTCGGCCGGGGCAGACTATTAAGGACAATTTAAAAAAAATAGAGGTAGATGAATGAGCGATTAACCCTTCAAGATTTGATTGATCTTTTGGCAAAAAGGCAAGAGATTACAAAGAAAGATGCTGAGAATTTCTTACGCGAATTATTTACTGTCATAGCTGAAACTATTGAAAAAAATGATTCTGTAAAGATCAAAGATTTCGGGACATTTAAATTAGTAAAAGTAAATTCACGTAAGAGTGTAAATGTAAATACGGGTGAGGCTATTGAAATAGCTGCTCATTACAAGCTAAGTTTTACTCCGGATAAGACGCTTCGTGAGGCCATAAATCTTCCGTTTGCTCACTTTGAGAGTGTTATACTCGAAGATGGTGTTTCTTTTGAAGATATTACAACCGAAAGTGAAGATTCGGAAGAAGGTAATGATACTGAATTGAATACTGAAGATCGGAATGTGAATGATAGTGCTATTGTTGATGATAAAGAAATCATTGAAATAGAGCCTGAAAACGAGCTTTTTATTGCTGAGGATATTGAGCTGGAGGAATCAGAACCGTCTGAGGTGATTGAAGACAAATATGAGCCGGAAGCAACAGTTATAGAAAATGAAGATTCGGTTAGTAAACATAGTGAAGAAGAAACGAAAAATATAGAAGAAATTGAAAGCTCTGATGATGACGATGAATGGTTATTAAAAGATTCTTTTGGTGATAAGATAAAACGCAATTCAGCTACAATTGCTTTTGTCTCAATTATTGTTATAATTGTAGGTGTTTTAATGTGTTATGTTTATTTTACAGTATCCCCACAAAAAACAGTTGGTGATGATAAGTTAGTTGCTGAGAATAATAAGGGGTTGGATAGTGTAATGTCATCAGATTCTTTGGCTAATATTTCGCCTGTGGATTCTTTAGCGGCGTTATCGTCAGACACATTAACTAGCACAACACCCAATGATATTAAGAATGAGATAGGAGTAAAACCTGAAGAACGTAAAAAGGTTGAAGAACCTAAGCCGATAGCTAAGGCTCAATCTGTAAAGATAGAACCTGGAACGACATTGCGCTTGATAGGTCTAAAATATTATGGACATAAATCATTCTGGGTATATATTTATCAAGAGAACAAGGATAAAATCAAGAATCCGAATAATGTTGCTTTGGGTACTGTCCTTTCTATCCCTCCACGGGAAAAATATGGAATAGATCCGAAAAATCCGGAATCGATCAAGAAAGCCAAGGCTATAGAAACTAAGATATTTAGAGAATTTAATATCGACTAATATCTCAGTTTACTAAAAAACTTATATATATTCCACCTTAAGAAAATGTGTTGCACGTTTATCCTTTGGTGGAATTTCCATATATTTCCCATACTGTTTGCTTAGGTATGTATCTACATCCTTTGGAGCAGAAAAATCATGCCCTTCAAACTCTATCTTTCCTACCGGAAACATATATCTGGCGTTGTGTGTTGTCGAATTACCAATACCATAACTATGTAGTATATAGTCGGGCTTTGTAATCGCACAAATTCCTCGTGCTATCCACATTAGAGCAAATCCGATTGGATATAGGAATAATGAGATTGTATATTCATAAAAATATTTTAATGAATGCAGTGGACGTCCTCTTTTCAATCGTCGGACGGATCGCCCATAGAAAAAGTCTACAAGAGTTTTAAGCCATCTGTAGCTTCTTTCTTCTGTAAATATATCTATATAAACCCCTTTTTCTTTGTAGGTTGCCATATCTTCTTCTTCTGAATGAATAATAGAATGGCGGTCTCTTACTTTCGAAAATAGAAGACGATAACTTTTTTCTTTTGGTGTTTGTAAATACAGATTATCTGGGAGTTCGGATGGCAATATTTTGAGTAACTTCTTATAGTCAGGACGTAATAGTTCTATGTCTATATCATCATC
Organism: Dysgonomonas sp.; assembly: GCA_047605185.1. GTDB lineage: Bacteria > Bacteroidota > Bacteroidia > Bacteroidales > Dysgonomonadaceae > Dysgonomonas. The sequence continues at coordinate 14,646 of JASGGC010000001.1, forward strand.
CCAAGGAATAAACCCACCATGACGTTTAGCCCCTAAAAGAGTTCCACCACTTATCCAATATGGAATATTATGTTTGTCGCATATATCAGTCACAGCAATGAGTATATCTAACATTCTCATCTGTAAAAATCTCAACTCCGATCCTTCCGGATTGTATTTACTTAAATCTTCTTCTGTCATTTTTATTAGAATCTTTTAGCTAGCATTTTTCCTAATTTTATTACCCCCTTGTTGTTTAAATCGATCGGCAATTGTAAGATTTTTAGATACGCCCCTCTTTCTTTACATGCAAATATCCATCTGAAGCAGATCGTTGCCATAAGGGTATCACGATCGTAATGATTGGATGATAAGGCTGATGTGCTTAATTTCTGCAGCCATGTTTTTAGTTGAGGAAAAAACTGGTTGTTGGGGATAGGAAGAATACTTCTGTCTCTTATCGCTGAATGTATGTTAAGCTCATTATCATTTGCATCAAGACCAATTATTTGTAATTCTTTTTTATATATATTTTTAACTAGTTCATCCAGTCGCTCCTTTTTCGATTTGCTAATATTAGAGGAATGCCAGCGGTATTTAGTTAGGCATATTGGTATATTACTTAATTTGCATACTCTCGATAGGCGGCACCATAAATCGAAATCTTCGGCTAACGGATATTTTTCGTCATAAGGGTGTTCGATAAGTAACTGTTTACGAATCATAATACTGGATTGGACGAATGTGCTACTGAATAGGAGAGTACATTGTATTTCATCGTTCTGATCTGATAATTGCAGCTTTTTTATCTTGCTGCCTTGCTCATTGATCATCTCACTCCAAGTACCACATAAACCATAATCCGGATTTTTATCTAGGAAATCAATCTGATGTTTTAAACGTTCAGGGTAGGCTATATCATCACTATCAAGGAAGGCGAGATATTCTCCCGAAGCAAGTTCAATCATTTTGTTCCGGGTATATATCAATCCTCTGTTTTGAGTATTTTTTGAGTATTTAATCCGACTATCTTTGTATGAAAGTATTATGTTTTCACTATCATCTGTCGATCCGTCATTGATGATAATTAATTCCCAATCGCTATAAGTTTGAGCTATAATACTATCTATGGCCTCAGCCAGATATTTCTGGGCATTATAAACGGGCATTAATACAGATACTTTAGGCATCTTACTATTGTTTATTATTTTTTCGAATCATACCTATAAAATCATCTAATACTTTAGACCCTAAGAGTTTTACAATTAGCAAATATAGACTGGCTCCTATTAATAGTTGAACTATAAGTAATAGGATCGGATTGCTTATTAATTGATTCAGGAAATAGAGAGGGGCAAATGATATTATTGCTATGACCAGATATGGGAATATATCAGATAGAACATTCCTTAAGCTATATGTAGTTAATTTCCCTATAAAAAAGTAAGACCCTATAAAGAAAATTATTACGTTAATGGCACTCATCCCGATAACAAGTCCTAATACTCCAAACTGAATCGATATAATAATGGAGATCAGATATAGTACATTTTTGATCAATTCCATATTGAAAAATGATCCAGAGTGTCCTTTGTATTGCAATAATGTAGCATATAGCGAGTACATAGGGAATACGGAACCTCCTACAGCCAATATTTGAAGAATTGGTATGGCTGCATCCCAACTATTTCCTAATAATATGCGGACAATAGATGGTGCCATCACAGTCAATATAAGTGCTACAGGGAAAGAAATGAATGATGCGACACGTATCGTTTTTCGGAAAGCACGTATCGTCTGCTCCTCATCTGTTGTTTTGGTCAACATCGGATACACAACACTTTTCAGTCCTTCGCTTATTACCGACTGAGGAATGGTATTTAACTTATATGCTTGTCCGTATAGTCCCGTTTGTGAAAAAGAGAAATATTTCCCTATAATAATAGGGTATATATTTGTACAAACCTGATTCATTAATCCTGTCGATAATAATTTAAAACTGAATGCAGACATTTCTTTTATATACGAGAATGAGAAACGCCCACTCGGTTTCCATTTTATAAATATCCATAGAAATAGATTTCTTAGGAAATTCTGAATCACTAGTTGTGCAGCCAAACTCCAGACACCAAATCCGTAGAGAGCCATTATAATAGCTATTATTCCCGATATGCAACCTGCGATAAGGGTGATGCGGGTGTTTGTTTTAAAATCCATCTTTCGGATCAGATTGATATTCTGAATAATACCAAAAGAATTGAAAACAAAAGATAGAAATATAAAACGCGATAAGTTTGTTAATATGGGTTTGTCGTAATAGTTTGCTATCAGAGGTGCACAAAAGAACAGAATAGCATATAATGAGAGTCCGATAGCTATATTGAAATAAAATACCGAAGTATATTCCCCATCAAGTACATTCTTTTTACGGACTAATGCAGATGAAAAGCCACTGTCTTGCAGTAGATTTGCTATTGCGGTGAAAATAGATAATACAGCTACCAATCCGAATTGATCAGGAACCAAAAGTCGTGCTAATATGCAACCGACAACAAGTTGTATGATTTGTTGTCCGCCTTTGTCAATAAAACTCCAGACGAGAGCTATTCCGGCATTTTTTTTAAGAGGTTCAGCCATTAACGATCCACTATATTTACCTACAAAGGTATCAATTTAGCAGAAATTATATCTGTTAAAGAATATTATTCTTATTTCTTTATTGGTGATCATATTTCTGTTGATAATCTTCGAATAAATAAGTGTGAGAATCAACATGATATATGAGTGAATTGTCTGTTACAATCTTAGGTAATGTATTCCTGTCAATTTCATACCCTAAAAGTTCGGCAGCAATAAAAATTGTATTTGATGAATACAGATACTTATCTTTTGGATTAATATACTTTTCAATAATAGGAGTGATAGGTATTTTACTATTATTTATTGTTATAATTGGAATTTTATATTGATCTGATTTTCCTTTTGCATAACCATGTCCAACACCCACAATCTCTCCATGATCTGATAGATAATAGATAATTGCAGAACTATCTTTTGATATTATTTCATATAAATATTGTAAGACACGGTTAGTATGGTAAATACTTCTATCGTAGTCAGTTATTAACTTATCTTGAGTCTTGAGAATTTCTTTTTTATCGGTTTCATCGTATCTGTCTTTATACTCCTGATGGCTACCATTAAGGTGAATGAAGTAGCATTGTTTTTTTGTTGTATCTATTTGTTGTTTTACTTTGGATATTAGATCAAAATCTTCGGTTGGATATTTTTTATGAAAATATACTTTTTCAGCACAAGCAGAAATAAGCCCTACATAGGTATCAAACACTCCGATCTGATCCTGGTTAGACACCCATGATGTTTCATATCCGGCATCTTTAGCTAGTTCTACAATATTTTTCTTGCTATAGAAAGATTCTTTATCTTTTGCATTTGCAAAAGATAAAGCGATGCGTAATGCTTCGCGGGTAATTGGAGCTGGAGATATGCCCTTAAAATAATTGAGATGAGAAGAATTACTTTTTAAGCTGTCTAGAAAAGGAGTCGTTTTGTAGGAATAGCCAAACAGGGAATAGTGATCGCGTAAGGAACTTTCACCAAGTACAAAATATATTCTTTGAGACGTTATTTTTGTCTTATCATAATGAACATAAGATGGGAGTGTTTTTGATTTGGAAGAATAATGTTTCAATTTATAAACCTCTCCTAAATAGGCTGCTGTTGTGGCCAGATTACCATATATCAGAGGGAATCTTTTCTTTACATATGGTTCTATTTTCATCATGGGACTATCCGAAAAACTGATATAATCGCACCCTTTTTCTTCGGTAGATAGCTTATTATACAAATAGCCCGGTATATAGATAAAGCAATAAATGAGAAGTATAGATAGCGATATTTTTCTGGAAAAATGTATGTCTTTAAGTTCTTGCTCTGATTTTAGAATTAACAAAAATGTGATGATTAGGAATAAAAGTGCTTTAAGCCCAATTGCCTTTCCCATACTAATAATTTCACCAACACCGGTTTCATAAATAGAAGCAACAATATCCATTGATATCTGTTCTCTGAAGACGAAAGCAAAATAGGCATCTATTGCCACCAAGAATGCTAGAATAAAAGAAATAGGTAGCGTGTACCTTGTCTTTGATAAAATATGTAACACAAAGAAGAAAGATAATACATTGATTAACCGATGTATGTTAAATCCGCATGAAGCATATGTAATAGCATAGAAAAAAAGAAGACATAAAATTGTATATTTGTATTTACTTAAAAAATGGAATAGTTTAGATAGAACTTTCCTTTTGGTCAATATTGAGTACATAGTTTTGTTGTTTGGCTTGAGCTAATGTACAAAGCTAACAATTATGTTGTGAATATACAAGAAACCCGGCTCCTCTTGCAAGAGGAGCCGGGTTTCTTGTATATATTATTGGGATATCTATTTAGATAAACTATCTTTCAATGCTTTTACAGCATCTTTTATAGTTGCGGTATCTTTTAATAATGTAATGAACTTACTTCCGATAATAGCACCACTTGCATTGGCTTGAGCAGCTTCAAGAGTTGCTTTGTTAGAGATTCCGAAACCTATCAGGCGGGGATTACGAAGTCCCATGCTGTTTATTTTACGGAAATAAGCCTGTTTATTGTCATCAAAGCTAGACTGTGCACCGGTTGTTGAGGCAGAAGATACCATGTATATGAAACCATCAGTGTGTTGGTCTATTAGGCGGACGCGTTCGTCTGATGTTTCAGGTGTTATAAGCATCACAATTTTTATATCATATTTGTCGGCAATCGGTTTATATTCTTTAATATAATCATCAAATGGCAGATCGGGAATAATAGCTCCATCTATACCTGTCTCATTACATTTTTTGCAGAAATTTTCAAAGCCGTATTGCATGATCGGGTTTAGGTACCCCATCATTATCAGTGGAATAGTTACATCTTGACGAATATCTTTCAATTGGTCGAAGAGTAATTTTAAAGTCATTCCATTATTCAGTGCCACTGTACCACTAGCTTGGATTGTTGGTCCATCGGCCATTGGGTCAGAGAATGGAATACCTATTTCGATAAGGTCTATTCCATTTGCTTCCAATTCACGAATTACTTTTGTTGTGTCATCCAGATGAGGGTATCCGGCAGTAAAGTATATCGAAAGAATATCTTTAGGTTTCTTTTCGAATAATTGTTTGATTCTATTCATATCTAAGTTCTTTTATAAATTTCTCTAATAATTTGATATCCTTTAAACCGGGTTCTATTTCAAATCGACTGTTTAAATCTACACCCACAAATTGCGGATGCCTGATATTTTTAATACTATCGACATCGTCAATAGATATACCTCCGCTCAGATAGAAAGGAGTATTACCTTTATAGTTATCTAATAACTTCCAGTCAAATTTTTGACCTGAACCTCCATGTTGAGGTGTTTTAGTATCAAATAAAAAATATCCCCACAGACCTTCATAAGCTTTTGTTTGTTCAAAGTCGATAGCATCATAGACACTGAAAGCTTTGATAATAGGTAGTGTCTCATTTAATTCCCTACAAAATTCAGGAGATTCGTTACCATGTAGCTGGACAACATCCAGATTGTATGTATTTACTTTCTCCATGATATAATTCATATCTGCATTTACAAATACACCAACACGTTCGACTGCTCCGGATATAGAGCTATTTAAATCGTTGAGAGATAAATCTGCTACAAAGCGTGGCGATTTAGAATAAAATATCATACCCATAAAATCAATTGGGAGATTCCCTAACTCTTTTATGTTTTGGGGTTCACGCATGCCACAAACCTTTACTCTCATGCCAGTTGTTTTATAAATTCGTCCAGGGCCTTACCCGGATTGTTGGTTTTCATAAAATTCTCGCCCATCAGAAAACCTTTAAATCCGGCTTTTTGTAAGTCTATCACAGTTTGAGGGTCAGAGATACCACTTTCTGAAATTTTCACGAATTCGGTTGGTATTTTATCTCCTAATGCGAACGATATTTGAACATCGGTAACAAATGTACTCAGGTTACGATTATTTATTCCTACCACATCTACTTTGTCGTTTATATGATCCAGTTCTTTTTCGTTATGTATTTCAAGTAGCACATCCAGACCTAATTCTTTAGCCTTGCCTGCCATTTGTTTTGTCTTTTCTACCGTCAGGGCAGAGGCTATAAGCAATATAGCGTTGGCTTCAGATATTTTAGCCTGATAGAGTTGATATTCATCTATCATAAAATCTTTGCGTAATAGTGGTGTTTGTGTCAAGCTGCGTGCGTGATTCAAATCTGCAATTTCTCCACCAAAAAAGTCCATATCCGTAAGTACAGATATAGCACTGGCTCCGTATTCTGAATAGAGGGGAACTACATCTTCTATTTTTGCATCTTTAAAAATCCAATTCCGTGATGGTGAACGACGCTTAAACTCAGCAATAATACCAGTTGAAGAATTAATGAGTGCTTCTTTAAACGAATAATTGTTTGTAGTATCTGTTATTCGTTTTTCTAATTGAGATAGAGTTTCAATTTGTTTTTGTTTTTCAACTTCTATCTTTTTATTTGCAATGATTTTATCTAATATATTGTCCATAATATAATTATTCTTCTAATTTTTTCTTAAACTCTTCAATATCTATTTTATTAATCAACTTAGGAATATTGCGATATATGCCATGATAGCCATATCCTCCATTTTTTAATTCATTGATAGCTTCTTCCTTTGTCCAGTTTTGATATATAATGCGGTACATTGCTACTACTGCCCCGGTTCTATCCGATCCATGCCAACAATGAATTAATATATCTCCATCTCTATTCTTTATTATCTTTAAAGCGTTCAGTAAATGATCTTCATTTATAGCTTCGGCTCTCATTTTTACGTGATGCAGTTTCAGAGTTGTGTTCTTGGCTTCATCATTATCAGAGTTATATCTTCTGAGATTCAAAATTTCTTTTATAGAAGTATTCTCTAGCTGTTTGAATGTTTTGTCATCCGGCTGGCTTCCTCTGTATACCCCTGCATCGACTTTATGTATATTCTTTAACTCCACGAAAGACAGCACACTATCTATATTCTGCTTTTGTGCAGTTATATTTATGCTAATCAGCAAGTAAATAACGAATAGTATAGAGGCACATTTCTTCATCTTGTTTGTTTTATTTAAATATACTTATCGTTGTTGTTCAGGCTCTTGATATTTGTTAAATGAAGATACATCTTTGATCAGTATCTCTGCTATTTCAGAAACTCCATATCCCGGTGTTCTATAATATACTTTCATTCGTTGCATACTATTATTTTGCATCTTCTATTTCAGTTTTTTTGTCTTTGAATACATTAATTTGTGAAGTTAAAATAACAATACAAATTCCGAATATACCAATTAAGGCATATGCATATCGTAAGTTTGTCAATTCAGAAATATATCCGATGAGTGGTGGTCCCATCAAAAAACCTAAGAAACTGACACTAGATACAATCGTAAGAGCTATACTTGTCGGTATTTTTGTTTTTTGACCTGCAACACTATATATAGTTGGAACAATACTACATGTTCCGAAACCAATCACCATAAATGCTATAATTGTGGTAGGGAAAGTAGGAAATGCCACAGCAAGGAATAATCCTAAGCTAATCAATAACCCTCCGGCTTGTACTATTCGTTGTCGTCCCCACCTCATTGTGGCTTTGTCTACCACAAAGCGTCCTGTAGCCATTGTAATCATATAAGCAGTTAGTCCAATAGGAGCTAAATTTTCTTTAACACCAACAATATCTATCAGGTACAGCCCACTCCAATCAGACATGGCACCTTCGGCTGCCATTCCACAAAAAGCAACAATTCCTAGTAAATACAAGAACATTTCAGGTTTGTTTTTTTTGCGTTGTTCTTTTTCTTCTGCACTGACCTTCTTTTTCAGGTCTGGCTGTAAATATTTGTAATTGAAAATATAATTAATTCCGACTATTAATGCAATTATACAAAAATGAGTAAAAGGTTTGATATGTAAACCGGACATCAATAGTCCGATTGATGCACCTGCCAACCCTGCCAGACTCCATCCTCCGTGGAAAGATGCCATGATTGGTTTATGATATTTTTCTTCAATTGTAACACCTTGGGTGTTGACCGATATATTGCAAAAATTTCCGAAAAATCCAAATATGATAAGGCTGATTATCAACATATATTCACTGCTGACAGCACCTATTGTCAATAGCGTTAATGTATAACCGATAAGCGCAATCGGCAAGATTCGTTTACTCCCTAACTTTGATACCAACAAACCCGATAGGGTCATACCACATATTTGCCCGATTGGTATCATTAACAATATTGTTCCCCATGCTGCATCATTCAGCCCTAAGAATGTTTTAATATCCGGAATCCGGCTTGCCCAACTAGAGAAGCAGATGCCTTGGGAGAAATAAAAAGAGAAAATTGCAAAGCGTATCCGGCCTAAAGAAGTTTTTTGAATAACTGTATCATCCATTGTGATATGTCTAATAATATGATTGTTTTATTTCTCTGTATATTGGCGATACTTGTTGTGCTTCATATTCTATAAAAGCACCAATCATTGTCCGATAAATTTTTTCAATAATGATTGTATCTAAATCATGTTCAACTGCTAGATTCTTCATTTTAGCTATAATTGTCTCTACACGTTGAGAGTCAGCTACATCTTGCATGTTCTTTTTGAATTGGGATGCCTGATCTACATAATTACTTCTTTCTGCTATCAAACTGATAAGTTGTTTGTCTATTTGATCGATATTTGATCTGACTTCGTCAAGAGACGAACACTGTTTTATTTCTTTTCTCATAATTATATATCTATTGAAATATTATGGAAATTGAGTTATATTTTCTTTAACATAATCGTACAAATATCCAATGAGAATGCTTTCATTTTCTTGGTAATACTCCTCATATATGTCAATGTCAGGACGTTCAAGAATACTTCTTTTGATAGAATAGAAATGGTTCGAAATTTCCATTGCTGATTGTAATTTAGTTGCCATTTCTTTCAGTTCTAATACATCTCTAATTTCTTTGATTGCATATTGTGTAAACTCCGTAAGGATTGCAGAGCCAAATCCTTCCCACGATTCGTAATTTCTCCATTCTTGTATTATAATGAATGAATACAATGGAGTCGGTAATTCCTTTATCTGATCGATGCTTAACCAAAAGTCTCTTTTAAGATCAAAAATTCTTTCAATAGAATATTGTATCTTATCAAGAGCATTCTCCTTATTTTTTTCTTTTAGAAGGATACGTTCTGTTAATGTAAATCGATCTTCAAATAGTTTATCTTTTGTTTTCTGTATATCAAAATTTGTTTCGTCCAGATATTTTCTGATCTTATTTTCAGATATCTCAAAATCCAACGATTTCCGAACTGTGTTGAATGTGTCCGATTTATATAGATCAATTGCTTTATCTATATCTCCATCTGTTTGTTTTAAATATTTCATAGCACCATTAATCCCTATTGGAATCAGGCCTCTAAGAGTATTTACTTTTTCATTCAACAAATTGTCCATCTTATTTATTTTTTTGCAATTTGTTCTACTTTATCTAGCCATTTTTGCCTTTGTTCTGCCGTAGATGATTTTATAACAGCTAAATAAGTTGTTCTAATATTCTTTATGCCACAGAAAGCTCCAACATTTTTACGAATCAATTTTCCACCAATGTCCCCTACAATCCATTTGTAATAGAAAACGGGAGAATCCATTGTACTTATTATTTCTGATGTTTTGCCTGTCAGAAGTTTTTTCGGAAATGGGGATTTTTCTTGATATTCAAACGCAAATCCCGGTAGGAATACCCGATCGATAAATCCTTTCAGTATGGCAGGTGGCATTGCCCACCATGTAGGATAGATCCATACAATATGTTCTGCCCATTTTATCTTTTCCCATGCGTCTAACAAGTCCGGTTCCAGATCAGTACGTTTTCTATAGCCATATGCCAGATTAGGGCTGAAAGTCATGTCGGAAAGAATAATTTCTTTTATATCATTTCCTTTTTCCAAACTCCCTTTTTTATAGTTAGTATGCAATGCATGACAAAAGCTTTCCCTGTCTGGATGACCGTTTATGATAAGTACTTTTTTCATTCAATCAAGAATTAAATTCAATAAATTTTTTGAAAGTTTCTTTTAATTTTCCGCTATCTATTGATTCTCGTGCCTGCGCTATACATTCTTCTATAGATAGTTTAGAGTCTATTGTCTGGATTGCAACGGCCGAATTGGCAATTACTGCATTCTTTTGAGCTTCAGTAGCTTTATTGTTTACAATGTCGTCAAATATTTTAGCAGCTGCTTCGGGTGTATCTCCACCATGTAATTCTTTTTCGGCACAACGTCTGAATCCAAGTTCTTCTGGTGAATAGATATTTTCACCTAATTTGTTGATAATTTTGAAATCGCCGGTAAGCGAAATTTCGTCATAACCATCCATACTATGAACTATTGAATAATCTACATCAGTTTGTTGATATGTATAGAAATACATACGTGCCATTTTTAAGTTGAATACTCCTAAAACAGTTCGTTTCGGTTTAATAGGATTAACAACCGGACCCAACATATTGAAGAATGTCCGTACTCCTAAAGCCTTGCGGACAGGAGCAACTATCTTTAGAGCATTGTTGAATAACGGAGCATGCAGGTAAGCAATATTTAATTTGTCAAGAGATTCTTCCAATTTGCTTACATCGTTCGTAAATTTTACACCATGTTGCTCCATGACAGTCGAAGCCCCACTGACTGATGTTGCTCCATAGTTACCATGCTTTGCCACTTTATAGCCGGCAGCAGCTACAACAAAACATGATAAAGTTGAAATATTGAACGTGTTTTTATTATCACCTCCCGTGCCTACAATGTCGATAGGGTTATAAGCGGCAAGTGCATCTACATCTGTTCGCAAGTCGAGTAGTGCATCTGCAAACCCCAGAAATTCATCTACACTGATACTACGCATTAGGAAAACACTTATAAAAGCAGCTATTTGTGAATCATTAAAGTCGCCTGCTGCCATTTTCGTCAATATTTCTTTGGCCTCGCATCTGTTCAGATGCTGGTGTTCAAATAATCTGTTTAATGTATGTTTCATTGTAATTATATGTTTTAGACCAATTTTTCCAGAGTATCGGTTGTTTTGGCTATCTCTTCATCAGTCAATTCATAGTTATTCATCTTGCCACTGTGGAACTGATCGTAGGCTGCCATATCTATCAGACCAATACCGGACAAGTTGAAAAGAATATTTTTTTGTACACCTTCTTCTTTCGCTTTTAGAGCTTCGCGAATAGCAACAGCAATAGCATGCGTAGACTCAGGTGCAGGGATTATACCTTCTGTGTTTGCAAATAGTTTTCCGGCTTCAAATGTCTCTAATTGAGGAATGTCCTGCACTTCTATCAGATCATCCTTACGTAGTTGACTGACAATTGTACCTGCTCCGTGATATCTCAATCCCCCAGCGTGTATATCTGCCGGTTGAAAATCATGTCCTAGTGTATACATCGGAAGGAGAGGAGTTAACCCGACTGTGTCTCCAAAATCATATTCAAATTTACCTCTCGATAGTTTTGGGCAACTAGCTGGTTCGGCAGCAATGATACGGATTCCTTTGCCATCAGTTAGTTTGTGGCGTAAGAATGGGAATGCAATACCTGAAAAATTAGAGCCACCTCCAAAACAACCGATTACAATATCAGGATATTCTCCTGCTATTTCCATTTGTTTTTCACTTTCCAGCCCGATCACAGTCTGGTGCAGTGCAACATGGTTGAGTACACTACCCAATGTATATTTTGTATCTTCGTCTTTAACAGCCATTTCGACAGCTTCGGATATGGCAATTCCTAAACTACCTGAATTGTCAGGATCTTTAGCCAAGATACTGCGCCCTGCTTCTGTTGTATTGCTAGGAGATGGAACTACATTAGCTCCCCATGTCTGCATCATCATACGGCGGTAAGGTTTTTGCCCATAGCTTACTTTTACCATATATACATCTAACCCTAGCCCGAATACACTCGATGCAAAGCTGAGTGCAGCGCCCCACTGTCCAGCTCCGGTTTCGGTGGTCAATCGTTTTACACCCTGTTTTTTGTTATAATAGGCTTGTGGTATAGCTGAATTTAGTTTGTGTGAACCAACCGGGCTTACCCCTTCATTTTTGAAATAGATATGTGCAGGAGTACCCAATGCTTTTTCTAGTCCAAATGCTCTGACTAATGGTGTTGGTCTCCATATTTTATATAATTCTCTTACTTCCTCCGGAATTTCAACCCATCTGTCTTGTGACATTTCCTGATCTATAAGTTCCGATGCAAATATAGGTTCCAAGTCTTCCTTTGTCAAAGGTTTTTTTGTTGCCGGATGAAGTGGAGGTAGTGGCTTATTTTTCATATCCGCTACTATATTGTACCATTTTGTAGGAATGTCTTTTTCGCTAAGTAAGATTTTTTTATTCATGATCTAAAGGTTATTTATTGTGGGTTAAAAAGTTTTTTACAATTTGTTCACCTTCCGGAGTTAAAACTGACTCGGGATGAAACTGGACACCATGTATATCGTATTCTTTGTGACGAAGTGCCATAATTTGTCCGCTATTGTCTACTGCTGTTGTTTCTATACAATCAGGTAATTGTTCATCTGCAACAATCCAAGAATGGTAACGTCCAACTTCTATTTCTTTGTTTAATCCGTCAAAAATGTAGTCCGGTTTTGTTATATTTATTTTAGTTGCTACACCATGATATACATCTTGCAGATTGGTTAGTTTAGCCCCAAAAGCTTCACCTATGGCTTGATGTCCTAAGCATACTCCTAAGATAGGTTTCTTTCCTGCATATTCTTTAATGAGAGGAAGTAACAATCCTGCTTCGGATGGAATGCCTGGGCCGGGAGATAAAATAATTTTATCGTATCTGGCTACATCTGCTAATGCTATCTTATCATTTCTGAATACATCTACATCGGTGTTACCAAGAGATTTAACTAGATGCACAAGATTATATGTAAATGAATCGTAATTGTCGAATATTAGTATTTTCATTGTTTAAGCAATATTAATTCTTTAATTCTTCTGCAAACTTTACAGCTTTGGTCAAAGCTCCTAATTTATTTTTCACTTCCATCACTTCGGTGTCGGGATTTGATTTCGATACTATTCCTCCTCCGGCTTGATAGTATAATGTATTGTTTTTGCTGAGGAATGTACGGATTGTAATGGCCTGATTCAAGTCGCCATTGAATCCGATAAATCCGATACAACCTCCATAAGCTCCACGCATTTGTTTCTCTATATCACGGATCAATTGCATTGCTCGCACTTTTGGAGCACCAGATAGTGTTCCCGCAGGAAATGTATCGGCAAAGACTGCAATGTTATTCCTGCCCTTATCGACTATCCCGCTCACTCTTGATACCAAGTGTATAACATGCGAATAGAATTGTACATTTTTGTAAAAATCAACCTCTACATTATGGCAATTACGACTCAGGTCGTTACGAGCCAGATCGACAAGCATTACATGTTCGGCGTTCTCTTTTTCATCTTTCAACAAATTTTCCGAAAGGATGCGGTCTTTTTCATCGTCGCCAGTTCTGAAATATGTGCCCGCAATTGGGTCTATATATGCTTTTCCCTTAGTTATGCGGCAATGTGTTTCGGGTGAAGAACCAAAAATACGGAACGAGCCGAAATCGAAATAAAACAGGTAAGGGGATGGATTGATAGAACGAAGAGAGCGATAGACCGTAAAATCGTCGCCTGCAAATTTTTGGGAGAAGCATCTGGATAAGACAATCTGGAATACATCGCCACGTTTGCAATGTGCAATTCCTTTGTTGATCATATCTTTATGCTCTTCGTCTGTTATCATCGACTCTTCTTTTCCAATGGCTTCAAAATCGTACAAAGCTATATTATTATTGTTTAGAGTCGCACTTAACTCTTCGATACTATCAGTTTGCCCTTCGGGAATATTTTCTACAATTGTGAGTTCGTTTTTCAGATGATTAATAACTAGTATAAAACGATAGAAAATATAATAGAATTCAGGAATATCGGAGTTTGGCAGTTTTTTATTGATCGGGTCTACTGCTTCAAAATAACGTATTGCATCGTACGATGTATACCCGAATAATCCATTTACATTTGTGGGGTTTTCACCTTGTATATCGAATTGTTGAATAAATTCATCAAACTTATCGGTTAGCTTGTCATCACCTGATAGCTTATCTTCTTTTATTGTATTGTCAGGGAAGGTAGTCGTAATAATATCATTCTCTACCTTAAAACGGCTTAATGGATCAAGACCTATAAATGAGAAACTGTTTTCGCCTCCGTGATAATCGGAACTTTCCAATAATGCTGATTCGGGATATATGTCTCTAACTTTTAAATAAATACCGACAGGTGTCTGTAGGTCAGCAAGTAACTTCTTCGTCTTAACTTGTATGCTATATTTCATCTTTTAGTCATTTTAGGTTGTATTGTACAATAGTTGTATCGAATGTGAGTGAATGGGCTGCTATAATAATATCGTTTTTATAATCTTCTGGCTTGAATACAAATAGTTGATAGTCTTGTTCTATTTCGTATTTTACATTTAATTCATATTCGTTATCGGGAATTGAAAAAACACGGGCATTGGTCTCAGAATGCCATCCTGTGACAATGCCTGAAATAAAAAATACATTTTCGAAAACGATTTCCAACATATGGTAATAAGATAGATCTGTACTACCCATTACAGATAATTTGTAGCCATCATAATCAGTTACATGAAAATCGAACCATAGATGTTTCCTAATGAACATGTCTATCTGATCGGCAACATCTTTGTTGTTTTTCTTCCAGTATGTTCTTTTTTGTTCTATTGCCAATTCGGCGATGGTTAGCTGTTCGTTCGAATATGCGTGTTTATTGTCAATAATGAACCGAAGATCATAAATTGTTTTCTTATCACATTCGTCTTTCCAATTTTCCATTTGCACTCCGTATTAATGGATTATAAGTTATTTTCTATAATTTATATATGTCTCCATATCTTTATCTCCACGTCCCGAAAGGCAAAGTACAATGACATCATCTTTCTTGAATTTCTTTTGTCCGAAAACACCTAGTGCATGCGCCGATTCGATAGCCGGAATAATTCCTTCCAGTTCAGTCAACTCAAATGCTGCTTCCATCGCTTCGTCATCGTCAACAGCCAATACCTCGGAACGTCCGATTTTTGCTAAATGAGCATGCATGGGACCTATGCCCGGATAATCAAGTCCTGCCGATATAGAATAAGGCTCTTCTATCTGTCCGTCTTCCGACTGCATGATAAGAGTCTTACTTCCGTGTATGATACCTATTTTCCCTAAATGTATGGTAGCAGCAGATTCGCCCGAATGTATTCCTTTACCTCCTGCTTCGGCAAGTACTATTTTTACTTCTGGTTCGTCAAGAAAATGGTACATAGCTCCTGCGGCATTACTTCCTCCTCCTACACAGGCTATCAGGTAGTCGGGCGTTTCACGTCCTTCTTTTTCTAATAGTTGTTTACGTATCTCCTCACTAATCACGGATTGTAGTCGGGCTACCATATCCGGATAAGGATGTGGACCTACGGTAGACCCTATTACATAATAAGTATCAGCGGGATTGCAGCACCAGTCGCGAATAGCTTCATTCGTAGCATCTTTCAGTGTCATATTTCCACTAGTGACAGGTGAGACCTTAGCTCCGAGCATCTCCATTTTCTGAACATTCAGTTTTTGACGTTCCACATCTACTGCACCCATATAGACGATACATTCCATGTTCATTAATGCACATACGGTAGCTGTTGCCACACCATGCTGTCCGGCTCCGGTCTCTGCAATGATACGGGTTTTACCCATACGGCGTGCCAGTAATATTTGTCCGATAGCATTATTTATTTTATGAGCACCTGTATGATTCAAGTCTTCTCGCTTCAGATAAATTTTACAACCATATTTTTCTGAAAGACGATTTGCCAAATAGAGTGGGGAAGGGCGACCCACATAATCGCGGAGTAGGTCATAATACTCTTTCTTGAAAGAAGGGTCTTCCAATACTTTTAGATAATTGTTTTTTAATATTTCTACATTATCATAAAGAATCTCAGGAATGTATGCACCTCCGAAATCTCCATAAAAACCATTTGAATCTACATCGAATTTTCCCATTGTTATATTTTGTTTGTTTTATTAGCTCATAAAAAAAAGCCTATCGTGAGTACGACAGGCTTAGTATTTTTATTTTAACAATCAGTTTAGTAAATACACACCGCTTTGGCTCACGACTTTTTTAGTTGAGAGTGCCACCACCAATATGTATTTGCTAATTGAAATTGCATTGTCTTATCTTTTTGTAATTACAAAGATATAAAAAAAATGAAAAGGGCAAATTTTGTCTGGTCATTTTTAATTGACTTTTTCATTTTCTAAGAAGAGAGAAGAATATTAGTATAAATGGTCGGGGTTTGAACGATATTTTTTATCTTAGCATATTATTGATTACACAAATAATTATGAGAAAACTAATTTTTACACTTTGTATGATGGCTCTAGTATTATCCGTCAATGCCCAAGAAACACAACTAAAATTCGATCAGAAAGGAAATTTTAAGATTATTCAATTTACAGATGTTCATTATAAGCAAGGCAAACCGGAATCGGAGGTTGCCATACAACTGATAAATGAAGTGTTGGATGCTGAAAAGCCGGACTTTGTTGTTTTTACAGGTGATGTAGTTTGGGCTAA
The DNA here is from genome assembly GCA_047605185.1 of Dysgonomonas sp. Classification (GTDB taxonomy): domain Bacteria; phylum Bacteroidota; class Bacteroidia; order Bacteroidales; family Dysgonomonadaceae; genus Dysgonomonas. The sequence continues at coordinate 31,480 of JASGGC010000001.1, forward strand.
ACCAGCTTATAAGGCTTTGGATGAGGTTTTTGCTCCTGTTATTGAACGGAAAATACCTTGGGCTTATGTTTTTGGAAACCATGATGATGAATTTGGGGTATCGAGAAAAGAGTTGATGAATTATTCTACACAGAAAGAGTATTGTTTGGCACAGGCAGGAGATGAAAGTCTGACTGGTGTCGGAAATTATATTTTGGAAGTAAAAGATAAAAAAGGAGAAAAGATTAAAGCTTTGTTTTATCTATTCGATTCAGGTGCTTATAATAAGAGAAAAGGATTAGGACATTATGCTTGGTTCGGGTTCGACCAAGTGGCGTGGTATCGCAAGCAGAGCGAAGCTTATACAAAAGGGAATAAAGGAAAACCATATCCTGCATTGGCTTTTTTTCATATTCCTTTGGCTGAATATCCTTTGATGTCTGCTCAGGAGAACTCTATTATTGGTTCGAAAAAAGAAGATGAATGTAATGGAAAGTTAAATAGTGGAATGTTTACAGCTATGAGCGAAGCCGGTGATGTGATGGGCACATTTGTAGGACATGATCATGATAATGATTACATTGGAAACTATTATGGTATTTACTTAGCCTATGGACGTTATTCGGGAGGAAAAACGGTGTATAACAATCTAGGGAATAATGGTTGCCGCGTAATAGAACTGAAGGAAGGTAAAAGAGAATTTAAAACCTATATAAGGTTATTAGGAGGTGAAAAATTATATAATGTAGAATATCCTAAAACTTTTCCTTTTAAGAACTAAGAATTATATTAATATATAGAATAAACCCTGAATCTCAAATAAGATTCAGGGTTTATTTGTATTAAAGTTCTTTCCCTTCAAATTTAGAAATAGCTTCTCGCCACGAAGCGGGTATTGGTGTTGTAGCTGCAGATTCGGCATCGTAGTATACAAAGATCGACTTGCAAGTACATTTCACTTCATTGTTTTCAGAGTCTCTGATCTGTTGCATAAATTCTCCACTTTTTTCTCCAAGTCTGACTATTTTGGAATCGACTACCACTTTGCGTCTATAAAAGATCGGCTTCAAAAAGTCCATTTCTATGTGGGCAAGTACAATAGCACCATCGAGCCAGTTGATTGCATACCCTTTTAGTGCTTCGAAATAAGCATTCTTACCCAGATCAAAATAACTTAGATATATGTTGTTATTGATATGTCCGATGGCATCTATGTCGTTAAATCGGATTTGGATTGGTAGTGTAGATTTGAATTGCTCTTGTATTTCCATAAAATATGTGTTTGATTATATTATTATCTGAATATTATTTCATCAATAACAGGCATTCCTGCATGTTCATTTAGTTTGTTAATCAAACGGTCTTTTGCTATCAATAGTTCTGAACGTAGAACGGATGAACTTAGATGGACATAGAGAATGCCATTGCGCAAATATATGTTTGTGGTGTATGAGGCAATTGATTTCCCTAAAAGTTTACTCCATCCTGTTACAGCACGACTCTCGGCAAGTTTTTTTTTGATGAACTGGTTTTCTTCAAAAAACTGTTTCAATACATCTCCTATACTTTCTGTATTTTTTTTTCTCATCAGGATATATTCTTTTGCAAAACAGTTCCTTTTTCTACTTCATACAGATGGTAATCGCTGGCTGTGCGTGACAGAATATCATCAAGATGTTGCCGATTGGTATCCGTAATAAATATTTGTCCAAAGTCTTTATCTAAAACGAGAGTTATAATTTGTTCAACCCTTGATGAGTCTAATTTATCGAATATGTCATCGAGCAATAAAATAGGTGTTGTAGAACTAGCTTTTCTCAGAAAGTCGAATTGGGCAAGTTTTAATGCTACTACATAAGTCTTGTTTTGCCCTTGCGAACCGACACGTTTGATTGAATATCCTTCCATTAGCATATCCAAATCGTCTTTATGAATTCCTACTGTTGTGTATCCGATTATTTTGTCCTTTTCGCGACGTTGTTTTAGTAATGACGCAAAATCGCCTTCTGAAAAATGTGATTCATATTTCAATTCAACTTTTTCATTTGAAAGGCAAATAAAATCGTAGAACTTTTGAAAAATAGGAATAAATTCTTTAATGAAGTTCTTTCGTTTTTTGAAGATAATTTCGCCTTCTGCAATTAGTTGGTCATCCCACAATTCTAGTAAGGTATCATCTATTATAGTATCCGCTTTTAGTAATGCGTTACGTTGTAATAAAGCTTTATTGTAGCGGATGAGTGAATGTAAATATTCTTTATCGAACTGTGATAAGAAGAGATCCATAAACTTACGGCGCTCATCACTACCTCCCGATATTAAATCTGTATCGGATGGTGATACCATAACTAATGGTAATAGTCCGATGTGATCTGATAAACGTTCGTATTCCTTTTTGTTACGTTTAAATTGTTTTTTTTGCTTCCTACGCAGACTGCAAAAAAACTCTTCTAGTTTACCGTCTAATTGATACCAACCTTGTAATACTGCAAAATCAGCATTATGATTGATATTTTGTGAATCGATCGGGTTAATATAGCTTTTGCAAAAAGAAAGGTAATAAATGGTATCTAAAAGGTTAGTCTTACCCATCCCATTGCTTCCTAAAAAGCAATTTATCTTAGGAGACAGATTAATCTCTGCCTGTTCGATATTTTTATAATTGAGTATAGATAGACGTTCCAGTATCATTCACATATCTTTTTTTGATGTACAAAAATACAACATTTATATGTGATTTTGAGAATCTGTCTCCGAGTGTTTATAATAATTTAAATGTATACCCTTGTTCTTTGAGCCATTCAATGCTTTTGGGCATTGCATATTTCATATTTTTTTCGGCTTTCAATGAATCATGAAAAACAATAACAGAACCATCTCTTGTGAATTTCTTCACATTGTTGAGTACATCTTGCGGAGCAAGCAATTTACTATAATCACGGGTAACAACATCCCACATTACTATCTTAAAATGTTTGAGAAGTGTATAATATTGTGGTAACCTCATATGTCCATGAGGCGGACGGAATAGGTCAGAATCTATATATTCGGTAGCTAGTTGAGCGTTCTTCAGATACCTGTTGGTAAATTTCCTGATTCCCTGAACATGGTTGAATGTGTGATTGCCTACACGATGCCCACGGTCAAGTACCATCTGGTATATTTCAGGATATTTTTTTACATTGTCTCCTACACAGAAGAATGTAGCTTTTACATTATATTTATCTAATACATCCAAAACCCAAGGAGTAATCTCTGGAATGGGACCATCGTCGAATGTCAGATAAACTGTTTTCTGCCCTTCTATAGGCTTTCTCCATATAGCTTTCCTATATAAGAAACGGTATATAAAAGGTGGCTGCTCTATTATCATAAGTATATATTGAAGAATACAACAGTTATTGTCTGTTTAGACTTCGTTTTATTACTGTAAATTTTCTGTTACAATAATAAAGAGACCTTAAATTGACTATACCCCTATTAGTTTTACAAAAAAAAGTATTTTTTTATTCTATTGCCATTATAAAAAATAAATTGGCAGCCATATTTTGTTGACTGCCAATTTATTATTGAGATATGATTTATAATCTTTTTTTATCTGCCAAAATATTTCTGGAGAAGTTCCGGTTTGTATTTTTGTACAAGACTTGCAATTTTCTCCATTTTTTCACCTTCTGCTTTTTTGATTGTAGAATCCTGTTCATACATATATCCTCTGATTGCGATTCGCATCAGATAGTCAAGAGGGTGTGATCTGTCATTAAAACTTACTCCATTCATTAAGAATAGATTGGTTTGAGCAGTAAGGTCTTCAAGTAGAGCTTCATATTTTTCTTTGTCGTATCGTTGATATACATCCAGTATTTTAAGCTCTGTTTCAAGATATTCTCTGATATCTCCACTACTGTATACCATATCTGTTTGCTTCATGCTAGCATACCATTGAAGCGAAGCCTTAGTTCGTTCTAGTATTTCATTTACTATTTTTTGTCCTTTTTCTTTTTCTCCTAATTCGAAATAGGCATCGGCAAAAATAACAGATTCAGCACCACGGGGTACAGTATTTCCCGGAAGAACTTCTGTTGAGCGGTCTAGTGCAATCAGTGCTTTTTCCTTATCTCCTTTTTCTACTAGTGCTGTTATCAGATAAGCAAACATACTTCTGAAAGAACGGCACATTCTTAGGTTATTTTCATCCAAATATACTTTCGGGTTGTTAGCTCCACCCCATTTATATTTGTTTACCATATTGTCGAACATTACTTCAGTATTAACTCCGGTACTATCTACTTTTCCGGGGTAAATACGATAATTTATACCTTCCAGCAAGGATTGGTTTCTTAAGTCAAGAGGACTTTCTCCAATTGTAACTGCATAGTATATTGGGCGTTTCCAATCATCTTTGTTGATGTTGTAAAGCATTTCCATTATCATAATATCTTGACGATATATTGCATTTTTATCGCTTCCAAGATCAATCGAGAATTCTGTAGCAGGCTCAACACCTAGTTTATTCCAGTCTACGCTAGCTGTATTGATTGTAGTTGTAAATTTACTACTAGGCAATATAACCGCACTTTCTGATTTTATAAATGGATTGCGTGGAGAATATCTTTCTTTTGTTTTTAATATTTCAAGAGCATCACCAAGTGGCATTGAATTTTTGAATACAGCTGTATCAAAATAATTATTGAAGTTGATATGCCCCATCCAGTTCTTCATCTGCTCAGAGTCTCCTAGTTGCGATGTAATTGCGTTTTCGAGATCACTTTTAGATAGAACATAGGCAGCCTGGCCTCTGCTTCCGAAGTATTGATAATTTTCCCATGTAATAGGAAGAGGTTCCGAGTCGTATGCTTGACGTCTCATTTGGTCTACATACCAGTCAGTCTGTAAATAACTTAGATTACATACACGTACATCGGTACGGAATCCTTCCACTTCCTGTGCATACCAAAGTGGGAAGGTGTCATTATCTCCCATTGAGAAGAGGATTGCATTTGGTTCGCATCCCATCAGGTAGTTCTGTCCGAAATCTCTCATTGTATATCTATCAGAACGGTCATGGTCGTCCCAGTTTTGACTTGCCATTTGGACTGGTATAAATAAAGTCAGAACAGTCGCAATTGCAGCAGCAGGTGTTTCCGGTAAAACTTTTTTCAATAATCTCCATAATAGGGCAACACCTAGTCCGATCCATATACAGTAGGCGTAGAAAGATCCTGCATATGCATAATCACGTTCACGAGGTTCAAAAGGCTGCTGATTTAAATACAATATAATTGCTATACCTGTCATGAAGAATAACATGAACGTAACCAAAAACTGTTGTTCACCTTTTCTTCTATTTGTTATCTGGAATATTATACCTAATATACCTAGTATAAATGGCAACGCATAATATACATTATGGCCTTTGTTGTTGGCAATGTCAGGAGGTAGATTGTCTTGAGGTCCACGTCCTAGCGCTTCATCAATAAATCCGATTCCGGTTATCCAATTACCATTGGTAGGTGTTCCTGTACTTTGTATATCGTTCTGACGACCGGAGAAGTTCCACATGAAATAGCGGAAGTACATGAAGTCAAGTTGATAAGTCAAGAAGAATTGAAGATTTTCGAACATTGTAGGAGGTACTTTCGTGTCTTTAATCCCTCCCCATATCTGATAACCAATCAAATGCCTTCCCTCACTAGAGTACATACGGGGGAAAGCCATTGTATTAGAATACTCGTATGTTGGCACAGTACTGCTCACAACATATTTGTCTTTTTCAGAAGGAGATCTCTTTGGTGTTTCGTCATAATTTACCTTTTCATCAATAGGTGGTAGAAGTACTCCTTCGCTGTTTCTGGCTTCTTTCGAAGCATATGTTTTGCCATAGAATAAAGGTCTGTCGCCATATTGTTCACGGTTTAGGTATCCGGCAAGCGTAAATACATTTTCCGGAGAATTCTGATCCATTGGTGTGTTTGCTGCCGAACGTATTGGAATAAGTGCAAAGGAAGAATAACCGATAAGAATAACTAACAAGCACAAGATTGTTGTATTGATGAATTTGAAAGTTATGCTTTTCGTCCACATCACAAATCCGATTGTTGCGGCAATAAGTAAGAACCATACAAAACCATTAGAACCAATGAACAGGACACCACTCAAGGCAATACATAACAAAAATGCGATTTTGGCTCTGACCATTTTACCTTTAGCTGAGAATGTTTCGTACAGTGCCCATACGATACTTCCAATAAGTAAAGCGATGTATATAAATGCTCCTGTGTTGTATGAAAATCCAAATGTATTAACAAATAGTAGTTCATACCATCCTCCCACTTTTGTAAATCCAGGTATGATACCATACATCAATACTACAATTAGAGCAAAAGAGATTGCAAGAGCTATTATTGTACCTTTCAGGTCAGCGTTTTTATTTTTCTTAAAGTAGTATACAAGAACTATTGCCGGTATACATAGCAAATTCAGAAGATGGACTCCTATCGATAATCCCATTGCATAAGCAATAAGAACAAGCCATTTGTCCGATCCTGGCTGGTCTGCTCGGTTTTCCCATTTCAGTATCAACCAAAATACCAAGGCGGTAAACATAGAAGAATAGGCATAAACCTCTCCTTCAACAGCCGAAAACCAAAATGTATCAGTAAATGTATATGTTAGAGCTCCAACTAGGCCACAACCCATTATGATGATTAGTTGGCCTAAGCTCATTTCCTTTTCAGAATCTGTATATATAATCTTTTTGGCGAGGTGGGTAATTGTCCAGAATAAGAACAAAATTGTTAGTGCACTAAGTAGTGCAGACATGGAGTTCACCATTTTAGCAACTTGAGTTGCATCAGAAGCAAATAGGGTGAAAAACTTACCGGTAAGCATAAAAAAAGGTGCACCCGGGGGATGTCCTACTTCAAGTTTATAAGCAGAAGTAATAAATTCTCCACAATCCCAAAAGCTTGCAGTTGGTTCTATTGTCATCAGGTATACAATAGCCGCAACAGCAAAACTGAACCATCCAAAAATGTTGTTTATTAGATTATATTTTTTCATATGAAAAAGTGTGCTAGCTTTAATTTCAGATTTACTAATAAATGGTTGTATTTTATATGTTTGGGTGCAAAGATAGTTAAAACGTTGGAAGATGGGCGGTACATATGTTTGTTTTTAGCATATAAATTGAAAAACTTCTTAAAATAATCTGTTCGGTAATGCAGCATTTATTAATCAAAACATGTTAACATTATCAGGTGTTTTAATGCTTTGAATAATTAATTGTAAATTTGCTTCAAATAAAGTTATATGAGGATATTACTTATTGGAGAATATAGTCGTTTGCACTACACTTTAGCCGAAGGTTTACGTATTCTGGGGCATGATGTTGTGGTTGCTTCAGATGGTGATTTATTTAAAAATTACCCTCGGGATATTGACTTGACTCGCAAAAGTTCAGGGCTTATTGACACTTTATCTTGTACCCTGTCTTCTTTTTATAAGTTCTCTCATTTCAAAGGATTTGATATTGTTCAGTTGATAAATCCATGTTTTGTTACATTGAACATTCATTTGGTTCAGTATCTTTATAAGATGCTGAAGGCTAATAATAAGAAAATCTTTCTAGGAGCTTTCGGTGACGATTCGTATTGGGTACGTGCATGTTTGACGAATAAAATATTTAAATATTCAGAATTTTTTGTTGATGGGCGCAGTACTAATCTTGATTACAATAAGGTATTGACTGCCCGATGGATAGATTCGAAGCGTGAAGCGGTTAATAAAGAAATTGCTACCTCTTGCGATGGTATTATAGCTTGTCTTTATGAATATTATAAATCATATGAACCATATTTCAGTGATAAGTTGAAGTATATACCGTTACCTCTTAATACTATGAAGACGGAATATTCTCCGATTGATAAAACTCCTGATCGGGTAAATTTTTTTATAGGAATTAATCGTGATCGGAGCGAATATAAAGGAACAGACCGAATGGCAAAGGTTTTATCTGATGTAGCTCAGAAATATCCAAATGAGGTGATTGTGACGAAGGCCGAATCTGTTAGTTATGATGAATATCAAGTCTTAATGTCTCAGTCTCATATTGTGTTAGACCAATTGTATTCTTATTCTCCTGCCATGAATGCCCTGCTGGCAATGGGGCAAGGGAGAATTGTTGTTGGGGGAGGCGAACCTGAAATATATGATCTATTAGGCGAAAAAGAGAATCACCCGATTATTAATGTCTTTCCTTCGGAAAAAGATATATTTGATAAACTTGAATATTTAGTACTAAATAAAGATGTAATTCCTAAGCTTTCTCGTCAAGGACGCTTGTTTGTCGAACAACATCATGACTATATAGCAGTCGCCAGGCAATATCTTGAGTTCTGGAATAGTAAATAAAAAGCATCGTACAAGAAATACGATGCTTTTTTTATCATTTAAGGGATTAATAGATACTATTTAAAGATATTGTCTATGCCTACATTTTGATTTGTAACTTCACCTTCTGTTTCTTCTTCGGGTTTACTGCAAATATTAACTCCTCTGACAAGTTCAAACTGATCAGTTTGCTTATATTCTAAGTCTGGATCTGCATAAACCTTTTTCATGAACAGACCAAATATTGGAAGTGCCATACTTGCACCCTGCCCATCACTTGTGCGGTCAAAGTGGATTGATCGGTCTTCACCTCCAACCCAACATCCGGCAGCAAGTTTTGGTACAAATCCCATAAACCAGCCGTCCGAGTTATTTTGCGTTGTTCCGGTTTTTCCGCCCATCGGAGCCGTAATTCCATAATTACGTCTGACACGTCCTCCAGTACCTCCATCTATTACGCCACGTAGCATATCAAGCATTTTCATATAAGTGCTTTCGCTAAACACCTCGAACAGTTTAGGTGTAAATGTAGCAACTATATTTCCGTACGAATCTTCGATGTGGGTTACATATATAGGATTGGCTCTGATGCCTTTGTTTGCAAACGAAGTGTAAGCAGCAGTCATTTCTGCAACAGATACATCATGCGTACCCAATGACATTGAAACCACAGGGACAATGTTTCCTGTAATGCCAAAAGAATGTAACATTCTTGCAAAAGTATAGGGAGAAGTTTTACTCATTAAATAAGCTGTAACAAGGTTGTCCGAGTTTTGTAATCCCCATTTTATTGTCACAGTTTCTCCATATTTAGATGCACGCCCTCCTCGTGGTGTCCATTCTTTACCTGTTTCTGTTATTAATGTTTGTGGAACATACAGCATTTCATCGCATGGAGTCATACCTTCTTCCATTGCCAGAGTGTATAGATATGGTTTGATTGTGGACCCAACCTGACGGCGTCCCATATTTACCATATCATATTGGAAGTATTTATAATCAATGCCTCCGACATATGCTTTTACAAAGCCGGTATGTGTATCCATTGCAGTGAACCCAGTTCGTAAAAAACCTTTATGGTAGCGAATCGAATCCCAAGGTGTCATAGTAGTGTCTATTTCTCCTTTCCAAGAAAAGACTTTCATATCTACCGGTTTCTTAAATTCGTTGAGTATTTCCTTTTCGGATAGTCCCTCTTTTTTTAGATTCTTATACCGATCAGTTATTTTCATTGCCCTTGTAAGGAGAGTGTCTACATCCTTAGCAACAGAGTAAGAGAATGGAGCATAAGAACGTCCTTTCTTTTCTTTGTCGAAGTCGGGCTGTAGTTCTTTACTTAAATGCTCTTCCATAGCCTCCTCTGCATATTGTTGCATACGGGAGTCTATTGTTGTATATATTTTTAGGCCATCAGTAGTCAAATTATATGGTGTCCCGTCGGCTTTTGTGTTCTTGTTGCACCATCCATACAGAGGATTAGTTTCCCATTGGAGAGAGTCATTCGCATATTGCTCTGTCTGCCAGCTTGCATAGTTAGACTTGTTTGGTTTTTTAGCACTCATTGTTAGACGGAGATATTCTCGGAAATAAGGTGCTAAACCATCTTTGTGGTCTACCTTTTTGAAATTGAGGACTAGAGGGGTCTGGGATAAAGAATCCAGCTGTTGCTTTGTTATGTAGTCGGCCTTGTACATTTGTTCTAATACTGTATTTCGGCGTCCTTTGGTACGTTCATTTTTGCGTAACGGGTTGTAGTATGATGGGTTCTTACACATCCCTATTAATGTAGCAGCTTCTTCTAAGGTCAGCTCCTTAGGCGTTTTATTGAAGTATACATGAGCTGCCGATTGAATTCCTACAGCATTGTATAAAAAATCAAACTTGTTTAAATAGAGATTGATTATTTCTTCTTTTGTATAATACCTTTCTAATCTTACAGCTATTACCCATTCAATCGGTTTTTGTAAGGCTCGTTGAATAATGTTTTGTGCCTTAGGTGAATATAACTGCTTTGCCAATTGTTGAGAGATTGTACTACCTCCACCTCCGCTTGATTGTTGGAGAATGGCTGTTTTTACCAGAACACGGCTTAATGCATATATATCTATTCCCGAATGGTCATAGAAACGGGCATCTTCGGTTGCAACCAATGCTTCTACCAAGTAAGGGGATAGATCGCTATAATTAGAGTATATTCGGTTGTTCTTGTCTTGTGAATAAGTACCGAGCAATTGACCATCAGACGAATTTACTTGTGATGCATATTTATCAATTGGATTTTCGAGGTCTTTGATCGGGGGCATATATCCAATAACGCCTGCACTAATTAAGATAAAGAGTAAAATGATTGCAGCTATTCCTGCAAAAAATACCCGCCACATAATTTTGACAATACGTTTTGATTTATTCGTTGAAGTATTTGCCTTTTTAGGCGTTTTTTGTTTCTCCATATTTATAAATACTATTATGTATTTTTGAGATTTCCTATTGTATAATCAAACATTTGAACTATAACTCTTAGTTCCAATATTGTATTAAGATTCCTAGTAAATTGACCTGCAAATTTAAGTAAAACGTTTTAATTATCTAGATAAAAAAAATTAAATGCAGTAAAATCTTTAGGGTTGTGCATTTAGGAGAGAGTTTGTATTATCAAATTACATAGGGTCGACATCGAAATGTATAAGGACAGATTTGATATCTGCGTTTTGGAGAATGACGTTTTGATGCTGATTGATAATATCTCTAACTTTTTGTATCGAAGCCTGATTCTCTATTTTTAGTAATATTTTCCTTATGTATAAGGATTGTATTCGGGAAACAGGAGGTTTTGTTGGTCCTAAAACTCGTTCTCCAAAAGATTGTTTAAGAGATATTGCAAACTGTTTTGCAGCCTTATCTACATTGTTTTCATTACGTCCTCTGATTACAATATCGATCAATCTGAAAAAAGGAGGATAGCGGAACAATCTCCTTTCGTCGAGTTGTAGTTGATAGAACGATTCATAATCATTGTTTTTTACAAAATTGATTATCGGATGCGATGGCTGCCCTGTTTGCAGCAGGACGAGACCTTGTCTATTTTTTCGTCCGGCTCGTCCACTTACTTGGGTTAACAGTTGAAAAGCACGTTCATGTGCCCTGAAATCAGGATAATTCAATAAATTGTCTGCATTCAAAACACCCACTGTACTCACATTCTCAAAATCTAATCCTTTAGATACCATTTGAGTGCCAATAAGAATATTGGTTCGGTTGTCTTCAAAGTCGGAGATAATTTGTTCGTACGATCTTTTTCCACGGGTTGTGTCCAGATCCATACGAGCAATAGACGCTTCGGGAAAAAGGCTGGTCGTTTCTTCCTCTATCCGTTCTGTACCATATCCAAGAGTTTCTAATGTTGCTGTTCCACACTCGGGGCATACGGTTGGGATTGGATATGTCGCTCCGCAATAGTGACATGCCATCATGCGCTGCCCTTTGTGATAAGTGAGGCTTACATCACAATGTTTGCAATGTAGAGTCCATGAGCACGTTTTACATTCCAATAAGGAGGCAAAGCCTCTTCGGTTTTGGAATAAAATAATCTGTTCTTTTTTGGATAAAGCTTCCTGTATTTGATGAATAAGCGGAGGGGATAGGACAGATTTCATCTGCTTTTTTCTCCTTAATTCTTTTGTGTTTATAATCTGGATATGTGGGAGTTCAATTTCCTCATGTCTTTTAGTCAGCCTCACTAATCCATATCGATCTGTTGTAGCATTATAATAGCTTTCTATAGATGGAGTTGCCGTACCAAGCAATGTTTTTGCCTGGAATATGTTGGCGACGACAATTGCTACATTACGAGCATTGTATCTTGGTGCAGGGTCTTGCTGTTTGTAAGAACTTTCATGTTCTTCATCTACAATAATAAGCCCCAATCTGTTGAAAGGAAGGAACACAGCAGAACGAGCACCTAAAACAATCTGACATTCATCATCCCTGATTAGTTTATTCCATATTTCTGCACGCTCATTATTATTGAACTTGGAATGATAAACAGCTAGTTTATTGCCAAATATGTTTTTTAGCCGGGTTGTAATTTGCGTTGTTAATGCTATTTCAGGAAGAAGGTATAATACCTGTTTCCCTTTAGCTATCATATTTTTGATGAGTTGTATATATATTTCGGTCTTACCACTCGATGTAACTCCATATAGTAATGTTACATCTTTAGTCTCAAAACAATTCTGTATTTCATCATAAGCTTTTTGCTGATAAGGATTGAGAGTGTGTGCTGCATCCAGATCGGTTTCTCCATAATGAATACGGTCTGTATTAATTTCGTATGTCTCTAAAAATCCTTTCTTGTTTAGTTCGTTAAGAGCAACAGACGATAAGCCCGACTTTTCAAGTAAATATTTTTTTAGTAGAGGATTATGCTGTTTGTATAGATCTAAATAAGATAAAAGTAAGGCTTGTTGTTTTTTTGCACGCTCCAAGCTATCCACAATCTTAATTAACTCCTCGTCAGAATAAGCCTTTGTTAGCCGGACGGCTGTCTCGGTCTTGGCCTTATATTGATGTTGTATATTCTCACTTATGAGAATAGCTCCTTTATCCACCAGAGATTTAATTGTTGGGATAATATTAGGGACCTTGCTTTTCTTCTCTAATTCATTTATCGTAAAAGGTTTCTCAGATAGAAATCTAAGGACATCATTTTCTTTATTTGTAGGAGCCTCTATTGCTTCAAAATCCGGGTTTAAAGTTACGTAAGTTTCACTTTCTAACTTCAGAATAGAGGGTAAGGCTGCTCTGTATACATCCCCGACAGAGCACATATAATAAGAGGCAATCCATGACCACAACTCTAGTTGTTTAGTAGTGACGATCGGGATATCATCAAGAATAGTGACGATTTCTTTTATTGGAGTTTGTAGCTCTTCCTCTGTTTTTTCAGATTCGTATATATTTTGCACAATGGCTGTGTAATACTTTTTTTTTCCAAATTGTACAATAACTCGTTTTCCTACCTGTATTGCACTAATCAATTCGGATGGAATGGCGTATGTATATAACCCATGTAAGGGTAAGGGGAGTATTACGTCAGTGTAAAACATTAAATTCGAGAAATCTGTTGAGGCTAGTATTTAAGCTTTTTTCTTTATAATTACTGTAAAGATATGCTATTGTATTTAGAATATACCTGAAATTTATATTTTTTATCTCAGTCGCTATTTCGCATTTTATTTGTAGTTCTCTGTTTGAAGAGAATTATGTCATTTAAAGCGAATGATATTCCTGTTTTTATATCACACAAATGTTAGCAGAGCCTCTTTTAACCCGGTTGATGAAGAAAAAAACTAGGATTTTAGTTGTCAGTATTAAACTTCCACACTTTTTCGATATCATCAAAAATAATGATGTATGCCGAAACTGATGGGAGGCGTAAAAACCGATATTGAAGGTCAATTGCTTTTCTGGCACCTTCTATATTCGCTACCTTCATATTCCAATCAGATATAGTTGAATAACACTCATTTATTTCTTGGATGTCTGATCTTTTTATCGCTTCGTTTATTTTCTCTACAGTGTCTTTAATACCAGAAGAGTTGAACTTATTAGTTAGTTTTTCGAACTCTGTCATATATTCCTTCGAGATTTTTTCTGTATCTATAGCCATAATCGTAGAATTTAGATGAGACTTTAAATTTACAGTAAATTTAATAGAACGAATTGTTAAAACAAAAAGAAAGACTATTTATTTTGAAATGGAATCGTGTGCTTTTTCAGTCAATGTAATGAGTTTATTCTATCTTCTGTCTTTGTTGCTGCCAGATTAAAAGAGTTTCTGTTTTCACCTGTAGCCTAATATGTAGTTTGCTCCCTGAATATTTGTTGTTTCGTGTACACTTAGTTTCGTATTTGTCTGATCTAAATATAAAAAGCCGCTATTTAAGCGGCTTTTCTTGTAGCACAGCCGGGAATCGAACCCGAATCTAAAGTTTAGGAAACTTCTATTCTATCCATTGAACTACTGCGCCAACACTTCTACACTCCAAATAGGAACGTAAAATTCGGACACAAAAATAAGAGAAATTCAGACATAAATCAAATAGATTCTGATTTTAATCAAATTTGTGTTAAAAACAAGCTTGCTTTTATTCAATAGATTTGCCCCTGTAGAACAAAGTGTCTTAAAAAGCACTATCTTTGAAAGAAAAATTGTAAATTATTACAACTAAAGAATGTTTCAAATAGATGATACAATAATTGCATTGGATGTTGTCGAAGAAAATTTCCTGTGCGATTTGTCTGCATGTAAGGGCGAATGTTGTGTAGAAGGTGACTCTGGTGCACCATTAGAAGATGAAGAGGTGAAAATAATTGAAGATTTATTGCCTCATGTATGGAATGACTTATCACCTCAAGCCCAAGAATTAATAAAAAAAGAAGGAGTTGCATATAAAGATACCGATGGCGAAATGGTAACTTCCATAGTCCATGGTAAAGATTGTGTATTTACTTATTATGATGAGAAAGGTATCTGTAAATGTGCTATCGAGAAGGCATATAAAGAAGGAAAAACTGATTTCTATAAGCCTATATCTTGTCACCTATATCCGATAAGACTACAACGATATAAAGAATTTACGGCTGTGAACTATCATCGCTGGCGGGTGTGTAAAGCTGCTGTTGCGTTAGGGAACAGTAAAGGTTTAAAAATATATCAATTTTTGAAGGGTCCTCTTATTCGTCGTTTCGGAGAAGATTGGTATCAGGAATTAGATACTATTGCTCATGAATATGCTAAAAATAAAGGAAACGAGACTCGTTAATTTATAACCATATAATCAATAAATTGTACCCCCATGCATCCATTATCTCAATTTAAGTTTTGTCCCAAATGTGGTTCTGATAGATTTGTGGAAAACAATTTCAAATCAAAAAGATGTGAAGATTGTGGCTTTGTCTACTATTTCAATTCATGTTCGTCTACGATTGCATTGATAACAAATGCTGATGGAGAATTATTAGTTGCGACACGTGCACATGAACCCTCAAAGGGAACTTTAGACTTGCCCGGAGGATTTGTTGATATGGGTGAAACCGGCGAAGAGGCTGTTGCGAGAGAAGTAAAAGAAGAAACGAATCTGGAAGTGACAAATGTCCAATATCTGTTTTCCATCCCGAATACTTATGTTTACTCCGGTTTTGAAGTTCATACGCTTGATTTAGTGTATAGATGTCAGGTGAAAAATATAACCAATTTAAAAGCTGATGATGATGTAGCTTTGCTAAAATTCATAAAAATATCAGACCTCGAACCAGAAATGTTTGGTCTGAAATCAGTAAAAGAAGTGATAAAGAAAATAATAAATACATCAATATGAAGAGATTATTTATAGTTCTGGGGGTTGCTGCATCAGTGCAGTTTACTTATGCACAAAAATCAGTGTATACGGAGCGCCCTAACAGACTTTTTACGCAAGGTAAAGAGATGTTTTTAGATAAAAACTATGCCGGATGCCTTAATTCATTAAAAGAGTTTAAAGAACAGGCTACAGACTTGTCGTTGATACAAGAGGCTGAATATATGATTATCAGCTCACTTTTCTATCAGGGTAAAGCAGGTACGGAAAATATTCTTAAAGAGTATCTCGATACATATCCTGAAACTTACCATCGCAATCAGCTATCCTTTTTTATTGGAACAGTTCATTTTGAGCAAAAAGATTGGCAAAAAGCTCTTTATTGGTTGTCTCAGTCAGATGTTGATTATTTGACAATAGACGAACAAGAAGATTATAGCTATAGAGCAGCCTATGCAAACTTACAGGTTGGAAGTAGAGCAGATGCAAAAAGTTTGTTTGGCTTGCTCACCCGCAATAGCCGGAAATATTCCGAGCCATCATCTTACTATCTGGCTTACATCAATTTTCAGGACAAAGAATACGATCAAGCATTACCCGTTTTTCGCAAATTAAAGAATCGTCCGGAATATAAAGAAGATGCAACTCTTTTCTTAGTACAGGGAGCATTTGTTCAGAAACAATTTAATGAGGTAATATCAGAAGGTCAAGATTTTATTAATTCGTTTCCAAATAGTAAGAATACAGGAGAAGTGTATAGGATGCTGGGAAGTAGTTACTATCAAAATGGAAACATTAATAATGCTGTTCGCAATTATGAACAATACCTTCAAACAGCTTCTGAGCCTCTTCGTGAAGATATGTTCCAGTTAGGAGATTCCTATTATCAATTAGGAAACTATACAAAAGCAGCAGAGGTTTTGCGCAATTCAGCTTCTGTAACAGACGAAATAGGGCAGGCAAGTAATATGCTTCTTGGACAATCTCTTTTGAAATTGAATCAATCTTCGGGTGCATTACTTGCATTCGATGCTGCAGCTCGCACAAGTTATAACAAGGCTATAAGTGAAGAAGCTCTTTATAATTTTGTAATGTTGACTAATCGCGAATCAGTTTCAGCATTCGGGCAATCAATAACTGCTTTTCAACGCTTTCTGACCGAATATCCAAATTCTAAATATAGCGATGATATTAATAGTGCATTAGCTTCTACTTTATTGTCAACAAAGAATTATAAGATGGCTTTAGAAGCTATCGGTCGTATAAAAACACCGGGTAAGCAAGTTTTGGATGCAAAACAAACAATCCTCTACCAACTAGGTGTTCAAGAATTTGTAGATGGAGATTATGATACAGCAGCCGGTGATTTTAATGCCGCTATAAACTTAGGAAACTATAATACGGCTGTGAGAAATGAAGCTTATTTCTGGCGTGGCGAGACAGCTTACCGTAAAGGTGACTATAAAGCAGCCTCACGCGACTATGTGTCATATATCGGTCAGGCAGCCTCTTCTCAAAAAAATTATCCAATGGCATTATATGGCCTAGCTTATACTGATTTCCAAACAAAAAATTATAGTGCTGCACTTCGCAATTTTTTGAAATATGTCTCAGCCGAAAAGGATAGACAATCAGTAAATTATCCGGATGCATTGAATCGCTTAGGAGATTGTTATTTATATACACG
This sequence comes from Dysgonomonas sp., assembly GCA_047605185.1. GTDB lineage: Bacteria > Bacteroidota > Bacteroidia > Bacteroidales > Dysgonomonadaceae > Dysgonomonas. The sequence continues at coordinate 48,895 of JASGGC010000001.1, forward strand.
TAATTTTTCTGAAGCAGAACGATATTATTCGCAAGCTATTTCAGCTAATCCCTCAAATGCTGATTATTCGGAATTCCAAAAAGCATTTGTATTAGGACTTCAACGTAATTATAATGGGAAGGTATCTGCTTTGAATAGTATGATGTCGAAATATCCAAATTCACAGTTTTATGATAATGCACTGTTCGAAAAGAGTAGGGCATTGGTTATGCTAAACAAAGAAAGTGAAGCTATTTCTGTTTTAGAGAAGTTGTTGAAAGAATATCCTAAATCAAACTTAGCTCAGAAAGCAGGAGTACAACTCGGACAATTGTATTTCAATACCAATAATTCTCAAAAAGCAATTGAATCTTATAAAGCGGCTATATCAAACAATCCTAATTCGGAAGAAGCCCGTGCTGCAATTCAGAACTTGGAGGGAGTATATAAAGATGTAAACGATATTAGCTCATATGCTTCTTTTGTTAACTCATTAGGTGGAGGAACAATTCTTACGGCTACTCGTCAAGACTCATTGACTTATTTAGCTGCCGAGAATGTATACATGAAAGGGAAAAAGGCGGAAGCGAAAACGGCATTAACAAAATATCTCCAATCTTATTCTAAAGGAGTTTTTGTTAGTGATGCCAATTTCTATTTAGGTAGTATTGCTTTCGATGCAAAAGATAATGTTTCTGCATTGGAATATTTCAAGAAAGTAATTCTCTCCAATAATCCTAAGTATATCGATGATGCATTAATTATAGTATCGGGTATCGAGTTTGATAATAAAAATTATGAGTCGGCTTATGAAGCTTATGAACATTTGAATCAGGTAGCTTCCAGCACAGACAATCGTGATATAGCTCAATTGGGAATGTTACGCAGTGCATATCTTATGAAAAAAGATAATGATGTGATAGCAGCTGCTAACAAGCTTCTGGAAACAAAGAAAATGACAGCTGAGGTAGAATCAGAAGCCCGTTTCTATAGAGGACAATCGCTCCGTAATGTAAAACGTGACGATGAGGCTATTAAAGATTTGACATTGGTTGCCAAAAATACCAGAAGTGTATTAGGGGCAGAATCTCAATACTTATTAGCAGATATATATTACAATAAGAAGGCGTACGACAAGGCCGAAAGTCAGGTACTGTCATTTATGAAAGAAGGTACTTCGCACGAATACTGGATGGCAAAAGCAGTGATTGTCTTGGCAGATGTTTATAAAGCGAAAGGAGATAAATTTCAGGCACGCCAATATCTAGAAAGTTTGCAGGCTAATTATAAAGGCTCGGAGCAAGATATAGCTGATGGAATTGCACAACGTTTGGCAGCTTTAAGTAAATAAGTATTTGTTGTAATATGGAACTAAGATTAACAAATTCAAAAAGAAGAGAAATGAAAACATTATATAAATCACTTTTAGTGATTGTATTCGGTGGTATAACACTGTCTGCTACAGCTCAGAAGGATACAACACTCAATCGCCATGTGATGCTCGAACGGGAATATACCCCTACATTGAATGAAGCTTCAAAGATCAATACATTACCATCAGTTTATGAGCCTGTGATCCAAAAGGCAGAAGCGAAATTTATACAAAATGCTCCACAAATATCGTTGAACAATAATATATTGGGAGTTGCCCCGTCGGGTGATATACGTACAGATATTGAGCATAGTAAGAAGAGAGGCTATTTGATTTTTGGAGCGGGAACTCACTCTAACCTTGATGGTGCATTTGGTTATCAACTGGTTAATACAGACAATGATCAATTGGATATATTTGCGACCTATCTTTCTACAAATGGAGATATTGATTATGCACAAAAAGGCTATCTTTTTGATAAGATGAAAGCTAAATATTCGGATGTAAAGGTGAATTTAAAATATGAACACACTTTTGATCCTTCAATCTTATTTATCAAAGCTTCTTATTCGAATACAGGATATAATTATTATGGCAACTCATATCTATTGCCTTCGGCTACTATGGGAACTCTTGATTTTAGTAAGAAACAAAATGTTGATATTGTCAGCTTTGGAGCAGGAATCAGGTCACGTATCGAAAAAGGTAGTGCATTGCAATACAATGGAAGTATTAATTATAGTAACTTCAAAAGCAAGTATGGTTCAGTGATTGATGATAAAGGGCCTAAGGGTGGGCAGTTGAACTTAGATGTTGATTTTAATTCGGCTTTAGAATCTGATAAAGTCGTTGGGGTTAAGGTTGCAGTAATGAACCAATCATTTAGTAGTCCGGTAGAATACCAGAAGGATGCATTTAAAACATTTACAAATATAACAGGATCTCCTTATATAACATTCGAAGGCGCTACATGGTCTGCAGACTTAGGTGTCAATGTTAGTGCTCTATTTGATATAGACAATACCTTTGTTGTCACTCCGAATGTAAAGGCGGCAGTGAATGTATCGGACGAGAGTAAAGTGTATGGTCAGATAACTGGTGGAGTTAATAATAATACATTCTTAGATATCCTGACTGAAAACCGTTACTTAGGTAACTTCAGTAGGGTGGAGTATTCAAAGACCATCTACGATGCTAAAATCGGCTTCAAGTCGGGTGTAATACAGGGGCTAGAGTTTGATATATTCGGAGGATATAAACAAACAAATAAAGATCATTTATATTTAGCATCTCAGACAATGAATTGGGCAAATGTCAGTTTGCCGATATATGCCGATATTTCTACAGGGCAGATTGGAGGATTGATAAAAACGAACCTGATTCCATATACAGACCTATCTGCTAAGGCTGTTGCTTATTTCTATACTGTAAAATATAAGGATGCAAATATTGATAATTCCGCAATAACCGTCCCTACAGAAAAGAAAGCTTGGGGATTACCATCATTTACAGCTGAATTGAATGCAGATATAAAACCTGTTGAACAGTTAGTTATATCATTAAGTTACCTTTATGGAGGCGGTCGTAAAATGTTCTTGGGTGGGAAATCTGAGAGTATGAAAGATATTAGTGAATTAAATCTAAGAGGAGAATACCAAATAACAGATTGGGCTTCTATCAATGTCCGATTGAATAATATTCTGTCTCAAAAGTATGAACTTATTCCGGGATACACATTGCAAGGTTTTAATGCTTTGGGAGGAGTTAGCTTGAAGTTTTAAAATATACATATACATATATAAAATGATGAGGCTTCTGATTTTATTCAGAAGCCTTTTCTATTTCTAATTATATATACTATTTTATCTGTGAAAATTTAATACATAAAAGTATAGCTGTAGTATATAATGATATACCCTTTTTCTATTACTGCTTTGTGATCAGGTACTTGTTTGGTGTTTATTTGTAATAAATATGCGCACAAGTGTAAAATAAAGATGGTTTGAAATAGTGTAAAAGTAGATAATAATATGTTATTTTGGGTTTTGTTTTGATGTATTGTTAGTAAAATACAGAAAAACTTTTTATTGGCTGGTTTTTAGCCTTTTTGCATAAATTTTACTTAAGTGTTCCCAACACAATAGAACTCAAAGACAAGGACTTACAAAATGAACTTCAAGAATTTATTGTAATAATAGTGTTTGGTATTACTACTAGATACTCATTTTTATAAATTAACATTATATGATGATAAAACTACTAAATTTAAAACGGCAATTCTACTTATTAGTGTTATTCCTATCTGTCACAAGCACATTGATTGCTCAAAATTCAAATGAGAAGCAAAAACTACAAGGGAAGTGGATTCTCGAAGAAGCCTCAATTCTTAAAATTGAAGGGAGAGATTCAATAAAAACAGACATTAATAATGTAGTTGGAGATCTTGATCTAGGTATCTTTTCTAGCTTAAAATTTGAAAATGAAAAGTTAGAACTTTTAGTAAAAGGAGCTTCAGATCCTATTATTGGAGTTCCTGAAATAACCGAGGGTAATCTATTTTTAGATTTTCTTGCACGTAATTATATTTTCATATACAAACAAGACAAAGACAGTCTATTCTTAATTCAAAATTATAGGCGTGAAGAGTCTTTTCCTTGGTATTATTTAATTACAACAAAATATATTAAACAATAACACAGATTCCATCATGAAGATTTACAGAATAGTATTTGCTATTATACTTTCTCTATTGGTTGCTAGTGGGATCAAAGCCCAAAACAGTGCAACAGAAGGAAAGGACTTTTATATATCCTTTACACAAAACTACCAATATGGTGAATTGAATTCTACATCAGCTTGCCAAATTCGTTATGTTGTTACGACATCTTGTTATATAACGGCTCAATACGGTGATGGTACTTATATTGATAATAATGTGATGTATACGCCCGGGGTTTATACTAAAGTTGTTGACAAAACAAAGTGTCAGACAGATTTACCGACTAATGGACCTTTCGAATCTAATCGGATAATTCGAATAACATCGACAGAAAATATTGGTGTTTTTGCTATTAATATTGCGACAAATACAACAGATGGAACAACTGTGTTACCAAAAACTGCTCTCGGCAATAATTATACAATAATCTCTCAAGATATAATAGAAGCTCCTGCTAGTATACAAGTTATAGCTCTCGAAAATGGTACTGTTTTTTCAATTAAAGATCCGTCAGGGGTAGCAGTTGTGTCAAATAAAACCCTCTCAGCAGGAACTGTGTATACTTATGCAGCGGCGCTAGATCTTACAGGCTATACTGTAGAATCTAATTATAATGTCGCTGTTATTAGCGCCATACGATGTGGTAAAACAGCATCAGGAGGAGCTTGTGACACAAATTATGAACAAATGTGGCCAACTAACACTGCAGGAAAGAACTATTTTTTATGGAATATGGGCTATACTTATCCAGATCAAATTCGAATTCTTGCTTTAGAAGATAATACAGAAATAACGAAAAAACAAGGAACTGTTGAAACTAATGTTTCTCTTAATAAGAATCAAAAAAATATATTTGCTTTAACTGTAAATCCATATGCTAATGGCTCTTCAGCGCCAGTCAAAATAACAGCAAATAAACCTATTATTGTTGAAAATATATTGGGGTTTGCTCCTTCTATTAAATGGATTAGTTCTGTAGAGCAAAGAATAACAAAAGCTTATATCTCTCCATTTGTTCCAGTCGGTTCTAGTGTTCTGGAAAGACATCATCTACATTTAATGATTCCAGCTGGAACTGAAAATCAGACAACTATTATTGAAAAACGTAATGGTGTTTCTACTAATGTTACTTTGAATTTTTATTCAAATCTTTCAGATCCTAATTATGTGATTGCCAATAAAGAATATGCAAAAACAGATGATGTATTAATTGATATTGAAAATCCTGCAGGATTTATTGCTTATATGGCTGGTTATGGAGCAGCCGAATCTTATATTATAACAGCGGGTGCCGGTGCATTCAACTTGCAGGCGTATTATACTATAGGGACACAAACAACGCCTTATAATGATACCTACTATACTGCCACATCTGCTATGACTCATAGCTTCGAAGATACAGATAATATTACAGTAAAGCGTACTATAGAAAAGTCTTTTACTACTGTCAAATGGTTAATTAATGGTGCTCCTTACACTGGTGTTACGGAAAATACAAATTCCACTAATACAATATCTATACCAGCTTCTGAATTGACTGGTGGAGAGAATGAATTGACTATGTCGGTTCGCTATTCCGGTGCGAGTGCAGATTCTCTTTATGTCGGAAAGGTTTGGTTGTCAAGTATAACTGATTATCCTGATAATGTTGATGATCCTACATGTTCAACTGTAGCAGGGGCTACAACTTGGAGTATATCTGAATCTTTGCCAATTAATACAACCGATTTAGTCCATAACTATGGTCCACTTGTGACCGGAGATATAGATGCTGATGGAAAGGTTGAAATAATAGCTTTGGCCAATAAAGCAGGTAGTCAGAACTTATATGATAGTGACGGAATCAAGATTTTTAATTATGAAGATGGTCAGTTAAAACTCAAAAAACATTTTACCATACCTGTCAGTACAGCTAGTTTTGGAGCAATTGCCATAGCACGCTACAATAATAGAGGATATATTGTATTTGCAGGGACTGATAAGTTTTTATATGCATATGATCCGAATGGAACTTTAATCTGGAAATCAAATGCAGTTTATGGTACGACTGTAACTAGTTTAGTTAATATTGCCGACTTTAATAATGATGGTATACCGGAAGTTTATGTTGGTAATAATATATTTTCGTTAGCAACAGGGAATTTATTATGTAGCGGAGGTACTAATAATTCAGGTGTGATGAGTAATAACTCCGGATCCTCTGTAATGGCTATCAATATAGATAATGATCCGGCAAGGACACTTGAATTAATTGCAGGAACTCAAATCTATCAAGTTGTTATTCCAACAAACGGGACAACTTCAACAGGATGCTCAATGACTCTAATGGCTGATTTGGAAATGATAAAGACACTTCCGGCGAATGCTCTTAAAGATGGTATGACTCAAGTTGTTGATATTGATAATGATGGTCAGCTAGAGGTCGTGGTTTCAACCCTATCTGCAGGTCGTTTGGTTGTTTATGTCTGGAAACCTCAGACTGGAGGAAATTCATACATAATGGGTAGCTATACAGTACCTGCTACAGGAGTTACTTACAATAGTGTACCAATGATTGGTGATATTGATAGTGATGGCTATCCTGAAATTGTTTTCATAACTAATGGGAATGTATGGAATATGTATGCTCTGGAGCTAGATCCAAATGCAGCAGCAGGTAGTATGCTGAAATTGAAATGGACTTTAACCCATTCTGATGGGTCTGGGTGTACAGGTATGAGTTTGTTTGATTTTAATCAAGATGGTATTGCTGAAATTGTTTATCGGGACGAAACAACACTTCGTATAATAGATGGTAGTCTTAAATCCCAATCTACACCAAAAGTATTAAATACATTCAGCAATGTGAAATCAGCCACTTTGCGTGAATATCCTATTATTGCCGATATTGATAAAGATGGACAGGCCGAGATTATTGTTACAGGATGGGATGGTACAACAGCTGGTGCTGATCTTCAAAATAATTATATCCGTGTTTTCAAGTCAGGAGGATCACCTTGGGCTCCGGCACGTACAGTCTGGAATCAATATCACTACAATGGAGTTAATGTTAACGAAGACCTTACTATTCCTCAAAAGCAATTCCCTATAGCAACAAAATTTAAGGGAGAAGATGGAGTAATGGGTACATCAGATGATATCAGAGTATTTAATAATTTCCGTCAACAGCAAACATATATAGATCGTAATGGTATGCCATATATGACTTTGCCTAATGTGAAAATAATAGACCCTAATGATATTGTATTTACATATCATAACGATGGGGACTCTCTAGTGGTGAGCAATCTGAAAATAAAAAATGAAGGACAAGCTGCAACAAAACCTCCATTGAAAGTAACAACATATAAGAATCAGGTTGTTTCTTCTCCTAAACAAGAAAGTAAAAATCATAATATTGCTATTGGAGTCGGTGAGACTAAGACAATTAGTTATACGATCAATAACTTTAGTGACTGGATGCCAGTAAATAAACTAATCGTTAGAGTTAATGATGCTGGTAATGGGTTAAATGATCAACAAGTATGTGATTCATGTTGTAATGGAAATGAAAGCGATGCTTTCGTCGGTGTTGATTTTGATGCTTTAGCTTGGGCCGATAGTTATCGTAAATGTGTAGGTGAAACAGTCATCCTAAAAACCAGAACTTTGCCTGGAGCTAATGTTGAATATAGATGGTTCAAACCTGATTTGACTGCTTTAGCAACAACACAAAATACATCTGTTACTAATCTAACTCTAACTCAAGGAGGAAAGTATGTTTTTAAAGCAAATAAAATAAATGGAAATCTTTCTGTTGAGTATATATTGCCGTATTTGTCAGTTGCTCCGAGTGTTATGTATTGGAGTGGTGCTCAAAACAGTGATTGGAATAGTTTAGATAACTGGCAAGATGGTAGCAAAACAGCGATAAAAGCAGTTCCATCAGGCTGTACAACCGTTCATATTCCGTCAGGACTATCAAACTATCCGAAACTGGATGCAGTGACTACTGCTCGTGAAGTGTATGGAGAACCTACTGTCGATAATGTTATTTTCCATTACGGTAGTGAGTTAGCATATCCTCATAAGTTGAATTATAAAAAAGCTTATGTACATTACAATTTTGGATATTACAATACTCTTACTGATAATACTCAACCTACAGCAAACAAAGATGGGGCTAGTGGTAAATTTATGAAACGTGGACAGTGGTATCCTGTAGCAGCACCATTGAAAAAAATGGTATCCGGCGATTTTTCATTAGGAGGATATCCTTTTATCTGGCAAGCTATGCCTGATATTTTATCAGGAGAAGATCACCCTTATAGCATTGATTTTACGAAAAATCATCCGACCAATGATATTGATTTAAGAACAACCAATAATAGTATTGCATTGAATGCAGCTTTGTATAAAAATACAGGTGTTGGTTATAACAATCATAAACATCTTCAGGCATTACAAGGAGTAATAGAAATTCCTTATTTCGAAAATGCAGCAGAAGTTGTAAATCATCCGGGTCATCAATATGATATCTTTAGTAAAACTAGCACATTGTTCTATTTCGATACTAAAACACTTCAACGGTTGAATAGTCCTGTCGGAAAAATAAAGAGATCAGACGATGCTTATCGTTTTGTTTATGAAAAAGATGATAATACAGTTGCTAATGTAACTCTAAGTAATGGCGAAACAGTACCATGCTATGCACAAACAGTAAGCCCTAACAATTCAGGGTATGTGTTACTTGGTAATCCGTTTATGTCTACTATTAATATGAAGAATTTCTTAGATGCTAATACAGCAGTTTTGAAAAATACTGTTTATTATGCATACGATAATAGCGGCAGCTCTGGAATTTGGAAAAGCTATAATTATATAGCCGGAAATGGAGTAAATAGTCTTCAAGCATTTGTTGTAGTTTTAAAAACAAATGCTCCGAATCAAACTCTTTATTTCCCACTAGAAGGAACTTTAGCTTTAACAGGTACAGCGACAAATAAAATACCTCGTCGTATACAGTTCAGCCGTGCTTTATCAGTAATAGCAACTAATGCAGAGGGTGAAGGTGGTGACTTTGCAGAACTTATTGCTTCTGATCTACAAGAAGAAGAGGTTAGTAATGTTGATAAGATTATGAGTCCCGAATCGGCAGCTATACCAGAAGTCTTTTTTATTGGTTCTAGTGGTAATGATTTTAATTTGGTTCAGAATCATCAAAATGAAGAGTCTCGGATCGGATTGGGTGTTAAGTGTTCAAACAAATCGGATGATATAACATTTACATTTAGCGATGCTGACCAGATAGTACAAAATAATGATCGCCCTATTCTTGTAGATAAACTATTAGGAGTAGAACAAGATCTGGTAGAGAATCCGGTTTACCGATTTAAACAAAATGCAGTAGCAGGTGCTGAGAATAACTATACAGATATAGAACGTTTCTCAATCCGCTTTGGAGATCCTCGTACAGTTGGTGCAGATGATGATTTGGAAGTGAGCTATTTGGATGGTAATTTATCCGTTAGAACTCAGGATGGAATTGTTAAAGTAGAGGTTTATAATTTGTTAGGACAATTGTTCTATGCATCGAAAACAATGAATCCGGCTCCAACTTATTATCAACATCCTTTGAATTTAATAGATGGTAGTTATATTATAAAGATCCAAAGAGGAACAAACAATACAACAAGCAAAAAGATTGCAGTTGGAAGATAAGCTCAGGACATAGATAATAAAAAAGGATAGCAATTATTTTGCTATCCTTTTTTTATCTATTAGAATAAGTTATTCAATAACAGCCGCAAATCCTCCATTGCGTACCATCTTGATTTGTAATTGGTCATTTGCTTTCACCGTAGATTCTTTTTTACGGTAATCCATAGCTTGGCGTCCTGCATTTATACCATCTTCGAAAGATGTTAGTTTGTAAGAAGTTTTACTGGTATTTAGGAAATCAAGGTTTATATTAAATATTCTTTCTTTTTGAGCATTGTTCGTCATACCACCAATATACCATTTGTTACCTTTTCGTTTTGCAACAATAACATATTCACCAACTTTAGCCTCTAACACCCTTGTCTCGTCCCAAGTTGTAGGAACTTTTGTTATAAATTCCGTACAGTCTGGGTTTCTATAATACATTGTCGGGTTATCAGCCAACATTTGTAAGCCACTTTCGAATATAACAAACAATGCCAATTGATAAGCACGAGTTCCTATACTTGCCGAGTTCGGGCGTTCTGATCTGTAAACTTCGGGCTGCATACTAATCATTGCTCCGGGAGTATAATCCATTGGGCCTACAGCGTTGCGCATAAATGGAAGATAAATACTGTTGTCCGGATAACAGCCACCCATTTGCTCCATACCTCTAACCCCTTCATATGAAATGATATTGGGATATTTATATTCTAATCCGGCAGGCTTGAATGATCCATGATAATCTACTAATATATTATATTTAGCAGCCTCTTTAGCCACTTTTTCATAGTAGTTTACCATCCATTGGTCGCTTCTGTCCATAAAATCTATTTTGACACCTTTTACACCCCATTCAGAGAATGTTTTGAATAGTTCCATATGGTTCTCGACACAAAGCCATGTAAGCCATAAAATGATACCTACATTCTTCTCTTTTCCATAACGGATCAATTCATGAACATCAACTTTAGGATTTGGTGTATATGGGTCGAGTGTACTCTTAGCCCAACCTTCATCCATAATGATGTATGATATTCCATATTTTGAAGCAAAATCGATATAATATTTATATGTGTCAAGGTTATATCCAGATTCGAAATTGACATCTTCACCATATGGAGAAGCATCGTTCCACCATTCCCAACTTACTTGTCCCGGTTTTATCCACGAAGTATTGGCTATCGTATTTTTTGTAGACAAATTGAATGTCATTGTGTTTTCCAGCAACTGTCCATCCTTTTTGGTGATGACGAAATAGCGCCAAGGAAAACTTCTGGTTCCGGTTGTTTTAGCAATGTAATTTGCTTCTTTTAATATTTTTAGACTTCGGTCTCCATCTTCACCAAAGTCAAGAGGTACCTTTGGGAAAGTTGCTGACATTCCATTATTATCATTGCTTTTTAAAAACAGGCAAGGATAATCGGATAGATCTGATTCTGATATTAGTATTTTATATTCTTTTTTTGTATCTATAAGAACAGGCAGAGTTGACATCTTATCTGACGACTTCCACTCGTTTGTCTGCACATGTGTATATGGTTCTTCGTATGCTGTCTTAAAATTATCCGGTTGTTGCAGGTGTGCCAAATAAGTGTCCGGGAAATTGATCGTAAAATCCTCGTTAATGACCTCAATATCTCCTTTCTTATTCGTAATAAAACGATATGCTATACCATTATCAAAAGCTCGGAATTCTACAGCGTAATTACCTTTGAAATTGAGAATAAGAGAATTGTATTGATTTTTGACACTCGAATATTTGAGGGGCACTACCGGGGTTAATGCTTCATCTACTTTGTTTCGTTTTTGTCCTGACAGCTGGGGCTTTTCCCCAAGCGTTTCATTTGTAAGAGTTAATGCTAAATGATTTTTAGTCAGTAATTCGTCATTATTATATGATATAGAGTAATATATTCTATCAGAGATAGTGATTGTAACTTTTATATCCTTATTCGGAGATGTTAGTTCCAGAGGCTTTTGTGCCTGTAATGATGTAAGGATCAAACTTAATGCAAGTAATAGAAATGTCTTTTTCATAGGGTATTCTCTATTAATATAGACCGGATACCCTTTCTGTAAAATAGAATATCCGGTCTATGTATATTATATTGATGGAATATGTGTATCTTATTTGATAGAATTCAATAAGTCTACTTTTCCATCGTTAACTTGTTTAAGGATTAATTCACCAAATAGAGTGTTTTGCCAAGCAAACCAAGCGCGAGTGAATTTAGCCGGGTCATTTTTATTAAATGATTCGTGAATAAAGCCCATTTCATTATCAGTATCCATAACCATTTTGATACAAGCTTTTATTTCTTGGTCATCCTGGCTTGTGAATGCCTTCATCATGATACTCATTGGCCATATCATATCATATCCGATGTGTGGTCCACCAATACCTTCTCCTGCTGTTCCTTTAAAGAAGTATGGATTATCCTCGCTCCAAACAAATTTACGAGTATTCTGATAGATTGGATCATTTACATCTAAATCTCCTAAATATGCAAGAGAAAGAAGGCTTGGTGCATTAGAATCATCCATCAGATACTTGTTTCCAAAACCATCGACTTCAAACGCATATATGGTACCATATTTGGGATGATCGAATGTTGCATATTTTTTCAAAGCAGCTTCAACTTCAGACGCTAAATCAGTACATTCTTTTGCCAGCTCAGGTTTTTTACTAACAGTAGTTAGTATTTCTGCAGCTTTGCGTAAGGATGTTACAGCAAAAAAGTTAGAAGGAACTAAGAATTGGAATGTAGTTGCATCATCAGATGGGCGGAATGTAGAAACAATTAATCCGACAGGCTTAACCGGATTACCAAGTCCTCCATTGTTAACAGTGTCTAATTGGCGATCTGTTACTCGTAGGAACTGATAAGGCCCAACTCCGTTCTTGCGTTGTTGTTCTTTAAACGTTTTAAGTATATTCTCTATAGCTTGTAACCATTCTTCGTCAAATACACTAGTATCTCCTGTTACTTTCCAATATTGATAAGCCAAGCGTAATGGATAGCATAATGAGTCTATTTCCCATTTGCGCTCATGCAATTCTGGTTTCATGTCAGTATTATCTGACATCCATTGATGATCTGGATTTGGATCGTATGGATCAAGGAATGCATTTGCATATGGGTCTATAATAATACATTTGAATTGGCGTCTGATAGTTCCGGCAATCATAGCTTTAAGTTCCGGATCGTGATTTGCTAACTGGACATATGGCCATACTTGTGCTCCAGAGTCACGAAGCCACATTGCATGTATATCTCCGGTATAGACTACAGTATCATCTTTTCCGTTTGTTTTACGATACCTAACAGTGGTATCCAATGTGTTTGGAAAACAATTTTCAAACATCCATGCAAGTTTTGGATTAGTCAAAAGCTTTTTTACTCTGACTATTTCACTTTCTACAGCTTTGGATGTGAATAGACGATCTGATTTTGCCGGACGGTTAGTTTTGGCATAATTAGCTTTAGCTGCTGCCATCGTTACAGACGTATTGTCGCTAGCCAACGTAATATCTGTGTTGTCAGCCTGAAGATTCAGACCAGACAGAAATGCTGTGGCTATGGCACACATAGCGATGTTTCTTTTTTTCATTGTTAATTTTGTTTGACTTATATTTGAATTTAGAGTTTATTTAATTCCTGCTAATCGAGCATACATTTCGACGAAAGCAGCTTGAGTAAGTAGCCATTTTTTATCATCTTTTACCTTACCATCCCAATGAGTATTGAACAGCCCATTATTTTCGCGGGCATGTACCCATGCATAGTCCAGATTCTTTTGAAAGGCATCAATATATGTTTTATCCTTATCTATGTGGTATAATTCTATGAATCCACGTAGCATTACAGCAATGAACCATACATCACTTTTGTTCAGCAATCTGAATTCAGTTCCATCTTCTGTTTTGAAATCTGAGAAAAAATAACCATAAGCACCTTTGGCTATATTTTGGGCATCAACTAAATATTTTTTGTCATTTGTCAACTTATACAATAATGCTGCCGATTGCATCATCTGTCCACTATTGTATGGGTATTTTGCCTTTCCTATATTTCCATTTAGGCTTATATTATCAAAATAAAGATAATCAGTTGAGTCTTGTAGATTTTTCTTAGTCCATTCGTACAATTCTTTGCCTAAGTGGAAGTAAGTACTGTCATTGGTTGCTTCAAATAATTTAAGAGCAAAAACAGCTCCGGGTGCATTCGAGCATGTATTCTTGGATTCTTTTTTTTGTTCGCACCAATAAATTCCACCTCCTAGTTTATCGTCCATTCCACTAGCTACAAATTCCCAGATAAGTTTTGCTTTTGCCAGATATTTGTCTTCTTTGGTTAATGTATATGTATCTGTAAAATCAATTCCTAACCATACATTATCGTCATAGAAGCGGTCAGATTCCGGAGCCGAATTGACATATGAAGCGTATCCATATGGTTCTCTTTTGGTATCAAAATATTCTTCTAGTCCAGATAATACTTTTGAATCTAGTATATCTTTATATTTTTTATCACCGGATACTTCCAGAATAGCATTTACAGAAGAGAATGTTCCTGAATATGGCCAAAGATAGGAGTACTGATTTGGTACACTTGTTTGCTCCTCAGAAGCTAAGTAAGTTGCAGTATGTTTCTCATCAAAAGGGTAAGTCTCTCTTAATAGATTCGAATTCACAATACCATAATTATTGTAGAGAGAGTCCAGTGTGGACTGGGCTCTCTCTAAGTTTTGATTTGTCTGTTTTACTTCTTTCGAGGAACATCCTAAAAGAGAGCAAAAACATGCAAAATATAAATAGTGTGTTATCTTCATGTAAGTATTTATTATAATCAATTTGCTTTACTGAATAAGGCTTTAGCTTCTATTGTCATACAAGCACTTGCTTGTGCTGTAAGTTGAGAATTACCAACAGGGGGTTCGTTCCATGCTGGTCCAAATAGTAAATAATCTTGGTAGCATCCCGACGTCCATAAAGTTACTGCATTGTTGTTGAAAAATGTAATAAATTTTGTTTTATAACTATTATTAAGTTCTGGAATCTGAATGAGTGTATAGAAATAGCGTATAAATATTCCTTTGAACAAAGCATTGTCTCCATTCCCTTCATTTCTCAAAATATTATTACTTGTATCTATTAGTTTGGATATTGTATAGTTTGATGCTTTTTGTGCATCATTCAAGTATACTTCATCTCCTGTAATATGATACAATTCAACAGCAGTGCCAACAAATGTTCCTTGATTATAAGTTAGTGAAGTCTCATCAAGGACATTTGTCTCTCCATTAATATTATCATATACTGCTCCCGTGGATCTATTATATAAGGTGTTTTTTTGCCATTCATATATTTTCATAGCCCATTCTTTATAGCTATCTTCTTTTGTCAGATTGTACAGTCGGGCAGCTAAAAGGCTTGCAGGGCCATTAGAACATGCATTTTTACTGTATATCATGTCTTTTTTCCATGCAAGGCCTCCGTCAGCATAGTCATTCCATCCTTTCGCAATATCTATCCATAGTTCTTTGACTGTGGTTAGATATTTATCCTCTTTGGTTACATTATATAGCCTCAATATGGTTAATGCATTCCATTGCATATCGTCATAGAAGTTATTGTAATAGCTGCCACCATTTTTCATTTTTATACCAGCATACCATTTATCGAAATATGCTTTGTACTTACTGTCATTTGTCCTTACATATGCGTCTATCACAACATCCATTGCATGTGCATTAGGCCAATATTGAAACTCAGTATTGGAATTATTACTTCCATAGTTGAAGTAACCTTCATTATTCCAGAATTGGCTTATAAGTACATCCGTGCTACGATTTGCAGCTGCATTCCAATCTATTTCCGGTTCTTCTCCGTATGTGTATACATCGTCGACATTGTCGCAAGAATATAGAAGCAGACTTAGTATAGAAAATATAAATAATTTCTTCATAGATTCTTTATGTTTTAGCAAGAGCTTAATTGAGTATACAATCAAACTCTTGCTTATGATACAATTAGTTGATACTGTGACTATATGGTTTATTCCCTTGAAGGATAACAGATATAGTTGGAGTTGTTCCGTCTATAGTGCTTTGGAATTTCCATTTATTATCCCATTGGTTTACTGCTCCACCTTGTAATAATTTGATGTAATAGTAAGACTCGTCAGAAGAAGCTGTTGGCTGGCTATCTGTTCCGTTTAATGTCCCTAATTGTTCTATTACACTAGTTCCATTTGCTATTGTTTCCATTTGGAATTTATAACGTTCGTCACGCCCCCATCCTTCTTGTTTGAACTCTATTTTTCCACTTCCTGTCCATATGCCTTTTCCTTTATAGTCTAAGTTCCAGATAACAGTACCACTTGGGCAGAAGTATACACCAAGACTCTTGATTTCTGTATATGTGATTGTTGATACATTGAAGTCAATGTTGATACGATATACTGCTGTTTTGCTAACTGTTGATTTGCCATTTTCATCTTCTTTGATTACAGCATTATCTTCTGTATAGAAAATTCGAGGTGTGCCACTTGCTCGATCAACAAAATGATATGTCTTGCCCGATTCTAATTTTGTATAAATCTCAAATTCACCTTGTGCTGTAAGCTTAAATGGAATTGCGTCAGCCAATGTTACTCCGCCTTCAGACCCTTCTCCGGTAATAAATACTTCGTCAGGAATATCGGCAAATCCATTCAAACTGGTAATTGTTAAAGTTCTGGATTCTTTAGACAATACTCTATTGATTCCACGAGAAGAAGCTACTGTCCATATCACGCTACCTTGTGCTCCGGGTTCGATTCCGGCTTTAGCTGCAACTTTATTCATTATTTTGTGAGTAATTGTAGCTGCATTCGTATACCCGTTATTATCGGATGTAACAGTGTATATCGGATTTGAGAAATCACCACCTACCTTGTCGAAGAGAACTTCGTATAATGCTGCGCCACTATCTTCAGTTCTTACTGCTTCCCATTCAAAATATAATGATGCTGAAGCAGAACTTAATAGTTTGACAGCTTTATTATTAGCAGGCTCATACAATGATTGTACTGGGGTCACAGTTGCATCTTTGAAATTCATATCATCACTGCTACAAGCTGATGCAGTAACTATAATGGCAAGGAGAATATATATTTTATTGAATGTTGCTTTCATAATTGTATTTTTATTAATAGGTATAATATTAGTTTGCATAACCCGGATTATTCGGTTTTAAGTTGCTATTTAGGTCTATTTGGGCACGAGGAACCGACCATAGATAGTCTCGGCTTTCCTCAAATCGTCTATTATCTAATCGAATATAATCTTTGTTTTCATTTACAAATTTTGCACCATAGACATATCCGTTCAAATATTCGCTTCCGGCTTTCCACCTAATAATGTCATAATATCTGAGACCTTCGAGAGCTAACTCGCTACGACGTTCATTCCGGATAGTTTTTCTCATTTCAGCATTTGATAAGCTTGGATAGTTTAAAGCTGTCGAGTTTGTAAAACCGGCTCTTTGGCGTATTGCTTTGATTGTAGAATCCCAAATAGTAGCATTCATTTGACCTAGTTCAAATTTAGCTTCGGCATACATTAATAATATGTCTGCGTATCTGAACATTATGATATTCAGTCCCGATTCGTATGTCGATGTTGCAGTAACATCATAATACTTTTTACTATAGTAACCTGTAGATGTGGAGTTTGAACTGGCACTGATATATTCGTCAACCTTTTCTTCTTTGGTGCTTGCAGAACCCGGTTTTATATATATATTCTTTTTACTGCCATCAAAGAAAGTCCACTCACCCCCATGGAACAAAACTGTTGCCGCTAGTCTTGGATCGCGGTTTACATAAGGTGCATTATCATTATAAGATGCATCAGCAATTGTTTTACCATTTAATAAAAGGTAATTATCGACCAATCCTTGTAATGGGGCTAAAGAGTTTAGAAATGCTCCGGCTGAGATTGGGGCCATTCCATAGAACTTACTCCATATTTTTAGCGATGGTACGTATGCATAGTCAAGAATTACCTCGTCATTATATTCTTTTGCAGCTGTGAATAATTCTGCATAATTAGGATACAATTCATATTTCCCAAATTTAGCTTGGTTATTGATCAAACTATCGCAGTATGTTGCTACTTTATCCCAATTGCTTTCGTACAGATATGCTCTGGCCTGAAAAGCACAAGCACCACCTTTAGTAATACGTCCATTATCTGTTTCAGGAAGTCCATCTTTACTAGGTAGTATTTGCATGATGTCATCCAATTCTTCGTGTATAAATTTTAGGATAACATCTTTAGATGTACGTGATACAGTTTTTGATTCTTCGAGAGTAATATCAGAAGTGAAGAATGGAACTGCTCCGTAAAAATTGACTAACCTAAAATATTGATAGGCACGGATGAAGCGGATTTCAGCGATACGTCTGTTTTTAAGATCTTCTTTCATGTTTGGTACCTTCGCGATATTTTCGAGAAATATATGGCACGTTTTGATTCCTGCGTAGCAATCTTTCCATTCATCAGCAAACCTATTTAGGGTAGGGTCGGCAATTCCGTTTCGAATAACTCGCTGGGATGTATTTGTTCTTCCTTCGAAAACATTATCGCTCAATGCTTCGTCGTTCCACATTTTGTCTGCAGAGTACATCTGATTGTATGCCATGTTGACCACTTGTTCTGCATTGTCTGCACTTTGCCAGAATGTTGCATCGGTGTACTCACTGGTAGGAACTGGATCCATATCATTACAACTACTGAGGACGAATAATCCAAGGCAGTATATGTATATTTTTATTATGCTTGATTGTTTCATAACATGTTTTTCTTTTAGAATTCAATATCAAAACCAAAACCAAAATATTTCAATGTCGGATAGTTACGTCCACTATTTGCATTACCGGACATATTACCATCAAATTCTGATGATTCCGGGTCTATGAATGAATTTTTGCTTAAAGTGAATAGGTTTTGAGCATTAACATATGCACGAACTTTTTGTAATCCGGCTTTTCGACTAAGATTAGTAGGGATAGTATATCCTAATTGAATATTTTTTAGTCTGATATATTTACCGTCAAATAAGAATAGATCGGAACTTCTCTGATAATTGTTCTGTGTCGATGTGGCTCCAGCAGCTGTTAGACGTGGCCATTTAGCCTCAGTATTAGTCGGAGTCCAGTAGTCTAGTTGATGTTTGTAAATAGCATATGAATAATTTTCATGGAAAGGCTCTACAAGTTCCCCACGCACCATCATATCTCTTTTACCAACTCCTTGCCAGAACATGCTGAAATCAAAATTTTTGTATTTCACATCATACGTAAAACCGAAAGTATAACGTGGAAATCCATTTCCTAATACATATCTGTCTTTCGAATCTATAACTCCATCACCATTGCGGTCTTGATATTTTACATCACCCGGTTTTAGATCAGAAGCAGTAATACCAACCGGAAGAGCTGATGTTTCTATTTCTTCCATACTTTGGAAATATCCGTCAGTTTTGAAACCATAATATGAATAGAATGGTAACCCTACCCGGATTATTTTACTGATATTGTCGGCTGTCGATATTTGTTCATTTCCTATATATTTGGTCACTTCATTCCATGAGTCACCAATGTTTGCCGAGAAACTGTGATTGACCTCTCCCGTCTTCAAATAATAGTTTACGGTCAATTCCCATCCTTGATTTTTCATTTCTCCCGCATTGTATCTATTCAATGTTGTTCCGAATACAGTAGGAACCTCAGGGGTGATGAGGATATCTTTGGTCTTTTTATAAAAATAATCAAAATTGACAGATAACGAATTTTTCAGGAAAGTAGCATCAAATCCAATATTGGAAGTATGTGTTGTTTCCCATTTTAATTTATCATTGCCATACTTGAAGCCTGCTCCGGCAACACTTGTATTGTTGAATCCGTAAGAGTTAGCAGAAGAAGAATAGGTCGTAAGATATTGATAAGGATCAATATCTTGATTGCCTAATACTCCGTAAGTTCCACGTATTTTAAGATCTCCAATATTGTTTTTGTAGTAGTCCATGAAGCTTTCTTCCGAAATTCGCCAACCTAAGGATAATGACGGAAAGAATCCCCAACGATTGTTTTTCGCAAATTTTGAAGAACCGTCATAACGGAAACTTCCTTCTGCATAATACTTGTCTGCAAACGAGTAACCAACACGTCCGAGTATAGATGTGATACTTGTTTCACGAGTTTCCTTTACTGAGTTGTAGCTTCCATCTTTGCCGGTTACAACCTCGCTTCCACTGCCCGGTATTCCTAATATAGGATCAGTATACCTATATTTGATTTCATTTCTTTTTCGTGTATATGACTCATTTGTGGCTCCGAACAAACCGGATATATGGTGTTGTCCAAATGTTTTGTCATAATCAAGTAATAACTGATAGTTTAATAGATAAGCTTTTTCATTAAAATCTTCTGTATTTCTATTTGGATTTGCATATACTAAAGGAGTTTCAGCATCGGCACTAGAGTATAATGGAACTTGTTTACGTCTGATAAAACGATGGTCAGAATAAACATCAGCACCAAAAACACCACGTAATTTTAGTCCATCAATTATTTTTATATCGAGTCCTAAATTAATATTTACATAGTCATTATCACTGCTTTCATATCCTCCCTCTCTAAGTTCTCCAAGAGGATTTTGATCAGTCAGAGCATTGTTTATTAGATATTTGCCATTGTCTGCTTGCATCTTATAATAGTAGTATGGAGGAATGCGTGATGAATTGATAATGGCATTGTTCGCTGTTGTTGCTTTCGAATTGTTACGTGTATATGCCAGAATCGATGTGAATTTGAACCGTCCATATTCGGATGTAATATTTGAACGTAAGTTATATCTGGTAATACCATAATCAGGTCCTATGAAATTACTTTCTTGATCGTAGAATCCTCCCGAAAATAGATATGTTGTATTTTCACTACCTCCCGATACACTAACATTGTATGCTTGTTGTAATGCTGTACGTAGAATCTGATCGTAATTCCATTCTTCTTCATTCTGATGGTCGTAAAGATCTCTGATTTCAGCAGGAGAGAATTGTGGCTGAGCGCCAACATTGGTTAAAGCAAGATTTTTTAAAATTGCATTTTGATATCCCTTTACCGGGCTGAATAGAATCTTTGGATCTTGGAATCCAATTTGTGTCCCTAAACGAACTGTTGGACGCTGGTTTTTTACTCCTTTTTTAGTTGTAACCAAGATGACACCATTTGCTGATCGCGAACCATAAATTGCGGCTGTTCCTGCATCTTTCAATACAGATACAGTTTCAATGTCAGAAGGGTTTATTTTGTTCAAACTACCATTGTCCGATACCAACCCATCAATAACAATAAGTGGTGAGTTACTATTCATTGTAGATAGCCCTCGGATATTGATATTCATCGAATTGTCGTTAGGGTTCATGCTTCGTTGTTGAATACTCAAACTGGGCGAAGCTCCTTGCAATGCCTGCGTTGCATTTGCGACCGGACGATCTGCAAGCATTTGAGATTTTACCTGATCAACAGCTCCAACAACACTTTTTCGGGTTGTTGTCCCATATCCGATAACAATTACCTCATCTAGAATCTTGGCATCTTCTTCAAGTGTAATGTTAAATGTATTCTTATTGCCTACAGGTATTTCTTGTTTTATAAATCCTATATAAGATACCTGTAAAATATCCTTACTGTCACATAGGATAGAGAAGTTTCCGTCCAAATCTGTAGTTACTCCATTCGTTGTCCCTTTTATGATAACAGATACTCCAATTAAAGGATCTCCCAAGTTGTCTTTTATAGTCCCTTTTATACTTTTTTTCGATGTCGGGGCTTGTTGTGTGTTGCTAGTCTCGTTCTGCTGGGCAAACAGGTTAGGTGTTCCTCCAATGAGGAGAGACATGACTAAACACACAAAAGTTGTTTTGTATTTTCTTTTAATCATACCATAGTTTGATTTAAAATTCATTTTAGATTTAGGATATATTCCCAAAAGGTTAAATAAGAGGTTAAAGATTACAATCTTATTGTTTTAGATTGTTTCATGGTTTTGCAATTAGATTTTTACTTTTTCATTGTGATTTATTAATAGATTATAGGTTTAAAATTTACTTCGAGGCAAATATATATGTAAATCTTATCGGGCAATTATACTGTAATTTGATTCTCTTGTGTATGTCTTGATTTGATACTAGATAGTCTTGATTTTATACTTTTTGATTTTTGTTTTATATGTTAATTTGATTGTGAAAGATGCTGTTTTTGCTATATTTGTCGTAAATATATACTAATGAAGAATACTATAATACTATGGGAAAATACAGAATTATACTCCCTTTATTTTTGACCTTTTTCTTTTTTTCGAATTATTCTATAGCCTATAACTTGAGACAAATATCAAATAATGATGGATTGTCAAATAGTGCGATATTATCTATCTGCCAAGATATTGATGGCTTTATGTGGTTCGGATCATGCGATGGCTTGAATCTATTTAATGGGCTAAATATACAAGTCTATAAGCCGACAAATAAGGATAATAATCTTTCAGGAAACCTTATTGAGAATATAATTGAAACAGACAAAGGTGTTTTATGGATTCATACAAATTATGGACTAAACAGATTTAACAAAATCTTGCAGAAAATAGATACCTATGAAGAATTTAAAGGAAGGTATTTGATCGAAAAAAGTCGGGATAATGATATTTTTATAATTAAAGAAGATAATTGTATCTATTATTATCATGAAAAGGATAATGTATTTAAAAAGATTATAATTAATAGTTTAGACTATAATAATATTCTGGATTTTGTCATAACAGGAAATAATACTATTCGGATTTTTACGAGAGATGGTAACAACCCGTGTTTTTCTATTTCAAAAAATGAGAAAGCAGATATTCACCTATCTGTAATAAAAGCTGATAAGCACTCATCTAAATTACTTTATACTTTTCATGAGAGAGAGTCTGTTGGTATTGTCTATCTTATTGATGATACATATACATTATATGAATATGATATTGAGGGTCGGAGAAAACATTATGTTTGCAATTTGCAAAAAGAGATAATGAGTAAAGGGGAGGTTTCATCTATAATAAAATATCATGATAATTATTTTGTAGGCTTTAAAACCAATGGGCTCTTGAAGTTGAAATATGTGCCAGAGAAGCAAAATAGTTATGAAATAGAAAGCATTAATGTTAAGTCTGGTATTTTCTGCTTATTGAAAGACAGATATCAAGATTTGATATGGATTGGTACGGATGGACAGGGAGTTTATATGTATTCGAATGATATGTATTCCATTCGGTCTACAATGTTTAACACTTTTATCGGAGGGATTGAAAAACCAGCAAGATCTTTATTTTTAGATAAAGAACAAACTCTATGGATTGGTACAAAAGGTGATGGAATTATCCGAATTAAGAACTATCAGTTCGAGCAGGAACCCTCACAATTTATTACTGATCGTTTGACTTCAGCAAATACGCCTTTGGTGGACAATTCTATATATGCTTTTGCTTCCAGTAGTCGTGACATTTTGTGGATCGGATGTGAGGACGGATTGAATTATTATTCTTATAAAGATAAAACAATAAAGAAAGTAAATTTGGCTGTTGATGGGATACCTGTAAAGTATATCCATTCTATTTGTGAATTAGGTGATTCTACTCTTTGGATTGCAACAGTAGGGACTGGAATTATAAAAGCAACACTTTCTGGTGCAAAAGATGTTCCTGTATTTACAGATGTGGAGAGAATGATAGTACATGATGGCTCTGACTTTTACAACTATTTTTTTACAATATATAAGGAGGATAATTCTACTCTTTGGTTTGGCAATAGGGGTTATGGTGCATATTATATGCGTTTGGGTGATAAATCATTGAATAATTTAAGTTTTGATGAACAATGGAATAATCAGACAGTTAATGATATTTATTCTATGGCTAAAGATTCAGACGGGAATCTTTGGTTTGGGACGAGCTTTGGACTACTAAAATATCCATCGTCTCGGCAAACTAAATTGTTTAATGAGCGTAATGGATTCCCGAACAATACGATACATGGTATTTTGACAGATTCACAACAGAATTTGTGGTTGAGTACTAATCGGGGAATTGTGAGATTTAATACTGTACAGGAGAATTTTCATACCTACAATCAGCTGAATGGTTTGCAGGTAATAGAGTTTAGCGATGGAGCATCTTTTAAAGATGATAAATCTGGTATTTTGTTATTTGGTGGTATTAATGGTTTTGTTGCTATATCAGAGACCGGCTTTGTTCAAAAGGAATACCAACCTCAGATTCATTTTGATAACCTTGTAGTCTTTGGAGAAGAAAAGAATATTTTTGATTATGTCCGAAAAGACCATGGGGCCGATGTATTGGAATTAAGCTATAATCAGAACTTTTTCTCTATCTCTTTTACAGCTTTAGATTATATAAATGGAAATAATTATAATTATTACTATAAACTGGATGATTTAAGTAAGCAGTGGATTGACAATGGTTCTTCTAATAAGGCTTCATTTACCAGCTTAGCTCCAGGAGAATATATTCTACATATAAAATATAGAAATACACTCACCGGGAATGAAAGTCCGGTTCGTTCTCTTATCATAAAAATATGTCCGCCATGGTATTTGTCTATATGGGCACAGATTGTATATATAATTTTGTCTGTTATTATAATTGTCTTTGTTATTAGAGCAATCAGAGAACGTAATGCGAGAAGAAAACATATAGCCTTAGAGAAGCTAAGAACTCAGCATGAAGAAGAGTTACATGAATCCAAATTACGCTTTTTTACTAATATAGCTCATGAGTTTTGTACTCCGTTAACTCTTATCTATGGGCCTTGTAGCCGTATCTTAACTCATGATGGAACAGATAAGTTTGTTCGGAGTTATACAGAATTGATACAACGAAATGCAGAACGACTGAATGATTTGATACAAGAATTAATAGAATTTAGGCGTATAGAAACTGGTAATAAATTGCCCCAAATTGAAGAACTATTTATTACAGAACTTCTCAATAATATTTCAGGCTCGTTTAACGACCTTTCTGATTCGAAAAATATTCAGTACACTAAAGAAATACGAGATTCTATATATTGGAATTCTGATCGGAACTTTATATACACCATTGTTTCGAACTTGATTTCTAATGCATTTAAGTATACTAATGTAAATGGACGAGTTTTGGTCACGGCTTCTGTCGAGTATGATGAATTATTGATAACAGTATCAAATACAGGGAAAGGAATAGAGAAAGAGAATCTAAACAGAGTATTTGACAGATACAGTATTCTTGATAATTTCGAAAACCAAGGGGTTAAAAGTCCTGTGTCTCGTAATGGGTTAGGACTTGCAATATCTTATAATATGGTTAAACTTCTGGATGGGACAATTGAAGTAAATAGCGTTCTGGATGAGGTTACAGAATTTATTGTAAGATTGCCTCAAAAAGAGATTACGCTCACTGACGAAAAAATGAGGGCACTTCCTGATATTTCAATTCGCAAAGACTATGAGGTTGCAATAGACCTGCCTAAATATGAATATGATAAGACTAAACCTACAGTGCTTATTATAGATGATGATATTGAGATTCTTTGGTTTATCTGTGATATATTTTCGGAAGAATATAATGTAATGCCTGTAAATAGAGCTATAGAAGTAGAAGATGTCTTGTTAAAGACACATCCAGACATTATAATCAGTGATGTTATGATGCCTGGGATAGATGGTATTGAGTTAGCCCGGAATATTAAAGGTAATAAGAAATTAGCCCATATTCCATTAATCCTCATTTCTGCTAAACATACAGTTGAGGAACAGATGGAAGGTCTGGCAGCTGGTGCTGAAATGTATATTGCTAAACCATTCAATACAGATTATTTGCGTACCTCTGTCAGGCATTTGATATCGAGAAAAGAGACATTGAAAGATTACTTTAGTTCACCTCTTAGTGCATTCAACTTGAAGGAAGGGAAACTAACACATAAAGAGAATACAAAATTTGTTCAAGATATTCTTGATGTGATAGATAAGAATATAATGAACCAAAAACTTTCAGCTCAATTCATCGCATCAGAACTCAATATGAGTCCCCGTCATTTGTATAGACGAATGAGCGAAATTGATGGGGAACAAAGCCCTGCTGACATGATTCGCGAGAGTCGGCTACATATAGCCAAGAATCTTTTAGTTAATACTAAAATGACAATAGACGAAATTATTTATAAATCAGGTTTTTCGAATAGGGCTACTTTCTTCAGAGCATTTGCTAATAAATATAAATGTACTCCTAGAGAATATCGAGAAAGGCAATTGTAATATAATTTGTTTCTAAAAAAGGACTTGTAATATGTCAAACGTTCTGTGCAAGTCCTTTTACTCTATTGAATGTAAATCCGAAGAGAGCAATATAGAAAAAGCATATTAAAGGTATAATAAATCCAAGATTCATGTTCTCAGCTCCAATCAGCCCCATTATACCGGGAGCAATAGCTCCTCCGACAACAGTCAGCACTAATATTGAAGATGCTGTTTTTGTCTTATTTCCTAAATCTTTGAGTCCTAAAGCAAATATTGAAGGAAACATGATAGACATAAATAAATAACAAGAAATAAGAGCAATCACTCCAAAGCGATTGTGATTTAGTATTACAAACAGCATTAGAATTGTATTTATAGTTGCATATATTCCTAACAGAATATTAGCTTTTACCTTTCGCATAATTATACTTCCTAGAAAACGTCCGATTGCAAATAAGGTCATCCCTCCTAATCCAAGTAGTAATCCTCCTTGAATTTCACTCAATTGGAGCCCCTTCACTTCTATTGTATAATTTATAAAGAAGCTGCCAATGCCGGTTTGTGCAGCAACATATAAAAATTGGGCAATAACAGCCAATACAAAATGTTTTTGTTTCATTAAAGGACGATCGGACAATGACTTTTTATTATCAGATAGGTCAGATATGCTATCTTTCATTTCTGGCAATTTCGAGAATAAGAAAAAGATCAGAATAATTAAAACAAGTATGCCTAGCCCCATATATGGAACTATAAGGACATTATTTGTGTATACTCCAGTTTGTGTAGATACTTCAGTCCCCATATCAGATATCCCCAAGAATATTTTTTGTATAGCTTCTCCAAACAATTCAAATGTTGACTTGCCCGAATCATTTTTAAATATAAGTACAGAGCCTATAAGCGGGCCTAATATCCAGCCTATAGCATTAAACGTTTGTGCCAGATTAATTCGGCTGGCCGCAGTTTCCGGTGGTCCTAAAGCAATAGTATAAGGATTGGATATAGTTTCAAGAAAAGTTAATCCACTGAACAGAATGAGTAATCCAATTAAGAAAGGCCAGAAGGCATTTATTTCAACAGCAGGAACAAAGCAGAAAGAGCCAAGGGCAAATAAAATTAACCCAACTATAATTCCTCTTTTATAACCAAATCTTTTGGCCACATATCCAGCCGGGATTGCCATCAGAAAATATGCTCCGTATGCAGATGCTTGTACAGCTCCGGATTGGGCTTTCGTAAGATCCAACGAATCTTGAAAGTGTTTATTAAGAACATCGAGTAAGCTATGGGCAAAGCCCCACATAAAAAACAAACTCGTCATCAGAATAAAAGGGAGCATGTAGTTTTGTCCTTCTTTACCTGTAAATAATGCCTTTTTGGAATTATTCCTCATATATAATTCTATCTATATTCAAAATGACAGGTTATTGATCTTAAAGAAAATGCTTAATCTTGTCATTAATATTATTAGTAAAATGATGCAAATAAACTTATAATTTTTCAAATGTCATTTTATAGATAGTAATATAGATGTAATTCTTTAAATAATAACCTAGTTTTTAAGTTTTTTTAATGTTGTATAGGTTTGATCTGCTCTTTTATATTCATTCATCAAATTAAAGTTCAAATTGTCATTTAGCCTTAAAAAATCAATAAATACAACGTTATCAATTTTATTCTTAATTTATATTCTACAATTTGTATTATCTTCATGATCAGAAAAACAGTTAACCCGAATAACCAAGGATAAAAGATTAAATACTACAATGAAAAATATGTCGTCTGATAATTTGAACCTGACTTTACTAAATATTGGATATTCAGAACTAAATGCCAATTGGAATTG
This sequence comes from Dysgonomonas sp., assembly GCA_047605185.1. GTDB lineage: Bacteria > Bacteroidota > Bacteroidia > Bacteroidales > Dysgonomonadaceae > Dysgonomonas. Next base: position 76,878 of record JASGGC010000001.1, read on the forward strand.
GAAGGACGTATATAGTCCGTTTGCACGTATATATTATGTTACAGAGGGGACAGCAAGGAAGAAGATCGGTGAAAAGACATATGTACTAAAACCAAATCATTTATATTTGATTCCTCCATTTACATTGCATGATGACGAATGCGATGGTCTTTTTTCTTTGTTTTATATTCATTTTTATGAAGACTCACTTGGCAGAGAATCTATTTTTGATAAATATAGTTTTCCTATCGAGATTGAAGCTACGGACATAGATCTGAATTTTATGAAAAGGCTTTTAGCAATCAATCCTGATAGGCATTTGCGATATATCGACCCTGAATTATATGATAATCAGCAGAATTTTTCGGAATATATAGCCAAGAATAATAAAGTGCCATTACATACAACTGTTGAGACTAAGGGGACTTTATATATTCTTATATCTAGATTTTTATATTACAAAATATCTAAACCGTCTAATATTGATAACCGTGTATCTAAAAGTTTACAGTATATAATGAAAAATATAGATCGGGATATTTCAATAGCAGAATTGGCAGATATAGCATGTTTGACCAAAGACCACTTTATCCGTCTTTTTAAAAAGGAAATGAATAATACTCCATTAAAATATATCAACCAGAAGAAAATTGATAAAGCTCAATTGTTGTTGCTGACAACAGATATTGCAGTCAAAGATTTAGCTTTTGAGTTGTCTGTGGAAAACGTGTCTTATTTCAATAAAATATTTAAACATTACACAGGGAAAACTCCCGGAGAATATCGTAAAGCTTATAAATAGAGTAATTATTTCCCTTTGTCATCTTTGTCGAAATCGACAGGAGCTACTTTATTCATCAAATCTAATATTTTGGCCTGTCTCTTCTTTATGTAAGGGGATGGCTTTGCCGAATTGAATCGTATAGGATTAGGTAAAGTTGCTGCAATAAGGGCAGCATCAGAAGCTGTGAGCTTTTTAGCTGATTTTTTAAAATGATTCTGAGCTACAGCTTCTGCTCCATATATGTTTTTACCCATTTCGATAGAATTCAGATATACTTCCATTATTCGTTCTTTACCCCATATTAACTCTATGAGAAAGGTATAATATACTTCGAAACCTTTTCGGAAATAACTTTTGCTGGGTAACAAAAAAACATTTTTTGCTGTTTGTTGACTGATTGTGCTCGCACCACGTTGGCGTTTCCCTTTCTTAGCCTCATCCATGGCTATTTCTATCTGTTTAAAATCAAAACCATTATGATCTAAATATAAATTATCTTCAGAAGCAACAACGGCAAGTGGAAGTTTGCTCGAAATCTTATCTAATGGCATCCATTTGTGTTCGCAAATAACCTTATCACTACTGAAAAGCTGCTCCACATTATTTATTATCATCAGAGGAGTATAGTAGACCGGTACAAATTTGAATATTATAACTTGTAGTATGCTGAATATAAAAAAGAATAGGATTATTCTTTTTGTCCATCTGAGAAGTTTTTTCCAGATACTTTTCTTACCGCTTTTCGGAGATTGACCTACTTTTTCCATTCCTATCTTAATCTCTTTTTTTCAAATACCTTTCTCGACCAGAAATAATAATAAATGATACTAACAACACATAATAAAGAGGAAACCAGAAATAGGGTTTCGAAGGATGAATTTCCGGATATATATCCACCGACTAACATCCCGAAGGCTAGTCCGAGATCAAAGCCTAACAGATATGTTGAGTTCGCTGTTCCGCGCTGGTTGTTTGGTGCCATATTGATATATAGAGTCTGTAATGCAGGAGCCATCATCCCGAATCCGACACCAATAAATAACCCTGCCCCACAAAACGCATATATATTGTGTATGGTAGCAAAAATAAGGAAAGACAAAGCGGCCAAGCTCATGCCAATTATATTTACAAGATGTATATTTCCTCTATCCACCATTTTACCCGAAAATACACGCGAAGCTACTAATCCTCCTGCCCAGAACAAGAAAAAAATTCCGGCATTAGGGATATTTATCTGTTTCCCATATTGGGCCACAAAGGGTCCTATTGTACCCCACCCAAAGCAGGGTAGGAGTTGGTTGATAAAGATAGGCCAGCCTTTGAATAAGAAAAAGCGGTCGAAAGAAAGCTTTTCACTTTCTACCTTTGGTTTTTGAGGAGCCTTAATCAGAGCTACAGTGAAAATACCCAACATACCCATAAAAATAGCACACCATAGCAGCTTCTCAAATCCGTAGTGCTCATATATATGCAGTGCAAAAAATGGAGCAATAGCCATTGCAACGTTCATGCAGGTACCATAGTAGCCAATACCTTCTGCACGGCGTTCCGATGGAACAACATCAATTGCAAGTGTGCTTGACGATACGGTCGATAATCCCCACGTCAGTCCATGAATAAACCGGACAAGAATGAATATTAATATCGTAGTGGCCAAGAAGTAGCCGAAGAAAATGAGTACATAGCAGGTAAATGCAACCAATAATACCTTTTTGCGTGGGAAAATGTCTACAATATAGCCCGAAAAGGGGCGGACAACCAATAGGGCTATGGCATAAGAGGCTAGTACAATTCCGGTTCTGGACTGTTCTACTCCCATCACTTCTGTTATATATAAAGGAATGGAGGGCATAAGTAAATTGAACGAACATGCCATCAGGAAATTAGCCAGACATACATTAATATAGCTCGGAGACCACAGCTTTGGTTTATATTGATTCATGTCGATTTGTTTAAAATATGGCTATCTGATTGTTTCTATATATTTGTCTATTTGATTCAGTTTTTCAGACCAATATGTAACAGCAATTTCTTTTTCGAGAACTCTTTTTTTATATTTTTGATACAATGCTTCGGGAAGAGCTCCTATTATCTTATAAGCATTTTTTTGATTGAAGGACTCAAATTCGGCTTTAGTATCAGGTAGTTCTATATTGCTCCACAACCGAATGTGGTTGATATATATACTCTTAGTACTCTCAAGTTGTTTCAAGATTTCTTCCCTGTTCTTTGGAATGTATCCCGGACCGGAGCATCCACAAGAATGGAATGTGATACCTACACTATACAAATCTTGAATGTGTGCCCATGCCTTAATGTCCTTTTGTCGCGGAGCCTTGAAGTCAAGTCCCATATCTGCCATCAGATGTCCACACTGTGGGCATTTGGCATCCACAGAATCAGAAGAACTTACCCCTATGTCTTTTAATAATCTACGCCGGAACATTTTTCGACACGAAAAACAGACAAAGTGTGGTTTATATAATGATAATCCGTATCTGCACATGGTTACTCTGCATTCAAATAAGTATATGGTTCTTTTAATTGATATCTTTTTCTGATAGAATCTTCCCATTCGAAATATTCGTCCGAGAAACTATTAAAGTCGCTGGCGATACCTCTTAGCCAATACATATTGCCATGTGCAATAAGCATAGCCCAATGATATTCAAGTTCATGAGTTATCAATGTCACCTCACTGAATGATGTTGGAACTTCTGAAACGGGATGTTTTCGAACTAAGCAGTCTGCTTCCTCATAGGTTCGATCTGCATATTTTACAATTATCCATTTAAGAATTTTGCAAAATGAGTAATGATTGAAAATGACCTCATCTTCACTCTCTTCATCCCTAAACCTTAAACCATCTTTAAACATATTTGTTTAAATAAATTCACTCAATTCCATCCATCGCATAGTCTTTTCTTCAATCTCTTCTATCAATTGACTGATACGTTGCGATTTATTTAATAGGTCATCGTTTGATAACGAGCCGCTAGATAACTCATTCTCAATAGCCGATTTTTCTTCTTCTAATTTTGGAATAAGTGAATCTAATTCTTCAAACTCCCGTTTCTCTTTATAGGATAATTTCTTTTTTTCCTCTTTTGATGGTAGTATAGTACCAGCACCCTTATCTTCTTTCGGTTTATTACTGATTTCTTTTTCCTTTTCTAGTGCTTCTTGTACTTCTTTCCATTCTCTGTATTCAGTATAATTCCCCGGAAAATCTTTTATTATGGCATTGCCACTGAATGCAAGCAGATGGTCTACCACCTTGTCCATAAAATAGCGGTCGTGCGAAACCACAATTACACAGCCTTTGAAATTTTTCAGGTATTCTTCTAATATACTTAGTGTAACAATGTCAAGATCATTCGTAGGTTCGTCTAATACCAAAAAATTGGGATTTTTGATAAGAACAGTACATAGATAAAGGCGTCGTTTTTCGCCTCCTGATAGCTTATATACGAAATTATGTTGTTTCTCGGGAGGAAATAGAAAATGCTGTAAAAATTGTGATGCGGTCAATCGGCTTCCATTACCCAAATCGATAACTTCTGCAATGTCTTGGATAACATCTATTACTTTCATTTGTTCGTCAAACAATAATCCATCTTGACTATAATAGCCAAACTTAACAGTTTCGCCTATGTCAAAATGTCCTTTGTCCGGAGCAACTTCTCCCATCAACATTTTTATAAAAGTCGATTTTCCGGTACCATTATTTCCGACAATACCTAATTTCTCATAGCGAGAAAAGATATAATTAAAGTCTTCTAATATTTTAAGGTCGCCAAAAGCTTTATAGACATGTTCAGCTTCAAATATTTTATTACCGATATAAGAGCCTTTCATTTCGAGAGATACATTCCCTGCATCACGTACCTGCTGAGCTTTTTTCTCAAGATCATAAAATGCATCTATTCGAGATTTGGATTTTGTGCCACGGGCTTGTGGCTGACGGCGCATCCATTCCAATTCTTTGCGCAATATATTATTTGCTCTGTCTAATTCTTGATTTTGTGCATTTACACGTTCGTCACGCTTTTCAAGGAAGTAAGAATAATTACCCTTGTATTGATAAATTTGCTTTTGGTCTATTTCTATAATTTCGGAACAAACCCGATCGAGGAAATAACGATCGTGTGTCACCATTAGCAAACTCAGTCTTGAACGTTGCAGGTAACCCTCCAGCCATTCTACCATATCGAGATCAAGGTGGTTGGTTGGCTCATCAAGGATGATAAGATCGGGTTCTGTTATCAGCACATTGGCCAATGCTACACGTTTCAGTTGACCTCCAGAAAGTTGTGATATCTTCTGGTCAAAATTCTTGATTTTTAGCTGAGCCAGAATTTGTTTTGCCCGATGCTCATAATCCCATGCTTGCAATAAGTCCATGCGTTGCAAGATTTCATCCAGATTTGAGTGATCATCGGAATTGATAACACGTTCATATTCCGCAATAAGGTCGGTGACATCATTCCCCGATAGGAAACATGCTTGCAAAACTGATATATCTTTAGGATATTGTGGATCTTGTTCCAAATAAGCAACTCGCAGGTCGCGTCGGAAAGAGATTGTACCCTCATCGTACGATTCCTTTCCGGCAAGAATATTCAAGAGAGTTGTTTTACCCGAACCATTTTTAGCAATAAGCCCGATCCGCTGGCCTTCAGCTATTCCAAATGAAATATTCTGAAATAAGATTAAATCGCCAAAACTCTTTGTTAAACCCTCTACCTGTAAGTATGATGCCATTTATATTTATTTTATGGTAATAATTCGTGTATGATTGGTATTAATAAGGCTGTGATCACCCCCATAAGTCCAATTGCTAATCCACTCAATGCTCCTTCTATTGCCCCCATTTCCATGGCTTTGGCTGTTCCTACACCATGTGATGATGCTCCCATTGCCAATCCACGTGCAATACTACTTTTTATACCTAATAGTTTTAAAATAGGTGGTCCTATAATACTACCAAATATACCACAAAAAAGAACAATAATAGCAGTCAATGAAACCTGTCCTCCTGATTGTAGAGAAATGCTCATCGCAATGGGTGTTGTTACAGATTTCGGTTCCAGTGTGTGGATCAGTTCTTCACTTGCACCTGTTACATGGGCAAGGATGATAACACTGATAATACCGATAGCACTACCCATAAAGATGGATGTGAGTATAGATATTACATTTCCTTTGAGATAGCTTAGCTGTTCATATAAAACATAACCAAGAGCGACAACGGATGGTCCAAGCATGAAGCTGATAAATTGGCTTTTTTCTTCAAATAATCGGTAGTCGATATTCGTTATTTTCAGGAATGCAATAATCAGCCCAATAGATATAATCATGGGATGAAATAGTGCAAATCTTGTTTTTTTGAATATCCATTGGCCAAAAAGAAATGTGCCGAAGATGAGGAGAAGAGTGAACTCAGTAGATTCTAATAGTGCTTTCATTTCCGTCTTTTTTCCATTTGTTGTTGAATAATTCCTACTACTGCGATTACAAGAATTGTACTTACAGAGCAGACAATGAGAATAGACATCCACGATTTGCTGATAACATCGAATGCTCCTAATAGGCCTGCACCAGCAGGAATGAAAAATATAGCCATATTTTTGGTGAAAGCATTGGCTACATCACGAACTGTGTCTGATGGGACTAATTTGTAACATAAGCTACCAAATAATAACAACATCCCTATAATACTTCCCGGAACAAAATTGCCAATCAGATAACTGATCAATTGTCCGATGAAATAGAATAGAAGAATGATAAAAATCCCTTTTATCATTTTCATAATAATACCCTCCTAATTAAATAACCTAAATTAACTTGATACAAAGGTAGTGTATTTAATCAGGAATAGTAAATGATATATATCATTATTCTTTTCTATGAATGAAGAAATCGTAGTTAGTTTGTAGTTGTGTCTTCTTCATATACTTCGAGCGTAAAATTATCACCGTCAAATACTCCATATGAGAAGTAACTTAGCCAATCGCCTAAGATTGATACGCGAGAGGTAGCTGATAGCATTAAGTCGAGCATAATATGGCGATGTCCGAAAATGAAGAAGTTAATATCAGGAGTTTTTTTAATCTCTTCTTTTGCGAAGAGAACCAAGTGTTCCTTATCTTCTCCCATATAAGCAGGGTCTGTTCCCGTTGCTCTATTGTGATTGGACCACCAGTATGCAAATCCGACAGTCCATCGCGGATGTATCGCTGCAAAAGGCACACGGCAAGCCTTACTATGGAATAATTTACGTAGCAATCGGAATGATAATGAATCATCTCCTAAGCCATCACCATGAGCAAGGAAGAATTTTTTACCATATATTTCAGTAACAAACTGCTCCCGGTGTATAATCAGATTGCATTCTTTCTCAAGATAATCTGTTAGCCAAATATCATGATTTCCAATAAAGAAATGTACTTCAATACCGGAATCTGTTATCTCAGCGATTTTACCTAAGAAACGTACACAGCCACGAGGTATCACATTCTTATATTCGAACCAATAATCGAATATATCGCCTAGCAAATATATGGCTTTAGCATCCTTTTTTGCCATATCTAGCCATGCGCACAATCTGCGTTCTATCTTGTGGCGAGCATAGTAGTTAATATCTAGCCCCTTCGATGCTATTTCTGTTAATTCCTGCTCATTCAAAAGCTTTTTATGGGCAGCAGAACCAAGATGTACATCGGACAGGAAATAGACTTTTTTATTCACAGTTATTTATTGTATTATAAGAATCCAAGTTCTAATTTAGCTTCTTCGCTCAGCATATCTCTATTCCATTCGGGCTCGAATGTCAGATTTACAATAACATTCTGAACATCTTTCACTGATTCCACTTTCATACGTACATCTTCAAGGATGAAGTCTGCCGCAGGGCAGTTCGGAGCTGTTAATGTCATTGTGATAGTTACATTCTTGTCGTCGTCTATATCGACTGCATATATCAAACCAAGATCGTATATATTGACAGGTATTTCTGGGTCGTATACAGTCTTGAGCATGTATACAATATCTTCTTCTAATTTCAAAAGTTCACTCATTGCAGTATCTGTTTTTATACTATCTGTATTCAACACTCAGGGAGAAAGATAGTTTATAATGGTTCTGTACTGGTGCAAAAATAGTTATTTTTTTATTAGCTTTTGCTATCAGTTCTATCCAGATAGATTTTTTAGATATTCGATATATTTGATTATAGGCGATTTTTATCTTGATAACTATAATAAGAATGATCACAAAGGATAATATGGTCTAGTAATGGTATATCCATAATATTACCGTTTTCTTTTAGTTTTTTTGTAATCACATCATCATCAGGACTTGGGTTCGTATTGCCCGAAGGATGATTATGACAAAGGATCATAGCAGAAGCAAGTGAATCAATAGCTTCTTTCATAATCATCCGGGTGTCGACAACAGTGCCCGATATTCCCCCTTTGCTGACTTGTATCTTTTTTACGACTTTGTTAGCTCTATTCAGAAATAGTACCCATGTTTCTTCATGTTTCAGATCTGCTAAAATAGGATGTAGTAGGAGGTATACATCATTACTACATGTTATTTGTGGATGGATAGTTGCTTCTGCCAATTTTCGACGTTTGCCCAATTCTAATGCGGCTACTATTGTTATCGCTTTGGCTTCACCTATTCCATTAAAATTTTTTATAAGGTCTTTTATTTCTAATTTGCCTAGTGCGTTTAAGTTATTTCCTGCACTATGCAATATTCGCTGTGAGAGTTCTACTGCTGTCTCATTCTTGTTCCCGGATCCAATTAGTATTGCAATCAGTTCTGCATCAGACAAGGCCGAAACACCTTTTAGTAACATTTTCTCGCGTGGGCGGTCTTCTTCTGCAAGGTCTTTTATATTGAGTTTTGGTTTGTTTGTGATCATAATGTGTTTTTTCAAAGAAAACGGGCTATTTCATCTAAATATATAGAATCAATAGCCCGAATATTTTTTATTGATATTGAGATGGTTTATCCCTTCACGCGTTCTACGTAAGAACCATCTTTCGTATTAATTTTGATTTTCTCACCTTCATTGATAAATAGAGGAACACGTACTTCTGCACCCGTTTCTACTTTTGCGGGTTTTAATGTATTTGTTGCTGTATCTCCTTTAAGGCCGGGTTCTGTGTATGTGATTTCCAAAATAACAGTTTGTGGTAGCTCTGCTGTCAGGATAGTCTCAGTTTCAGCATGTACTTGTACTTCTACCATATCGCCTTCTTTTAGAAATGCTACTCCTTCGATTTGTTCTCCCGGAATAGAAATCTGTTCATATGTTTCAGTATTCATAAAGTTATACCCCATATCATCCTGGTAAAGGAATTGATAAGGACGACGCTCTATACGTACTTCATCCAATTTAACACCAGCATTGAATGTTCTGTCCAGAACACGTCCGGTCTTTACATTTCTCATTTTAGTGCGGACAAAGGCTGCACCTTTTCCCGGTTTTACATGAAGGAATTCTACGATAACGAAATATTGTCCTTCGATGTCGATACACATTCCATTTCTTATATCAGCTGTAGTTGCCATGAAATTTATTTTATATTAGTATTATTATCTTTTAATTTCTGAAAAATAGAGTTGCAAAGATAATAAAATCAATTATTTTACAAAACCTCTGTTTTGTAACAGATAGATAGGATTAGGCTCGGCTCCTCTGAACTTTTTGTACAGAGTCATTGGTTCGTCTGTTCCTCCTTTCGAAAGTACATTTTCACGGAACGATTTAGCTGTTTTCTGATCAAAAATATTTCCGGCTTCGATAAATGCGTGGAATGCATCGGCATCCAATACTTCCGACCACATATAGCTATAATATCCTGCGGAATAACCACCTACAATGTGTGAAAAATAAGTAGTTCTGTATCTTGGAATAATTTCAGAAATCAGACCTATTTCGTTCATAGCATCCTTTTCGAATTTGCGAACATCAAAATCCTGTTGTTTTTCTACAGTGTGCCATTTCATATCTAAAATAGCTGCAGCAACAAACTCTGTTGTTGCAAATCCTTGATTGAAATAAGTTGAGTTTTGTATCTTTTTGATTAATTCGTCAGGAATGACTTCACCTGTTTGATAATGTTTAGCATACATTTTTAATACCTCGGGTTTGAAAGCCCAATGTTCCATAACTTGTGATGGAAGCTCTACAAAGTCGCGTGGAACAGATGTTCCTGATAGTGAGCTGTAGGTACATTTCGATAAAAGCCCATGTAGTCCATGTCCAAATTCATGGAATAGGGTTTCTACTTGCTCTAATGTGAGAAGAGATGGTTTGTCTCCGATTGGAGGGTTGAAATTACCGACATTGTATATAATCGGATGTATAAATTCTCCTTTGCGTACCTCTTGTGAGCGGAAACTACTCATCCAGGCTCCATTGCGTTTACGTCCTTCTCGGGCATAGTAGTCTAGATATAGAATTCCGATAAATGAACCATCAGCATCTGTAACCTCAAATACCTTTACATCCTCTTGATAAACAGGAATTCCGCTTAGTTCTTTAAAATTTATACCATATAGCTTATTAGCTACTGCAAAAACTCCATCACGTACATTATCTGCCTTGAAATAAGGTTTTAATTCATCTTCATCCAGAGCATATTTTTCTTTGCGAAGCTTTTCTGCATAATACCACCAATCCCAAGACTCAAGTTTGATATCCTGACCTTCTTTTTTAGCTAATGTTTGAAGATCTGTTGATTCTACTTTAGCCTGAGCAATAGCATATGTCCATACTTCATTCAGAAGCTTCATGGCATTGGCGGGTGTTTTTGCCATTGTCTCCTCAAGGACAAAGTCAGCATGTGTTTTGTAACCTAGTAAGTTAGCTTTCTCTAAACGCAGGTTTATAATTTTGCTGATAATAGCCTTGTTGTCATTTTCATTATCATTGTCGCCACGGTTGTACATTGCTTTATAGAGTTTTTCTCTCAGTTCTCTATTGTCAGCATATTGCAGGAATGGCACCCAACTAGGTTTGCTTAAAGTGAAAACCCATTTTCCTGCAAGACCTTTTGCTTCAGCTGTTTGTGCAGCCGCATCAATTACGTCTTGTGGCAAACCCGACAAATCTTCTTTGTTTTCAATAACTAACTGATAATTAGCTGTTTCAGCCAATAAGTTGTTGTTGAAGTTTAGAGCCAATAGTCCTAGTTCTTTGTTGATTTCACGCATACGAGCTTGCTTGTCTGTATCAAGAAGTATTCCTGAGCGTACAAAACGCTTATAATACTTATTTATCAACATTTTTTGTTCAGTAGTGTAATCAGTACGGGTTGTATCGTCGTGTATTGCTTTAATACGGGCAAATAATTTTTCGTTCAATACTATATTATCACCATGCTCAGTCAATTTAGGAGTGATTTCCTGATCTATTTTTTGTAGAACAGAATCAGTTTCAGCTCCGGTCAATCCGTTGAATACGGCAGATACTTTTCTGAGCATTTGTCCCGACTCATCTAAGGCAACAAGTGTATTTTCGAAAGTTGCAGGTTCAGGATTATTAGTTATAGAATCTATTTCGGCAGCTTGTTGTTTGATACCTTCTTCAAAAGCAGGTAGGAAATGTTCAGCTTTTATCTTATCAAATGGGGGAACTCCGTTTGGAGTGTCGTACTCGGTAAAGAACGGATTGTCGTTGCCGGTACTGCTTGTCTTGTTGCATGAATACAGCATAATAAGGAGACTTAAAAATAATAAGGATTTCTTCATAAGGAGAATTTCTTTTGTTCGGATGGTGAAACAATAAGTATATTAATGGTTAATAATTTCTAGAATAAAGTTAAATATATCCTGATCTTTTGTCAGAAATAATATATATTACAAAAATAAGCTTTTTATAAACATAGTCAAATTATTAACATTGAAACGATTATTTATAACCTGATTATTGGATAAAATGAAAGACTTTCTTTTTTTGTAAACATTCTCTTTATGTATTTGAATAAAAATGATTAAACTTGTATTGGTTAATATAAAATTGATGTGATGAAATATATCAAACTCATAATCTTTACCATCTGCTTTGTGACCTTCTTTGTTCAATGTTCGGGAGATGCTAGAGTACAGAAAGAATTGGAGAAATATGCAGAAGAACAGAATGCTGTTTATCCTATTAAGATTGACGACGTTACCACTCTCAATAGTTGCGAAGCTTTACCAAACAAAACATTGCGATACAACTATAATATATTGATGGATAAATCGCAGGTTGATACACTTTTGGTGAAGGCATCTTTAAAGGTTTCGCTGCTATCTTTACTGAAAGTTGATCCCGGGACAGCATACTTGCGTAAAAGTGCTGCAATATTTGAATATCGTTATTATGATAATAATGGAAACTATGCTTTTCAGTTAGTTATAAGTCCGGAAGATTATAAACAAAAATAAGATGATAATAGATAGTTTGAAAAATGCCGACCGGTATAAGCACATCCATCCATTGTTTAAGAAAGCTTTTGATTATTTAAGAACAACAGATTTTAGTCGGGTTGAAACAGGACGGGTTCAACTTGAAGGAGAAGACCTGTTTGTGATAATTAGTGACAGTGAAATGCGTGATGTAGAAGATGCTAAAGTCGAAGTTCATAATAAATATATCGATATACAGTTACCTATAAGCAAGCCTGAAACTTTCGGCTGGATTTCCCGAAAAGAATTGCATAAACCTTCCTCTTTATTTGATGAATCGAAAGATATTCAGTTTTTTGAAGAAAAAGGACAACTCTATTTTGAATTGACTCCGGGAAATTTTAGCGTTTTTTTTCCTGAAGACGGGCATGCCCCTTGTGTCGGGCAGGGAACTATACGGAAAGTCGTTGTTAAGATAAGAGTTTAAGAGCCTTATTTTAGATAACCTTCTGTTTTTGTAAATCTATTGTCAAATTTAAATCTATACCTATATGCTTAAGTTAATAAAAAATGATGAATGGCTAAGCCCTTATGCTGATGTAATAGAAGCGCGCCATAAATATTTTTTGAAGAAAGAAACTGAGTTGACAGGTAATGGAGCTTGTACTTTATCCGATTTTGCATCAGGGCATCTGTATTTTGGGCTTCACCGAAAAACTGATTCATGGGTTTTTCGTGAATGGGCTCCTAATGCAACTGCTATATATATGATTGGTACATTTAGCAATTGGCAAAAAGATGAACGCTTCAGATTATACTCTATTGGCAAGGGCGAATGGGAATTAGAGATACCTTTAAATACCTTAAAACATGAAGATTTATATAAACTTATAGTCTGCTGGGATGGGGGAGAAGGAGAACGCATTCCGTCTTATGCCTATCGTGTAGTACAAGATGATCATACAAAAATATTCTGTGCGCAAGTTTGGAATCCTGCTGTTTCATACCAATTCAAGAATGAAAAGTTTGTTGCAGATACAGATCCTCTTCTTATTTACGAATGCCATATTGGAATGGCTACCGAGCAGGAGAAGGTTGGGACATACGAGGAGTTTAGGCAAAATATATTGCCGCGTATCAAAGAAGATGGCTATAATGCTATTCAGATAATGGCTATTCAGGAACACCCCTACTATGGTTCTTTTGGTTATCATGTTTCCAGCTTTTTTGCAGCTTCATCGAGATTTGGAACTCCGGACGAATTAAAACATCTTATTGATGATGCCCATTCGATGGGGATTGCTGTGATAATGGATATAGTTCATTCACATGCTGTGAAAAATGAAATTGAAGGCCTTGGGTTATTTGCCGGTGCAGCAGATCAGTATTTTCATTCTGGTTCCCGTCGCGAACATCCTGCTTGGGATTCCCTTTGTTTCAATTATGGGAAGAACGAAGTCCTTCATTTTTTACTTTCTAATTGCAAATTCTGGTTAGACGAATATAAATTTGACGGATTCCGTTTTGATGGGGTTACATCCATGCTCTATTATAACCATGCTTTAGAAGAATCTTTTTCGGGCTATGATGATTATTACAATGGTAATGAAGATGGAGATGCAATTTGTTACCTCACGTTAGCTAATAAACTGATACATGAAGAGAACCTGAGAGCTTTAACGATAGCAGAAGAGGTGAGTGGTATGCCCGGATTAGCTGTTTCTGTGGAAGATGGTGGATATGGCTTCGATTATAGAATGGCAATGAATGTACCTGACTATTGGATAAAAATTATAAAAGAAAAGCAAGATGAAGATTGGCATCCGTCAGGAATATTTTGGGAATTAACAAACAGAAGGTCAGATGAAAAGACAATTTCGTATGCCGAAAGTCATGATCAAGCATTAGTCGGAGATAAAACGATTGTATTCCGATTGATAGATTCCGATATGTATTGGCATATGTCTAAATTATATCCCTCATCTTTTGCAACCGATAGAGGAATTGCATTACATAAAATGATACGTCTTGCAACGGCTACGACAATTAATGGCGGTTATCTTAATTTTATGGGAAATGAGTTTGGTCATCCGGAATGGATTGATTTTCCTCGCGAAGGTAATGGGTGGTCATACAAATATGCAAGAAGGCAATGGAGTCTTGCAGATAATAGGGAACTAAAATATGTTTATCTGGGAGATTTTGATAAAGCAATGATTCAATTTTTGAAAAGTGTAAATTCAATTGAAAAATCAGACATTATCAAGTTGTGGGGTAATGATAATGATCAGGTATTGGCTTATCAACGAAAGAACTTTATTTTTGTGTTTAATTTTAGCCCTACCAAATCTTATTCTGACTATGGTATAATAGCCCCCCAAGGGAAATACAAAGTTGTACTAAATACAGACTCTTCGGAATTTGGAGGAAATCAACTTATAGATGATGCTATTGAACATTTAACCCTACCAGACACTTTGTATGCAAAGGATGGCAAGGGATGGCTTAAATTATATATTCCGGCACGGACTGCTTTTGTTTTAAGTAAAGTAGATTAATCAATATCTGCCGATGGAGTGTAAGTGCTTTGTTTCCGACTTACAGTTTCAACACCTTTGATTTTGGATAATTGATTACAAAGATCCTGGAGGCTGTCCACATCATGCACTGCAACAACAACCTTACCTTCAAATATTCCATCATTTGACTCAATATTCAAGCTTTTTATATTGAGCATACCTGCTGTTATGATTTTAGTAATGTCACTAAGCATTCCAACGCGGTCTATCCCATTGATAGTAATCGTTGTAAGAGTGGATAAAGAAGATGATTTTCCCCATTCCAAATTAATGATCTTATTACCATGGCTTGCCTTCAATTTTAGACCTACCGGACAGTTCATACTGTGAACCTCAACCTCATTATCATCATTTAAGAATCCAAAAACATTGTCTCCCGGAATAGGGTTACAACATGTCGCTAGTTTGAAATTTTTCTTAAAAGAGTTTTCTTCTAATATGTATGTCTTTTTCGGATTGATAGGCTCATTATCTACTGTCTGAATTGTCTTCTCAGATTTGCGGACAGCTTGGTAAGCCTGTTTCATATACTTGAAAAGAAGATTATTTGCATTTCCTTTGCGAAGGCTTAGCAGCTTTTCAATTTTGTGTGGCAAGTCTATTTCGTGGTTTCCTATTGCATAGAATAATTCATCTTTATTATTCTTTTTATAGTAATCAATTATCTGATCTAAGATTGCCGGAGATAACTCTATGGGAGAATCAGCCACGCTTTTATTCAGAAGTTCTTCACCTTTCTTTATAGTCTCTCTCCTTTGTTTGCGTAGAGCATATTCTATCTTTGTTCGAGCCTTAGCTGTTGTTATTAATGAGAGCCACTCTTCCTTTGGTTGTTGAGATTTGGATGTTAGAATTTCTACTTGGTCTCCACTGTTTAATTTCTGACTTAGTGGTACTAACTTGTGATTTACCTTGGCACCAATACAATGGTCTCCAATATTTGAATGCAAGTCATATGCAAAGTCCAATGCAGTAGCTCCTTGAGCCAGTGTTCTTATTTCTCCTTTAGGGGTAAAAACAAAGATCTCTTGAGAGAATAGATTTAGTTTGATTGTATCCAGAAAATCGAGAGCATTAGGACTTGGATTTTCAAGAATTTCCTTGATGGTTTTCAACCATTTATCCAATTCCGTATCTTCTTCTATCTTTCCTTCCTTATACTTCCAGTGAGCAGCAAATCCTTTTTCTGCTATTTCGTCCATCCTTCGGCTTCTGATCTGAACCTCTATCCATTGCCCATCGGGTCCCATAACGGTTAGATGCAGAGCTTGATATCCATTCGATTTTGGACGGCTAACCCAGTCCCTGATTCTATCCGGACGCAATTTATAGATATCTGTAATAACGGAATATATATCCCAACATCGTTTCTTCTCATCAACTCCTAGTTCACATTCGAAAATAATGCGGACAGCAAAAATATCATATATTTCTTCAAAGGGTACTCCTTTTGCCTGCATCTTGTTCCAAATAGAATAAACCGATTTTTCCCTCGCTTTTATTTCATATTTGAAACCTAAAGTGTTAATTTTTTCAATGACAGGTTTGGCAAAATGTTCGTATAGATTGGTTCGTTGGCCAAGAGTTGCTTCAAGTTTATCAGTAATACTTTTGTAGACAGCCGGATTTTCCCATTTGAAACTCAACTCTTCTAATTCTGTTTTAATAGCAAACAATCCAAGGCGGTGAGCTAATGGTGCATAGATATACATTGTTTCTCCCGCTATCTTATATTGTTTGGCAGGAGCCATAGAGCCCAATGTTCTCATATTATGAAGCCTGTCTGCTATCTTAACTAAGATTACACGAATGTCGTCGGACATTGTAAGTAATAACTTTCGAAAGTTTTCAGCTTGCACAGAGACGTTATCACCAAACATTCCACTTGATATTTTGGTCAATCCGTCAACAATGATTGCTATTCGCTCTCCAAAAAGGGCTTTTATATCCTCTACAGTATACTCGGTGTCTTCAACAACATCATGCAAAAGAGCTGCACATATAGAGGTTGAACCTAATCCGATTTCAGCACAGACAATACGGGCTACTGCTATTGGATGCAATATATAAGGCTCACCTGAACGACGGCGTGCCCCTTTATGTGCCTCTTTAGCAAGTAAAAATGCTTTTGTTATAATTTCGACTTTTCGTCTGTGATTCGTATTTAGATAATCATTAATGAGTGCATTGAATTCATTTTCTATCAATACCTCATCTTGAACAAGTTTATCTTCGTTAGCCATATATTCCCAGTAAGTGAGCAAATGTAATAAAAAAACACTTGAATTGGGAATATATGGCTAAATTTAATTGAATGAAATATTTACTTTGGTTTTATTTAATGAGGGTTAAAGGTATATTCCTCATAGAGGATGGCGTGTTGTCACTCTGATTAGCAACACCCTGTCTTCCTTCTTCTGATTCAGGAAGATGTATTAGCAGGCGTTGTCCTACTTTTGCATTGTTTGATGATAGTTTATTCCACGATACAATATCTTTCTTCGATACATTGTAGCGTGCTGCAATTTGAGTTATAGTTTCACCTATTTTTACTTTATGATAAATAATTCTGGAGTTGTCGGACGCTCTTCGATCAGAATCATTATTTGGTGAACTGATTTTAATAACAGGCAAAGATGACTCGTCCCGGTCTATATTCTTAATATAGCTATCTAGAATATTAGATGTATATGATGGATCTAACTCTACGCTTAATAATTGAGGCTCGGCAATAGTATCAACAACAGCCACTTCAATTTGCTTTGTTTGTTCTATTTTTAGCTGCTTTCCGGCAATCAATGACTTTGTTTTATTCCATTGTTTTATACTAGCAACAGTCACGCCATGTTTTTTTGCAATGCCGTTCCATGTATCTCCTTTACGAATCTTATAGTATATTGTCGATTTTACAGTTTTTGTTTCTGTACTTGATTTTGTTAGAATCGGAGAGTCTGGATTTGATGGATCTGTTACGACTTCAGTACTTGTTTGTGTTGCTAACAATTCTTCATTATTAGCTTCTTGTTTTTTCGGAGGAGCTGTATATATTGTTAGACGCCTACCTACAGGAACCTTATTTGTTCTGAGGTTATTCCAATTCTTAACTTGTGCAACAGTAACACCATATCTATTTGCTATTTTACTGAGAGTATCTCCTCTTTTAACTTTATATGTAAGAGAATTACCCCCACCACCTTTAGCAATATCCGGGCCTGCAACTTTGCGATGAGTAAGGAGTTCTTGGACACGGTGATTATATATGGCTTCCCTATTGTCTATAAAAGCTGTTAGTTTATGAATTGGTAGATTTAATCCGTAGCTTTTATATTCTCCCGGAATAATATCATTCTTATATTGAGGATTGTATTTGCGTATATCTTCAATTGGAATATTTAAAACGTCAGATACCTGTTGAAAGTGTAATGTCCTATTAATAGTCAGTGTATCGAGGTTTAAAGGTGTACTACATTCTTCACCCGGGCAGATATTATGTTTCGAATAATAATTCATAATATAAGTTGCAGCAATAAATGCAGGAACATATCCTCTGGTTTCTTTAGGCAAGTATGGATAAATTGCCCAATAATCAGTTTGCCCACTACTACGGCGAATAGCTTTGTTTACATTCCCTGGTCCACAATTGTAAGCTGCGATCACAAGGTTCCAATCACCATAGATCGAATAAAGGTCTTTTAGGTATTTTACTGCGGCGGTAGTTGATTTTCGAGGATCGCTACGTTCATCAACTAAACTGTTTATTTCTAGATCGTACATCTTGCCTGTACCTGCCATGAATTGCCAAAGTCCTGTAGCACCTACTCGCGAACGAGCAATAGGGTTAAGGGCTGACTCTATCACCGGTAGGTATTTTAGTTCTAAAGGTAATCCTTCTTTATCTAGTGCTTCTTCAAATAAAGGAAAATAATATTTACCCTCACCTAGCATATAGCTAACTTGGTTACTTCTACGGCCTGCATACATTTCTATATAGTTACGCACCACAGGGTTGAATACTAGTTCCATCTTAGTAGGCAGTGAATATAGGCGATTTATATATACCGAATCTGGTATATAACTACCATCACTATCTATATTTTGATGACAATTCGAAGAATAGTTGATATTCTTACTCCAACGAGAAAGTAGCTCGTCGTAGTTTCGTTCCATATCTACTGGATACTGGATGTTCGGATCTGTTATAGTTTCGCGGTCAGATAATCTATTTCTAACTGATTGTGCAGAAGCATTAATCGTAAAACATAAAAATAACCCTGTAAAAATTAAATTTTTCAACATAAGTGTCTTTTTAAGGTATTACAGATTGTACCTATGTACATCTGAATTTTAAAAATTTATACTACATTGAAGACCTACGGTCCTCTTAGAATGCATAGTAGGTTCGAAAATAATAGGCTCAACCCGCATAGACAAGTCGGGTGATATATCAAAATCGTATAATTGGGCATCGACATAGGCGTCGAGTAAACATAGGGCGTACAGGCCAACTGTACATATAATTGCTAAATCTCTATTCCGTCTGAAATTATCTTTATTTCGCTTAAGTTGCGAAGTATAAGCATCTGGATTACTTTCTACCTTATCCCAACTTGTGGATTGATAGAAGTTTTTCCAACTGTCTCCACTCCCTGTTGCAAGATCTTTATAGGCTTGAGAATAATCATTATACATACTACCATTCCATGAAATGGCATAGGTTAAACCTATAAATCCTCCATAGATAATGGGCAGTTTCCAATATTTACGGTTGTATATTTGCCCCAATCCCGGAAATATTAATGAATATATGACTGCTTTTTTTGGATTAGGTTTAAACTCCGGTTTAAAAATAACAGAATCAGTCAAAACAACAGCCTTCTCTTTTTCTTGTGGCATAATTGAGTCATACTCTATTACAGCTTTTCTTTCTTTGCCTACTTTCGATCGAAGGAAAGATGAGTCACTCTCTATTTTTGGTGTTCTAATTGAATCCTGAGTATTATCATTTTGTGCATTAAGAGATAGTAACCAACTACTAAGTATCAGTAATACACAAATGACAAATCCTCTTCTCATATTTGATATTACGGAGAAAATCATTTTTTATTTTTTTATTTGATCGAATAATTCAATTATTCGCTCTAGCTCTTCTTCCGATTTGAACCCAATACTTATTTTACCTTTTCCTTTGTCATTACATGTTAATTGTACTTTTGTTTGGAAAAACTTAGATAAATGATGCTTCAAAAGTTCAAATTCCTCAGGTGTTGCTTGTTTCACACCTGATTTTTTTACGGTGTCAATTACTTTCTCTTCTTTTAATAAGTCTTCTAATTTTTCACCCTTATTAATTGCTCGTACATATTCTTCTACCTTACGTACAGATAAGCCTTCCTCTAATATTAATTCGTATACTTCTAATTGAGCAGCAGGATCTTCGAGTGTAATAAGTGTGCGCGCATGTGCCATATCTACTTTCTTGTCCCTGATTCCCATCTGAATTTCAGCCGGAAGTTTTAATAAGCGTAGATAATTTGCTATAGTAGTTCGTTTCTTGCCTATTCGTTCGCTAAGACGTTCTTGTGTCAGGCTATAGGTTTCTATCAGATTTTGATATGCTAAAGCAATCTCTATTGAGTTCAGATCTTCTCGTTGGATGTTTTCGATCAAAGCCATTTCCATGACAGTTTCATCCTTTGCTGTCCTCACATAAGCAGGAATGCTGCTAAGTCCGGCAAGTAGTGATGCTCTGTAACGTCGTTCTCCTGCTATGATTTGATATGAATCTTCCTCTATCTGACGTAAAGTTATTGGCTGAATAACACCTATTTCATTAATAGATGTTGCTAATTCCTGAAGAGCCTCTTCGTCAAAAACTCGACGAGGTTGATCTGGATTTGCTTGTATTTTAGACAATTCAATCTCATTGATAGAAGACGAACCTTCTGTTTTTACTTCATCAATGGTTATAAGGGCATCTAGCCCTCTTCCTAAAACTGGTTTTTTAGCCATAACAGTTTAAAAAATAATATAAAGGGTGACAAAGTTACGAATTTTTATCGATAAGTTCTTGCGCCAGTTGCATATGATTGATTGATCCTCTGGAGGCAGCATCATAAAGTAGCACCGGTTGAGCAAAACTCTGTGATTCGCTTAGTTTTACATTTCGCTGTATAACTGTGTTGAAAACCAGGTCTTTGAAGTGGTTTTGTACCTCTTCGTATATTTGGTTGGCCAACCGTAAGCGAGCATCATACATTGTAAGTAGAAAACCTTCGATTTCTAAATTAGGATTTAGTTTAGATTTGATAATCCTGATAGTGTTTAATAATTTGCTAATTCCTTCAAGAGCAAAATATTCACACTGTACCGGAATTATTATCGAATCTGCTGCTGTGAGCGCATTTACTGTAATGAGCCCTAATGATGGAGAACAGTCGATAAGAATAAAGTCAAAGTCATTTTTTAAAGGGTGGAGAACGGTTGATAGAAGTTTTTCCCTATTGTCTACATTGAGCATTTCCAGCTCGGCACCAACTAGGTTGATATGAGAAGGGAGTACTGAAAGACGATCTATTTCTGTCTTTACAATTGCATCCTTTGCAGATGCTGCTCCTATCAAACATTCATAAATAGTTTTGTTTACTTTCTTAATGTCAATGCCTAATCCAGAAGAGGCGTTTGCCTGAGGGTCGGCATCTACAACTAAAACTGTTTTTTCAAGAGCAGCTAAAGATGCTGCCAGATTTATTGTTGTTGTTGTTTTGCCTACTCCACCTTTCTGATTGGCTAAGGCTATAATTTTACCCATATACGTTACTAAAAAGTTATTGGGAACAAATTAAGCAATAAAAAATAGGATTCTAATGTTAATTTTGTGTAACAATGATTTTCTTGTTAATAACTGAGCCTAATTGTTAATAAGTATGGGCTGAATAATCTTTATACTTTGAACTAATTGTTGTGTATATGTGTTGCCTTTTATATAATTAATGTGTTTATATCCAGTTATTTTTCGATATCTAATATCTGATCTACATTTTTTAACCACCCGTTATAATCGAATCGTTTTAGTGCTTCATCCAAATGGCTACTATATTTGATAGATAGAGTCGGATCATCTAAGACTGCTTTCATTCCGTTGTATACCCCATCGGAACTATTTTCGACTAAAATACCATATTCTCCATTGTTTATAATATTGGCAGGGCCTCCACAGTCAGTTGTAATAATAGGTGTTTTTAGAGCCATTGCCTCTAGTAGCACCAAAGAGAAACTTTCACGTTCCGAAACACATAATAGCCAGTTTGACTGGAGTATGTAAGGATATGGATTATCTAACCGCCCTAAAAGATATACTGTGTCTGTCAGGTTTGAAAGATTTAGATTTGTTTTCATGTCTTCATTATCTAACCCTTCGCCAGCAATGTAAGTGAGAAAACTGTAACCTTCCTGTTTAAGCCTGCTTGTAGCATCTATAAGTCTGTCTATTCGTTTTTCGGGAGAAGCTCGTGTTACTAAAATGAATTTGGTGATAGCTTGAGGTAGATTTTTAATCGGTTCTTTAGACTTCAGAATAACTTTTTCAAAATCTATAGAATTATATAAAACAACAATATCTTGCGTAGGACACTGTTCTCCATATATGATATCAGTATATACATTTTTACATATGTCAGAAACACAGATTACCTTATCATATTTTCTATATAGGTTTTGAGATCTTTTTATCTGCTTTTTATTTAACCAGACAGCAATACGTTCTTTGAAAGATGTAATTGTATATTTTCGACGATATAATATATTATGTATCCAAAGAATTTTCTTTATTTTCATTTTGCTGAAAATGCAGGCATAGAAACTTTCTTTAAAGCAAATTACAAGATCGTAATCAGATTCTTTTATAGCTTTGAATCTTGTGAAAAGGCGAGGGGTGAAAATCATTATACTTTCACCTACTTTCTTTTTTATACGTGATGTATTAGCTTTGTATAAATACTTAACTGTGACCGAACTGGGGATTCTATCTTGTAGAATATATTCTGGAGATGGTTGAGGTAGCAATAGTGTTATTGCACATCCTTTATCAACCAGATGAGAAAGAAGATCGATCAGAAGTAGTTCTGTGCCCCCTAAAGCTAAACTATCATTGAAAATAAGAATACGTTTCATCTTTATGATATTATTTTTATGATACCTTCTACCCAATAGTCTTGGCTGTTAAGGCACGGGACGCGATAGAAATGTGTACCTCCGGCTTTGAGAAAAGTCTCTTTTGTTTTAATGTCAACATCATATAACGTTTCAAGGTTGTCTGCTGCAAATCCCGGACAAACAACAATCACCTTTTTTTTGTTTTCGTTAGCAAGTTCCTTTATCGTATCATCCAGATCGGGACCAAGCCATTTTTTACCCATTGCAGAGTGATATGTCAACCTCGTATCTTTGACATCTATACCCAGATTTTTAATTACGAGGCGGATAGTCTCTTTCGTTTGATATACATAGTCAAATTCTTTTCCTCTTTTCCACCCCTCTTCTATATGAGATAAAGGTAAACTATGGAAACTAAAAATTATTTTGTCGAACTCATTTTCTAGATAGGGCTTAATACTTTCAGCAAGAGCCTCTATATATCCACGATTGTTAAAATAAGGTTCTATGAATTTTAGACGAAACGGATATGGATGCCTTATAAAATCTTTGCCGACCTCTTCCACAACTGTTTTGTAAGAAGATTCTGCATATTGAGGAAAAAGAGGTAGTACAATTACTTCATGTAGTTTGGGCTCTTTCTCCATAAGTCTTTCTAAAGCAGTAGTAGTACTCGGCCCCTGATAACGCATTGCTATTTCGACAGGCATATCTGAAAGTAGTTCGAGCTTCTCTGCAAGTCTTCGCGCATGATAAATAAGTGGAGATACATTATGTTTGTGATCCCATATTGACGAATAATGTGCGGTAGAGCTAAATTGCCGTGTTGGGAGAATAATTTTTTTTACCAATATTGGTCTGAACCAGTCCGGAACAGTCATAACACGCGGATCGGAGAGCATATCGCATATAAATGCTTTTACATCAGTCCTTGTACATGTTTTAGGGCTACCTGTATTAACTAGCAAAATTCCTTTCATCCTAGATATATATAAAAAACAAAGACCACAAACCTTTCTTACAGAAAAATTTGTGGAGATTGTTTTCGAGGTTTGTATTTAATTATACATATGTTTCTAATAAAAGAACATTATTATCGGGTATTATGTTCACACTAGTAGTATCAGCAGGTATAAGGATCGTTTCACCTTGTTTTATGTTCAGGGTATTGCCTTTATTGTCCTCTATATTGCAACTTCCTCCCATACAAATATAGGCTACAAAAGAATCTATTTTAGAATAATCCCTAGTCAAAGAGCTGTTTAACTCTAGTAGATTTGTTGTGAAATATTTACAAGATTCAAGCTCGACAGGTTGATTTTCTTTTCTTGTATATGATGTTTGGTAGCTGTCATATACTTTATAGTCGATAGCATCCTTTGCCAAATCAGTATGTAATTCACGAGTATTTCCTTGTGCATCAGTTCTGTTGTAATCGTAGATGCGATATGTGATATTGGATGTTTGTTGTATTTCTGCTATAAAAGTGCCTGCTCCAATAGCATGTACACGTCCGGCAGGCAAAAAGAAAACATCACCTGTTTTTACATCGTGCTTTTCTAATGAATCTACGAACGTATTGTCAGCAATACTCTTTACGTACGAATCAGGAGTCATTTGTTTCGCAAATCCTGAATATAGAAAGGCTCCCGGCGCAGCATTTATAACATACCACATTTCAGTCTTACCAAATGAATTATGCCTTACTTTAGCCAATGCATCATCAGGGTGTACCTGTATTGAAAGATTGTCTCGGGCATCAATAAATTTGATAAGCAAAGGGAATGTTGTTCCAAAAGTTGCATAATTTTTTGTACCAACTAATTGATCTTTATAAGTTGCAATTATTTCATCCAAACTTTTATTTTCTAGTTGTCCGTTTGCTACAACCGAAATATTTCCTTCTACACTCGATATTTCCCAGCTTTCGCCAATCCCATCTTGTTGAGGTTTAATATTTTTAAATTTGCATATTTCATTGCCTCCCCATATTATTGATTTTAGGATGGGCTTAAATTTTAGAGGATATAAATTCATAACATTATTAGATTGAATTATTAATAGATATGAATACAAAAATAATGAAAGTTATTATAATATAGTCTCTGCTAACGAATAAGTTCATATGAATTTTAGTGTTGTTAGGTATTAAATAAATATTTTTTTAGCTTTGCATTCTGACACAGATTATTAATTAATACAAACTTTATTATGATTATTTTCTTTGGAACAAGATCCAGTAGAGGCGCTACAATAAATACTATGCAGAAGTGCCCTTCATGTTCGATGGATCATTCTATTATTGTAGTTCCTTATCATCGCTATTTTCATGTATTTTGGATACCTATGTTCCCGATTGGGACAGAGTATGGATTGGGTTGCGTAAATTGTGGTAGTAGCTTTTCTGCAAACCAATTACCCTTAGATCATGAAACTAAACATCAAATTAAAAAACCTAAATGGTTGTTTGCCGGATTGATATTGTTCACAGTCCTTATTGGATTCACAATGATTACGGCTTCTTTTTCAACAGCTAAGGATAAAAGACATATGACCGAAATAATTCAAAACCCACAGATCGGGGATGAATATGAAGTCAGGTTGTCCTCAAAAGAATATAGTTTGATGAAGGTTGCTTCCATTGCGCCGGATTCAATTTATTTTTATCTTAACGAATATTCTACTAATAAATATAAAGGATTAGATCGCCTACGCAGAGAGCATGGTGGGGATTATGATAACGAATATGTTGAGGCTTATTCTAAATCTGAATTGCTGTCAGATATAGGAGGACGAATTAGAAAAATAAATAGATAGCTGATACGTTTTGATAACTCAAAATATTGTATTTCAATTCAAATAAAATCATATTTTTTTGTGTGGCGAAATAAAATTGATTATATTTGCAATCATAATAAGAGAGGGAGGAGGCTATGGCTTCCTCTTTTTTGTTCATTTTATCAGATGTAATGATCGAAAAAGAGCAGATAATAGATATTGTAGAGCAGCATCTCAAAGATTCACAGATGTATTTAGTGGATGTATTAGTGCGCCCAGGTAACATAATCGTAGTAGAGATAGACAATGATAACGGCGTATGTATCGATGATTGCATTGCCTTAAGTAAGAAAGTTGAGTCTCACTTTGATAGAGAGGTAGAGGATTTTGAATTAGAAGTTGGCTCGGCTGGGATTGGGTCTCCTTTCAAAATAGCCCGCCAATATAAAAAGAATATAGGTAATGAAGTTGAAGTTCTTACTAAAAAAGGACAAAAGCTTTCGGGCATTCTTAAAGCATCAACTGATGATGCTTTTGTGATAACTATTTCAAAGATGGTTAAGCCAGAGGGAGCCAAGAAAAAAATAGAGGTTGAAGAAGATTTGTCTTTCAACTTTGATGATGTGAAATATACAAAATACTTAATAAGATTTAAATAATTATGGCTAAGAAAGAGGTTATTAGCATGATCGATACTTTTTCGGAATTTAAAGAACTGAAAAATATCGATAGAATGACGATGATCAGTGTGCTTGAAGATTCATTCCGCAATGTGATCGCTAAGATGTTTGGGAGTACAGATAACTATGATGTTATCATAAATCCTGATAAAGGTGATCTTGAGATCTGGCGTAATAGAACAATCGTAAAAGATGAAGAATTGGAGGATGATAATACACAGATTTCTCTTTCTGAAGCTAAAAAAATAGACGACGACTTTGAAGTTGGAGAAGAAGTTACAGATGAAGTATTCTTCGAAGATTTCGGAAGGCGTGCTATTTTGAATCTACGTCAGACTTTGACTTCAAAAATCTTGGAGCTTCAGAAGGAAGGACTTTATAACCGATATAATGAAAAAGTCGGGGAAATTGTTTCTGGCGAAGTTTATCAGATATGGAAGAAAGAGATACTTCTATTAGATGACGAAAAAGAAGAACTTCTTTTGCCTAAAACAGAGCAAATACCTAGCGACTTCTTCCGTAAAGGAGAGCATGTAAGAGCCGTTGTGGAACGAGTTGATAATAAAAATAATAATCCTAAGATTATTTTATCACGTACCTCTCCTGCCTTTTTAGAAAGACTACTTGAATTGGAAGTGCCTGAAATCAATGATGGTTTGATTACGATTAAGAATATTGCTCGTATTCCTGGAGAAAGAGCCAAAGTAGCTGTAGAATCGTACGACGAACGTATTGATCCGGTTGGAGCTTGTGTCGGGATGAAAGGTTCTCGTATTCATGGTATTGTACGTGAGTTGCGTAATGAAAATATCGATATCATTAACTATACATCCAATATGGGATTGTATATACAACGTGCACTTAGTCCTGCTAAGATTACGTCAGTGAAATTGAATGAAGAAGAGCGTCGTGCAGAGGTGTTATTGCGCCCCGAAGAAGTTTCGTTGGCTATCGGAAAGGGTGGTTTAAACATAAAGTTAGCTAGTATGCTTACAGGCTATACTATAGATGTTTATAGAGATATTGATGACTTTGACGAAGAGGATATCTATTTGGATGAGTTCCGTGATGAAATTGACGGATGGGTTATCGATCAGTTGAAACGTATAGGTTGTGTGACAGCTAAAAATGTATTGGCTATGGATAGAGAAAAGCTGATTCAAGATGCCGACCTTGAAGAAAGTACAGTGGACGAAGTATTGGGTATTTTCCGTGCTGAGTTTGAGGAAGAAGCGTAAATCCTATTTGGACATTCATCGATTTCTTAGTACATTTGCAAGATTTGTAATGTTAGGGGATTGGTTGTCCTTGGTTTAAGGAGGAAAGCAGAAATACATTCTGGCCGCTGTTCAATGTTTGTTTAGAATTAAAAAAAATATATGTCTATAAGATTAATAAAAATATCCAAAGATTTGAATGTAGGAATCAGCAGTCTTGTTGAATTCTTACACAAGAAAGGCTTTGATGTCGAATCGAATCCAAATACAAAAATAGACAATGAGCAATTTGAAATGCTTGTTCGTGAATTTGGAAAGGATTTGGATATCGAAACCCTACTTGACCGTCGAAGCAAGGAAGTGGTGAAAGAAGAAGTTAAAGCCGACAAATCGGAGACTAAAGAACAGACATCCCTAGAAGAAATAAAAACAGAGGTGCCCGAGAGTTTTAAACCTCATGTTCAGGTCGTAGATAAAATAGATTTAGATTCTTTGAATAGACCTAAAAAGGTAGAGGTGAAGGTGAAAGAAGAAGAAATTGTTCCGGAACCTGTTGTAGAACCAGAGCCTGTAGTCGTTGAAGAAATAAAAGTGGAACAGCCTGTTGTAAGTGTGCCAGAACCAGAGCCGATGAAAGAAGAGCAAATAGAGCCTGTAGAGAAAAAAGAAGAAAAAGTAGTTGTAAAAAATATAGAAGAAGTAGCGGAGCCTGTTCGTAATGAAGAATCAGATGATAAATCAGATGAACTTTTCAGATTGAATAGCCCTACTATCAAATCAAATATTATAGTAAAAGGATCTATTGACCTGAGTGCCATAAATGATAGAACCCGTCCTGCTAAAAAAACAAAAGCTGAAAAGAAAAAAGAACGTCTCGAAAAAGAACAATCTGATCAGAAAAGAGTAAAAGAAAATACAGTACGACTTCTGAAAAAAGAGACAGACGAAGAAAAGAAAGCTAAGAACAAAGAGGATGAGAGCGAAGATGCTAAAAAGAAGAAGCGTAATCGTATCAAAAAAGGCAAAGTTGATATAGAAAAAGGTACTCCTGTTGGAGGTGGACATCAGCCTGGAGGAAATAGACCTGCTAAGCAAATAGTCCGCAAACCTCTAGTAAAACCAGCTGTAAACGAAGAAGATGTTCAGAAACAAATAAAAGAAACATTAGCCCGTTTAACAGGTAAAGGTGGCAAAAACAAAGGAGCTAAGTATAGAAAAGAAAAACGTGATGCAGTTTCGCAAAGGCAACAAGAAGAACTTGAATTGCAAGAGCAGGAAAGCAGAACACTCAAAATAACTGAGTTTGTAACAGCAAACGATTTGGCAAACATGATGAATATACCTGTTGTTCAGGTAATATCTACATGTATGAGCATTGGAATGATGGTTTCAATCAACCAGCGTCTAGATGCAGAGACTATCAATATCGTAGCCGAAGAATTCGGATTTAAGACCGAATATGTTAGTGCAGAAGTTGTTGAAGCCATATCGGAAGAAGAAGATAATGAAGCTGACTTAGAGCCTCGTGCTCCTATCGTAACAGTAATGGGACACGTAGACCATGGTAAAACATCTTTATTAGATAACATCCGTCAGACAAATGTAATTGCAGGTGAAGCCGGAGGTATAACTCAGCACATTGGTGCATATAATGTGAAGTTGAAATCTGGAAGAAGAATTACTTTCCTTGATACACCAGGACACGAAGCCTTTACAGCCATGCGTGCTCGTGGAGCTCAAGTTACAGATATTGCGATTATTATTGTGGCAGCAGACGACAATGTCATGCCTCAGACAACAGAAGCAATCAACCATGCTTCTGCAGCAGGTGTGCCTATTGTATTTGCCATAAATAAAATAGATAAGCCGGGAGCAAATCCTGAAAAAATAAAGGAAACTCTCGCTAATATGAATTACTTAGTTGAATCGTGGGGTGGTAAATACCAATCGCAAGATATTTCAGCTAAACAAGGATTAGGCGTTGATGAGCTACTCGAAAAAGTACTTCTCGAAGCAGACTTGCTTGAATTAAAAGCAAATCCAAATAGACGTGCTACAGGTTCGGTTATTGAATCATCTTTAGATAAAGGTAGAGGATATTTGTCTACTATCTTGGTTCAGAACGGAACGTTGAAAAAGGGCGATATTGTTCTAGCCGGAACTTATTTCGGACGTGTCAAAGCAATGTTTAATGAACGTAATCAGAATATAGAATCAGCAGCTCCTGCAGCTCCTGCTCTGATTTTGGGATTGAATGGTGCTCCACAGGCAGGTGATATATTCCATGTTTTAGAAACAGAACAAGAAGCCAGAGAGATTGCTAGTAAACGTGAACAGTTACAGAGAGAACAAGGGCTTCGTACACAGAAGATATTGACACTCGATGATATTGGCCGTCGTATTGCAATCGGAAATTTCCAGCAGCTTAATGTTATTGTAAAAGGAGATGTGGACGGTTCTGTAGAAGCCTTGTCTGACTCATTGATCCGCTTGTCTACAGAAGAAATTCAAGTAAATGTCATACATAAGGCGGTCGGACAGATTTCCGAATCAGATATTACTTTAGCGGCAGCATCTGATGCTATTATTATTGGTTTCCAAGTACGTCCATCACAAGCTGCTCGTAGAGCTGCCGAAAAAGATGGAGTGGAAATACGTCTGTATTCAATTATCTACGATGCTATTGAAGAAGTGAAATCAGCTATGGAAGGTATGCTTTCTCCTGAAATAAAAGAAGAAGTTACCGGATATGTTGAAGTCCGTGAAGTATTCAAGATCACAAAAGTTGGTACAGTTGCCGGATGTATGGTTAAAGAAGGTAAACTTAAAAGAGCAAATAAAATCCGCTTAATACGTGATGGTATTGTTATCTATTCGGGCGAACTAGGTTCGTTGAAACGTTTCAAGGACGATGTGAAAGAAGTAGCCTCAGGATACGAGTGCGGATTGAATATTCATAATTATAATGATATTAAAATAGGTGATATAATAGAACCTTTTGAAGAAATAGAAGTTAAGAAAACATTGTAATTCAAAATAATTACATATCTTTGCTAAATATGGATTAACCTAATAAAAACCAATTGATAGTTGTTGACAAGCAGTCTAGCCTTGAAAGTCGGTGGTACTAACCATGCCACCGCATAACACAACTATCAACATGGTATGGGTTACAACTTTCTTCGTGAGGTTTTTATATTTGCTATTACTACAAAAGCAATGATCATGATGAGAAAAATTATACAAATATCTTTTTTTATTTTTCTGATTTTTTTTGCTGCTAATATTTCAGCTCAGACAGCACAACAAATTGCATTTATCAATTCAGTAGATATTTTAGAAGCTATGCCTGAAAAGGTTGATGCATCTAAAAAAATAAATTCATTGAATGATAAATATAAAGCTGAATTGAAAGTGATGCAAAACGACTACAATAAGAAATATTCTGACTTTATATCTTATCAGAACTCGATGGCTGATAATATTCGTTTACGCCGTATGCAAGAGTTGACAGAACTCGAAAAGCATATAAATGAATTTATGGAAGTAGCACAAAATGATATAAATGATCAGGAGAGACAATTAGTTGAGCCTTTACGTCAGCGGTTAAAGAGTGTTATATATCAGGTTGGGCTTGAACAAGGATTTGTTTGTATCTATGATTTGGCTAATCCGTCAATTGTTTTTGTTACACCAGATGCAGCTGATATAACACCATTGGTGAAACAAAAATTAGGAATAAGATAATTTAAGTAATCAAATAAAAACAGGGATGCTTCTTTCAAAAGGAGCATTTTTTGTATTTACACAATTTATATATGTTGACACCGGGACCTATTGGCGTTTTTGATTCAGGATATGGCGGATTGACTATCCTTTCCGAAATACAATCTCTTATGCCTGATTATGATTACTATTATTTAGGAGATAATTCGAGAGCACCCTATGGTTCCCGTTCGTTTGATGTTGTATATGAATTTACGAAACAAGCAGTCGAAACTCTATTCGGATTAGGTTGTAATCTTGTAATACTAGCTTGTAACACAGCCTCTGCCAAAGCTCTAAGAACTATCCAGCAGAAGGATTTACCTCTTCTGAATCCCGATAAAAGAGTACTTGGTATCATTCGTCCGACATCGGAAATTGTTGGTAACATATCACAAAGTCGGCATGTTGGCATCTTGGGTACAATAGGTACAATTCAGTCCGAATCGTATCCGATAGAAATACAAAAATTGTTTCCGGATATTGTAGTTACAGGTGAGGCTTGTCCCATGTGGGCATTTTTAGTTGAAAATGGAGAATATAATAATGCTGGAACAGATTATTTTATAGAAGAAAATCTCTCAAACATTTTTCTGAAAGATCCGTTGATTGATACCTTAATACTAGGTTGTACGCACTATCCTTTACTTTTAGATAAAATAAAGAAATATGTACCTTCCCATGTTAATATTATTTCTCAAGGTACATACGTATCCCATAGTCTTGTCGATTATTTATTTCGTCATCCGGAAATAGATATAGCTTGTACAAAAAATGGGATTACCCGTTATTTTACGACAGAGAATCCTCAGAAATTTTCAGAAGCAGCTACCGTTTTTCTAAACAAAGAAATAACAGTTGATCGCATTATATTAGAACAGAACAAATAGAAAAACTTAGTGTTATGCGGAAAATAATCCATGTTGATATGGATGCTTTTTTTGCATCCATAGAGCAACGAGACAATGAAGCATATCGAGGAAAACCCTTAGCAGTTGGCTATGCTGGACCTCGCGGTGTAGTTGCAGCAGCTAGTTATGAAGCCCGACGTTATGGTGTGCGATCGGCGATGTCTTCTAAAGTTGCATTGCGAAAATGTTCTCATCTCATTTTTGTTCCTTCACGTTTTGATGTTTATAAATCTGTATCACGCCAGATTATGAATATATTTCATGAATATACAGATTTGGTCGAACCTCTATCTTTGGATGAAGCTTTTTTAGATGTAACTGAAAATCATAAAAATATTCCTTCCGCTACTCAAATAGCATCTGAGATAAAAAATAAAATATATGAAGAAACGGGGTTGACTGCGTCAGCAGGAGTTTCATTCAATAAATTTTTGGCGAAAATAGCATCAGACTACAACAAACCAAATGGATTATTTGTTATAAAACCAAAAGACGCAGAGGCGTTTATAGAGAAGCTTGATATAACTCAGTTTTTTGGTGTCGGAAAAGTTACCGCAAAACGAATGCACCAGATTGGTATTCAAAATGGCGCAGATCTAAAACAGAGAACAGAACACGAGTTGGTATCTTATTTTGGTAAAGCTGGACATTTATATTATCAAAATGCCCGGGCGATTGACGAACGACCTGTCGAATCTCATCGAATTCGTAAATCGATAGGGGCTGAAACGACTTTCGAACAGGATTTAGATTCTATGAGTGATTTGTTGGTTGAGCTTGATGATATTGCAAAAGAAGTTGCAGGACGTGTTTTGCAACGTAATTTTAAAGGGCGTACAATAACATTAAAGATAAAATATGCCGATTTCAAAAATATTTCTCGGAGCAAGACATTAACCAATGTCGTGGCAGATTTCCAAACGATATATGATACAGGTGTGGAATTGTTGTCTAATGTAGATATAAGTCCTAAAGTAAGGCTCTTAGGATTGAGTGTGAAGAAGCTTGATGAATTGGAATCTTTCGATGCTGTACAACTCCGTATCAATTTTGAAGAGCATGACGATGAAACTCCTTCTATATAAACGTTATTAATATTATAAATACTTTCAGATATTATAATAAGTATCTATTTTTGTATAGATGAAGTTAAGAAAAAAAGGATCAATAGAAAGCAACCGGGATAAACATATTCAGTTTTCACTTAACGAAAAGGAATATGCTTTAATAAGCGCTTATACAAAGAAGTATAAAATCGAAAATCGTTCCCGTTGGTGTAGAGAAACTATTATTTCTCATATATTGAAAAGTCTCGATAAGGACTATCCTACACTCTTTGATGAAAATGAAATGCGAAGATGACACTAATCCTCAACGATGAATTTTTTATGCGTCAGGCTTTAGTTGAAGCAAAAATAGCTTCTGATAAAGGAGAAGTGCCGGTCGGAGCAGTTGTAGTATGCCAAGGTAGGATAATTGCACGTTCTCATAATTTAACCCAAACACTAAATGACGTAACAGCCCATGCTGAAATGCAGGCAATAACAGCAGCATCTAATGTGTTAGGAGGAAAATATTTGATAAACTGTACAATGTATGTTACATTAGAGCCTTGCCCAATGTGTGCCGGAGCATTGTTATGGTCTCAAATCTCGAAAGTAGTATGTGGAGCCCGAGATGAAAAACGAGGTTTTAAACTTTATTCTCCTCTTCTTTTGCATCCTAAAACAGAGTTTACTTCTGGCATTTTAGCAGAAGAATGTTCTTCCATTTTATCTGA
The DNA here is from genome assembly GCA_047605185.1 of Dysgonomonas sp. Taxonomy (GTDB): domain Bacteria; phylum Bacteroidota; class Bacteroidia; order Bacteroidales; family Dysgonomonadaceae; genus Dysgonomonas. The sequence continues at coordinate 110,911 of JASGGC010000001.1, forward strand.
TTTTTTTAAGAGAAATCGATAAAATGTGTATAGTTGACATTTTAATTTCCTTTTTAACTGCAATTTCTTGAACCTGGTGCAGCATATCTATGAATAATTGCATCTTCCCCTTAGTAAAGATATTAAAGAATAAATTAGAGGAATAAAAGTAAATATTATGAAAACTAGGATCAAATTAGGATTAATATTAGTATTTAGCTCATTGTTAATTTTCAGTTATACATCGTGCTCTAATGATGATGGGTATTCTTTAGGGGACTTTTGGGTAGATTGGGCTACAGTAAAAGAAAATGATGGGGGCAGTATATCCTCCTTTGTTTTAGATGACAAAGATAGTACAACTCTATTTGTTGCAGCTACAGCAACCGGTTATCAGCCAAAAAATAAAAGAGTTATTATCAATTATACAATTCTCTCTGATAATTATAATGGCTATGACCATGCAATAAAACTAAATGGATACTATGCAGATGTACTTACAAAACAAGTCCTATATGTAGATCCCGAAGATAAAGTAAAACAAGATAGTATAGGTAATGATCCTATAGAAATATATTCGATCTGGGAAGCTGGTGGTTATTTGAATTTTCATTTTGGATATAATACTGGAGAACAAAATAGCCACTTTATAAGTTTAATATCAGGAGAACCTGATTTATCAGTTGGTTCTGATGTGGTAAACTTAGAGTTCAGACATAATCAAAACTCAGATCCTCAAAATTATTTAGTAAAAGGATGTGCTAGTTTCGATTTACTGCCATACCGCATTGCGGGGCGGGAGACAGTGAAATTTAATATAAAAGTCAAAATTTCATCATCAGAAACTAAGAATTATGAAATACAATATAAATATGGGAATGCTATCCCAAAGAAATAAAGACATATCTGTCGTAAATTCTTTACAACAGATAACTAAGAATATTATAATATATTCTTTTTGATTTCCTTTTTTGAAAAAGAGAGCTCGTGAGAGTTCTCTTTTTTATTTTGGAGGTCATTCTTATTTCTTATTCTGACAATTAGGGTATTCATAAAAAAAAATGTATTTTTGTTCAAGCCGGATAAAATAAACTAAATGGATAGTAATACTAAATTAAAAGATCAGGTTAAGAGCGAGTTTACTGATTATCTTAATCAGCATAAACATCGAAAAACACCTGAAAGATATGCTATTTTGGAACATATATATTCGTCCAAAGGTCACTTTGATATGGACTCATTGTATAACTCTATGAAGCGTGATAACTTTAGAGTTAGTCGGGCTACTCTGTATAATACGATAGAATTATTATTAGATTGTGGTTTGGTTGTTAAGCATCAGTTCGGAGCTAATGTTTCACAATACGAGCGAGCCTATGGTAATGAAAACCATGACCACTTGATATGTTTAAGCTGCGGGGAAGTGAAAGAACATAAAAATGGAAACTTATTTACTCCCAACCAGCAAAAAAAATTACAGCGATTCAAAATTAGCTATTATAGCATGTATATTTACGGAATATGCAATAAATGTATGAAAGCGAAAAAAGCTGAACAAAAAGTAAATAAAGTAGTAGAAAATAAAAATACACGTATTAAAAAGTAATGAAAGTAGATGTATTGCTGGGTTTGCAATGGGGCGACGAAGGTAAAGGTAAGATTGTAGATGTCCTTACCCCCAAGTACGAAATTGTAGCTCGTTTCCAGGGAGGTCCTAATGCAGGGCATACTCTCGAATTCGAAGGTAAAAAGTATGTCCTTCGTTCTGTTCCTTCCGGAATCTTTCAAGGGAGTAAAATAAATATAATAGGCAATGGTGTTGTTTTAGACCCGGCTTTGTTTAAAAATGAAATTGAATCATTGGAAGTGTCAGGACATCAGTTGACCGGGCGCCTATTGATTTCTAAAAAAGCCCATTTAATTTTACCGACCCACCGTTTACTTGATGCTTGCCTGGAGGCGGCAAAAGGAGACTCGAAAATAGGCACAACCGGTAAAGGTATTGGCCCTACATATACCGATAAAGTCGGACGTAACGGCTTGCGTGTAGGAGATATACTCCATAACTTTGAAGCAAAATATAATGCTGCAAAAGCAAAGCATTTAAAGACTCTTGAACAATATGGTTTTGATATCAGTGCTTTGCCTCAGATTGAAAAAGAATGGTTTGAAGGACTCGATAAACTCAAAAAATTTACATTTATCGATAGCGAACATTATCTGAATGAAGCTATAAAAGATGGAAAGAAAATACTGGCTGAAGGTGCACAAGGTACAATGTTGGATATTGACTTTGGGTCATATCCATTTGTTACATCTTCCAATACGATAACAGCCGGTTCATGTATCGGTTTGGGTATTGCTCCTCAAAAGATAGGAGAAGTTTTTGGCATATTTAAGGCTTATTGTACACGTGTAGGGAGTGGTCCGTTTCCGACAGAACTATTAGATAAAACCGGAGACAGTTTAAGAGAATTAGGGTTTGAATTTGGCTCTGTGACAGGACGTCCTCGTCGTTGTGGATGGGTGGATCTTGTTGCACTCAGATATGCAATAATGGTAGATGGAGTAACTCAACTGATCATGACTAAAAGTGATGTATTAGATACGTTCGATACTATTAAGGCATGTATAGCTTATCAGATAGATGGAAAGCAAGTTAAAGATTTTCCTTTTGAGATAGAAGGTGACGTTAAGCCAGTTTTTGCAGAAATGGCAGGTTGGAAGACTGATATGACTAAAATGCAGAAAGAAAGTGATTTTCCAAAAGAATTTAGTGATTATGTGTCTTTCTTGGAGCGTGAGCTGGAAGTTCCTATCAAGGTTATTTCATTAGGTCCTGATAGGGCTCAAACAATAATTAGATAATAGAAAGATTTTTTATATATATGAGAATGTGCCAATTTAAACAATTGGCACATTTTTTGTGTTCAACATGATAGAAATAGTTTGACTAAATAAATATCTATATGTATCTAAACTGGATCTTATTTGGCCTCATTGCTTTAGTAAGCTATGCTGTGTCATCAATGCTGCAAAGCAAATTTAAAAAATACTCGAAAGTACCTTTGTCCAATGGATTGACAGGTCGTGATGTTGCCGAAAAAATGTTACATGACAATGGAATCTATGATGTGAAAGTCATATCGACTCCGGGAGCTTTGACAGATCATTACAATCCGGCTAATAAAACTGTAAATTTGAGCGAACCTGTATTCTCATCCAATAGTGTAGCAGCTGCTGCAGTTGCTGCTCACGAATGTGGTCATGCAGTGCAACATGCCTATGGATATGGACCACTAAAGATGCGTTCATCCTTAGTGCCTATTGTAAGCTTTGCTTCCAAATGGGTTATGTGGGTAATACTTGGAGGAATAGCTCTCATTAATGTATTCCCGACACTTATATGGTTTGGAATAGGGCTTTTCGCTCTCACTACAATCTTTAGTATTGTAACATTGCCAGTCGAGATAAATGCAAGTAAAAGAGCTTTAGTCTGGCTCAATACAGCCGGAGTGACAAATATAAACAATCATGACATGGCTAAAGATGCACTGAAATGGGCTGCTTATACCTACATCGTAGGTGCTTTAGGCTCCATTGCAACTTTGGTCTATTATGTGATGATAGCCCTAAGTGGGAGTAACAGACGTTAATGAAAACTACAAAACAGAGAAAAAAGGGCGACAACAACAGAGTTTGCTCTTTTTTCTTTTATTCATAAGTGATTAATAGGTATATTTATCACTAAAACATAATACTTTATTTAATGAAGCCCATATTATTTATTATCATTTTCTTGCTCTATCTAGGTGCTAATTTCTATGTGTTTTATCGTGTTTGGGTAACTATGCCTCCTAATTTGATTGGGCGTATTATTCTGATTTCATTTGCTTCTATTTCTATATTATCCCTAGTTATTTTCTATCTGTTGGATAACGTGATGCCTATTGGGCTATCTTCTTTTTTTTATAAGATTGGCACTTCATGGTTATTTATCCTGATTTATTTTTTTATTGTTGTTTTTGTAAGGGATTTGTTCGTTTTGGCAAATAGATATCTTCATTTTATGCCAGCTGATGCTCTCTCTCGATATACTCGGGATAATTGGGTGGGGTTAGCTTTTATGATTGGTTTTATAGCATTATTGATGGTATGTGGCTATCTTAAATATAGATGGAAAGTAAGAGTTGAAGTTCCTATCGAGATAGAAAAAACAGTGGGTGATTCTACCCGCTTTCAGCCATTACGTATTGTTGCTATCAGTGATTTACATCTGGGATATGGTATAAACCGGAACGAATTAGATGTTTGGATAGAAAAAATTAATAAAGAAAATCCCGATATTGTACTCATTGCAGGTGACATTATAGACAATAGTGTCCGTCCTCTCAATGTCGGAGATTTTGCAGATAGTTTCAAGAACATAAAAGCCCCTATGGGAATTTATGCCTGTTTGGGCAATCATGAATTTTTGAGTGGAGTAAAAGAGAGTGTTCAATTTATCGAAAAAGCAGGAGTTCATTTGCTTCGCGATTCAGTAGCAGAGGTCGATGGGCGTTTTTATGTAGTTGGTCGAGAAGATAGATCAAATCAGAATCGGAAATCTTTATCCGAATTAGTATCAAATCTGGATGAATCTAAGCCTATTATAGTTCTCGATCACCAGCCATACAACTTAGAAGAAGCAGAGCTCAACTGTGTCGATTTGCAAATATCCGGCCATACACACCAAGGGCAGGTTTGGCCTATATCTATGATAACTAAATCAATATATGAGATAGATCACGGGTTTAAGAAAAAAGGGAATACAAACATTTATGTAAGTTCAGGTATTGGTATTTGGGGTGGAAAATTCCGTATTGGTACACAATCTGAATATGTAGTTATTGATATAAATAAGAAAAAATGAGAGTTCTTCTGAAGTCTATTGCTGCTCAAATTCTACTGAATATTTATATCTTTTGGTGGGGATGGAAAATCCTTCCAAAGAATAAAGCAGTAAGAACTATTTATACTTTAATATTTGGAGTAGAACTATTCAGCTATTTGCTGCTCTTTTTCGCATCAGACTATTTACCATTAGATGTTGTACATAATTTGGCATGGATAACTACAGCATGGGTGATATTTCTAGCTTATATGGGGGGGCTTTTATTGATTTACGATTTATTCCGTTTTATCGAAAAAAGAAAAAAAATATTCCCTACATCCATAGATTTGAATAGTAAGAAGCTGAAAACGAAATACTATTTTTTCTCCTTACTTCTTATATTATCTGTGATGGTTTATGGAAACTATCGTTTTCGAAACCCTGTTGTAACAGAAATGACATTGAACGTAGAGAAGCAGGCATCAGGAATAACTGATATGAAAATAGTAATGGTTTCAGATATGCATGTTGGCTATCTTATTAATAAGAATATTCTCAATAAGTATGTCGATCAAATAATGGCACAAAAGCCTGACCTGATACTTATTGTAGGAGATATTATTGATTATGATTTATATTCGGTCAAAGAACAGAAACTCGAGGAAGAATTTCACCGCTTGAAAGCTCCATATGGGGTATATGCGTCTACCGGAAACCATGAATATATTCAGCTAGATAAAGAAAAAGAAAATGAGAAAATAATATGGTTGCGTGAAAAAAGTGGCTTAACTTTACTTCAAGATACAGCTATTCTTATTCAAAATTCTTTTTATCTTGTCGGTCGGGAAGATGATAAATGTGAAGGCCGGAAATCGTTATCCCAAATAACAAAAGGATTGGATAAAGATCTGCCTTTGATTGTAATGAATCATGAACCTCATAATCTACAAGAAGAGGTAGATTGTGGAGCGGATATTGCCCTCTATGGGCATACGCATGATGGTCAGGTATTTCCGAACAATATATTGATGAGAAGATTGTACGAAAAAAGCTTTGGCTATAAACAAAAGGATAATACTCATATCTATGTTTCCTCAGGTTTAGGACTGGCTGGACCTCAGTTTAGAATAGGGACTATATCTGAAATTGTTGTTTTAAATGTAAAATTTAAAAAGTGATAATTGATTTTTGATTATGCTCAAATCATTATATATAAAAAACTACGCTCTGATTGATAGCTTGGAAATTGATTTCGAGCCGGGATTCTCTGTTATAACAGGTGAAACGGGAGCCGGAAAATCAATAATATTAGGTGCTTTGTCTCTTATCTTAGGACAACGTGCCGATTCGAAAGCTATTAAGCAAGGAGAAACTAAATGTATTATAGAAGGTACTTTCGATGTATCGGCTTATGATCTTAAATCTTTTTGTGAAGAGAAACAAATAGAATATGATCCGGAGTCATACATTCTTCGACGAGAAGTATTATCGACCGGAAAATCACGTGCCTTCATAAATGATACTCCTGTAACACTGACTGATCTAAAAGAGTTGGGCGAACAATTGATTGACATTCACTCTCAGCATCAGAATCTTTTGCTTGCCGATAACCGTTTCCAGATGCGGGTGGTTGATATTTTAGCAGACAATAAATCTTTATTGAAAAAATACCAACAGCAGTTCAGGCAATTCAAAGAATTGGAGAAATCCTTATCTGATCTCAAACAATTGTCGCAACAAAGCAAGGAAGAAGAAGATTATCTTCGTTTTCAATACGAGGCATTAAAAGAAGCTGTATTAACCGAATCTGAGCAAGAAGAACTAGAGGCAGAACAAGCGACACTCAATCATGCAGAAGATATAAAATCAGGATTATATAAATGTCACATATTACTTTCGGATGACGATAGGGGAGTTGTAACAGCCCTGAAGGAAGGTTTGGCAATATCACAATCGTTGACAAAAGTCTACCCGAATAGTGGTACTATATCGCAGCGTCTTGAGACAGCCTATATTGATTTGAAAGATTTAAGTGTAGAATTGGAGCGTTACGCAGAAGATATTGAGTTCAATCCAGAACGCTTAGCAATAATAAATTTGCGTTTAGACCTTATTTATAGCTTACAAAAAAAACATAAAGTAGATACAATTTCAGAATTGCTTACTATTCAAAAAGAATTAGGCGAAAAGTTAGAGAAAATCGATTCTTCAGACGAGCAAATTGAAATATTAGAAAAAGAAGTAAAGGTACAATCCGAAAAACTAATAGCATCAGCAGAAGCTTTAAGTGATAGGAGACTAGCTGCAACCACTAAGATCGAAAAGCAACTAGTCGATAAAGTTTCTTTTCTGGGGATGTCTAATATTCGTTTCGAGTGTCAGATTGTTGCAAAAGACCAGCCTGACATATCTGGGATTGATGAATTGGTATTCTTATTTTCAGCAAATAAAAATGCCCCACTACAACCCGTTGCAAATATTGCATCAGGGGGTGAGATTTCCCGTTTGATGCTCTGTCTCAAATCGATGATTGCCGGAGCAACAGCCTTACCTACAATTATTTTTGATGAAATAGACACAGGTGTTTCGGGCGAAATTGCTGATAAAATGGGGCAGGTCATGCAGGAATTTGGGCAGAATATGCAAGTTTTGGCAATAACGCATCTACCTCAAATTGCAGCAAAAGGTAAAGCACATTACAAAGTTTATAAAACAGATGATGCCGATGCCACTACTACAAATTTGGTGAAACTATCAGATAACGAACGTTTAGAAGAGATAGCACGTATGTTGAGTGGTGCTACTTTAACAGATGCTGCCATTCAGAATGCAAGAGTAATGTTAGGATTATAAAATATGATGAATATTCCGTTTCTTTCCTTAAAACGTGAAAATGATTGTTATTCAGCCGAATTGCAGCAAAATATATTGCGTGTACTCAATTCGGGATGGTATATATTAGGAGAAGAAAAGAAACGTTTCGAAGAAGAATTTGCTACCTATTGTGGCATACACAATTGTATCGGGGTTGGCAATGGCTTAGATGCTATTCGTTTAATTCTGCAAGGATACAAGGAACAAGGTCTGATGAGAGATGGAGATGAGGTAATTCTTCCATCTAACAGTTTTGTTGCAACAGCCTTAGCTGTTTCACAAGTAGGCTTGGTTCCCGTGTTAGCAGATTGCAATATAGATACATATAATATTGATCCGCAGTCAGTCGAAAATAAAATAACCAATAAAACAAAAGCCATTATAGCTGTTCATCTCTATGGCCAAGTTGCACCAATAGATGAGCTGAAGCATATCTCTCAGAAATACAATTTAAAACTAATTGAAGATGCAGCACAAGCACATGGGGCTCTATATGGAAGGCAAGTAGTTGGGAGTCTTTCCGATGCGGCAGCATTTAGTTTCTATCCGGTGAAGAACTTGGGAGCGTTAGGTGATGCCGGTGCAGTAACAACTGATGATAATGCCTTAGCCGAAATAGTGAGAAGCTTATCTAATTATGGGTCAGAAGAAAAATATTTACATAAACTAAAAGGGATAAACTCTCGATTAGATGAACTACAGGCAACAGTTTTACTTACTAAGCTCAAATATCTGGATAAAGATAATGAACGTCGGTTGCAGATTGCAAATTACTATTCAACCCATATTGATAATGACCGGATAATATTGCCAATATATTCGCTAGATAAGAGTCATGTCTTCCATCTATATGTAATTCGAGTTAATGACCGGGATTCTTTGCGGAGGTACTTATTAGATAACGGTATCCATACACAGATACACTATCCGACTCCAATTCATAGACAGCCGGCTTATTCAGAATTAAACGAAATGTATTTGCCCGTAACAGATCAATTGGCTGGTGAAGTTTTGAGTTTACCTCTCTATCCTAGCCTCACAGATGCCGAATTAAGATATATTGTCTCGATAATAAATAGGTGGGAAAAATGAGAAAACTTCTATGAATATATAAAATTACAAGCGTTATTTTTTACAAATAGGAAGATCAAAAAGTTTTTTTATTGTATCTTTGTAAAATAAAAAAAAGTAGATAGCGATTATCGAAATATATTCTAGACGATATCAAAACATAATTAACGATAAATTAAAAACACAATTTCATATACTATAATGAAACTTAGTCCTCTTACCGCAATATCTCCAATTGACGGTCGTTATCGAAGTAAAACAGATCTTCTTGCAGCATACTTTTCTGAATATGCACTTATTAAATATAGAGTGTTAGTTGAAGTTGAGTATTTCATAGCTTTGTGTGAACTTCCTTTGCCTCAGTTGTCGAGCGTTGATAAAGCAGTTTTTCCTAAATTAAGAGAGATAGTTACTTCTTTTTCGGAAGAAGATGCTTTACTTATAAAAGAAATAGAGAAAACGACAAATCATGATGTGAAAGCTGTTGAATATTTCATAAAAGAAAAATTTGATATTTTACATTTACAAGAATATAAAGAGTTTATTCATTTCGGATTGACCTCACAGGATATAAACAATACATCAATACCTTTATCACTAAAGGACGCACTAAATGAGGTATATTATCCGTTAATAGAAGAGTTAATCTCTGTTCTGAAAAATATGGCTACAATATGGGCAGATGTTCCTATGTTGGCCAAGACACATGGACAACCAGCTTCTCCAACTCGTTTGGGTAAAGAAATTATGGTGTTTGTGTCTCGCTTAGAAAAACAATTTGAAGTTGTAAAGCATATTCCGGCAAGCGGTAAGTTTGGAGGCGCAACAGGAAATTATAATGCTCATAATGTAGCTTATCCACAATACGATTGGAAAGAATTTGGGAGCAAGTTTTTATTTGAAAAGTTAGGGCTAGTCCGTGAAAAATGGACGACTCAGATTGCAAATTACGATACATTAGCTGCTGTATTTGACGCTCTGAAGCGTATAGATACAATAATGATTGATTTAAATAGAGATATTTGGCAATATATATCAATGGAATACTTTAAACAGAAAATCAAAGATGGTGAAATAGGTTCATCGGCGATGCCTCACAAAGTAAATCCAATTGATTTTGAAAACGCAGAAGGAAATTTAGGTATTGCTAATGCTATATTAGAGCATTTGTCTTCCAAATTACCTATATCTCGTTTACAAAGAGATTTGACCGACTCCACAGTGTTGCGTAATATTGGTGTGCCAATCGCGCATATTGTAATTGCTGTACAAAGTACATTAAAGGGGTTGGGCAAATTAATAATAAACAAGGAAGCTATTTATAAAGATCTGGATAACTGCTGGGCTGTTGTAGCCGAAGGAATACAAACCGTATTGCGTCGCGAAGGATATCCGAAACCATATGAAGCACTAAAAGCATTAACACGTACTAATGAAACAATAACAGAAAAGTCTATTTCTGAATTTATTGATGGCCTAAATGTTAATGATACCATAAAAGAAGAATTAAGAAAGATAACACCTCATACTTATACAGGAGTATAATGGAAATATAGCCGTGAGGTTATTTTAATAACAAACATTATTTAATAAAAAGGAAATGATAACAGACAAAGGTAATGAGAGAGAAAACCGTGATGGAGGCTCTGAGCCGGCAAAGAAAAAGCGTATGCGCGTAGGCGATCTGCGTAAACAATCATACGAGACACCTGATAAGGATAGAAATCCTTATAAATCAAATTCTGGATCGTACGGAGGAGAATCAGCTTATAATAATTCATCAGACCGTCAACCAAGACAGCCTTATGGAAATAGAGATGGTGGAGAACGTCGTTCATATAACAATAATCAAAGTTCGGGACGTCCTTCAGGTAACAGAAGTTATTCTGATAATAACCGAGGCGGGGGGTATTCGAACAATGGAGGTAATAGAAGCTATTCCGACAATCGAGGCGGAGGTTATTCTAATAGTGGTGGCAATAGGAGCTATTCAGACAACCGAGGTGGCGGTTCATCTTATAACAACCGTGGAGATAATGATGGAAATCGTCGTCCATCTTATAATAATAACCGTGGTGGTGGAGGCTACTCGGACAACCGAGGTGGTGGTAATAGACCATCAAATGGCCCTAAAAAATTAATGAAACCGGTCAAGTATAAAGAAAACCTTGATCCTAGCACACCTCTAAGACTAAATAAATATCTGGCAAATGCCGGAGTTTGTTCGCGACGTGAAGCTGATGCATATATTACAGCCGGAGTTGTGAAAGTAAATGGTGAAGTTGTAGATCAATTAGGAGCAAAAGTAACAAGAGGTGACTTGGTTACATTCCACGATCAACCAGTACGTTTAGAAAGTAAAGTATATGTACTTCTTAACAAACCTAAAAACTGTGTTACAACATCAGATGATCCTCAAAATAGATTGACAGTGATGGATTTAGTTAAGAATGCTTGTCCGGAACGTATTTATCCTGTGGGTCGTTTAGATAGAAATACAACAGGAGTCCTTTTATTGACTAACGATGGTGATTTGGCCTCAAAGCTAATGCATCCTAAATTTAAGAAGAAAAAGATTTATCAAGTAACTCTGGATCGTGATGTTGCTATCGAAGATATGCAAGCTATTGCTGATGGTATCGAATTGGATGATGGAGAGATACATGCAGATTCAATTGCGTATCAGTCAGAAGATGCATTAAACGTAGTTGGCATTGAAATACATTCGGGACGTAATCGTATTGTCCGACGTATATTCGAGAAATTAAACTATCAGGTTATAAAACTAGATAGAGTTTATTTTGCCGGATTAACAAAGAAGAATGTCCTTAGAGGTAAATGGCGTTACTTGTCGGAAAAAGAGGTGAACATGCTTCGTATGGGAGCTTTTGAATAAGAATAAATTAAAAGATAATTTATAAAACTAAGTATAATATGGATACTATTCGTAGAACGAAAATAGAGGATTTAATAAAAAATCCTGCATTTGGAACAACAGTCAGTGTGAAAGGGTGGGTTCGTACCATTCGAGGCAATAAATATGTGAATTTTATTCACTTAAATGACGGTTCTACGATTCATAATATTCAAATCGTAGCAGATGTAGAAAGATTTGGAATTGATTTTTTCAAACCTGTAACAACAGGGGCATGTATCCATGTTGTTGGTACACTTGTCGAGTCGCAAGGTAAAGGGCAAACAATGGAAATTCAGGCCTCCGAAGTTGAAATATATGGAATTGCAGATCCTGAAACTTATCCGTTGCAGAAGAAGGGACATTCTCTTGAGTTTTTAAGAGAGATAGCACATCTACGTCCTCGTACCAATACATTTGGAGCTATTCTGCGTATGCGTCATCATATGGCATTTGCAATCCATAAATATTTTAATGAAAAGGGATTTTTCTACTTTCATTCACCTATTTTGACAGGTTCGGATTGTGAAGGAGCCGGATCTATGTTTCAGGCAACAACCTTCGATTTTAATAATATCCCGCGTACTGAGACAGGGGAGATAGATTATTCAGAAGATTTCTTTGGACGTCAAACTAATCTTACAGTATCAGGACAGTTAGAAGGAGAGTTAGGCGCAATGTCATTGGGAGCAATTTATACATTTGGCCCTACATTCCGTGCGGAGAATTCAAATACACCTCGCCATTTAGCTGAATTTTGGATGATAGAACCTGAGGTTGCTTTCTATGATATTCATGATAATATGGATTTGGCCGAAGATTTTCTAAAATATCTGATACGTTATGCCTTAGATAATTGTAAAGATGATATAGCTTTCTTAAATGAAATGTTTGATAAAGAACTGATAGATCGTCTGAATTTTGTATTAGACAATGATTTTATCCGTCTTACATATACCGAGGGTGTTGATATTCTTGAAAAATCAGGACATAAGTTTGAGTTCCCTGTATATTGGGGGGCAGATCTTCAATCAGAACATGAACGTTATTTGGTTGAGCAGCATTTCAAACGCCCTGTTATCTTGACAGATTATCCAAAAGATATTAAATCATTCTATATGAAGCAGAATGAGGATGGTAAGACAGTTCGTGGAATGGATGTGTTATTCCCGAAAATAGGTGAAATTATTGGAGGTTCGGAGCGTGAATCAGACTATCAGAAATTGATGGATCGTGTTAATGAACTGAAAATGAATATTGATCCGATTTGGTGGTATATGGATACCCGTAAGTTTGGAACAGCACCCCATTCAGGATTTGGATTAGGATTTGAACGATTGATGTTATTTGTAACAGGGATGACTAATATCCGTGATGTAATTCCTTTTCCTCGTACTCCGAATAATGCAGAATTTTAGAGCTATTTATTTATTATATTTAAAAAGAGGCACAATAATATTGTGTCTCTTTTTTGTTTATCGTATTTTTATGGCAATATATTATTATTAAGGAGAATGAACTTGTTTGACAAATTTATTTTTTGCATAAAATCAACTTATGATAGAGCTGAGAAAGCCATTGTGTATATAACTGGCAATGCGGCCCGTAATCGAATACAGTGGATACTGACAGTCTTTTCTTGCTTTTCAATAATTCTTTTATTGAATATTTTTACACCAATGACGGCTGACGATTTTGGTTACCTTTATATTCATGCATCAGATCTACCTGTTTCAAATATTTCAGATATTTTCCAGTCCCAATATAACCATTACTATTTATGGGGTGGGCGCAGTGTGGTACATTTCATAGCACAACTATTGCTATTATTACCACCTATTGTTATCGATATATTAAATTCATTGGCTTATTTGCTCTATGTTTTTCTTATTTATTATTTGATAAAAGGTAGAGGAAATAATAGTATTAGTTTATTTATTTTGATCAATCTGGCAATCTGGCTTATACAACCTGCATTTGCAGATACAATTTTATGGATTACCGGAAGTGCCAACTACCTATGGGGAACTGTAATTATATTGCTTTTTTTGTTACCATATAGGCTCTATAGTGGTAATCGACAGACTGGAATACGATCTGTTTTATTTGCTGCTTTATTCTTTGTATTCTCTATTCTAGCAGGATGGACTAATGAAAATACAGCCGGAGGAATGTTGATAATATCACTCCTGTTTCTTTTCTATTACTATTCGAAAAGATGGTGTCTTCCTCTATGGTCTATAACTGGGATAATTGGAGCCGTAGTCGGTTATTATATTATGATACAAGCACCGGGCAATACAGTAAGAGCCGGTGAAGCTGCTCTGACCGGAGTTTTTATCATGAGCTATCGACTATTTATGCATACATTGACACTTGTTGATAACTATGGCGGTATTTTACTTTTCTATTTGATAATCTTGTCCTTGTTCTGGAAATTCACATTATATCGTAAAAGTAATAAACTAGGTATATCATTTATTTTTTTATTTGGAGCGTTTGCAGCAGTTTATGCAATGATTTTTTCACCGGCATTTCCACCTCGTGCATGGTTCGGCATATTGACATTTTTATTTATTGCAATTGGCATTATATTATATAATCTTAATTATGATTACAAATTTTTGCGTCAGATCAGATTTTCAGTATTAGGGGTTGCCTTCGTTGCTTTCTTTTTGTCGATAATACCTATTTCGAAAGATATTTATCGTTTCGAAAGAGTGTATAAAGAAAGACAAGAACTAGTGAATAAAGCTAAAGAAGAAGGTCAGCCGACATGCGAATTTGAAAGGTATGTTGCCACTACACGATTTGTCCATACTGAGGAAATATTGTCCAAGCATCTTCTATCTCCATATTATGGGGTAGAAATTACTTTTAAGAAGACATTGACAGAGTAGGTTAGGGAAGCAGGCTGCTAACTATACCGACGACACCCACTATAAAAAGGATAGAACCAATAATGCGATTGAATATTTGTAACCCTCTCGGGTTGAATCTGGCTCTGAGTTTATTTACTAAATAAGTAATTAGTAGCCACCAACAAAAGGCACCAATTCCAATAAAAAGGACACTAACTAGGTCAAAAGCAAATGACTTCTCGGCATCAATAACATTGAAACGGGCAAAGAGGGCAATATATAGAAATAATGTCGCAATATTGGAAATAGTTAATATGAGAGAAGAACCAAATACTTTCCATTGGGAGATTTTGTTCTCATTGAGTTTTGCTAGATTCTTTGATGGGTTCTTTCTGAAAATAAGATACCCGAATACGATAAGTACCAAGCTGCCTATTATTCGTAATATTTCTTCATGCTGCTGGATGAATTCATTACTAAAGCCTAAGCCTAAAGCAGCTAATATGGCTAGAAAGGCTATAATCATATCTCCTACGACAGCACCTATTCCCGTAATCAATCCATTTTTTCTTCCTTCATTTAGCGTGCGCTGTACACATAACATCCCTACTGGACCCATTGGTGCTGAGGATAGAAAACCAATAAATAATCCTTTTATAATGATTAGTAGCATTAATAACCGTGTTTTATGACAGGTATTCCGACACAAATATAATAACTAATAAACTCTAATAAACTTTTATTTGTATTGTATGTGTCCGGAATGTGTACCATTCATTCTTACAAATATAGTATCAAAATCTCAATAACGGTTACTATAAATCTTAAAAACGAAAGGAGTTCTCTGAATAATCTATAAGAGAACTCCTTCCTTGTTATTATAATGAACTAATTTTTAGTCCAATAAAGTATGTTCTGGGTAATGATGGTCCGTAAATATATTCAGAGTCTCGGTTGGGACCCTTATCGTAATCTTTTTGTATTTGATTAAACATATTCTGGATGCCCCCATTTAGTTCTATCTTATTACTGGAATCTAGATTGAAAAAATAAGATAATTTGAGTGTCATGTCCATAAAGCTTCTGGTCTTAACTGTTTCGTCAAGTGTAACACCTTCTGCTCCTGCAAAGTGAGGAGTCAACATGGATCCGGTATATACTCCTGAGAGTGATACTGCATAGCTTTTGCGAGGAGTAGCAGTTGCCGAAAAGAATCCATATGTATCAGGAGAGCGCAACATTTTTTTTACGGGCTCAACATAAGATTCAGAAGACCATTGTACCGCTTCAGTATATCTACTTCTTTGCCATGTAAATCCACCTTGTAGCTCTAGCCATGTAATAGGTTGGAAAGTGGCTTCTAAGTTAACCCCATATACATATGCCCCATCTCCATTTTTGCGTGTCATAATCGTATTTCCTTTCGCATCAGTACCGGTTTCTTCAGTAATAAATATATCATTTATTTTATTATAGAAACCTTCTACTAGGAAATAGGAATATATTTTGTCGTTGAAGAATGTAAAATCAGCTCCTCCATTAATTGCATTTGAATGTTCCCGCTTCAAATCCTTATCTAAAAGAGTAATAGTTGCACTCCCTCCAATAACAGGAACATCTAGGTCTGATGCGGTGATGAGTGGTGCACGGTACCCCATAGCATATGAAGCACGGAGATTCATATTGTCCAACAGTTTGTATCTGAGACTTGTTCTGGGTATTATATTGATACCATCAATCTTGTTATGTTTATCAGCTCTCAGCCCAACTATGACTGTCAGCTTTTCATTTCTCCATTCGTTCTGAGCCAATAGACTACTAACATTGGCAATTTGTTTTATATGTCGACTATGAATAGTGTCCATAAGATTAGTGTACTCTTGAGAAAATCCGACTGTAAATTTTGCAGGCATAAATAGTAATTTATCCATATTGATCTCATATCGTATGTTTCCGGTAGCTGCTAATTCTTTGGTATTTCCATATCCGTCAAGATCATATCCTCCTCCATAATAACTGTCTCTGGCAGTATTCTGGATAGATCCATTTATAGTAAGTTGTTTTTTATGGTCTTTACTCAAATGAGCATATCCGATAGTTCCCGAATGTATTCCATAATCAGTTGTTTCTGCAATAAGAGCTTCGTGTGGAGGACGGCTCATATTGTCACCTCCTCTGCGAAATTCAGATATGTAATGATACTCTAATGTGACTTTATCATATAATGATGGTTTAGTATATGATCGGAAACCAATTGATGATGCTCTGTTTTTTCCTATTTCAGAGAACCCGTCACCATTTGCATCCCATGGGTTACGGCTACGCATATTAGCAAAAAGAGATATTCCCGAACGTTTACTTCTATCAACAAATGAAGTGTTGAGAGCCAAATTGTTGTCTGCTGACTTGCCATCTATCATAGACAGATTATACTTTACTTGATATGAGTTTTTTTCAGGCTCTCTAGTTATTATGTTGATGAT
Organism: Dysgonomonas sp.; assembly: GCA_047605185.1. Taxonomy (GTDB): domain Bacteria; phylum Bacteroidota; class Bacteroidia; order Bacteroidales; family Dysgonomonadaceae; genus Dysgonomonas. The sequence goes on from JASGGC010000001.1 coordinate 127,966, forward strand.
GCCACCAATAGCATTTGTTCCATATAGAACAGAACCTCCACCCCGAATCACATCTACTTGTTCTATCATGTTAGTCGGCATTTGCTCCAAACCATACATCTGAGTTAAGGATGTAAATACTGGCTGGCCGTCTATCAGCATTTGAGTATATTGTCCTTCTAGTCCATTTATTCTTACTTCTTGAGTCCCGCAATTTTGACAATTGGTTTCAACCCTCAATCCGGGTAGGTAATTCAACCCTTGGGATAATGAATTAGAATTAGTGGCCTCGAAAGTTTTTGTTGTCAGTTGGTTCACAACAACAGGAGACATTGTTCTATTTAATTTTCTGGCAGATGTTTCTATTGCAACCTCATTCAATATTTGAACTTCGGGCTGAATATATATGCTAATATTCTTACTTTCACCAGCAATGACTGATACTTCTTGTTTTGTTGTAGAGTAACCTAGATATTGAGTTGTTAATATATATGTACCCGGATTAATACCCGAAAGAGAAAAATGGCCGGTTTCGTCAGACATAACAGCATTTTGTGTACCTTCTATAACAATTGTAACACCGGGTAGATGTTCATCTGTATCCTTGTCTAATACATGGCCTTTTATTGTAGCTGTCTTTGCTTGTTGGGCACAAAGGGTTATGCCACATAATATATATATAGATAATAGTATAATTTTCTTCATGTTTTTGTATATCTAAAATTTTATAATATCAGAGAGTTTCTAAAGCAGAATTGATTATTGATTAGCTAAGTTGTTATATTCCTTAACTAAAATAATTTGGAACTTAAATGTGTACTTTAGAAATTTTATACTCTGAGGTAAAGTTTATTGAATAGAATAAACTTTATGTAAAATAGGATTGAATAATAATATTCAATCAACTTTTGGTTCAATAAGGGTATTGAAATAAATATTTTAGATAATAGGTGGAGCTCTAAGATTAAAAAGACGTATTGAGGCTCTCACAGCCTTTTGATCCTCAACTATATTATATGGTATAGTATGGACTATTACATCTACATCCGATATTATATTGTTTATGCTAGCCTCATAAGAAATAGCATTCGACATCTGGTTGATGGCGAAGAAGCCGGCAGCATTATGTGTATGAGTTTCGAATGGAGGGCGATCATTTTCGCTACTTGTTTTCTCCTGTTTATTGTAAGGATGGGAGTGTACGTATACGACACCATCATATACGTGAGTATGTACAAAATAAGATACACAGCTATAATATCCTACATATAGTAAGAATAATACCCTAGCTATGTATCTTATTTGTTTGGCTGTCATTTTTTATTTATTCTTCTCGCTCAGTATATTTACTAAATATTAGTCCCATTTTCATGTTTTCAGAATTCGTTCTGAATATTGCTGAAGTTGGTGACATCAGATTATAAACAGAATATATACCTGATGAATTTGCAGAAGCACTAACTGGAATTACTAAATATTTTAAGTCAGGAATATTTGTCGAGTTTTTATAATGCTTTATATAATAATTGATTAAAGCAGAGATGTTCGCAGCTGATGTACTAGCACTTCCTCCTGCCGCAGTGATAAAATTATACGTATTGTTCGTAGTGACACGTTGCATTATAAAACTTGTCTCAAAATTAGGTGTATTGCTATTCACAAAATAATCAGCAATCGAATCTTTATTTACAAATAATAGGTATGTTGGCCTGTTCAATCCAGATTTTGCTTCCTCTTCGACAAATTCTTTTAATCTGAAAGTTACAGAATTAAGAGTATTTTCTTTACTCTTTTCAATTATTTCTTTTAAAGGAATGGTTATTTCAGTACATACACCGGCCGGACTTTTTATATAAGTCTTGTTTGCGTCGGCAGCCGTTAATTGTTTTATAACTGATTGATCGTTTCTAATACGGTTCATTTGAATTACTTCCGGTGTAACAGGTAAAGTAAATATTTTAGCTTCAATAGAATCGGATACACCGTCAGAAGCTAATCCGTACTTATATTTATAATAAATATTTAATCTTGTGTACGATACATTAATTAAGCTTCCTGTACCAAAATTAGGAGTAACATATATACCTCGGAAGAATTTTCTGAAAGAGTCAGAATTTTTAAACGTTTCTCCATTCGTATTTTTCCATTCATTATAGAAGCGTTGACCGAATGAATTTGCTGTTTTTAGATATATTTCTCTGTATTTATAACCAGAATTTGTATTGATAGGAAGATTCTTTATCGTAAAAACTCCTTTTGTCAGAGTCTTAGACATATCACAATAATCAGAGGCATCTATATTTGTAAAATAATTTTTATCTAAGTTCTTATTAACCTCATATATTGCTAATCCCATTGGGTTGATTGAATCACCAGTGAATGAGTAAGGATCAAAACCAATATTGAACTTAACAGAGTCTATTTCGATAAAGTTTTCATGGAAAGATGTATTGTCAGGGCAATAGAACTCACTCATGTAATCAGATTTTATTTTTCCAAAAACGGGATCGGTATATTCTCCTAATACACCAAATGTGGTTCGTGCATATACTGAATCATTTAATGAAACTGTTTTTGCTGTGATAATCACAGTGTCTACACCAACAAATATCTCATCATCTTTTGGTTGCATATTACTACCTACCGAATTTAGATCGTCATCGCAGGCAATAAAACTTAGGGCTAAAAAAGCGATAAAAAGACTCAATAATGTTTTAATTTTCATTCAGGTTTAATATTAAAATGAATTGGGCATCAAATATCCAAAAAAAATACTGTTTTCAAAGAATAAAACAGTATTTTTCTAATTTTATTTTAGATAGTTTAAATATTATCGTAAAAATTATAGATAGCATCAGCCGATTGGCTGACATCCCCTTGGTAAGGAAGGAATTTTTTTCCGGACTTAGTCGCAAAATCCAGTACATTTGAATTGACATTCTCTTCACTTTGAATTATACCGTCAGCATATTTAATGGCAAAGTTAGAAAGAGTTTCGAAGCTTACACCATCTCCCTTCAGGTCTGCTACATCTTTGTCTTTGATCTTGTCAAATTTCAACTTATCAGCAAAATCTGCATTGAATGGCTGCTTGAAATCGTCATTATATAAAGAATAAACAATTTTAGAGTTTTTGAAACAAGGATCGTCCGCATAAGCCGTTTTTATGTATAATCCTGTCAGAGCAGTCATCCATCCATGGCAGTCTATGATATCTGGAATCCAACGGAGTTTCTTTATGGTCTCCAATACTCCTCGTACATAGAAAATACAACGTTCGTCATTATCTTTAAATTCTATTCCTTCGTCATTTGCCGTAGTAGCTTTACGTTTGAAATAGTCATCATTATCAATAAAATATATCTGCATTCTGGCAGCTTGTATCGAAGCCACTTTTATAATTAATGGATGGTCTGTATCGTCAATAATTAAATTCATGCCCGAGAGGCGGATAACCTCATGCAGTTGGTTACGTCTTTCATTTATGTTTCCAAAACGAGGCATAAATGTTCTGATTTCTTTTCCCTTTTCTTGAATAGCTTGTGGTAAATATCTGCAATTATTAGCAATAGCAGATTCCGGTAAATAAGGAGTTATCTCTTGAGTGATGTATAAAATTCTTTTTGTGGTCATTTGTTTTATTTTACTTCTCGTCTTATCTAAATGAAAGTACAAAGATAATAAAAAAAAAATTGGTTTTTTGCAAACTTCATTTAACAAAATTGGGTATTTCACATTTTGAAATGCTTTTTGCTGTTTTATAATAAGGCACTTAGAGTTAAAAACAAAACAAAAAACCACTATTGTTTCGCCATTCCGTAAATATTTATTTGCTTTGTATCCGTTTATAAAAATGATCTGAAAAATGGATTTAATTACTACCGTTGCAGAATTAGAGCAGGTTATCAATACGTCTCGTTTGCAAGGTAAAACAATCGGATTGGTTCCCACTATGGGTGCTCTTCACTCTGGACACTTATCGTTGGTTAAAAAAGCTCTGGACGATAATGATATTTGTATAGTTAGTGTTTTCGTTAATCCTACTCAGTTTAACAATAAAGAAGATTTAGAAAAATATCCAAGAAACTTGGAGCAAGATAGGCAATTACTATCAGATGCAGGGGTTGATATCCTTTTTGCGCCTTCGGTTGAAGAAATATACCCTGAACCCGATACTCGCCAGTTTGATTTTGGAACAATTGCAACGGTAATGGAAGGTGAGCATAGACCCGGGCATTTTAATGGGGTAGCACAAGTTGTAAGCCGTCTTTTTGATATAGTAAAACCAGATAAAGCATATTTTGGAGAAAAAGATTTCCAGCAATTAGCTATTATTCGGGCTATGGTTAAACAGCTTGGATTGGGAGTTCAAATTGTTCCGATGCCCATTGTCCGTGAAGAATCCGGATTGGCATTGAGTAGTCGGAATGAAAGGCTTAGTTCAGACCAAAAAAGAATTGCTGTAAATATTTCGCGCGTATTATCCGAAAGTAAAGAATGGATGAATACATCTTCCGTCAAAGAAGTCTTAAACAGGGTTGTTAATACACTGGATTCTATTCATGGTCTTCGTACCGAATATTATGAAATAGTAGATGGCGATTCTTTACAAGCTATTGATAATTGGACAGCATCAGACTATATTGTAGGGTGTATTGCTATTTATTGTGGTGATGTCCGGTTGATAGATAATGTAGTATATAAAGCAAAAAAGCAAATATAAAAATATGACAATAGAGGTTGTGAAATCGAAGTTACATCGGGTAACAGTGACCGAAGCTAATTTGAATTATATAGGAAGCATCACTATTGATGAAGATCTGATGGATGCTGTAAATATAATAGAAGGCGAAAAGGTGCAAATTGTCAATAATAATAATGGTGAACGGATCGAAACTTATGTAATTAAGGGAGAACGAGGTTCAGGAGCTATCTGCCTTAACGGAGCTGCTGCTCGTAAAGTACAACCGGGCGATATTGTAATAATTATGTCTTATGCACAAATGGATTTTGAAGAAGCTAAAAAATTCAAGCCATGGGTTGCTTTTCCGGATACTCAAACAAACAAACTTGTGTAGCTTTTGCTATTCAAAACGAAGAAAGATCAACTATATTCTAAAATACTGTCAGTAAATAATTATTGATAGTTTCAAACTTATTCTATGTATTCACATAAAGATATATGGCGTGTTAGTGTCCCTATCATGCTAGGGTTATTAGCTCAAAATGTAGTTCAGATAACTGCTACTATTTTTTTGGGTTCAGTCGGAAAAGTAGAACAAAGTGCATCCGGATTAGCAGGTATTTATTATATCGCTTTTTTCACGTTGTGCTTTGGCTTTAGTATTGGTGGGCAGATAATGATTAGTCGACGCAATGGGGAAGGTAATTATAATAAGATAGGTACAATTGTAATTCAAGGAGTTTTATTTCTGGAACTATTGGCTCTTATTTTAGTTGTAGCTTCATCTTTGATGACAAAATATTTGATTCCAAATTTCATGGACTCTAAAGAAGTTTATGAAGCAATGCAATCATATCTGTCTTGGCGTATATTTGGTTTGTTTTTTTCCTCTATAAATGTTATGTTCCGTGCATTCTATGTCGGAATAGCTCGTACAAAGGTTTTAACAGTTAACGCTATAATAATGGCTGTTGTCAATTTTACCTTTGATTATATATTGATATTTGGAAATTTTGGTTTCCCTAAATTGGGTATAGAAGGTGCTGGAATAGCTGCTGTATTGTCAGAAATTGTATCAGTCTTGTTTTTTGTAATTTATACATTAAAAACAGTTGATTTGAAGAAATACGGTTTTATGAGAATGCGTTTCAAATTTTCCATAATCAAGAATATATTGAATATCTCGTCATTTACGATGGTTCAGTATTTGGTATCCATGTCAACTTGGTTTATATTCTTTATGGCTATGGAAAAACATTCAGTAGATGCACTAGCCATTACAAATATTGTCCGTAATTTCTATATGTTATTCTTTATACCAATGAATGCCTTTGCGACCTCGGCTAATACACTCGTTGGTAATACAATGGGGGCAGGCAGGGTAAAAGACGTGATACCTCTTGTCAGGCGTATATGTTTTATGAGCATATCTGTGATATTAATAGTGATGGCCATAACAGCGATTGGTGCGGAATTTTGGATTTCTTTGATAGCCCCGAAAGAAGATGCATCGTTGATTCCTGCTTCGGTAGCTCCGTTATTAGTTGTTGTATTTGCTCTGCCAATTTGTAGTTTGAGTACGGTTGTGTTCAATTCTATTTCAGGAACAGGTAATACAAGAGCTGCTCTTTTGTTAGAGATAACGACATTGGTAATGTATGTTCTCTATATGATTTGGATTGTAATATATAAACAAGCATCTGTAGCAGTTTGCTGGACTGTCGAATATGTATATTGGGGTGGTTTGTTGATACTATCATTACTTTACTTTAAATATGCCAAATGGCAAACCAAAGTAATTTGATCTCACATATTCAAATAAAACTCCTTAGCTAGTGTAGTAAACTCTGGGGTATATACATGCCTTTCTTTTTCTATTATTAAGTTGTTCTCAACGAGAGATGTTTCTTTCCGAGAAAACTCAATCAGAAGCCTTTTTGGAGAGGCTGTCGGTGTCGGGAATATATTTGTTATTGCAGATACATATAGTTTATTTTGTTCCGCTAGCTCTAATAGTAATTCTTTTTGTATGTGTGGAAAGATAATGGCAATTCGTCCATGCGTATTTAGATGTCGGCACGAAATGGTAATTAATTGATCTATGTATAAGCTATCAGTATGGCGTGCTAAGGTTCGTTTATCATTCGGTGATTTTAATGAATCGACAAAAAACGGAGGGTTGGAAACAATAAGGTCGTACTCAGTTTTACACTCTTTGTCAAATTCTTGCAAAGATATGTTCTTGCAGTTTATTTGTTGGCTGAAAGGTGAATTTGCAATATTTTCCTCTGCTTGCTTTGTCGCTTCAGTATCTATGTCAATGGCATCTATCGAGATGTTGTTATTTCGCTGAGCTAGCATAAGCGATACTAGTCCTGAGCCAACACCTATGTCTAATACTTTTTTTGTATTGTGTACATTCGCCCAAGCGCCGAGAACAACCCCGTCCGTCCCTACTTTCATTGCACATCGATCATGGTATATGGTGAACTGTTTAAATTTAAAAAAAGGATTTGGCATAGAATTTGTTATATTTGTAAGCAAAGTTAATATAATTATAGATTGTTGTATCCTCTCTTTATTAGAGAGAAATATTATAAAGGAGTAAATATGTTTAAAGATAAAAGAGATCTTCTAGGAGTCGGCGATAGTGATGAGCCAGTTATATCTATCATTACCAATGACTTTAATGATGGGGATTGTTATATAAATAATGATGACTTACAAGAAGAGATCGCAATTCTGCCACTGAGAAATACAATAATATTTCCGGGTACGAGTTCGCCTATTGCTGTAGCCAGAAAGAAATCTATGAAGCTGATTAAGGCTGCAAATAAGCAAAAAGGAAAACTTGTAGGTTTAGTCTGCCAAAAAGACTCTGAAACAGACGATCCGGAAATGAACGATTTATATCCGATTGGTGTCATTGCTGAAATTATCCGTATTATAGAACTTCCAGATACAGATACAGTAACTGTCATTTTTCAGGGAAAGAAACGTTTCAGACTGACAGAATTGACACAAACAGAACCTTTTCTAAAAGGACGTTATGAAATAAAAGAAGGTGTTCCTGTTCTGAAAACAGATACAGAATACAAAGCCTTGCTTGATTCAATAAAGGAGCAGATGATACAAATGCTCCGTATGTATGGAGAACCTCCGAAAGAATTTATAAATAGAATGAATTCGACAGGGGTTACATCCATTCTTGTCAACTATTGTTGTACTAATCTGCCTGTTTCCGGAGCCGAGAAACAAGCATTGTTAGATATTGAGGATGAAAAGGAAAGAGCATACCGTTTATTGGTGATTCTTAATCGTGAGACACAAATGATGGAGATGAAGCTCAACATCCAAATGAAGACAAGAGAAGAGCTTAATCAGCAACAAAAAGAATACTTCTTGCAACAGCAGATCAAAACAATTCAAGATGAGTTGGGTGGTAATCCGCAGCAAGCAGATATTGAGGAGTTCAAACTGAAAGCTGCAAAGAAGAAATGGAGTAAAGAGGTTGCAGATATATTTGCGAAAGAGATTAGCAAACTAGAACGTTTGCATCCTCAATCGCCTGATTATTCTACACAATATACTTATATAGAAGTTCTGTTAGAACTGCCTTGGGGTGAGTATACAAAAGATAATTTTAATCTCAAAAATGCGCAAAAGGTACTTGACCAAGATCATTTCGGATTGGAAAAGGTTAAAGAGCGTATCATTGAGCATTTAGCAGTATTAAAATTGAAAGGTGATCTGAAGTCCCCAATTATTTGTCTATATGGCCCTCCCGGAGTAGGTAAAACATCTTTAGGTAAGTCTGTCGCTAAAGCTTTGAACCGCAAATACGTGCGTGTTTCGTTCGGAGGCTTACATGACGAATCCGAAATTCGAGGACACCGACGTACCTATATAGGTGCCATGCCGGGCCGTATAATTCAAAATATACAGAAAGCTGGTTCTTCCAACCCTGTTTTTGTTTTAGATGAGATAGATAAAATAGGAACAGATTTTAAAGGAGATCCTTCATCTGCATTGTTAGAAGTATTAGATCCGGAACAAAACTCTGCCTTTCACGATAATTATCTGAATATCGATTACGACCTGTCGAAGGTGCTGTTTCTGGCAACGGCAAATAATCTGTCAACAGTTTCCCAGCCGTTATTAGATCGTATGGAGTTGATCGATGTTAGTGGTTATATAATAGAAGAAAAGGTAGAAATAGCCCATCGTCACTTAGTACCTAAACAGCTCGAAAATCATGGACTGACAGCAGATGCTATTGAGATACCTAAAAAGACATTAGAGAAGATTGTTGAGAATTATACACGAGAATCCGGTGTACGCGAGTTGGATAAAAAGATTGCCAAAATTATGCGTAAATTGGCTCGAAAAGTAGCTTCCAACATAGAATATAATAAAGTATTAGATGCCGACAGCTTACATGAATATTTGGGGGCAGTCGAGTATACAAGAGACCAATATCAAGGAAATAATTACGCAGGGGTTGTGACAGGTTTGGCTTGGACTTCCGTTGGTGGAGAAATCCTATTTATCGAAACATCATTGAGTAGAGGTAAAGGTGGCAAATTGACCTTAACCGGAAATCTTGGGGATGTAATGAAGGAGTCTGCTGTATTGGCTCTTGAATATCTTCGATCACATAATCAATATTTAGGGATCGATGATACAGTTTTCGAGAATTGGAATGTACATGTACATGTGCCGGAAGGTGCAATTCCTAAAGATGGACCATCGGCTGGTATAACAATGGTCACTTCATTGGCATCTGCATTTACTCAACGCAAAGTGAAGGCAAATCTGGCTATGACAGGGGAGATTACTTTGCGAGGAAAAGTGTTGCCGGTAGGAGGTATCAGAGAAAAAATACTAGCAGCTAAACGTGCCGGAATAAAAGAAATTATTCTTTGTAATGAGAATAAGAAAGATATTGATGAAATAAAACCACTTTATCTGAAAGGATTGAAGTTCCATTATGTCGGAGATATAAAAGAAGTATTGGATATAGCTCTGCTAAAAGAGAAGATTCCACATCCTTTAGACCTGAAAGTGAAGGAAGATAAAGCTTCGGATTAAGAAACCATAAATAAGTGCAAATGCAGAATTTGCACTTATTTTTTTAAAGTATTTTCTTACATTTGTATCACTAAAGAAAAAAATAATATGCAGCAAAACAAAAATGGATTAATGATTAATTATGCTATGCATTATGGTGCAATTCTAGGTGTATTTTGGGCATTAAAACATTTGGTCTTCGTTGGAGCTGATTATTTTCAGCCATTCATATATTTATATTATTTGTTGAATGCTGTTACATTTGTTCTGCTTTATGTATATTATTTTAAGTTTAGAGACTCAGATCCGGAAATACCTAAAAGTGCTATCCAGTGTATCATGTTTATTATAAGTCTTTGCTTCTTTGCTTCTTTCTTTGAGGCTGCTATGATATACATTCATTTGCAATTTATCGATCCGGCTTACTTCTCAACTAAAATAGAACCTGTTATAAAAGGAATGATTGCATCATTTCCTTATCCGGATAAAGTAAAAAGTGATGTATTAGCTATATCTCTGAATAAGATGTTTTATATTGTTTCTGATTTTATCGGGAATATTTTTTTCGGAGGAGTAATGGGAGCTATATTGGCGCTGATAATTGGAAATAAAAAAAGAAATAGTATCTAAAAAAGATATTTGATGATGGATATATCTGTAGTTATTCCTTTATACAATGAAGATGAATCTTTACCTGAGCTATATGCATGGATAAAGCGTGTAATGGATGAGAATCATTTTTCCTACGAAGTTATATTTGTCGATGATGGAAGTACAGATAATTCATGGGATGTAATTGTTGATCTGAAAAAAGCAACTGATAATATTAAAGCTATCCGTTTCAGACGCAATTATGGTAAATCTCCTGCGTTGCATTGTGCTTTTCGTAAAGTAGAGGGAGATGTTGTAATCACAATGGATGCTGATTTGCAAGATAGTCCTGATGAAATCCCATCCTTATATAAAATGATAAAAGAAGATGGGTATGATTTAGTTTCCGGCTGGAAGAAAAAACGCCATGATCCAATCTTATCTAAAAATCTACCTTCTAAAATATTTAATGCTACGGCTCGTAGAGTATCAGGTATAAAGAACTTACATGATTTTAATTGTGGTTTGAAAGCTTACCGGAAAGCTGTAGTCAAAAATATTGAAGTTTATAATGATATGCACCGCTATATTCCTTATCTGGCAAAAAATGCCGGATTTGTGAAGATCGGAGAAAAAGTGGTTACTCATCAGGCTCGAAAATATGGGAAAAGTAAATTTGGGATGAGTCGTTTTTTTAATGGCTATCTGGACTTACTTACATTATGGTTTCTATCTACTTTTGGGCGTAAACCAATGCATATTTTTGGTCTATTGGGATCTATTATGTTTTTGGTTGGTTTTATTGCAATATTAATTGTAGGAGCAAATAAGCTAATCGCAATTAGTCAGGGTATAGCTCATCCATTAGTAACCAATTCTCCCTATTTTTATATTGCTTTGACAGTGATGATAATTGGTACCCAGCTTTTCCTTGCTGGTTTTCTCGGGGAGATTATATCTCGAAATTCCGCAGAACGAAATGATTACAAAATAGAAGAAGAATTATAATAAATCAATAGTAAGCCAACCAAATGTGTTGGCTTTCGTTTTTTTACAAGATCACTAAAAATGAATTTGAGAGAACTATGTGAGGCGCGTTATTCAGTACGTGCCTACCTTCCACAGTTAGTAGAGAAGGATAAAATTGAGTACATACTAGAGTGTGCTTGTTTGGCTCCTTCGGCATGTAACTTACAGCCTTGGAAATTTTATGTTATTACAGACGAAACTGTGAAATCCCATATACAGGAAGCGTATGATCGGGACTGGTTTAAAACTGCTCCTGCCTATATTGTTGTTTGTAAAGACTCGTCTCAGGCTTGGAAGAGATCAAATTCGGATGGAAAAGATTTTGGTGATGTAGATGCTGCAATAGCAGCGGAGCATATTTGCTTGGCAGCAAGCGAAGTTGGGTTAGGGACATGCTGGGTTTGTAATTTTAAGCCAGACGTTCTAGGGCAGGTTTTATCATTGCCTGCTTCGGAAGAAGCTATTGCTATATTCCCATTAGGATATATCGATACAGAAAAGAGTAAAGTTCCTGAAAAAAAACGCAAATCCCTCACAGATATTACTAAATGGATATAATTCAAATGACAATTCTAGCCATAGGACTTTCTATGGATAGTTTGGTCATAGCACTTACAAGTGGTGCCATAATAGGTGACCATAAACCAGTTAATGTATTGAAAATAGCAGGTATGCTAGCTTTTATTCAGATGGGGTTGGCTGTGTTCGGGTGGTTTATAGGCTCTACATTTGCTCAGTATATTGATCAATATGATCATTGGCTTGCTTTTGGAATTCTGGCATTTCTTGGCATAAAGATTATTGTTGAAGGGCTGAAAGGCGAGACCGACAAGCGACCGTTTAACCCACTTAATATAAAAGTTATGTTTGGGTTATCTCTTGCCACAAGTATAGATGCAACAGCAGTGGGATTATCCCTTTCACTGGTCAATAGACCAATAATGATGCCTGCTATTGTAATTGGGATTGTAACTCTTTTAGTATCTGCTTTTGGTGTTATATTCGGTTGCAAGGTTGGAAGGCGATATAATTTCAGTTTGAATATAATAGGAGGAATTATCTTAATTTTAATAGGATGTAGTATTCTAGTGGAACATCTTCACCTTGTATGATTTAGCCTGTTTATATTTAATAATATTAAAAACCATGTTAAATCCCTAATGTTTAATCAACAAATAAGAAGATAAGCTGTTATACTTATAATAAATAATTAAAAATATAGTGAAATGGACTTTCTGATAATAATATGTGGTATACTTCTTATTTCTTTAATAATGACTAAGGTTGCTCTTTATTTTATCAATATCGCTAATCTCAATTCAGAGCGATATGTTGTAAGGGATAATGCTCAGTATATAAGTAAGTCTGAAAAAGAAAATTATGTATATCAAAAGGTATTTGATAAAAATATCGGCGAATATGTAGAGTATGAAGATCTTGAGAATTAAATGATTAATAAATAAAAATAGCCTGTGATAATTTTATCACAGGCTATTTTTATTATTCTCAAAGCTGATTTATCTTTCACTTTTATTCCCTGATAATAGTGCTTTATATTGCTTGTCGTCAAGGATTATTTCATAAGCTTTCTTAAATATATCACTATAGCTATTGTAGACTTTGAAATAAGTATTCATATCATACAGATCACGTGCCATATAGGCTCTTATTTGCATAGATATAAGTGGTTTGGCCTTATTGTACTCCTCCTCATTGAACTCTATCTTTTCTTCTTTTCCGGCTTCGATTAATTTTTTTAGAATTTCATCAGAAACAGTATAGTTTTTATAGAATTGTGCAGATTTTGGATATTTCTCTAATATTTCGTTACGATTATTATCAACTTCGTTATATGCTATTTTATAGACAATTCCCATATTTGCAATCTTGCGGAAGTATAGGGGATAGGCTGTCGTATCAATCGGGACAAAATAATCAGGCATAATTCCACCCCCTCCATATACGGTACGCTCATTGATCAGCGTCTTGTATTTTAGAGAGTCTGGGAAATGAATACTATCCACATTCATCATTTCACCTTTGTTATATCTTTCTATCATCTCCATGTCATAATGTTCCTTGTCTCCATTAGTATATGGCTTTTGGATACAGCGTCCGGTAGGAGTGTAGTATCGGGCAACGGTCAGACGTATCATAGATTCATCCGGCAGTGGGATTTGTCTTTGTACTAATCCTTTTCCAAAACTACGTCGTCCAACAATTAATCCTCTATCCCAATCTTGGATAGCTCCTGACACGATTTCACTTGCAGAAGCAGAGCCCTCATTAATAAGTACAATAAGCTTACCTTCTTCAAATATTCCTTTGTTCGAAGCCGTACTTATTTGTCTTGGTTGACGTGACCCTTCCGTATACACTATAAGTTGATCTTTCTTTAAAAACTCATCGGCTAGTTCAATTGCAGAAGTAAGATATCCTCCACCATTACTTTCTAAATCAAGAATAAGGCTTTTCATTCCTTCATTCTTTAAACGTTGGCATGCTTCAGAAAATTCTTTACCTGTAGTTGCACTGAAACGGCTGATATGTATATAACCAACATTCTTGTCAACCATATATGAAGCATCTAAGCTGTATACAGGTATTTTAGCTCGGGTTATTTTAAAGTTCAATAATTCAGGTTCTCCTCTACGTAAGATCTTAATAGCTACAGTTGTACCCTTAGGCCCTTTCAAGCGGGACATTATATCTTTTGTTGATTTCTTTACTCCTGCTATTAAAGTATCATTTACATAGATAATCTTATCTCCGGGTCTCACACCAACTCTTTCGGATGGCCCCCCTGAAATTGTTTCTATTACATACAGTGTATCAGTCATCATATTGAATGATATTCCAATTCCGTCAAAATTGCCTTCAAGCGGTTCATTCATATCTTTCACCTCTTCAGAACTAATATATGTTGAGTGTGGGTCTAATTTTTCCAGAAGAGATTTGATGGCATCTTCGGAAAGTTTTTTGTCATCCACTTCATCCACATATAAATTCTCTATAATGGCCATTGTGGTAGCAACTTTTTTAGAGCCTTCACTCATTTTGAATTGAGCTGATGCAGTTGTTATAGAAGCGAAAAGGCATAATAGGAGTGAAAGGTTTATTTTATTCATGCTAAAAAAAGTTTATAAGCAATCTTGCTTATTATAGTTCATTATTGAAGTTTAGTTGTAGTCCTTCGGGTACAAAATTACTGACATCATGTCCGAATCTTAATAGTTCTCTCACTATAGTTGAGCTTATATGTGTCAATTCGGGTTCTGTGAATAGAATAAAAGTTTCTATACCCGATATATTTCGATTCATGTCTGCAATTGTTTTTTCATATTCAAAATCATTTACAGACCTTATTCCTCGGACTATAAAGTCAGCACCCACTTCTTTTGCAAAATCGACCGTAAGGCTATTATATGTGCCGACTGATATTCTATCATCATCTTTATAAAGAGCCTCAATCATTGCAACCCTATCCGCTAAAGGAAAATAACTCTTTTTAGATTCGTTAATGCCTATAGCAATAACGATCTCTTCCATAAGGCCTAGAGATCGTTTAACAAGGGAATGATGACCAATTGTAAAAGGATCAAATGTTCCCGGAAATATCGCTTTTTTCTTCATTCTTTATTAGTTGGCCATGTCGGAGATAAACTTGATCCTTATCAATCGAATCTCATCTTCCGAATACATTCCAAGTTCTTTTATAGCATCCGATAGACTGTCAGATTCAGCTTCTTTGAAATATTCAAATATATCTTCCATATGATCTTCGTCGATCACTTCTCTTATAAAATAATCGATATTGATCTTGGTTCCGGAGAATACAATAGCTTCGACTTCATCTAAAAGTTCTGAAAATTCAATACCTTTCGATTCTGCTAAATCATCCAAAGCTACCTTTCGGTCTATTGCTTGTACGATAGCAACTTTTAGTTTTGATTTATTAGCTACTGTCTTCACCCGAAGGTCTTCCGGACGTTCTATTTCGTTTTCTTCGACGTGCTTTTTTATAATATCTATAAATTCACTACCATATCTTTTAGCTTTACCAGCCCCAACTCCCGGAATATTTTGTAATTCATCGAAAGTAATAGGGTAGATTGTGGCCATTGCTTCCAGCGAAGGATCTTGGAAAATGACATATGGAGGCACATCGTACTTTTTAGCCATTTTCTTCCTGAGGTCTTTCATGATAGAGAATAATACTGGATCAACAGCCGATCCTCCACCACCACCTTTTACTGCAACATCATCCATGCTATCGTCTTCATCGATATCTTCATCTTCATCGACCGTTATTTTGAATGATACAGGTTTCTTCAGAAAGTCTTTTCCTTTTTTGGTAATCTTTAATAATCCATAGTTTTCGATATCCTTTTCGAAATATCCTGCTATAATGGCTTGACGAATAACTGCATTCCATGTGTCTTCATCAGCATCATCACCAGAACCAAAAACCTCGAGGTCTTGATGGTTGTATGTTTCTATCTCGGATGTTTCTTTGCCTATCAGAATATTAACAATATAGTCTGATTTGAACTTTTCTTTTAATGCAACTACAGCTTCTATTGCTGTTAATAATAAATCTTTAGCTTCCACTTGTTTTTTAGGGTTTATACAATTGTCACAGTTACGACAGTTTTTTTCTTTGTACTCTTCTCCAAAATAATGGAGTAATACCTTTTTTCGACAAAGAGCTGTTTCAGCATATGCTGCAGTTTCAAGTAATAGTTGTTTTCCTATTTCCTGTTCTGCAACCGGTTTCCCCTGCATGAATTTCTCTAGTTTTTGTAAATCTTTGAACGAGTAAAATGCAATACATTTGCCTTCGCCTCCGTCCCTTCCAGCCCTACCGGTTTCCTGGTAGTAGCCTTCAAGGCTTTTAGGCATATCATAATGTATCACATAACGAACATCAGGCTTGTCTATCCCCATCCCAAAAGCTATAGTAGCCACTATCACATCAACTTTTTCCATCAAGAACGCATCTTGATTTGCCGAGCGTGTATTAGCATCTAATCCCGCATGGTAGGGTAATGCATTAATGTTATTTGTTTGCAATATTTCTGCAAATTCCTCCACTTTTTTACGGCTGAGGCAATATATAATTCCAGATTTAGTGCCTTGCGATTTTATGTATTTAATAATATCCTTATCTACATGGTTCGTTTTGGAGCGAACCTCATAGTATAAGTTTTCCCTATTAAAAGATGCCTTAAATACATCAGCATCAGCCATTCCCAAATTCTTTTGAATATCTAATTGAACCTTGGGTGTTGCCGTAGCTGTTAATGCTATGATGGGGCTTTGACCTATTTCTTTTACAATAGGGCGTATTCTTCTGTATTCAGGACGAAAGTCATGTCCCCATTCAGAGATACAATGTGCCTCATCTATAGCATAGAAAGATATCTTTATTTGCTTCAGAAATTCTATGTTTTCTTCTTTGGTCAACGATTCGGGAGCTACATATAGAAGTTTAGTCTTACCTGCCCTTATGTCATTTTTTACATTTTCTATGGCTGATTTATTGAGCGACGAGTTTAGGAAATGAGCAACTCCATCATCTTCACTAAAATTGCGCATAGCATCTACCTGATTCTTCATTAATGCTATGAGAGGAGATATAATAACAGCTGTGCCTTCCATCAATAATGCCGGAAGCTGATAACAAAGCGACTTCCCTCCACCTGTCGGCATCAAGACAAATGTGTCTTTACCATCCAGGATATTCTGAATAATCTGTTTTTGATTGCCCTTAAAGGTATCAAAACCAAAATTTTTTTTGAGTGCGGCAATTAATATATCGTCCTTACTAGACATAATTTTAGATAAGATGGATAGTTTTTACTTATACTGGATTTAAACTCTATCCGAAAGTAGACTATTTTTTATTAAAAAACCAAATTTATAAAGAATTTTTTAGTTTATCTAAATGCGATTTTTCAAATTGCTCCTGAGCATATTTCTTTGTTATATGCAACTCGGTTTGCTTCGAAGATGGAGTAGTGAACATTGAATCCATCATAATCGTTTCTACAATAGACCGTAATCCCCGTGCCCCTAGTTTATTCTCGATAGCTTTATCTACAACATATTCAAATACATCCTCATCAAAAGAAAGAGTTATATTATCCATTTTGAATAATTTGATATATTGTTTGATAATTGAGTTCTTAGGCTCAGTAAGAATCCTACGCATAGCCTCTCTATCAAGAGGGTTTAGGTAGGTGAGAATTGGAAGGCGGCCTATTATTTCCGGTATTAAACCAAAAGACTTTAGATCTTGAGGTGAAATGTACTGTAATAAATTTTCGCGATCAACATTAGATATTTTCTGTGATTGGGCATAACCTACCACACGGGTATTTAGTCTCTGAGCTATTTTTCGTTCTATACCATCAAAAGCTCCACCGCAAACAAATAATATATTTTTAGTATCTACTGCTATCATTTTCTGATCAGGGTGTTTACGCCCTCCTTGTGGCGGAACGTTTACAATTGATCCTTCTAATAATTTAAGTAGCCCCTGTTGCACACCTTCACCACTAACATCTCGTGTGATAGATGGATTATCTCCTTTGCGAGCAATTTTATCGATTTCATCAATAAAAACAATTCCCCTCTCTGCCGCAGCCACATTATAGTCAGATGCTTGTAGTAGGCGTGTAAGTATACTTTCTATATCTTCACCTACATATCCGGCTTCGGTTAGCACTGTTGCATCTACAATAGCAAAAGGAACATGCAGTAACTTTGCAATTGTTCGTGCTAATAATGTTTTCCCGGTTCCTGTAGGACCTACCAATATAATATTAGATTTTTCAATCTCTACATCATCATCACTTTCCTGAAGAATCCGTTTGTAGTGGTTGTATACAGCTACAGATAAATAGCGTTTAGCATTATCTTGACCAATGATATATTGGTCTAGGTATTCTTTTATTGTTTTTGGGTCGGGTAGTTTACTCCTATCCAAACCATGTTTATTATTGGAAGTAGACCCGATGCTGTCCTTTACAATTTGATATGCTTGTTCAACACAGCTATCGCATATATCTGCCGACATACCCGAGATCAACATGTTTACATCTTTCTCACTTCGTCCACAGAAACTGCAATGATTATTCTCTTTTTTTCCCATCTAAAATTTGATTTAGCCATTTGGTCAAAGCCAAGGACTTTTCTTCATATTTAGTAAAATAAGTAATGCTATGTAGCATTACTTATTTTTTATCATAACCTCGTCAATCATACCGTAATCTTTAGCCTCCGCAGATGTCATCCAATAGTCACGATCAGAATCACGAGCCACATCTTCAAATGGTTTTCCAGAATGTTCAGATATAATTGTATATAATTCTTTCTTTACTTTCCCTATCTCACGTGCTGTAATTTCTATATCTGAGGCTTGGCCTTGTGCTCCTCCGAGAGGTTGATGTATCATTACTCGTGAGTGTTTCAATCCAAAACGTTTACCTTTTTGTCCGGCTACAAGCAATACAGCAGCCATCGAAGCCGCAATACCTGTACAGATTGTAGATACATCACTGTTGATGAATTGCATGGTGTCATATATTCCATATCCCGCATATACAGATCCACCGGGTGAATTGATATAGATAGAGATGTCTTTTCCGGAATCAGCAGAATCTAAGTACAATAGTTGTGCTTGGATAACATTTGCTGTATAATCATCTACCTGTGTTCCTAGGAAAATAATACGATCCATCATCAGGCGTGAGAATACATCCATTTGAGCCACATTCAGCTGGCGTTCCTCTATAATAGTCGGTGATATATAACTACTTGTAATATCAGCATATTGATCGAGTGCTAAGCCATTCATCCCAAGATGTTTGGTTGCGTACTTTCTAAAATCATTATTCATAACGTTCTATTTGTTTAGTTTAATAATACATTATCATATTCGGGTATGACAATTATCATGCCAGTTGTTTTCCTATCTACAGTTTTGGTCTGTAATAGTTCTGGCTTATTAAACAAAGTTATAATAAAAATATTGATACTATATGATATACTTTTATTTTAAAAGTAGGAGGAGTGAAAATTTGAATGAAAAGCGAGCAGATAAAATTTTCTATCTGCTCGCTAAATATATCAAATTAGATTATGCTTCAACTTCTTCAGTTTCTGTTTCAAAGAATTTTCGGAATTCGTCTAACGAAATTTCTTTTTCTGTAACACCAAGAGTTGCTTTTAGGCTTTCGATAATTTTGTTTTCCATAGCACGATCTACAAGATTGCGTGCATTGTCTTGGTTTTTCAACATATCATTAGCATAGTTTTCAACCATTTCGTCAGGAAGCCCCATCATCCCATATTGAGCAAATTGTGCACGTGCAGCTTGCATTGCAATAGCTTTCACATCTTCGTTCTCTATTTTCAGATCTTTGTCTTTTGCTATTTGTTCTTTGATAAGATGGAATGTCAAGTCTTGTATGATTTTAGGATATTCTTCATCAATAGACTCTGCTGTTCTTTCTTTTCCTGTAGCAAGTAACCATCTTTTTAGGAATGCATCCGGAAATTCTAATTTACCGACTTTCTTTTCTAAAAGCTCTTTAGCATCCAATAAGAATTTATAATCGCTATCTGGTGTGAATTGCTGTGCAATTGTCTCTTTTACTTTTTCTTTAAACTCAGCCTCAGTCTTTACGTTTCCTTCGCCAAATACTTTGTCAAACAATTCAGTATCTAGTTCAGCCTCTTTATATCGTGTAATCTCAGTTACAGTAAAGCTAAATTCTGGAGAAATTGCTTCTACGTTGCTTTTTTCGATATGAAGAAGTGATGCTATTTCAGCTTCATTGCCTTCATAAGCTTTTCCAGGGTTGAATACAACAACATCACCTGGTTTCACGTCTGTAAATTTAGCTTGTTCCTCAGCATCTTTCATATATGAAGCCATAACAACACCTGCCTCAACAGTGATACCATCTGCTTTTGCTTTGCCATTGTCAAGCTCTACAATTGTACCTTTTATTAAATCTGTTGCTTTTGCACCTTCATTTACAGTTTCGTATTTACCATAATTAGCTTTGTAAGATTCAATTTGTTTGTCTACAAGTTCTTCATTTGTGTCGATTTTGTAGTATGTAATTTTATCTTTTTTAGTCAATGATAGTTTAATTTCAGGAGCTAAAGCTATATCAAAATAGAAATCAAAGTCTCCTTCTACTGCAAAATCAATAGGCTGTTGTTTTTCTATATTTGGAAGAGGTTCTCCCAATACATTTATTTTATTTTCTTGGATATAGTTATACAATCCTTCACTTACAAGTTTGTTTACCTCTTCTGCTAGAATTGATTTACCATACATTTTCTTTACCATACCAATAGGCACAGTTCCGGGACGGAATCCAGGTATATTTGCTTTTTTGCGAAAGTTTTTTAGAGCACTGTCTACTTTTTCTTGATAGTCTGTTTTGCTAATGCTAATTTGCATTATTGCATTTACGCTATCAACATTTGTTAGAGATACATTCATCTTAACGTCTTTAATTTATATTGATTAATCTAAAATTCAAATAGATAATGGCATCTTCTTTTATATGAATATGCCTCTTTTTGGGTGATGCAAAAATAATCTTATTATTGTAATATTCAAAGATAAAAAATATTTATTCAGTTTTATTTTATAGATATTTTTTATAGGCATAGATAAAAAAATGTGTTTTGCAACATGTTTTCAAACAAAAAATACTAACTTTGCTAAAATACTCGTAATTAACTTTGATTCTAACTATTATCTAACTTTTCTTATGGTGGCAGACAAAAGCGATGTAATCAGTTTGTCGGAAAGCATTCCGGAAATATGGAATTTATTGAGTGAAAAAGAACGTGAAATCGTCATTGTAAACACAAAAATTCTTGAGTTTAAGAAAAATGAAGTGATTTACAGAGAGGAAGAAACGCCTTTAGACCTCATGTGCTTATGTAAAGGTAAAGTGAAAATATACAAAGAGGGTGTTGGTGGACGTAGCCAGATCATCAGGATGATAAGACCTACTCAATATTTTGGTTATCGAGCTTATTTTGCGAATGAGGCTTATGTGACAGCAGCATCAGCATTCGAAGCTTCAACAATATGTTTTATCTCGATGAATGTGATTGAAGAGATTGTTTTAACCAATTCTCGTTTGGGGATGTTTTTTATCAGAGAATTATCCACAGATTTGGGCATTGCAGATGAACGAGTTGTAAATTTGACTCAAAAACATATTCGTGGACGTCTGGCGGAATCTCTAATTTTCCTTATTGAAAACTACGGACTTGAAGAAGATGGTGCAACAATAAGTATCTATTTGTCGAGAGAAGATCTCGCAAATTTGTCTAATATGACTACATCTAATGCAATAAGAACACTATCTACGTTTGTAGAAGAGCATATTATAGCTTTAGATGGACGTAAAATAAAAATAATAGACGAAGAAAGACTACGTAAAATAAGCAAGATTGGATGATAGCTCGTCTTATTCATAAATATTTGGATTTTGGATACCGTGAGGTTGATCGGTTTGTCAATAAGCCTATTGAGACACAAGATAAGGTGTTTAATTACTTGTTGAATAATGGACAGAATACATTAATAGGGCAACAGTTTGACTTTCAGTCGATCAAAACTCCAGATGATTTTAGACGAAAAGTCCCTGTTTTTCATTATGAAGACTTGCGTCCCTATTTAGATAAAATACTTGTCGATAAACAATCGAACGTGCTATGGAACAAGCCGGTGAAATGGTTTGCTATGTCATCCGGTACAACAGAAGATAAGAGTAAATATATACCTGTAACTCAAGAATCTCTGACAAAAGGGCATTATAAATGTGGAGAACAAATGTTGTCTATTTATGCTCGAGCCAATGAGAATGCAAGCTTTTTTTTAGGTAAAACACTTATATTGGGAGGCAGTAAGCAAATCAATAGTATCGGAAATGGTATTTTTACTGGAGATATATCTGCAATTCTGATCAAGAATGTTTATTTCTGGGCAAAAAGGAGTCGGACACCTGAAAGTATATCTTTATTGCCCGACTGGGAAGTAAAATTACAGGCTCTAACAGATTATGCTGTCAAGAATGATATTCGGGCATTTATGGGTGTTCCTTCTTGGCTACTTGTGTTATTGAAAAAAATAAAGGCAGATACTGGGCGTGAACTTACGGATATTTGGCCAAATTTAGAAGTGTTTTTTCATGGCGGAGTAGCTTTTACTCCTTTCGAGGAACAATATAAGAAACTGATAAACAAACCAGATATGTATTATTGGGAAACTTATAATGCATCGGAAGGTTTCTTTGGAACACAGTTCACCAACGAATCGAAGGATATGCTCCTTATGCTCGATAGTGGCATTTATTATGAATTTGTGCCTATGAGTGAGTGGAATGCAGAGAATCCACGAACATTGACACTTGATGAGGTCGAAATCGGGCAGAATTATGCAATTTTGATCACGACCAATGGTGGTTTGTGGCGTTACATGATAGGAGATACAATTGAATTTACATCAACATATCCTTTTCTATTTAAAATAACCGGACGTACAAAGAATTTTATTAATGCATTTGGGGAAGAAATAATAATTGACAATGCTGAAAAAGCATTAGCTAAAGCATGTCAGATAACAAATGCTCAAATATTAGAATATACTGCAGCTCCTGTTTATTTTGGAGATAATAATTCAGGTGCGCATGAATGGTTTATCGAGTTTGCTTCTGAACCCGATAATTTGACTCGGTTTACAGAGATTTTGGATGATACACTTAAACAGGTTAACTCGGACTATGAGGCTAAGCGTTCTTATAATCTATCGCTAGGTTCACCCATTGTACATAATCTATCCAAAGGGACTTTTAGTGACTGGATGAAATCAATCGGTAAATTAGGTGGGCAAAACAAAGTACCCCGATTGTCAAATAACAGAGATTATGTGGATCGATTACTTTCCTTTTTAGATAAAAAGCAATAAAAATTCTTGCTTAAATTGGAATATATGGTAGAATTATAAGTATATTCGTCCTATTAGTAAAACTTAATACAACTTTATAGAAATGAACAAAAATGAGAAGAAAACTTTATTGCCCGTTTTACTGGCAAAAGTAGATACTACTTCGGCTCGTTTCAGAGCCTCTCTTCAAGATTATTTAAAATTTTTTAAAGACTCGCAAGGTAGCTTCAAAGGCATAAAAAAGACTTATGCACCTCGCCCTGAAACTATTGATGAACCATCGGAACGTCAAAACAAGATAGTTGTTACTACCGTAAAAGAAAAACTGGACTGGTTTGTAGAGAATAATACTGAATACTTGCAAGATATTCTTAATATTGAGGCTACTAATGCTGCCGGTATGGCTAAAGCAGAATTGAAAGTTGGAGGACAATCTTTCGGTGAATTATCTTCTCTTGAATTGCTTCGGTTGAAAGGTTTTCTTGAATCGTCTGATTTCGAAAAAATGTATCTCAATTTACCGGTACGTCCTGATAATGAGATATGGGCAAAATCGGATAATGAGATGTATGTTAATCGTGAGATTTATGAAACACCATTACAAAGTGGGGTGAAGAAGTCGACAGAAAAAGTCAGTTATATTCTTGAAGATCCTAATATTGCTAATATGAAAAGTGCTGACGCTTATAAACCTCAGGTTGCAGTAAAAACTATACCAATAGAACTAGGAGACTATACGATACAGAATTTCTCAGGTGAGACCTCACATCGCGAGCGTGCTGAGATATTGCGCCGCCGGAGCGAACTGCTTACAGCTGTTGTTATAGCACTAAAAGAAGCTAATAATGTAGAGATTGTAGAGTCTAAATTTAAAGCAGGAGACTTCTTTAATTATCTGCATACTGGAAAATAAATATACTTGACTTTAGCATTAGCTTTAGCATTAAGTTTATCCAATCCTAGATAGTAAGCATTAGTGTCGAAGTCAATAAGCTGAAGTTTAGCTTGATTCTAAGAGTTTAGGTAAATCTTTTTACATATTATATGGAGGTTCAAGCCCTTCTTCCCCCTCTTGATATTTGAATTTTATAACTTAAATGGGGGAATGGCAGAATTGGTTATGCGTAATATTTCCAGCTTTAGCATTAGTTTATCTAAATAATTCTTAAATCCAAATGGGTAACATAGGAGATTTTGTTGCCCATTTACTTAATAACAGACAGGTCCATGTGCAAATTGGTAAAGCAGGCTGTTCCTACCAAAAAATTGGAGCAGTTCCTATCAATTCTAGGGAGATAGTTGAAGGTTCGATTCCTTCTGGACCTACTACTGATATTTCACAAATAGAATAAGAGTGCATAATCTTACATATTTTGGCTTATCATTTTTTTATTGGTTTGTCGGGGCAGGACTTAAATGTTCGTGAATCAAGAGCCAGTATCCATCAGTCTTTCTGAAAATATTTGTAGCTCTACCTCCACCATTCTTTTTTACTCCATCTATGATACCTTCCCATTTATAGTTGTATATACAAGTGGCAACACTGTCAGAAACAGCTATCCATTCACAATTTTCAGCAGTATATTTTTCTTCTTTAATGATATTCCATGTATTTGTAAAGAAGGAACGAATATCTTCTGTTGTTGAACAATTTTTGTTCGAAAACCAGTATATGGCATTCTTGTCAATGCATTTTACAACATTATCAAAATTATGGCTGTTTGTAGCTTCTATATATTTATTAAGAGTGTTGTAAAGTTCATCAAGTATTCTTTTCATAACGATTTATTAAAAAGATAAAGACACTATACTTTAATACCGTATTAAAATATAGTGTCATAATATTATATATGAGAGATTTTATTATAAAAGGCTGGCAGCTTCCTCATCCAGAAACCAATATAGATATCCTTGTTTAGGGTCTACCTTAGCAGCCGGATATATATTTTTATATTGTTCTCTGTTTATTATGATATCTCGAACTTTTTCAGCCTTGTTCTTCCCTGTCGCCAGAAATACAACATGTTGAGAATTGTTGACCACTTTACCACTGATACTGACACGTTCCATACCACTTTCGGGATGTTTGGCTACAATACAATTTTCATCACTCTTCCAAAGCTCAATCTGGTTTGGGAAAATAGAAACCGTATGTCCATCGTCTCCTAAGCCTAACATGACAATCTCGAAAGATGGAATTCCTTTTTTTACAAATAGCTTTTGGCTGAGCATCCAACTATACCATTTAGCTTCTTCTTGTGATTCATTTTCTCCATGTATTCGATAGATCGTATTTGTCTTTATAGCTTCTACTTTATCAAACAAATGGTCTTTTGTCATACCATAGTTATTCATTATGTTTTCCGGGGGAACACAACGTTCATCACCCCAAAAAAATGAAATACGTTCCCATGGAATTCGTTCTTGACAGTTTTCAGCCCAATAATCGAATATCACTTTCGGCGTTGTTCCTCCCGATAGTGATAAATTGACATGAGGATATACCTCTAATAACTTCAATAGAAGTGTAGTGAAACTTTCACTTAAAGCTTCTGTGTTCTGGAATACTTTAATTTCTTCTTTTATCATAATTCACAATATATACCATCATCAGACAAATTCTTGCATGGATACCTCCATGTTTGGTATTCTCCTTCTATGAGATCATCTGCACAATTTGGTCCCCACGATCCCGCAGGATAACCATGTAACGGTGCATCGGGATTGTTTTCCCAGAAATCAATAATTGGTTGTACAAATTTCCAAGTGGCCTCTAATGCATCACCTCTTATATACAGAGTAGAATCCCCTACCATACAGTCAAGTAGTAACCGTTCGTATGCTTCAGGTACATAGGTGCCTTCTAATTGAGAATAATGGAAGTCCATATTTACTTTCTTTACCTGATACCCATTCCCTGGAACTTTCATTCCCGTTTTTAATAATATGCCTTCATCCGGTTGAATTCTCAATACGAGTTGGTTACCATCATTACAAAACTCTTTATTCTCAACAAAAAGGTTCTGAGGGGTTGGTTTGAAATGAATTACAATTTCTGATACTCTGGTTGGTAGTCTTTTTCCTGTTCGAATATAAAAAGGAACACCTCCCCAGCGCCAATTATCTATAAATAGTTTCATTGCAAGGTATGTATCAGTTCTGGAATCAGGAGCAACCCCCTTTTCTTCACGATAACTTTTTGCGTATTTCCCTTTTATATTAGAAGCTGTATATTGGCCACGGATGATATTTTTGAAAAGATCATCATTACTGATTGGGCGTAATGCCTGAAATACTTTTAATTTTTCGTTACGGATAGCTACAGAGTCTATTGCCATCGGTGGTTCCATTGCAACAAGCGCTAAAAGTTGTAGTAAGTGGTTTTGCACCATATCTCGCAATGCGCCTGAATGGTCGTAATAGCTACCTCTATTTTCAACACCAATACTTTCGGCAGCCGTAATTTCTATATGCTGGATATAGTTACGGTTCCACAATGGTTCATATATTCCATTGGCGAAGCGTGTAACAAGAACATTCTGGACTGTTTCCTTACCCAAATAGTGGTCTATCCGATATATTTGTTCTTCCCTATAGTTTTGGAGTAATGATTTGTTTAATTCGATCGCCGATTTCAAATCTGTTCCAAATGGTTTTTCTATAATAATTCGTCTAAAGGTTCCATCTTCCTTATTTAATCCTTGTTCTGCCAAAAACTGTGGAATAAGGGGATAAAGTGATGGTGGGGTAGATAAATAGAAAATATAATTGCCCGCAGTGTTTTCTGTCTTATCTAATTCTTTTAATCGGCTTTTGAGCTTAGTGTACTCACCACTTTCATCCGTATTTATAGATAAATAATGTAGTTTTTGAGAAAAAGATATTAGCTCACTATCATCTACATCTTTAGCTGTCGCAAATAGTTTGATCCCATCTATCATTTTTTCTCGAAAAGCTTCATCTGTAAATTGGCTTCTTGCAACTCCAAGCACTACAAAATTTTGGGGCAAAGAACCTTGCTTATGTAAATCGAATATGGCTGGAATTAGCTTTCTGTAAGTCAGGTCGCCAGAAGCCCCGAATATGATTAACGCCTGATCTTGTATTGCTTTTGTTTTCATCTCTATTTTATTCTTCAACGGCTCAGTTTCTTTTATTCTGTTTTTTTATATTTAATTCGGAATGACAATTACTTATTCCAATTCAATACAAAAGTAACATATGTCAGGATATCAAAGTTCACAACTATTTCTCCCTAATTTATAAAAGGTTTAATGTCAATTGTTTACCTGTAGTGTTTCCTGTTGATAAACTGAGGCTTTTGTTCAAAATTTATTCTTACGAATTTACAGTTTTTTTTATTAAGATTAGTTGTTAATAGATATTGTTTTAATATTGTTATATATTTAATTTCTTATTATCAGGTGATTATGTAATTTATATTGTTTATAAATATTGTTTATATGTTTTTATTTTATATAACCTGTATAAATAAAAGGTTGCTTTTATATTGTCATGTCAAAGATGTATGATTATTTCTAATCAATACATCTTTTTAGAGAAAAGGCAAATTTGAGAACTTATTACTATATGAGATAATTTTTTCTTATTGTTTCCGTTATGCAATAAACAGCTATCGATACAATATTTGTAGAGGTAAAATAGCTGTTTTTGAATAATTTTTGTGACCTTTGTAGCTTTCTGTTAATAGAATCGTATTATTTAAACTCAAGATAGTTATACATTAAAATAAAATAATAAATCTATGCGATCAATTTTAAAAATGAGTTTGGTTATATTAGCTGCTATATTAGCAATAAATGTACAAGCTCAAGACAATCCTCTTTCTTTTGGTGTAAAAGGAGGTTTTAATATTTCAAGATTAGGAGGGGATATAGATAACTCTAAGTTTAAAGTTGCTTTACAAGCAGGTTTAGTTATCGAATATGAGCTTAGTACAAATTTGTATGGCTTATCAGGGATCGAGATATCTTCGAAAGGAGCAAAGGTTGATGCTGCTGATGGTGTAGATTTGAATTTCAGCCCTTTATATATTCAGCTTCCTTTTCATGCCGGATACCGTTTTGACCTTCCTAAAGGAATGAAAGGTTTTGTACACGCCGGTCCATATATTGCAGTAGGGGTGAGTGGAAGTTATAAACAAACTATTGATACTGACTTGATGAAGCAAAAGTCTGATGATGATTTTTTTGGAGCGTATCAGTTTAGGCGTTTCGATTTTGGAGCTGGTATAGGAGTTGGTGTCGAATTAAATAAGACAATATTTACTCTAGGTTATGATCAAGGGATTGTAAATATAGCGAATGCTAAAGGAGGAAAATTGGTATTTGACGAAGGGTTTAGTATAAGTAAAGAAAATCCGACAGTTAGGACACAAAATATTTATTTAACTGTTGGTTATAGATTTTAATTAGCCAATTTTATTGAAATAATATAAATGCTGAAGTGTATTACTTCAGCATTTTTTTATATTCACTTAGTCATGGACATACTCCGCTTTTATAAAATTTAGTTTTATTATATCAATATCAATTAATGAGAAAAAAATAAAGCTCATAACTGTTCAGTTATGAGCTTTATTAAAATATTTCGTTTATTGTTATTTGTCTAATTCTCCTTATTCAGATATAACTTCAAAAGGTATTTCAACAGAAACTTCTTTGTGTAGTTTAGCGATAGCTTTGTAGCTACCAACTTCTTTCACTGCATCTTTGATAAGAATAGACTTTCTCTCAACATTGTAACCTAATTTTTCAAGAGCTTCTGCTACTTGGATATTAGTAACCGAACCAAAAATAGTTCCAGTAGAACTTGTTTTTGCACCGATAGTTAAAGATACACCATCTAATTTTGCTGCCAAAGCTTGAGCATCTTGTTTGATTTTCTCTAGTTTGTGAGCACGTTGTTTAAGATTTTCTGCTAATACTTTTTTTGCAGATTCTGTTGCTATGATAGCTTTACCTTGGGGAAGAAGGTAGTTACGCCCGTAACCGTCTTTTACTGTTACGACATCGTCTTTAAATCCTAGATTTAAGACGTCTTCTTTTAATATAACTTGCATGTCTTTTCTCCTCCTTGTTTATTATTTCATTAAGTCGGTTACGAAAGGAAGCAAAGCCAAATGGCGAGCTCTCTTTACAGCTTGAGCAACACGACGTTGGAATTTTAAAGATGTACCTGTAATACGACGAGGAAGAATTTTTCCTTGTTCGTTCAAGAATTTCTTCAAGAATTCAGGATCTTTATAGTCAATATATTTAATACCATTTTTTTTGAAACGGCAATATTTCTTTTTCTTGACGTCAACTGAAGGCGGAGTCAAATATCTGATTTCTGATTGTTGTGCCATAATTTAGTTCTCCTTTACTTCTTCTTTTTTAGATGATTTTAGATTTCTTCTTTTCGCTGCATATTCGTGAGCAAATTTGTCTTGACGGAAAGTCAAGAAACGGATCACACGCTCATCGCGACGGAAGTTTGTTTCTAATTTAGCGATTACACTAGGATCAGCATCGAACTCTAGCATTGCATAAAAACCGGTAGATTTCTTTTGAATTGGATAAGCCAATTTGCGAAGTCCCCAGTTTTCTTCGTTCACTATAGTGGCTCCTTCAGCAACCAAAATAGCTTTGAATTTTTCTACCGCTTCCTTCATCTGAACATCAGATAAAACGGGAGTCAAAATGAAAACGGTTTCGTAGTTATTCATAATTAAATGATTAAAATAATAATTAAACAAATCTCATTTGTGTAAAATGAGGGTGCAAAGATATGAATTTTTATTTGTTTGTCAAAGGTTTCGTTAAAATATTGTTCTGGTTATTGTTGTACTATTTTTAATATTATATCTTTGATTAATCAAAACCGAATATTTAGCAATGGATCTAAAAGAAGAACAAGATTTAGAGTTGATCTTTCCTATTATTAACGGAAAAGTATCGATGGCAGTAAACAGGATGTTGTATCGTAATTTCAGAAAAGAAGGATTGGATATAACCCCTGAACAATGGACTGTTCTTGCTTTCTTGTGGAGGGAAGATGGGGTTACACAGCAGACCTTGTGCAATTCGACATTCAAGGACAAGCCCAGTATGACACGTTTGATCGATAATCTTGTAAAACAGAAATTAGTTTGCCGCAACACTTCGGTCAAGGATCGGCGTTCTAACTATATATATTTGACAGACTTGGGACGTGAGATAGAAGAGAAAGCTAGCAAAGCCGTTTATAGTACAATGGATTCGGCTTTGGCAGGAATAGATGAAGAGGGGTTGAAACAGGTGAGACATATCCTCTCTGTCGTTTTTGGTAATATTAGAGATGCTTTGGATAGTTAACGTTTTATCAATAGATCCATATAAATAGGTAAATGGTCGCTGAATCCACCTAAATATTTGTAGCCGATATAAGTGCGAAATGGTTTCTTTCCACGATACTTTTTTGAATCATCTGTAAGTAAGAATTCGGCATTATATATACTGGCTTTTTTGTCTTTTATTTTTACTCTAGAAGAATTATCCAATAAGCTGCCATTAATAATGAATTGATCCAGATAATTCCATTTTCCTCGATATTTGTATGAGCCCTCCTCCTTGTTCGTCCCAACTTTATGATAGAACATATTGTATAATTTCTTTTTTGAGGGTTGATTAGTTATTCGCTGTGCTTCTAGTGTTTCAGATAAACTGGTGCTATTGGGGTAATCATTAAAATCTCCCATTATAATAATTGAGGCTTTTTTCCTAACTCTCGATATGCTGTCCGTTTTTTGTTTCAGAAGTTCTGCACATTTTATTCTGAAAGGTTCAGTCTTTTTGATACCCTCATTGCGTGAAGGGAAGTGGCATACAAAAATATCTAAAGTATCGCCATTTACGATTTTTCCTGTGATGTGTAATATGTCGCGTGTTGTCCTTGAATGGTTATCTATAATGATAGGGCGGTAGGAGTTCTTGTCCAAAATTTTTATTTGATCTCTTTGATAAAGGATAGCTACATTTGAACCTCTTGAATCCCGTGATGAAGATATCACATATTCATATTTATGTTTCTTCAAATTAGCTTTTTTGGTTAAGTCAAACAGTACGGAATCATTTTCCACTTCACACAACCCCACAATTGCAGGGGGAATATTATTTCCTACCGATATAATGACTTTACTGACATCATTCAGTTTTTTCCAATATCTGGATTTTGTCCAATGCAGATTACCGGAAGGAGTGAGGTCATCGTCATTTGTTTTTGGATTATCTTTTGTGTCATACAGATTTTCTGTATTATAGAACATAACTCTAAATTGTTCTTGTGTCTTTAGGTGACTTAGGGGAAAACAGACAATAATAATAAATAGGAGAAAACTCTTTTTCATCGATTGGTTTTATTTATTTCTCCATTCATAACAGCCCATATCCGGATTGTTATCGTTCAGTCTGGAATTTCCATTCAGATCGGTTGGAGCCAATAAAGAATAAGTCTTGTCGGCCGTATCAATTGCAGGTGATCCGGATTCAAGTTCGAAATTATAACTAAAGTCTCTATCTTGGTTAACAGATCGGAATAGCGGATTCTTGTTCCATATTATATTTGTAAAATGAGCATCGTTCGTTTCTTCTCCTTTGACAATACAATTTTGGAATTGATAATCGAATGTTGTATTGTTTGCTTTTTGAAAAATAAGCTCTTTTGTTGCTGAACCATAGATGATTGAGTTCGTAAAGTTGCATTGGATAAGTGGAAAGCTTTTGCTAAGGTCTGTATAGTTACAGATTGATAATGCTTCTTGTAACCTGCTGCTCCAAAAGTAATAATTGGCAATAGTGCAATGTAGGAAACTGTATTTGCCTCCGGCAACCATTAATGCTGATCTTTTTGAGTTTGTAAACAAACAATTTGTCGCATCTATATTACAATTAATAGCAACTACTCCATTTTGCGAAGTATTGTGGACTATAGTACTGTTTAATGTAGCCTTCTTATTGAGAGGAGAGGATTCAAAAAATATCAACCCATTCGTGCCATTGCGTATGTAGACATTGTCTAATATATTGCCATAACTATCTCTGTAGATATAAACACCATCCCATTGTCCTGAAACCCGATCAAAAGGAATGCCCGATTGGATATTGTCCATACGGTCGCCACGCATAACGATTGGTTCCTTAACAGTTCCTTGTGCAATCAATGTACCATAGATATGAAATGCAGCCTTGTTTCGGAAATAAAGACGGGTGTTTTTATCGAGGCGTAAAGTAACCCCCTTTTTTACAACAATGGAATCATATATCAAAAAAGGTTTTTCACCAGTGAGTGTTGTGTCAGAGTCGATGATCTTAACATTCCATTTGTTGACGTCTTGTCCGATTGCCTCTAACTGAACATACTGAGTATTGCCATTTGTTACAAATCGAATAGAATCTCTGATCAATGTTGGGTTGTTGGAATTGAGAGGGTCAACCGTAACTTCAAGAAAAGCAAAGAGACTATCTTTTTTCAATATGTCTACGTTCGAGAACGAAGTTCCTTTTTGCCCATCAATATTGATTCTGAATCCGCTCTTTGCAGCATTCATCAACTCTATCGATTCTATATTTAAAGATTTTTTGTTCTTATTGTATATCTTAAATTGCCTTGTGGAAGAGCCAATTGTAGTAAAAACAGTATCAAAACTTATTGTATCCGACGAAAAAGTTAACTTTAGGTCAGTGTCTGACGAAAAATCATCATCACTATTGCATGCCCAAAGCCCAATAATAAACAAGAAAAGCGGAATAAAAATGTGTAGTAGTTTTTTCATCGGATTTGTATTAAGTTTAGCTGCATACTCCATCTATGGAACATGATTGTCCGCTGATGATATCTCCTCTTTCTGTCGAAATACCATCTTTTTCCCATTCTGCATAAGCCTTCGTCAATACTTCTAAGTATTCATCTGAGGGAATAGAACCTTGTATAATATGTTTGTTATTGAATAGATAGAATGGGATATATTCCAAATTTAATTCATTTTCGCTATAAGTGATATCATTAGCTATTTCAGTTATGTACTTATCACTATCCAGCATTTCTATTATTTGTTTCTCTATCAGCCCTATTTGTACACCTAGCTTAACTAATAAGCTACGGTCGCTGATGTCTTTACCTTCTACAAAGTAAGCACTGAACAATACTTCCTCTGCCTCAGTAGCTACCCCAGTTTCTTTAGCCAATTTAACCAATCGTAATGCATCAGATGTATTTGCAACTACAAGATTGTCGAAGTCATAATTCAATCCGGTCTCTTTGGCCAGGTCAATGATTCCTTGAAGACTTGCTTTAGCTTCATCTTGACTAACTCCATGATTTTCTGAAAAATAAATATAAAATGGAGTTTGAAGAGCTTTCTTGGGTAAACTTGGATTCAATTCGTAGCTGTGCCACACTAATTCTACTTTGTCTTTGTTCGGGAACTGATTCAGAGCAGTTTCAAGCTTACGTTTTCCTATATAACAATATGGACAGGCTATATCTGACCATATTTCAATTTTCATTTTGTCCATAATTTTATTATTTCTTTTCTGGTATGTTTTTTAATACCTCAAGTAAAAAGTTCCACCATTTTTCGACAGATGGTATATTAACCTGCTCTGCAGGAGAGTGGGCATCTGTGATGGTTGGTCCACACGAAATCATATCCAAATGAGGATACTTTTCTAAAAATAAACCACATTCTAAACCGGCATGTATTGCCTTTATTTCAGCATCTTTGCCGTATAAATTCTTATATGTTTCCTGAGCTACATGCAATATAGGAGAATCGGTATTTGGTTTCCAACTCGGATAACCGGCCGAATGAACAACTTCTGCTCCGGCCAAAGAGAAAACTGCATTCACGATATTGGCTGCATTGTCTTTGAGAGAACCGGACGAACTTCTCTGGCTTGTTGTGATAACAATTGTATTATTATCTTTCATCTTTATGGCAGCCAAATTGGTCGATGTTTCTACTAGCCCCGGTATGTCTGCACTCATATTCAGCACGCCATGTGGGCATGCATAAATAGCATTCAGTAAATTGTTTTTTGTTTTCTTATCAATAACAGATATAGGAGCGTCTGTCGATTGAATGACGATTTTTACATTCGGATCTACATGCTTTAACTCATCTTCTATGAGTGGAACTAATGTATTTAGCTCTATGATAACATCTTCTTTTTTGTCGAAAGGAACTCCCGCTACAGCATGTGCTTCACGTGCAATAGCATTGTGTAGATTTCCTCCATCTATGCTGGCTAATGCCAAGTCAAATTTCTTATTCAAGATCCAAAGGTAACGGTCTAGTATTTTGTTTGCGTTTCCTAGCCCTTTATGTATTTCTGCACCTGAATGCCCTCCATTTAAACCTTTTACAGCTACTTCGAACCAAAAATAGCTAGATGGAGCATTTTCTGGCTTATATGTGATAGTCGCCGTGGTCAACTTGCCTCCGGCGCAACCAATATATATTTGTCCTTCTTCTTCAGTATCCAGATTAATTAATATATCACCGGTCAAAAAATCTTTCCCTAATGCATATGCACCAGTTAATCCTGTTTCTTCATCTACAGTAAATAGACATTCCAGTTTTCCATGTTCTATGCTGTCCGAAGCTAATATTGCTAAAGCAGCAGCAACTCCGATGCCATTATCTGCACCAAGGGTTGTTCCTTTTGCTTTTAGCCATTCACCATCTACATAGGTCTCTATCGGGTCTTTTTCAAAATCATGTACTGTCCCTTGGTTCTTTTCACAGACCATGTCTACATGCCCTTGCAATATTACTGTTGGTAGTTTCTCTTTGCCTTTGGTTGCCGGTTTTGTAATAAGAATATTACCAGCCTCATCCTTTTTGCTCGTTAAATTGTATTTTTTTGCAAATTCGAGTAGATAGGCTATTATTTGCCCTTCCTTTTTCGATGGGCGGGGTATTTGAGTAACTTCATAAAAAAAGTTCCATATAGATGTCGGTTGTAAATCTTTTATAGTCATTGTTTTTTATCTTAAAAAAATACTAGTTGATTATAATAATATATAAAAGTAGGCACATAACAGATAAAAAGCAATTTTTTGACATCTTTTAAAGGTTTATTTTTGGCATTGTTTTAACATAATAATATATCTTTGCCAAGTCTTTCTCAAAACCAGCCTTTTTCTGAGTGTTTTGGATAGATGTTGTAAGATTAACTAACTTATATATATAAATGAAGAATATTTCTTATGTAATTAACGGTATTTTAGCTGTGGCTATTATAATCTTATTTGTTCTTTTCTTTACGAATAAAAATAACGATGCAGCAGAAGCAAAATCGTTTACTACAGAAACAAATGATTCAGTAGCATTATTACCGATTGCTTATGTGAATGTAGATTCATTGCTGACAAAGTATGAATTTGCAAAGACATCAAGTGAGAAATTGATGAATAAATTTAAAAGTTCAAACGCTTCAGTTGCTCAGAAACAAAGACAGTTTGAATCGGAAGTTGCTGATTTTCAGAAAAAAGTTCAGAATAATGCTTTTTTGAGCCAGCAACGTGCCCAAGAAGAATCTCAACGCATTCAGAAAATGCAAATAGATTTACAACAAATGGCTCAACGCCTCGAATCAGAGTTGGCACAAGAAGAGCAAAAGATGAATGCACAGATAGCAGATTCAGTACGTTTGTGCTTAAAAGAGTATAACAAAACTGCAAAATATCATGTCATATTCAGCAATAATGGATTGGATAATATTCTTATTGCCAACGATAAATATGATATTACGGATGAGATCGTACTTATAATGAATAACCGTTATAAAGCAGAAACCGCAAAATAATATAGCCGAAACATTATCGGACATAATAGTGATAAAGCAACTTTCAAGTAAAGTTGCTTTATTTTTTTATCCTGATTTATGGAATTGATCGAGGATATTTCTCTATAAAGAAATACTTAATTCAAACTAATAAATTTAGAGATTATGAGAAAACTAATCGGTCTTATGCTACTTGCCCTCACGGTATTCTGTATGCAAATTGTAGCTCAACAAAAGGTTCGGATGACTCCAATGCCTGTAATAAATATTGTTAACCTGAAGGCAAACGAACAACGCGTTCGGATTTCAGAAGTGAAAACGGATGTAAAAGTTGTCGGAACAATTGCTGTTACTACAGTCGATATGATTTTTTATAATCCTAATAACCGCGTCTTGGAAGGTGAATTGCGATTTCCATTAGGAGATGGACAATCTATCTCCCGATTTGCACTAGATATCAATGGGAAGTTGAGAGAGGGCGTTGTTGTAGATAAAGCAACAGGGCAAGAGGCTTTCGAAACAGTAATACGTCAAAAGATAGATCCGGGACTACTTGAGAAGACTCAAGGTAATAATTTTAAGACCAGAGTTTATCCATTGCCAGCCAAAGGAACTCGCCGGGTTGTTATTGCTTACGAACAGGAATTGCAGAATAGTGATAATGGTTTCCGTTTTCATCTGCCTGTCGAATATGGAAATACATTAGATAAATTTAGCTTGAATGTGTCTGTGTTTGCAACACCTGATAAACCGAAAGTTGACGAAACCCCTTGGGGGAAATTCTCATTCGATAGAGCTGGTGATGCATATGTAGCTTCTTATCAGGCGACTGATTATGAGGCTAAAGGGCAGATTGTATTTTCTATTCCAGACAAAAGTAAACAGCGTCTGTTTGTGGAAAAAGGTAAAATTAGTGGCGACCATTATTTTTATGCAGCAGTACAACCACAGATTAAAACAGAAGGTCTGGTAGTTTCTAAACCATCAAAGATTGCCTTGTATTGGGATGCATCTTCATCAATGGAAGGTCGCGACTTAGAAAATGAATTAAACTTCCTTGATCATTATTTTAAAGAACAAAAAGAGATAAGAGTATATTTATATACATTTAATTGTGTTGTTCAGAAGCCTCAAAATTATCTTATCCATAATGGAAATTGGTCTCGACTGAAAGAAGAACTGAAGAAGATAAAATATGATGGGGCTACCCAATATGGTGCCCTCGACCTGAATCTGTCTAAAGCCCCCATAAAAGATAAATTTGGAAAGGCAGATGATAATAAGGTTCTTAAAAGAGTAAAGTCGTTGAATGAGGTTGACGAAATATTTCTGTTTTCCGATGGATTGAGCAATTTTGGTAATGTAAGCCCTGTGTTGGGCAATATACCAGTCAATGTGGTTTCTTCATTATTGTCTTCTGATCAATCTATGTTGAAATACATAGCAGGTTCTACTGGAGGAAAATATATTAATTTAATGCAGCATACGCTGGCAGAAGCAATTTCTTTTATAAACAAGCCGGAGATGTATTTTTTATATGCTGATTATGATAAGAATGATGTTTCAGATATCTCACCATCTGTAGCACAGCCGATAATGACAAATACAATCTTTTCAGTAACAGGTAGACTGAAAAGTGAAAATGCACGTATTACTTTAAATTTTGGTATTGGAAGTAAGGTATTATATTCCGAAACAATT
Source organism: Dysgonomonas sp. (assembly GCA_047605185.1). Taxonomy (GTDB): domain Bacteria; phylum Bacteroidota; class Bacteroidia; order Bacteroidales; family Dysgonomonadaceae; genus Dysgonomonas. The sequence continues at coordinate 165,836 of JASGGC010000001.1, forward strand.
GATATTCGTAAATCGGATGCAGCAGATTATGACAATATTGTAGAAAGAATATCGGCAGAAAAGAAGATTGAAGAGTTGGATATCCGTTACGATGAAAATAAAACAGAAATAGAAAATCTGGGAAGGCGCTTCAATATTGTTACCCGAAACACATCTTTAATTGTTTTGGATCGAGTAGAAGACTATGTGCGCTATGAAATTGCACCACCAAGCGAGTTATTGGCTGAATATAACCGCCAGTTGAATTTGATAAATAAAAATAAAGCGACCTATAGAAAAGATAAAACAGAATCTGTAATCAAGATGCTTGATGAACGAAAAGAATGGTGGAGCACATCTTTCCCTAAAGGATGTTTACAAAAGGATAAAAAAAGGAAAGGAGATAGGGATATGGTTCTTTTTAATGCTCCGGTGGTGGTTGAAGATGAAGCTGCTTTTATGAGTATGGACGAAGTTGCAATGGATCACAATATATTGAGGGAAGAAGTTGTCGTAGCATCAGGAATGGCACGACGGACAGATTCGGATATGGCTGCAAGTAAAATGATTGTAAATAAGCCCTCAGGGTCAAACAATAGAATCCAACAAGAGGTTAAAGCTACCATTGCTCTAAAAAACTGGAGTCCAGATACTCCATATATGAAAATATTAAAATCGAAATCGCCCGAAGATATGTATCGTGTGTATTTGGATATAAAAGAAGGTTATAAGACAACCCCCTCTTTCTATCTCGATGTAGCTACATTGCTGGAAGAAAAAGAGCAAAGAGAAGAGGCGTTAATTGTTCTATCTAATTTAGCCGAACTTGAAGTTGAAAATTACCGTTTACTTCGTGTATTGGGACATCGTTTAAATCAGTTGGCGTACAAAGAGTATGCAATAAAAACATTCGAAAAGGTCTTGGAACTCCGTCCTAATGAACCACAATCGTATCGAGATTTGGGATCGGTTCTAGCAGCAAATGGAGAGTATCAGAGAGCGGTTGAAACACTTTATGAGATTGTTCTGAAATCGTGGGATGGAAGGTTCCCTCAAATAGAAGTAATAGCTGTAGAAGAAATGAATAAGGTGATATCTGAGGCTCAAAGTAAAGGAATAAAACTAGATTTGTCTTTGATTGATGATCGCTTGATTTACAAAATGCCGGTAGATATACGTATTGTACTTAACTGGGATACGGATAATAGTGATATGGATTTGTGGGTGACTGATCCATGTGGAGAAGTTTGTATATACAGCAATCCAAGAACCAGAATAGGTGGACTTTTGTCATCTGATTTTACAGGAGGATATGGACCGGAAGAATTTATGATAAAAGAAGCAGTTCCCGGTACATATAAAATACAAGCTAATTATTTTGGATCGAGAGAACAGACGCTGATAGGACCTACTACAATTTATTTGGATATTTATACTTATTATTCGTCGGGAAAAGAGAAAAAGGAAACAATAACAATGCGACTCACAGAAAATAAAGAGATAATAGATATTGGAGAAATCACTTTTGAGCGAAGATAGTATCTTTATCATTAATTAAAGAAAATGACAGGCAGAAGAGTAAAAAACTTCTGCCTGTCTTGTTTCTGTTTTGTATAGTATATATCTTTGTTCAAATTATAGAGCCCCATGAACAAATACGGACTTGTTGGATATCCTCTGAAACATTCTTTCTCGCAACGATTTTTTAACGAGAAGTTTGCAAAAGAAGGATTAGATGCTGAGTATTTAAACTTCGAAATACCAGATATTGCCTTATTCTCTGATATTATAAAATCTAATTTACATCTGAAAGGGTTGAATGTGACTATTCCATACAAAGAACAGGTTATTCCCTATTTGGATGAATTAGATGGAGAAGCTGAAAAAATAGGGGCTGTTAATGTTATCAAAATAGAGCAGACTGCTGGTGCTGTAAGATTAATTGGTTATAATTCTGATATTATAGGTTTTCAGAATTCAATTAGTCCATTGATTGATTCTAAAATACATAAAAAAGCTTTAATATTAGGGACGGGAGGAGCTTCGAAAGCTGTAGTTAGAGGCCTTTCTAATTTAGGTATTGAATCCACTTATGTATCTCGTACATCACGAGTCGGAGGATTTACTTATAAAGAGTTAAATAAAGATATATTGGAAGAATATACTGTGATAGTAAATACTTCGCCATTAGGAACATTCCCTGATGTAGATGATGCTCCGGATATTCCATATGACTACCTGACGGAGAACCATTTATTATACGACTTGGTTTATAACCCTGCTGAGACTAAGTTTCTTCGATTAGGAAAAGAACATAATGCTAGAGTTAAGAATGGTGCTGAAATGCTTGAATTACAAGCATTGGCTGCATGGGAAATCTGGAATCGTTAAAAATAGAATAAATACAGAAAATTAAATATGGAAATAAAAAATCTATCAGAACAAAACTCTCTATTGAACCGTTTTGTCAGTGAATTACGTGATGTAAATATTCAGGGAGATAGTCTTCGTTTTAGACGCAATGTTGAGCGTATCGGGGAAATTATGGCTTATGAAATAAGTAAAACATTAAATTATGCTCCTTTGGAAACTCAAACGCCTTTGGGGATTTCTACAACAAATGTGCCAACAGATAAGATTGTAATTGGAACGATATTGCGTGCAGGATTGATTTTTCATCATGGTTTTCTTAGTTATTTTGATAAAGCAGAAAACGCCTTTATATCAGCTTATCGAAAATATAGGGAGAATCATGAGAGTTTTCACGTACATATAGAGTATATAGCATCTCCTCGTATCGAAGGTAAAATTTTGATTCTTACTGACCCAATGTTGGCTACAGGAGGAAGTATGGATTTGTCTTATCAGGCGATATTGACTAAGGGACAGCCAAAGCATGTTCATGTTGCAACAATTATAGCGAGCCAACAAGCTATAGATTATTGTCAGCAAGTTTTTCCTAATTCTAAGACTACAATCTGGGCCGCGGCTATTGATCCTGAACTAAATGAGTCAGCATATATAGTGCCTGGTTTGGGTGATGCGGGAGATTTAGCTTATGGTGAAAAAGAATAATTTCTCCAGGTGGGAGTTTACATAAAAACAATAAAGGACAGAATTCTATTCTGTCCTTTATTGTTTTTATGATATGAGATAACCTATTTATTTCTTTTTGAGAATAACCATGCAGTTTCATATTTGGGATTCTCTTTTCTAAAGTTAGCTAAATAAGTTTCCGCCTCATTCTTATTCTCAAAAGAAGCTGCATAAATACGATACCTATCCCCAGATTCTATTATTTGAGCGGTCGGGAAATCAATTTTTTGTATTTTGCTTAATAATACAGATACATTATTTTTATTCTCATCACCTCCAATAATAATATAATATTTTCTTAACGAATTAGATTCTTCTTTAATTATAGGAGAAGAGTCGTTGGTTTTTATAGTAATTGTATCTTTTTTAGATATAAATGAACTTGCAAGTGACTCGATAAAACTCGCTTGTTGGGGCTTTGATCTCGTATTGTTTGACGTGGTTCCTATTTTATTAGATGGTATTGTAAAGAGTAAGCTAATAACTGCTGCTGCGACTCCTGCTTTTCCAATATATTCATATATAGAAACTTTAGATCTTTTATTTTCGTTTTCAGAATATGGATTTAAGATGTTTAAATTCAGAGGAGTTAATCCATAAAAAATAGGGTTCACTACAGTCTTTTTTTCTATAAAAACGATATTGTTATTTGCATCTAGATGTAGTTGTCCAATATTTCCACAGTCAATTACTTTATTAGTGATTAGTATTTGTTTGATTTCTTTGACTGTATCCTTTATTATTTTAGATGCATTATTGTACGATGTATTTTCTATTTGTTGTAAATAAGATGTCAGTATCCCATCGTCTACTTTTAATGCTTGGTTGAATACAATGTTATAAGATGGAGGTGTAACAATACTTTCATTTTCCGTATTTATTACAGATGAAGATATATTAGCTATAAAGCAACCAAAATCAGGGATTATTATACAATTTTGATTTGGTAATAAAAATTCAATATATTTAAATAGGACATCTTTCATATCTGCAAAGATAAATATATACTTGAAATATCAAATCAATATATTATAGTAAAATTATTATATATTAGGTCTTGTTTTAACTCAAAAGTTACATACCTTTGTGGTCGCTCTAAAAAGCCATAGAAATTTTGGGGATTGTAGTTATTATATTTAATAATTGGCTTATTGGTCATAATGGTCATAGACTAAGGTTACATTATTGTTAAGTAATCTGTCTAGGGCTTTTTCTGTTTGTTCTGATTTTATTTAAAATAATATACATATTAATGAAACTAGTTTTTAGAAAAAGTTATTGGGCATTGTTAATTATCCTATTATTAGCCTCTAATTGTACTGCCTATAAAAAAATACCTTATTTAACAGATGCAGATACAATCTCAACTGAAGAGTTTGCTAAAGCAGCAAAAAAGTATGAAGCAACAATTATGCCCAACGATGTGTTGAGTATAACTGTTAATACCTCCACAGGTGCAGCTTCTGTGGATTTTAACCTACCTCTTCTTCCTCAAGAAATGACCATTTCATCAATAGGGACATTGCAGAATTATATTGTTGATAACGAGGGGGATATCGTGTTTCCTGTATTAGGGAAAATAAAGGTTGAAGGAATGACCCGAAAAGAAATCGAAAGTTATATTTATTCCCAGATCTATCCGCGATATCTTAAAGAAGAGCCTATTGTAAATGTTCGGTTTGTGAATTATAAAGTTGTGGTAATGGGAGAAGTTGCTAAACCTGGGATTTATAGTTCTGCAAATGGGCAAATGACTATATTTGATGCACTGGCATCAGCTGGAGATTTAACTATTTATGGCAAACGAAATGATGTCCTTCTTATTCGTGAAGATGCCCAAGGACAAAGGAGTGTTCGTCGCATAGATCTTCAAAAGAATGACATTTTATTAAATAATGATCTTTACTACTTACAGCAAAATGATAAGTTATATGTCCAGCCAAATAAAGCAAAAGGTAATAACTCTTCATTTGGAGCTCTTGAATCATTAGCTTTATCTGGTTTGTCAATATTAATCTCCGTAATATCAATTATTACTCGATAATCCAATATCTTAAGAATTATGAATAAATTTTCTAAAAATGCTGGCTTTGAAACAAATGGTATAGATAAAGCCGGAAATGAAATAGATTTAAGAGAAATTATATTTAAATATCTTATATATTGGAAGTGGATTGCGATATCAGTTTTTGTATTTCTTTTATTGGGCGTTTTCGTTTACCTCAAAATGGATCAAAAATATGATGTGTCGACATCTATTTTATTAAAAGAGGATAAAGGAGCTGGGGCATCAGGTGCAGGTGCATTAGGGGGACTTGCTGATTTAGGTTTGTTGAGTACAACTAGTAATATTGATAATGAAATTGCCGTTCTTACTTCTCCTAATTTAATAAAACAAGTCGTTTTGGATTTAGAACTATATACATCTTATTATAAATGTGGTTTTTTTAAAGATGTTGAGGTTTATAAACAATGCCCTTATTATGTAAAACTAGTTGATACTGATCCTATTGAATTTGATGGAACTTTGGAGCTTGTAATAAAACAAGAATCTAATGGAGAAATTAAATTGAAAGGACAGTACAAGGTAAAAAAAGAGGAAATAGATATTACTGAAAAGCTAGAGAGTCTACCTGGATTCATAACTCTTCCAAATGGGTTAGGTCGTCTTTATATTGAAAAACGCCAAATTTTGCAGGTAGAAGATTCGACAGAACTTAATGATAGTTATAAAGTTTATATTCAAAATGCTCAATATTTAGCCTTTGATTTAGCTGAAAATATTAGCGTTGGTTCAACAACAAAAAAATCTTCAGTGTTGAATATTGGATTAACTGTGTTAAATGTAGAAGAAGGAATTGAATTTTTAAATAAAGTTGTTGCTTCGTATAATGCTGTTAATGTTCAAGATAATAATGAAATCGCTTTGAATACTTCTGCTTTTATAGATGAGCGTTTGAAAGTTATTTCAAAAGAATTAGGTTCAGTCGAAAGTGATCTCGTTAATTATAAAAAAGAACAAGGTATAGCAGATCTTGGAGCAGAAGCTAAAATATTTGTTGAGCAAACCTCAGATTTAGAGCAACGTAGGATTTCTATTCAGACTCAAATAAAAACGATTGAATTTGTAGAAGTTTTTATTCAACAAAAAGAAAATCAAAATAAATTTATTCCGAATTTGGGAATAAATGATCCAGGATTAAGTGAAGTAATTGCTAGATATAATGCTTCATTATTAGGATACCAAAGGCTCGAACGAAGTACAAGTAGTGATAGTCCTTCGAGGATCAAAGCTTTGCAAGAGTTAAATAATACTAGAGAAAGTATAGAAGGGGCTGTCAATAATGTAAAAAAGGCTCTTAATATATCTAAAACAGAGATAGACCGACAGGTCTTACAATTAAGTTCTCGGGTTCGGTCTGTTCCATCGCAAGAAATGGGACTATTGGAAGTTACTCGTCAACAGCAAATAAAGCAATCTCTTTATTTGTATTTGATGAAGATGAAGGAGGAAACAAATATAACAATGGCTTCTACTTCAGATAAAGCTAAGGTTATAACGGATCCAATAATCCCCAAAAAACCGGTATCTCCTAGACGAAACATCATTTTACTAGGAAGTATTCTTTTAGGACTAATTATTCCAATTGTAATCATTTATTTAAGAGATTTACTTAAGATTGCTGTTTCAGATAAACAAGAGTTAGAGAACTTGTCAAAAGTATCAATCATTGGAGAAATTATAAAGAAAGAAACTGATGGTAATACCATTGTTGTAAACCAGCGGGATACGAGTCCTATTGTTGAACTATTTAGAGCCTTAAGGAATAATCTCCAATTTATGCTTGGCTCTGAAAAGGATAAGAATGTTATTCTAGTAACATCCACAATTCCAGGTGAAGGGAAAACATTTGTCAGTATTAATCTGGCCGTTTCATTTACATTATCAGATAAGAAAGTCTTATTAATCGGAGTAGATGTTCGAAATCCTAAACTAGCAGTAGATATGAATTTTAAGAAAGGTGCTGGTTTAACATCTTATTTGTCAGGAAGCGAACCTAATTGGAAATCTTTATTAGTTCATTTAAAAGATCATCCGAATCTAGATATCTTACAAGCTGGTGCTATACCTCCAAATCCGAATGAATTATTAATGAAGCCGGAAATGAAAGAATTGTTAGTGCAAGCCAGAGCAGACTATGATATTATTATAATGGATTCTGCTCCGGTAGGAGTAGTTTCAGATACTTTCTTATTGGGGTCATTAGCTGATATGACTGTTTATGTAACTCGAGAGAATGTAACACCAAAACGTGCAATTGATTTTGTGAATACAATACGAGAAGATAATAAATTACCTAATGTATGTATTGTATATAATGGTGCTGAGTTATCTAAAAATAAGAAACGTTATGGATACGGGCATACATATGGTTATGCTGAAAGTAAAAAGAAATAATGGAATGTTAAATACTAAATAAGTAGATTACTCTATCTATTGTATTATAAAATATCCTATTTTCGAATAGGATATTTTTGTTCCTAAAAGATAGGAGTTCTATTTCGTAAATTTGATTTAGAAATAATGTCTTTCAATCTGCATCTTTCCTCGGATCTCTCAAAAGAAGAGTATTATATATCCCTTCTCCCTCAATTGCGTTCATTGATTAATAATGAGTCTGATCTTATTGCTAATATGGCAAATGTCTCAGCAGCATTGAAGCAATCCTTCAACTTTTTCTGGGTTGGATTCTATCTTGTTAAGGAAGATGAGTTAGTACTTGGTCCTTTTCAAGGAACTATTGCCTGCACAAGAATAAAATATGGAAGAGGTGTCTGTGGCAGTGCTTGGAAACAAGGGCGAACTTTGATTGTACCTGATGTGAATGAATTTCCTGGTCATATAGCTTGTGATGCGGCATCTAAATCCGAAATAGTAGTACCAATATTTAAAGATAATATAGTTTGGGGTGTACTTGATGTTGATAGCGACCAGTTGAGAAACTTTGGTGATATTGATGCTGAATATTTACAACAAGTTGTACATATACTAGAATGTAAATTATAGTAACTATATAAATAAAAAACCCCTTAAACAATTATTGTTTAAGGGGTTTTTTATTTATTAGAAAGGGAATAGAAATGGTAGAATAACAATCATAATAATTCCCATTATTACTTGTAATGGTAGTCCGACCTTGATGTAATCCATAAAAGAATAGCGTCCTGCACTCATAACAAGCGCATTTGGTGGAGTCGAGAATGGAGATGCAAAACACATACTTGCAGCTACAGCTACAGCAAATAAAAACGGATATGGACTGATTCCCATTCCTATTGCGGCTTGCATAGCTATTGGGGCAAATAATACTGCTGTTGCAGTATTGCTTATAAACATTGTCAGTATAGAAGTACAAAAATAAATTCCTGCCAGAAGAGCATAAGGTCCTAAATCTCCAAAATATTTAATTAGTCCACCAGATATCAATACATCTACACCTGTATTTTGAAATGCTGTGGCCATAGGCATCATGGCTCCAATCAATACAACACTTTCCCAGTTAATATTGCTATAAGCTTCCTCAACATTACGTAAACATCCAGTTATAACCATAAGTACAGCAGCGATCAGCACAGCTGTTACAGCAGCAACAAGATTAAACACCATTGCCAAGATCATTATTATCATGATTGCACCTGCAATAGGAGCTTTTTGGTCTAAAGTGACTTTTGCTGCTTCTTGTAAAGGCTGTCCTACAAGAACGAGATCATTTTGCCTGTTTCCTAGATTGGCGATGTCATTCCATGCACCTTGAATGAGTAAAGCATCGCCCGAATGTAATTTGGCATCTTTTATATCAGACATTTGATATTCTCCATGTCTTTGAATCCCGAGTACATTGACATTATATTCTTCTCTAAATTGGATTTCAGTAATTGTTCTATTTACAATTTTGGAGTTAGGCATTATAAATACTTCAGCAATTCCAGATTCTTGAAAATTGGAGTATGTATCTTTGCTACGTTCCTTTTTTAGTTTTAATTTATTTTCTACAATAAAACGTTCAATATCTGCATCTTCGCCATGACAGTATAATAAATCTTCAAATAATATTTTTGTATTTGGACCGGCGACCTCTTCTGTTGTACTTTTTCGAAATCTAGAACTATTTATGGTTCTAACAACCTTGCTGATACTAACATTATAATTTGTTGCAATCCGAAGTTCAGCTAATGTTTTGTCAAGAAGTGGAGAATCCTTTTCTACTTGTATTTTGAAAGATTGGTTGTTCAGGCTATATTCTTCTGCTAATTCAGCTAACGATTTTCCTAATTTCTTATTTGTAGTTGAAGAATCATCCTTTTTTACTAAGAATTTACTTAAAAAGAAAAGTATGACAACTCCTACTAATAATGCTACAAATCCGATAGGTGCAAACGAAAAGAATGATAATGCTTTATAACCTGCATTTACAAGGGTCTCTTGTATTACAAGATTGGGTGGGGTACTTATCAGCGTAAACATACCCATACTGCTGGCAAAGGCCAATGGCATCAAATAGCGTCGTGGACTAATGTTAGCACTATGAGCCATACTCACAACAATAGGTATCATAACCGCAACAGTGCCTGTATTACTCACAAATGCACCAATTGAGGCAGTGGCAAGCATCACAAGTACGAATAATAAATTTTCATTATTTCCTGCTAACTGTAATATCCGACTACTAATCATTTTAGCGAGCCCGGTACGAAAAATACCTGCACCCACTACAAATAGACCAACCATCATAATGACAACTGGATTCGAGAATCCGGCTAATGCCTCTGCAGGTTGTAAAATTCCGCATAGGATAAGGGCTAATAGTGAACAAAGTGCAACGAGGTCAGAACGAACCTTGCCTCGCATAAAGAAAAATGATGCTATAAGTAAAATAGCAATAGTCAGATTCATCGGGGTTAGTAATGCTGTTAATCCCATTGTTTATCAAGTTAAATTTTTATTAAGTTGCATTACAAATATACAAAATACACTTGTTATTAGTATCTAAATTTTATTTAACAACTGATAAATAGCTACAATGTATTTTGTATTGTTGTGATAGGAGAGAATTAGTATATATGGCATTGAATGATACTAAAATGTAGAAAAATAGATGTTCTATATTTTTTGGCAAGCCTTTTGCATTGATGATTGAATAAGAACGAACAAAAGCACCATTTTTTTATATTGCTTTTGTGTAATCTGTTGAAAACAAATAAAATCAAGATATGAACGAGAAAAATATTAATGAAGATTTGGAGAACGATGAAGTTTTGGAACAAAACGATCTGACAAATGAACAGACTCAGACTCCAGCTGAAGGAGAAGTGAATGACAATGTGACCGATTGGGAAGCTAAGTATAAAGATTTAAATGATTCTTATTTACGTTTAAATGCAGAGTTTGACAATTATAGAAAACGAACACTAAAAGAAAAAGCCGATATATTGAAATCCGGCAGTGAAAAAGTATTAGTGGATGTCGTAACTGTAGTTGATGATTTCGAAAGAGCTTTGGCCAATATAGAAACAGCAGAAGATGTTGGTGCTGTAAAAGAAGGTGTTGATTTGATCTATGGTAAGTTTGTTGGCTTTCTGACTAAACATGGAGTAAAAGAAATTGAGACAATTGGACATTCTTTTGATGTTGATAAGCATGAGGCTTTGACAACAGTTCCTGCTCAGAATGAGGCAGACAAGGATAAAATTGTAGATTGTGTTCAGAAGGGATATACGTTAGATGGTAAAGTAATTCGTTATCCTAAAGTTATTGTCGCAAAATAAAGAATCAATGTCAGCAAAAAGAGATTACTACGAAGTATTAGAAGTGACAAAAACTGCTACTTACGAAGAAATAAAAAAAGCATACCGAAAAAAAGCAATTCAATATCATCCCGATAAAAATCCGGGAGATAAAGCTGCAGAAGAAAAATTTAAAGAAGCAGCAGAGGCTTATGAAATATTAAGTGACGAACAGAAGAGAGCATCTTACGACAGATATGGACACGCAGCTCCGGGAGGTTTTGGAGGTCACGGTGGTGGTTTTTCCATGGACGATATATTCTCTCAATTCGGGGATATATTCGGAGGCCATTTTGGAGGAGGTTTCGGAGGCTTTGGTGGACAAAGAGGACCAAGAGCTAATAGAGGATCCGACCTTCGTGTGAAAGTAAAGTTGACATTAGGTGAGATCTCAAAAGGCGTTGAGAAAAAAATAAAGGTTAAGAAATTTGTAGCGTGTTCTCATTGTAGAGGCACAGGTGCAGATGGCGGTACAGCTTACGAAACATGTTCTACCTGTAAAGGTTCCGGTACAGTTACTCGTGTTATGAATACTATACTCGGGCAAATGCAGACTCAAAGTACATGTCCTTCATGTAATGGAGAAGGAAAAACTATCACAAAGAAATGTTCTCATTGTTCGGGTGAAGGAATTGTTCGTGAAGAAGAAGTTATTACAATCAACATTCCGGCAGGTGTTGCAGAGGGAATGCAACTATCAATGAGTGGTAAAGGTAACGCTGCACGCCATGGAGGAATCAATGGAGATTTGCTTATTCTTGTAGAAGAAGAACCACATCCGGAATTACTTCGGGATGAAAATGATGTTGTTTACAATCTCCTTCTAAGTGTTTCTACTGCTGCTCTGGGAGGAAATGTAGTGGTGCCGACAATAGATGGAAAGGTGAAGGTTACGATAGAGCCGGGCACCCAACCGGGAAAAGTGTTGCGTCTCAAAAATAAAGGCTTACCCAGCATAAATAGATACGGAACTGGTGATTTGCTTATAAACATCAGTGTATATATTCCAGAAAAGCTTAGCGATAGCGAGAAAGAAACATTGAATGGATTAGAGAACTCTCCAAATTTTCAGCCAAGCAAAACTATAAAAGATAAAATATTTAGTCATTTCCGTAAAATGTTTGATTGAAATATGCTATAATCTCTGAAAAAGAAGATTTTAATACAAAATAAACTTTAGAAATAGCTTGTTAATTTAACTTAAATTGACAAGCTATTGATGTTTTATTAAGTAAAAGATATATAAATGTAAAAGATATATTTATCTTAGCCCTAATTAATACATTTAATGATATAGTATTGTTGAGGTATTATATCAGACTAATAAACTACACAGCTTTATTATCTAATATAATGAAGCTTATTATCTAATAATAATTTTTATTTCTATGAATCTACTTATTATAGAAGATGAAATAGATTTGTTGGAATCAATGAAAGAATTTCTTGTATCCGAAGATTTTTCTGTAGAATATGTAACAACATATGCTTCAGCAGAAGAAAAGATAGGTCTATATCAATACGATTGTATTGTTGTTGATATAGGTTTACCCGATGGAAGCGGGTTGGATATTATAGATGCATTGAAGGCCCAACAAAGAGATACTGGTATTATTATCATTTCTGCCAAAAATTCACTTGATGATAGACTCAGGGGATTGGATATTGGTGCTGATGATTATTTAACCAAACCATTTCACTTGTCGGAACTAAATGCCCGGATTAAATCTATCATCCGAAGGAGAGGATTGCAGGGTGTGAATGAGAAGAAAATTAATGAGTTAACTATACAGTTTGATAAACGTAGAGTGTTTATACATCAAAAAGAAATTGTGTTGACTCGCAAAGAGTATGATTTGTTACTATACTTTGTGATGAATCAAGGTAAAGTGCTCAGTAAGGAAGATATTGCAGAGCATTTATGGGGAGATGATATGAGTATCACTGCCGACTCTTTTGACTTTATCTATAATCATATCAAGAATCTGCGCAAAAAACTAATTGATAGTGGTAGCAATGACTATATAAAATCTGTATACGGAATCGGGTATAAATTTTCGGAATAATGACGCTTGTAAAAATAATACGGAAATATTTATTTATTTCTATGCTACCAATTTTAATAATTGGATGTATATCTCATTATTTTATTTTTGGTTTTTTTATTCATTATTCTACCGACCGTATGCTCACCGAACAGCAGTTGGATATAGAGAGTTATATTTCCGAATATGACACACTTTCTTTAGCAACCACGTTGGTTCTTGAACCTGCTCGTATAGAGCAGAAAGCGATAGATTCAGGAACAGTGCTTCCTGATAAGATGTTTTGTGACACAATTATGTATAGTGAGGAAACAGGTACTTTTATGCCTTATCGTCAGTTGCATTTTGTGACATCTTATAAAAGTGGGCGTTATTTAGTTACTCTCAATGCCCCAACTATGATGACCAATGACCTTTTTTATGCTATTATAGCATCTCTTTTGGTTCTGGTTGTCTTATTTATTTTATTTACATATGTGATTGAATATTTACTGAAGAGGAATGTCTGGAAGCCTCTCAATCAAAATAGGCAGAAATTGCAATCATACAATCTGAAAGCGAATACAGTATTGGAGCTGAAAGATACAGGTATATTGGAGTTTAATCAAATAAATGATGTTATTCGTAAAATGGTGAATCGGATAAATGAAGATTATGATAACTCTCGTATTTTTATAGAAAATGCTTCACACGAAATGCAAACTCCTCTTTCTATTATAAAATCCAAATTAGATTTATTATTACAAGATGAATCGCTAAGAAGCAATGATGATCAGCGACAGGCAGTTATGTCTATGTTGAGAGCTGTAACTCGTCTGTCCAAGTTAAATAAATCTCTTATGCTGATTAATAAAATAAATAATAATCAGTTTGACAACATAAAGGTGATTCAATTGGATAAATTTTTGGAAATGTATTTGATAGATCTTGAAGAATTATTTGCCTCCAAAAACCTTTCAATAGAATCTCGAATAGAGCCTTTTAGGTTGAATATAGATCCTGCTCTAGTTGAAATGCTTTTATCTAATTTATTAAGTAATGCATTTAAGTATAGTACTGTTGGTGGAAACATAAATATACTGTTGCATGATAAACGGTTGGTTATAATGAATAGCTGTGAAGAGAAAGATACTTCTCTAAATTTGTTTAACAGATCGGTAAGGAATTCTAATATCCCAGATTCTTCAGGTTTAGGATTAAATATAGTTAAAACTATTTGTGATAAAAATAACTTTATTATTCAATACACTTATCCTCAGAAAACAAAATTTCAGATTGAGATAGATTTTTCGAAGAACTAATCTTCTTTTATGAAATCTCCATATACATCAAAGAGAAGTTCTGATGCATTAGAAAGAGTAATCTTATAACAGTTTGATTTCTGTTTCATTCTTATCAGAGGCTTATTTGAGTAATTGTTGGCTATGTAATGTATTATTTTTTTAGGTAGTAAATTAATTACACTAGCAGGTAATGGTTGTGCTTTTCTTTTAATACTTATCCATTTCCCTTTACTATCCATTTCTACTTCAAACCCACATTTATACTTTACGGTATATTTTTTTTTATCCATATCGTATTTTATTTTATCGATTTCATATATTTTGTAGTGCTTATCTAAAAATAAGAGAATGTCATCAGGAAGATAATACTGATTGGTTTCAGGGGTTTCAGCTGATAGGCTTAAAGTACAGAAAAAAAGAAGTAGAAATATTGATAATTTATTCATAGATCGGATTATTTAAGTTAGGTATAAAGCAGGGTATATTTTATTGTACCCTGCTTATTGTTAATTGTCAATATTGAGTTATTGTTATAGTAAAATTATTCTTCATTGTCTTTGTCATACCATCTGAATGTGATATTGCCAATTGTAGCTACTGCATTTATAGTATAACCACCTCCATTCAATTTACCATCTACTATTGTTTTTGTTTTTGTTCCTGCAAAATTAGAATTATTAAGTACATAAGCATTGACAGATGTTGCTGACTGAAGTTTTAATGTCGTTTTTGTTTTTATTGGTACTGCAATTTGTATACTTCCCTTATTCAGATTGGCATTAATACTTTCAGTAGCAACTGTATTTATTAGGTTGATGGAGCCGTTCTGAGAGCCAGTAACTATTCTTTCTCCACGCGAATTTAGGTATTTGATAGATCCTGTAACAGAACTGGATTCATGCAAATTGCCATCGAGATTGCTAACGAAAATGCTCCCTTTTGATATATTCAATTTAGTTGATACTTGACAAGGAGCAAATACCTCTATTGAAACTCTTAATTTTTGGAAATCACTCTCGTGTATTACATTTGGATTCTCTTTAACTACTACATTTATTTCAGAGCCATCTATTTGAGAGTTTACAAGGTAATATTTTTCGAATAAAACCTTTATTTTTTCATTAGTTAGATTCATTTTGTTATCATCTGTTTTGGCATATATATAGACTGCTGAATAATCTTTATACCCACCCAATACAGCTATGTGACCATTTTCGGTCGTTGATACAGTTACTTTTCCGACCGAATGTTTATTTAATGCAAATTTTGTCATGCGCTGGATCGAATCTCCCAAATATGCAGCATCACTAGGAATTGTAAGTGTGTCCTTAAATGACAATTCCGTATCATTTCCTCCAGTATTCGTGTTTTTATCTACGGAGTCATCATCACTACATGACGTAGATAGGCTAAGAACTGTACTTAGTATTAGGCTGTAAATAAAAGTTTTTTTCATACTTTATAATTTAGTTTTGTATTAAAATGATAATCAAAAATATAAAGTAATTCTATGTGAAATTTGTATTTTGAGTCAAGACTTAATATCTTTTTATTGTAAGAATCAAGGTATATTAAAAAATAAAATAAATTTCCTTTAAAAATAAAATATAGATATGTAATTAAGATATATATATTGTGTTTTAAGTTATTTTAATTGTTTGTAATTGTAAAAAATATGTATATAGTTAAATTGTCTACAGAATTTTAACAGAATTCCATTCTAAATTTGCAGTGTATAATTTTAAAAACAAAAAAATATGAAAAAGTTTATTTTAGTTTCAATGGCTCTACTCCTAGCAGTTGGAGTTTCAGCAAAAAGGTATCCAGCACTAACTTTAAGTGATCTACCAACAGTTTCTCAAAATTTTATAATTAGTAACTTTGGAGCTTCTTCAGTGAAGCAAGTGAAACAAAACTCTATAAAATATGAGGTTGAGTTAAGAAATGGAACAGAAGTTCAATTTTACAAAGATGGCTCTTTCAAACAAGTTGAATCAGAAAAACATCAAGCTCTTCCTGTTTCTGTGTTGAATGTGCTTCCATCTAATGTGAAAACATATGTTAGTAGCAAATTTGGAAACTGGAGATTGACAGAAGTAGAGGTTAAATATTCAGGTAAAATTGAAGTTGAACTTGAAAAAGGAAAATATGATGCTGAATTGGAATTTAGCAAAACAGGTCAAGTACTAAAAGTAGATATTGACGACTAATTTAGTATCTATTGAGTTGAATTACATATAGAAGTTTCGATTATGAAACTTCTATATGTAATTTTAATATTCTACCCATCGTATGATAAAATATCTGCCCATATTTATACTACTCATATTTGTTTCAGGTATATCTGCTCAGACAAAATTGGCAGACAAGAATACTTCGGAAACATTGGCAGATGCTAATAGAAATAATACAGGAAAACTAAAAACAGTTCAGATTAGAGGTGCTGTTAAAGATCAATATAGTAAAAATATCCCCATACCTAAAGTATCTATCCAAGTAATAGGCTCAAATAGTAATAATATAGTTAAAAGTTATACGATTGTAAAAGATAGCTTATTTATTTTTCACTTGCCTCAAGATAACTTCTATTCATTAAAAATATCCGCAAAAGGATATATTCCTGTTTCTAAAGAAATAGTGCTGGATAAAAACGCCATTGTATTTCATACTCCGGTAATATATCTGGAACCTATCAAAAATATGAGCTACAATACTGGTAGTAAAGAAAATGAAAAGGGTACAGGTACATTTATATCGCCACTCTCTGTATCACCTAAGCAAGGACAGTCCATCAATACAATTCAAGGTTGTCTTATAGATGCCCAAACGGATGAACCGATTCCATTTGCACCAGTCGCAGTTTTGGATGATACTGGTAAGCTTATTGATGGTATTGAAACAGATAATTCTGGTAAATTTTCATTGCAGCAATCAGGTAAGATTCAGACTATCAAAATAAAAATGCTGGGTTATAAAGAGTTGGTGAAAAAAATAGATAATTTGAGCAGAACTTCTTTTGTCTTAAAACTTCAGCCAAGTGACATATCTCTATCAGAAGTTGTTGTAACAGCAACTCCACCACCTATGAGAGTGAAAGGAGATACCCTCGAATATTGGGCTGGAGCTTATGCTCAAAACAATGATGTACTATTGAGTGATCTATTGAAAAATATTCCCGGAATGCAAATTGGTCAGGAAGGTATATTAATAATTAATAATAAGCCGGTTAACAAAATACTCATAAATGGAAAAGAGTTTTTTGGAAATGATATACAGATGGCTTTAAAGAATATACCTACTGAAATAATAAGCAAACTACGGGTTTATAATAAACAGTCTGATATTTCGCAATCTATGGGTATAAAAGAAATATCAGATAATCAGGTTTTGGATTTGGAAGTAAAAGATGAATTTAGAAAAAGCATGTTCGGGAATGCTCAGCTAGGCTATGGGAGTGATGATCGATATTATCATAAATTCATGTTTAATAAGATGGCTGATGATAGTCAACTTACACTACTTGGCAATATGAATAATATCAATAATGATGAGTCCGGTATGGGGGCTGACTCCGATGGTCCCGGATTAAAAAAAACTAAATCGTTAGGCTTGAACTTTAATGTAGAGCAGATAAAGAATCTCAAGCTAGAGAGCAGTGTTATGTATGAAGATAATACAGACGTAATAAGTAGTAATGAAATAACAGAGAACTTTATAGCTTCTGGAAATAGATATACTCAAGAATCCTCTAGCGAAGAGGAGAACAGAAAGCAATCAAAACTAGAAACCAGCCTTGATTGGGAGTCTGAATCCCCATTTTCAGCTCATTTACGAATAAAAGGTATTCATGATGACATTAAGAACACGCAGAATAGTGAGATTCTTTCATACGTTTTGCAAAAAGATACTACAATCGAAAAGACAGAATACTCTACTATTGGTTATGAAAATGAACTATCAGCAGTTTTGACTTTAGGATTAAGCCTCAACGATGAAGGACGTAATTTGAATGTGCAACTCAGTGGAGAATATCAAAACGAGATGGAAAAAGGAATCAATAAGTCAATTGTTCTATATAATGGTATTCAGGATAATATACTTGATCAGCAAATAAAAAATAAATTAGATGGCCACAACTTGGGAGGGATTATTTCCTATACCGAACCTATAGGAGACGATAATGTTTTCTATGCCTCTTATGCCCTTAACTATGGGAAGTCGAATAAAGATAAAAATGTGTTTAGAGCAGACGATCAAAACATATACTCGGTCATTGATAGTACATATTCGCGCTTGTATAAAGATAAAAACCGAAGTCAGGTTATTGGGACAGGTTTTCAGTCCATAAAAGAGAAGTATGAATACTATCTTAATCTGAATATGGAACCGGGTAAATATGAAAATGTAATAAAACTTGGTGATTCCTTGATACAAAAAATAGAACAGAATGTAATCAATTATAATGGGTCAGTTAGATTTGTTTACAAGCCCAAAGAGACCACACAAATAAATATATCATATTCTGGGTTACTGAATCAGCCTAATACAAACCAATTGTCTAAAGATACAACTACACTTGGTCCAATGAATAAAGTATACGGGAATGCTAACTTGAAGGGTAGTCTTACAAATAATTTTAATTTACAGTTTCAGAAATCAGATTTCGAGACACAACGTTTTTTTATGGTTTCTGCCGGAGTAAATTTTACGACGAATCAGATAGTAGAATATTCAAAAATAAATCAAAAAGGTAATACTGAAATAACTTATAAAAATGTAAATGGCAATTGGGGAGCTAATCTTGGACTTCTTTTCAATACGCCATTTAAAAATAAAAAGTTTAGGATTGATAATAATATAACAGCCTCCTATTTTAAAAATACCGGATTCATCAACGATCAGAAAAGTACTGTTCATAATGTGAACCTGAGTGAATATATGACTCTAAACTTTAAATCAGATATTATTTCTTCTAATCTCAATCTAGAAGGCGTTTTTAATCTTACAAAGAATAACTTATCCGATCAAGGCAATAAAAAAAACTTTCATTATGGAATATCGAATACTACTGATGTTAAATTACCTTATAGCATTTCCTTTCAGAACAATATTGGTTATAGGTATTTTGTAGGATATTCCAATAGTTCCGATAACTCAGAACTATTATGGAGCGCATCTGCCTCTAAGTTATTATTTAACAATAAAGTTCAATTTAAGGTCTATGTGCATGATATTCTCAATCAAAAAAAGAATATATCTAGTACACCTAGCAATAATAAAATAACTGATATA
The DNA here is from genome assembly GCA_047605185.1 of Dysgonomonas sp. Lineage (GTDB taxonomy): Bacteria > Bacteroidota > Bacteroidia > Bacteroidales > Dysgonomonadaceae > Dysgonomonas. Next base: position 185,376 of record JASGGC010000001.1, read on the forward strand.
ACAACGAATTCTATTGGTCGGTATTTTCTTGTTAGTTTTGTATATCGATGGAAGATATGATAAAACCCAACTTATTGATTCTAATTTTTGTTCTGGAATAAATATTTATAACTTTGAGTCTAGTATAAACTTCGTTTAATTGATAATTCTAATTATTCAAGTGAAAATAAAAGAAATATTACATTCAATAGAACAATTAGCACCACTTCCGTTACAAGAAAATTTCGACAATAGTGGAGTTCAGGTTGGCGATGTTACTCAAGAAGCCAAAGGGGCTATACTCTGTATAGATGTAACAGAAGCAGTATTAGATGAAGCTATTGCTCTCGGCTGTAATCTAGTGATATCTCACCATCCCTTAGCTTTTCGTAGTTTCAAATCATTAACAGGTAAAAACTATGTTGAACGTTGCATGATAAAAGCTTGCAAGTATGATATAGTAGTATATGCAGCACATACCAATTTGGACAATGCAAGCAAAGGAATTAATTACTACCTGGCTCAGATGCTTAACCTGCAGAATGTGCGAATTTTAGATCCTCAGAAAGATAAACTGCTGAAGCTTGCAACATTTGTCCCCCTTTCGCATGTCGATGTTGTTCGTAATGCATTATTTAATGCAGGTGCAGGTAATATTGGAAATTATGATTCATGCAGTTACAATATAAGTGGACAAGGTACATTCCGTGCCGGAGAAAATGCTAATCCTTTTTGTGGTGATATTGGAGAATTACATACCGAGTCCGAAATTCGTGTTGAAGTAATATTGCCAATCTTTAAGCAATCAGATATATTGCGTGCGCTTATAGCAGTCCATCCTTACGAAGAGCCTGCATATGATTTTTATCCATTAATCAATACTTGGTCTCAGGCAGGGAGTGGTATTGTCGGTACATTGCCTGAAGCAGTAGACGAAGAAGATTTTTTATATATGCTGAAAGATACTTTTCATCTTAAATCTATTCAGTATTCAGTCTGTCGGGGCGAGTCGATCCGTGATGTAGCTATTTGTAGCGGTAGTGGAGCTTTTCTCATACCGAAGGCGATTTCGTATGGTGCCGATATATTTATTACAGGTGAGGCTAAGTATAACGATTATTATGATGTAGAGGATAAGATATTGCTTGCAACTATAGGACATTACGAATCAGAGATTTTTACAAAGAATGTATTTTTTGATATTATCTCGAAAAAATATCCTACCTTTGCGCTATATATGTCAGGAGCAGATATTAATCCTGTCAATTATTTGTAGATAAGTGGTGATATACTCCCACCTGTTTTCAAAGATGTAGTAAGTGAATGGACAACCATTCTATTACTGCATTTTTTTATTTATGAAATTAGATAAATATAAATATAAAAAACATGGCAAAGAAACCGGAAAAAGAAGTTCAAGTAGAGGATAAACTAAAAACGCTTTATTCACTACAATCAAAATTATCAGAAATAGATAATATAAAAATTCTTCGTGGAGAATTACCATTGGAGGTAGCCGATCTTGAAGATGAAATTATTGGTCTTGAAACTCGTATCAAAAAGTATGAAACAGAACTTGCCGATACAGATATTGCAATTGCTCAGCAAAAACAGAAAATCAAAGATTGTACATTAAAGATCGAAAAATATAAAGAGCAATTAGATAATGTACGTAACAATAGAGAATTTGATCATTTAAGTAAAGAGATTGAATTTGAAAGTCTTGAAATAGAGCTTGCTGAGAAACGTACTCGTGAGTTTACACAAGATTCTAAAAACATAGCAGAACAAATTGAAAAAAATAAAACATTTTTGGAAGAACGTTCTGCAGATTTATCTCAAAAACAAGGAGAGTTAGAAAGTATTGTTTCTGAGACTAAGCAACAAGAAGAACAACTTCGTGAAGAAGTAAAAGAAATAGAAACAGATGTTGAGCCTCGTTTACTTCAAGCATTTAAGAGAATTAGAAAAAGTGCACGTAATGGTTTGGCTATTGTTTGTATTGAGCGTGGTGCTTGTGGAGGTTGTTTTAATAAAATACCACCACAAAAACAAATGGATATAAAAATGGGTAAAAAAATTATAGTGTGCGAATATTGTGGACGTATAATGATTGACCCTGAGTTGATTGCTCCGGCAGATTAGGAATATCACACAAAATAATAGAATGCTAAAATCGTTTTTTGCGATTTTGGCATTTTTTTTATATCTATTCAGTGAACCTTTTTGATTAATTATTGTTTTTACTTTATATTGTTAGATTTCGAAAATGGAAAACTTTTCTTATCTGTTATTTTGATAAAATATTTATTTGCAATGATTTATGTTTTGTTTTGGAAAACTTTAGTTCTTGTTGATAAGTTTATGTTGATAAGTTTGTTTCATTTTTAATAAATGTCTAACATTGTACCTGCTAAAAAAAGAAAATTGAACCCAAGATAAAAATATACAAATAAATAGATTGATGGCACAAGAAGTGTATAGCTTTGATACAGCTTATAATACAGCATTAGATTATTTTGAAGGAGATGAATTAGCCGCTAAAGTATGGGTTAATAAGTACGCATTAAAAGATGCTCAAGGTAATATTTATGAAAAATCTCCAGAAGATATGCATTGGAGATTGGCAAATGAAATAGCTCGTATAGAAGAAAAATATGAGAATGGTTTAACCCGTAAAGAATTATTTGACCTTTTTGATCGGTTTAAATACATTGTGCCACAAGGAAGTCCAATGACAGGGATTGGTAATAATTATCAGATTGCATCATTATCAAATTGTTTTGTGATTGGATTAGACGGTTTGGCCGATTCTTATGGTGCAATTATTCGTATCGATGAAGAACAAGTTCAATTAATGAAGCGACGCGGTGGAGTAGGGCACGATCTATCTCATATCCGTCCAAAAGGCTCACCCGTAAAGAATTCAGCACTTACATCTACAGGGCTAGTCCCATTTATGGAAAGATATTCCAACTCAACAAGAGAAGTTGCCCAAGATGGTCGTAGAGGAGCTTTAATGTTGAGTGTTTCTATAAAACATCCTGATTCAGAATCTTTCATAGATGCTAAAATGGAGCAGGGGAAAATAACAGGAGCCAATGTTTCTGTAAAGTTAGATGATGCATTTATGCAGGCAGTTGTTGATGGAACTACTTATTCACAACAATACCCAATTGATTCGGACAACCCTACTACTATAAAAGATATACAAGCTGGAGAACTTTGGCAAAAAATTGTGCACAATGCATGGCGTTCTGCTGAGCCCGGTGTTTTATTCTGGGATACTATAATAAGAGAGTCTGTTCCAGATTGTTATGCCGATTTGGGCTTTAAAACAGTATCGACAAATCCTTGTGGCGAAATTCCTCTTTGTCCATACGACAGTTGCCGTTTATTAGCCGTCAATTTGTATTCTTATGTTATCAATCCATTTAAAGAAGACGCTTATTTCGATTTCGAATTATTCAAAAAACATGTCGGTCTCGCTCAGCGCATAATGGATGATATTATTGATTTGGAAACAGAAAAAATAGATTTAATTCTTAATAAAATAGAGGCAGACCCAGAAGTAGAAGAAGTAAAATCAGCAGAAAGACACCTTTGGCAAAAAATCAGAACAAAAACATTGCAAGGACGTCGTACCGGAGTTGGTATAACTGCCGAGGGGGATATGATAGCTGCTATGGGCTTGCGTTATGGAACAGAAGAAGCAACAGCTTTTGCCGAAGAAGTACATAGAGTATTGGCATTGGCTGCATATCGCTCATCTGTAAATATGGCAAAAGAGCGTGGAGCATTTGAAATATTCGATTTCGAAAGAGAAAAAAATAATCCATTTATTAACCGTTTAGCATCTGTTGATCCCGAACTGGTAAAAGATATGGAAAAATTTGGACGTCGTAACATTGCTTGTTTGACAGTTGCACCAACAGGAACAACTAGTTTGATGACCCAATCGACATCAGGTATAGAGCCTGTATTCCTTCCTGTCTATAAAAGACGTAGAAAAGTTAATCCGAATGACAAAGATATCCGTGTTGATTTTGTTGATGAAAATGGTGACTCTTGGGAGGAATACATCGTATTTCACCATCGTTTTGTAACTTGGATGGAAAGTAAAGGATATTCGACTACAAAACGTTATTCGAATGAAGAAATAGATGCTATGGTTGCAGAATCTCCTTATTATAAGGCAACTTCGAATGATGTAGATTGGCTTCAAAAAGTGAAAATGCAAGGACGTATTCAAAAATGGGTTGACCATTCAATCAGTGTAACCATTAATTTGCCTTCTGATGTATCTGAAGATTTGGTGAACAAATTGTATATAGAAGCATGGAAAAGTGGATGTAAAGGTTGTACTGTCTATCGTGACGGTTCTCGTGCTGGAGTCCTTATCGCAGCTGATGATAAGAAAAAGAAAAAAGAAGAAGATTGCGATTGCTACGAGCGTCCATTGATTGTACCATCGCGTCCTCGCGAATTAGAGGCAGATGTAATCAAATTCCAGAACAATAAAGAAAAATGGATTGCATTCATAGGTTTACTTGATGGCCGTCCGTATGAAATATTTACAGGGTTAGCTGATGAGGAAGAAGGAATTATGATTCCTAAGAATGTTAACCACGGAGTAATTATAAGAAATGTAAATGAGGATGCTGAACGTTCATACGACTTCCAATTCAAGAATAAGAGAGGTTATAAAACAACTATCGAAGGATTGAATGGTAAATTTAATCCTGAGTTTTGGAACTATGCAAAACTAATTTCTGGAGTGTTACGTTATGGTATGCCTATCGATCAGGTTGTAAAGCTTGTTCAAGGATTAGAACTGAACAGTGAGACAATCAATACTTGGAAAAATGGTGTTGAACGTGCATTGAAAAAATATCTGCCAAATGAAATGGAGGCAAAAGGGCAGAAATGTCCGGTGTGCGGATTAGAAACATTAATCTATCAAGAAGGCTGTATGAAATGTACTAATTGTGGTGCTTCTAAATGTGGATGATTTGTAATTAATTTGTTTATATATAGTGGATAGAGGGAACAGTTCTGTGATTGTTCTCTCTTTCTTTTTTACCTTTGTTTTTCATAAAAAAAAAGACTAATAAATTATGATGACACTTACTGTCGAAGAGCAACATTTGGTAGATGAAATAATTATGAAAAATCATCTTTGTTATGTTGGTATGATAGATATTAATGGAATGCCTTATGTTATCCCTATGAATTTTGGATATAGTGATGATATCATTTATCTCCATTCTGCGCATGAAGGAGGTAGCATTTTAGCTTTGGAAAAAAATCCAAATGTTTGTATAACTTTTTGTTCACAACCAGAACTTACTTATCAGAATGTCGATGTTGCTTGTAGCTATCGGGTCAAAGGAAGCAGTGTAATTTGTCGGGGGAAAGTTGAATTCGAAAATGATTATGAAGAAAAAGTAAAAGCTTTGGATATATTGATGAAGCAATATACAGATCGAGAATTTACATATTCTGTCCCTGCCGTAAATAATGTTCGTGTTTGGAAAGTGAAAATAGATACGATATCGACTAAAGTTTTTGGAGTACCACATCCAAACTCTCGTAATTATAAAGATAATTCTTCATTTTGAATAGATTTATGTAGGAAAGGACTTTGGTGCACTTTCTTGTAGGCAGCACTTTTGATGCTCTTTTCTTTGATATTGAATAATTTTTGGCTATTCAAATTTTATTAAATACATGAAAAATAAATTGTTTTTTTAAGGTAAAAAATGATTTGTAATTTTATAATGCTGAAGCAGGAATATTTCTATTTCTGCTTTTTGTGTTATTTTTGTAAAGAACTACACAAAACGATTACAAATGTTTAAGTACATACTACTATTATTATTCAGTTTTATATATATAACTCCATCTTTTGCTCAGCAAGCATCTTCTGATTCTTTAGAAAGATACATTGCGAATACTTCAGTAGACGAAGATAAGATAATTCCGTTGGCGGCTCTTTGCCTCCATTATCATTCGTATGGCGATTTTCAGAAAGGTATCGAATATGCTAAAGAGGCTATTAGATTGGCTCGGTTACAAAATGACCATAAATATGGAGTATATGCCTATGCTTCATTAGCTGCTATTTATGCAGAAATGGATAGTGTAGAACAAACTTACCGGACACTTGACTCTTGTAAATGGTATATTGATAATACAACGGATGTTATAGCCAAAATATCGGGATTGAATGGTCTGGCTGTTATTAAAGAAATGTTTAATGACCTGGAAGGTACTCCGGATATCCTGTTGCCCGCTCTGGATTTGCTTTCGCAAGTGCCGAAAGACAAAGAATACAAGAAATTTGAGTTTGAAGCAAAATTAAATTTTAGTTTTTACCATTATTATAGTAATATAGATAACCAAATAGCAAAAAGATATTTAGATAGATCTTTCAGGGCATCCAAAGAGATAGATGCACCATGGCTTCAAATTACCCGTATTAATCAATATTGGGATTGTTATAAAAAAATGTATGAAGAATCTGGAAAGTCCGAGAAATCGTTATTAGATTCAGCTTTATATATGTCCGATCTGGCAATGCAGTATTATCCGAAAGAAAGAAAACGGCTTCCGGGGGCAGAGTATGCATATGCATTATATTGTCGTGCTGATATTTATAAAATGAGGGGTGAACCAGATTCTGCATTATTTTATGGAAATAAAACAATCGAATTTACTACAGAGATTTCTGATATTAAAACCCAAGTACTAGGGTATGACTTGTTGAGTCGGATAGAACTCGATAAGAAGAACTATGCTAAAGCTGAGGAATTTGCATTAAAAGGGTTATCTCTGACTAGTGATGAAACAGGGGTTTACGACATTTTATATAATCAATATACCACACTAAGCGATGTATATAAAGAATCTGGTAATAGTGAAAAAGCCTTAGAAGCTCAGGAAAAAGCTTTATTCTTTTATAAAAAAATGACAACAGAGAAGTATATGCGTGAGGCACAAATTGCCGAAGCAAAGCTGAACGTAAAACAAAAGCAGTATGAATTAGAAGAGTCTCGTTTACAAAATCAAATTTATACATTCTATATAGTTTTATCTACAATACTATTAATTGGGCTTGTGCTATTAGTTATTATCTACAAATTGAGGTTAAAAACCAGCTTACAAAAAGAATTACTTTTGGTCAAAGAAAATGAGGAGACGCAGTTGTATGCACAGATTAAACAAGTAGAAGCAGAGAATGTAAAGGTTGAAAAAAAGAATGTGGAATTATTGCTTGAAGTTGAAAAAAATAGAGCTTTACTTAATGCTTATGAGATGAATAAGTTACAAAAGGAACTTCTTGCCGGTAACTTACAATTAAATCATAAAAATGAGGTGATAAATCAAATAAAGACCAATTTGGCGAATGAAAAATCTACTTCTGATATTATGTATATTAAACGTTTGTTGAAAGAGGAAAATAAGCATGATAATAATTTTGAAGAATTTAATGAGTATGTAAAAAAGATACACCCTGATTTTTATACAAAGTTACAGGAGCATGCTCAGCAAAAATTGACTCCTCTCGACCTTAAATATTGTACTTTTATTTTTATGAATTTATCTACTAAAGATATTGCCTCTCTACTTTATATTGAAGCTAAAACGGTCAGAATGACTAAGTATCGATTAAAACAAAAACTAGGATTGTCGAAGACCGACGATTTAAACTTATTTATACAACAGGTTATATAAAAAATAAGCTACCATTTATTGGTAGCTTATTATATTTTATAATATTATTTTTCAGCAATGTTTTCTCTGGCCTTTGTCAGAAACTTGAGCATGTCATGACTATTCTTCTTCTCAATAATACTTTGAAGATGTTGTAATTCTTTAATAATTCCATCTATTTGGGAAGGTGTATATGGGTTGAATAATATTTCAGTTAGCAAAAAGTCATCTTCAGATAGCAGTCCTTTTGCAATATCCATGTGCCGTTTAAAAGTTGTTCCCGGAGCATCTTGATGTTTCATCACAGATGTGAATACTAAAGTTGAAGCAAAGGGGATAGATAACGAGTAAGCTATAGTTTCATCATGCTCTTCAAAAGTATATTCGAATACACGGAGATTTAGACCTCTATACAAGTTTAAGAAAAATTCTTTACCTGCCGGACTTGATTCAGATATAACAATTGCACTTTGTGTACTGAGGTTACGCAGATCGGCAAAAGTAGGACCAAACATAGGGTGTGATGAAGCAAAAGGATTCTCTACACTTCCATAAAACTCTTTCAATCCTGTTTTCACAGAAGCTATATCTGAAATTATGCAATCTTTACTTATATAAGGAAGAATTGTTTTGAATGCATCTATTGTATATTTTACAGTTGCAGCATTGATGACCAAATCGGGATTGAAATTTGAAATTTCTTTCGGATCGCTCATCCTTACCGTATTGTATGTAAATCGAAGTTTATCCGGATCTGTATCGAAAATGGCAACTTCGTGGTCTGTGCTTACTACATCAGCAAAGAAAGATCCCATCTTTCCAGCCCCTAATATTAATATTTTCATTGCTTATCTTATAAGAAATAATGCAGAGATAATTAACTCTGCATTATTATATTTTTGATTATTTATTCAATATATCAACTTGTTTTCTAACCGATTCTTCATGTATAGCCTCTAATACAACACGCATAAATTCTGGGTTCATACCCATTTTTTCAGCCTGAGTAATACGTGTGTTTAAGATTTCATCATAGCGGTCGGTTTGAACAACAGTCATATTGTGTTCTTTTTTGAAAGTACCTATTTCGCAGGATACACGCATACGCTTAGCTAGCAATTCCAGTAATTGATCATCAAGCTCGTCAATTTGTTTGCGCAATTCAGAAAGGTCTTCAGTCGATTGCTTTCCATCTCTTATTATAAGAGCTTTTAGTATCTCGTCCAAACGATCTGGTGTAACTTGCTGTGCAGCATCACTCCATGCACATGATGGGTCACAATGTGTTTCGATAATTAAGCCTTCGAAATTTACATCCATCGCTTGTTGGCAAAGAGGCTGTATCAATTCACGATTGCCCCCGATGTGGCTGGGGTCACAGATGATTGGAAGATCAGGATAGCGGCGTTTTAATTCTATTGGTATATGCCATTGAGGAAGATTACGATAGATCTTTTTGTCATAAGAACTGAATCCTCTGTGTATAGCACCAAGCTTAGTTAAACCTGCATTGCTCAAACGTTCTAATGCTCCAATCCACAATTCAAGATCAGGATTCACCGGATTTTTCACTAATACGGGAATATCTACGCCTTCCAAAGCATCAGCTATTTCCTGTACAGCAAATGGATTTGCTGTTGTACGTGCTCCAATCCAAAGAAGATCCACACCATATTTCAAAGCTTCGTACACATGCTTTTGAGTAGCAACCTCTGTTGATACATACATACCTGTTTCTTGCTTTACCTTTTTCAGCCATGTTAGTCCAACGCTGCCAACACCTTCAAAACCACCCGGTTTTGTACGAGGTTTCCAGATGCCTGCACGCATAATTTTGATGCCCTTGGCAGCTAACTGTTTAGCTGTAGTCATTACTTGTTCTTCCGTTTCAGCACTGCAAGGGCCTGCGATAACCATCGGACGTTTAGGATCTACTCCCGGTAGTAAGATTGAATCTAATTTCATAATTTTATTCTTTTATTTTTGATTATTATTTTAATTCTCCATTGAGGTTTATTAACCTGCTCTGTTTATCAAAGTCAGCATATATTGTGTTGCTATCCTTTTTTGCTGATAGTTTATCTTCATTGTCATTTACTTCATAGCCTTTCTTATTCAAATAGTTGGTCAAGGCATTTTTATGATTTATAGGGAATATTGAAATCAGATTTGGAAATACTGATAAGATACGAGCTTGCTCGTTATATTTGGCCTTATCAATCAGGTCAGATTTTATAGTTACAAGTAAAATTCCCTCACCATAATCTGCCATATAGTATGCACTAGAATTAAGTATTCCCGAAGCAATCAGACCAATTGCATGAACTTGAGTTGCATCGCTCTCGTATTTAGGTGTACAAAAAGCCTCTATGTTGTGGTCAAGACCAATTTGCCTTAATGCTTCCGCATCTGCAAGTAAAGGCTCGAGTATATTCGAAGCTTTGTTTTCCCATGCCCATAACCAAGTTTCACTTGAATGAGAGAATGTTCCCAATATTTGTATCGGAAATTCGACACCATTACTAAACGAGATAATTCCTTTATTAATATCAATGTTCCAATTGCTTTCACTAATAATTTCAAATAAAGAATATTGTTTCTCTAAACTAATACCTCCATATTGCTCAAGGAGTTGATTATAATCCATATTATTTTTTGTTTAGATAATTTCTTTTATACGTCTTAAAGCTTCTTTTAGCATCTCTTCGTTACAACATAAGGATATACGTATGTAACGCTCTCCGTTGCTACCAAAAATGAAGCCCGGGGTTAAAAATACATTTGCATTATATAATATCTTATCAGCAAGCTCTTCACTGCCCTTATATTGATCTGGTATTTTTCCCCATAAAAACATTCCTACTTGATTTTTATCAAAAGTACAACCAAGTGCATTCATTATTTCTTCAGCATATTGGCGACGGTTGGCATATAATTCAATGTTATTCCTCTGATGCCATTCTGCAGAATTATTCAGCGCTGCTACAGCAGCTTTTTGCATTGGTTTGAATATCCCGCTTTCTATATTGCTCAATACTTTTAAAACCCATTGTATAAATTGTGGATTAGATGCTATCATACCTAATCTCCATCCTGGCATATTATGCGATTTACTCATCGAGTTAAGTTCGATACATATGTCCTTAGCTCCTTCTACTTGTAATATACTTAATGGTTTCTTGTTCAGAATCAAACTGTATGGATTGTCATGGACAATAACGATCCCATGTTTACGCCCAAAAGCTACAATCTTTTCGAATAATTCTTGCGTTGCATTTGCTCCCGTTGGCATATTGGGATAATTTATCCACATTAATTTGATATTGGATAGATCCATTTTTTCCAATGCTTCAAAATCTGGTTGCCAGTTATTGCTTTCATCCAGATCGTATGTGGTTATATTGGCTCCTATCAATTTGCTCACAGAACTGTAGGTCGGATATCCGGGGTTAGGAACCAGTACTCCATCTCCCGGATTTAGAAAAGCCAAAGAGATATGGAGTATGCCTTCTTTAGACCCAATCAATGGTTGTATTTCCTTTGCGGAATCCAGATTTACATTATATATTCTTTTATACCAGTCAGCAAATGCGTTTCTTAATTCAGGTATCCCTACATGTGGTTGATAACCATGAGCATTACTTTCATGTGCAACTTTTCCTAATTCATCAATTGTTTCCTGCGAAGGAGGAAGGTCGGGGCTACCGATACCAAGGCTAATGACATTCTTTCCGGCAGCATTCATTTCTGCCACCTCTTTCAGTTTGATTGAGAAATAGTATTCATTAACGGTGTTAAGACGCTCTGCTGCTGCTATTTTTTTCATATTTATAGACTGATAGCTTTTATATTTATACTTTTTTGTTGACTAATATCTAAATCTGGCTTTGTCTACCTTCGGGATATTCTCCTAATATTTTCAGATCGCTGGTTAATGGACGTATTGCGTCTAACGATTGATGGTAACGGTCTATATTGGAAAATTTGAGGTCTACATAAAATTGATATTCCCATTCGTGCCCGATTATTGGCAATGATTGTATTTTGGTAAGACTTATTCCATAAAAAGATAAGACTGACAATACTTTCGATAAGCTACCTTCGCTATGAGGAAGTGTAAATACTATTGATGATTTATTCAGTACTTCATTTTTCTGAATTTCGTCAACAATCCATCGATTTCCAAAAATAAGAAAGCGAGTAAAATTGTGCTTATTTGTCTCAATTCCACTCGCTAGTATATTTAGTCCATATATCTCTGCTGCTTTGGTACTACATATTGCCGCTGTACTTGTTGTATTATTTTTTGCAATATCACGTGCAGCCAGTGCAGTATCTTCATGCTCCACAACTTTGACACCGGGAAGCGTATCCAGAAATTCGGTACATTGCATCAATGCAATCGGATGCGATTGTACTTCCTTTATGTCGTGAATAGATTGTCCCGGAAGTGCAGCAATGCAATGGGAAATACGTTGTTTATATTCTCCTGCTATTGGTAATTTACTTTCTTTCAACAATTCATTGTTTTGTAAAAGACTGCCTGCAATTGTGTTTTCAATAGCCATGATACCTATTATATTAGGATCTTTTTTGATAGTCCTGAAAATATCACGAAATGTTGCACACGGTATTATATCAACTTCTTCGTTAAAGAAATTTTCTGCGGCAATACCGTGATATGCTCCTAATCCTCCCTGAATGGCTACTTGTTTCATATAGATGTATTATCAAAAAAAAATCCCGTCTAAAAGACAGGATTCTATATATTTTTATTTTGTTTTTCAACCTAAATTTCTCATACAAAATCCTGTTTCACTTTTTAAAATAAAAGTAAAAAAAGAAGAAATATGTATAAGAAAAATGTTTCATCGCAAAAGTGCTTATTTTGATGTTTATGGTTACAAAAGTAATATTTTTTTGAATAGGACAAACAAAAATTCTTTTTTTTTCATCTATCAGTTATAAATTTATATATTTGGACAGTTATTAATAATATTTCCGCTTAAATTAAACAATAATTATTATTATGTCAGAATTGAATGATCCTAATAATCAAAATGCTCCAAATGCAGGTGGAGCATCTAATCAACCTCCTAAAGAACCATTTGGGCCAAGTTATGCTCCGGGTAGCAATCAGCAAGGAGCACAATATTATAACCAAGGGCAATCATATAATCAAAATAGATTTGATGTGCGTCCAAAGCCTGATAATAGTCTTGTTTTGTCAATAGTAGGAGCTGTTTTAGCCACCTGTACTTCTTGTATTGGGGTCATTACGGGTATCATAGCTGTAGTATTTGCTTTACAGGTTGATTCTAAATTTGCTGCCGGCGATTATGATGGTGCTGAAAGTGCGGCTCAAACGGCAAAAATAATGGCTATTGTAACAATGGTACTCAATGTATTAGCAATTGTCGGTGGAATTATTTATTTTGTAATAGTAGGTGCTGCCTTATTGTCCGAATATCAATAAAAATAAATAAGATAGGTAATAAAAGAAGAGTGATATACCATCACTCTTTTTTTTGTATATTACTGTTTATGAAATCGTAGAATTCTTTCCTTGTTCCTGCCCATGTATTTATATCCACGAATGAATTTATTCCACTTATTCGCCCCCTATTTGTATATTGCCAAAAAGACCATTGACGGTTATTCTCAAGTTTAGGCTTCGAATATACATTCCGAAACCAGATAGGATTATCTTTAAAGTTGTTTGCAATATACTTCTTGTAAAATTCAGAAGTGGCATAAATGATAACCCTCTTATTGTAATAAGTTTCGATAATGTCTATATATTCCGTAATTTCATACAACAAGTTCTCTTTGTGGTTTGCTTTGTTGCAGTTGCCATCAAACTCTAAGTCTATAGCCGGTGGTAGGTCACAACTATCTATCGGAACCGTCTCCATAAAATTAATAGCTTGCTCTTTACCACTTTTACAAAATGTAAAAAAATGGTATGCCCCCACCGGAATATTATGAGCTCTGGCCTGTGTCCGATATTCTTCGAATCTGCTATCCTTATGGGTTGCACCCTCTGTTGCCTTAATAAATATAAACTGGCTATATCTCTTATCTAATTTATTCCAATCTATTTCATCCTGATGGTGTGATATATCAAGTCCATGTATAGGGTAAGTATAGAATGAGGGATAATTGAGTCTGATATATCCTTCATACAATGCAAAATAAGCCCCTGCACTAAAGAATAATAATATTCCTAGTGCAAGTAGGCTGTGTTTGATATATCTTTTTTTCACATTCCAAAAATACAATTTTTTATGAAGCTATCACCTTCTTGAAATGTATTAAAAATTCTTTGGCTTGATCTATTGTGAGGCAAAGTGGAGGTAATAGGCGGAATACGTTTGACCCTGTAGCACCTGTAAATATTTTTTCTTCAAACAGAAGTTTGCTGCGTTTCTCTTTGATGGGTTCATCAAACTCCATCCCGATCATTAAGCCTCTTCCCCGGACTTCTTTTATTTGAGGTATTTTCTTTAGTTCTTCTATTAAAAATTGACCTATAGTGTAAGCATTTTCAACTAGCTTTTCTTTTTTCATAATATCCAATACGGCAATTGCTGCTGCACATGCCAGATGATTACCACCAAAAGTTGTTCCCAACTGTCCATATACTGCTTTGAACATCGGGTGGATTAATACGGCTGCCATCGGAAAGCCGTTTCCTATTCCTTTAGCTACTGTTATCAAGTCGGCTTGAATATCGGCATATTGATGAGCGAAAAATTTACCACTACGTCCATATCCGGATTGTATCTCGTCCAGAATTAGTATTGTTCCGGTTTCGGTACAGACTTCACGAAGTTGTTTTAAGAATGTATCATCCGGTATTTGTATTCCGGCAACTCCTTGAATTCCTTCAATAATGACAGAACAATATTCTTTTGAGTTTAATTCTTTTTTTATGAAATCAATGTCGTTAAAAGGAGCAAATGTGATATTCTTATTTTCATTTACAGGAGCCGAATAGGCAGGTATGTCTGTAGTTGCAACAGTAACAGAAGTACGACCATGAAATGCTTTTTGGAATGCCAGTACTTTTTTTCGTCCGTTGTGAAACGATGCCAGTTTTATTGCATTTTCATTTGCTTCTGCTCCCGAATTTATCAGAAATAAATTATAGTCAGGATAGCCACATTGTTCTCCTAATTTTTCAGCAAGTTCTTGTTGTAGTTTGTTGATTACAGAGTTGGAATAGAACCCAATTTTATTTAATTGATCGGTTACTTTTTCTACATAATAAGGGTGTGAATGACCGACTGAGATAACTGCATGACCTCCGTAAAGATCTAAATATTTATTGCCTTTGTCGTCATAGACATAACATCCTTCCCCTTTTACTATGTTTATATCAAATAATGGGAATACATCAAATAATTTCATTTTATATTAGTTTTTTTGTTTTTCAATTCATGATAGCATGTATTTGCTCTACCAGTTTTTCATTATTAATAATATACATTCCAAGCCTGACATCTGAGACTCCATCTCGTAATTTGTATGTATATGTAGGGTATCCGCTTTCTTTGTCTACTTCAAAATAGCAGAATTGAATTTTATCGTTTATTTCTAATTCTTTAGCAACTTCTACTATATGGGTTGATATAACAAAGAAGGAACTTTTGACATGTGAAAAAGCCGATACGATAGCTAATGTTCCATCATATGCATCTTTCACATTTGTACCTCTGAATAATTCATCAAAAATAACAAGCATATTCCGATTTGTCGTTAATTTGTTGGCAACATCTTTTATTCTCATCACTTCTGCATAAAAATGGCTGTAGCCGGAACTTAAATTATCTGCTATATTAATCGTTGTGCAGATGCCCGATAATGCACTTACTTTCATCCTTTTTGCAGGAACAGGAAATCCGGCATGAGCTAAGTATGTTGCAACACCAAGTGCTTTCAGGAATGTTGATTTTCCGGCCATATTAGGTCCGGAAACGAATAAAAGATTTGATATTTCTTCAAATTTTAGATCATTTGCAATTGCATCTTTGACAAATGGGTGAAAAAGCCCTTCTACCTCAAAACAGTTTTCTGTTTCTGGAACTATTTCCGGATATGAGAAACCATATTTTTCAGATGTTTTTGCAATAGTGAAAAATGCATCATATTCATAGATCATATTCAGAAAGAATGATATTATTTTCTTATCAGTAAGTCGGAACATACGATCAAATCTAATCGTGTTAAATGCATTTGGCTTTTTGTGCCTGATTATTTCTGAATATATTGGCTGAGAAAAAAGCTCCAAAACTTTCTCATTGTTTTGTTTAAGATACTTAGGACACGGGTTTGCTTCTAATTGATCATTTAGTTTCTTCGAAAAAGAATAGACCGTATCTAGTAGATCAACCACAGATATAACACCCTTATCTATGACAAACCTATCACTATTCGGATTTAGCTTATCCAATATCCTCCCAATAGGTGCAAAAACAGTAGGCTGCCTTAGAGGAGCATGGGCGTTTCGGAGATAGAATTCAGCAAAATCGAGTGAGTCTTTATTTACATTCAAACCTTCCGGTACATATTTCTGAAAAAATGCAATACTATCCTTTCGTTCATTTATTACATTTATGTCAGATGAAGGAGTGGATAAAAACTCATATAATTTTTCTCGTCCCCCAAGACACTGTGTGAAATTGAATAATCTAAACACAGAGTTCTCTTTTTTGACTATGTTAAAAATCTCCAGGTCATTTAATGTTTGATAATCAACTTCAAATTTCATAATGCTATAGTATTTAGATTATTATTGTCTTAGGTTCATTGCTCAATCCCAATATACAGAGGCTATTGGGATCGTAAAAGCCCTAGAAGGCGCTGGCCTTTAATTTTAGTCCTTCAGTTTCATCTAATCCAAACATTAGGTTCATGTTATGAACAGCTTGTCCGGATGCTCCTTTTATCAGATTATCTATGCATGATAATATTAATAATTTATTTCCATGCTTCTCCAGATGCAATATACACTTATTTGTGTTGACCACTTGTTTCAAATCTGGATTTTTATCGGTCACGATAGTAAATGGTGAATCAACATAATATGTACTATATAGCTTATTTGCTTCTTCTATTGTTCCGTCATATTCCAGATAAATGGATGCAAAAATACCTCGGGTAAAATTTCCTCGTACAGGAATAAAATTTATATCCTCGTCAAAATCCTGATATAACCCTTCTAACGATTGACGTATTTCCGTCAGATGTTGATGTTCAAAAGCTTTATATACAGATATATTATTTTCACGCCAACTAAAATGACTTGTTGCTCCGGGTTTTACACCTGCACCTGTCGATCCGGTGATGGCATTGACATGAACCTCTGAGTTGAGAAGTTTTGCTTGTGCCAGAGGTAGTAATGCTAATTGTATAGCTGTCGCAAAACACCCCGGATTGGCAATCCTATCTGCCTTCTGTATGGTGCTTTTATTCAATTCCGGCAATCCATATATAAAATCATTACCTGCTGCCTTGTGGCGATAGTCGGTCGATAGATCTATTATTTTTAAATGTTTCGGCACATCATTGGCTTCCATAAATTTTTTAGTATCGCCATGTGCAGTACAAAAAAACAGAACGTCTATTTTATCATAAGGCATCTGATCTGTAAAACTCATCTCGGTTTCACCAATCAGTCCACTATGTACATCATATAGTTTATTACCCGCATTACTTGTACTGTTTACAAACTCCAGTTCAGCATGTGGATGATTCAGTAATATACGAATCAATTCGCCGGCAGTATATCCAGCACCACCTATAACTCCTGCTTTTATTTTTTTATTGTTCATATACTTTTATGATCTGTTTCAAATTAAAAGAAAAGAATAAGAGATTTACAACATTTTATATGATTCGTATTTGGTATATTTCATTGGTTAGGTGTGAAAGATTTATACTCTATAGAGTAAAGTCTTGCATCAATTCCATAAAAATGTCTGTCTCTTATCCTTTTTTTTAAATATTACTTATTGTTCTTCTTTTGAACACTATAATATATCTTATTCGGGATAGAATAAATTTTAGTAAATCCTTTAGCATCGTCCGAAGTCCAAGCCTTATTTACTTCGCCGTATTCACCAAAATCGGCTTTCATCAAATCGAAATCGCTCTCAACACCAACCAATGTATAGTGATAAGGCTTCAATTCGATGATAACACGACCCGTAACATTCCGTTGCGAACTTTCTAACATAGCTTCAATATCACGCATTACAGGTTCAAGGTATTGTGCTTCGTGAAGAAACATTCCATACCAATTACTTGTCTGATCTTTCCAGTACTGTTGCCATTTACTCAAAGTATGTTTTTCGAGCATCTTATGAGCATTAATGATGACAAGTGGTGCAGCAGCTTCGAACCCGACACGTCCTTTGATACCTATTATAGTATCACCAATGTGCATATCGCGTCCAATGGCATAAGCTGATGCTATATCTTCAATTTTTTGGATGGCTTTTACTTTATCTGCATATTTTTCACCATTGACGGCTGCGATTTCTCCCTGTTCGAAATCAATAGTCAAAGTTTCATGATCTTTCTTTTTCAATTGAGATGGATAAGCCTCTTCCGGAAGAGTTTTATTTGATTTCAATGTTTCCTTACCACCTATACTTGTTCCCCAAAGCCCTTTGTTGATAGAATATTCCATCTTCGTGAAGTCGGCTTCATAACCATGTTCTTTAAGATAATTGATCTCATAGTCACGAGTCAATATCATATCGCGGGTAGGAGTGATGATTTCGATACCCGGTGCTAATACGTCAAATGTCAAATCGAACCGTACCTGGTCGTTGCCTGCTCCCGTGCTGCCGTGTGCAACAGCATCTGCACCAATTTCTTTAGCATAGTTGATAATAGCAATAGCTTGAAAAATACGTTCGGAGCTAACAGATATCGGATATGTTCCATTACGCAATACATTCCCGAATATCATGTATTTGATACTCTTTTCGTAATACTCTTGTGTGATATCGAGACTGATATGTTTTTTTGCTCCTAATTTGTATGCTTTTTCTTCGATCACTTTCAATTCGTTGGGTGTAAATCCTCCGGTGTTAGCAATCGCAGTGTATACTTCATATCCCAAATCTTTGGATAAATACATTGCACAGAACGATGTATCTAATCCGCCACTAAATGCTAAAACAACTTTCTTTTTCATATTATATATAGTTTATTTTTCTTTCAATCTATCTTTTAACTGTTTTTTGAAGTCTTTTACAATAGCCTTTACTTCTTTCTTGTCTTTATGCTTCTCTGGGTCAAAAAGCATTGCTGTACAAATACAATATTTACGATCTGTACGTGTAAGTACATCATAATTGACACAGCCTTGGCAACCTCTCCAGAATGCTTCATCATCGGTCAATTGAGCAAAGCTAACAGGTACATATCCCAGTTCTGTATTTATTTTCATTACGGCGGCACCCGATGTCAGTCCGAATACTTTAGCTGAAGGAAACATGGTACGGGCTAATGAAAAAGCATGCTGTTTAATTTTTTTAGCAAGTCCGTGTTGACGAAATTTTTCGACAACAATCAAACCTGAGTTAGCTACATATTGCTTGTTGCCCCATGATTCTATATAACAAAATCCGGCAAATTCATCTCCGGCAAGTGCTATAATAGCTTTTCCCTCTTTTATTTTTAATTCGAGATAATCAGGTGTCCTTTTGGCAATCCCTGTTCCTCGTACTTTTGCAGCAGCTTCTATGGTATCCAAGATGGTCTGTACATATCCAAGATGGCTTTCGTTTGCTATTTGAATTTGGATTTCTAGTGTGTCCATTTCTATTATTGAAAATGATAATGTTGATCTTAAATTATAATTACTGCTAATACCAGTTAAGGCATAAATTGTGATAATGATTCAATTATCTCATCATGGGTTTTTCCTTCTCGTGGTATTAATAATATTGTGTCATCACCCGCAACTGTGCCTAGTATACATTGAGTAGCTCTTTTATCTATTTCACCTGCAATAGCCATTGCATATCCCGGACGGGTTTTGACAACAGCTAATTGTCCGGAGAAGTCAATATTTACAAATTTGAAAGTATTAACTAATGAAATATCTTCTTGTTGAAGTGTCGGTATCGATTCGGAATGGCGGTAATTATATACACCATTCGAATTGGGCACTTTTATTATTTTTAATTCTTTTATATCGCGAGATAATGTTGCCTGAGTTAACTCGAATCCTTTCTCGATAAGGATATTCAGAAGCATATCCTGACTCGTAATATCTTGATTTTGAATTATCTCTTTAATGATTTTATGCCTAAATTTCTTTGTCATACATGTATAAATATACATTTGTTATGCAAAAATATACATAAAAATGCATATTCTATAATTAGAATGTATTTTTTTTCAGTAAATAACAAATTTTGATAAAGAATGCTATTCAAGGCTGAGTTAGTATTCTGAATAAATACCAATTCGCTGTCTTTAATAGTACCATCGCTTAATGGATATAAAGTATAATAATCCTATCTTTGAGCCTTCAAATGCAATTGGTTTATGAAAATGAATAATAAAGCAGGCACAGCTTTCACAATACTATCGTTGCTGTCTGTTTCCCATATGTTGAATGATACATTACAGTCTATCATTCCTGCAGTATATCCGTTATTGAAAGATTCTCTTTTATTGAATTTCACTCAGATTGGATTAATAACATTGGTATTTCAATTATCATCATCTTTGTTTCAACCTGTTGTAGGGATAATAACAGACAAACGCCCGCAACCTTATTCGTTACCTATTGGGATGACATTTACAATGTTGGGAATAATACTACTTGCATTTGCTTCTAGTTTTGCTCAAGTATTATTTGCCGTCTTTTTTACAGGACTAGGTTCTTCAATATTTCATCCTGAAGCTTCGAGATTAGCCTATTTGGCATCCGGCGGAAAACATGGTTTAGCTCAATCCATATTTCAAGTTGGTGGTAACTTTGGTTCATCATTAGGTCCTCTTCTTGCTCTTTGGATCATCACCCCTT
Source organism: Dysgonomonas sp. (assembly GCA_047605185.1). Lineage (GTDB taxonomy): Bacteria > Bacteroidota > Bacteroidia > Bacteroidales > Dysgonomonadaceae > Dysgonomonas. The sequence goes on from JASGGC010000001.1 coordinate 206,125, forward strand.
ACGGGCAGCGCAACGTAGGATGGCTGTCGTTTATAGCTTTAGTTTGTATTATTATAATGCTGTTTATCAGTAAATGGTACAAAGCTAATTTGTATAGACTGGCTTCTCGTACCGAAGCAGAGGATAGTAATACAAAAATAAAAAGTGAGATGATATATTCACGATCGAAAACTGCATTTGCCATTTCGATCCTGTTAATTTTAATCTTTTCGAAGTATGTTTATATGGCTAGCCTCAATAGTTACTATATGTTTTACCTTATCGATAAATTTAATGTTTCGGTAGAGAATGCTCAGCTATATCTTTTTGCATTTTTGTTTGCAGTAGCTGTTGGTACAGTTATTGGTGGCCCTATTGGCGATCGTTTTGGACGTAAGTACGTAATATGGGCTTCTATATTAGGTACAGCTCCTTTTGCTCTTATTATGCCACATGTCGGTCTAGCATGGACTTGTGCGTTGAGTATTCTGATTGGTCTTATTTTATCTTCTGCTTTTTCGGCAATTTTAGTATATGCACAGGAATTGGTTCCGGGTAAGGTTGGCTTGATCGGAGGTTTATTTTTTGGACTAGCGTTTGGTGTTGCCGGTATTGCTTCTGCTGTTTTGGGTAAAGTGGCAGATGAGACTAGTATACAGCATGTGTATGACATATGTGCTTTTCTTCCTCTTATTGGGCTAGTTGCCGCTTTTTTGCCAAATACTAAAAAGAGAAGTGACAAGATTGCCTAAAGAATATACTTTATTTCTTTAAATGCATATTTATGCACACTTCCATCTTCCATTTCTAGAACTAATAGTCCAGAAGGCTCTATATCTTTTATGCGAGCCATGAAATTATGCGTTCCATCATTATACGTATGATATCCTTCATGCCTGAATAAAGAGTTTTTATATCTTTTGGCTATATCTTCCGACCCATTTTTATCTATTTTATTATAATAGAGTGAAATACGATCTATAACCTCATGTAGTACTTTGTCTAGGTCATAATCATTACCTGTAATCTGTTTTAAAGAAATCGGATTAGGTGCTTTATTTGTAAATTCTGTCTGATTAATATTTAGTCCAATACCAATAATTGAGGAAGCAATCGTTGTATCAATCAGGCTGTTTTCGATTAATATACCGCAAATTTTTTTATTTTTCCAATAAATATCGTTCGGCCATTTGATAGATATATCTTTCGTATATTGGCTCAATGTATCTTTAATGGCAAGTGAGGTGAACTGAGAGATAATAAACTGTTGGTTTGCTTCAATATCGGTTGGATGGAATAGGATACTAAATGTGAGATTCTTTCCTTTTTCCGATTCCCAATTATTACCTCGCTGACCTTTTCCTGCGGTTTGGTGATCTGTAGAGACAATTATTATATCATCTTCTTTACTTTCAGTTAGAAGTTCATTTTTTATATAATTGTTGGTCGATTCTGTTTCTTCCAGATGGATATAGCAAGGCATATTTTCTAGCTATTTTTATATTCCTCTTGTTTCTTTTTCGGTAGATTTTTTATCACTTCATCCAACGAGTGGTCTACAAGTTCTTTTATTAATCCGTTCGAAACATCGCTTTCCAGATAAACAGAATTCCACATTTTACCTGTTGTGTGATATCCCTTTCTCACACCTTCATATTCTTCTCTAAGCTCAATAGCCCTATCCGGATCACATTTAAGATTGACAAAAAACTCACCATCTTTGGGAGCTATGGAAAAATAAGCGAACATCTTGTCCATAACTTTAAATACAAGTGTATCTTCTCCGAAAGGGAAACTCTCCGAAGCTCCTTTTTTCGATAAGCAATACTCTCTCAACTCTTCAATATTCATATTTCGTTTAGTTTATTGGTGCCAAGAATGCATCATCAATATGTGTTATATCAAAACCTTTTTTATCATATATGATTGAGATTACATCAAAGCGTGCCGGAAGGTCGATATTATTCTTGTTCAGATAGAAATCGGCAGCTTCAACAATCCTTTTTATTTTTTTGTTTGATACGGCATCCTCCGGATTACCCCACCTGTCCGTATTTCTGGTTTTAACTTCTACGAAAACGATATCATCTTCATTTTGGGCAATTATATCTATCTCATATTTGTCACATAGCCAATTCTGCTCCAGTATCACATACCCATTCTTGCAAAGATAACGTACAGCTTCTTCTTCCCCTTTTTTCCCAAGCTTGTTATGTGCCGCCATATTTTTTTATGCCAATGTAAGCTTTCCCGTATTTTTATTGTATAGAGGAACAAGATTGACAGTGTTGAGGGTAAGGCAATAATCGACAGAGTCGTGGAGGTTGTTAGCTTCCAATCTTTTCATATGTTCAGCCTGCCCTACATATTGCTTTATATTCGGTTCAGCTTCTTTCCACATCAATAGGGCAACATTTGTAGCATCCGAATCAGATATATAACTTCCCTTGTCGATCAGTAATTTAGCTAATGCTCCACCATATAATGTATCTTCCAAATTGAAACGGTTGTTCCATCCTGCACATAGAATAATCACATCTTTTTGTTTGTCAATGCAATAATCAGCAATCGCTTGGATATTAGAAAAAGCTCCTATAATCAGCGAATAGCAATCAGATGCAATATTGATAGCTTGCGTACCATTGGTGGTAGTGAATACAATATCTTTCCCTTCCACTTTTTCTCTGGTGTAATCGAATGGTGAATTACCAAAGTCTGCAAAATCACAACGTTTTACATTTCGTTCCGCACCCACCAAAAAGCCTTCCTTTTTATATTCTTGCGCCTCTTCGATAGATGCCACAGGAATAATGCTCTGCACTCCATTACCGAAAGCAGCACACATCGTAGTTGATGCTCGGAAGATATCTACAACTACTACAACTTTATCACCATCTCCAGCATAATAAGGGTACAAAGCCGGAGAAAAACAAACTTCTACTTTCATTCTTTTAATGCAGCCTTTATTCGTGTCAGTTTTTTTAATAATCCTTCCAATTGGTCTAGCGGTAACATATTAGCTCCGTCAGACAAAGCATTTGCACAATCGAAATGTGTTTCCATAAAAAGTCCATCTACGCCTGTTGCTATTGCTGCTTTACACATTGTTTCTATCAATTGTGGCTGACCTCCTGTAACACCTGATGCCTGATTTGGTTTCTGTAAACAGTGTGTTGCATCTAATACAACAGGAAAACCGAATTCTCTCATTTCGGGTATTCCTCTGAAATCGACAACAAGGTCGGAATAACCGAATGATGTTCCTCTGTCAGTCAATATTACATTATTGTTACCAGAATCAACTACCTTTTGTGCTGCAAATTTCATAGCTCCGGGTGCTAAGAATTGTCCTTTTTTGATGTTTACAACTTTTCCGGTTTTGGCAGCAGCTATCAGCAGATCGGTTTGACGGCAAAGAAAAGCCGGAATCTGAAGAACGTCTACATACTCGGCAGCCATTGCAGCCTCGTGTGTTTCGTGAATATCCGTTACTGTAGGTATTCCAAATGTTTCGTTTACTTTACGCAAGATTTTCAGTGCTTTTTCGTCACCAATACCTGTAAAGGAATCGACACGAGAACGGTTTGCTTTTTTATAAGAACCTTTAAAAACGTATGGGATATTTAATTTGGATGTTATATTCATTACTGTATCTGCAATACGCAGTGCCATTTCTTCGCCTTCTATGACGCAAGGGCCGGCAAGAAGAAAGAAATTATCTGTTTTTAGATTCGAAAGATTCATCTTATTTGCTCTGTTTTTTAAGTGAAAATTATTACTTTATTTGTCATGTAATTGTTGATACATTAATGAAGAATAAAATAATAAACTAAAAGTTTCCCGAATATACTAATTATCTCACATCTGACCGAAAAAAGATGCTTGTTAAATATTTTTTTATCTTAGCTATTGTTCACAATGTGTTGAATCTTTAATGTTTATAAGTGTAGATATAGATTTATTCTATGAGATTTAATTTTTATTTTTATTTTTCTTAAACTAAATTACCTGCTAATGTTGTTATATAAAAGACAGAGCTCTTTATCATTTTTTTAATAAAACTAGACTATGAGTAGAAGCAAAAAGAAAAATTTTGTTCTGGATACAAATGTAATTTTACATGACTTCAGATGTTTGGACAATTTCGAAGAGAATGATATTTATATTCCTATCGTTGTCTTGGAAGAGTTAGATAAATTTAAAAAAGGGAGTGACCAGATAAATTATAATGCACGAGAGTTTTTACGTCAATTGGATGCTATAACAGATGATGATTTATTTAGTAAAGGAGCTTCTATTGGTAGTGGTATGGGACGACTGTTTGTCGAAACATCAGTAAGGGCAAATGATCGTATTTATGAAATATTTCCGGAGAGGATTCCCGATCACCGTATACTAGGGGCTACCTTGGATATTTCGGAGCGAAATCCGAAAAGTAAGACTATTTTGGTAACTAAGGATATTAACCTGCGGATGAAAGCGCGTTCGATAGGTTTATTTGCAGAAGATTATATAAATGATAAGGTATCTAATGTCTATTTGTTTGATAAGCAATGCCAGACTTTTGCTAATCAGGATTCATCAGTAATCGATCGCTTATATTCAGACCCGGAGGGTATCCCTTTTGACGAGTTCAATCTGGATAATCCGGTAAACCCGAATGAATGTTTTGTGATGAAAAATGGGAAAAAGAGTGCATTGGCTCGCTACAATCCTTTTACAAACAAAATAAAAAAAGTAGAGAAACAAACTTGCTATGGTATTCAACCGCGCAATGCAGAACAGGCTTTTGCTATTGAAGTATTGATGGATCCCGATGTGAAGTTAGTTGCCCTGACAGGTAAGGCAGGAACGGGAAAAACGCTTTTGGCTCTGGCTTCGGCTTTGAAACAGCACGAAAATTATGGACAGATATTGTTGGCACGTCCTATTGTTGCCTTAGGAAATAAAGAACTAGGATTTCTTCCGGGTGACGAAAAGCAAAAAATAGCTCCTTATATGCAACCCTTGTTTGATAACTTGTTGGTGATTAAGAATCAATTGGCGTATGGCGGAGCAGAATCACGTAGTATAGATGAAATGCAAACTAGTAAAAAGCTCGAAATAGAAGCGCTAGCTTATATCAGAGGGCGTAGTTTGTCCGAAACATTCTGTATTATAGACGAAGCCCAGAATTTGACACCACACGAAATTAAAACTATTATAACAAGGGCAGGAGAGGGAACGAAAATGATATTTACCGGTGACTTGCAACAGATCGATTCGCCTTATCTTGATGCTCAGTCTAATGGATTGGCATATGTGATAGATAAAATGAACGGGCAGGACTTATTTGCCCATATCAATTTGCTGAAAGGGGAACGAAGCAGACTGTCAGAACTGGCAAGTACGTTGTTATAGATTGTATAACTAAATAAAACAAATAAAAAAGGACAGTTGTTAGACTGTCCTTTTTTATTGTATATATTATCTGCTTACCAGATGTCAGCACGTTTTTCTTTAGGAATATAAAGCGCATCTTTGTCGGTGATATTGAAAGCATCGTACCAAGCATTGATATGCGGTAGAGTTCCGTTTACACGATATTTACCTAACGAATGTGGATCAATCTTTGTTCTGCGAAGAATTTCTTCGTCGCGGATATTACCTGCCCATACTCCGGCATATGACAAGAAGAATCGTTGTTGAGGAGTGAAATTATCGATCTTAACACCTTTTTGAGCTTCTTCAGTTTTTTCGAATGCATTGTATGATATTTGCAAGCCACCGAAGTCTCCAATGTTTTCGCCAAGTGTAAATGATCCATTTGCAAATACATTCGGCAGAACTTCTATTTTGTTGAAATGATCTACTAATACTTGAGCTCTTGCTTGGAATTGTTTTGCATCTTGAGGTGTCCACCAATCAGCAAGGTTACCTTCTTTGTCATACTTTGCACCTTGATCGTCGAATCCGTGAGACATTTCGTGACCGATTACAACTCCAATTGCTCCGTAGTTGACAGCATCATCAGCATCAAGATAGAAGAATGGAGGTTGAAGAATACCGGCAGGGAAGCATATTTCATTTGTTGTAGGGTTGTAATATGCATTTACCATTTGTGGAGGCATGTGCCATTCAGCCTTGTCTACAGGTTTATTGATTTTGTTAATCATTTCATTATAATCGAAATTCTTAGCACGAACAATATTTGCCCAATAGCTGTCATTCTTGATTTCTAATGATGTGTAATCTTTCCATTTGTCAGGATAACCGATTTTTACAGTAAAAGCATTTAATTTTTCTTCCGCTTTTGCTTTAGTAACATCACTCATCCATGTTAAGTTCTGAATACGTTCGCCTAAAGTTGTTTGAAGATTTTTTACGAGCTTAACCATTCTTTCCTTTGCCTCAGCAGGGAAATATTTTGCAACATACATTTGTCCTACAGCCTCGCTCAAAGCTCCGTCAACAGTACTTACTGTGCGTTTCCAGCGAGGTTGTTGTGCCTTACGTCCTGTTAACTGTTTTCCATAAAATTCGAAATCTGTATTTTCGAACTGGTCACTCAAATATCCTGCTGCTGCATTGATTACACACCAAGATAGATAAGCTTTAGTTTCATCTATCGGTAAAGTTTGTATCAATTTAACGGCTTCTGCAACAGGTTTGATTTGACTAACATCCAATTCTGTTACCCCCTTGGCATTAGCTTCATTGAAGAATGTATTCCAATCGAAAGATCCAACTTTAGAGCTCAACTCTTCAATTTTCATCTTGTGATAGTTCAGTTCAGGAATACGGGTATCTTCCTTTTTGAAGTGTGATTGAGCCAGAGTTGTTTCTATTTTCAAGATAGCTTCCGATGCCTTTGTTGCATCTGCTTCGCTATAGCCTGCATTTTTAAATTGATTTACAATCAGATTTTTGTATCCATTGCGAAGAGCTACTGAAGTAGAGTCTTGCGCAACATAGTAGTCACGTTCTCCAAGGCCAAGTCCACTTTGATATAAGTGAACAATATTCATCGAACTGTTTTTATCGTCGGCACCAACGTACATTCCGAAGAAAGGAGTGTTTCCATATTGTCTGATTTGGGCTACTAACTTTATAATATCATTTGTGTTAGCAGCTTTCGCTATCGTTTCTAGTTGCGATTGGATTGGTTTAGCACCATCACTATTTAGTTTTGTGCTATCCATACCCATTGCATATAGATCACCAATCTTTTGCTCTATCGATCCCGCTTTATGTTCTGTTTTTCCTAGTTCCTCAATCAGCCCTTTTACCTGTTGCTGATTTCTTTCAGCTAGCTGGTCAAAAGATCCGTAACGAGAATATTCAGCCGGTATTGGATTTGCTTTAGCCCATCCTCCGGTCGAAAACTGATAGAAATCGTTACCCGGAATAGCTGTGGTATCTAAGTTAGCAACATCAAATTGTTTTGCTTCAACAACTTGATTTTGATCCTTAGCTTTTTCTTTGCATGCAGATGCAAATGCAAGAGCAGCAAGTGGTAGTAAATAATAGACTTTCTTCATTTTGATTATAATTAATAGACAACACTGTCGCTGTTTTTATTCTATATATTTTTGGAGTGCTTGGCACCAAACGATATACCCATCACTGTTGAGGTGCAATCCATCGTTCGTATACTTAACATCTAATTGTTTTTTTGTGTTCAAAAAAAGCGGATATAAATTGATAAATGTTACTTTATACTTTTTGCTCATTGCTAATATCTTACTGTTCAACTCAGGTACTTTTCCTTCTTTACCCGACAGGCGCATATATCTTTTGTAATCATTATTAATCGGAAGAACACTTTGGATATATACTTTGGTTTTAGGAGACTTTATTAATACCTCTTTCAGTATTGTTTCTAAATTACAGATAATAGAATCCAAAACCTTATCTTGAGATATGTCATTTATTCCTCCCATGATGAATAATTTTGTTGGCCTAGAGTCGATAATCTCATCAATTCTAGCTAACATTCCGTCCGTATTGTCACCTGCGATACCTCTATTTACCGGTTTTTGTACTGGAAAATATTCATCCCATTTTCCGTTTTGAGTCAAACTGTTTCCTAAAAAAACAATTTTGTTTTTTTCGATGGGATTATGCTGAAATTGAGCCATTCTTTTCAGATAATTTTCATTTTCTGTAATGTATGCTTTCCGTTGTGTCTGTGCATTGGCAGCAAACGCAACAAGAGATAATGCTAATATTATAAATATTTGTCTCATATAAATAAAACTATTGCATTTTAGAGAGTCCTTCGAGCTCTAATGTGAGATTTTCCCACATATCCATATCATTTTTAAGTTCTTTTCCTAATAACCCATGTTTCTCGAAAAGTGTTGTATTGGCCGCACCTTCGGGAGTAGTCATTAGATTTTCTAGTTTTTCTATTTCCGTTTCCTTATCGGCAATTCGTTTTTCTATTTCTGTTATTTGCTTTTCAATCCTTTTTATCTGGCGCCCCAATTCCTTCCGTTCTTCGTATGATAATTTATTGGCAGAAGCGTTTTCTGTTTCTTGAGTCTGCTCTGAAGAGGCCTTATCTGTTTCTGTTTTGGCCGAAACTTCCAATTCTTGCAGATTGTCCATTTTCTTTTTCTGTAGGAATTCGTATATTCCTCCAAGATGTTCTTTTACTTGTTGGTTTCCGAACTCATATACTTTGTCGACTAACCCATTCAAAAAATCACGGTCATGAGAAACAACAATAACAGTTCCGTCAAATTCTTTAAGAGCCTCTTTCAATACATCTTTCGATTTCATATCAAGGTGATTTGTCGGCTCATCGAGAATCAATAGATTGACAGGCTCTAATAAAAGCCTGATCATGGCCAAGCGGCTACGTTCACCCCCTGACAATACTTTTACTTTCTTATCTGAAGCTTCGCCTCCAAACATAAAAGCTCCTAATATATCCCGTATCTTGGTTCGTATATCGCCGGTTGCTACATAGTCTATTGTTTCGAAAACGGTTCTGTTTTCGTCCAACAATTGTGCTTGGTTTTGAGCGAAATATCCGATCTTGACATTATGACCAAGTTCTAATTTCCCTTTGAAATCGATCTCACCCATAATACATTTTACCAAAGTCGATTTTCCCTCTCCATTCTTTCCTACAAAAGCAACCTTGTCACCCCTGTTGATAGTTAGAGTTACATTTTTGAATATAAGATGATCGCCATAACTTTTCTCTACATTTTCTGCAATTACCGGATACGAACCGGAACGTGGAGCCGGTGGAAATTTAAGACTTAGCATTGCCGTGTCTTCTTCATCTACTTCTAGTCGGTCTAACTTGTCAAGTTGTTTGATACGCGATTGTACCTGAACAGATTTAGTTGCTTTATATCTAAACCGCTCTATAAACTCTTCTGTTTTTTGAATTTGTTTTTGCTGATTTTCGAAAGCTCTCATCTGCTGTTCGCGATGTTCTTTTCGAAGTTCTACATATTTCGAATAAGGTACTTTATAATCATAGATTCGTCCTAGGGACAATTCGATGGTGCGTTGTGTAACAGCGTCAAGAAATGCCCTGTCGTGCGATACCAATACAACAGCATTGGCACGTGTGGAAAGGAAATTTTCAAGCCATTGTATTGATTCTATGTCTAAGTGGTTGGTTGGCTCATCCAGCAGAAGTACGTCAGGACGTTGTAATAAGAGCTTAGCTAATTCTATACGCATGCGCCACCCTCCACTAAATTCTGATGTCTGTCGTTCAAAATCAGTTCTTTTGAATCCTAGTCCTATCAGTGTTTTTTCTATTTCAGCCTGAAAGTTATTGCCTCCTGCCATCAGAAATTGTTCGTTCAAGTGAGTAGACCGTTCTATCAGGTTGTGATATGCTTCAGATTCGTAGTCGGTACGTTCAGCCAATTGTTTATTCACATATTCCAACTCAGTTTCGAGTTTATGTATTTGATCGAATGCTAATGCAGCCTCCTGCAATACTGTATTTCCCTCTTTTAATGTCATATGTTGAGGTAAATAACCAATAGTTATATCTTTTGGATACGATACGTTACCACTGGTTGGTTGTTGTAATCCTGCAAATATTTTTAGCATGGTGGACTTGCCTGCTCCATTTTTTCCAACAAGAGCTATTCTGTCCTTTTTGTTAACGACAAATGATATATCATCAAAGAGGGTAAATCCTCCAAATTCGACGGTGAGACCTTCTACTGAAACCACTATTATTCTATATTAATATTATTGCAAATTTAGAAATTTTAGATGGAAATATCTATTTATTTCGACAAACTCTGTTTTAGAAGGGATTACAAAGACAACTTTATTTTGTTACTTTTGCTATTTCGAATTAATAATCTTATTTATAATGAAAATCAAACTTACTACAATTCTACTATTTTGTCTTTTGTTAATTTCCTGTTCATCAGTTTCTGGTTATAAATATAATGAGGAAGCTGCCAAAATCTATTTCGAAGAAAGTGAGGCTTTTGAAGCATTATATTCTAATCTGAGTGATGGTACATATGATGGCGATCAGGTTCAGTTAAAGGAAGATATAGAAAATTTGGAACTGGTGACAAAAGAAACTATGGGGAAGATAGATTCTTTAACCCCTCCTGAAGATGCAGAACAATTCCATGCTAAGATACAAGAATATATAAAGAGTGTAGATGCCGATTTTATCAAGGAATTGAATACTTATGCAGATTTATCCGATGGGCAACAGAGGGATTCTGTTCTCGGAGTCATATGCGAATTATATTCGGACATTTCAGATGTGGAAAACGAAATGCAGAAAGAGCAGGCTAAATTTGCAAAAAAGATAGGGCTAAAATTGGAATAATGGGAATTTAGCTTTTATTCAATTATTATACTGTACTTGTCTAACAATCCTCGAATTCCATTTGCTGAAAATTTAGCTTTTTTGATTTTATTATCTGCCGGATGGATAGAGTAATTGTATGCGGTTCTAAAATCAGCTTTTTCGAGGGTCGTATGATCGAATATAGCTCCTGTTAAATCGCAATTGTCGAATAGAGCAGAGGTTAGATTTGCTTCGGCAAAATCAGTCTCTTTTAGTTGGCAATCTTTAAAAACAATATTTTTAAGTTTTAATTTGAAGAATGATGAAAGGTTGAGGATGCATTCTTCGAACGTGAATTCTAATGAGAATAAACTGCATCGTTCGAAATGGACACCAAGCAATTTGCAGTTTTTGAATTTTACATTTTTCAAACCTGCATCCGCTACGTTGATTAGGCTCAAATCACAACTGTCAAATATGCAGTCTATAAAATTGATTCCTGACAAATCACCGTTCGAAAAGTTACAATTGGTAAAAGTGCATAACTCATAGTCTCCATTTTTTATAGATTCTGATGTTAAGTCTTCTCCTATAAAATTTTCTTCAAAAAATATCCGGCTCATAGATTTTTATAAAATGTAAAAGAATATATTTCTATATAATAGGGATTCCATTCTCTTGTCTAGCTAATGGCCTTATGCCACTATTTCCACATAGTTTCCTTCAGGGTCTAAAATAACACTTTCATAATAGCCATCACCACTAGTTCTGGGTTCTCCAGCTATTGTATATCCATCTTTTCTAAATTTTTCGGTAAGGGAGTCTACAGCTTCTTTGCCTCCTACCGAAATAGCAAAATGAGCCAGTCCTTTCATATGTCCCCTAGAAACGGGATTTTGTATTGCATCCGGAATATTCATTAGCTCTATACGGCTTTTATTTTCTCCAAAAGATAAAAAATATGAAGTGTAATTCCTTTTAGGATTTATATATTTTTCACTACAAGCCATATTGAAATATGTCATATAAAATTGGCGGAGTAGTTCAATATCATCAACCCAGATTGCTAGATGTTCTATTTTCATAAAGTTTGTCGTTTTTATAATTTAGATATATCTAAAATATTTTATTCTTCTATTAAAATGATATCCATTTTGATATTTGCTAACGGTCTGTCTTGATTATTAGTTGCTACATTCTGTATCTTGTCGACAACATCTAACCCTTCTGTTACTTCCCCAAAAACGGTATAAGCCCCGTCTAAGCGAGGCACGCCTCCAATTGTTTTATACGTTTCCTTTTGTTCGGGAGTGAACAAAACTTCAGATTTTCGATCTGTGGCTTCTGTCTCTGCTTGAGCTTGCAGTTGTGTCCTGAACTCGGATAATGCAGCCCTGTCTCCCAAGCGATATAGCTCTTTAACTGTGTCTGCATTTTCGGCTTGTAACCTTTTCAGAATATCTTGTTTTAATCTTTCAAATCTCGATCTTTCTAATGCCTGTAGAGCAGAGTCTGTAAAAGTTTCGCCCATTACAATGTAAAATTGTGAAGCAGACGATTTCTTCTCTGGATTTACATCATCACCTATTCGCGCAGCAGCAATAACTCCTTTCTTGTGATATATCTGTGGTGTTCTGAATTCTGCATCTATCATATATCCCAGATCACCATTTCCCAGAAAAGCTGTGTCCGATGCAAGCCGCGAATCAGGATCTCCACCTTGTATCATGAAGTTTTTGATGACACGGTGAAATAGCAAATCTTTATAGAAGCCTTCTTGTACAAGCTTTATAAAATTATCCCGATGTTTGGGAGTTTCATTATATAGCTTAATTTTGATGTTTCCGTATTGGGTTTCTATTAATATTATTTGTTCTTTTTCTTGCGATTTCATATTGCTCATTATTGTTAATAGCCCAAAGGTAAGTAAAAGTAATCTTTTCATAATTCAGGTTTATCTTATTTATCATTTAGTTTAGAATCGATATTTTTATAATCCTTATCTCTTGCAACGGCTTGTCGTTCTCATCAGTTGCCGCTCTTTCTATCTTATCTATAATGTCCATTCCACCTATCACCTCACCAAATATAGTATATTCCCCATCCAGATGTGGTGAGCCGCCTACAGTCTTATATACTTCTCTTTGCTGATCTGTATATTTTATCCCTTTCTTTTTTTCCAAATCTTCTAATTCGTATCCATAAAATCTTCTTCCCGTGATAATATAGAATTGTTTGCTTTCAGAGTTTTGATCAGGGTTTCTGTCTTTGTCCCAATGGGCAGCGCCCAATGCTCCTCGTTTGTGGAAGTATGTAGGATATATTCCTGTTATTTCTTCATGAATGGCAGGTGAAGAATCGGAAGGTGGATATTCTCCTGCCTGTATCATAAATTCTTTGATGATCCGGTGGAAGAATAATGGGGGTTGACTTGAATCTGTTGCCAGTTTCAGAAAATTGTCGCGATGCAATGGTGTCTCGTTATAAAGCTTGACTTTTATATTTCCATAATTTGTTTCGAGTACTATAATATTCTCTTTGGGCTTTTGATTGCACATAGACATCGAAAAGAGAGTGAATATTAAAAAAAACAGATGTTGTTTCATTTAAGTGTTTGCTTTATAGCTTTTCTAGAGTATTTGATTATCTATGCCCATCATTTGTAATGGTCATCCTTCCTCGTTTTCATAATACAATATTAATAAAAAAAAGAGATACATTTGTAGATAGACCCTAATACCCATATTCATGAAATATAATAGATTTGTTTTTTTCTTATTCGTTTTATGTCTTTGTTCCGTCCTAAAAGTTCAAGGGAAAGATTCTGTAATTATAGACAGACTAAAATATGTCTATAATTTAAAAATATTGATAGATGAAAATATTTGGAGAACTTTTAATGATAAGCAATTTGATGTTCCTCTAATTTACTATACTGATAGTAATTGTTATGTTATAAACCCAACAGAAAAATTTCTTTATCAGCATGAGTCTGAAATAGTATACAAGGATAGTGATGTCCGAATCTGTAAAACATATTTGTTAGATAGCCTCCCTTTTCATATGTCAACAGAGATTATCTTTGGAGATACTGTTCCTGATTATAACTACAGATCACCTTTTGTAAATAGTAGTAGTGTCGAAATTACTCAGAAAATAATACCTGATGTTAACTCTACGGAGGAGTGGGCAACCATGTTGTTACATGAATATTTCCATGGATTTCAATATAAACATTCCGGATTTATTGATTTTTTTGAAAAGGATGTTTTATCTACTTCACAAAATGTATTAAAAGAACTTTATGCATCGGATAGTGAGTTTAGAAATTCTATCGATAAGGAAAATGATCTATTGTTATCTGCTATTAAATCCGAAAGTCTGAATGGAACACAGGCATTAGTAGATTCTTTTTTGGTGTGGAGAGACCAAAGGCGAAAACGAATAAAGAAAGAATTGAAACTTGATATTAAAGTATCTGAAGAAACGTATGAGACAATGGAGGGGACAGCCAGATATGTGGAGTATAGTCTTTATCAAATGTTTGCAGCCAGATCTGCTCAAGATGATTTTATTGATTCTGACACTTATTTTAATGGGTATACTTATTTTCGTAATTTTGAGTGGGATAAATCCCAGTGGTTATATATGACAAATAAGACAACCTATTTTTATGCGACAGGATTTAACATTGCTCGTCTGTTAGATAAGTTGAATATAGAATATAAATCTATTCTTTTCGAGCAAGGAGATGCTTCTTTAGAAAATATTTTGCGATTAAACTATAGATTTTAATACTGTAATGCTATGTAGACAGCGTTCATACTTCCTCAATACCGTTTTAATCGCTTTTTTGTATTATCTCATAAAAAATACTAGATTTGCATTGTTTTAAAAAGCAGGAAATGGCAAAATATAATAGAATCCTTCTCAAACTTAGTGGGGAATCGCTTATGGGCGATCAGCAGTACGGTATAGATGTAAATCGCTTAAACGATTATGCTCGGCAGATTAAAGCTGTTGTGGATATGGGAGTGCAAGTGAGCATCGTTATCGGAGGAGGAAATATTTTCAGGGGATTGAGTGGAGCGTCCAAAGGATATGACCGCGTTAAAGGTGATCAGATGGGAATGCTTGCAACTGTAATCAACAGTCTCGGACTAAGTTCAGCTTTGACTGCAATAGGACAAAAATCGAGAGTGCTGACAGCTATTCGTATGGAGCCTATCGGTGAATTGTATAGCAAATGGAAAGCTATAGAGTCGATGGAGCAAGGAGAAGTTGTTATTATATCGTGTGGAACAGGTAATCCTTTTTTTACAACAGATACTGGTTCTTCATTACGGGGTATAGAGATTGAAGCCGATGTGATGCTGAAAGGTACACGTGTAGATGGAATTTATACAGCCGATCCGGAGAAAGATCCTACAGCTACCAAATTTGATAAGATTTCATACGATGAAGTGCTAGATAGGGGACTTAAAGTGATGGATCTGACAGCTACAGTGATGTGTAAAGAGAATAATCTTCCTATCATTGTTTTTGATATGGACACAGTAGGTAATCTGGAAAAAGTAATGGATGGGAACAATATCGGTACTTATGTACACGCTTAATGATTGATTATAATTAGAAATAAAATACTATAAATTCTTTATTTATGGCAGCAGATATAAAAGAAATACAAAAGAAAGCCGAAGCCAAGATGCAGGCATCTATTGAGTTTTTAGACGAATCTTTGGCTCATATACGTGCAGGAAAAGCAAATCCTCGCATTTTAGATGGTATAAAATTAGATTATTATGGAAGCATTACCCCTTTGAGTGGTGTTGCATCTATTAGTACACCCGATGCAAGGACAATAATTGTTCAGCCATGGGAAAAAAGTATGATGCGTGATGTTGAAAAAGCCATAATGGATTCTGATGTAGGCATCACTCCTGATAATAATGGAGAAGTAATCCGTCTGTCAATCCCTCCATTAACTGAAGAACGTAGAAAAATGTTGGTGAAACAGTCTAAACAAGAGGCTGAAGATGCTAAAATAAGTATCCGTAATGCTCGTCGCGATGCTATCGATGCTATCAAAAAGTCGGTAAAAGATGGTGTTGCTGAAGATGTAGCTAAAGATGCTGAAAATGATATGCAAAAAATACATGATCGTTTTATCAAACAGATAGATGAAATTTTTGCAGCTAAAGAAAAAGAAATATTGACAGTTTGATTAATTAGCAAATCCGGCTACAAAGATTGGTATCCGGGCTTGCTGATTATCCGCTCTATATGAAGCATGGGTTAGTAATAAAAAATACAGGGAGTTGGTATCTTGTCCGGACAGATGAAGGACAAGATATCGAATGCAAAATAAAAGGCAACTTCCGGCTGAAAGGTATACGGAGTACCAACCCTGTATCGGTAGGAGATCGGGTTAATATAATTGTCAATAATGAAGGCACAGCTTTTATCTCTGAGATTGAAGATCGTAAGAATTATATTATTCGCCGTTCATCCAATTTGTCAAAACAATCACATATCATAGCAGCTAATTTAGATTTGTGTTTTTTGATAGTGACAGTTTCAAACCCGACTACATCTACTGTGTTTATCGATCGTTTTTTGGCATCAGCCGAAGCGTATCGAGTTCCTGTTAATTTGATATTTAATAAAATTGACACCTATTCCAAAGATGAATTGGAGTATATGGATGCTTTGATCGATATGTACGATTATATCGGGTATCCAAGCATCAAAATATCTGCTTTACAAAAACTCGGGTTAGACATTCTCCGAGAAAAAATATCAGGAAAAATTACATTATTCTCAGGGCATTCTGGGGTTGGAAAATCGACATTGATTAATGCACTGATTCCGGATGTAGAGGTAAAGACCGGAGCTATTTCGGACTATCATGGCAAAGGAATGCATACAACAACATTTTCTGAAATGATCGAACTACCCCAAGGTGGTTTTATTATAGATACGCCGGGAATAAAAGGATTCGGAACAGTAGGTATGGAGAAGGAAGAAATTTCTCATTATTTTCCGGATATTTTCAAATTTTCGAAAGAATGTCGTTTCAATAATTGCCAACACCTTAACGAACCCGGATGTGCCGTAAGAGAGGCTGTAGATAAACATTTTATCAGTGAAAGCCGTTATAAATCTTACTTGAGCATGATGGAAGAAGAAATTGATGAAAAGTATAGAAAGTAAGTCAACCCTCAGATTTGATTGGAAATCATTTTTAATATTTTTATTCCTATTCATTGTAGAAGTTCTTATTGCCTTATTTGTTGATGATGCAATAATTCGTCCCTATGTAGGAGATGTTTTAGTAATTCCCTTAATGTATTATTTTATTAAAGCCTTTGTTAAGACTAAAAGTATTTATATAATTATAGGTGTTTTATTGTTTGCATATGTAGTGGAGGTCAGTCAATATTTTAAATTAGTAGAAGTTTTGGGCTGGCAAAATAATACTGCTTTGAGAATTATTTTAGGATCATCTTTTACTTGGTTCGATATCTTAGCATATACATTAGGTGCCGGATTGTGCTACCTGTTGGATAGAAATCGATAAGGATTTATATTACGACCTTAGCCAGACTTGATTATACTGGAAATTCTTCTTTCTCAGAAAAGGAATCTATTATCTTTTTTGTTGTAAATAATGTGGATATTAGAAAGTTATTTCATATTTTTATTCTTTAACTTTGATGCTTAAGATTGTGATTGGTCTTGATGTCGTCAATAAAAGACACATTACTACATAATTTATAGGATATTATCTATTCGCTATGGAAGCAACTAGTAATTTAATTCTCATATTTCAGATTTTGTATGTAGCTACAGCCCTAGGTACTATGATTGTAGTTATATCCGAAAACCGGAATCCATTGAAAACGATTTCGTGGGTTTTGGTGTTGCTGTTTCTTCCGTTAGTAGGCTTGATTATATATTATTTTTTTGGAGAAGATAATCGAAAGAAAAAGTTGATTTCGAGAAAGATGCATAAAGAATTGAATCGTGTAGCGATAGAACATGAATCAAAATCTGAAAAAATTATACCTCCCTCCGAATATAAACCATTAGTTGATTTATTGAGCCATGTAGGTGAATCCCCCTTATATAAAGGAAATAAAGTTACGTTTTATTCTGATGGCAAAAGTAAGTTTACAGCCTTATTGGAAGAATTAGACAAAGCTTCAGACCATATCCATATTCAATATTATATATTCTTAAATGATAACATCGGTTGCCAAGTACGTGATCTCTTGTTGAAAAAAGTTCGTGAAGGAGTTAAAGTACGTTTGCTTTATGATGATGTTGGGGCATGGAAGGTCAAGAAGAAATTTTTTCAGGATATGCAGGCTCAAGGGATAGAAGTTGCTCCTTTCTTGAAAGTCGCATTTAAAATTTTGACAAGTAGGGTTAATTATCGGAACCATCGAAAAATTGTAGTGATTGACGGTGTTGTTGGATTTGTTGGTGGTATGAATGTTGCAGACCGATATATCAATGGTGTTGACTTTGGAATCTGGCGCGATAGTCATATAAAGGTCGAAGGACCTGCTGTTGCAGACTTGCAGACATCTTTTTTGATAGACTGGTATGCTTCACGTCAGGAACTACTTTCGTCATCAACTTATTTTCCTGAGATTTCAGAAAAAGGAAATAATCTGATGCAACTTGTAACAAGCGGGCCAGTCGGTCAATTTAAAGGAATTCATCTAGGCATCCTTCAGGCTATCTCTAATGCAAAAGAAAGTATATATATGCAAACGCCTTACTTTGTCCCTACAGATATGTTATTGTTGGGGATGCAGATGGCGGCGATGAGAGGGGTTGATGTTCGGTTAATGTTGCCTCGTACTTCGGATACCACTTTTGTTCAGATAGCTTCTATGTCCTTTTTAAAAGAAGTATTAGATGCTAATGTTAAAGTTTATTTGTTCGAAGCAGGTTTCTTGCATTCTAAGTTGATGAGCATCGATAATTCATTAACAATCACAGGTTCTGCCAATATGGATGTAAGAAGCTTTGAGCACAATTTCGAAATAGATGCCTTTATTTATAGTGATGAGACTTGTGCTAAAGCAAAAGAAATTTTTTATAAAGACATGAAACAATCTACTTTATTAACTGTTCAAGAATGGGAAAATCGTTCGCGTTTCGAAAAATTTAAAGAATCGGTTGTTCGTTTATTTTCCCCATTATTATAAAAATGAAATATATGAAATCGAGAATAACATATTTATTTATCTTTTTTTTGATGCTTTCAATCTGTAGTATTGTTAAAGCTCAAAGAATCGATTTATCTCTTCCTAAATTGGCCAATAAAGAATATGTTTTCATATTACATAAAGGAATAAAGCAAGATACAATCCAATCAGGATCTTTTGGTTTTGCTGGAAATATGACAATTAATATTCCGGAAAGGAATAAAGGATATTCAGGTATCGGTGTTTTGTATTTAAAAGATGGAGGGGCTATTACTCTGATTGTTAATAATGAAGATTTTCAGATCGGAGAAAATCAAAATGGGGGTTATGAATTCAGAAACTCAATCGAGAACGATTACCTCTATCATTACTATCAGAATAGTCGAAAACAAGATATTAAAGGAGAGAAAAACCTTTACGCGGATAAATATATTGATCTTATTAGTCATTTTAAACTTCAAAACCAATTATTGCAAGGTCAGGGAGGATTAGCAGCAAGAGTAGATAATAGAATGTATAATACATCTCAACTTGATTTAGACGCCCTTTATACTAGTGGACTTTGGTTCTATCAGATAGATGGAATAGCTCGATTATCACCAGATCAAAAGACTTTTGGGGAAGATATGATAAAGATGTTGGATCGAATAAAATCAACGGAAGTATTTGAAGCTATAACAGAAAATCTAATAACCATAACTGGTCAATATGGATGGGAAGATGCTTTTGACATTATTGTGCCATATGTTGAATCTACTGGACGAATTGAGACTCCGCACGGAAATATATACAATGCATTTACATTAGCTAAGATACGTAAAGGTACACAAGCTCCTTTGCTTGATGGATTGGTAGACCCCATGAATAAAGAGAATAATCATGTTCAAAAAATACTAATTGTATTCTATCAACCTGATTGTCATAATTGTGAAGGAGAAATGAATATCTTGATAAAAAATTATGAAAAATTTAAAGAAAAAGGATTAAGGATTATTTCCGTTTCATCTGACACCAGAGAAGACATTTTTCAAGCAGATTGCATTCGGTTTCCATGGACAGATAAACTTTGTGATTTTAAAGGCTTTGCAGGCTCTAATTATTTGAAGTACGGTGTATTAGGTACACCCACCTTTTTTTTACTAGATAAAAATTGGGTCGTATTAGGGCGTTATGCAATGATCTCACAAATAGATATTTAGATGATATATTTGTTGATAGAATGTATTTTCTTTCTTTAAATTACTTGTATATTCTTTGTTTAAGTTAAAAAAAGTATATCTTTGTAGTCTCTGTTTTTGCATTTCTTAGAGAAAATGGAGGTTGTAAATAATGAAAAATATAAGGAGTCTCAAACTATAAATATAGAGACTTTGAATATAATTAGATGGGAAAAGTTGCACTTATAACAGGCATTACAGGACAGGATGGAGCATACCTTTCTGAATATTTGATAAAGAAGGGATATACTGTTCACGGAATAAAACGTAGGTCATCTATGTTTAATACTGACAGAATAGATCATCTCTATCAAGATCCTCATGATGATAATCGTAATTTGATCCTCCATTATGGTGATATGACAGATAGTATGAATCTGACTCGTATTATTGGGGATGTGAAACCGGATGAAATCTATAATCTGGCTGCGATGAGTCATGTGAAGGTTAGTTTTGATACACCTGAATATACTGCAAATGCAGATGCAATCGGGCCTTTACGTGTGTTAGAAGCTGTTCGCTTATTAAATTTAACTGATAAGACAAGAATATATCAAGCTTCTACTTCCGAATTATATGGCTTGGTTCAAGAAATACCCCAAAAAGAAACGACGCCTTTCTATCCACGTAGCCCATATGCAGTTGCTAAACTATATGGCTATTGGATAACTGTAAATTATAGGGAAGCATATGGTATGCATGCAAGCAATGGTATTTTGTTTAATCATGAATCTCCATTAAGAGGTGAGACATTTGTGACAAGAAAGGTAACCAGAGCTGTTTCACGTATAGCTTTAGGACTCCAGAAAAAGGTGTTTATGGGGAATCTTTCTAGTAAACGAGATTGGGGACATGCTAAAGATTATGTTAAAGCAATGTACCTAATTTTGCAACAAGATCAACCAGATGATTATGTAATATCTACAGGTATAACAACTACTATTCGAGACTTTATCAAGATGTCTTTTCAAGAAATAGGTGTTACTGTAAGCTTTAAGGGTGAATCAGAACAAGAACAAGGTTTCATTGACAGTATTAATGAAGAAGTGTTCTTAAAAGCTGTTGGTGCAGAATATCTTGAATCTTTTAAGTTAAGGCTTGGGGATTCAGTTGTTGGGGTTGATCCGGCATATTATCGTCCGACAGAAGTTGATATTTTGATTGGAGATAATACAAAAGCTTGTCAGAAGCTAGGTTGGAAGCCTCAATATTCTTTGAAAGAACTTTGTGCAGATATGATGGCACATGATATTACTCTGATGAAAAAAGAGGAATATCTGAAAAATGGAGGATATAAAATACTTAACTATTTTGAATAGAGATTCAATGATAGATAAAGCTGCGAAAATATTTATTGCAGGGCATAATGGATTAGTTGGATCTGCTATTGTAAGGAATCTGAAGCAAAAAGGATATTCCAATTTACTGACTAGGTCTCATTCTGAACTAGACTTGACTAATCAGCAAGCAGTTGCTTCTTTTTTTGAGCAAGAAAGACCTGAATATGTTATTTTAGCAGCAGCAAAAGTTGGTGGAATTGCAGCAAATAACCTATATCGTGCTCAATTCATATATGAAAACATGATGATTCAGAATAATGTAATTCATCATTCATATTTGAATAATGTAAAGAAGCTTGTTTTTTTAGGTAGTACATGTATTTACCCGAAAGAATCTCCTCAGCCGATGAAGGAAAATGCCTTATTAACTTCTCCACTAGAGTACACTAATGAGCCTTATGCAATAGCAAAGATTGCGGGAATTAAAATGTGTGAAAGTTATAATATTCAGTATGGGACAAATTTTATTTCGGTAATGCCTACTAACTTGTATGGTCCCAATGATAATTTTGATCTCGAAACTTCACACGTATTGCCGGCAATGCTTCGCAAAATACATTTGAGCAAATGTTTAGAAAATAATGATTGGGTTAGTATTAGAAAAGATCTTAAGGCTAGGCCTATAGAAAATATTTCTGAGAAATCTTTAGAGAAGGATGTTTTGAGCATTTTATCTAAATATGGAATATCTAGAGATCCAAAATCTAATATTGTAACAGTAAAGCTTTGGGGAACTGGAAGTCCTATGCGTGAGTTTCTTTGGAGTGAAGAGATGGCTGATGCTACAGTCTTTATAATGGAATCTGTAAACTTTTTAGACTTAATAAATGTTATAGGGAATAGAGAAATTAGAAATACTCATATAAATATAGGTACAGGACTTGAAATCTCTATTAAAGATGTTGCACATCTTATAAAAGGTGTTGTCGGATTTTCAGGAGAAATTATTTTTGATTCTCAAAAACCGGATGGGACTATAAGGAAGTTAACGGATGTATCCAAACTACATTCTTTAGGTTGGAGTCATAAAGTAAATATTGATGAAGGACTTAATCGAATGTATGATTGGTATAGAAATAATATTCAGTGATAAAATAAGAAGAATGTTTAATTATAATTAAAAACAATGATTATGAAGAAAGTAAGTTTACTTTTAGTTTTAGCGTTTGCAGCTATTACTGTTTCTGCTCAAACAAGCGGTACCAGTACAGAAGCTGGTCGCAAAGCAACTTTTGCTCGTAATGGCTTTTGGGATAATTGGTTTATAGGAGCCGGTGCCGGAGCTAATATCTCTTTTAGTGAGAATAATTCAGATTCTGAAGCTAGTTTCTTTAAACGTCCAACTATTACAGGTAATTTACAGGTTGGAAAATGGTTCAATCCTTATTTAGGAGCGAGAGCCAAAGGAACATATGGTAAAATCCATACTTTTGCTAATAATGCTTCAGTGATGAATACACAAAAAGCAGCAACAGCAGAGGTTGATGTTTTGTTTAATGCAACAAATTATTTCTGTAAATACAATGAAAATCGTTTCTACAACTTTATCGTTTACGGTGGTGTTGGAGGTGCTTATGGAGGCGGTTATTCATTAGTATCCCCTGGTCATAAAACTCATGCTGACTATGAAAATCAAAAGAGTTTGACATTCAATGGTGGTATTATTAATAACTTTAGATTATCTAATAGACTATCTCTTGCTATTGAATTATCAGCTACTGTTTTGAAAGATGATTTTGATAGACGTATAGGTAGTGATTATACTTATGACTTGTTAGGTAATGCTTCTGCTAACTTAGTATATAAAGTTGGTAAAGTTGGATTCTCAGAAGCTGTTTTGATGGATCAAGGTTTAATTGATGATTTGAATGACCAAATTAACAAACTTCGTCAAGAAAATTCTAAATTGGCATCTCAACTTCCTTGCAAGGCTTGTCCTCCAGCTCCTAAATGTCCTGAAGTAGCTCCTCAAGCTGCTAAAGCTTCATTTATCTCTAATGTGGTATTCTTCCGTCTAAATAGTGCTACTATCGATGCTAATCAAAAAGTAAGCATCTATAATACTGCTAAATATTTGCAAGATAATCCTAGTGCAAAAGTTAAAGTTGTAGGTTATGCAGATAAGAAAACTGGTACACCTTCTATCAACCAAAAACTTTCTGAAAAACGTGCTAAAAATGTTGCTAATGAGTTAATCAACAAATACAACATTAACAGCAACCGTGTAACAGTTGAGTGGAAAGGTGATACAGAACAACCTTATGCTGAAAATGCATGGAACCGTGTTGCTATATTCTTTGCTGAATAATATCAATACATTTAGATATCGAATAAAAGAGGATGTAATCATCCTCTTTTATTTTTTGTACTTAAATAAAAAGATCCGATAACATTTGTTATCGGATCTTTTTGTTTATTGATCAGTTTCTATGTAAAAGAAACTAATTGTATTTATTCTGCTTCTTTTATTTCTTCTTTACTTACTTCTTCAGTTGAATTATCTTTATCAAATTCAATATGTGCATTTATAAGAAGATTATACCAACTAATAATTTTCTTTATATCTGTTGGATATACACGATCTTTGTCAAAATTAGGAAGAATTTCTTCGAAGTACTTTTTTAATTCTTCAGGTTTAGCATTGGTCGCAATAGAAGCCTTTGCTCCATTCTCTTTTTCTTTAATAGTTATTAGTATATCTTTAAGAGGAGCTTCATTTTCATCAGTATAGATCGATATATCACCTAATGATACTACCTTGTCTCGCGCATGGATTGGCATCTTTTTGTTGTCCATTAGTGACTCAACAATAACCATGTTTTTGCCGCTTGACATCAATTTATATAAACCCGGCTTACCTGATACTGATAGGATAGTTTTTAGCATAATCGTTAATTAATTTTGTGTGTCTTTAATTTTTTGCTTTTAGTGTGACAAAAATAGCACGAAACACATGAAAAATGAATATTATTATCTTAAAAAAGATTGAAATTTAAAATTAGTAAATAAATAGTATTTTAGAATATCTTTTTATAAATATGGCAGTAAGGTTTTGTCCCTTTATGTTCATAATATTGTTGATGATAATCTTCTGCTTTCCAAAATACTGAAGATGGCTTCAACATCGTCGCTACCTTATAACCTTTTTCTGTTAATATCTTAATATATTTTTCAGCCAGATCTTTCTCTGAATTATTGGAATAAAAAATACATGATAAATATTGCGGACCTATATCAGGACCTTGTCCATTTGTTTGTGTGAAATCATGCGTTTCGAAAAATAGCTTAAGCATGTTTTCATATGAAGTTTTACTTTCATCGAACTCTACTTCTACAGTTTCTAAATGGCCGGTATTTTTTTGACAAACTTCTTCGTATGATGGGTTGTCTACATGACCTCCCATAAACCCAACAGCGGTGTGTTCTACACCTTCAGCCTTCATGAAATAATATTCAGTGCCCCAGAAACACCCTGATGCAAAATAGGCTTTCCTAGTGCTGTTATCTGGAACAAATTTTAAAGAGATAGAGTTGACGCAATGTCGGACACCTTTGAGTGTAAATCCTTCATTATAGAAAACATGGCCAAGATGTCCTTTACATTTGGCACAAATTATTTCAGTGCGTATGCCATCTGAGTCGGGAACTTTCTCTATAGCCCCATTAATCTCATCATCGAAAGACGGCCATCCGCATTGAGAATCAAATTTATCTTTTGATGTATATAGTGGTGCATTGCATCTTTTGCAGATGTATGTTCCGCTTCTTTTATTATTGTTATATTCTCCTGTGTACGGTCTTTCTGTCCCCTTGTGAAGGATTATAGCCTCTTCTTCAGGAGTCAATTCATTATAGCTCATATTCTCTTGTTTTATAATGTTATTTTTATTCTGGATACATGCACTGAATATAAATATAATACATATAAACCAGCTAATTTTTTTATTTTTCATTTATAATAATCTATAAAAGCAAACCGTTTCCGACTTTGGAGGTAATTGTGATTATTCATTTGGCGATAAGCCTCTTTCTCAAAAGAAATATTATAATAAGCAGTAATTAATTTTTTGTATTGAATCAACCTTATAATCCATTCAAGAATATAGATTATATAGAAAGGAATAATCCATAGCTCTTTCATTTGGGAACTATGTATTTTTTCGTGATTAATATCAGTCGGGCTGAGTTCTCCATAGTCTTTTCGGGCAAATATTATACCGAATAAATTTATAGCTCCGAAGCCTTTTATTGGAATATATTTATTATAAACTATTTTCATCTGTAGAATATTTATTACAAATGTATTTTTTTAGATTATATAGTTGGTATTTTACTAATGAAATTATGTTAAGCCTCCTTCTTTTATAGATCTTTCCATTACATTTGTGAATATATATATGATTATTTGGTAGTATGGAATTTTTATTTGCTTTATTGATATTTGTTTTAGCAGCTATTGTGATTGTTATTTTGTATAGAAATAATAAGCAAGAAGTAGTAAAGGCTAAAGATGAATTTGATAAATTATCTATTGAAAAAAATGAGTTGTACGAACGTCAGCTAACCTACGTGAGTCAAATTGCAGAACTGAAAGCACAATTGCAATCAAAAGATGTACAATTACAATATCAACAAGAGGAGTTAGTTGGCACTCGAGAGCGTTTGAATAAAGATTTTCAAGTACTGGCTAATCAAATCTTAGAAGAAAAGACACAGAGGTTTACAGTTGCTAATAGAGAAAATATGGAGGCTATACTTAAGCCTTTAAATGATAAAATAATAGAATTTAAAATAAAGGTCGAAGAGACTTATGACAAAGAATCTAAACAACGTTTTTCATTGGAAGAACGAATTCGAGAATTAGTTGCACTTAACAATCAAATCAGTGAAGACGCAAATAATTTGACTAAAGCTCTGAAAGGGAACAATAAGATACAAGGTAACTGGGGGGAGATGATTTTAGAGACAATACTTGAAAAGTCAGGATTGAAATCAGGAGAAGAATACTTTATACAAGAATTTATAACTGATGAAAGTGGGAATCGGATTCAAAATGACCAAAATAAATATATGCAACCAGATGTTGTTGTTGTTTATCCGGGAGGACGTAAAATTATAATAGATTCTAAGGTTTCTCTAAATGCTTATGTAAAATATGTTGAGGCTGATTCAGATGCTATAAAAATACAAGCTGAAAAAGAGCACATAGGTTCTGTTAGGCAACATATAGACGAATTGAGTAATAAATCTTATCAAGATTATGTTGAATCTTTAGATTTTGTCATGATGTTTATCCCTAATGAACCGGCATATATTTTAGCAATGCAATTGGACTCCGGTTTGTGGGATTATGCTTACCGGAAACGTATTCTTCTGATTAGTCCAACTAATTTGGTCGCCTCTCTCAAAGTTGTTTCAGATTTGTGGAAAAGAGAATATCAGAGTCGGAATGCACAGGAAATAGCCAAACGAGGAGCTATTCTGTATGATAAATTTGCAGGTTTTGTAGATACGTTGCAAGATGTAGGGAAAAACATAGAACGATCTCAAAAAGCGTATGATAAAGCCTTTTCTCAACTGAAAGATGGGAATGGAAACCTAATACGTCAGGCAGAGATGCTTAAAGACTTGGGTGTTAAATCACAGAAAGAGCTGCCAAATACGGATGTTTAGTTAAAAAAAAATAACTGACGCAATAAAATAGATGAAATATGTTGTACAACATAAAAAAAGTACTTATATTTGTACTGTGTTTTTCATGGTATTAGATTTAAGGTTAACAATGAAGATTGGTTGTCGCGATGACAACCTTTTCTTTTTTATATTCATTTGATTCATATTGGTACATTGGGTATAAAACATATAACTAATTAACTAAAAAAGGTTGCTCCTAAAAACAACCTTTTCCTATCCACTTCATTTCAATAATATCTTTAGAAGTTTATATCATCAGCAATATTTCCTCCTTGTTCTGCAGCAAATTTCTGTTTATATTCTTCCATCATTTTAAGCATATAATCTGAATATTTCATTTGCATCTGTATATCAATTTGCCCTTGATCTTTTAATCCGTATTCAGTAGCAACTTTTTGAAATTCTCCAAGAGAAACTTCATAATTGTCCATTATCCACTGTGCTCCATCGAGTCCATATTCATAAGCCGCTGACCTAGCACCACACAATTCTTCGTAAAAGAAACGATCCGACCTTAGTTTTTCTAAAGTTTCTTTTGCCTTAGGGGATAATTCAGATGCGATTTGTGATAATTTCGGGTGTTTATCTGCATTATTGTAATATTGACCAAATAGGTTGACTACGGTAAAGCTAGTATCTTCTTGCATACGTTTAGCCCACAATAGATTCGCCTCACTCCATACTACAACATCTATCCCTAGTTGAGCTAATATAGCATTATAATCTGCTCCTGTAGCGATGTAATATGATATTGCACCATAATCTTCAATAGTTACACCATGTATTGGTTGTAATAAAGGGTTATTTTCATCCATTTTAGTAGCTCCAAAGGCAGCAATGCCCATATGTTTCTCCTGATTCAGTTGTTCCCATTGAAGCATCATATTAGAGTTTGCTCCAGTCCATTCCTGATAAACTTCGCGACGAATATTAAAATAATAATTATCAATATCCTCCTGTGCTACCTGCTCACCATCAGCTTTATCTTCTTCAATCTGATTTTGGACACGTTTTTCAACTTCAGCATCAAATTCTTCTATTGTATAATGTATACCATGAAGAGTATTAGGATTGAGTTCTACATTAGCCTTTTGTCCAATTTCTTCTTCAGGCCATTCATCCTCCTCTTCTTCCTCTTCCTCTTCTTCATTATCATCGTCTTCTTCCACCTCTTCCTCATTTTGAGAATAGTGAGTATCATGAGGAGTCGTTGATTGCTTTTGTTTTTGTTCCTCTTTGTCTGAATCAAATAAATTTAAGAATTTTTTAAACATAATTTTATAAGTAATTTAGTTAGTGTGTTATTGACTTTTTTTCAATGTTTTTCGACCAGCTTTGATATACTCTTTCATTTTGTTCAGCTAAATCTGGTATAATCTTATTCCACTCATCAAACATTGCTCGCATATAAATTTGGTATAGTTTAGGTGTATTTTCAATAATCTCTTTTCTATTTTTTTCTAATAGCTCAATTTGAATTTTTGATTCAGCTATTTTTTCTTTATCCTTTTCATGTATAAGCCCAAGCTTAAGGTTGTGTATTTGATGATATAGATCGCGTTCTTTGTTTTCAGCAGCCTCATGTTCATCTAACAAATATTTAGTTCTTTGCTCGGCTAAGGCTCTACTCAATCCTTCAAGTTTTGAGACTTTGCTACTTGGGATAAATGTGTTTTGAGTCTGACATGCTGGGCATTTAATATAAGTAGGAATAAAGAATAATTTAGATATATTTATTGGACTACTGCATTGTTTACATGTAAACTTATTTTTTATCTGGTCATACTCTATTAATATATCTTTATATTGATTTTCAAGGTCTTCCTTTTCGGTACCTGCTAAAATATTATTCCATTGGTTAGTTGTATTATCAAACTTGTCAAATAATTCACGACATCTATGATCAGCTTTGCTAAGGAAATCAGAAAGTTCTATATCATTAATATTATCAATATTATCTTCAAGAAATTCAAAAATAGTTCTTACATTATCATGATATACTTTGTTTGTCTTTTCGTCCATGCTGTTTACCTGTCCTCTAATCCCCGAAAGCAATCTATGATAAGTCCTTTTGTATTCATCCTTATCTTCTTGATAAGTAGCCCTTAATTCGGGCATCGAGGCTTCACACAATTCTTTTACTCTTGTGTCCATTTTTTCTATAAAGGTTACCCAGCGAGCTTCTGTTTCCGTTATTTTTGCTATTATTTCATTTCTGTCCATCTTATGGTCTGGAGTTATCCTTTTTGCTTATATATAATCCTTCTGTTAATTCAACTTTAATGAATTCAAATCCACAATAAGCGCATTTTGTTAACCCATCATCTTGAGCCCTTCCTGCACCACAGTTCGAGCATACAGTGGCATCCATTTGCGCTTTAGTTGGTTTGGCATCTCCACCATACGAGTTTTGTTCTTGAGCTTTTTGTTTCATTCGCTCAAGAAAAGACTTTGTCTTATTATTGTCATCCATTATATTATAGTCTATCTAGTAGTTCTGCTTTTTTTGTTTTGTATTCCTCTTCTTCTATTAAACCGGCATCAAATAGGTTTTTTAGTTTTTTTAATTTAGAAGTAATGTCATCATCTGATGACTGAGAGGGTTGTTGTGGTTGTTGAGATATCTGATTCATTATAAGCCCCATCATTGCAGCAGTTTGTGCCCCATCATTGACAGCTGTTCCTTGTTGTTCTACTGCTTTAGCCATATTGAATTTCTGAAATTTGTCTATGTCATTGGTCATATTCATATTCGTAATATTATCAAAATGTTTACAGACTTCTTCCGGAAGAGTAACATTTGATATCTGAAAATTGATCAATTCGACCCCTAGATCTTCAAAAAATGGTTGTAATTGAGGGAGGAGCTTGGCACTTAACTCACTAATATTTCCAGCTACATCCATCACACTATAACCGTGTTGTGCTAGTACCTCTCCAAATTTTGGAGCAATAAAATCACGCATTTGCCGCTCTAATTCAAAGATAGTTAGTCGTGGAAATGTTCCCGCATATTGGCGGAAGAACTTGGCAATATCAGATATGCGAATATTGTAGACACCAAAAGCTCTTATTCGGACTTGTCCAAATTGGCTATCGGGCATAATAATAGGAGCCGGCGTTCCCCATTTCAGATTGACAAATTGGTGAGTATTAAAGTAGTATATGTCTACTTTGAACGGGCTGTTGAAACCATATTTCCAGCTTTTAATATTAGTAAGTATAGGGATGTTTTCCGTACTTAACTTGTGTTGTCCGGGACCAAATATATCTGCTAGTTTTCCTTCGCTTAATAGCATCACACACTGGCTTTCTCGAACGGTTAATGATGCTCCATTTTTGATTTCTTGACCGGCATCATCAAATTTCCACATGAGAATATTTGGATCAGGAGTAATAGACTCTATTACTTCTAAAAAGGGGATTGTCATTTTGGTTTATGTTAAGAATTATACTATAACCTTTTTTGATTTCTGTAACAAATATAAGAAAAAAGGAATGTAATTTTGATCTGTTAGGCATAAATGTTGTCTTTGATACTATACGTATAGTATCAATATCTAATTATCTTCGGAAAAGACGAGGGGAGAATAGAACTGCTATTATTAATCTTTAAAGAAAAAGCTGAAATTTACACTTCCATATACTCTTTTGTTTTGGAATAAAGGCAGATCAGAAAAATCATAATCTTTCGAATGTTCTAAAATAAAGATGCCATTGTCTTTTATTAAATTTTTTTCTAAAACGAGTTTGGGTACATCTGCAAATTCTTTTAAATCGTAAGGAGGGTCTGCAAATATAAAGTCGAATTGTTGATGGCATTGTTCGAGATATTTGAACGCATCCATTTTGAATATGGTCATTTCTTTAATACCTAAAGAATTCATTGTTTTCTCTATAAATGATGCATGGACAGGTGATTTTTCTACACATACAGCATGTGAGCATCCTCGTGAAACCATTTCAAAACTGATGCCACCTGTGCCCCCAAAAAGATCAAGTACTACTCTACCGTCCCAATCTATAGTATTATTGAGTACATTAAATAGATTCTCTTTTGCAAAGTCTGTTGTTGGACGTGCTTTGAAGTTTTTAGGAGGATCAAACCTTCTTCCTTTATATTTTCCACTAATTATTCTCATAATGATAATGCTAATAGATCCAGAGGAGCTTTTTGAGCATCTTCATGCCAAAGGTATACTTCACTGGGTGTATTTACTGTGTCTATAATTTTTATATATTTCCGGAGTATCGTTATAGTATCGTTTTCTGGTACACCAATAATCAGTACTTGATCTTTGAGCTGGTCAAAGCCGCATTTTTCCCAAAGTTTTAATATGAAATAGGCTTGATTATTAGCTGTCTCGTCCTCATGGGTAATACTATGAATCAACTTCGAGTGTTTAAAACAGATGATGTCTAGCATATTACCATGAAAATAGATATACATTTTGGAGAATATATCTACTTTTCCTTTATTTTGGAACAAATCAATTATCAGACTCGTATGGTTATAAAATTGAGGAGCACATAAACTCCGAGAGAGGAATTCATATATACCACTCTCAATCTTGAATAATGTTGTTATTTGCTGATCTTCATTGATACAAGATAATACATGATCTGCTTTTTCATGATGCACCATATTGTACAATTTCTCTTTTTCTTTTGGGTCATAATAGTTATTGGGAATAATGTTATATCCGGATGATACTATTACGACGTTTGTTTTTAAGAACTGTTGAGTAAGGAAATTCAAATCAAAAATGATACGTTGCACATTTTCAAGCATCGTGAAGCCGGGCGAAAATGTAGTTTCGCGTAAGCAATAATTCTTACTTTCAGGTTCATGTATCGAAAACATGAGGCCATCCGTTTTTATACGAATCGATAAAATATATTTTTCTGACTTTCCGAGATCTATACTTGCTGGTAGAAACATATATGAATTTAGTTATATACAAAAGTAGAAAAAGAAATTTTTATACACTACTTTTAAGGATCAATTCAAAAGCCTGGCGGATGATCCATAATTTCTTTCTAGATAAAGTTAAACAGAATTTTTCATTTAGTCTTACTTCCGAACAGGATGTAGCTCTTGAGAAAATAGTTGAATTCCTATTTTGCCAAAAAGAAGAAACACTATTTCTGTTGCGTGGCTTTGCCGGTACAGGAAAATCATCCTTACTTGGGGCATTGGTGAAAACAATGACCGAATTTAAACAAAAAACAGTACTTCTAGCCCCAACAGGTCGGGCTGCGAAAGTATTTTCTTTGTATGCAACACATCCAGCTTTTACGATCCATAAAAAAATATATAGACAAAAGAAGTTCGCTGACGAAGCGGGATATTTCTCTATAATGGATAATTTGCATAAAGATACTTTATTCATTGTCGATGAAGCTTCGATGATTAGTAATAATGGTCTCGACTCGTCTTCTTTCGGGACAGGGCGTTTGCTAGACGATCTGATCCATTATGTCTACTCGGGTGAAAATTGCCGTTTATTATTAATTGGGGATACTGCTCAGTTACCACCTGTGATGGAAGAAGATAGCCCTGCACTTCAGTTGGATGTGCTGCAAGGATATGGCTTAGAAGTAATGTCTGCGATGCTGTCACAGATAGTACGCCAAGCCGAAAGTTCAGGTATTTTATACAATGCAACTAATATTCGCAATATATTGAATAGTGGGGAGACCGAAGCTTTTCCTAAAATCAAATTGGATAATTTTACAGATATTGTACGTATATCGGGCGAAGAGCTTATAGATGAAATATCGGCTGCTTATGATCGTGATGGAATTGAAAATACGATGATAATATCACGATCCAATAAGCGGACTAATATATATAACCAAGGAGTCCGCAATCGTATATTGTGGAGGGAAGAAGAACTCTCGTCCGGAGATTTGCTGATGATAGCTAAAAATAGTTATTTCTGGACAGAGAAAATTGATGGGATTGATTTTTTAGCAAACGGAGAGATCGTAGAGGTGTTACGAGTCCGGCGTACACAAGAATTATATGGATTTCGTTTTTGTGATATTGAAATCCGTAGTTTGGATTACGATATAGAGATGGAAGTAAAAGTAGTTCTTGATACTTTGTATTCTGACGCAGCAGGGTTGACCCGCGAGCGGGCAAATGAGCTTTTTTATAATGTTTTGGAAGATTATGCAGATATATCGACAAAGGCCGGTAAAATGCAACGGATGAAGATTGACCCTTTCTTCAATGCTTTACAGGTTAAATTTGCTTATGCTGTTACTTGCCACAAGGCACAAGGGGGCGAATGGAAAAATGTATTTCTTGATTTGGGCTATATTGCAGAAGAACATTTGGGGGTGAATTTCTACCGTTGGCTATATACCGCAATTACAAGAGCTACTGATAAATTATATTTAGTCAATCTGGCTGACGACTTTTTGTGATTTTCTTATTCTTTTTCGCCGATACCGTTCCCTACTAAATAATCTTTTATACTAAATTTTTTCTTCAATAGAGGTTTATCTGGTTGTTGAACTTTTGTATTTATAATCAGGTTTTCTTTTCCTCGCACAAACTTGTCCAAAAATGTATCTATTTCATTTAGATTTTTTTGCATCGGACTATCTGCTATTTCATGCGTAGCTCTTTCTACATCATAAAAATAGTATGGGTATTGCATCTTGTCTAGCTGTTTTGCTATATGCTTGGAACCGAAGAAACCATATTTTGTTTTAATACCTAATATTTTTGCTCGTAATTCATCGTAAGGCACATTTCCGTCAGAATCGCCATGGAATAGTTGAATAGGGGAGGGTTGTGCTGCCCATTTCAAGTCTCCTTCCATACTGAATATAGCTCCTGCAAAAGATATAATTCCGGCATAGTTGAAATCTTTAGGAAGCTTTTTTGATAATTCCTTAGAGTTACAAATATTATATTCTGCATGTAGTACCGTAATAGCACCGGCACTAGAACCGGATGCAACAATCATATCTTTGTCTATATTCCACTCATCCGCGTGTTCTATTACATAATTGGTTGCATCAAATAAATCTTCTACAGCTATCGATATCGTATTGTCAAAAATAGAAAGGAATTCAAGAGCCCCTGTTTTCTTTGGTTCTACTCCCTTTTCTTTCTCTTTCTTTGCCTGTTCAGCAACCTTTTTTAACCCTAACCTGTAGTCGATAGATACTACCGAGTATCCTTTATTTGCAAGATGCTTGAAATAAGAAATATAATCTTTTCGATCTCGTGAACCTCCAACAAAACCTCCTCCGAAGACAAACATAATACAAGCCTTCTTTTTGTCCTTATATGATGGTAGTTCATATCTGTCCATATATAAACTATCTTTTTCCTTCACGGCATATAGATATGTACTTTTCTGTATGCTATCTGAGGTTAAGGCATTTCCTTGTATAGAAATAGTAACCGATAAGCAAAGAAGTATGAAAGTAAAAAGTTTATACATGATTATTTTTTGTCAGTTATATATATAATTAATGCATCATCTTATAAAGGAGCTCTTTAAGAAGTTCTCCATCCGAAGCTGAGATGTTATCTACACCTTTACATTTTCCATCATAAATACGTAGCAGGCCTAATATCTCCATACATTTAAATGCATTGTAATGACGTAGTGCTAGGACGTAGTCTTTTGCCTGATATGGATTTCGGAAACCTAATTCGGCAGCTATTCCATTTTCCGTTTTATTTTTTGCCCAGTAGCAAATCATCAGGTTACTATAAAAATTGAATAAGACAACCAAAGTGACAATCAGTGGATTGTTTTTCGGGTTCTTCTCAAAATAGTCAGCTATCTGATTAGCCTTGAACACATCTTTATCAACAATAGCCTTCAATAATTCATAGTTATTGAAGTCCTTGCTTATACCTATATTCCGTTCAATCAACTCGGCCGTTATTTGCTTATGTCCGGTAGGGAGCGAAATAAGAAGTTTCCCTATTTCGTTAGTCAATTTGTTGAGATCGTTACCTAAATAATCAGTCAGCATTTGTGCCGATTTCTGATCAATAGTTAACCCTTTGTCTTTGATATATCCGCTAATAAAGGCTGGAATTTTATAATCCGGAATTTTTTTAGATTCAAGAATAACCCCTCGTTTTTCTATCTCAGCAGATAGTTTCTTGCGTTTATCTAGCGTGCCTCCCTTGTAGTTGAGTATGAGGATTGTACTACTTAGTGGATTTTTAGCGTACACTTCCAGCTCCTCGATCTTACTCAATCCCTGAGCCTCTTTTATAATCACAACCTGATAGTCTGACATCATGGGGAAACTGCGAGCCAAGGTGATTACTGTTGCAACATCTGTTTCCATTCCATATAGGATAGTCTGATTAAAATCCCGTTCCTCTTCAGGGAGTACTGTATTCATCAACAAGTTTGTCAACTCATCAATAAAATAAGGCTCATCTCCCATAAATAGATAGATTGGAGAAAAATGACGTGCCTGAATATCAGCTCTAATCTGTTCGAAAGTCATATTTATATAGACTGTTTAGAAACGTAAGTGTTTTACAGTTTCACCTTTATTGATGAGAGTTTCTAAAGCTTTGACTCCTATCATAACATGTTCGTTAACGAAATTCTGGGTTACAATATTGTCACTCTTTTCTGTTTTTACTCCATCCGGTATCATTGGCTGATCGGATACAAGTAGTAATGCTCCTGTTGGTATTTGGTTTGCGAACCCGCAAGTAAACAAAGTTGCAGTTTCCATATCTACAGCCATAGCACGTATCTTACGCAGATAGTCTTTAAAATCATCGTCATGTTCCCATACCCGGCGATTAGTTGTATAAACTGTTCCTGTCCAATAATCTTTATTCTTATTTCTGATAGTTGACGAAACAGCTCTCAATAAGCTGAATGCCGGTAATGATGGAACTTCGGGTGGAAAATAGTCATTCGATGTACCTTCACCTCTGATCGCTGCTATTGGCAATATATAGTCGCCTAAGGCATTATGTTTTTTGATTCCTCCACATTTTCCAAGAAAGAGTACAGCTTGAGGTTGTACTGCACTTAACAAATCCATTACTGTAGCTGCATTTGCACTACCCATTCCGAAGTTTATGATAGTGATTCCATTTGCACTGGCATTTGGCATATTGCCGTCAAGTCCGACGATAGGAACTTTGAAGTATTCTGCAAATACTTCTACGTACTTTCCAAAATTAGTGAGAAGTATATGTTTGGTAAATTGTTCTAAAGGTCTTTTCGTATAGCGAGGTAGCCAATTGTCTACTATTTCTTGTTTTGTTTTCATATTAGTTCTACTTTTGTTTTAAGTACAATCCCTTTTCAGTGAGAAAACAATAGTAAATGGTGATTTGTTTCCCCATAGGATGTGATAAACAAAGGTAACAAATGTTGAATTTAAATTTACCCCCTTTCGATATAAAAGTAAAAAAAATAGATGGGCGGTTGTCTGTTTTCGATAAAGTCAGACGTAAATATGTAGCCTTAACACCCGAAGAATGGGTTCGTCAGCACTTTATTAATTATTTGGTTTCAGAAAAGAACTATCCCGAATCTCTTATTGCGAACGAAATTCAGATTAACCTAAATCAACAGAAGAAACGGTGTGATACGGTTGTTTATGATCGTGATGCTATCCCTCTTGTTATTATTGAATATAAGGCACCCGAAGTGGGTATTACACAGAATGTATTTGATCAGATTGTACAATACAATATTGTACTGAAAGTTCGCTACCTTATTGTTTCGAATGGACTGAATCATTATTGCTGTAAAGTTGATTATGAGAATCATACTTTTGCATATTTACCGGATATTCCTTCTTATGATGAGTTGTAATTGAAACTAAGAGTGTAAACTCCTGCAACGACTGATATAAGAAAATGCGTATATAAAAAAAGCGACTTCATTGAAGTCGCTTTATATTATTGTAATAAGATTGTTATCTCATTTAGTTAGCTGGCTCTTGAGCAGGCTGTTCTTGTCCTTGTGTAGGCAATGGAAGGCCTGTTGACATATCAGCTGGTGTATTTGGACTCTGTACCGGATCTGGAGTATTAATCTCTGATTGAGGTCCATTAACTGATTTTGGAGTAATTACTACAAATAGAATACTTAGAACAATAATGAATCCAGCTAAACCCCAAGTTGCTTTTTCTAAGAAGTCTGTTGTTTTACGA
Source organism: Dysgonomonas sp. (assembly GCA_047605185.1). GTDB lineage: Bacteria > Bacteroidota > Bacteroidia > Bacteroidales > Dysgonomonadaceae > Dysgonomonas. The sequence goes on from JASGGC010000001.1 coordinate 243,531, forward strand.
ACTCCCATAATAGCATTAGATGAAGAGAACCCAGAAGAAAGACCTCCTCCTTTAGAATTTTGCACTAGGACTATTAATATTAAAACGATAGCTGCAATTACAATCAATACAGTAATAAGTGTACTCATTTTTTATCTTTAAATTTCGAATTTATAATCAGTTTTTCCAAAAAACTCAATTGGTCTGCAAAGTAAATATTTTTTTTCGGATAATTCAAACTTAAATGTTTAATTATTTTATACGCTTTTTCATACTTTCCTTGTTTTATGTATATTTTTGATAATGTTTCGGTAAAGAACACATCTTCATTTAGTTCGTCCTCCCCTTCATCATTATTTAGAGTTTGTTCTTCAACAAATGAATCATCTGTTTTTTCCAAATGGATGCGTATTCCTCCATCCTCTTGCGATTTTTCTATAAAAGAATCTATAATAGACTGATATTTTAGGCGATTAGCTTTTTCTTCTGTTATTGGAATTCCTTCTAACGCCTTACCTTTCGATTCTATTTCGAGATAGGTCAGATAGTCTGTTGATGCTAAAGAAGAATTGGTAAGTGTGTATTCGATTTCGAGGCTATCATCTTCACTAATTTCATTCCCGAAAAAGGCATTTAATAATACATTTGTTTTATCATCTGTTATATCCGTTTTTCCCGTTTGGTCGAAAAAACGTTTGTATTCTTCACTAAATATGTAATAAAACAATGCTCTACGATCAACAACAGAAATACTTAAACGAGCTAGCTCCGATTTGTATTGATTGCTGTTGCTATAATATAAAGCTCGAAGGTACATGAAGATGGCAGACTGAAAAAAAGGAAATTCATCAATAATTTTTATCAGTAATGAAACCTCTTTTTCTGATAGAGGTAACTCATTTCTGACAAGTTTATAATATTGTTGGATATCCATCGTAAGACTCTGTAATTACCAATTCGACATTGTTGAATTAAATATCTGGTCGACTATTTCTTTAGTCATTTCCTCTATCAAGGCATCCTGAACATCATCTAACAATTTACTGCTAGGAAAATCCTGATATGCAGAAAAAGTCTCTTCCTTATCTTCTTCCGGATTTTTATTGTTTCTAAATCGCATTCTGACTGTCATTGTTAGTCGGGTTTGCGAAGCATAATTATCATCTTTTGCCACAGCCAGTGGTGCTAAGTCATATTGAGTTATTTCTCCCTCTAACTCCAAATCGGGGTTGACATTTGTAAAAGAAAGTTTTGTATTTCTATTGAATACATCTTTTAAGCGCTCATTGAATGTTTGTGTGAGTGGAGGATAAACCGATGTAGCCTGATTCTGGAAATCTCGGATATCGATAGTCTTAATTTTAGAGTAATCTATAGAAGCTCCATTAAATTTGTATGATACAGTACATGTTGACATTATTAAAGTAAGAACTGACAACAAGATTATTTTTTTCATAAATTTTCCAGATTATATTCTTTTATTTTTCGGTAGAGGGTACGTTCGGATATTTTTAAATCTTGTGCTGCATTTTTTCGTTTACCATGATGACGCTCCAAAGCTTTTACAATCATATCCTTTTCTACATCTTGCAGAGATAGTGCTTCTTCTTCATAGTCAGGTGTATCTACTACATCCACATTTTCTATTTTAGAAGATCGATGGTTGTTATGTATTTCATCCGTGTATGATGTTGTTATAGTTTTGGGAACATTCGAGTTTACTACTATCGGTGAAAGTGTATTATTTTCTTTACTGTCAACTATCGGTGTTACCACATCAGAAGGTTTGATGGTTCCGGCTACAATATCATGAACAATCTTTTTTAGATCATTCATGTCTTTCTTCATGTCGAACAAAACCTGATATAAAATTTCCCGTTCTGTATTGAAGCTTTTATGGTCGTTGTTTGGTGTAGAATGTACCGGGATCAAGCCAACTTCATTTGCAGGAAGATACAATTTCAGTATTTCAGATGTAATATCGCGTGTCTGTTCTATTATCGATATCTGTTCTGTTATATTTTTTAATTGGCGGATATTACCCGGCCAATAATACTCTTTCAGTGTTTGACGTGCATCGTCAGTTAGTATTATTGGAGGCATATTATATTTCTCTGCACAATCGCTTGCGAATTTTCTAAATAAGAGTGGTATATCATCTTTCCGGTCTCTTAGTGCAGGAATACGTATTGGGACAGTATTTAATCGATAATATAGGTCTTCACGGAATTTACCATTCCTGGTTGCTTGGATCATATCCATATTTGTGGCAGCAACTACCCGTACATCTGTTTTCTCTACTTTCGATGAACCGACTTTTATAAACTCTCCTGTCTCTAAAACACGTAATAACCTTGCTTGTGTAGACAAAGGAAGCTCTCCTACTTCGTCCAGAAATAGTGTTCCGCCATTTGCTACCTCAAAATATCCTTTACGCTCACCTGTTGCTCCGGTGAACGATCCTTTTTCGTGTCCAAATAATTCTGAATCTATTGTACCCTCAGGGATAGAGCCACAGTTTACGGCAATGTATGTGCCATGTTTACGATGGCTAAACTGATGAATGATTTGTGGAAAGTTTTCTTTTCCAACGCCACTCTCTCCTGTTACAAGTACAGACATGTCAGTGGGTGCCACCTGTAGGGCTATATCAATAGCTCGATTCAGGTCAGGGCTATTTCCAATAATACCAAAGCGTTGTTTTACCTGTTGAATATCCGGTTTTGCCATGAAAAAGATTTTTTTAGAACATTATACTGACAAAATTACATATTTTATCTTTATCCTGTCAGTCTTTTTTGTAAAGATTTGTGAACGAAGATGTTTGTTTATACTATAAAATACTTATTCAGTTCTATTTTAGTATATTAATCTTTTAGTTCTATTACTTCCAGGTCTCTAATATTTCCTTTATCTATGATGAAACGGATAAGAGTCCTTACTTTATGAAATCCATATTTCCCGGCAGCTCCCGGATTGATATGTAGGCAATTGTATTTCTTGTCAAATATGACCTTTAATATATGAGAATGTCCGTCTATGAATAATTTTGGTGGTTTTACCTTCATGATAGAAAGGACACGTGGGTCATACTTTCCGGGATAGCCTCCGATATGGGTCATTAAAACATCAACATCCTCTATTGTAAAACGTAAAAACTCAGGGTATGCAGCTCTTACTTTGTTATCATCTATATTCCCATATACAGCCCGAAATGGCTTTAAAGCCTCAAAACGAAGAGCCAATTCCATAGAGCCAATGTCTCCGGCATGCCATATTTCGTCGCAATCGTTGAAATATTTTTCATATTTATCATCCCACCAACTATGGGTGTCAGAAAGTAAACCTATCCTTTTCATTATAAATTGATACAAATAGAAAATATGAGAGAAAGCAGAAATGCTCCCATCGATGTGAATTTAAGATATGGATCGAGTAACTTGCTTTCTTTATTCTTAAAAATATTAATGAGTATTTTCCCAAATAGAATAAATACAATCAAAAACGTAAATTGATACCAATGGTTTAAGTATAAAATTCCATATCCTGTAAAACATAAAAAAGCACCTAGTGTAAGAAATGTATGATATCGTTTTGCATTTTGTATTCCAATACGAACAGGTATTGTCATTTTCCTCGATTTCTTGTCATTATCAATATCTCTCATATTATTAATATTCAATACAGCTGCTGATAATAGTCCAAGTCCTATTGCAGGTAGCCATGCCCTGAAATCTATAGAATGGCTATGCAGAAAATAAGTCCCCACAACGGGCACAGGGCCAAAGAAAATAAAAGAGAAAATGTCTCCCAGTCCTTTATAACCATAAGGGTTTTTGCCACTAGTATATTTTATGGCGGCAATGATTGCTATCAAGCCTAATCCAATAAAAATTATGATATATAAGAGATTCATAAACTGTAGAGCTTCATATATTAACAGCAATCCGACAACACAGGCAATGCCTATTGTTATATAAATTGCTTGTTTCATTTGCTTAGGAGTAATTGCTCCACTTTGCACAGCACGTTTCGGACCGACACGCTCCCCTGTTATATCTGTCCCCTGCTCGTAATCGCCTAAATCATTGGCTAGATTCGATAATAATTGTAAAATTGTTGCTATTAAAAGAGTTAAGATGAAAACGGGAAAACTGAACTTACCTATACTATAAGCAATGCTACTACCACAGAGAGCTGTCGCTATAGCAAGAAAAAGAGTACGAGGGCGCAATGCAGATATCCAAGATGATATTGAAGCCATTATATTTATTAGTCTATTATTAATTTTCGGTCTTGATGTCGATTGATAAGTGAAAATTACAAGGATTGTGCTTTAACTTGTCAAAAGATATATCCTTGTACAAATATACTTAGTTAAATTGACAGAGTAGCTTGCTTCCCAATAGAAATTCTAGTAAGATTGAAGTCCTGATTATTAAATCAAGAATATAGAGTATCGGTATTTGTAACTCCAACAAATAGATATATCTCTTTATCGATCTTGACTTTCTAACGATTTTATACAATAATCAACTCCAAATATGTTAGAATTATTGACCAAGGATGAAGTTTGGTTAAATAATTAATCTTGGTTGTTACAATACAGTGACAAAAATCTGTAAAAGTATACTTTGTAGGATTATTTTATTACTTTTGTCACCCAAATTATATGTTTGAAATTTATTCAAAATAAAATGCTAACAGTAGAGAAAATCGGCGGGACATCAATGTCTCAATTCAAAGATGTAATGGACAATGTTATCATCGGGAATCGAAAACCTGAAGATATGTATAACCGCATCTTTGTTGTGTCGGCATATAATAATGTAACAAACTGGTTGCTAGAGCACAAAAAAACAGGCGAGCCAGGTGTGTATGTTCAATTCTTGGAAAATGCAGATTATAGTATTGGACTAGATAGTTTGTGTCAACGCCTTTTAGCTATCAATGAGGGATTTGGAGCAATAGGGTTGGATTTATCCGAAGCAAAAGAATTTATTACATATCGTATAGAGCAAGCCAAGACAATGCTATATAGTTTAAGTAAAGTATTGGCTTCCGGATATGTGAATGCAGAGGATATTTGTTTAGCAGCTCGGGAAATATTAGCTTCAATAGGTGAAGCCCATTCTGCATGGAATACGGTCAATATATTAAACAATAATGGTGTTTCTGCTAAATTTATAGATTTATGTGGATTTAATGACTCTTTGCCATTGACAATTGACGAACGTATCCATAAAGCATTTAAAGGGATTGATTTTAGTAAAATTCTTTGTATTGCTACGGGGTACACAAAAGGAACAGAAGGTATTATGCGTGCCTTTGATAGGGGATATACAGAGGTTACATTTAGTAAAATAGCGGTTGAAGTAAAAGCAAACGAGGCTGTTATTCATAAAGAATATCATTTGTCTAGTGCAGATCCGAATATAGTAGGTGTTGATAAAATAGTGCCTGTCGGTCATACCAATTTTGTTATAGCAGATCAGTTAGCTGATATTGGGATGGAAGCTATTCATCCTAAAGCCGCAAAACCATTAGAATTGGCAAATATTAATATTCGGATAAAAAATACATTCGAATCAGAGCATCCTGGTACATTAATTACTAAAGAATATGTATCTCAAACTCCTAAAATAGAGCTTGTGTCAGGGACTGATAAAGTATTAGCTATAGAAATTCATGATCCGATGATGGTTGGGGAGGTTGGCTTTGACTTACGCATCATGCAGATCTTTCAGAAAATAGGTGTCAGTTATATATTGAAATCTACCAATGCGAATTCAATAACAATGGTTGTCTGGGATAACTATAAATCGCGTGAGTTAATTTCTGAACTAGAAAATAATTTCTATAAAGTTGTATCAGAACGAGTTGCTATTGTTTGTGTGATGGGTACTAATATTGCAATGCCGGGATTCTTGTATCGGGCCTCAAAAGCATTGTTCGACAAAGGTATTAATATTGAGAGCTTTGCGCAGTCACTTAGGCAGGTCAATATGCAGTTTGTGATAAGGCGTGAGCATTACAAAAATGCTGTAATTGCACTCAATGATGAACTCTGTTTAGATAAATAGATATAAAAAGTGTATTTTTATATTTCATATATTGTATAAAATCAATTTTAATTCTATTTTTGCTATCTAAATATAGCAAAATAGAGCTGTTTAATGTCGTGAACAAGACACTTTCATTTAATTCGAAAAAACCTTTCAATGCTGTTAAAAAACTTTTATCCGGCGTATGAAATCTTGATACTAAAATAAAATAAATCAAGTATTTTTACGTTAAGTAAAATCAGTGTTGGAAAGTAGTTTTGTCTGTAATTTTAATAGCAAAACATATTAAATGATAAAAATGGATTTGTATATTTGTAAGCTTCTACAATTTGGAATGAAGTATTATATAGTTTAAGTATTTGAAAATTAAGTATAAGTAAAGATTAAATTATAAACAACAATTAATAAAATTAATTCACTAAACTAAATTTATTTATTATTATCACTATGGAAACTAGAAAACAACAACCAAAGCCTAGATCAAAAGGTGTTTCAGCTGGTATTGTAATTGTAGGGTGTGCAATTGTTGCATTCTGCTTTTTCTTCTTTATTTGTGGCGATCCTAGCGGATTTGATGAAAAAGGACATCCACATCAAGGAAATATCTTTGCAACACTTTATCAAGGTGGATATGTAATTCCTTGCGTTATCACTTTGTTACTAACAGTAGTAGTTCTTTCTGTAGAAAGATTTTTTGCTTTGAACAGAGCTGGTGGTAAAGGAAGTTCTTCTAAATTCATTATCAATGCAAAAGCTAAACTAGAAGCTGGTGACATTGACGGTGCTTCAAAACTTTGTGATTCTCAAAAAGGTTCTGTAGCTAACATCCTTAAAGCAGGTCTTGTTAGATATGCAGATGTTGAGAAATTGACAGATTTGCACAATGATGAGAAAGCAGCTATTATTCAAAAGGAAATAGAAGAAGCTACAACTTTGGAACTTCCTTATTTGCAACAAAACTTGTCAGTTATTGCTACAATTTCAACATTAGGTACACTATTCGGACTATTAGGAACAGTACTTGGTATGATCAAGTCATTTAGTGCGATGGGTAACGAAGGTGCTCCGGATTCAACAGCTCTTGCTGTCGGTATCTCTGAAGCCTTGATGAATACAGCAATGGGTATCGGTACAGGTGCGTTGGCAATTATTTCTTATTCTTATTTCTCTGGTAGAGTAGAAGAAATGACTAATGCAGTAGACGAAGTAGGTTTCGCTATTGGTCAAACTTATACTCAAACTCACGGAGGTTTGTCTAAATAATTAAAAATATTTTAGATTAATATGTGGAATCTCTTTGAGATTTTACTCTAAATAAGAAAAATAAGAAGAAAATATGGCAAAAGTAAAAGTAAAGAAACAGAGCACATTCATCGACATGACTGCGATGAGTGACGTTACTGTACTCTTGCTAACATTCTTCATGCTAACATCTACATTCTTACCTAAAGAACCAGTACAGGTGATAACACCTGCTTCTGTATCTGAGGTGAAAATCCCAGAATACAATGTCTTGAATATCTTAATTGATCCTCAAGGACGAGTATTCATCAGTATGGATAAACCCGAAGATAAAGTTGCTGTATTGCAAGCTATGGGAAAAGAATATGGTGTGACATTTGATAATCAGCAGGTAAAATCATTTGTGGAACAATCTCACGTGGGAGTTCCAATGAATCAAATGTCTGCCTTCTTGAAAATGCCAGCCACAGATCAGAATGATGCAATGAAGAAGTTAGGCGTACCGGCTGATAGTACAAACAATCAGTTAGCGCGTTGGGTGCAGAATTTTACACAAGTGAATGAAGACGCATCTATTGCTATCAAAGCAGACCAATCAACACCGTTTCCATATGTGGATAGGGTGATGAAGACTCTGAACGAAGTGAAGCAAAATAGATATAGTCTTATTACAACTCTTAAGGGTATGCCGGAAGGCTTATAATCATTGAATTTTATAATTTAGAAAAAGAAAAAGATTATGGCAGAAGTACAACAGTCCGGCGGCGAAGAGAAAAAAGGTAAGCCCAAGAAACAGACCCTACGAGTAGACTTTACTCCGATGGTGGATATGAATATGTTATTGATAACCTTCTTTATGTTTTGTACAACATTAAGTAAACCGCAGATCATGGATATTGCGATGCCTACTGATGATAAGGACTTAACTCAAGAAGAAAAAAATGAAGTTCCGGAATCTAAAACGACAACATTACTTTTAGGTGCAGATAATAAAGTTTATTATTATTTTGGAAAACCTAAGTATGATGATTATACGTCGTTGAAAGAAACTAATTACACTCCCGAAGGTCTTCGTGCTATTCTATTGGAACGCAATGCAGATGCAGTTAAAAAAATGATTGCTCTGAAAAAGGAGAAAAAAGAAAATAGAAGAATGACCGAAGATGAATTTAAGAAAAGAGCATCAGAGATAAAGAATGATAAAGAAGCTCAGATCGTTGTTATTAAGCCTACGAGCGAAGCAGTATATGCAAATCTGGTAGATGCTTTAGACGAAATGCAAATCTGTAGTATTGGTAAATATGCAGTTGTAGATATGTCAGAAGGCGATCAGTATCTTATTGAAAACTTAAACTCGAAAGGTGCATACGGCGCTCAGGCGGAAGCTCCTAAAAAGTAATCACATAATAAACGAAGAAAAAAATTATGGGAAAAGACATAAATTTGAACTCAGGCGAATGGTGTGATGTAGTCTTTGATGGGAAGAATAAGCAATATGGCGCTTACAGATTGCGTCAGAGCTCTTCGAAAAGGCATATTGCTGCATTTATAGTGATGTTCATCTTTGCCGCAGTTGTATCAGCTTTACCTACTCTTATCGGAGCAGTAAAGAATCTAACTGCTAAGGAAAACCTTGGACCTATGGAAGAGACATTTGAAATGTCTAATATTCCGGTAGAAGAACAAGTTCAACAAGAGAACATAATTAAACAAGAAACAGCACCACCGCCTCCACCTTTGAAAACAACTGTGAAGTTTACACCTCCGGTTATTACAGAGGATGATAAGATTGACGAGAAAAATGTAATGAAATCGCAAGAGGATTTGAATGCGAACAAAATTACTATTTCTGTTGCTGACGTAAAAGGTACTGATGACAAACATGGTATTGATATTGCTGAGTTGAAAGAACACAAAGTTATTGTGGAAGAAAAACCAGTACAGGAAAAACCATTTGTAACAGTAGAGCAAATGCCATCCTTTCCGGGTGGAGAAAGTGAAATGCACAAATTCATTAATGATAACCTAAAATATCCGGTGGTAGCACAGGAAACAGGTATCCAAGGTCGTGTAACAATACGCTTTGTTGTAACTAAAACTGGAGCAATTTCAGATGTTACAGTAATCCGTGGTATTGACCCGTCTTGTGATAAAGAAGCTGTGAGAGTTGTGAAAGCAATGCCAAACTGGATACCGGGTAAACAAAATGGTTTGAATGTGCCTGTGTATTTTACACTTCCTATTGTATTCCGTTTAAGACAATAATAAATACATCATTGATGTATCTATTGCAAAAAACATAATAGAACTTAGTAAAAGAAGGGAAGTTGGACTAAAAACCTCTTCTCTTCTTTTTAAATAATAAATATGAGACAAAACAGACCCTCTTTCAAAATAATATGGAGCATATGCATGGTATTTATATACCTTGCCATCGCCGTTGTATTTGTTTTTGCACCCATATTCTCAGATGAATCATGGCTTATACGCATAATAATGGGGATATTGTTGTTCGCTTATGGATTATTTAGAGCATATAGATTATGGAAAGAACTTTAATTTTTCCTCTATATAGTAATTAATAAAGAATACTAGACAAATTTATGAAAAAGCTAAGTGTTGTTTTTTGTACAATAATTTTATTTATATCTGCTTGTGGAGACAGAAGACAGATAACAAGGACTGATACTCCGACTAGTGGAGTTGCTGAAATAGCTGTAGATGAATGTTTTGCTCCTATTATACAGCAATCTGTCGATGTGTTTGAATCTCTAAACAAAGATGCTACGATTATTCCAATCTATACAAGTGAGAATGAAATATTCGATTTGTTTTTAAAAGATAGCCTAAGATTAATTGTTGCGGCTAGGGAATTGAGTCCGAATGAAATTCAAATAATAAAAGAACGTAAACGTAATCCACGTTCACAAAAAATAGCGACAGATGCAATTGCTCTGATTGTAAATAAATCTAACAAAGATACATTAATATCAGTTAATGATCTAAAAAAAATAATGACGGGTGAATATCGATCTTGGAAAGATATAAACCCTCAGTCAACATTAGGAGAGATAGCCATTGCTTTTGATAGTCCAAATTCAAGCATGGTTCGATATATAAAAGATTCTATTTGTATAGGTGCTCCTTTAGGAGATAATCTAAAAGCCAGATCTGAAGATAAACAACAAACTATTGATATTTCAGACCGGACTCCGAATCAAAAAGTCATAGACTATGTTGCTTCTACACCTAATGCTTTGGGTGTAATCGGTGTTAATTGGATTAGTAATCCTTCTGATTCGACAAATCTGAGCTTTGTTGAAAGTATTAATGTTATGGCGGTTAGTCGAGAACAAAAGGCAACATCGGCTGATAGTTTTAAACCTTTTCCATATCAAATGGTATTAAAAAAATATCCTTTGACAAGAGATATTTACATAATAATTTCGGATGTTAGTGGAGGATTACCATCTGGATTTGTCTCTTTTGTAGCTGGCGATCAAGGTCAACGTATTATAACAAAATCAGGATTGTTGCCGGCAACACGACCTATGCGTATGGTTAATGTAAGACCCAATTTATAATTCGGAAAACCCGAATACAAAACCTAAGAACATATAAACCAAATAATATACAGAAAGTATGAAAATGAAGTATTTATTAAGTACATTTTTAAGTTTGGCAGTTAGTATTTCTACAATTGCTCAAACTTCTAATCCGGGTGCAGATTATTTGGCATTGGGAGAGAAAAAACTAGCTAAAGATTATTTTACAAAAACGGTTGGTCAAAATCCTGCTGAAGCTAATTATTATCTAGGTGAAATAGCTTTTCAAGAAGGAAATGCCTCCGAAGCTAAATCTTTTTATGAAAAAGGATTAGCTGCAGATGCATTAAATCCCTTTAATGCTATTGGATTAGCTAAATTAGAATTGAAGTCTAATCCAAAAGCAGCAGAAGACCAATTGTCTGAAATACAGAAGAAAAATAAGAAAGATATTTCAGTAGTTTTAGCTATTGCTAAAGCTTATTCTGAAAATGGAATGGTTGAAAAAGCATCGGCCAAAATAGAAGATGCTCGTAAGATCAACAAGAAATCTCCTCTAGTATACATCTTGGAAGGTGAAATTTTAGAAAAAAATGGTAAAGCCGGAGAAGCTGCAATGCAGTATGATCAGGCAATAAACTTTGATCCTAATTTTACATTAGCATATGTAAAAGGAGCTAAAGTTTATGAAACAATAAACCCTACTACAGCTATAGATATGCTTAAAAAAGTAATCTCTATTCAACCAGATTATTTATTAGCTTACAAATATCTAGGAAAAATATATTCAACAAATGGATTTTTCCCTGAAGCAGTAGCGGCATATAAAACATATTTTGCAAAAGGAAATTATACAGTCGAAGATATCAGATATTATGCAGGTGACGAATATTATTTGAAAAACTACGATGCTGTAAAAGGTCTTGTAAAAGAAGGATTGGCTCTTGATCCTAACAATTTTGTTTTAAACCGCCTTTTAATGTATAGTGCAAACGAAACAAAAGACTTTGCAACAGCTCAAGCTGCAGCTGAAAAATTCTTTAGTTTGCCTCGTGAAAAAGATGTAAACTATATTCCTCAAGACTATATGGCATATGCTAATATTTTGAGTGAATTAGGACAAAAAGCTCAAGCTATCGAACAATATAAAAATGCGATTGCCTTAGATCCATCTAAGATTGAGTTGAATAAAGAAATTGCTACTATCTGTGGTAATGAAAACATGGATGCAGAAGCAGCTGAATTTTATAAAAAATATATTGAATTAGCAGGAGACAAAGTAGAAGCAGCTGACTATTTCCAATTAGGACGTTACTACTATACAGCAGGTACTGCAGCTGCTAAAGATTCATTACAAAAAGCACAAGCTCCTGAATTATTTAAAGAAGCTAATACTGCATTTGCAGTTGTATCAGAACGTATTCCTGATAGCTATATGGGTTACTTGTGGAGTGCGCGTGCAAATGCATCTTTAGACCCTGAAACAACAGAAGGTTTGGCTAAGCCATATTATGAAAAAACGATAGAAGTTATTTTAGCTAAAAATGATGGTGAAAATACAAGAGAGCTAATCGAAGCATACCGTTATTTGAGCTATTATTATTATCTACAGTTTGATGCAACAAAAAGTGCTGAAGCTAAAGAAAAAACAAAGATTAATAGTGAAAAATTATTAGAACTAGATCCTGAAAATTCAATAGGTAAACAACTACTTGAAGTTGTAAAATAAATTGAACTAAAGAACTAAGAAGAACTCAGACCATAGCGGTCTGAGTTCTTTTTTTTACTAATTGGTAAAGTATATATAAAAAAAGTTTATCTTTGCAATATAATTAAGTGGATAGATTTGTCTGATTGCAACCACATGAAAAAATGCTAAAATATTTTAGAATTTGACTGCATCTACAATCTCTCCTTTGTTTTTTTATTTTAAAAACAGTAAAAAATGAGTTATTTATTTACTTCAGAATCTGTATCAGAAGGACATCCTGATAAAGTTGCAGATCAGATCTCAGATTCATTGTTAGATGAATTTTTAGCATATGATTCCAACTCTAAAGTTGCGTGTGAGACATTAGTTACTACCGGACAAGTTGTTTTAGCAGGCGAGGTTAAATCAAAAGCTTATATAGATATTCAAGAGACAGCCCGCAGAGTTATTGAGCGTATTGGTTATACTAAGAGTGAATATCAGTTTGAAGCTAAATCTTGTGGCGTATTATCTGCTATTCATGAACAGTCAGATGATATAAATAGAGGTGTTGATGGAAAAGTTGACCCTATGGAACAAGGTGCAGGAGACCAGGGGATGATGTTCGGCTATGCAACTAATGAGACTGATAATTATATGCCATTAGCATTAGATTTATCTCATGCTCTATTGTCTGAATTGGCTATTATCCGTAAAGAAGAATTGCATTTAATGCCATATTTAAGACCAGATGCAAAGTCGCAGGTAACTATAGAATATGATGATAATGGACTGCCATTGCGTATTGATACTATTGTAATTTCTACACAACATGATGAATTTGGGGACGATGCAACAATGCAGGCTCAAATAAAATCTGATGTTATCAATATTTTAATTCCCCGAGTTAAGTCTAAATATAAATTTAGAGAAGATGTCATTCGTTTGTTTACAGATGATATTGTTTACCATGTGAACCCTACAGGACGTTTTGTTATTGGAGGTCCTCATGGCGATACAGGGCTTACAGGTCGTAAAATCATTGTAGATACATATGGTGGCAAAGGGGCACATGGGGGAGGAGCCTTCTCCGGAAAAGACCCTTCGAAAGTAGACCGTTCTGCAGCTTATGCATCTCGGCATATTGCCAAAAATTTAGTTGCTGCAGGTGTTTCACCTGAAGTATTAGTACAAGTCTCTTATGCCATTGGGGTTGCAAAACCAATGAATATTTATATAAATACTTACGGAAAAAGTAATCTGGCTTTATCAGACGGTGAGATCGCAAAGAAAGTAGAACAGATATTCGATATGCGTCCTAAAGCAATAGAGGTTCGTTTAAAATTGAGAAATCCGATCTACTCAGAAACAGCTGCTTATGGGCATATGGGACGGGAACCCCAAATTGTGACAAAGGAATTTAGATCTCGTTATAACCCTGAAGGGATTACAAGAGAAGTCGAATTATTCACATGGGAAAAACTAGACTATGTTGATACCATAAAAGAAGAGTTTAATTTATAAAACAAATAATAATAGAAAAGTACATGTCTCTTTATAATAGAGAGATGTACTTTTTGTATTTAGTAATATATTTTGGTCAAAGATTCTATTTCATATATTGAAGCTGCTGAAGAAACCTCCAATTTGGAAGATTCTCTTCATCAGGATATATATCGCATGCGGCAAGTGCCAATGGGAGATACAGCAAATCTTTCATCAAGTGAACCCTTATATATTTATTACTCATCAAAAAATGATTCTAAGGCAGATAGGCATGAAGGCATTCCTTTGCCCTTTGCATTAGAACAAACGGATGGAATATTTGGTCTTATTCTAGTGTGTTTCCTAGTTTTTACACATGTCTATCAAGGAGGATTTACTTTCTTAAAAGAAAATATTCGTATACTTTTTTCACCCGAAAAAAGTAAGAATAGATATGGGCAAGCAACTGTAAAAGAAGTCTGGTATACTTATTTTCTCATATTCCAGACAATAGCATTAGTTTCTATTTGTTTGTATGATGTTGCGATGAAACTAGAGCCTTTAGAAAAGGATATGCAAACTCCATTCGTCACGGTAGTAGCTTTCATCATACTGATATCTGTATTTATTTTTCTGAAAATAGGGTTATATCGGTTTCTTGGCTATATTTTTGATTTCAAAACTGTAATGTCCGGATGGATAAGATCATATACAACTGTTTTGGAAATACTCGGTATCTTTTCGCTTATCCCAACATTGCTTCTAATATATTCAGACTATTTGCATGTAGTAGGTATTGCATTTATCCTAATATTGTTTCTTTTAGCACAGTTAATACTTTTTTATAGGATCATAGTCTTTTTTATTAGAGAAAAATTTAACTTTTTGTTTTTGATTGCCTACCTTTGCACTATTGAAATATTACCTTATGTATTTTTATCAATAGGGTTAATTTATTTATATAGATTTGACGTATATAGTATACTATGGCTATTAAAGTAAAAAAAATATTAATATCGCAGCCGGCACCACAGACTGAGAAATCTCCGTATTTTGACATTGCCGATAAATATCATTTACATATAGATTTTAGACCGTTTTTTAGAGTTGAAGGTCTGGATGCTAAAGAATTTAGACAGCAACGAATAAATATACAAGATTATACAGCTGTTGTTTTTACTGCTAAGGTTGCAATAGATCATTTTTTCGCATTATGTGAGGAGATGCGAATAACAATGCCTGAGACTATGAAATATTTTTGTATTTCGGAAGCAGTTGCATTGTATTTGCAAAAATATATCGTTTATAGAAAACGTAAAATATTTTTTAGTACAACTGGGAAGATGGATGGGCTGGCTACATCTTTGACAAAGCATATTAAAGAGAAATTTATAGTACCTGTGTCTGCAGATGTTCATAATGAGGATCTTACGGCTGTTTTAGATCAAAAGAAAGTAAGCTATACTAAGGCTACAATGTATCGTTCTGTAAGTAATGAATTTACACAAGAAGAGATATTAGGATATGATATGTTGATATTTTTTAGTCCTTCAGGAATCGTTTCGTTATTTAAAAATGCTCCTGATTTTAAACAAGAAGATCGGGCAATTGGCTGTTTTGGTGCTACCACAGCAAAAGCAGTAAAAGATGCTGGATTAAGGCTTGATTGCGAAGCTCCATTACCTGGGCTACCTTCTATGACTGCCGCTCTCGAAGCATTTCTAAAGGAGAATCATAAAAAGTAAATTTTTTATTTAATCAAAAATATAAAGCTTAACTATTATAGTTAAGCTTTTTTATCTTGTATGAATTATCTGGAAGATAAAGATTTAGGTAAAATACGATTAATTCCTAATACCCGATCAAAAAGCATAACTGCACGGGTAAAAGGTGATAGCTTACAAATAAGTTATCCGCCATACTTGAAGGTTGCGGACCTAGAGAAGGCTATTCTAGCCATGAAACCAAAGCTTCAGAAACTAAAAGAACGATCAACTTTTATCACGATCTTTACTCCTTATACTGAATTTAAGACTTTTAGCTTTAAGCTTGTGATAAGCGAAAATAATTGTTCTAATTCTTATACACAATTGAAAGATGGAGTACTATCTATAACCTTTCCAGAAAATACAATTTATGAAAATTTGGAAATACAAAAACAAATTCGTTCTTCGGTAGAAAATGCTATGAGGTATGAGGCTAAACGTCTACTTCCGACTAAAGTCAAGATATTTGCACAAGAGCATAACTTTTGCTTCTCAGAAGTCAAGATAAATAAGAGCCGTACCCGTTGGGGAAGTTGTTCTTCAAAAAAAAGTATTAATTTGTCATACTATTGTATGTTGCTGCCTGAATATCTCGCCGACTTTATTATTTTGCATGAGTTATGTCACACTGTAGAGATGAATCACGGTGATAATTTTTGGAATTTACTAAATAGTGTTAGCCAAGGAAAAGCAAAAAGCTTAACAGCTGAATTGAAGTCGTTCAAAACATCATTGTGATTTTATTCTAAAGATTCTTTTCCAAAGCTGAGAGGTAATAGTTCTTTAACAGAGTTTACCTCATATATTTTATTTTTACCACACATTATAATTCTTATAGGGTATCCGAATCTATTTTCTATTTCATTCAATACTTGGCGACACGACCCGCAAGGACTACAAATATCTTTAGTAAAATCACCTTCATAAGATGCAACAATAGCAATGGCCTCAACCCTATCATCCGGAAATTGAGCATTCGCATAGAATAAGGCAGTTCTTTCAGCACACAAACCTGAAGGATAAGCTGCATTCTCTTGATTGTTACCGGTTACTATATTTCCACTATGGAGTAAAACGGCAGCTCCAACTGAAAAACCTGAATAAGGAGCATATGCATTTAGGGTGGCTTCCTTAGCTTTTTTTATAAGGTTTTTTATAATATTGTCACACTCATCAATAGTGTAAACTTGTATCTTTGTTGTTAAAATAAAACTATCCATACCTTTTGGTGGTTATTATATATAGACAAAAGAGCCGTAAATATATGAAAAAAGAATTCTTACGAGGTATGCTATACAGATTTATCTTTCTATTATCCTTTATAATCTTATCTATAACAACTGTATATTCCCAAGCTAAGCGATATTCTGTTTATGAAGATTACGTAAAAACCTATAAAGGGATAGCTATCGATCATATGAAGAAATATAAAATTCCGGCAAGTATCACTTTGGCTCAAGGGCTGTTAGAATCTGGTGCCGGAAAAAGTTCCTTGACTCAAAGCTCAAATAATCATTTTGGTATTAAATGTCATAATGATTGGACTGGTGGACGAGTTTATAAAGCAGATGATGGACCCAATGATTGCTTCCGTAAATATAAAAAAGCAGAAGATTCGTACGATGATCATTCTCGTTTCTTATCTGAAAAACAACGTTATCGAGTACTTTTTTCGTTAGATATAACAGACTATAGAGGTTGGGCTAGAGGATTACAAAAATCAGGATATGCTACAGACAAAGCGTATGCAAATAAGCTGATAAAGATTATAGAAGACTATGAATTATATCAATATGACCGTGCCGGTTCGCGTAATTCTCAAAAGCAAAAGGACGAAGTTATTGTTGTTATACAAAAGTATAAACATACTCCATACAAAACTCACAATCTAATATATGTAATTGCCCAAGACGGGGATACATACGAAGCCATTGCCGCCGAATTTGGATTTAAACCTAAAGACTTGTATAAATATAATGAGGTTCCAGTTGGCTTTCCTCTCAAGTCCGGAGACTTGGTTTATTTCGAAAAGAAAAAATCAAAAGCCAATAAGCCTTACTATGAGCATGTTGTGCAAATAGGGGAGTCTATGCATAGTATATCCCAACTATATGGATTGAAAGTAAAGAACTTGTACAAAATGAACAAAAAAGACTTTGAATATGTTCCTGTAGAAGGAGATGTCCTTAAATTAAGATAATTGGAACCAAAAATATCAAAGTAATGAAGTATGTTTATTTAGTAGCTCTTATTTTTATTTCAACATTTAAATTAGCAGCTCAATCAGAGGAGAAAAAAGACGATAAATTAGAGGATGGTAAGTGGTATTTAAAAGGTGTTACAGGTTTGAGTGTTTCACAAACCTCATTGACTAATTGGTCAGCAGGGGGAGAGAATGCGGTAGCTGGTAATGCTTATCTGAATGGCTCACTTATGCGAAAGACCGGTAATTGGTTATGGGCTAATGCACTATCTTTGGAGTATGGGTTGACAAATACCAAGTCTCAAAGTACCCAAAAAGTAACAGATAAAATTGATTTTTCTACTCAATTGGGGTATTCTACTGATGGTAAATGGTATTACACTATAATGGGCGACCTTAAAACCCAATTTTATAAAGGATATAATTATCCCGATAAAACGAACTATATCTCGAAATTTTTTGCTCCTGCCTATTCTAATCTATCTGCAGGTTTGGAATATCGTCCAAATCAGAATTACTCAGTTTATTTTTCACCTACAGCAGGGAAATTAACTTTTGTTGAAGATGATTATTTATCTAGTATTGGTGCTTTTGGTGTTGATCCCGGAGATCGGTTTAGAGCCGAGTTTGGTACTTATCTAAAAGCCAGAGCCGAAAAGACCATTATGGAAAATGTAAATGCTATCTCCACTATTGATTTTTTTACAGCCTATGATAGCTCTTTTGGCAATATTGATATCAACTGGGATTTATTAATATCAATGAAGATTAATAAATTATTGACAGCAACTGTTAATACAAGCTTAAAGTATGACGATGATGTAAAAAGTGTCGATGACGATGGCGTAATGCATGGTCCTAAAGTCCAGTTTAAAGAAATAATTGGAATCGGATTTGCTTATAATTTTTAATATTTTTCTTTAGGTATAAAAAAGCATCAATAAATAAAAATTGATGCTTTTTTTGTGACTATTTATAACAAAGAGGTTTTCTTTTTGAAGTATTTCTAAAAATGTAGTATTTTTATAGAACTAATCTTAGACAATATAATTATGAACAAATATATCCTGTTATTCTTATTCGTTTGTTTTTCTCTCTTTGCTCAGGCACAAGTCGAAACAAAATATTCCTTCGGAGCAGTTCCGGAGGTTGATGGCAAAGTTGCTTTTTCAAGAACTATCAATGTCGAAAATGGCATATCATCCGAAAATCTGTTCGGGTTGATGGAGAAATGGGTAGAAAATAATTATAATAAGAATGATGGGTCTAAAAATAGAGTTCTATTAGTAAATCCCGAAAAGGGGAATATTGCTTGTTTGGGAGAGAAGGTATTAGTATTCAAAAGAAGTGCGCTGTCGCTAGATCAGGCAATAATGACTTATCAATTAATTCTCAATGTAGAACAAGATAAATGTGTGGCTACAGTTCGGTCCATCAAGTATGACTATGCTTCCGATAAGAACCTTTCTAGTGCAGAAGAGATGATAACCGACAAAGTTGCTTTGAAAAGCGATGGTAAAATGCATCGTAGCTATGATAAGTTCAGAATATTTACAATTGATTCTATAAGTAGTATCTTTAATTCGATAGATGTCTATCTGAATGGTCTTAGAACAAAGGGAGCTGCACAACAAAACTCTGTTGTTGGACAATCTGATCAGCCCATACCTGATACAGGTACTATGCTTAAAAATGAAATTCAGAATATAGCTCCTATAGCTTCATCTGCAAAAATGGATGGATATAAAAATATCAGTGCAGACAAAATACCGGGGAATATAATTAAACTATTGAACGATTGGATTCTGATAACATCCGGAACAGATGATAAGATAAACGTGATGACAGCTTCATGGGGTGGTCTTGGTGTACTTTGGGAGAAACCTGTGTCCTTCTGCTTTATTAACCCAACCCGATATTCGATCAATACAATGGACGAAGGAGATACATATACAATTTCATTTTATACGGAAGCATATAAAGATGCAATGTTGTATTGTGGAACTAAGAGTGGACGAGATACAGATAAAATAAAAGGTTCGGGCTTGACTCCAATAAAAACACCTTCAGGTGCAACGGTCTTTTCTGAAGCATGGATGATTCTTGAATGTAAAAAAATAATTGCTCAACCAATACAGTCAGAATCTGTAATCGTGAAGCCTTCTAACAACGATTGGAGTAAAAACGGATACCATAAGATGTATATAGGTGAAATATTAAATGTATGGGTAAAATAAACGAGAATATAATGAAAAAGATAGCATTAATAACAGGCGCTACTTCCGGAATTGGAAAAGCAATAGCTTACAAACTGGCAAAAGAAGGTTATAATATAATTATCACAGGTCGTCGGGTGGAACGTCTTGAGGAATTAGAGAAAGAGCTAGAAACAAAATATCAGATAAAAGCATTATCTCTTGTCTTTGATGTAAGAGCTTATTCCGAAGTTGAAAATGCGATAGCCCAATTACCTGACGAATGGAAATCTATCGATATTTTAGTAAACAATGCCGGCTTGGCTGTTGGGCTCAATCCTATACATCAGGGTGTTGTCGATGATTGGGAGCGAATGATAGATACAAATATAAAAGGTCTATTATATGTGACCCGTATAGTTTCGCCCGGAATGGTTGAGCGTAAATCGGGGCATATCATAAATCTATGTTCTATTGCAGGCAAGGATGTATATGCTAATGGTAATGTTTACTGTGCTACCAAACATGCTGTTGATGCTTTAAGCAAGGGGATACGCATAGATTTACTTCCTTATGGAATAAAAGTTACTCAAATATGTCCCGGAGCAGTTGATACAGAATTTTCATTAGTTCGTTTCAAAGGTGATCAAGCCAGGGCAGATCAGGTCTATGATGGATTTACTCCATTGTATGCCGAAGATATTGCAAATGCTGTGTATTATGCGGTTTCACAGCCTCCCCATGTTGATATACAAGATATGCTTGTGATGCCTACAGCTCAGGCTACGGGGAGTTTATTTCATAAAGAGTAATTTACTTTATACAGGTTGTAAAGAGCATATTCTGAGAAATGTGCTCTTTTTTTTATATATTTGAGCCTCAAAATTTGGATATGCGTATAGATATAATAAGTGTTTTGCCTCAGATGTTTTCAGGTCTCATAGATTGTTCCATTCTCAAACGTGCTCAAGATAAAGACTTAGTTGAGATTGTCGTTCACAATCTTCGTGACTATACAACAGATAAACACCATAGAGTAGATGATTATCCATTTGGAGGCGAAGCCGGGATGGTAATGCAAATAGAGCCTATCGATAATGCTATATCCGCATTGAAGCAAGCACGCAATTACGATGAAATAATATACACTTCACCCGACGGTGAGATTTTTGATCAACCCATGGCTAACCGGATGTCCTCGTACCAAAATATCATAATACTTTGTGGGCATTATAAAGGAATTGACTATCGGATACGTGAGCACCTGATAACGAAAGAAGTATCTATCGGAGACTTTGTTCTTACCGGAGGAGAACTGGCTGCAGCAGTGATGGCAGATGCTATTGTAAGATTGATTCCGGGTGCTATTGGAGATGAGCAATCAGCTTTATCTGATTCTTTTCAGGATAACTTATTAGCTCCTCCCGTGTATACGCGTCCAGCCGAGTATAAAGGATGGCGAGTGCCGGATATTCTTCTTTCGGGACACCAAGCTAAAATAGATGAATGGAAATTGCAACAAGCAATGGAACGGACAGAACGTTTACGTCCCGATCTTTTAGATATGGATTGAATTCTTTCTCTAAAATTCAACTTTAATAGTAACACGTTGTTCTCCAAGAGTCCATTTTGGACCAGACTTTACCAGACGTATAGCTTCTTTGTCGCAAGTACCGCATAGGCTATATTTCACTCTGATATCATAGGGTTGTCCGTCTTTATCAATAGAGAACTCGAGCAAAACCTTTCCTTTTTTATCTTTGCAGATATCATCAGTCGGATGTTGGAGCGCACCTTGTAGATAGGCATCATATTTCTCATATCCAATTATCGGATGGGGAGGTATTATTAAATTCTGGTCTGCACTTTGGATGCTGCTTCTCATTTTAGATGAAGCACTGATCGGTTCACTATCCTTTGCTAAATTTTGTTTTTTTACTGATCTTGATGCAGCAACAGCTCCACTCAAAATATCATTTTTGTTTTCAGCTAGAATTGTTTCATCCGTTATGTTTGTAGATGAGGGGGATATACTTTCGGCAATAAAACCTGTCGGATAAACTACATCCATGTCCACGGTTAGACTGTCTGCAGAAGAAGTGGCTGATTCAGTAGATGTTATGTCATGTGCCGCAGGAGTAGCTTCTGCTCTTAAATTCTGAATGTATTGATTGTTATTCTTTACTTTATACTTTTCTGAATTGGGCATATATATAATAATTGGAGTATTAGACATTGCCAATTGATCATTAGCCAATATCTCCATTTCAGATTGTGTGATGGATGTATTTGTAATTTCATCAATACTAAACCGACTGACAGAAGGACGGAAACTTTTTGCTAAAGTTGTATTTTGTTGTGCGATTATAGCAATATTTTCTTCATAAAATACTTTTGGGACATATATGTCTATAATATTTTTGTTTGCAGTCTGTTGGGCATATAAATCGCTTTTGTGTCCATCTATCAAGAAATATCCTCCAAGTGCTAAAAAGAGTATAACGCTCGCTGCGATTCCTCGAACGATAGGTAATTTCTTTTTCTCTTTCTTTTTTTGAGTGCTTAATCGGCTTTTTATTTCGTCGATACGCGCTATATGATCATCCTTTACACTGTCGAAACCTTCTATAGCCTCATACAGGAAAGGATCCCGCATCGATTCTCTTTCGATACGCTGTGCCTCTTCACCTTTGCGTAAGCCTTTTATATAGTTTAACAGGTTCATACAATGATATTTTTTTCGATACAAATTTTTAAATTTCTTTTTCCGTTTTGAATATAGCTTTTTACACTTTTCAGATTATAGCCCGTTTCATCAACAATATCAGCATACGATCTGTCTTCATAAAAGAATTTGTATACAGATATACGTTGAGGTTCAGGTAATTTTTCTATACACTGGTTCAGTGCTGATTCCTTTTCGCTATTTGTTTCATCACTAAATAGATCAAAACTTATGTCGGATTCCATAAGGTTGGAATCGAAATTAACAATAATTTCCTTTTTATTTTCTTTCAGTATATGAAAGCAATGATTCTTGACAACACTATATAACCAATTCTTGAAAATTTTGATTTCATAGTTATCTATTTTTCCTGATAGATTTTCATAGATGTCAACTACAGCATCCTGAGACTGTTCTGGGTTGCGTAAATACTTTAAGCAAAGACCATATATGAGGGGGATATAGCGTTCGTACAATTGCTGGAAATATTCCGGTCTATTGGTCTCTTTTAGTAAAGAAAACAACTCTTCATCACTGTATTCTTCCTCTTTCTTCTTTTTATGTAATCCAAATAGACGCAAAATGTTATTTTATTTTACACAAATCTACATGATTTTACTAAATGTACAAACAATTTAACTCATTGTTCTATTTCCTGTTTTGTTTGATTATGTAGGATTATCTATTACGAACTGTAGAAGATTGAGTTTAAAATGAAAATGGTATTAAAAAAAAGATAAATAAATTTCATTCATACCTATTAATTCTACTGTTTAGGTTTGGTTAGATTTTTATAATATCGTATCTTTGATAATGAGATAATTAACGAATAAGAAGATAATTGAATTTAAACTACATGTCATGAAAGAAAAGATTGGAACAAATGCAGGAGTCATATGGGCATATCTTGATGCTGAAGGCAAAAAAACTTTAAAGGAAATAAAGAAAGCCAGTAAGTTGACCGAAAAAGATATGTATGCTGCCTTAGGGTGGTTGGCCAGAGAAGGGAAGATTGCCTTTAATGAGCTGAAAGATGACATAGAAGTTGCCTTACTTTAACAGGTAAAAGAATAAATAAGAAGGTGGTTATCGCATACAAGATAGCCACCTTTTTTGCTTTTGGGTAGAAACTCAGGTCCGAATTGAAATAAAGGTGTCAATAATTTTGTTTATTTGATCGCAATTTTTATTTTTGTATTACATTTAGTTTGTTCTATGACAGAGAAGGATGAAAAGCTTTTGGCCGAGTTCGAATTGAGAATGAGGCAGCTAATGGTTTTCTGTGATTCGCTTAAAACCGAGAACATGAGGTTAAAGCAAGAATTAATTAAAAAAGATTCAGACATAGAGGCTTTAACAGGCAGTCTGGAGCAGCTAAAAGATAGATATGATAATCTGAAACTGGTCAAGTCATTTTTGTCACAAGATGAAGAAAGTGTCCAAAATGCAAAAAGAAGATTATCCAAATTAGTGCGAGATGTAGATAAATGTATCGCCATATTGAAAAGTTGATAGTATTTATTGATTATGGATGAGCATTTAATTATTAATCTACGAGTAGCCGATATGAGATATCCACTTCGGATAGAAAGAAAAGATGAAGAGATATATCGACGTGCTGCTGATGAAATAGATTATAGACTAGGACAATATAAAGAAAAATTTACGGGGGATTCCTCGCATTCATTGACTAATGCCGACTACATGGCTATGACAGCTATTCAGACAGTATCGGAAAAGGTAGAGTGTCAAATGCGTGTAGAGACATTTGAGAAAAGAGTAAAAGATTTATCTCTCGAATTAGAGAGTTACCTGAAGAACTTGTAAAAACTTATATTGAAAACATTATATATGCACTAATTCAAATACAGTTTACTGTGTTTTGTTTTGGTGTTTTTTTTATTTAAATAGAGTATAGAATTAAGAGAATAAGGAATTAATAAAGATAAGCAAATTATGGATATATTATTTATTGGTATAGCCTTTATTGTTGGAGCTTTGTTGACGTGGGTAGCCTTGAGTTTTGTTGGAAACTCAAAGTTTAAGCGTCAAATTAAAGAAGCAGAACAAGAGGCAGAAGTTATAAAGAAAAATAAGCTGTTGGAAGTTAAAGAACAGGCTTTATTGATGAAGTCTGAATTCGAAAAACAGGCCAATGCGCGTAATTCTAAAATACAGATTGCTGAAAATAAATTAAAGCAAAGAGAACAGAATCTCAATCAAAGACAAGAAGAACTTCAAAGGAAGAAAAATGAAGTTGATGCAATCAAATCGAATCTTGACAACCAATTAGAAGTTGTTGAAAAGAAAAAACAAGATTTGGATAGACTTCATAAGCAAGAGGTTGAGCGTTTAGAAGCACTTTCCGGCTTGTCGGCAGAAGAAGTGAAAGATAAGTTGGTAGAGGCGTTGAAAGATGAAGCACAAACACATGCTCAATCTTATATCAACGATATTATGGAAGAGGCTAAAATGACAGCTAACAAAGAAGCTAAGAAAATAGTCATACAGTCAATTCAGCGAGTAGCTACAGAAACTGCTATCGAGAATGCAATAACAGTATTCCACATAGAGTCAGATGAAATAAAAGGACGTATTATTGGACGCGAGGGTCGTAATATCAGAGCTTTAGAGGCTGCTACAGGTATTGAAATTGTTGTTGATGATACTCCGGAAGCAATCGTGTTATCAGGCTTTGATCCGGTAAGAAGGGAAGTTGCGCGTTTGGCCTTACATCAATTAGTAGCTGATGGACGTATACACCCTGCCCGAATAGAGGAGGTTGTTTCGAAAGTGAAAAAACAAATTGAGGAAGAAATTATTGAAACAGGAAAACGGACAACTATTGATCTGGGAATACATGGTTTACACCCAGAGTTAATCCGTCTTGTTGGTAAAATGAAATATCGTTCATCTTATGGACAAAACTTATTGCAACATGCTCGTGAAACAGCTAATTTGTGTGCGATAATGGCTGCCGAATTAGGGTTGAATGTAAAAAAAGCAAAACGTGCTGGATTGTTACATGATATTGGTAAAGTGCCAGATGAAGAACCGGAATTGCCCCATGCATTGTTAGGTATGAAGTTGGCTGAGAAATATAAAGAAAAACCGGATGTCTGCAATGCAATTGGTGCACACCATGATGAGGTTGAAATGACAAGTCTTTTGGCTCCCATAGTTCAGGTTTGTGATGCTATTTCCGGAGCACGTCCGGGGGCACGTCGTGAAATCGTAGAAGCATATATAAAACGTCTGAACGATTTAGAGCAATTAGCTCTTTCTTATCCGGGAGTATTAAAGACATATGCCATTCAGGCTGG
This sequence comes from Dysgonomonas sp., assembly GCA_047605185.1. GTDB lineage: Bacteria > Bacteroidota > Bacteroidia > Bacteroidales > Dysgonomonadaceae > Dysgonomonas. Next base: position 269,749 of record JASGGC010000001.1, read on the forward strand.
TCGCGAATTGCGTGTTATTGTCGGAGCTGATAAGATCGACGATGTTGAGACAGAAAAGTTATCGACAGATATTGCGAAACGTATACAAGACGAAATGACTTATCCGGGTCAAGTAAAAATTACAGTAATCCGGGAAACACGTTCTGTAAGTTATGCAAAATAAAATAGATAGATAAATAAATTAGGAAGAGGCTTTTTATTGTTAAAAGCCTCTTTTATTTAAACTAATGTTGATTAAAAGACATTGACATAGTTTTGAGAATAAGCGTAAATTTGATTACTTTTGTACAGTTCAATATTAAATTGAAATAGTTATACTTACTATAAAACAATAACATTATGGCATATAAAATCGCAGTATTTGATGTAAAACCATATGATGAGGCTATGTTTACTAAAGTAAACGAAAAATATGGCTTCGAACTAACTTTCCATAAAGAACATCTAGATAGGCATAATGTGATATTGGCAACAGATGCAGATGCAGTCTGTATCTTTGTTAATGCAGTTGTAGATGCCAAAGTTATTGATAAACTATGTTCGTTGGGTGTCAAACTTATAGCTTTGCGATGTGCGGGCTTTAATAATGTTGATATGGCTGCTGCTGCAGGTCGGATAAGAGTTGTCCGGGTTCCGGACTATTCTCCCCATGCTATCGCAGAACATACCTTAGCTTTGATGTTATGTTTGAACAGAAAGGTACATAGAGCATTTCTTCGTACCCGAGATGGAAACTTTTCATTAAATGGATTTCAGGGCTTTGATATGTATGGAAAAACAGCAGGTGTTGTTGGTACAGGAAAAATAGGGAAGACCGTTATTGGTGTCTTAAAAGGTCTTGGAATGAATATCTTAGCTTATGATTTATTTCCGGACAAAGTATTTGAAGAGAAGGAAGCTATCAAATATGTGCCGTTAGATGAGTTGTATGCTAATTCTGATATAATTACTTTGCATTGCCCATTAACAAAAGAAACTGAATATCTTATTTGTGATAAATCCATCGAAAAGATGAAAGATGGGGTGATGATTATAAATACAGGACGTGGAAAATTAATCCATACAAAACATTTGATAGATGGGCTTGTTAGTCGCAAAATTGGTTATGCAGGTTTAGATGTTTATGAAGAAGAAGGAAAATATTTTTACGAAGATTGTTCAGATGAAGTAATGACTGATGATGTTTTAGCTCGTCTTCTTTCTTTTAATAATGTTATAGTAACATCTCATCAGGCATTCTTTACAGAAGAAGCTATGTCCAATATTGTACATACAACTATGGATAGCATCAAAGATTTCTTTGCAGGAAATGAGCTGAAAAATGAGGTTATCTATAAGGCTTGATAAAAAGAGTTCTTGGCGTTTTTGAAACAAAATACATGAAGAGAATTTCAATATTTTTTGTTTGTATATTTATTATTTGTGGAACAGCGTTTCCCACAAATAATAAATTTGTTGTTGTCATTGATGCCGGACATGGAGGAAAAGATAGTGGTGCTGTAAGGGGAAACTATAAAGAGAAAACAATCAACTTGGGTGTTGCATTGGCTTTAGGGCAACTAATAGAACGCAACATGAAAGATGTTAAGGTCGTTTATACACGTAAAACAGATGTTTTTATTGACCTTGACAAAAGAGCAGAGATTGCCAATAAAGCAAAAGCAAATCTATTTATCTCAATCCATACCAATTCGACAGCAGCAAAAAATACAACAGCCTCCGGTGCTGATACATATATATTGGGATTAGCGCGTAGTGCCGAAAACCTAGAGGTTGCAAAGCGAGAGAATTCGGTAATTTTGTTAGAAGATGATTATTCAACAAAATATGAAGGCTTTGATCCTAATTCTCCTGAATCATATATTATATTTGAGTTTATGACTAATAAATATATGGAGCAGAGTTTACAGTTTGCATCTTTGGTACAGAAAGACTTTAAGAACATAGCCAAACGTGCAGATAGAGGGGTACGTCAAGCTGGTTTTTTAGTGTTGAGAAAAACAAGTACACCAAGTGTGTTGATCGAGCTGGGTTTCATAAATAATTTAACTGAGGCTCGTTATTTGGTATCTGAAGCAGGGCAGAAACAAATGGCTTCGGCAATCTATTCAGGATTCCTGAAATATAAATATGAATTTGATAAAATGCAGGGTAAAACATCAATGCTCCCTAACAATAAGAATGAGGATATTGATGTTGCTCAGGAGTTACCAGCAGAAGATGATACACAGACAAATATTCCGGTTACACAAAACAATAATAAAACAAACTCAAAAAAAGATATAAACTCTGGACAGATTGAATATAGAGTACAGATTTTGTATTCAGCAACAAAATTACCTGCTAACTCGCCTCAATTTAAAGGTTTGTCTCCAGTTGATTATTATCAAGATGGCAAAGGTTATAAATACACTTATGGATCTTCCACAGATCAGAATGAGATATTGAAAACCTTTCGTAAAGTGTCATCTAAATTTAAAGACGCTTTTATTATTAAATTTAAAGATGGTAAACGTGTCAATTGAAAAGTAAATAAAGAAACAGTATATTAGAATCATTGATTATGAAAAAAATTTCGAAAGAAGTTAAAATTGGACTAGCATTTGTAATAGCTATATTTTTACTATACTATGGTATTAATTTTTTGAAAGGTATTAATATTTTCAAACCATCCAATTCATACACAGTCGTGTTCGACAATGTTGAAGGTTTAACACAATCTACCCCCGTTACGCTAAATGGGTTTCAAATCGGGCTGGTATATACAATTGGTCTAGATCCTATAGACTCAAAAAAGGTTATTGTCAACCTGAATATGGACAAAGGTGTCAAAATCCGGAAGGGTAGTAAAATGTATCTTGATGTATCTATGATGGGGTCTGCAACTATTGCTTTAGAACAAAACCCATATACAGAAGAGTTTGCTTCTGTATCAGATACAATAATAGGTATCCGCAAAAAAGGATTGAGTGATGCGGCTGGAAATATGCTTCCTCAGGTTGAAGCTCTATTACCTAAAATCGATTCCATCCTTATAGGAATACAGACCTTAGTAAACAATCCTGCATTAGGACAATCTTTGACTAATGTAAATGAAATAACAGGAGACTTAGCTAAAACAACTAAACAATTGAATGCGATGGCAGTTAGTCTCAATAAGGATGTGCCTGTCATAACCGGAAACCTCAATAATATGTCTAAAGACCTATCAGGGGTTACTAAACAGCTCAATCAAATCGATTTGGTTTCTACATTTAACTCTGTAGATTCTACAATGAAAAATATTCATTATTTATCAACAAAAGTGACTTCTAAGGACAATTCGTTTGGATTACTATTCAATGACCGTCAATTATATGATAGTATCAATTCGACAATGAGTAATGCCTCTTTGTTGTTGAAAGATGTTAAAGAGAATCCTTCACGTTATATAAATGTAAAAGTCTTTTAACTCTTTTCTTATTTATAATTGTTCTAAATAAGACTTTTTTTTATTTTGTGAAAAAGTATATTTGAAGGTGTTTCTCATAGATTGTTAAATTTTGAGAAGCACTTTTTTTATAACTTGAATTGTTGTAATTATTTTATTTATAGTAAATTAGATGTTGGTCTGTAGTCTGATTTTATACGTTTGAGTTAAGTCGTTGAAAGTAAATGACATATTTTTGCAACAAGAAAAACAAAAAAAAGTTCACTTTTTTTTATTGAAAATATTTAAGAATTTTACAAAACGAAAGTAGAATAAATAGGCAGATTTTCAATATTAGAAATTTAAATGAAAGATAATACTCAAAACTTATGGGCTAGTTGTTTAAGAGTCGTTCAGGATAATGTTCCCGAAGCAGCTTTTAAAACATGGTTTTTACCGATTGTACCTTTATCTTATGAAAATAAAGTTTTTACAATACAGGTGCCTAGTCAATTTTTTTATGAGTATCTTGAAGATAAATTTGCAGATTTATTAAAAGTAACTCTTCACCGTGAAATAGGAAAAGATACTATTTTACAATACCGTGTTTTAGTAGAGAATACTTCTAATACAGTTGTAGACTATAGAGGTGATGCTAAATCAATATCGATAGATAAGTACTCAACCAATAAAAGTACAGCGAAAATACCCAATCCTTTTCAAAAAGTTGTTGCAGACGATTTTGATTCGCAGCTAAATTCTAAATATAGCTTTGGTAATTTCTTTGAAGGAGAAAGTAATAAACTTGCCCGTACTGCAGGGGATGCAATTACAAAAAATCCGGGTAAAACAGCTTTTAATCCATTATTTGTACATGGTTCTTCGGGAGTAGGGAAAACCCACCTTTGTCATGCAATAGGAACTCAGATCAAAGAATTATATCCAGAGAAAAGAGTATTGTATGTTTCTGCACATCTTTTTAAAGTGCAATATGCAGATGCTGGTCGGTACAATACAACCAACGACTTCATTAATTTCTATCAAGGAATCGATGTTCTTATAATAGATGATATTCATGAATTAGCCGGTATCGAAAAGACGCAAAATACACTATTCCATATATTTAACCATCTGCACCAAAATAATAAGCAATTGATTTTGACTTCTGATAAAGCTCCTTCTGAATTGCAAGGTGTAGAAGAACGCTTATTAACCCGTTTTAGATGGGGATTAACTACTAAAATAGATCATCCAGATAAGAGTCTTAGATTGCAGATACTACAGAATAAGATTTTGCATGATGGCTTGTCTATTCCGGAAGATGTGGTAGATTATATTGCCGAAAATGTGACAGACAATGCCAGAGACCTGGAAGGTATAATTGTTTCTATTATGGCTCATTCTTTAGTTTATAATAAAGAGATTGATTTGTCTTTAGCCAAAAGAGTTATCGGACAAGCCATAAAGAAAATCGAAAGTAAGAAGATTACAGTTAATACTATCGAGGCAGCTGTTTGTGAATTTTATAATATTAAGAGTGATCTTATTCATACAGCTTCTCGTAAACGGCAGATAGTACAAGCACGCCAAGTGACCATGTATTTATCTAAAAGCCATACAGAGATGTCATTAGCTCAAATTGGCGCTCTCATAGGAAAGAAAAACCATGCAACAGTACTACATGCATGTCGAACTGTGAAGGAGCAGATGGAAGTAGATAAAACCTTCCGTGAAGAAATATCTGAAATAGAGAAAAAATTGAAAAGCTGATTTAATCAGCTTTTTTTGTTTATATTGGTTTCTGTTTTTAAGATTATGGCTTAATCTGCCCTATTTCAAAAAGTTTATTCATTAATAATTATTCTTGTCTCCATAAATAATTATTTTTGTGGTAGTTATATTGAACAATTTATTGGAATTATTCTTTATATTAAGAAATAAAATATTTTAACTTCAAATAAGAATAGCATGGTCGATAATGAAAAAAGAGCTTTAATCGCAATTGCAGATAATACAGAAATATATTTAGTCCCCAAAATGGCTAACCGTCATGGGTTAATCACTGGAGCTACAGGAACGGGAAAGACAGTAACTTTACAGACAATGGCAGAAACATTCAGTCAATTGGGTGTTCCGGTTTTTGCAGCGGATGTAAAAGGTGATTTGTCTGGAGTTGCAGCAATTGGTGGAAATAAAGATAGTGTTAAACAACGCGTCGAATCTTATGGCTTAAGTGATAAAGGTTTTAAATTTCAGAAATTTCCGGTTCAGTTCTGGGATGTATTTGGGAGACAAGGAGTACCTATACGTGCAACAGTTTCAGATATGGGGCCTTTGCTTTTGAGCCGCTTGCTAACTTTAAACGATACGCAGTCAGGTGTTTTGACTATCATTTTTAAGATAGCTAAAGATAATGAATGGGAACTTCTCGATCTGAAAGATTTACAAAAGATATTGGAGTATATCGGAAATAACTCTGGACAATTTACTACAAGTTATGGTAATATATCAGCTGCTAGTATTGGTGCTATTCAGAGAGGAGTATTAGCCCTAGAGCATGAAGGTATTGGTGATTTTTTAGGAGAGCCTAGCCTAAATATTGAAGATTTACTTCAGACAGAAGCTGATAAAGGTGTTATCAATATATTATCGGCTGATCAATTAATGAATTCACCCAAAGTGTATTCTACCTTTTTGCTTTGGTTAATGACTAAGCTATTCGATGTTTTACCGGAGGTTGGCGATGTCGATAAACCTAAACTTGTATTTTTCTTTGATGAAGCCCATCTCTTATTTAATGATGCTCCAAAAGCATTGACTGATAAAATAGAGCAAGTTGTCCGATTGATCCGTTCTAAGGGTGTCGGAATCTATTTTATATCTCAGACTCCTTCTGATATTCCTGATAGTGTACTTGGACAATTGGGAAATAGAGTTCAGCATGCATTGAGAGCTTATACTCCCAAAGATCAAAAAGCCTTGAAGGCGGCAGCCCAGACTTTTCGAGCTAATCCTAAATATGATACAGAAAAAGCAATATCAGAATTAGGGACAGGAGAAGCCCTGATATCGCTTTTGGATGAAAAAGGAATACCTCAGCCTGTCGAAAGAGCCTTTATACTACCACCAGAAGGGCAGATTGGACCTTTAAATGCACAAGTGAGAGCTGAGATGATTAAAGACTCTTTACTGTTCCGTTTCTATGGTGAAGCTAAGGATCGTGTATCGGCATACGAAATTTTATCTGAGCGTATGGCTAATACCTTATCAGAAAAAGAGCAGGTTAAGCAATCGAAAGAAGAAGCTAAAGTAAAAAAAGAGCAAGATAAACAACAGCGAGAAGAAGCTAAGGTTGAGAAAAAAGCTACGGCTCAGAAGAAAAAATTCTGGGGAACTTTAGCCACAGCTATCCTTGTTCCGGTAGCTCGTCAGGTTGTAAACACTTTGTTGAAAGGTTCTAAGAAGAAATGATAATAAATATTTATCCAATATCTTTTGTTTTTTGAGTATCATAATATATTTCATCATATTACCTTTTTGTATGATTTATAAGTCTACCTTTGTTGCATTGAAGCTTGGTTCGGATAATTTCAGCATTATCCGGTAATTTTTATGAAGATTAATAAAAAGAAATGCAACTGTTAGAACCTAAATATTGGATTGATTATGAACTGATAGACTCTGGTAATTATGAAAAACTAGAGCGTTTTGGAAAATATATTATTCGAAGACCAGAACCACAAGCTGTTTGGCGCAAATATTTATCAGACAAGGAGTGGGAAGACATGGCTGATGCTACATTCAAAAAAGAAAGGGCAAAAGCAACTCAGGATGGCAATGATAAAGGTTTGTGGTTGCAGAAAAAAGGAATGCCGGATCAATGGTTTATTTCCTATCAGTATAAAGAAATGAATCTTCGGTTTCGTCTCGGTCTGACTTCGTTTAAGCATGTCGGAGTTTTTCCCGAACAAGCTGAAAATTGGAATTATATCTATGATACCATTAAATCCCTTCCCGAAAGTGAACCAAAGGTACTTAATCTTTTTGCTTATACAGGAGGTGCATCCATAGCCGCTAAAAGTGCTGGAGCTGATGTTACTCATGTCGATTCGGTACGTCAGGTAATTACATGGTCGCGGGAGAATATGGAGGTATCAGGACTGGATAATATTCGTTGGATAGTTGAAGATGCTTTGAAATTTTGCCGCAGAGAAGTGAAACGAGGTAAAAAATATAATGGGATAATTTTAGATCCCCCAGCTTATGGACGAGGTCCGGATGGAGAACGTTGGATATTGGAAGAAAATATAGCTGAAATAATGTCTCTTTGTCGCGATTTGTTAGAAGATAAATCTTCTTTTCTAATTCTCAATCTCTATTCGATGGGCTTTTCTGCTGTTATAGCGGAAAATTTGATCAAAGATTATTTCCCAGAAGCTGTTCATGACTCTCAATATGGAGAGTTAGTTATTCCCGAACAGTCTGGAAAACGTCTCCCTCTGAGTGTCTATGTTCGTTTTACAAAATAATAAAAAGGCTGTTTCAAAGAAACAGCCTTTTGCATATATATAAGTTTTACTAATCAGCAATTTTTGTTATTTTGCCCGATCCTGCTATAGATTGAGTAACTTCTGCATTACCTCTATAAGTTATATCACCACTTCCTGCAATATCTATATTAAGCCATTTTTCGGCATAAATTTGCATTTTACCACTTCCTGCAATTTTACATGTAACACTATCAGACAATAAATTATATGCCCTTATTTTACTACTTCCTGCTCCTTTATATTTTGCTTCAGTAGCAGTTCCTGCTAGATCTACTTCTCCTGAACCGGCTATATTCATATTAAGAGTCTTGCATGCAATACTATCTATTTTGAGATGGCTACTACCGGCCAATGCAATAGATAAACTTTCTGTATTTAATTTCCCTTTTAATAATATTTCATTTGCACCAGCTACCTTTAGGACTGCTAAAGTTGAAGAGTTTGTGTATATGTTGAACTTTGTAGGGGCAATATTATATTCCGATTTGGGCTCAATAGATAAACTATTATTATTAGACTTAATATCAAGTAGTGGAAATAGATTTTCATCAATTTCTATTCGCAAATACGCTGCAGTATCTGTTCTCTGTTCATATATGAGATTTCCCGACCCTGCTATTGATAATGTAGAATAGTCAGATATTTGTATTTCATTATTAGTGATAATTTTATTGCCTGGTGTCTGATTGATAGAACATGAGTATACCAAACTAATAAGTATACATGAAATTGCAGTTTTAAAAAGGACTTTCATTTTTTATAATATCTTAATTGGTTAATATTTTATTTGACGCCAAGCATTCAGGAAAGTTACAGTATTAAATATTTGTTAACTATATTTAACGCAACAGCTTCTCCTTAAAAATACCTAAGAGAATTTCGAATACTTAGAAAATTGTAGGATTTTCTTACATTTGTGCAACAATTTATTAATAAGGTGCATGAAAACGATTCTTACTATACTCATTTTATTTATTTCAATATTATCAGTTCAAGGGCAAACTTCATCGGATAAACTTATACGACAAGGTGTTGCTTTACACGATAAAGGAGATTACAGAGAGGCAATCTCGAATTATGAGGAAGCGCTAAGAATAAACCCCACGTCAATGTCAGCCATTTATGAGATGTCTTTGTCATATTTGCATCTGAAAGATTATAATAATGCGATGAAATATAGTTCTAAAATTATTGATGCTAATTTTCAACCTCTTCTTGTTGACGCTTATACTGTAAAGAGTACAGCTTTAGCTAATCAAAATAAAGTAAGTGATGCCATTACGCTCCTTAATCAGGCATTAGATCGCTGTGGTGATGAATATCTCTTACACTTCAACTTGGGATTAAGTTATTTTAATCAGAAAAATACTAAAATGGCAATCTTGCATTTGAGAAAGGCAATAGAAATAGATGCAACACATTCAAGTGCTTTTTTGCTATATGCTTATGCCCTTAATGATGCTGACCGTTGGATACAAAGTTTTTATTCATTTCATTTCTTTTTACTTTTAGAGCCTAATACCCAAAGGTCAAAAGATGCATTTGCAGAATTGTATGATATGTTAGCTACAAAATCATCTACAGAGTCTCGTATTGTGCAGCCGGAAGATGGGGTGAATAGGCAGAAACTGTTTCAGGCAATCAAACAAAAGCAACCATCAACGCAAGATGCAGCATCTCAGTATAAGTTTTTCCAAGAAGCATCAAAATTGATCTTCTTTACATTAGGACAAATGCAAAATGATACTCAAAGTGGGTTGTTATGGGATTTTTTCACTCCGACTTACAGTGAAATATTAGATTCAGGATTTTTTGATACATATTGTCGTTATATTAGTGTTGCTTATTTTCCGGAGTCTTTAGAATGGTGGAATAATAACAAGACTGAAGTTGATAATTTTATAGAATGGTTTGAACATGGGCAAGGAGAATCTGAAGAAGATGCTTATTTCGGAGATGATTCTGAAGGTTCAGACGATAGTTCAGAACAATAACATGGATTTTCAAAAGGATGTTACAAAATACTGAAAATAAACTGATTGCTGAACTTCAGGATCCTGACACACAACGTAATGCTTTCTCTATTTTAGTGAAAGACTATAGTGAAATGCTATATTGGCAGATTCGTAAAATAGTAATGAGTCACGATGATGCAAATGATGTGTTACAAAATACATTTATTAAAATATGGTCTAATCTGAATAGTTTTAGGAGTGATTCAAAACTATCCACTTGGCTCTATCGTATTGCTATAAATGAAGCTATTACATTTTTAAATAAACAAAGAGCCCAGAATAATATTTCAATTGATGATGTTGATACTTTTCTAATGTCTAAATTAGAAGGGGATGATTATTTTGACGGAGATGAAGCTCAGTTGAAATTACAAAAAGCAATTCTCACTTTACCTGAAAAACAAAGAATTGTGTTCAATTTGAAATATTTTGATGAAATGAAATATGAAGAAATGTCAGAAATTCTAGAAACGTCTGTTGGTGCGCTTAAAGCATCATATCATCATGCTGTAAAAAAAATAGAAGATTTTTTATCTATAGATGATTAAACCTTTTTGATTACCTTTAGTCTATATATGTAAGTTTTATTGTAGGTGTTTAATTGAAAAAACAACTGTTTATGTTAGAAAAAATTGATAAAAAGAAGAATCCGTTTAAAGTTCCGGAAAATTACTTCGAAAGTTTCAATGCTGGCATAATGGACAAATTACCAGAAACAACGAAGACAACGGCTAAGATTGTTCCATTATGGAAGAAAACATTATCTTGGGCTGCTGTTGCTGCGGTGTTTTGTGGTGTTATATTTTCGACAGGTATTCTTAACAAGAAATCTACAACGGACAAAAATGCTATATCCTCTACAGGGTTAGCCTCTTCATTAGAAGATGACTATTATATGTTTCTGGAAGATGAGGTTACAAAATCCCAGTATCGGGATATGTTGTTTAATAATTAATAAAATAACACTATGAAATTAAATACTATTCTGATAATATTTTTATTTGGGCTGATATCATTATCTATAAATGCTCAGAATAGAGATAGAAGAGGAGGTTTTGATATAGAAGCTATAAGGAAAGAAAAAGCAGAGTTTCTTAAAAAAGAAATGGATTTGACTGATGCAGAAGCAAAAGTATTTTTACCACTTGAAGCTGAATTTGTATCAAAAAAATTTGAAACAAACAGGGATGCCCGAAGAGAAACAAAAGCATTGAAGAAAAAAGAAAATAAGACTGAAGCCGATTATAAAAGAATTGTACAGTTGAATCTGGAGTCGGAGCAAAAAGAAGCACAATTACAATTGGAGTATTATAAGAAATTTTCAGAGGTATTGTCTGCTCAGAAAGTCGAAAAATATAGAACAGCAGACATGAAATTTAAAGAAATGATGCTAAAACGCCGTAGAAATTAGTCCTTGAAATAAATTAAAAGAGCCCAATATTAATATTGGGCTCTTTTAATTTGATTTTATTTTCTCCAATTATTTTTACAAAAAGTTTGATTTGTATGATAAATTATATACATTTGCTTTATAAATAAAAATAGAATGAATAACAATACACATCATCATCATTGCAAATTGCTTCCCTGAAGGTAAGTGAGATGACGATGTATTGTTCTAAATGAAAATATAAAGGAAGCTTACCCATTATGAGGTAGGCTTTTTTCGTTTTATAGCAAAACTAAAAATATAAAAATATCATGGTGTTAAGAATTGCTGTTCAATCCAAAGGGCGTTTGTTCGAAGAAACAATGGAGCTTTTACAAGAAGCCGGTATAAAACTGAATAATAAAAAAAGGACATTGTTAGTTCCTGCAAAAGGCTTTCCGATCGAAGTACTTTTTCTTCGAGATGACGATATTCCTCAGGCAGTAGCAACAGGAGTAGCCGATATAGGTATAGTCGGAGAAAATGAATTTGTCGAAAAAAATGAAGATGCTGATGTTATAAAACGTTTGGGTTTTAGTAAGTGCCGATTATCATTAGCCATACCTAAGGATGAGGACTATGAAAATGTCAAGTGGTTTCAGAACAAAAAAATAGCTACCTCATATCCGCATATCTTAAAACAATATTTGAAAGAACAACAGATCAATTCAGATATCCATGTTATAACAGGTTCAGTGGAAATATCTCCAAGCATTGGTTTGGCAGATGCCATATTCGATATCGTAAGTTCAGGAGGGACATTGGTGAGTAACCGGTTGAAAGAGGTTGAGATCATAATGCAGTCCGAAGCTCTTCTAATTGCAAACAAGGGGCTAGATGCCGAAAAGAAAGAAATATTGGATGAATTGATTTTCCGTATCGAAGCAGTACAAACAGCAGAAGACAAAAAGTACATTCTATTGAATGCCCCTGAAGAAAAGTTAGAAGATATATTTGCAATCTTACCAGGAATGCGTAGTCCAACAGTGACTCCATTGGCAACCAAAGGATGGTGCTCAGTACAATCCGTTGTTGATGACAAGCGCTTTTGGGAAATAATTAGTAAATTGAAATCGTTAGGAGCAGAAGGTATATTGGTACTCCCTATCGAAAAAATGATACTATGATTGTAAATACAGAAATAGAATTAAAGCCTTTTTCTATAGACCAAGCTCCTTATATATTCAAGATTATAGACACAGAGCGTGACTATCTTCGTATCTGGTTGCCTTTTATCGATTCTCGCCAGAAAGTAGAACAGATAGAAGAATATATAGAGTTTGTTTTAGGATCGGACAATCAACAATTCGCCATTTATTTTCAAGGTCAGTGTGTTGGCATTATCGGCTTTAAAGATACAGACTTTGACAATCGAAAGTCAGAAATAGGTTATTGGCTGTCTCAATATCAACAAGGGAATGGAATTGTAACTCAATCCGTTCAGAAAATGTTGGAATTTGCGTTCAATGAATTACATTTAAACAGAATACAAATAAAAGTAGCTGTTGATAATAAAAAAAGTAGAGCAATTCCCGAACGGCTTGGTTTCCATTTGGAAGGGATTGAACGTGATGGAGAGTTGTTGATAAACAATACCTATACAGACATTGCGATATATAGTATATTGAAGAAAGAATATAAAGGATAAGCAGACCTTATGTCAGGGCGACTGATATACCGTAAATATGACTAAAAAATTATGCAAATAATAAAATACCCGATACGTTCAGAATGGCAGCAAATATTAGCTCGCCCCACATTCGATACAAGTTCATTAAATAAAACAGTGAGTGAAGTTCTGAATGATATAAAAATACGTGGTGATAAAGCTATTTTAGAATATGAAGCTAAATTCGATAAAGTAGAACTTACTGCTTTAACCGTTTCGGAAGAAGAAATAGAGGCTGCCGAAATTTTAGTTACATCCGAATTGAAAGATGCTATTCGTCGGGCAAAAGCCAATATTGAGACTTTCCATACTAGCCAGATATTCGAAGCAAAGAAAATAGAGACTAGTCCCGGTGTTGTTTGTTGGCAAAAATCTGTGCCTATCGAGAAAGTTGGTCTTTATATTCCGGGAGGGACAGCTCCTTTATTCTCAACAGTATTGATGTTGGCAGTTCCGGCAAAGATAGCCGGATGTAAAGAAATCGTTCTTTGTAGTCCTCCGAACAAAGAAGGGAAGATTAACCCTGCAATTCTTTTTGCCGCAAAAGAAGCAGGAGTTAGCAAGATCTATAAGATAGGAGGGATACAAGCCATCGGAGCTATGGCTTATGGTACTCAGACTGTGCCTAAAGTTTATAAAATATTTGGTCCCGGCAATCAATACGTTATGGCAGCCAAACAGTTGGTTAGCCTTAAAGATGTTGCCATCGATATGCCTGCTGGTCCATCCGAAGTTCAGGTAATAGCAGACCATTCTGCAAATCCGGTCTTTGTGGCAGCAGATCTATTATCTCAAGCCGAACATGGAGCAGATAGTCAGGTGATATTGACAACGACCAGCGAAAAAATATTGGAAGCTGTACAACAAGAGATTGAAAAACAGGTTGCATTATTGCCCCGCTGCGAGTTAGCCGAAAAATCGTTGGCACATAGTAAACTCATTTTACTGAAAGATAAACAAGAGGTAATTGATATGACAAACCAATATGCTCCGGAACATTTAATAATAGAAACAGAAGATTATATGGACTTGGCATCTAATGTTGTCAATGCCGGATCTGTATTCCTTGGGCATTATACTCCTGAGAGTGCAGGCGATTATGCTTCAGGAACTAATCATACACTTCCGACCAATGGCTATGCTACGGCATATAGTGGAGTCAATCTTGATAGCTATATTAAAAAAATTACCTTTCAGGAAATAACAAAAGAAGGCATTCTAAACTTAGGGCCGACTATAGAGGTGATGGCTGAAAACGAACAACTCTTTGCCCATAAAAATGCAGTAACACTTAGATTGAAAGAGTGATGGACTTTAAAATAATAGAATATAAATCTTCAGAATATGATCGGATGGTCAATTTGCGGTATCGAATTTTACGAGAACCATTACAATTGACTTTTTCGGAAAATGATTTGGCAAAAGATAAAGATGATATTCTATTGGGAGCATTCTTTGACAATAGTGAGCAGATTATTGGTTGTTGCATACTTACTCATTTGAATGAAAATACAGTCCAACTACGTCAAATGGCAATCGATACATTTTATCAGGGAAAAGGGCTTGGAAATGATTTGCTATCATATGCGGAACAAGTATCTTTAAAGAAAAAATATAGGTATATATATTTACATGCACGTAAAGTAGCGGTTAGTTTTTATAAAAAGAATGGGTATACAACCGAAGGAGATCAATTTACAGAAGTTGGAATTCCTCATATCGAAATGCTAAAACATATAGAAGAATAATATGGAACAAGAAAAAAAACAAGTAATAGAAGCTGTATCTAAATATATTGATATTACGCTTACTCCATTTGGTAAACCTCAGCGATCGGTTATTGATGTCGAAAAACGTGACCCGATGTATGGTGGTAATGGAGTAGTATATATGCTGTCTGTTTTCGAGAAAGGCGAATTAGTAAACAATAGGATTGCTACATATATGGTTTTGCTAAATAAGGGCGATCAGGCAGGTTTTCACGAACATGGAACAAAAAAAGAACAAGAATTATATATCTTAGTACATGGTGAGGGTAGTTACACAGAACGTATAGGTTTGGATAATGAAACCCGTACATTTCATCTCAAAAAAGGAAATATAACATCCATCAATGGTGACAACAATTACCATTCAATAACCAATACAGGAGATGAACCGTTAATTATTTTTGTGGTTACCACTTACGAAAAAGAATAAAATATTAAAATAGCTTTTTCGAAAAACAGTTATATTATAACAACTTATTCAATTGTCTAATTTAAAAAGTATAATCATGGCGAAAAAAATCTTAATGTTAGCAGGCGATTTTGTGGAAGATTACGAAGTAATGGTTCCCTATCAGGCACTAATTAGTGTGGGGTTTGAAGTAGATGTCGTGTGTCCCGGAAAGAAGTCTGGTCAGACAATAGTTACAGCGATACACGATTTTGTCGGCTTTCAGACTTACGTAGAGTTGAGAGGTCATAATTTTGCATTAAATAAAGACTTTGATAAAGTTAATCTTACCGAATATGCAGGATTGTATATCACAGGAGGTCGTGCTCCAGAGTATATTCGTCTCGACCCTAAAGTCATAGAATACACTCGTTATTTCTTTGATAAGAATCTGCCTGTTGCAGCTATCTGCCATGGTATACAGGTATTGACAGCAGCCAATGTCATAAAAGGTAAAACATTGACATGCTATGTGGCGGTAGGTCCAGAAGTGACTTTAGCAGGAGGTAACTATAAAGATATTCCGGCTACTGAAGCCATAACGGATGGTAATCTCACCACTTCACCTGCCTGGCCGGGGCATCCTGCAATCTTAAAAGAGTTTTATAAACTGCTAGGTGTAAAAATTGAATTTTAATAGTGCAACATATCTAATCAAAAGGTAATTGTAATATACATTATATTACAATTACTTTTATAAAAATGGATGTAATAATATTTTGTGGTATACAAGCAACAGGAAAAAGTAGCTTTTATCAAAGAAACTTTTTTAGGACACATGTTCATATATCGATGGATCTCCTCAAAACGAGATACCGAGAGATGAAATTTGTTGATGTATGTATTGATACTTTTCAGTCTTTTGTAGTAGATAATACAAATCCAACCGTAAGTGATAGAGCTAAATATATCCATAAGGTTCGAGATATAAAAGATTGCCGTATCATAGGATATTATTTTCAGTCAAAGTTAGATGATGCTTTAGAACGTAATAAAAGCAGGATCGGGAAGGAGAATATACCAGACATTGGAATAAGAGCGACTTATAATAAATTAGAATTACCTTCTTTCGGAGAAGGGTTTGATGAATTATATTATGTCACTTTGGTAAATGGAGAATTTAATGTAACAGAATGGAAAGATGAAATTTGACGATCTTGATAAGAAAATGAGAGTTTTTGAGACAGCTCATGATATATGTGTGCTACCGGAAACTTACATTATAGCGCGTATAGATGGACGTGGATTTACAAAGCTGACAAAAGAAAAATATCCGTTTGAGGCTCCTTTCGATATTCGTTTCAGGGATTATATGGTTGAAACGACTAAGCATTTGATGAATTGTGGCTTCAAGGTTATATATGCTTATACACAAAGTGACGAAATATCATTATTATTTGATTTTAATGAAAAAACCTTCTCTCGAAAAGTAAGAAAATATATATCTATTTTGGCAGGTGAGGCTAGTGCTAAGTTTTCAACTCTTTTAGGAGGAGTTGGAGCATTTGATTGTCGGTTGAGTCAATTTCCGAATCAAGATCTGGTAATAGACTACTTTAGATGGCGAAATGAAGATGCTCATCGTAATTCGTTGAGTGCCCATTGCTATTGGAAATTGCGAAAAGAAGGTTTTACAAAGGTCGAAGCTACTAAAAGAATTGAAGGTTTGAGCATCGCTGATAAAAATGACTTGTTGTTTTCTTATGGGATAAATTATGATGCATTACCTTCTTGGCAAAAAAGGGGAATTGGATTTTATTGGCAAGAAATAGAAAAAGAAAGCTTTAATCCTAAGACAAATGAAAAAACAAAAGCGATTAGGAATTCTATATTTATAGATTATGAACTTCCTTTAAAGAATAGTTATTGTGACTTTATAATAACTGTATTGAAAACCAAATCGAATAAAAAACTTAAATTATTATAAGTAAATATATGAACCTACAACAATTGGTACGTCCTAATATTTGGAATCTTAAAGCTTATTCGTCGGCTCGCGATGAATTTAAAGGAGAAGCATCTGTTTTTTTAGATGCAAATGAGAATCCATTAAGAGATAAATACAATAGATATCCCGATCCGATGCAATGGAAATTGAAAGAGAAAATTGCAAAAGTCAAAAACGTAGGAGTTACTAATATTTTTTTAGGGAACGGTAGCGATGAACCTATCGACCTTGTTATCCGTATATTTTGCGAACCGGCGGTTGATAATATTGTAGCTATTGATCCTACTTACGGGATGTATCAGGTATGTGCTGATGTAAATAATGTGGAATATCGAAAAGTATTATTGAACAATGATTATACACTTGATGCACAGAAAATATTAGATCGTGTAGACGAAAAGACGAAGCTCATTTTTCTCTGTTCTCCTAACAATCCGACCGGTAATTTACTTAATTATAGTGAAGTAGAGAAAATTGTATTGGATTTTAAAGGGATTGTTGTTTTGGACGAAGCATATATCGATTTTGCATCAGAAGCTACATGGCTCAATCAACTCGAAAAGTATCCAAACCTAATAATTCTGCAAACTTTTTCTAAAGCATGGGGGTTAGCTGCCGTACGTTTAGGTATGGCATTTGCATCAACTGAAATTATTTCTTTTTTTAATAAAGTTAAATATCCATACAATGTTAATATTCTTACACAAGAATATGTAATAGAAGAATTAGATAAAATAGAGAAAAAGAAACAGTGGGTCGATGCCTTATTAAAAGGTCGGGAATATTTATTGGCAGAACTCCCCAAATTATCAATTGTTGAAAAAATATATCCGACTGATGCTAACTTTATTTTGGTAAAAATGATTGATGCTAATCGTACCTATCAACAGTTAGCCGATAAAGGAGTTATTGTTCGCAACCGCAACCAAGTATCACTTTGTGCCGGTTGTTTACGTATTACAGTTGGAACAGATGCTGAAAACCAGGTTCTGATAGAGACATTGAAAACCATATAAATACATCCAATAGGGATGTTAATCAAAAAAATAGGAATAAGAAATATATGATTTGTGTCAATTATTTCTGTTTTATAAAGCATATCAAGTAGTAAATGAAAAAAAGAGCCTTATTTATAGATCGGGATGGAACTATTGTGATAGAACCACCAATCGATTACCAATTAGATAGCTTGGAAAAATTAGAATTTTATCCAAAAGTTATCAGAAACTTGTATTTTATCCGGAAACAACTCGACTTCGAATTTGTAATGGTTACCAATCAAGATGGGCTAGGTACAGCCTCTTTTCCCGAAGAAACATTTTGGCCGGCTCATAACAAAATGTTGAAGACATTGGAAGGGGAGGGGATTACATTTGATGATGTACTTATCGATAAATCATTTCCCGAAGATAATGCACCCACGCGTAAGCCTCGTACGGGGATGTTAGGGAAATATATGTCGGGAGACTATGATATGGAATCTTCTTTTGTGATTGGCGATAGACTTACAGATATTGAATTAGCTAAGAACTTAGGATGCAAAGCCATATTTCTTCAAGAAGAAATTGTTGTGCCTGAAGAGTTAAAGTCAGTTTGTGCATTACAAACATCAGATTGGGATATTATTAGTGAGTTTCTATTTGCTGGCGAACGTAAGGCTGAGGTGCGGCGTACGACAAAAGAGACAGATATATATGTTTCTGTAAATTTAGATGGAAAAGGAATATGTGATATATCAACCGGACTAGGATTCTTCGACCATATGCTCGATCAGATAGGTAAACATTCGGGAATTGACTTAACTGTAAAGGTAAAAGGAGACTTAGAAGTGGATGAGCATCACACCATCGAAGATACAGCTATTGCCTTAGGAGAAGTTATCGCAAAATCGTTAGGCGATAAACGGGGAATAGAACGATATGGCTATTCATTACCGATGGATGATTGCCTTTGCTCTGTAGCGCTAGATTTCGGTGGACGTGCTTGGCTGGTATGGGATGCAGAGTTTCGTCGAGAGAAAGTAGGTGATATGCCAACTGAAATGTTTTTACATTTTTTTAAATCACTAAGTGACGCTGCAAAAATGAACCTCAATATAAAAGCCGAAGGAACGAATGAACATCACAAGATAGAAGGGATATTTAAAGCCCTAGCACGGGCTCTCAAAATGGCGAAAAAACGGGACATTTTCAATTATGAATTACCCTCGACTAAAGGTATGATATAAATAATTTATATATTCAAAAGAGAAACATGATACAATAAATCACTGTTTCTCTTTGTTATTTTTAATAATAACATTTATTTGGTATATCTCTTTTTTGCGTAAGTTTGCATCAATGAAAAAATATTTTCCAATTATATTTCTGATCTTTTTTATTTGCTTGAACATCAGTGCTCAAAATACAAGGTCTCGGGCAGAACAAAGATCGCAGGGAGCAGAAGGAAGGGACATTACTCCAGCCCCAAAACAGAAAGTAGATTCCATGAAGCAGCGTATACAGTCTGCATATGCTTGGAAGGTAGACCCTCGTTTAGGAGAGAGGACAATAATTGCAATAGATACATCCAATATAGATTTTCACCGTACATCGTTAGTCGATAATCGAGATGTTGCTGTTGGTTATTTAGCCAATATTGGAACACCTGCCCAATCTAAAATTTTTTTTGATAGACCCGAAACATCCCGATTTACATTTGGCGATGCGATGCAATATTGGAGAAAAGGGCCAGAAGACCAATTGTTCCGAAACCTGAAAGTGCCATACTCTAATGTATTCTATCAAAGTGGTGGTGGCGGACAATCTAAAGAAGAACATTTTAAGACCGAACTTTCCTCTAACTTTGGTAAAAAACTGAATGTCGGGTTCAACTTTGATTATTTGTATGCCAGAGGATTCTATACAAACCTGTATAACAAGCAAATAAATTATGATTTTAACGCCAGTTATATTGGCGATAAATATAAAATGCATGCTTTTGTAGCCAACAACAACTTTAATAATTCGGAGAACGGAGGTATTTCAAACCCTTTATATATAACTAACCCTGATAGTGAGTCTATTAAGGCTAGTGGCTTTAGAGGAAACTCTTTAGATATTCCGACCCGCGTACCGGATGGGTTGAATGTATGGAATAGATTGCGTGGAAGGCATATATTTGTAACAAATCGTTATGATTTGGGAAATGATATGGAACAATATGCTGTGAATGATAGTGTCAGTGGGTGGCGAAAGAAAGAAAATTATGTGTCTCCGGCCAGTGTAATTCTGACAACCCATTACAGTGATCAGCGAAGAAGAATTTTATCAAGTCAGGATGCCTTTGCTATAGATAGCCTTTTCCGTCCATATGTACAGGATTTCGAAGGCGGAAATTCTAACAGTATGTTATATAGCCAGGCTATGAATGACTACATGTCCTATTATTCATTCAAAAATACATTAGCATTAGCTATGAATGAAGGTTTTCGCGAATGGACTAAATTCGGACTGACAGCGTTTATCGAATACGATATGCGCAAATATAGTTTCCCTACCGATTTTCAAGGAGTCAATACACGTGAGAGTCAAAATGCTCTTTTTGTGGGTGGAGTATTATCTAAAGAGCAAGGAAAATATTTAAAATATAAAGCTACAGGAGCAAAAGATTTGTTGAATGCAGACTTTAGGCTCGAAGGAGAAATCGAAACTCAGTTTCCTGTTTTGAACAAGGATGTATCTGCTAAGGCAACTGCTTCTATAAAAAATATAACTCCAAGTTTTTTTGATGAAAAATTTAGATCCAAATATTGGTCGTGGGATCGTAATTTTAAAGATACAAAGCGTGTCTATATTGGTGGCGAGTTAAGTATTCCATCTACAAAAACAAAAATAAGTGGAGGAGTTGAAAATTTGACTGACTATATCTATTATGGAAGTGATAGATTGCCGGCTCAGAGTTCTGACTTGCAGGTTGTATCGTTGCGGTTAGATCAACAACTACAATTTGGAAACTTTCATTGGGACAACCAGCTTGTGTATCAGACAACGACTAATGATGAAGTGATCCCATTACCGGCATTGAGTGTTTATTCAAATCTTTATTTGAAAACAAAAATAGCTAAGGTCTTGACCTTACAATTAGGTGTTGATGCACATTATCATACCAAATATTATGCACCCGGTTATGAGATGCTGACAATGCAGTTTTATAACCAACGTGAGCGCAAAATAGGTAATTTCCCGATCTCGACAGCTTATATTAATTTGCATTTGAAGTATACAAAATTCTTCCTTATGATGTATAATATTGCTGATGGATTAGGCAGTTCAGACTATTTCTCATTACATGGCTATCCGGTAGCTCCCAGAATGCTAAAACTTGGTGTTTCTTGGGATTTCTATAACTAATGCAATATGAAGGTAAACAAGAAATATATATACATAATTTTAGCTATTATTTTAGTTGTAGCTAGTGTTCTATATATTGTTTTCAAAAAAAATAGGCCTTTAGTCCATGACTATGCCCAAATTGAAAAAAGTGGAGTTTTACATATTGTAACAGATTATAATCCTGTTGGTTATTATGTGTCAGGAGATACTATTTCCGGATTCAATCATGATTTAATTGAGTTGTTGAAAAATTATGCCTCTTTTGATATTGAAGTGTTACTCGAAACAAGCCTTGATAAAAGTATCGAAGGTTTGAATAGTGGCAAATATGATATTGTTGTGCGCAACATACCTATCACTTCAGAATTACGTAATTCCCTCAGCTTTACGGAGTCTATAACTCAAAACAGGCAAGTGCTGATTCAGCGTAAAAAAGAATATAATGATAATGTAGCACCCATTCGGAGTCATCTTGATCTAAGTAAAAAAACAATATATGTACCTCATAATTCACCTGCTATTTTGCGGATAAAAAATCTGTCTCATGAGATTGGGGATACAATATATTATGCAGAAGATAATCGTTATGAGGCAGAACAGCTTATCTATAAAGTAGCAGCTAAAGAAATTGATTTTGCCGTGTGTGATGAGAAAATCGCTAAAAGAGTAGCACAGTCTTTACCCGAAATAGATTATGCTACATATATTGGATTTACTCAGTTGGAGGCATGGGCTGTAAGGTCGACATCTTCAGACCTATTAGACTCTTTAAATGTTTGGATTGATCGGTTTAAAGGCACCGAAGAATATACTAAGATCTATAATAAGTACTATAAATAATAAGACTCTCGAAATTAATAGTGAAACTTGGCTTATTTGAAAATGAGTTCTATAAAATTAATATTTATACTTTTATTAGTTTATTTGCCTCTGAATATGAAGGCGATTCCACAAGAAAAGCCATCTGATATACAAAAGGCATGGGTCGACACAGGCTACTTCACTTGGAAAGATAGTACTAAAACAGCCCTTCATATAACCGCATTAGGAGCTAAACAAGAATATCTACCTGATGTATCTGATGGAGAACAGTTGACAGATGTTTCATTTATGTTTTCTGATTTTCAGGAGCAGGATAAGTTGCTTTTTGACGACTTTATAATGCTTCGCAAATTACCCATATTCAATACATCCAACGTAACTAATTTTTCGCATATGTTTCACTTTTGTATTTATTTGGATACTCTTCCATCTTTAAATACCAAAAAAGGAACTGATTTTTCATGGATGATAACAGATTGTGGTTCATTGAAATATGTATCATTGTTCGATACATCAAATGGCGAAAATTTTAATTATATGTTTAAAGGGTGTCCTTACCTAATAGATGTGCCATTATATGAAACTTCGAAAGGAATTTCTTTTGAAGGTATGTTCATGGATTGTCATTCATTAAAGAATGTTCCCCTTTTGAATACTTCGAACAGTGCTAACTTTAATAGTATGTTTGTTGCTTGTCTAAAGCTTCAAAAAGCGCCTAAATTTGATACACGTAAAGGTTTAGATTTTGCATTGATGTTTTATGATTGCAGATCTTTGCAAGAAAAAACAGACTTTGAGATATTACCAGAGGCCAATATTTCGTACATGTACGAAAATACACCTTTCGGAAATAGAGAGGAATAGAACTTTATCAATAAAATAATACCTGAATTCAGAGAGTCTAACTTATCTATAGGCTACTATAAAAGACTTATTTAGTGATTATAAATAAATAATATTAACTCATAAAAAGCATCAATTATTCTGCTAAGAAACACAATATTACATCATTTAGAATAATCGCATTAACGAATTAAACAAAAATCACAAAAATACATTTACAAAAAATGATAAATTTGTAAAGTAGACTTTGCAATAAGATAAAAAAAAATTATCTTCGTTGTGTTTAATGAAAGTAATTAGTGGAATCTTTTTTTAGAACACATAAATATTTGGTAGAACATTTGGAAAGTGTCACACCTAGGTTGTTGATGGCTGAGATCGATTGGTCTCATCGGCTTATTGGTATCAAAGGCACAAGGGGAGTTGGGAAAACTACATTTCTACTTCAATATGCAAAAACACATTTTGATGTAGAAAAAAAGGATTGTCTCTATGTTAATCTCAATAACTTCTATTTTACAATACGAACTATTGTAAGTTTTGCTAAAGAATTTGTGGAAAATGGAGGTAAAGTATTATTGCTCGATCAGGTTTACAAATATCCGGATTGGTCTGCACAGCTTCACCAATGTTATGAACAATTTCCGCAGTTGAAGATTGTATTTGCAGGTTCTACTGTCATGAAATTAGGAGAAGATATTGAGATATCGTCTATCGTTAGAGTTTACAATCTTAGAGGTTTTTCGTACCGTGAATTTTTGAATATATTATTAAATAAAAATTTTCCGTCGTACACTCTTGATGAAATATTACATGACCATAAAGAGATTGCTGCTAATATCTGTAAAGAGGTATCACCTCTAGAACGATTTAAAGAATATCTTCATCATGGGTATTATCCCCTGTTTCTAGAAAAAAGAAATTTTTCTGAGAATTTGTTGAAGACGATAAACATGATGTTAGAAGTAGATGTTTTATCTATCAGGCAAATAGAATTGTCATATTTACCGAAGCTACGAAAACTATTATACCTCTTGTCGCAATCTACACCTGACAAACCGAATATCAGTCAGTTGAGTGTTGATTGTGAAATATCAAGAGCTACTGTTACTAACTATTTAGAATACCTGAAGAGTGCCCGCCTGATTAATATGCTTTATAAAGAAGGGGGTGAATTTCCTAAAAAGCCAGATCAGGTCTATATGCACAATACGAATTTGATGTATTTGTTCAAAATGTCGGCTGTTGATGATCAGGATATAAGGGAAACATTCTTTTATAATCAGGTTCATCATAGTGATAGTAAACTAAATAAGGGAACAAAGAATGGTATGTTTGTAATAGAAACAAACATAGGAAAATATAAATTTAAGGTCGAAGGAAAAAAAGTCAGAGGCAAAAACAATTCGGAATTATATTATGCTGTCGATACTGTATCGGTGGGCGAAAAAAATATGATCCCATTGTGGTTGTTTGGTTTCTTGTATTAAAAATGGCCTAACTTTAAACAGCCTGGTTCGATTTTTAGATTATCTTTTATCAATCGGTCTGTCTATAACTATCAAATAAATAAACTAAAAAAATAATCAACTATTACAAAAAGTATGGCTAAACAGAAAAAATTCCTAACTTGTGATGGTAATCAGGCAGCAGCGCATATATCATATATGTTCAGTGAAGTTGCTTCTATTTATCCAATCACACCATCATCAACTATGGCAGAGTATGTTGATGAATGGGCCGCTGCCGGACGCAAAAACATATTCGGCGAAATACTAAGAGTTCAAGAAATGCAATCGGAAGCAGGAGCAGCAGGAGCGCTTCATGGTTCGTTGCAAGCAGGTGCTTTAACTACAACTTATACAGCTTCGCAGGGATTATTGCTTATGATTCCTAATATGTATAAAATTGCAGGAGAGCTTCTTCCTAGTGTATTCCATGTTTCGGCACGTGCATTAGCTGCACAAGCACTATCTATCTTTGGTGATCACCAGGATGTGATGGCTGCTCGTCAAACAGGTTTTGCAATGCTTTTCTCAGGTTCTGTACAGGAAACGATGGATCTTTCAGCTGTTCCACATTTGGCAACACTAGAGTCTCGCATTCCTTTCATGAATATATTTGATGGATTCCGTACATCTCATGAAATTCAAAAAGTAGAAATGATGGAACAAGAAGATTTAATTCCTCTTATCGATCAAAAAGCTTTAAAAGAATTCCGTGAAAGAGCTTTGAATCCAGAAAATCCGGTAACTCGTGGTACAGCTCAAAATGATGATATATACTTCCAATCTCGCGAAGCTGCAAATAAATTTTATGATGCAGTTCCTGATATTGTGGAAAAATATATGAACGAGATATCGAAGATAACAGGTCGTAAATACGGATTGTTTGATTACTATGGCGCAGAAGATGCAGACCGTGTAATTATTGCAATGGGATCTGTAACAGAAGCTATCCGCGAAACAGTAGATTATTTGAATGCACAAGGCGAAAAAGTAGGCCTTGTGGCTGTTCACTTATACCGTCCGTTCAAAGCATCAGCTTTCATTGCTGCTATCCCTAAAACAGCAAAACGTATTGCAGTTTTGGATCGTACAAAAGAACCGGGTGCATTGGGACAACCTCTTTATCTTGATGTTAAAGATTGTTTCTATGGTGCAGAAGATGCTCCTACCATTGTTGGTGGTATTTATGGACTTTCATCTAAAGATACAACTCCTGCACAAATTATGTCTGTATACGAAAACCTTGCAATGAAATTGCCTAAAAACGATTTCACAATTGGTATTGTAGATGATGTAACTTTCAAATCTCTTCCACTCAAAGAAGAAATTTCAGTTGTAGACTCTAACTATGAAGCTAAATTTTATGGTTTAGGGTCTGACGGTACAGTAGGAGCGAATAAAAATACTGTAAAAATCATTGGTGATAATACAGACAAATACTGTCAGGCATATTTTGCATATGACTCTAAGAAATCAGGAGGTTTTACAGCATCTCACCTTCGTTTTGGTGATTTGCCTATCCGTTCTACTTATTTGGTGAATACTCCAAACTTTGTAGCATGCCATGTCCCTGCATATTTGCATCTGTATGACGTGACCAAAGGATTGAAGAAAAACGGTACCTTCTTGTTAAACTCAGTATGGAGTAAAGAAGATGTTGGTAATCACCTTCCTGATCATATCAAGAAATATTTAGCTGTAAATAATATCAATTTTTATATTATTAATGCAACTAAAATTGCAACAGAGATTGGTTTAGGTGGTCGTACAAATACAATTCTTCAATCAGCATTCTTTAAAATATCAAATGTAATACCTTACGACTTAGCCGTCGAACAAATGAAGAAATTCATTGTAAAATCTTATGGACGTAAGGGTGAAGATGTAATTAAGAAAAACTACGCTGCTGTAGATCGTGGAATAGAAGTTGAGAAAGTTGATGTTCCTGCAGAATGGGCTAATGTAACAGTTACCAAACCTGCAGAAGATGATGTTCCGGAGTTTATCAAAAAAGTAGTTCGCCCTGTAAATGCACAACGTGGATATGACTTACCGGTTTCGGTATTTGTTGGCCGCGAAGATGGTACATGGGATCATGGAACAACTGAGTATGAAAAACGTGGTGTAGCAGCATTTGTTCCGGTATGGGAAGCTGAAAATTGTATACAATGTAATCAATGCGCCTATGTTTGTCCTCATGCTACAATCCGTCCGTTTGTGTTGGATGCTGCAGAACAAGCAAAAGCTCCTGAAAGTGCAACACTGTTAAAAGCACAAGGCAAACAATTTGATGGTATGGGATTCCGCATTCAAGTGGATGTATTAGACTGTCTTGGTTGCGGTAACTGTGCTGATATCTGTCCGGGTAAAAAAGGCAACTCAGCTCTTAAAATGGTTGAGATTGGCGGTCAATTCCCAGAACAGGATAATTGGGACTTCATGGTCAAAAATGTATCAAGCAAAGCTCATTTGGTAGATGTGAAAATGAATGTGAAGAACTCACAGTTTGCAACACCATTATTCGAGTTCTCTGGTGCATGTTCAGGTTGTGGAGAAACTCCATATATCAAACTTGTAACACAGTTGTATGGTGACCGTATGTTGATTGCCAATGCAACAGGATGTACATCTATCTATGGTGGTTCTGCTCCATCAACTCCTTATCGTAAGAATGAAGAAGGAAAAGGTCCAGCTTGGGCTAACTCTTTGTTCGAAGATAATGCTGAATTTGGATTAGGATATGCATTAGCTAACATTACTATGCGTAATAGGATTGAAAGATTGATGCAAGAAGGAGTCGCTAAACCGGAAGTTCCTGCAGAAGCAAAAGAATTATTCCAAGCATGGATTGATAATAAATTTGAAGCAGAGAAAACAAAAGAACTATATCCTCAAATTGTTTCAGTTCTTGAAGCAGGTGCAGATAAGTGTCCAATCTGTAAAGAATTATTATCATTGAAACAATATATTGTAAAACGTTCTATCTGGATCTTTGGTGGTGACGGTTGGGCTTATGATATAGGTTTCGGTGGATTAGACCATGTTATTGCATCTGGCGAAGATGTAAATATCTTAGTATTAGATACAGAGGTGTATTCGAATACAGGAGGTCAATCTTCTAAATCTACTCCGGTTGCAGCAGTTGCTAAATTTGCAGCAGCAGGTAAGAAAATCCGTAAAAAAGACCTTGGTATGATTGCTGCTACTTATGGTTATGTATATGTAGCACAAGTAGCTATGGGTGCAAATCAGGGACAATGCTTGAAGGCTTTCAAAGAAGCAGAAGAATATAAAGGACCATCTTTGATCATTGCTTACTCTCCATGTATCAGTCACGGATTGAGAAAAGGTATGGGACATGCACAAGATGAAGAAAAAGCAGCAGTTGCTTGCGGATACTGGCACTTGTGGCGTTACAATCCAATGTTAGAAGAAGAAGGAAAGAATCCATTTACAATGGATAGTAAAGAACCAGACTGGACTAAATTCCAAGAATTTTTGGGTACAGAGGTTCGTTATACTTCTCTACAAAAATCAAATCCGACAGAAGCTACTGATCTTTATCAAGCTGCTCAAAACAATGCTCAATGGCGTTATAAGAGTTACTTGCGTATGGCATCAGAAACATTTGATAAGTTTGATGAGAAAAGTGAATTGCAAAACTAAAATTAGTTTTGTCTAAAATAAGTAAAAGCGATACTCAAAAAGAGTATCGCTTTTTTATTATATAATAATCTATACTTAAGAATTTACAAGTAACAAGTAAAATGCATACTCTTATAGGTAAGGTATTTTAAGCAGAGTTATTCCTATATATAAAACAAAAGAGAGTATCATTGATACCCTCTTTTATTCTATAAATCTATTTTCTTATCCTAGTTGTACAGGTTCAATTATTTCCATTCCTTTTTGGATAGCCTGTTCATTCATTGGTAATAATTTGTGATGACGTTCCGGAAGAGATTTCTTTAATCCTTTCATTACATTATCTAATTTTACCATCGGGCATACTTTTAATAATCCCCCTAATACGATCATATTAAAAGCCTTCGAATTTTTCATTTCTATTGCTGTGTCTATAGCAGCAATTTTATAAATATTAATATCTTTCCGCAAAGGTGGATTATGGAATCCATTAGGGTCATATATCAGAATACCTCCGGGTTTAACCATCGGTTCAAATTTAACAAGTGACGGTTGATTCAATATAATTGCAATATCGTATTCATTAACGATAGGAGAACTTATCGGTGTGTCACTTAATATGACAGTTACATTTGCCGTTCCTCCACGTTGTTCAGGACCATACGACGGAAACCAAGAAACTTCTTTATCTTCCATCAAACCCGAATATGCAAGGATCTTACCCATCGATAGTACACCTTGTCCACCAAAACCTGCTATAATAATTTCTTGTGTCATGCTTTCTTTTTCGATTTTTAGATATTCTTCAAGTCTCCGAGAGGATAAGCAGGAAACATATTTTCAACCATCCAGTCGTTCGATGCTGCAGGAGTCATTTTCCAGCCGGAACTACAAGTTGAGACTATCTCAACAATAGATGTACCTTTATTTGCCATCGAATTTTCAAAAGCTAATCTGATCATGCGTTTGGCTTTCTTTACAGAAGCTGCTGTATGCACGCTTTGTCGGGTTGCTAAGCAGACACCCGGTAGTTGAGCTAACAGATCTGTAATCTTCAAAGGATAGCCATTTTCGTGTACATCACGTCCATTAGGAGTTGTGGCTGTTTTCATATTTGCGAGAGTTGTTGGTGCCATTTGTCCTCCGGTCATCCCGTAAATACCATTATTGATAAAGATGATTGCAATATTTTCACCTCTGTTAGCTGCATGTATCGTCTCTGCTGTTCCAATAGCCGCTAAGTCGCCATCTCCTTGATATGTGAATACCATCTTCTCAGGCAATAGGCGTTTTACGGCAGTTGCCAGTGCAGGTGCACGTCCATGAGCAGCTTCTTGCCAGTCGATATCTAAATAATTGTAGGCAAAAACAGCACATCCGACAGGAGCAATTCCAATAGTTTTATCTCTTAACCCCATCTCATCGATAATTTCAGCTATAAGCTTATGTACTACCCCATGAGAACATCCCGGGCAATAGTGCATTTCATTATCATTCATCAATTCCGGTTTGGCATACACCAAATTGGCCGGATCTATTATATCTATATTCATGATGTTGTAAATTTGGTTTGACGTATTCGGCAATATTAACAGCCGAATTTACTTTTAAGAGCATCTACGACTTCAGTCGGAGTCGGAACAATACCTCCTAAGCGACCAAAATGTTCAACTTTAACCTTTCCATTCACCGCTAAACGAACGTCTTCGACCATCTGTCCGGCATTCATTTCCACAGTGAGTATACCTTTTACTTTTGTAGAATACTTGTCTATAGCTTCAGATGGATATGGCCAAAGAGTAATAGGACGTATTAACCCAATCTTTATACCTTGGGTACGAGCTATTTCCATCGATTTTTGACAAATCCGAGCCATTGACCCGAAGGCTACCAGTATATAATCTGCATCTTCACAATCAATTTCCTGATGCATATTTATTTCTTCTCTGATCTTGTTGTATTTAGCTTGGAACCGAAGATTGTTTTCCTCCATTTTATGCGAGTCCAACTCTAAAGAAGTTATAACATTCGGCTTTCTGGTTGCCGGCTTCCCTAGTGTAGCCCATGGGCATTGTTCGCGGATTTCTTGTTCTGTACGTCTTCTTTTGAAATCCGGCAATTTTACTTTCTCCATCATTTGTCCTATAACGCCATCTGTAAGAATCATTACCGGATTGCAATATTTGAAAGCTAGATCGAACCCTAATGTGACGAAATCAGCCATTTCTTGAACCGATGCAGGAGCTAAAGTAATCATATTATAGTCACCGTGTCCTCCACCTTTTACAGCCTGAAAGTAGTCTGCTTGTGATGGTTGAATAGTTCCTAGTCCGGGACCTCCACGCATTACGTTCACAATGAGACATGGTAATTCAGCACCGGCAAGATAGGATATTCCTTCTAGCATGAGGCTTACTCCGGGACTTGATGATGAAGTCATAACCGCTTTGCCACAAGCTGCTCCTCCATATACCATATTGATAGAAGCTGTTTCACTTTCTGCTTGTAACACAACCATTCCTGTTGTTTTCCAAGGAGCCTCATCCATTAATGTTTCCATTATTTCGGATTGAGGTGTTATCGGGTAACCAAAATAACCATCTGCACCATATCTTATTGCAGCATGAGAGATGGCTTCGTTACCTTTCATTAAAAATATTTCTTCTGCCATGATTTTTTAATTAAAATAAAAAACGAATTATCGATGTTTTGGATTTAACCATCTTAATAATTCGTTACTTTTCATTCTACCTTCTTCTTATAAATCGTTAGACAGCCGTCTGGACATACGTATCCACAATTGGCACATCCGATACAAGAATCAGGATTTTTCATATAAACGTAGTGATAGCCTTTATTATTCACTTCATGTGGTTGCAGTTCCAATACATCGCAAGGACACGAAACAACACATAGGTCACATCCTTTGCAACGTTCGGTGTTTACAACTACAGTTCCTTTTATTTTGGCCATTAGAATGTACTTTTTATTAATAGTTACTCTTCTGTATTTTTAGAGCATTTTTTGTTGAATTATACACAAAGGTATATGATATTCTTCTTTTATTTCCCTTTTTTATGGATAAAGTTGTTAAAAATACTAAGCTTGCATTTAACAATCTTCTCTAATATTCTAGTAATCTGATAGATTGAAACTCAGCTAGTTGACGTGACAACTTAGTTCTGTGTCAAATTTGTAATACTTATGTCTATAATTGATATAAGATCAATAGGATTTATTTGTATTTGCAATCCTCTTTTACCTGCACTTATGTATATAAAAGGGTAATCTTCAGATGATTTGTCTATATAGGTTGGGAATTGTTTTTTCATTCCTATTGGAGAACATGCCCCCCTTATATATCCTGTTATCGATAGTAGATCTTTCATCGGGATCATATCGCATTTTTTGTTGCCTGATATTTTTGCTGCTGCTTTTAGATCTAGTTCTTCCGCTCCCGGAATGATGCAGACGAAATAGCCTGTTTTATCTCCTTTTAGCACGAGAGTTTTAAAAACCTGTTCTATCGGTTCATTTAGTTGCTCAGCTACATGCACAGCACTAAGGTCAGATTCGTCAACATCGTAGGGGATAAGTTTATATTCGATATTATGCTTGTCTAATATTCTGGCAGCATTAGTTTTATCTATTTTCATTTCATCATAGTTTTTTATCGGATAAATTGTGGAATCTACTTCAAATTATCCTCTATCAATAAAAACGTAAAATTAATAATGAAATTATGAGATTTGTAAATAATAATTTAGTTTTTTGTTTATTTAGTTTGTCTTTATTATGTTCATGCGGTAATAATAGTTTTAGACAAGAAAAGGCATCAGAGGAGGCTGCTATGTCCCAAATGCCAGTCGGAGAGGTTGTAAGCCAAGAAAGTCTATCTGGCGTGTTAGTGAAAGATATATCGGAGGGAGAGGCAATCGACAACCGCTCGGCCATTGTGTCGAAATCTACACCATCTTCAACAATGTCTCTTTCTCCAATCCCTAATCATATAATAGCACAGACAGGTTCAGTAATAAAGGATGATGGCATCCATAAAATTATTTATACTACACAACTCAAATTTAAAGTTACGAATGTTGCCGAAGTAACATATGCAATTGAGAATATTGCCAGAAATAATAAAGGGCATATTATCAGGTCTTCAATGAATAATAATTCTTCTGCAAAAGTTATTAGACTATCAAAGGATTCATCACTGATGATTAACTATAATAATCTAGTTTCGACAATTGAATTTACAGTTCCTAAAGAGAATTTTAGTTCAACCCTTTCTGAAATTGCACCTCTTGCATCAGTTATAGATTATAGGAATATCAATGGGCAAGATGTGACATTTGATTTGGTTGCAGCAGAATTGGAACGTATGCGTAATATCGAAAAAGGAAGTAGAATGAAGAATGCAGTTTCTTCTTCAGGACATCGTTTAGGTGATGTTACAACTGCTGAACATGTAATTGATATTGCTAAAGCACAAGCTGATGAGGCAAGATTAAAAGATTTGAGATTGCAAGATCAAATAGATTATAGCAGTATATCTATATTTCTTTATCAAGATCAAACAGAAACTATTGGTCATATTGCTAATAGTCTCTCAATAGAGGAATATGGACAAAGTTTTGGTAGTCGTTTGGTTGATGCTATTGATAATGGCTGGTCAGGCGTGTGTATGTGTTTTGTATTTATAATGAATATTTGGCCAATAATCTTAGTGGGCATATTGGTATTCGTGCTTTATTCTTATTTAAGAAAACAAAAGAATAAATGAGGTGAGTTTGTTGATAGGATTTGGATGCATTTGCTATTTAAATAAAAACTATTTTCTTTGCGCTTGAATGAATTATAACAGAACATGAAGTTTTACTTATTATTGACCTTTATTTGTGTACCATTTGTATTGTCTGCACAAACTACTTTAGCCCAAAGAAATATATTTTTGACAACCGAAGTTCGATTGGGGCATACATTCGAAGGTATATATGGAGTTTTATATCCAAACGATGAAGAGTATTATATGGACGAAGAAGAGAGTGCGAAGGCTAGTGGGATGTATGGTATACGCGTCATAACAGGAAGATACCTAGACCCTCACTTCTCGGTAGGAGTAGGAGCTGGTATAGAAGGAAACTCCGGTTATATTAATTCTACCAGTCCATTTTTTTTAGATCTTCGTCTGCATTTATTTAATGATGATGAATATGGATATGGAGAACATGTGGAAGGTTTTTTTTACACAGACTTTGGTATACTTCATAGCTGGAATTCTAAATTTGAAAAAGGACATATTTTTGAAATAGGTGGTGGTATTAGTATTATGGGGTTTACAGCATCTATTGGATATAATTATCGTCGGATAAAGGATGGTCGTATTAATCATTTGAATGTTAATTCAGCTGTGGCTTCAGTTGGGTATTTGTTCTAACACTACATTAAGGAGCCAGACGCTCTATCTGCCATTTATTATCAATCAGAGAATATTGGATTCGATCGTGTAATCTACTTTTCCGCCCTTGCCAAAACTCAAATAAAAAAGGTTTTACAATATAGCCCCCCCAATTAACAGGTCTTGTTATTGTTTGGTGTGCAAACTTACTGTGAAATTTAGTAACTAAATTTTCTAAATATTCTCTGTTGGGTATCGGTTGGCTTTGGGGCGATGCCCATGCACCAAGTTTACTTTTAACAGGGCGCATTTCGAAATAAGAATCTGACTCTTCACTCGACACTTTTTCTACAATTCCTTCTATCCTTACTTGCCTTTCCAGTTCGTGCCAAACAAAATTAAGAGCACAATATTTATTGTTCCTTATTTGCTGTGCCTTTTTACTATCGTAGTTTGTAAAAAAAACGAACCCTTCAGGTTTAATTTGTTTGAGAAGGACTATGCGTGAAGACACTTTATTATCATTAGAAGTTGCTAAATTCATTGCATTCGGCTCCATTACTTCGGAATGAAGAGCTTCTTCAAACCAAGATTCAAACATCTTGATCGGATCGGCTATAATATCTTTTTCATCCAAAGTTTTTAATGAAAAATCACGACGTATATTGAATAAATCTTTCATCTATTGCGTTTTTAGATAAGCTGTGTGATAATTTGAAAATATATTTTTTAAATCTTTTTATTATCTTTGACTTTGATTGTCAGATTTTGAAACCCATCAGTTTCGATGTTAAACTTAACAAAAATATCCATGCGAAAAATTAATTATTTTATTTTTTCTTTAATGCTTATTTCTCTGCTCTTTTTCCAATCTTGTAGTAAGGGAAATATAGAAGCCAATTACGAGGTTATACCACTTCCTCAAAATGTAGAAAAGAAAAGTGGTGATCCATTTGCATTAAGTGGATCTACAAAAATAGTTTATCCCCAAGGGAATGACAAATTAAAAAAGACTGCTGAATTTTTGTCAGAATATTTGTCTGTATCTACAGGACTTAAGCTGTCTGTGTCGGATAAAGATCAGGCCGATAATGTAATCCGATTGCAGGCAGATTATAAGAATGAGAATAACGAAGCTTATACTCTGATTGTCGATCAACAGAAAGTTGTTATAAATGGAGCAAGTGATGCTGCTGTATTTTACGGAGTACAAACATTGCGTAAATCAATTCCTGCCGATGCAGATGGTTACGATATTTTACTGCCTCAGGTCAGTATTGAAGACTATCCTCGTTTTGGTTACAGAGGTATGATGCTTGATGTGGGACGTCATTATTTTCCTGTTGAATTTGTGAAAAAATATATTGATATTCTGGCTTTGCACAACATGAATTATTTTCATTGGCATCTAACAGAAGATCAAGGCTGGCGTATTGAAATAAAGAAGTATCCTAAACTAACTGAGATAGGGTCGCAACGTAAAGAAACACCTGTTGGTAAAAATCAAGGTGGGGATGGCAAACCTTATGGTGGTTTTTATACACAAGATGAAGCTCGGGAAATTGTGGCCTACGCACAAGAGCGCTTTATTACAGTTGTTCCCGAAATAGACCTACCCGGGCACATGTTATCAGCTTTAGCTTCTTATCCGGAACTAGGTTGTACCGGAGGCCCTTATGAAGTTGGCACAAAATGGGGAGTCGAAGATGATGTATTATGTGTAGGCAATGAAAATACGTTTAAGTTCTTAGAAGATGTTTTCACAGAATTATTAGAAATATTTCCATCAAAATATATACATATCGGAGGAGATGAATGCCCTAAAGTGCGTTGGAAAGATTGCCCAAAATGTCAGGCTAAAATAAAGGAGCTTGGATTGAGAGCAGATAAAAATCATTCGGCGGAAGATAAGTTGCAAAGCTATTGTATCAGCCGGATAGAAAAATTCCTGAATGGCAAAGGTCGCCAGATAATAGGATGGGATGAAATCTTAGAAGGAGGTATTGCTCCTAATGCTACAGTTATGTCGTGGCGTGGTATGCAAGGGGGGATTGCTGCTGCGAAAGAAAATCACGATGTAATAATGACTCCTAACTCTCATCTCTATTTTGACCATTATCAAACTAATAATATAGCAAATGAACCATTGGCTATTGGTGGTTATTTGCCTGTCGAAAAGGTGTATAGTCTTAATCCTGTACCGGATGAGTTGTCGGATGATGCCAAAAAGCATATAATTGGAGTACAAGCAAACTTGTGGACAGAATATATTCCAACTACTGAGCAAGCCGAGTATATGCTTATGCCACGCATAGCTGCTTTGGCTGAAACGCAATGGACTAATGCAGATAAGAAAGATTATACTTCATTTATGACTCGTTTGCCTCAGCTCCTTAAATTGTATGATAAGTTAGGTTATAACTATGCAAAACATGTCTTTGACGTCAGGGCAGATTTAAAAACAAATGTGGATAAAGGAGTTATTGAAGTTACATTGTCTACTGTAGATAATGCTCCTATTTATTATACTTTAGATGGGCAGAAGCCTACTGAAAAAAGTGAGAAATATAGTAAGACAATTGAAATAAATACTCAACAGACAATTAACGCAGTAGCTATTCGCCCCGAAGGAGAGAGCGCAATCTATACACAAGCATTTTATTTTAATAAAGCAACACTGAAGCCAATAACAATGAAATCTCAGCCCGACGCTAAATATGCTTTTGGAGGTGCTTCTGCCTTGGTAGATGGGCTTAGTGGAGGTGGAGGTTATGCTGATGGTAATTGGATTGGCTTTTTAGGAGAATATGTTGATGCGACAATTGATCTAAAAGAAGCAACCGATGTTTCATCTGTAAAAATTGGTACCTTTGTTAGTGTTAATGATTGGATCTTTGGGGCTACAGGATTGACAGTTTCTGTATCAGATGATGGTAAAACATTTAAGCAAGTCGCAAAAAACTCTTATTTCGAGGCACCATCTACACAGCCTATCGGACGTGTAAATATTGAAGCTAAATTTGAGAATGTGAAAACCAGATATGTAAAACTTGAAATTGCTAAAACCAAAAAAATACCTGATTGGCATCCCGGAAAAGGAGCGACACCGTATTTATTTATAGATGAAATTCAAGTTAACTAGTTTTATATAAAAGTAAATCTTTATTTAGCAGAATATTTCTACTTAAATAGAGGGCTTATTTTATTCATATAACGAAATACAAAAGGAATACATGGCTTTATCTTTTGATTTGTCTTTACTTAGCAAATACAGAACCCCTTTGATGGGGATTGCAATGTTGTTTGTTATGTTCTTTCATTTACCAATCGATGATAGTCAAATCCCTTTTGTATTTCGTTTTATTCGTCGTATTGGTTTCGGTGGAGTCGACTTCTTTTTCTTCTTATCAGGTTTAGGTATCTATTTTGCGTATACAAAAAACTCGACAAAACAGTTTTATAATAAAAGACTTCTTCGGATTTTACCCTACTATATTCCAATAGTAATTGCCTTTTCTTTGTTATTCCAATATCCAAATGGAATTATAGATTTTAAATCTATGCTTTTTCAAGTATTTCTTTTAGACTTTTGGGTTGGTAAAAACGCTTTGGGATGGTATATTCCCGTAGCTATTTTATTCTATATTATTACACCCGTATTAATGAATTTAGTGTCAAAGAATATTATAAAGTATTCTTTGATATTGATATCCATATTGGTGGTTACAGATATTGTTATTTGTATTTTTCTTAAATCACCTTTCTTTATGTACATTTTTATACGTCTGGCAGATTATATGTTGGGAATATTGATTGGGTATTTGATCTCGCAAAAACTACGTATAAACTATGTATGGCTACTTCTTAGTCTTATCGTTGGTATATCAACTCTGTTACTTAATTATATATATAGTTATCAGGGTGGGTATATAGCTTTGCTTCTGAGGGTGCTTCCTTTCTTTTTCTTAGCTTTACCAATGTGTTCTCTTATATCTTATCTATTTTCTTTAGTTCGGGATTATAAATATCCTGTATTATCATTTGTGGGAACATATACTCTATGTATTTATGCTTTTCAGGAACGGATAAATGAGATTTTATTGTTTTATCATGTCCCTTATGTAGCAATATTAGGAGTTTTACTAACTTTTCCTTTAGCTGTTTTATGGCAAACCTTGGTGTCGAAGATTTTAACAAAAGTAAATCACCTATCTTAATTATTTTTCATATATTTGCCATCTCAAAAATAAATCCCCACAGACATCACGTCTATAGGGATTCAAGATCAACTAAAAAAACTATCAATAGAAAAGTTATGCTAAGCAAAGTATGACTTTCTTTGCATTTTCGCTATTATATTTTTTGCAATATCTATTGCATTGTTCGCTTATGCTGTATCCTAGTAATATCCCTAGGATAAAGTCTTCTTCGGGTGTTAGCAAGTTCAGTGGCTTATCTTTACAAATCTTATTCGCAACAGAAAGACACTCTTCCTTCCCAAAGAAAACATTTATATTACCGTTCTTTAATTTTTGTATCGTATAGCAAATACCATTCTTGTCGAGTTTCGACTTTACCATACTTTCTGTGTCTGCAGTCAAAGTGCATAACATTAAATCCCTTACTCCTTTTTTGAATTCGTATATAAGATGATAAAAAACACGCATATCAATAATAGTATTTGCTAAATAAATTAAAGTACTTAAATTGCTTTTTTCAACTCTTCAACCCAGTTGGTGATTCGTTCTTCTGTCAAGTCAGACTCATTATCATTATCAATCGGAAGACCCACGAATTTTCCATCAACCACTGCTTCAGAGCTATCATAAGTATAGCCGTCAGTACTAACTTGTCCTATTATTTGGCAACCTTTATCTTTTATATCGGCATATATTTTGCCTAAAGCATCACAAAAGCTATCACTATATGATGAAGAATCTCCACAACCGAATAGTGCAACTTTCTTACCGTTTAGGTCAGCCTTTTTTACATTGTCAATGAAGCTTTCCCAATCATCTTGAAGGTCACCAATACCTAATGTAGATGATCCGAACAAAACAACATCATAAGCTGAAAAATCAGCTTTAGCTTTACATACATCATGTAAATCAGCTTTATCTACTCCTAATTTTTTTGCAATATCTTCGGCTACTTCTTGAGTGTTACCAGATGTAGAACCATAGAAAATCCCAACTTTAGACATCTTTATAATTTTTACTAGTTATTGAATTAATATTATCTGATGCAAAGTAATAGGATTGAAGGTCGGGATACAATACCCATAAATAATGAAATTATACATCAATTTTACTTAGATATGAGTATTAAGAGGTAAGTTGTTTGTTAAGGAAAACAAAAAAGCAACCTGAAGATCAGATTGCTTTTTCTATATTTTGAAAGCTATGCTTTATTATGCTTCTGCATTTGGTAATACAGATACATAAGATCTGTCATCTTTCTTTCTGCGGAAAGAAACTACACCATCTACTAATGCAAATAATGTATGGTCTTTACCAATACCTACATTTTCTCCTGGATGATGAGTTGTTCCTCTTTGGCGAACCAAAATATTACCGGCTTTTACTATTTCACCACCGAATGCTTTAACGCCTAATCGTTTACTTTCCGATTCACGGCCGTTCTTTGAGCTACCTACACCTTTCTTATGTGCCATTTTCTTCTGTTTTTATTGATTAAGCAATAATATCTTTAACTACAACTTCTGAGAATTGTTGACGATGACCATTTAGTTTGCGATGGCCTTTTCTTCTTTTCTTGTGAAAAACAAGAACTTTGTCTCCTTTCACATGTGAAACTACTTCTACAACAACTTTTGCGCCTTCTACAGTTGGTACACCAATAGTTACATTACCATCTTTGTCTACCAATAGAACTTTTTCAAATTCTACTTTTTCGCCTGCTTCAGCATTGATTCTGTGAACAAACAATTTTTGATCTTTTTCAACCTTCATTTGTTGTCCTTGAATGTCTACAATTACGTACATCTGTTTTTATAATTTACAGGTTATGTGTCTGAGGCGAACCATTTTAACTCTGGTTTCTTGTTGGCCTATTGACAATCGGGTGGCAAAGGTATAAAAATACTTTTATTCAAGGAAATATTTATTATTAAAATTATCGGGCTTCTGATATTGTTAATTCTCCTTTTATGTCTTCAGGCATCTGATTGGGGTCGTAGCCACCTACTTCAAGCAATATGACCCTTAAGCCAGTTTCGTCAATTGGACGTGTGGTTGTTAACCTTTTATAGCTAATCGTGTAAATAGACTCCGTTTTTGCATTGATTGAAATATCTTCGATGTATAATATGTTATTGTTTAGCTCATAATACTCAGTTTTTCTCCTTGTTGTTTTTCCAGTTTCTTTCGATATGGCGGAAGTAGTAACCTGTTTTTCATCGAATTTTCGAATTAGATTGTTCTTCTCTATATCTTGTGCTAGATACTTGTTGATCTCTTTGTCTACATCTTCGTAATTCGTTCTTACGGTACGTTGAATCGTTGTCCATTCTCCAATGATCGATGGTTTTTCGTTTTCATTGTCACTGCCACAAGATGTAGATGATATACATATAAGAGATAGAAGGATATATAGCTGCAATTTAATTGTTTTCATAATTGTGCTGCGGTAATTTGTCCTATTGTTTATTTATAAGACTTGTTATTTGTTGTAATTTTTGCCAAATATACAAATATTTGAGATATAATATAATTTGTTGTTCTGTCTAAATGTTTTTATTTTGTCGTTTATTGTTTTATTTTATATTAATTATGGTGTATTTTAATGTGTTTTTGTTTTGTTTTGAATTCAATGTGATGTATATTTGTCAATATTTTAAAATGTAATTGGAATAAAAGAATTAATATTGATTATATATGTGTGGATTTGTAGGAGCATTTGAGCTGACACAAGATTTGGAGGCTATGCGTTCTCAGGTATTGAGGATGGCAAAAAAAATACGTCACAGAGGTCCCGATTGGTCGGGTATTTATTGTGGAAGCAAGGCCATTCTTGCTCACGAACGTCTTTCTATTGTAGGTGTTGAGTCTGGTAACCAACCATTGTATAGTAAAGATAAAAATCTGATATTGGCAGTAAATGGAGAAATATATAATCATAAAGAAATAAGAAGCCGATATCCGGAATATGATTTTCAAACACAATCAGACTGTGAGGTAATATTGGCATTATATGAGGATAAAGGTGTTGATTTATTTGAAGAGTTGAATGGGATATATGCATTTGCCCTGTATGATAAAAATAAAGATGTATACCTTATTGGACGTGACCATATGGGGATAATACCATTGTATATAGGTTATGACGATTTTGGTCAGTTTTATGTAGCAAGTGAATTAAAAGCATTGGAGGGAGTTTGTCCTAATATAAAAGAGTTTCTGCCCGGACATAGCCTATATAGTAAAAATGGCAATAACCAAGAACAATGGTATCGACGAGACTGGATGGATTATGATAATGTAAAAGATAATATATCGGATCCGGAAGAATTGAAAAAAGGCTTAGAAAATGCAGTCCATAGACAGTTGATGTCTGATGTTCCCTATGGTGTATTATTGTCAGGCGGATTAGATTCCTCTATTATCTCTGCTATAGCTAAACAATATGCTGCACGGCGTATTGAAGATGATAATCAGACAGAAGCATGGTGGCCTCAGTTGCACTCTTTTGCAGTTGGGCTAAAAGGTGCTCCCGATTTAGATGCTGCACGTAAAGTTGCAGAATATATTGGTACAGTACATCATGAAATTCATTTTACGGTAGAAGAAGCATTAGATGCACTAAGTGATGTGATTTATCATATAGAAACTTATGATGTAACCACAGTCAGGGCTTCAACCCCTATGTATCTGCTCGCTCGCTTCATAAAGTCGATGGGGGTAAAAATGGTGTTGTCGGGCGAAGGTGCTGATGAGCTTTTTGGAGGTTATCTTTATTTTCATAAGGCACCGGATGCAAAAGCATTTCATGAAGAAACCGTTCGCAAGTTAGATCGCTTGCATTTATATGATTGTTTGCGGGCGAATAAATCGCTAGCTGCATGGGGTGTCGAAGGGCGTGTTCCATTTCTTGATAAAGAATTTATGGATATAGCGATGCGTCTCAATCCTCAAGATAAGATGTGTGGCAATGGAAAAATAGAGAAATATATTTTACGAAAAGCATTTGAAGACTATTTGCCCGAAAGTGTTGCTTGGCGTCAAAAAGAACAGTTTTCGGATGGTGTTGGTTACAATTGGATAGATTCGTTACGTGAGGTGGCAAATAAAAAAGTCACAGACAGGCAAATGGAGCATGCGGCAGAGCGATTCCCAATAAATCCACCCATGTCGAAAGAAGAATATTGGTATCGTACCATGTTTGAACATCATTTTCCTTCGGCTTCAGCCTCCCAGTGTGTTCCTTCTGTGCCATCTGTAGCCTGTAGTACAGCTACTGCCT
This sequence comes from Dysgonomonas sp., assembly GCA_047605185.1. Taxonomy (GTDB): domain Bacteria; phylum Bacteroidota; class Bacteroidia; order Bacteroidales; family Dysgonomonadaceae; genus Dysgonomonas. The sequence continues at coordinate 312,059 of JASGGC010000001.1, forward strand.
TAGAGTGGGATGAGTCTTTCAAGAATCGGGTTGATCCGTCTGGGCGAGCCGTGAAAGCCGTGCATGCAGAAGCTTATGATAAATGATAAAATATTGTATTGAAAAGAGGGCGTTTGTCCTCTTTTATTTTTACATAATGTCCAGATAATAGAGTCGAATTCTATCAGATTAAATTTTATTGTCTGATTATCCTTGAATTAAGATAGGACTTAACTTAATTTTTTGTCTTAATGTATTACTGTTTGATTGATTGTTGATCAAAAAGATAACTTATTTTCATAAAAGAAGAAAAAATGTATAGTGATTTCTTGTGAAATCGAATATTTTGTATGAAATTTGTGCTTTGTAATAATAAATAGTGTGAACAAGAAGATAAAAAAGAAGTAAAATAGGATGAAGGGTTTGAAATTTACAAAAATGCATGGTGCTGGTAATGACTATATATATATAAATGGTTTTACTGAAAAAATAACAGATGATCTGACCCAAACGATAATAGAACTAAGTGATCGTAACAAGGGAATAGGATCAGATGGGTTAGTCTTTATTTTACCTTCTGAAGATTGTGATTTTAGAATGCAAATGTTTAACTCGGATGGTTCCGAAGCTGAAATGTGTGGTAATGCATCCCGTTGTGTTGGAAAATATGTATATGACAATCAACTTACAACGAAGAAAGAGATTACTTTGGAGACAAAAGCCGGAGTGAAACACATAACATTATTAGATGGTGATGCAAAAAAACGTAAGGTGATGGTTGATATGGGAGAACCCATTTTAGAACCGTCTCTGATTCCGGTTAGCATAGCTGAAGAGCCCGTTCTTAATTATCCATTAATAATAGATGGTAAAGAATGGAAAATATCGTGTGTGTCGATGGGTAATCCGCATGCTGTTGTTTTTACAAAAGATATTGCAAGATTAGATCTGCCTGTCTTGGGACTTAAATTCGAAAATAATCCAATCTTTCCAAGAAAAACAAATACAGAATTTATAGAAGTCATTGACCGTAAAACACTCAATATGCGTGTATGGGAACGTGGGGCAGGAGAGACTCAGGCATGTGGAACAGGGGCTTGTGCGGCAGCTGTAGCTGCTGTTCTAAATAAACTTTGCGATAGAAAAGTAACAATCCATTTGCTTGGTGGAGATTTGGAAATAGAATGGAATACTCAAAATAACCATGTGTATATGACAGGTGAGGCTGTGACTGTATACGAAGGAACAATATTATAAAAATAACCATAAATAAAATAAGAAGTATCAATATAAGTTATGGCATTGATAAACGAAAATTATACTAAATTACCGGGGAGTTACCTGTTTTCAGATATTGCCCGTAAGGTTACAGAATTTAAGGCTGCAAATCCGCAAGCAAATATTATACGATTAGGTATTGGAGATGTCACAAAACCTCTTCCCCCGGCAGTGATTGATGCTATGCACAAAGCTGTAGATGAGATGGCAGATGCTTCTACTTTCAGAGGCTATGGACCAGAGCAAGGATATGACTTTATAGTGAATGCTATTGTTGAAAATGATTATAAAAGTTATGGTTTAGACATTAGTTCGGACGAGATATTTGTAAGTGACGGTTCAAAAAGTGATACCGGAAATATTGGAGATATATTAGGCTTAGACAATATTGTTGCAATAACAGACCCTGTCTATCCCGTTTATGTTGATACTAACGTAATGGCTGGTCGTGCAGGAGATTTACAATCGAATGGCAAGTGGAGTCGTATTGTTTATTTGCCATGTACGGCAGAGAATGATTTTGTTCCGGAATTACCTGCCGAAAAAGTAGATATAGTCTATCTATGTTATCCTAACAATCCGACAGGAACAACTCTGACTCGCGACCAACTGAAAATATGGATTGACTATGCGATTGCTAATAAAGTCTTGATTTTGTTTGATAGTGCTTATGAAGCATTTATTACTGAAAGTGATGTGCCTCATAGTATATACGAGATAGAAGGAGCAAAAGAAGTTGCAATAGAATTCCGCAGCTTTTCTAAAACAGCTGGGTTTACAGGAACCCGTTGTGCTTATACAGTGATACCAAAGTCGTTGATGGGCTATACCAAATCTGGTGAAAAAGTTTCGTTGAACAAATTGTGGAACAGACGTCATACGACAAAATTTAATGGAGTACCTTATATAATTCAACGTGCAGCAGAGGCTTGTTATTCGCCGGAAGGTAAAAAACAAGTAAAGGCTACAATTGATTATTATTTGAATAATGCAAAAATTATTCGTGAGGGATTGGCAAATCAAGGTTTGAAAGTATATGGTGGTGTCAACTCCCCTTATATTTGGGTGAAAACACCAAATAATTTAACTTCATGGGAATTCTTTGACTATTTGCTGACCAAATTGAATATTGTAGGGACTCCTGGAGTCGGCTTTGGGCCAAGTGGCGAAGGCTATTTACGTCTGACTGCATTTGGGTCATTAGAAAATACAAAAGAGGCAGTAAGCCGCTTAAAAAATATTTTTATTTAATATTTTGGAATAAACATATATACAATAAATAAAAACTGAATTTATGACAAAGTTGCGTTTTAAAGCAGTGGAGAAGGCATCTACAAGAAGACCTTTAGAGGTGAAGAAGCCTGCACTAAAAACATCTGAATATTACGGAGAAAAAGTTTTTAACCGTAATGCAATGGCAAAATATCTGTCTAAAGAAACTTTTGAAGCTTTGAACTCTGCTATTGAAAAAGGAGGTCCTGTAAATCGTGATATTGCAGAACATGTAGCAGCTGGTATGCGTATGTGGGCCTTAGAGAATGGTGTGACACACTATACTCACTGGTTTCATCCATTGACAGATGGTACTGCAGAAAAACATGACGCATTTGTAGAACATGATGGAAAAGGCGGGATGATTGAAGAGTTTGAAGGTAAACTTTTGGCTCAACAGGAACCTGATGCATCAAGCTTTCCATCAGGAGGTCTTCGAAATACATTCGAAGCACGAGGATATTCAGCTTGGGATCCTTCGTCTCCGGCTTTTATAGTTGGTGATACATTGTGTATTCCTACAATCTTTATTTCATACACAGGTGAAGCTCTAGACTATAAAACTCCTCTGTTGAAATCATTAGCAGCTGTAGATAAAGCCGCTGTGGATGTAGTACATTATTTTAATAAAGATGTTAAGTCTGTTGTTTCTAATTTAGGTTGGGAACAAGAATATTTTTTGGTTGATGAAGATCTTTTTGCTGCTCGTCCCGATTTGGCTTTGACTGGTCGTACCTTGATGAGTCACGAAAGTTCTAAAAATCAGCAATTGGAAGATCACTATTTCGGTGCAATCCCAGAACGTGTTCAGAAATTTATGGAAGAACTGGAATATGAATCATATTCGTTAGGTATTCCAGTAAAAACCCGTCATAATGAAGTCGCTCCTAATCAATTCGAATTAGCACCTATATATGAAGAATGTAACCTTGCTGTAGACCATAACCTGTTGGTTATGTCTGTTATGGATAGGGTAGCTCGTAAACATAGTTTTAGAGTATTATTCCACGAAAAGCCGTTCAAAGGTATTAATGGCTCAGGTAAACATAATAACTGGTCTCTATGTACAGATACAGGTATTAATTTGTTATCTCCAGGAAAAGACAAAGTAGCAAACTTGCGTTTTATTACATTTGTTGTAAATATTTTAGCAGCAGTTTATAAAAACAATGGCTTGTTGAAAGCTTCTATTTCATCAGCAACCAATGCGCATCGTTTGGGAGCCAATGAAGCCCCTCCTGCAATCATATCTGTATTCTTGGGTACACAGGTAAGTGATATCCTTGACAAATTTGAGAAAAGTGCAGTAAAAGATGCTATTAATGTTGACAGCAAAAAACAAATCAGTTTAGGAGTTGGTCAGATACCTGAAATATTGTTAGACAATACGGATCGTAACCGTACATCTCCTTTTGCATTCACCGGAAACCGTTTCGAGTTTCGTGCAGTAGGCTCATCAGCTAACTGTGCTTCGGCAATGACTGCTTTGAATGCTTCAGTTGCAGAACAATTAGTCGTATTTAAAACAGAAGTTGATGCTCTGATTAAAGGAGGTAAATCGAAGGAAGAAGCTTTGTATGAAATATTGAAGAAATATATTAAAGAATCTCGCCCTATCCGATTCAATGGAAATGGATATAGTGAAGAGTGGAAAGCTGAAGCTAAAAAACGTAAATTAGACTGCGAAACAAGTGTACCTGTTATCTTTGATAGTTATACTTCAAAACAAAGTATCAAAACATTTGCCGGTATTTTGTCAGAAGTAGAGCTTCATGCACGTAATGAAGTTAAATGGGAAACTTATACCAAGAAACTTCAGATAGAATCACGTGTGTTAGGAGATTTATCTTTAAATCATATTATTCCGGTTGCAATTAGCTATCAATCAATATTGTTGACTAATGTATCAAAATTGAAAGAAATCTCAAGAAGATATGAAGAATTGGGTGCTGAGCAAATTCGTTTGATTGAGAAGATTTCTACTCATGTGAATGCAATTAATGTTAAAGTCCATGAGATGGTTGATGCTCGTAAAATTGCAAATGATATTGATAGTGAGCGAGAAAAAGCAATAGCTTACCATGATAATGTAGCTCCTTATTTGGATGAAATTCGTTATCATGTAGATAAATTGGAACTAATTGTTGATAATGAAATGTGGCCATTGGCTAAATACAGAGAACTATTATTTATCCGTTGATCTAAATAACTAGTATATACTTTAATAAAGGGTTGTCTATTGGCAACCCTTTATTTTTATGTTTTTTTTGTTTGAAGAACTATCCTTATAGTCTGTCTTTTTATCTGTGTTTATAAAAAAAGGAGATATCTTATATTTTAGATATCTCCTTTATAATTTTTATTATATAGAATCTTGTCTGTGGTATACTTAATTCACTCTTACTTCTATTGCCGATATTTCTCTTTCAATACCATCAGGTCCTTTTACCTTTACCCCTGCAATAAAGAATGTCTTACCTCTAGTCATTTTTCTTATTTGGTCTAACTGTCTTTCGGAGAAATTTCCTCCATTCGATAACTCAGGTGAAGCATTGCCCATCACATCTACAAAAACAGTGCGGAAACTCAATACCGTAAAAGGAATATTCAAAATTCCATCGTCTATTGCTGCCTTTAACCCTCCCGAATTTAATAAAATTGATCTGGCTAATGCTCCTCGTTTAAACATTTTCGGATTTCCATCCGCATCTTTGTATTCTATATAAGGAGTCGGATCAGGTAAGGCACGTACTCTGAATTCTTTACGAGCTACCACCTGTTGAGCTCCATTCAATCTGGCAGACACAACAATTGTCATTTTCTGTCCAATCTTAGTCGGTTTTGCAACCCACGTGCCATTGCCACTCGAAGTTAATACCCCACCTTCTGCACTAGCACTTACATCTCCTTGCGGAACACCCGGTACCGATATGCTGATCGGGTTATTGTAGCCGGCATATAAAACATCCATCAATAATGGTGCTACAGTAGCCATTGGTTCCATTACAGTATATGTTTGTGAAAACTGCCTTTGGGAAGTAGAACCATCTCGGTTCATCATTTCAATGTATCCATTGAAAGAATGAGCCCCGGATGCTCCTGTGGGTATTTGATATAGTCCGTTATTCTCTTTTGGTAACTCTTTACCTTCGATTACAATTCGCGGGCGTTGAGTTGTGTCAACAGCAGCCAGAACAATATTGGCTTTATAAGAAGTTCCACGCATAACAATGTTAGATTCCGGAATAACATATGCCGATAGCTCATTCACCCGATAATCTGTTATGTCGATATTCTTCAGAAAACTAATAAGTGCTTCTCCTTCAGCTTGCTTTATACTTGATTGTATTTCAGAAAGATATGCTAAAGAAGCAATGCTGGGCATTTGCTCAAACGATGCTTGAACCCAATCTTTTCCTTCATCCTTTGCTCTTTTTGAAGGTTCGGTCGTTAATGAATTTCTCACAACATCTTTCTTTCCTTCATCCTGTAGCAATGCTATAATTTCTTCTCGATAACTGTCTATTTCTTTTTTTAATTTTTCTCCTTGTCCACTTAATGGTGATACCATTATTTCTGAAGAAGCGCTTAGGTTATCTTTTGATTTTAGATTATTGACATCTCCGTCTTTTCCATCACTTTTTACAGTTATACGCACTTTTAAATCTTGGATATAATTAAAAAGGGAGTCTGTCTTTGTCTTTACGTCCTGAGCCTTGTTGTACCATGGACCTGTTTTTTCGGGATTTCTTTTATATGAATTTTCTAACTCAGTATAAATTTGCTCATTACGGACAGTTGTATTTTGGATAGTCTGCTGTAATTTATCATTAACTAGGACAAACCCATCCAACACCTCAGCCGGTATATTCAATGCAAGCATTGCAATGAAAACCAGATACATGAGGTTTATCATTTTTTGTCTCGAAGCTTTTCCTTTACTTAAAGCCATTTGTTTCTAACATTTGTTTTTTAATAAATCAATATAATAACATCTAACTATCCTCTTTATATCTTAATAAGGAGGATTTTGGTTTAGATTATTATTTGATGTCATGGCTTGTAGCAAACGAGCGTATACATTATTTAATGCTTCAATGTGCTTAGTCATTTTGGCAGATTCTTCTTTGAACATATATCCGTCGCCAATTGCACCATCATATAGATTCTTCATTCTGCTTAAGCTGTCATTTATGTATCTGACTGAAGTCATTTGTTCAGATAATGAACCGAACAATTCGTTTAATCCTGCAATGTTTTTATTTAATTCAGTCAAATTGTTTGCCAGATTCTGATTGTCTCCCATTTGTTTATATGCATTCAATATTTCTTGAGATGCCTCATTGAGCGACTGCATTGTTTTAGAGAAATCTCCAATGTTTTGAGATGCTTGGTGATAGTCTGTAGATGTATTTGGACTATTCGCTATGTCTTGATTGTTATTCGGATAAGATGTATTTGTTCCTACAACAGGGTTATTCCCATTTCCGATATTTGTATTGTTCGTTGAGATTCCAGCATTACTATTTGTATTAACTGATGATCCTCCTCCTCCAACAGGGGAAGAACCTGCACTTCCTCCATTTACAATAACTATTGGACCAGAAGCTCTGTCTGATGTACTTCTTACATCTTTTGTGGTATTTACACTAGATGATGCATTATCTTTTGATATAGTACTACTATTTGTGGAAACCCCAATTACTCCTCCAGATACAATGCCTTGATTTTCCGGTATGTATTTGTCATCATCTATATCTGAATTGTCCAAACCTGCTAGAATGAAGACCAATGCTTCTACTACCATACCAATAACTAGCATCATATCACCGATCGGGAAATGTACTAATTTACACATTGCCCCAATGATAACGATGGCAGCTCCCCAACTATAGAAAATATTAAAGAAACGCTTTCCTGTGCGGCTAGACAAAAAAACTTCTAAATTATTTTTTTTACTTTTCATGTTTTGTTCTATGTGCGATTATGTATAATTATACTTTATGTAACGTTGAAAATGTTTTTTTATTTCAACTCTTGATTTTTTTTGTATTGAGAATCGTTTTTATTAATTGCGTTAGTATGTAAAGCTCTAATTGTCTATTTACTCTAATTGTTCCTTCTATAACAATTTGTTAACTATGCAAAGGTATACTTTTTCTATGATGTCTTGTGTGTTTTCTGGAGGAAATTACATCAAACCCTTCTATTATCTGTTATGAAATATTAATATTTGTATATTATAATGTATAAATGTTTATGTATTATATATTAGTATAAATTATGTTTTTCGAATAAGGTCGAATTTATATATAAGATTCTTTCAGATACATTACTGTGTGCCCTTTTATAAACACTTACATCTAGAGATCTGGGGAGAAAGTGAATTTTAATTTATAAATTATATATGTTGAATATGAAAAAAAAAATATATCTTTGCGGTTGTTTGTAAAAATAGAGCCTTGGTATTTTTATTATTGGTATAATTCCTTATTTAGATATATTTTAATGCTTATCGTTTTTACAAGGGTCAGGAATTGGTGCTTGCACACTTAATAGAAAGAGATTTTCTGTTAATGACATGATCAATCAAATGCTGATAATATTTAAATAGACTTAATTTACAAAGCTCATAATTGATATGCTATCTATTATTACAGAAGATTTATGCTTGTTTTTGTGTGATTTGTAGAGCATGTTGAAAATTCATTTTTAATAATATATAAATTTAAAGAATTCGAGATTTTAAAAAAATCCCATTATAAATTTGGATTCATTTTTTTTGATTGTATATATGAAAAAACTTTATATTACTACATTACTTGCAATTTGTACTTTTATGTTGTTTTGTTCACCTTTAAGTGCACAAAAAGTTCCGGTGAAGTCTAGAGCTAGCAGCGGTGCTATACGTGAAAGTCGATTAGGTCTAACGAGAGAGGCCGGTTGGTATGGTAAGTATAGACCAGGTGTTTTGAAACAGATTGGAATTTCTGTTGGTCTATCTACCTTGGGAATTGGAATTGAAGGTATAACTCCAATTAATGATAATTTAAAACTTAGAGCAGGGTTGGATTATATGCCTTCTATAATATCAGTCCATCAGGAAATAAAAGTGGAAGATGCTTCCTTGCATTATAGAGTAGGAGGATATTATCCTAATTATTCAGTTGATTTTAAGCCCTCTTTTTTTAGTGGGCACGTCCTTATTAACTATTTTCCAATAGAACTCAAAGATTTCTACATTACAGGAGGGCTATATGTTGGTCTTAACGATGTTAAGGCTCATGGAAAATTAGTTAATCCTCAAACAGGAGAAGATTCAAAATTAGTAAATGCAGTAGACGAAGGTTGGCCAACGCTTATTGTAGAAGGTTATCGATTGAATATTGACGATGGAAAACTTGATGCTACAATGCGTTTAGGTAAAATCGTAAAACCATATATTGGGGTTGGAGTCGGACGTGCAGTCCCTAAATATGACATGAATTTAAATTGTGAACTTGGTTTCATTATTCAGCCAGGTTATACTATTAGACAATACGGAAAGACAACAGAACAAGTGGACTATGAGAGTAGTGCCATTGATATTACAAAATACACAAAATGGACGAACGTTTATCCTAAAATATCATTTCAGGTGACGTTCAGAGCGAAGTAAAACTGTATAAAAACAAGCTAAACGGAAGTATGAAATTGACAGGTGGAAAAAATCCGCATAGGAAAAATGCCTTAATGTCGCTTATTATCTTTATGGTGGTAGCAGCAATTATGGCTTCGTGTTCGTCACGGAAATCGACAATTATGACAAAGAAACTCTTTATGCAAACAAAGCGTGCCAATATAGAGCTGCCTTATCAAAAGGACTCTAAAGATGGTGGTGCTGCGATTGTATCTGAAAGAGTTACATTTAGAGATGCTAATGGAAAAGATTTGTCTTACGGAGAAGTCGCTTTCAAAGAAGGAGAGAATAAATTGGATACAAGTGCAGTATACCGGTTGAAAGAAGTTGAGGTAAAAGCTAAATCTCGATTTGCTCCTGAAAGAGATGGCCGTATTAGTGTCGATTTTAAAATTGTCGTACCTAAAGAAATCGTATCTAATGACTGGCGACTATTATTAAATCCCGAACTTATGCACAATGATTCGATAGTGCCTCTTCAGAAGGTAATATTAAATGGGCAGGGATTTGTAGATAAACAAGAGCAGGATTACGCAGATTACGAAGAGTTTTTAGGTTCATTGATCGATAAATCTGCATATGATAGTGTATATCTAGATAAAAAGAGTGTTAATAAAGATATCCGTACACGTCAAAACTATTATTTTGATATCTATTTTAAAGATTGGAAAAAGCAAGTTGCTTACGAAAAATGGAAGTTTAATAGAGAAGATGTAAATTCATATTATAGTGCAAGAGAAGTTGGCTATAAGTCAAATGAATATCATAAAGCTTTAAGAAAAATAGAAGAGCATACTGTACGAAACTTAGTGGAAAAAAAAGACACTACTGGCATATATGCTAAGTACATGAATGCTTTTGAGAAAAAGACAAAAAAATATCCGGACAAATGGGAGAAACAAGAACTTGACTTGAAAGAAGTTCCACGCAAATATCGTGATATTCATGAGTCAGGTCGTACCATAAGCGATGTAATCAACCATGTTGTAACAGAAAAAGATTCTATGGATATTGCTAAAAATAGATATTTCTTTGACGAGATAGCATTAAATGAAGTTGCTATTGCAAGAAAAGATGATATCTTTAAGGAATTAGTAAAATTCCCATACGAAGAAAATAAGAGCATGGTTCGTCTGGATACTATTATTCCAGAAGGTGATGATTTTGCATTTGTTTATACACAAGAATATCCTGTAACAATAGGGTTAAAAAGTGTACGCATAACAATGGGAAGTAGAGTTCAGGCAGTTGACCGAAGTGAATATGTATTGCCTGCATCGGATACATTATCATTCTTTATTTCATCATTAGCACAATTGATGGATACCTCATTGGTAACTAAACGTACAGAATTGCGCCGCAATTTGTATGATCGTATAACTGTTTATACAGCATACCGTGGCGGTCCTAAAAATTCGAACTATGAAATAAGTTATGAAGACAATAAAGTTCATATGGATAAGTTCTTAGAAGCTTTCCAACTTTATAACGACAAGCCAGATTTTACAATTGATAGCGTAACAATGGTATCTACTACATCTTTGGATGGAGATTATGATGATAATTATGAATTAACATTGAAACGAGCTAATTCAGTGAAAAGTTATTTAAGTAAAACTTTAGCAGGAGAAGCAAATGTTGAAAATCTGTTTAATGTAGTTCAGAAAGGAGAAGATTGGAGCACATTAGTAACACAAATTCGCAGACGCAAAGATATGCCTAATAAGGATGAAATTGTAAATATGCTTACTAATGCTGTTTATCCGGATCAATGTGAACTTGATATAAAGAAACAATTCCCATCTGACTATAAGATAATTCAGGATTCTATCTATCCGTTGTTACGACGAATTGAATTTATTGTAGATATTCATCGTACAGGACTTGACAATGATACAGTAAAAGTTGAATATAGAGAAGATTACAAAGAAGGTCTTCGTCTGATGCAAGATCGTGAATATTGGAAAGCGATAGATATATTAGCTAATTATCCCGACTACAATACAGCTTTATGTTTAGTTTGTATGGGATACAATGAGAAAGCTGAGGATTTACTTGTTAAATTGCCGGTAACAGCTAATACAGAATATTTGCATGCAATAATATGTACTCGTACCAATAGGGACGAAGAGGCTGTTCAACATTTGATGGAAGCATGTACATTAGATCCTTCAAAAGTATACAGAACAACTCTTGATCCGGAATTAGGAAAACTAATTAAGAAGTATGGTTTGCAAAATAAATTAGATGCTGTGAGCTATGGTGATGATGATGTTACTGATATGATGGGTGGTGATGATTTTGATTATGCTACAGAGCCATCTACTCAAACAGAAGATGTCCCTACAAATACAGGAGATAATTCCGAAACGGAATGATCTATACTATAATGAATACGAAAAAAGACGGTCTCTAATTTAGAGACCGTCTTTTTTTGTAGTTTTTATTACTTACGAATCCAAACATTAGTTATTTCACCAAATACTAATTTGTGGTATTCTTTACCATTTCCATCTTTTATGCCTTTTTCAATAAATGCTTTTGACTCATCCGTATAGAAATCATTTGGATTAGTCTCTGTTATTTCCACAAGCTTGCATTCTATAATAAGTCTGGCTTCTTTATAAGATAAGTTTCCATTTGGAGTTTTGACTGACGTAAATTTTGTTTCTTTCATTTTATCTGAGTTACGTCCGCTCTTGCTACCGAATGCAATGACTTGTTCCTTAAATTGATCTGGAAAATACGACATTGTATATTTTTTTTCTTGTTTGATAAACTCCAATGTATATCGGTTTGCATTTAATATACACCATGTAGTCGGTTTTTCAAATAATTGCCCCCATCCTCCGTAACTCGCAGTCATCGAATTATATGCTGAATCTGTACCAGCAGTAATAACAGAATAATCTTGCCCTACCAATTTGAATACATTATCCTTTATTTCAGTAGGATCGATATTCTGGAATAAATCATCGAATGATTTATCCTTAACATCTGTATAGTCAATAGCTGCCTCAATTTGAGTGTTTGTTTTTTCTGACTCTTTTTGGACATTGTTGCATGAGATAAGAAATGTTGCTACGCAAATCGATAAAAAAATTTTTTTCATAATTTTCATATTAAGTGTTTATGCAAAACTACAAAATCTAATGAATGAATACAAAAACATTACCGATCCGAATCTTAATAGCTATTTAATATTGTGTTTTTGTTATTTATAATAATGTAAAATGCTATTTTTGTTAATTATTTCGATTTTTTATGTCTAAAAAATGCTTTTTATGTCTAAAAATCGTATATTTGTCATGTGAGTTAGTTATAGCCGGAAATAAAAATTTCCATAATTCTTTTATCAACTAAAAATATGCAAGATTTGATATCAGCAAACCAGCGTGGTTTATATGACCCTGCTTACGAGCACGACGCTTGTGGAGTCGGAATGGTACTTCATATGAAAGGAGCCAAGTCTCATGCCATAGTGGAAAATGGTCTCCGTGTATTGGAGAATATGATGCACCGTGGAGCTGAAAATGCCGACAATAAAACGGGTGATGGTGCCGGTATAATGTTACAGATACCACACGAGTTTATTTTACTACAAGGTATTCCGGTTCCAGAAAAAGGGCATTATGGTACAGGACTTGTCTTTTTACCCAAAGGGAAATCAGAAGCTGAAAGTTGTATGGTTACTTTGTCTGGATATATAGAGAAAGAAGGATTGCAATTGTTGGCAGTACGTGATGTTCCGGTTAATTCAGAAATACTCGGTGAGATGGCATTGGCGAATGAGCCGACTATTAAACAGATATTTATTGTCGGAGAAGAAGGCTTGTCTACAGACGAATTGGAACATAAACTGTACCTGCTTCGTAAGAAGATTGAAAAAGAAATATTCAATTCGAAAATATTTTCTCTCGAAACTAAAAGAGCGTTTTATATTGTCAGCCTTTCTACCAAACGGATTGTATACAAAGGTATGCTCTCTTCAGAGCAATTACGTCATTACTTCCCTGATTTATTAAATCCACATTTGACAAGCGCTATTGCTTTGGTTCACTCACGTTTTAGTACCAATACATTTCCTACATGGGATTTAGCACATCCATTCCGTATCGTAGCACACAATGGAGAAATAAATACAATAAAAGGGAATCGTTTATGGATGGAAGCTCGCGAAAGTGTACTAAAATCTGATTTGCTTGGAAATATAAGTGATATTTGGCCAATTGTTCAGCCCTATATGAGCGATAGTGCTTCTTTTGATAATGTGTTGGAATTTTTGATCATGTCAGGTAAATCGTTGCCTCATGCTTTGGCGATGATGATTCCTGAATCATGGAATGATAAGAATCCAATATCAAATGACTTGAAAGCATTTTATGAATACCATAGCTTGTTTATGGAACCTTGGGATGGACCTGCTACAATCTTATTTACCGACGGACGTTATGCAGGAGGGTTGTTAGACAGAAATGGACTGCGTCCGGCTCGTTATTTAATGACTAACAATGATGTTATGGTTGTGGCTTCAGAAATGGGAGTACTTCCGTTCGAACCATCAGAAATAAAAGAAAAAGGGCGTTTAAAACCCGGTAAGATGTTGATGGTGGATACCGAAGCAGGTACTATTCAATATGATGCCGAGCTGAAAGAAAATCTAGCAAAAGCATATCCTTATCGAGAATGGTTAGCTAAAAATAGAATATCATTAGATGATATTTCTTCAGGACGCTCCATAAAATATGACGTTGAAAATTATACTCAATTACTGAAAGTATTTGGCTATTATAAAGAAGATATAGAGAAAATACTTCTTCCCATGGCTGCTGAAGGCAAAGAACCTACAGCATCAATGGGTAACGACACCCCTGTTGCAGTTCTATCTAATAAACCACAACGTTTATTCAATTATTTTCGTCAACTATTTGCACAAGTAACCAATCCGCCAATAGACCCTATTCGTGAAGAATTAGTAATGTCGTTGGCTGGTTATATAGGCTCGTTGCATAAGAATATATTAGAGCCAATGCCGGAGCATTGTAAAATGGTTGGGTTATCTAATCCATTTCTTTCAAATAGAGAGTTGGACTTGGTCGTGCATCTTGGATATAAAGGATTCAAAGCAGAAGTAATATCTATGCTGTTTGATCCTAAAGGTGGAGCAGTAGGTTTGGAGAAAGCAATAGAAGAGTTATGCTTGAAAGCTGAAAAAGCAGTTGATAATGGCAGTAACTACATTGTAATATCAGATAGAGGTGTTGATAAAGATCATGTTGCTATTCCTTCACTTCTTGCAGTATCTGCTGTTCATCATTATTTGATTGAACGCCGCAAACGTATGCAAATAGATATTGTTGTCGAATCTGCGGAACCTCGCGAAGTAATGCATTTTGCATTATTGTTTGGTTATGGGGCAAATGCTGTTAACCCGTATCTGGCTTTGGCTGTCATCGAAGATTTAGTCAAAAAAGGAGATATACATCTAGATTTCTACACAGCAATGAAAAACTATGTGAAATCTATCAATAAGGGATTGTTAAAGACAATGTCTAAGATGGGGATCTCTACACTGAAAAGTTATCTCGGAGCACAGCAGTTCGAAGCTATTGGTATCAGCTCTAAGATTATCGATAAATACTTTGTAGGAACAACATCTAAAATAGAAGGTATTGATTTGGGTGATATTGCTAGCGATACTATTGAACCATTTTTCGAAGCTTTCGAAACTGAGTTTGATGATCCGGCATTAATCAGTCAAGGTATCTATGCTTGGAGACGCAATGGCGAATATCATGCATGGAATCCTGAAACTATATCTAAACTACAGATGGCTACACGCTTAGGTAGCTATAAAAAATTTAGAGAATATACAGAGTCGATAGATAAGAAATCCGAAAAAATATTTTTGCGCGATTTCTTGGATTTTGATCCTTCTAAAAAGCCAATCTCAATAGACGAAGTAGAGCCGGTATCTGCAATAACAAAACGCTTTGTAACAGGAGCCATGTCTTTCGGGTCTATTAGTCGTGAAGCACATGAAGCAATGGCAGTTGCAATGAATGCTATCGGAGGGAAGAGTAATACCGGAGAAGGCGGTGAATTGCCAGAGCGTTTTGCTACAAATGCCCGTTCTTCTATTAAACAAGTCGCATCGGGTCGTTTTGGTGTTACTACTGAATATCTGGTTAATGCAGATGAGATTCAAATAAAAATAGCCCAAGGAGCTAAACCGGGCGAAGGTGGGCAATTGCCGGGATTCAAAGTTGATAAGATAATAGCTAAAACTCGTCATTCGATTCCGGGCATATCATTGATTTCGCCACCACCGCACCATGATATATACTCTATTGAGGATTTAGCACAGTTAATTTTCGACTTGAAAAGCGTAAATCCTGCTGCCCAAGTCAGTGTTAAACTTGTATCAGAGAGTGGTGTTGGTACAGTAGCCGCTGGTGTGGCCAAAGCTAAGGCAGACCGTGTTGTGATAAGTGGATGCGAAGGAGGTACAGGTGCAAGCCCTGCAAGCTCGATCAAACATGCAGGTCTTCCTCTCGAAATTGGTTTAGCCGAAGTACAACAAACATTAGTGTTGAACAACCTCCGTGGGCAGATAATCTTGCAAACAGATGGACAATTGAAGACTGGCCATGATATTATTGTTGCTGCAATGTTGGGTGCAGAAGAATATGGTTTTGCAACGAGTGCACTTATTGTTTTGGGATGTATAATGATGCGTAAGTGTCACTTAAATACCTGTCCTGTAGGTGTTGCTACCCAAAACGAAGAACTGAGGAAGAAATTTATTGGTCGAAGTGAATATCTTGTCAATTATTTTAATTTCTTGGCAGAAGAAGTTCGTGAACATTTAGCTGTTCTTGGTTTCAAATCGTTGGATGAAGTTGTCGGACGTGCCGATTTATTGAAATATGTGAAAAGTGATGCTAACGAGAAAGTTAAGAAACTTGACCTGTCACGTTTGATGTATTTCCCTGTTGAAGCAAAAGAAAATGCAATTCGCCATATCAAAAATCAGGATCATAAGCTCAATGATGTATTGGATCGTGAATTAATAAAAACAGCGAAAATGGCAATCGAAAAAGCTATGCCTATCGAATTGACCCGCACAATAAAAAATACAGATCGTACAGTAGGGGCTATGTTATCGGGCGAAATAGCAAAACGTTATGGAAACGATGGTTTACCGGCCGATACTATTCGTTGCACATTTCAAGGTGCTGCCGGTCAAAGTTTCGGTGCATTTCTTTCGCATGGAGTTTCGTTCCGTTTAGAAGGTGACGCTAACGACTATGTTGGAAAAGGATTGTCAGGTGGGCGAATCGTTATTGTTCCGCCAAGTGTATCTACTTTTAAACCTGAAGCAAACATAATTGCCGGAAATACGCTGCTTTATGGAGCAACTTCGGGTGAAATATATATTAATGGACAAGTCGGAGAACGTTTCTGTGTCCGCAATAGTGGAGCTGTAGCAGTAGTAGAAGGTGCAGGCGATCACTGTTGTGAATATATGACAGGCGGATGTACTGTTGTTCTTGGAAAAACAGGACGGAATTTTGCAGCCGGTATGAGTGGAGGTGTTGCTTATGTATATAACATTGATGGTGATTTTGATTACTATTGTAATATGCAAATGGTGGAACTTACACTGATAGAAGATAACTATGACAATAGAGAACTTCGCACATTGATAACTAATCATTATCAATACACAAATAGTCCTCTTGCAAAATGTATTCTTGACAATTGGAGTACAGAAGTGGATAAATTTATCAAAGTAACCCCAATTGAGTACAAGAAGGTTATACAAGACGAAAAATTAGAAGCTATAAAGAAAAAAATAGCTGAAGTAGAATTTGACTATTAATCAGGAGGACGATAATCATGGGAAATCCAAAAGCATTTTTAACAGTAAAAAGAAAAGACGCGGGGTATCGTCCGGTTCAAGATCGCATTAGCGATTTTAGTGAAGTCGAGCAAACCCTCAATACCGAAGATAGGCGCGAGCAGGCGTCACGTTGTATGGACTGTGGTATCCCTTTTTGCCATTGGTCATGTCCACTAGGTAACAAGATGCCTGAATGGCAAGAATATATATATAGAGGTAATTGGAAACTTGCTGCTGAGGTGTTGATGCAGACAAATGATTTTCCGGAGTTTACAGGGCGTATATGTCCGGCTCCGTGCGAAAAATCGTGTGTTTTATCTATCCATCGTGCACCTGTAACAATCCGTGAAAATGAAGCTGCCGCATTAGAGCAAGCTTATAATGAAGGTTATATAAAACCGATCCCCCCCAAACATCGTACAGGCAAGAAAGTGGCCGTTATTGGTTCTGGTCCTTCCGGTATGGCTGTTGCCAATCAATTGAATAAGAAGGGGCATGACGTTACGGTCTACGAAAAAAGTGCTAGGGTAGGAGGTTTACTTCGTTTTGGTATTCCTGACTTTAAGCTGAATAAATCAGTTATAGAACGTCGTGTAAAATTGATGGAAGCCGAAGGAGTTAAATTTGTAACAGGCGTAGAAGTTGGTAAGCATATAAAAGGAAAAGATTTATTGAAGGACAACGATGCTGTTTGTGTGGCTATTGGCTCTCAGGTTCCACGTAATTTGCCAGTCGAAGGACGTGATCTGAAAGGTGTTTATTATGCAATGGAATTTCTGACAATGCAGAATAAATTGGTCGCAAAAGATATTGTTCCCGAAGATGAAATTATCAATGTTAAAGGTAAGAATGTATTGGTTATTGGTGGTGGCGATACAGGTTCGGATTGTATCGGAACAGCCAATCGTCAGGGTGCTGCTAATATATTACAAATCGAAATTCTGCCTAAACCGGCAAAACTGGAAGATATAGAAAATCCGTGGCCTACACCATTTCCTGTTGTCTTGAAAACATCTTCATCTCACTTAGAAGGTTGTGATCGCCGTTGGTCTCTGAATACTAAACGTTTCGTTGGCGAAAATGGAGTTCTGACAGGTGTTGAGCTTGTAGAAGTGGCTTGGGAAAAAGATGACCAAGGAAGGCATGTGATGAAAGAAATTGGTAAACCAGAGTTATTGAAAATTGATTATGCCTTTTTGGCTTTGGGTTTTGTTCATCCTATACAAGAAGGTCTATTAAAAGAGTTAGATATCAAAACAGACGATGTTCGTCACAATGTTATTACCAACGCCGAACGTGCTACTAATATAGCAAAAGTGTTTGGTACTGGCGACTGTGTTAGCGGACAATCGCTTGTTGTCACAAGTATTGCTTCAGGTCGTAAAACTGCTCAGCATATAGACGATTTTCTGAAAAAATAAATTTAGTTGTTTGAATAATTTAAGGCGGCTCTTGATATTAAGAGTCGCTTTGTTATTTAGTTTTAGGATAGATAAAGAAGTTAAACCATATAAATTTTACGAGCCAGCTAAATATTATTTGTTATATTCTTTATGTATATCTGTTTTATCTTTAGTTAATAAATCTATTCAACAATAAAAGCGGTTTGTAAGTAGTTGTTAACAGCTCCGAGCGGTTCTAATTTAATGTAAAATGATTCGCTAAATTCTTTAAATGCTTTAAACTCGTGTAGAGGTACATTAAACTCATCGAATAAAATAATATCTCCCGATTTTAGGTATGGATAAAGTTGGGTGAGTACAAAAATAGTTGAAGAATAAAGATCGGCATCCATATGTATAATCTTGTTTGTCGGAGAAGTTAAAAGATCCTGTTCATCCTGAATAAATGGAAATAGAGTATCTTGAAATAGCCCTTTGACAAACTTTGCACGATCATCAGACTTTTGTGATTCTTCGTAATTCATATCTCCCTTTTTAAAGAAAATACCCCAGTCTTCAGGTAATCCCTCAAATGTATCGAATCCATAAAAGGAAGATGTTGGACTTTTATTTTCATTCAACCACCAATTAAAAGAATCTCCTCCTGCAACTCCAAATTCAAGATAAATAATAGGAGTATTGTCTTTTGAATAATGATCGGATATATACTTATATAGATTGTATCTGTTGTTGTAATTTCGATTAAATGTAATAGGTTCCAGATATTTGAATTTTTTCTTATTTCTATATACCCATACTAAAAACATATTTAAATAAGATATGAATAAAGCTAATCTTGTAAAAGGATAAAATATCAATGTTATAGGCAATAACAATAAAAAGCTTTTAATAAAGCCGACAAGTTTAATAAATGTTTTCATAGGTTATGAATATGGATTATAGTTTTCATATGTGCAAAGTTAAGAATTTGTAGGGTAATATTTGCATATTTTAGGAGTTGGTAATGAAGATTATTGAGTAGTTGATTTTGAGCGATTAATAAACCAATCTGTAAGTGTGTTCCCCTATGAAGTGTGAATTATTTATGTATAGTGAGATAAAATATAAAAGAGAAAGTCGCATTGTAATTCGAATTAGTCTAGACCTAAAAAACTGAAGGTGTTTTGATTTAAATAATTAGTTATTTTATTTATTACTACCTTTAGGCAAAAGTTTTACTTTTTAGAAGTCTTTCGGTAACGTATATTTTAAATTATTAGGTGAATATATTCATTTGTTAATCTGTATTGCGAAGAATTGTATTTTTCTTGAAAAAACTTACACTAAACTATAAATTATCAACATGAATAAAGTAAGACATGTTTTACATTATATCTTTGGCTTAGTACTTATAATATCTTTTTTTTCATCGTGTAAGACTAGTTCTGTTGGGGGGACTCGCTTATACGATCCGAAAGAAGTTGCACAATTGTCTCGAAAATTAGATATAGAACTCAGTAATATCAACAAAGATGATGACCGTAATATGCCACTTTATGCAGAAGTTTCTCAATGGTTAGGCATACCTTATCGTTATGGAGGCATAACCCGTAGAGGGCTTGATTGTTCCGGATTTACCTATTTGATTTTTCAGAAAGTATATGGAAAAACATTGCCTCGCTCTACTTCCGATCTTGGAAATATGAAAATGCACCATGTCTCTAAAGGTAGTCTACGTGCCGGAGACTTGGTATTCTTTGCTACAACAAAAAGTAAGAAGAAAATTACCCATGTTGGTATATATCTTAAAAATGGACAGTTTATACATGCTTCTACTTCCCGTGGGGTTATAGTCAGCCATTTAGATGAAGACTATTATCAGAAAAGATGGAAGAAAGGAGGACGTATCAAATAGACTGAAAATCTCTTAAAAGATTATAAAAGAAAGTCATCTATGCATTTATAATTTTTATTTATAACTCATAAAACATATCTTTAGCCAGCAAAAAAAAAATTATATATGCTCATTCCGAACAATTTATTCAAAATATGCTCTCTTCTTGTTGTGTTAACAATAGGAGTTTCTCCTGTTTTGGCAAAAAACAAAACTACAAAGAAAGGGGCTAAAAAACAATCTGTTACAGCTGCTACAGCCGTTAAGATTGTAGAGTCACCGCAAAATAAAGTAGAAGTTGTCTCAAACAATGGAGATTTATTTGTATTGCCTAAATATGATCAGATTCATATAACAGAACCAATTGGCCAAACAAAATCGGCAATAGCTTCGGATAGCTATGCTTCGGCTGATATAACAATGGGATCTGCTCTTTTGAAAGAGAAGCTTATTGAGAAGAAAGAAATGAGGGAGTTGTCTGAACGGTTGGGTATTGAAATTAATGATGCTGAATATCTTGATTTCTATCGGGAAGTTGCTGATTGGCTTGGTACCCGTTATCGTAGAGGAGGAATGAGTCGTGCATTTGTAGACTGTTCCGGATTTACTAATATTATTTATAAAACAGTTTTTGGAATTCAATTGGATAGAGTAAGTACTTCTATAGCCAAGAATGTCGCGGAATCTGTTGCTAAAGAAGACCTATTACCGGGTGATATGGTATTTTTCTCAACATTTGGAAAAAAATATATTAATCATGTTGGTGTCTATTTAGGCGAAGGACGCTTTATTCATGCTTCTATAAAACACGGAGTTATAGTTAGTTCTTTGGCCGAAGGTTATTATAGTAAAGCATGGCGTAAGGGTGGACGGATGAATTGAAAGATACAAAATGATCTAAAATATAAAAGAGAGAATGCACAAATTGTATTCTCTCTTTGTTTATATATAAGCTGTCAGTAATTAGTTTAATTGTAACAGGAACGAAACGAGAAAATACTTATCTTTGATATATAAATAGAATGATATGAAGAAAAGATTAACAATTGCACTTGTGGCACATGACCACCGCAAAGCAGATATGGTAGAATGGTGTTATTATAATTCATCCTTTTTGACAAAACATCAGTTGGTATGTACAGGAACTACTGGTACACTTATTGCGCAGGCTTTTGAAGAAAAAGGTGTGAATGCAGATATTATATGTATGAATTCAGGTCCCTTAGGAGGAGATGCAGAGATTGCGGCGATGGTTGTAAGAAATGAAATAGATTTAGCAATTTTTCTTATTGATGATCTTAATCCACAACCACACGAGGCAGATATCATGATGTTACTTCGCCAATGTAGGGTGCATAATGTGCCTATTGCTTGTAACCGTTATAGTGCCGATTTGATGTTGACCAGTACATTATGGGATAATCCGGACTATGTACCATCAAAACCTAAATACGAAGCTTTTGATAGAGCTGCATTTGATGCTATTTATCGAAATATGAAAGATTGATTTGTAAATCAATAGTAAGATTGTATCTTTTATTAATATAAATTAAAAAGCCAATGCAAAACTGCATTGGCTTTTATTTTTGTTTTACTAGAAGGGTGTTATCCTATTTGGCTTCCCGGAGCTACAAGACTACTTGGTTGTATCAACGATAGTGTACCATCTGCATTTTCAGCAGAAAGTAACATACCTTGCGACTCGATTCCTTTTAGCTTGCGTGGGGCAAGGTTTGCAATAAAACAAACCTGTTTTCCTACTAAATCTTCAGGTTTGTAGTAAGCTGCAATACCAGATATTATTGTACGTTTAGTTATTCCGTCATCAATAAGGAACTGTAAAAGTTTGTCTGTTTTAGGAACTTTTACACATTCCAAGACAGTTCCCACACGTAAGTCCATTTTAGAGAAGTCTTCAAAAGCAACATTTTCTTTTTGTGGGGTTGTTTTATGTTCTGTTTGCTCATTTGCCTTCTTGGTATCCAGAAGCTTTTGTATTTGTTTTTCAATGACTTCATCTTCCAATTTCTCGAACAACAGTTCCGAATTATTTAGTTGATACCCGGTCTCTAAAATATCTGTTCGTCCTAATTGGTTCCATGAAAGATTGTCCACATTTATAAATTTGCGGATCTTTTGAACAGCAAAAGGAAGAAACGGTTCGAATGCAATACCAAGATTTGCAGTTATTTGCAAAGATATGTTCAGAATTGTTTCTACACGAGACATATCTGTTTTTGCTATTTTCCAAGGTTCAGTATCAGCCAAATACTTGTTGCCTATACGAGCTAAATTCATAGCTTCTTTAAGTGCATCACGGAAACGGTATACTTCAAGATGAGATTCAACTTGTTTTTTTACATCAGCAAATTCAGCCAATGTTTCTTTGTCATAATCTGTCAACTCATTTAATTGTGGTACTTTATTGTCAAAATATTTTTGAGTAAGTACCAACGCTCTATTAATAAAATTTCCTAATATAGCTACTAATTCATTGTTGTTGCGTGCTTGGAAATCTTTCCATGTAAAATCATTATCTTTTGTTTCCGGTGCATTAGCTGTTAATACATACCGAAGTACATCTTGCTTGCCGGGGAAGTCTTCAATATATTCGTGAAGCCAAACAGCCCAATTGCGTGATGTAGATATTTTGTCACCTTCTAAATTTAAAAACTCGTTAGCCGGAACATTCTCCGGTAAGATATAAGACCCGTCGGCTTTTAGCATGGCAGGAAATACAATACAGTGGAAAACAATATTATCTTTGCCTATGAAGTGTAAAAGCTTGGTATCTTCCGATTTCCACCATTTTTCCCAACTGTCGGGAAGTAATTCTTTGGTGTTCGAAATATATCCGATCGGAGCATCAAACCATACATAAAGAACTTTTCCTTTAGCATCGGGCAGAGGAATAGGTACACCCCAATCCAAGTCACGGCTTACAGCACGTGGTTGTAAGCCCATGTCTAGCCATGATTTACATTGACCATATACATTCGATTTCCACTCCTTATGATCTTCTAGTATCCATTGGCGAAGCCATCCTTCATGTTTATTTAAGGGTAAATACCAATGTTTAGTTTCTTTCATAATAGGAGTAGAGCCTGAAATGGTAGACCTTGGATTTTTTAAATCAGTAGGATTCAGTGATGTTCCGCAAGATTCACATTGGTCACCATACGCATTTGGATTACCACAATATGGGCATTCACCCATTATGTAGCGGTCTGCAAGAAACATTTGAGCATCCTTATCGTAATACTGTTCACTGGTCTTTTCTTCAAATTGTCCTTTGTTGTATAGGTTTAGAAAAAAATCAGAAGCGGTTTGTTTATGTATCTCAGAACTTGTCCGAGAATAAATATCGAATGTTATGCCAAAATCTTCGAAAGACTTTTTTATTATGCCATGATATTTATCAACAATATCTTGAGGTGTGACATTCTCCTTTTTTGCACGTATTGTAATAGGAACACCATGTTCATCTGATCCTCCAATAAAAAGGACATCCTCTCCTTTAAGTCTAAGATAACGGACATAGATATCAGCAGGAATATATACTCCGGCTAAGTGCCCGATATGTACCGGTCCATTAGCATAAGGGAGTGCTGATGTAACAAGGGTTCTATTGAATTTTTTAGTCATATGGTTTGTTCGTTTTTTTATTTCTGTTTTTCGAAGAGCAAAGATAAAAACTTAAAGGTAAAAAACAGAATCAGAAAGAGTTGTTTTTTTGTCAAGCAGACAGTCTGGATATATTAGAATTCGACGGAAATATTTATTTGACAATATTAGAGCTAGATTCTTTATTTATTCTGCCTTGTTTCGTTATTTCTGAAATCATTATATTGTTTTATGAACTTAACTTTCTCGAAATATTTATAACTTTGTGCAAGAATATAAAAAATGATTTATGTTAACTCTCAAGACTATTAGTGAGGATCCGGAAGGAGTCATCAAACGTTTAGCTAAAAAGCACTTTGATGCGAAAGAAATTATAGGAAATATAATTGAATTAGATCAGATCAGACGTCAAAGCCAAACCCAGCTTGATTCAACTCAGGCTGAATTGAATACTTTGTCAAAGCAGATTGGGCTATTGATGAAAGAGGGTAAAAAGGTTGAGGCTGAATCTGCTAAAAACAGAGTCGCAGAAATAAAATCAGAGAATAAAGTAATTGAAGACGCTTTACGTCAATCGGAACAGGATTTGCAGAATCTGTTAGTATTGATTCCTAATTTACCATCTGATGAAGTGCCGGAAGGAAGAGTTGCAGAAGATAATGTTGTGGAAAAAACAGGAGGTGTTATACCTCAGTTGGGTGCCGACGCACTTCCTCATTGGGATTTAGCAAAGAAATATGACTTAATTGATTTTGAATTAGGTGTGAAAATTACAGGTGCCGGATTCCCTATTTATAAGGGAAAAGGAGCACGTTTGCAACGTTCTTTGATTAATTATTTCTTAGATAAAGCGCGTGAAGCCGGATATATGGAAATTCAGCCACCATATGTTGTTAATGCTGCTTCTGGATATGGAACAGGGCAATTGCCGGACAAAGAAGGGCAGATGTATCACGCTACAGCTGACGATTTATATTTGATACCAACAGCAGAAGTTCCGGTAACAAATATATATAGAGATGTAATTTTAGAAGAAAAAGATCTTCCGATCAAAAATACTGCCTATTCAGCTTGTTTTAGACGTGAAGCCGGATCATATGGTAAAGATGTTAGAGGTTTGAATCGTCTGCATCAGTTCGATAAAGTTGAGATTGTCCGTATAGATAAGCCAGAACATTCATACGAGTCATTGAAAGAAATGGTTGCCTATGTCCAAACTTTGGTTGATGAACTCGAATTGCCTTGGCGTATACTTCGGTTGTGTGGTGGAGATATGAGTTTTACATCTGCATTGACTTTCGATTTTGAGGTCTTCTCTGCAGCACAGCAACGTTGGTTGGAGGTTAGTTCCGTTTCCAACTTTGAGAGTTATCAGGCTAATCGTCTGAAATGTCGATATCGGGATTCAGAGAAAAAAATGCAACTTGTTCATACTTTGAATGGTAGTGCTTTGGCGTTACCTCGTATTGTTGCGGCTTTGCTCGAAAATAATCAAACTGCTGAAGGTATCCGAATACCTAAAGCTTTGGTACCCTATACAGGTTTTGAATATATTAATTAAAGTGAAAAGTTAATGTTTTTGTATGATTCCCTTTAATATAATGAACTCTATGTCTTATATTTGTGTTAAATAAAATAACCTACAGATAATAAAAATACTTATGAATAGAAAAATAGTCGGTCTTGGTATAGCTTTAGCTTGCCTTGTTGCTTTTGGTTCATGTAAACCAAAACAAAGTGCTTATAAATCGGTATATGAATCAGCCAAAGAAAGAGAAATGGAAGAAAATGCTACAACAAATTCTTCAGCTGTTTCTAATAATTCATCTACAACGACACCATCTTATTCTTCATCAGCAGAATCGGTACGTCGTGAGAAAATTAAGCCAGTTTCGAGTACTGATGCTGCAGGACTAAAAGCATATAGTGTTGTTATTGCAGCGATGGGTATGAAACCTAATGCTGAGTCTTTGAAACAGCGAATTGAAAATAATGGATACAATGTAATTCTTGTACAAAACGATCAAGATATGTACCGTGTTATTATTGCTAGCTGTGATACAAAAGAAGAAGCTGTTGCAAAAAAGAATGAAATACTCAATGCATTTTTGTCACAGGCAGATGCTGCTACGTTGAAAGGTAGATATGGAATTCCATTTAATGATTGGTGGATACTTCAGAGGGAGTATTAAAGAAGATATAAATGTTAAAAAAAGAAGAGGGCTTATAATACAAGCCCTCTTTTCTTTATCTTTGCATTAAATATAATATTTCTCATTTAAAATATTTAATATGAAAGCCTTACATAAAATTATTATCTTCATATTTCTTTTTTCTGTAATTTTAATACAAGGTACGAGGAGTGAGAATCTTTCGACGTTCCAATACAATAATAATATCCAAAAAAGATCGATATCAAGTAGTAAGTATACAAAGCATCTCAAAGAATTTAATATAATAGTTGCTACTTTATCAAATATTGATGGCGTAAACCGCCTCAAAAAGCAATTAGACTCTGATGGTCAAAATAATTTGATTGTTAGAAATAAAGAAGGGCTATATTATATAGTATTAGGGAGTTATGACAACGAAAAGGATGCAGTCATTAATGCTAAAGCCATCTTAGATAAATATACAAGATATTATTTAAAAGATGAATTGATGAGGAGGTATGGTATTCCTTTTACTGATATTTGGATACTTGAGGTAACAGAATGAAAATAAAGTTTTTGGGGACAGGCACATCTACCGGAAATCCCGAAATAGGTTGTCGATGTGAGGTGTGTACGTCTAAAGATAGTAGAGATATCCGTTTAAGAGCCTCTGTATTAATAGAGGTTGATGGTAAAAGGATATTAATTGATTGTGGACCGGATTTTAGACAACAGATATTAAAAGAAGAATTTTCTAAAATAGATGGAGTTCTTATAACGCACGAACACTATGATCATATTGGAGGACTGGATGATCTGCGTCCTTTTTGCCGTTTTGGTGATATAGATATCTATTCAAGTAAAATAACATTAAATTCTCTAAAAACTAGGATGCCATACTGTTTTCAAGAACATTTGTATCCAGGAGTTCCTACATTTCGACTACATGAAGTGAGTGAGGAAAGACCATTTGTTGTTGAAGGTGTTAGTGTTCAACCAGTTCGGTTGATGCATTATAAATTACCTATATATGGCTATCGTATAAATGATTTTGCTTATCTAACAGATCTAAAGTATATACCAGATACTGAATATTCTAAATTAGAGAATCTTGATATATTAGTGATTGATGCTTTACGTATAGAAGAACATCTTTCTCATCAAACCTTAAAGGAGGCTTTGGCCAATATTGGACGTATAGCCCCTAAAAGAGCTTATTTGATACATATGTCTCATCAGATGGGGCTACACCATGAAGTCCAAAATATGTTACCAGCTAATGTATTCCTATCATACGATGGATTAGAAATAGAAACAGAATTTTAAATTGTTTCTTTTTCGGTATCTATTACCTTATATTGTTCGGGAGTATAGGAAACCAGAGCAAAATTTTTTGTTATTAGTTCAGTATCGATGATGCGTCCTCCTTCAAATTTTAATATTTTGTTACGCCAAATCTCATTTTTTCGAAAAAAATCGTTCCCGATCTTTAGAAAATCATGATCTTTTTCAAAGACATGATATGCATAGTCTAGTTCTTTGTCTATGCGTAGCTCCCCTTCAATGCATTTATCCGTTAACCAGATATTTATCTGAAAAGTATTAGGAGTATTATTGATTATCTGATAATCTTTATAATTATAAAACACTGTGGCTCCGCTACCAAAAGGCAAGACACGTCCGCAATCGGGGAAAGGATCGAAAGAATGGTGATGCCGTTCCTTTATTGTCAGTGGACTATGCATAACCAGCCAGTGTATCAGGTTTGCGATCTGGCATAAGCCTCCTCCGATTCCGGGTCGTGCTTTGCCAAACGATAATTCCATCCCTTCAACATATCCTTTGCGGCGAGTTGGTAGCCCAACCCTTCTGCAAAAAGAAAAAGTCTCTCCCGGTTTTATGATGATTCCATCTATTCGTTTAGTGGCAATTTTCAGGTTTATAACTTTATTGTATTGTAGTTGCAGGTCACTGTCTCCCAGTTTTCGTATAAGTACAGACTGGTGTTTCTTGATACGGAATGGTAATTTTGTGTTGGTTTGAATTTTTGCGAACTTGTCTTTTCCAAAATACCAATATCCATATCGGTGTATTCTTCTAGACCATACGGCAATGAAGTAGAGAATAGGATGGTATTGGCTCAATAATTTTCTTTTAGGATGCATCGGGTTTGTGTTAAGAGTCTCTAATCTTACAAAGATACAATTAATTTAATTATTTCTTTTTCTTGACAGACCATCCAAAACCACCCAACTTTTTTCCAAGCCCATAATATTGCCCATGAGAATAGGCGATAGGTTTCGATTCCTCAAGGCTGAATTTGCCTGTTTTGGAGTCTATGTATTTCTCATCGGCTTTTACATTTACTACGTCTGCAATGAACATATCATGCGAACCAAGGCTTACAATTTCTCTAACTCTGCATTCTATATTTAGAGGAGACTCCTCAATAATAGGAGCTCGAACTATATTTGCTTTTCCGGCGGTCAAGTTCATCTCCTCGAATTTATTAAAATCTTTTCCCGATTTCACACCACACCAATCAGTTGCATATGCTAGCTCTTCAGTTGTAATATTAATGACAAAATCCATATTCTTTTTGATAATATCATATGAATATCTTTCCGGACGTACCGAAATATAACACATTGGCGGATTTGTACAAATTGTGCCAACCCAACTTAAAGTAAGTATATTGTATTCCTCCTCGGTTTGTCCACAACTAATCATTGCGGCCGGAACAGGGTATATTAATGTTCCTGGCTTCCAGTCTTGTTTCATTATTTCAGCAGAATATCCTCTTTGTCTATTTTTAAATTACAATAGTAGCACTTTAGTTCAGTTTGCTTGCTATCAAGTACATCAAATCGGGTTGTCATTGGTTCATTGTTTGTAATACATTTAGGATTATTACATTTTACGATCCCTTTGATAGTGCGAGGGAGAACTACCCTTTTTTTCTCAACAACTTCGTAATTACGTATTGTATTAAGTATCACATTCGGAGCAATAACAGCAATTCTGTTTATTTCGTCCTCTTCAAAAAATTTATTAGCTATTTTGATAATTCCTTTACAACCCATTTTTTTACTTTCCAAATTGTTTCCTATTGTAATCGGATTGTCTAATTTTTCTAATCCAAGTAGAGAAACAACTTTGAATAAAACATCAGCCGGTATGTGGTCTATTGCTGTACCATCGCACAAGGCAGCAACCTGTAATTCTTTTCTAATTTCTTTCATTTCGATAATTCTTTATAAATTTATCTAACTTCGATACCTAATGCATCGCAAATGACAGCTTCACGGGTGAACATTCCGTTTTTCGCCTGCTCAAAATAGTAAGCTTTAGGGCTATCATCTACATCTTGCTGTATTTCATTTACACGAGGAAGAGGATGTAGAATTTTTAAATTGTCTTTTGTGCCGTCAAGCATATCTTTGCGTAGAATATAGACATTCTTCACTTTTTCGTATTCCATCAAATCCGTAAAACGTTCCCGCTGAACTCGTGTCATATATAAGATATCTGCCTTATTCAAGACTTCAGGAGAGAATTCGGTGTGCTCTTCATATTTGATGCCATGCTCATTGCAGAAAAGTTTGTATGTTTCAGGCAGTCTCAATTCGTCAGGTGCTACAAAATGGAATGTTGGGTTGAAATGAGACATTCCGATAATAAGAGAATGTACAGTCCGTCCATACTTCAAATCACCTACCACTGTGATTGTTAAATCTTCCAGCTTCCCTTGGGTTTTATATATTGAGTAAATATCAAGCATTGTCTGTGTCGGATGCTGATTTGCGCCATCTCCGGCATTTATAATTGGTACATTGGATACCTCTGAGGCATATCTTGCTGCTCCTTCCAAATGATGACGCATGATGATAATGTCTGCATAATTATTCACCATTGCAATCGTGTCCTTTAAAGTTTCTCCTTTTGACGAGCTGGTTGTAGAAGCATCCGAAAACCCGATAATACGTCCGCCAAGACGGTTTACAGCCGTTTCGAAACTAAGTCGCGTACGTGTAGAGGGCTCAAAAAAGAGTGTGGCACAGACTTTCCCTTCCAATAGGCGTCTATTCGGATTCTCATCAAATTTCTTTGTCAGGCTCAATATTCGTAGAATATCTTCTTTCGAATAATCCGTAATTGATACTAGGCTTTTATTACTCATATCTCGATAATTTGAATTTGTCTTTATTAATCAAAAAAAAATCCTCAAAAAAGAAAAACTTTTTCGAGGATAAATGTATCTAATTTTGAACTTATTATCAATAATAAAATAATGGTTGTTATGTAAAAAATACTTATCCATTAAATATATTTCTTTCATAATCCAACTTACTTTGATACAAAGATAGGTAGTTTTTTTGAAAAAGGTAGATTTATGAATATTTGTTTTCGATAAAATAATATTGATGAATACTTAAATAAAAAGTCCGAAATTATTACTTCGGACTTTTTAGATATTTTGTTTATAGTTCCAGATTAATATCAAACAATTCATGCCAAGGTAAACCTTGCTTGTTCAATTGTTCCATAAATGGATCCGGATCAAATTCTTCCACATTATAAACTCCCGGTTTGCGCCATAATCCTTTCATAAACATTATTGCACCTATCGTGGCCGGTACACCCGTCGTATAACTTACTCCCTGTGCTCCGGTTTCTTCGTATGCAGCCTTGTGCGAGCAGTTATTATATACGTAATAAGTACGTTCTTTACCATCTTTCAATCCTCTGATACGGCATCCGATAGAAGTCTCTCCCGTATAATTTTCGCCAAGTTCACCCGGATCAGGTAAAACAGCTTTTAGGAATTGGATTGGTACAATTTCTACACCATTATAAATAATAGGATCGATCCGAGCCATTCCTATATTTTGAATTACACGCAAATGAGTAAGATATTCTTGTCCGAAAGTCATCCAAAAGCGAGCACGTTTGAGGGTAGGGAAATTTTTTACCAATGATTCTAGTTCCTCATGATATATCAGATATGATTCTTTAGGACCAATATTTGGATAATCAAGAGCTTTGTGTATTTCGTGTGGTTCTGTTTCTATCCATTTCCCATTTTCCCAATATTTACCTTTTTGGGTAACCTCGCGAATATTTATTTCAGGGTTGAAATTCGTTGCAAAAGCCTTTCCGTGATCACCTGCATTGCAATCAACAATATCAAGATATTGAATTTCATCAAAATGATGTTTTGCTGCATAAGCAGTGTATACACTTGTAACCCCGGGGTCGAAACCGCAACCGAGAATTGCCGTTAGACCAGCCTCTTTGAAACGATCCTGATATTCCCATTGCCACTTATATTCATATTTAGCTTCATCTTTCGGCTCATAATTTGCAGTGTCAAGATAGTTTACACCACAAGCCAAGCAAGCGTCCATAATTGTCAAATCTTGATATGGAAGTGCTACATTTATAACAAGCTCCGGTTTGAATGAGTTAAATAAAGCCTTCAGGTCTTCTACATTATCAGCGTCAACTTGAGCTGTTTTTATTTTATCTCCACCAATAGCTTGGGCTATTGCATCACACTTAGATTTTGTTCTGCTGGCAAGCATTATTTCAGTAAAAACGTCTGAATTTTTAGCCACTTTATTAGCCACAACGGTTCCTACGCCCCCAGCTCCAATAATTAATACTTTTCCCATTTTTTTAACTAAATTAACTGTAGCAGGACTTAAAGTTAACGATTGCTTAAAATGATAAGTCTGCTTACTTTTTTTTGACAAAATTAGTACTAAAAAATGAATAAAGTCTTATATTTGCTTAGACATTTATTCGATATGTCATAATTACCATGAAGTTATAGTACACAAGTTCTTCGACATGATTTATTAATACGTTTTTCTTTTTTTTAGTGGGATTTTCTCATTTAAAGAAAGTTGTTTCTGCAATTTATTTCAGAAATTCGTATATTTATAAGTCGAACCTTTTGTGCTGTTTTGTATAAGTTGGAATAGAAAAATTGAAATAACAAAATAAAGAAAAGCTTATGTCACAGAAAAATGGACATATCTCTCAGGTGATTGGTCCTGTAGTGGACGTGCACTTTGAAACAAGTGATCCATCATTAGATTTACCTAAAATTAATGAAGCTCTTGAAGTAAAAAGACCCGATGGTCGTTCTTTGATCCTCGAAGTAAAGCAACATATCGGCGAAGACACAGTCCGGGCTGTAGCTATGGATAGTACAGATGGACTACGCCGGGGTTTAGATGTTTTAGCTTTAGGTTCACCAATTACAATGCCGGTAGGAGATCAGGTAAAAGGCCGCTTAATGAATGTGGTTGGAGAGTCTATCGATGGTATGCAGAAGTTGGACAAAACAGGTGGTGCTCCTATACATAGAGAACCTCCTAAATTTGAAGAACTACAAACCAGCCGAGAAGTCCTTTTTACTGGAATTAAAGTTGTGGATTTGCTTGCTCCTTATGCAAAGGGAGGTAAAGTTGGTCTTTTTGGTGGTGCAGGTGTCGGTAAAACCGTATTGATAATGGAACTTATCAATAACATTGCAAAAAAACATAACGGTTATTCTGTTTTTGCCGGAGTCGGTGAACGTACTCGTGAAGGAAATGACTTGCTGCGCGAGATGATCGAATCAGAAGTTATCCACTATGGTGAAGAATTTAAAAAGAGTATGGATGAAGGCAACTGGGACTTATCGAAAGTTGACTACGATGAAGTTGGGAGATCTCAGATATCCTTGGTATTCGGGCAGATGAATGAGCCTCCGGGTGCACGTGCTGACGTTGCTTTATCTGGTTTGACAATTGCCGAATCATTCAGAGACTCCAAAGCAGAGGGACCAAAAGATATACTATTATTTATTGATAATATATTCCGTTTCACCCAAGCGGGTTCGGAAGTGTCAGCCCTATTAGGGCGTATGCCATCAGCTGTGGGATATCAACCAACTTTGGCAACAGAGATGGGAGCCATGCAAGAACGTATTACTTCAACAAAGAACGGATCAATAACTTCCGTGCAAGCGGTATATGTTCCTGCCGATGACTTGACAGACCCTGCTCCGGCTACAACATTTTCTCACTTGGATGCTACAACCGTACTAAGCCGTAAAATTACAGAATTAGGTATTTATCCGGCTGTAGACCCTTTAGATTCAACCTCACGGAGTTTGGATCCGAATGTTGTTGGTCAAGAACACTATGATGTAGCTCAGAGTGTGAAACAAATTCTCCAAAGAAATAAAGAACTTCAAGATATTATCTCTATCCTTGGTATGGAAGAACTTTCCGATACTGACCGCCAAACAGTGAACAGGGCAAGACGTATTCAGCGTTTCCTTTCTCAACCATTTAATGTGGCAGAGCAGTTTACAGGTGTACCCGGTGTTATTGTAAACATAGAAGATACTATTAAAGGATTTAAGATGATCTTGGATGGCGAGGTTGATCATTTGCCGGAACAAGCATTCTTAAATGTCGGTACAATCGAAGATGCTATTGCTAAAGGAGAAAAACTATTAGCTCAAGCAGCAGACTAAAAAGAAAAATATGAAGAGTTCAGATCTACAATTGAATATAATCTCCGCTGAAAAGAAAATATTTTCGGGTTCAGTTTCATCGGTTGTTATTCCGGGTATAGCAGGACAGTTTGGTGTACATCCAGACCATGCGCCCCTTATATCTCCTCTCAAAGAAGGCATTATAACATACAGCGTTAATGGAGCTGAGAAAACTTTGGAAGTGAAGGGTGGAATAGCGGAAGTTAATCAAGGTGTTGTGACTATTTGTGTGGTGTAGCTTATGGACTTTTTCAGAGCTAAGTTAGTATTTATAGCATTGTCATTTGGATTGATAATAAGCGCCCTTATTGGAGGATTGTTGTATTATGCTTTCCCGAATTACTATCCAAACTGGTTCGAAGCAATTATAATTTTCTTTTTGATTCTCGAACCCTTGGTAGTCGTTTATGTAGAAGCCACTAGTAGGAAAGCTACTCAGAGACAATTGCTGAATACTTATATGCTGACAAAGGTGATAAAAATCTTTGCATCACTAATTTTCGTAGGGATATATGCCTTAGTTGTTAAAGAAGGAATAAAGAGTTTTGTCCTTATTTTTATGTCATTCTATATTTTATATCTATTTATTGAAACATTTATATTTATGAAAATAGAAAAGCGATTAAAAGAAAAAAAACAATAGTATGAATCACTATTTAAAATACATTATTGCATCTGTCTTCATATTTGCTACAATTGGCATTCAGCCTTTAGCAGCGGAGGAAGGACATACAGAAGCAGAAGGTGAGAAAGAATTGAATGTAAAAGAATTGATTCTAGATCACTTAGCTGATGCCTATGAGTGGCATATAACCACTATTGGCGAAACGCATGTGTCTATCCCATTGCCAATTATATTATATAGTGAAACTAATGGATTCCATGCATTTATGTCTACAAAATTTCATCATGGACACGAAGCTTATGAGGGGTTTTACATCGCTCAATCAGGTGACCATCGGGGAAAGATTGTCGAAAAAGATGCATCCGGAGCAGAAGTACGTCCATGGGATTTTTCATTGACAAAAAATGCAACAAGTTTAGTCATAAGTTCATTATTGCTTATCATCGTAGTGATGAGTGTGGTGGGATGGTATAAGAAACAAGCTCGGTCGGGAGCACGCAAAGCCCCTAAAGGTTTTGTGGGATTTATGGAGATGTTTATAATGAGTGTTAATGATGATATAATAAAACCATGTGTTGGAAAGAATTATCGGAAATTTTCACCTTATCTATTGACTGTCTTCTTCTTTATATTTTTCAACAATATTCTAGGATTAATTCCAATTTTTCCTGGGGGAGCGAATGTTACCGGTAATATATCAATAACATTAGTTTTGGCACTTTTTACATTTATTATTGTAAACTGTTTCGGGACAAGAGAATATTGGAAAGAAGTATTTTGGCCGGATGTTCCAACGTGGTTGAAATTTCCTATTCCGATTATGCCTGCAATAGAATTGGTCGGAGTTTTTACAAAACCATTTGCGTTAATGATTCGTCTTTTTGCTAATATTTTGGCAGGACACTCTATTGTCTTAGGGTTGACATGTTTGATTTTTGTCACAGCCAATCTTGGTGCAGTAATCAATGGGTCAATGACAGTTGTGTCTGTGTTGTTAACTGTGTTTATTAGCTTAGTAGAAATATTAGTTGCTTATATACAAGCATATGTGTTTACAATGCTTTCTGCGGTTTTCATCGGTTTAGCACAAGCAGAACCGCATCATCAAGCAGAGAAACATTAAAGAAGAATTTTTTGAATCAGAATAAATAAAACAATTAAATAATTTAAAACGAAAAGATTATGTTACTATCAACTTTATTACAAGCAGCAGAAGCTGCAACAAGCTTAACTGGTTTTGGAGCTGCATTAGGTGCAGGTTTAGCTGTGATCGGTGCTGGTATCGGTATCGGTAAAATCGGTAGCTCGGCAATGGAAGGTATTGCTCGTCAACCGGATGCAGCAGGAGATATCCGTACATCTATGATTATTGCAGCTGCGCTAGTCGAAGGGGTAGCATTGTTTGCTGTAGTAGTTTGTGGATTTATCCTTTAATTAGAAATCAAAAATAAGAGACTATGCTATTATTACCTGAATCTGGGCTTCTATTTTGGATGCTTCTATCGTTCGGTATTGTTTTCTTCATTTTGGCCAAGTTCGGATTTCCGGTCATAACTAAAATGGTCGATGAACGTAAAACATATATTGAAAAATCGTTAGATGCAGCCGAAAAAGCTAATGAACAATTAGCTTCAATAAAGCAAAAAAGTGACGAGATATTAAACTCGGCCAAAGCAGAGCAGGTGAAAATCTTGAAAGAGGCAGCCGACACACGTGATCGTATTGTAAACGAAGCACGTGAGCAAGCTAAAGTTGCAGGGGTGAAAGAGTTGGAAGATATAAGAAAGCAAATACAAGCAGAAAAAGACCAAGCAATCCGCGATATTCGCAGTCAGGTTGCAGAAATATCTGTTGGTGTTGCTGAAAAAGTACTTCGTGATTCATTAAAAGATCCTAAAGAGCAAATGTCTATGATTGATCGCCTGGTTGATGAGGCTTTGGTTTCTAAATCTTAAATGTTATGAATGTAGGGATGATCTCAAAACGGTATGCGAAAGCTTTGTTATTGTTTGCACAAGAACAAAAGACAGAAGATGAAGTTTATTCAGAAATGAAAAAACTGGCATCTGTATTCGCAGCTGTACCAAAATTGCGTATGGCAATGGATAATCCTGTATTGACTACTACAGATAAGGTAGAGTTGATAAAAGCAGCTGTTGGTGGAAAAGTAAGCACTACATTAACCCGATTTATAGAATTGACTGTCAAAAATAAAAGAGAAACATATTTGCAATCGATTGCTTTGTGTTATACCGATATTTATTGTGAGTCAAAACATATAAATACAGGAAAACTTGTAACTGCTACTCCGGTAGATAATACTGTGATTGCGAAAATGAAAAGCCTGGTTCAAAAGATTAAACCGGGAACTTTAGATTTCGAAACAAGTATTGATCCGGCTATCGAAGGGGGATTTATTCTCTATATAGATACTTATCGCCTAGATGCCAGTGTTGCATCTCAGTTGAAACGGATTAAACAGCAGTTTGCTATCGAAAACAGTAAGATTGCATAAAGTTAATGTGTTTATGCTTTTGACTAGAGCTAGAGCATGAACCATTAAAGAATTAATTAGTAATTAAAAAGAAAATATGTCTGAAAATATAAAAGCAAGCGAAGTCTCTGAAGTCTTAAAGATGCAGCTCGCGAACATTGACAGCCGCGTTCAGTTTGACGAGGTTGGTACTGTTCTAGAGGTCGGAGATGGTGTTGTTCGTGTATATGGACTGAAAAATGCAGAATCAAATGAACTTCTTGAATTCGACAATGGTATGAAAGCTGTTGTGATGAATTTGGAAGAAGACAATGTTGGTGCTGTATTGCTAGGCCCATCAGATGCCATTAAAGAAGGATTTTCAGTAAAACGTACCGGCAAGATCGCATCTATTAATGTAGGTGAGGGCATGTTAGGGCGTGTTATAAATCCTCTTGGCGAACCATTGGATGGGAAAGGTCCTATCCCCGGTGAATTGCTCGAAATGCCGTTGGAGCGTAAGGCTCCGGGGGTTATTTACCGTCAGCCTGTAACTCAGCCACTACAGACAGGGTTGAAAGCTGTGGATGCAATGATACCGATTGGACGCGGACAACGTGAGTTAATTATTGGTGACCGCCAGACTGGTAAAACTGCAATTGCTATAGATACTATTATAAATCAGCGGGCTAACTTTGAAGCTGGCTCTCCGGTTTATTGTATATATGTAGCTATTGGTCAGAAAGCATCTACAGTTGCCAATATTGTAGATACCCTGAAATCGAAAGGGGCTTTAGATTATACAATCATAGTATCGGGTACGGCTGCTGAGCCTGCTGCAGTACAGTATTTTGCTGCATTTGCAGGAGCTG
This sequence comes from Dysgonomonas sp., assembly GCA_047605185.1. GTDB lineage: Bacteria > Bacteroidota > Bacteroidia > Bacteroidales > Dysgonomonadaceae > Dysgonomonas. The sequence continues at coordinate 349,751 of JASGGC010000001.1, forward strand.
CCATCGGCGAATATTTTCGAGATACCGGTCGTCATGCATTAGTAGTTTATGATGACTTGTCGAAACAAGCTGTAGCTTATCGTGAAGTTTCCCTGATTCTTCGTCGTCCACCGGGTCGTGAAGCATATCCGGGTGATATATTTTACTTGCACTCTCGCCTATTGGAACGTGCGGCTAAGATAATTAATCAACAGGAAGTGGCTGAGAAAATGAACGACTTGCCTAAAAGTTTGGAAGGAAAAGTTGTTGGAGGAGGATCACTTACTGCATTGCCTATTATCGAAACTCAGGCAGGTGACGTATCTGCATATATCCCTACCAATGTAATTTCTATTACCGATGGGCAAATATTCCTTGATGTCGATTTGTTCAACTCAGGTACTCGTCCTGCTATTGATGTGGGTATTTCTGTATCTCGTGTGGGAGGATCTGCTCAGGTCAAGGCGATGAAAAAAGTGGCTGGAACATTAAAAATAGACCAGGCTCAATATCGCGAATTAGAAGCTTTTACCCAATTTGGTGGTGATTTGGATGCTGTAACGGCTATGACTATTGATAAGGGTAAAAAGAATACAGCTCTTTTAATACAGCCTCAATATGCTCCAATGCCTGTCGAAAAGCAGATTGCAATATTATATTGCGGAACTAATGGTTTATTGAGATTGGTGCCTACTGAAAAGGTTCATGAATTTGAAACTGAATTTCTGAGAACACTTGAAATGCAATATCAAGCTACTGTCCTTGATGTATTGAAAGGTGGAAAGATCAATGACGAAGTGGAAGGTATTATAAAGAAGGTTGCAAAAGATGTAGCTTCTCAATATAAAAAATAGTTAGATTATGGCATCTCTAAAAGAAATAAAGAATAGAATAGGGTCGGTAAATAGCACGAAGAAGATAACTTCTGCTATGAAAATGATTGCTTCTGCCAAGCTTCATAAAGCTCAGGGAGCGATTACCAACTTTTTGCCTTATCAGCAGAAATTGGATGCCATTTTGACTAATCTTCTTTCTTCTGATACATCTTACGACTCTCCTTTTACTCAAACTCGAGAAGTTAAGCGTGTCGGCATAGTAGTATTTGCATCCAATTCTTCACTTTGTGGAGGATATAATGCGAATGTTATAAAAGAATTCTTAACAGTTTATAACAATCATAAAAGTTTGGGTAAAGATAATATCCTTATATATTCTGTTGGGAAGAAAATTGCTGATGCTGTCAAAAAACAAGGTTTAAAAGCGGAGGGGGATTATAAAGAAATGGCGGATAAGCCATCTTTCCAAGAAGTACAGTCCTTAGCCAAGGAACTTATTGATAAGTTTGTTTCTAAAGAATTGGATGAAGTGATACTTATCTATCATCATTTTATATCTACAGGAACTCAGAAGCTATTATCTAAAACTTATTTACCTTTCGATTTGACAGGTGATGCTGCTACTGATGTTAGTAAAAACAATAATTTTCAGGTTGATTATATCTTTGAACCTTCGAAAGAAGAAATTCTAGAAAGTTTAATTCCGACAGTACTTTATTCTCGATTGTATGCAGCACTTCTCGATGCTAATGCATCAGAACATGCTGCCCGTACTATGGCAATGCAAATAGCTACAGACAATGCCGATGAATTGAATCAGGAATTGACCATACAATATAATAAAACTCGTCAACAAGCAGTAACAAATGAGTTATTGGATATTATTGGAGGTGCTTCTGCCCTACAGTAAGAAAGTTTTATTTGTTAAAAAGGAAGGCTCCAGAGAATTTCTCTGGAGCCTTCCTTTTTTATATAGATTATAGAAACTTATTCTTCAGGAATACTTTTCCACTTATGGATTAGAAGCGTAGCTAATCCTATCAACGAAATTGTAATAGGAATATTTATCCAAAACATGATTTCAATATTGTCTTCAATATTGTTGAAGCGATCGTTTACTAAACAATAATAGTATCCGAAGTATAATAATGGTGATATACATGGTAATAACCATATAAAAATATTCATAAAGATATTTGAATATCCTTTAGATTTTTGATCCGAAATTTTTAGGATAATTGTAATTAGTAAACTCATGAATAATACAATCCAAAATGTACAGAAAAATATACCAAAAGTATATCCACCGTTGTAAGATAATTCAGATATACCTGCACCAAACAAACATGATATGAAGATTAAAACACCACTTGAAATTATTCCGATAAGCCATGATTTACCATCAGTAACTCTGAATGAATATATGAACATTGAAATCCATATCGCTATTGATATACAAATTAATGACATATACCTAATATCTTTATTTTCTTCGTAACTTTTGATTATCTGCCTATACCCATTATCTAACTTTGTATATTCTAAGTAAGGTGTACTAATTTCTTCGTACTTATGATTATAACGTGTAGAATACTCATCTGTTCCTATCATTGTTTTTTCATTAACAGGAAAATATGGCGGATTATATATTCTTTGAAACCAAGTATTTGGGTCAATATTTGTGCTTATATTATGCTTTTCTTGGAGCTGTATGTAGTCAGCCATTAAACCATATATCTTATCTTTATCTCCATCCTTTAGCCAGTGTTTTACTTGCTCTATCTGTTCTACATACTTTTTTTGGTCTTCTATGCTAATATTGTTATAATCGTAATAGTAATAATCGTTACCAATGTCATATCTATAATCACGGTAAAATAGGAGAGAAGGACCGTTATAACCTTTCATGACAATGTTGCCTTCTTTATTGTAGTCAAAAGAATATAAATCCAGATTGAGAGTATCTATCCTTATTGCAGCTCCGCTTGGTATAGATATTGGAGTGTGATATTCACTTTGGTATAAGTATTGACTCTCATCTGAAGGAATAATTATTTTTACCTTCTCTAGTAATTCAATGGCTTCTTTTGCTCCACGATATGAATCTGCTGATCGCCATTTCGCAATACCTCCGATAGTTAAGGTTACAGGAAGGAAGGTAATGAATATTGTTATGATAAATACAAGCCCCCACTCAAGATATAAATGACTTGTTTTGCGAGGGTAAAATGTTTTGAATGCATTATTTCTGTTATAGAAAATCACCCATCCTATCAATATTAGTATTCCGATAAGTATAGAAGCAAAATATGCAAGTCCAAGTCCATCCATTGGCGAATAGTAATACGAGTCGCCAAATGTATTATCTGTAGCTATATATCCTATTCCTGCAAAAATGATGTGTGCACATAGTAATATAAGTAATACAGGTACTAACTTTATATTCCAAATAGTTGGAAAATGTAGTAATAAATATTGTTGTATCTTTTTTATCATTTTTTTATCATTTTATTAAGAAAGAAAAAACCTGCGGGTTGAATTAGATATATTACGGAAATAGGTTATAGGTATATGCTTATCCAGTACCAATTTTAAGAAGTCTTCTAAGCTGACATCATTTGGAAAGCTAGCAACATATGTTCCTCCATTTATTTGTAATTTTTCTAGTTTTAAAGAATCTAATTCTTTTCTTAGAATATCTTGTCCCCATTCAGATTCAAACTCAATAATAAATCTGGATATTTCAGTAAATATAGCATCTGTATCTTGCATCAGGTTACGTGGAGTTCCATTCTTTAAGAATATAACATTATTAGATGTCTTTTCCACTTCATATAACTGCTGCGAGCTAAGAATAATTCCTAGTGGTCGAAAAGGGGAATTTACAATGTCTTTGAAATCATCTAAAACTATTTGCTGTGCAAGTATATCCAGATTAGCCAGAGGTTCATCTATAAGTAATAGTTTTGGTTTGCGTAACAATGCACGTGCCAGTTCAAAGCGCATTTTATAGCCGGAGGATAGATTTTTCCAACTATAATTTCTGAATTTACGAAGTCCCATACGTGCAATAATTAATTGCACCAATAGCTCATTCTTTTCGCCTTCCATGCCATACGATGAGGCCGTAAATTGTAGATTAGATAATAAAGAACCTCGCCACGATGGAGTTCGTTGTGGAATATAAATCAAGTGAGACCGGAGGTCATAACTATTTTTATATGAAAAAGAATATTGAATAATTCCACTTGTAGGCAGCAATTCTCCACATAGAGAACGTAGTAATGTTGTCTTACCATTCCCATTTTCGCCCACAAGGCCGAGTATTTCTCCTTCTTTTAAATTAAAACTGATAGGACCAAGAGCAAAAGATGATTTACTATATGATCTGACCAGATTTTGTACTGATAGCAGGTGAGTCTGATTGGTTGTATATATAGATTTGTCTTTCAATTCCAGATACAATTCATCAAGTAGTTCTTGCAATTGATGCTTCCTTTCTATTGTGTTGTTTGGGTCACTATCTGTCCAATCAAGAAAACTTATAGTCTTTTTATAAAAGGCAATATTATCTGTATCAAGAGTTAAATCTATAATACGTTTAGTGAGTACTTGATGATCATCATAATCGAAATGCCTTTTTATATCATCAAAGTATGTTTGAAATATACTCATTGGGGTAAAATATTGTTTGCGTTTGTTATTAGGTAGCAAATATATACTTTTTTGTTAAAATAGTTAGTGTTTTGATATCTATTAATAATTCTTATCCTTTTATAGAATATAAAAAATAATTATCTTTGCATTCGGATATTGTTAAGATTGTTATCATTTTTTTGTTACTCGTTTATTATTCAATATCTATAGTCTGATATTAAAGTGTTATATATCAGATGACAACAAACCTTTGGGGCTGACTGGCTTTGACAGCGAGATGAAGTGATTTGTAAGCATGCAGTGCATAGTCGGCTGGCACTATAATCTTAGACGTCAAAATTTTAACTGGCGAAAATAATTACGCTCTTGCTGCTTAATCGAAGTATAGTAGATATAGCTTAATCTTTACACAGGTGTAGAGACAAGACATCACCCGGATGCTGTGGCTTCGAAGCGTTCCGATATGGTGGTGTAGGTAAATCGGAGATAGGATAGGAGAGGCTTCGACTTTTATCTGAAATAAAGAAGCTAAGGTTTGAATTGGTGGCTTCGGTCTTGTTCATTCCCGACAATTTAAGGCGAAGATAAGCATGTAGAAAGCAAGTTAATTCCTTGTTTGGACGAGGGTTCAAGTCCCTCCAGCTCCACAAATAACATTGATTATCAATGTTTTGAAAAATAAGCACCCAATTTTACACTCTGAAATGTAAAATTAGGTGTTTTTCATTTAATGAATTAGATAATATACTCAGCATTATATTTTTTACATTCGTACTTTTCAGCTTATCATATAATTTTTTATAGTCTTCTTGTCTGAAAACCTGATATGTATCTGTAAAACATTTATCATCCTGCCAAGGCTTATTTAAACTGTCGTATAAGCTTGTTAATTCTGTAATTGCGTTCTTTATATCTTTTGTTTCCATATTGTTCAAACATCAATAACAAGTTTAGGATTATATCCATTGTACTTTTCATCTATATATCCATGCGGATTACATATGATTGTTGTATTTCCGATTGTATATTCAATAGGTTGGTGTATATGTCCATGTATCCAATAATCAGGTTTATAATCCAATATGAAAGATTCTAAATTTGATGCATAAGCAGATGAAACAGCATCTTCTTTAAATTCTTCAGGAATAGATTTTATACTGGGAGCATGGTGGGTAACAACGATATTTTTATCAGTAGTAGTCTCTGTGAGACTGTTTCCGAGCCATTTCATTGAATTATAATGCATCTTATATGTATCTATTGAACGCAATTTTGAGTAAGAGGGATCTAAACGGATTAAACGATAATCATTCATTCGTGATTGACACATACTTCCATAAACTCTGGGATTTCCATATAATTCAAAATTAGTCCAAAGAGTTGCTCCATGAAAAGTTATATCGTTTATAATAACAGATTTGTTCTCCAGCACATGAACGTTTGTATCTTCAGCTAATGCTTCTATTTTGTAAAGTGTTTTTGGATAACTGCCTCTGTAATATTCATGATTACCCAATACATAGATAACAGGTATGTTTTTTATCTTTGCTTTTAACCACTCTATACCTTTTATTCCCAAATTCAAATCTCCTGCAATAATAAGCAAATCGATATTAGTAAAATCTAATAACGATATTCCGAATTCTTGATGTAAGTCGCTTATTATTTGTATTTTCATCAGGGTTATGCTTCGATTGTTATCTAATCTCAAATTTACAATGAAATTTATCAATGGAGTCATTTATTCTGCATTAGTTGTATGTTTTTTTTTATGTTTTCGAAATGATATTCTTATATTTATCAAGTATGGCTTTACTGTGTTTATTAGGTTCTATAATTATACTATCAGCCGTTTTTACAGTCGTAACTTCTATATGATTATCTTTAATATCCATTCTCTTCAAATTAAATATATCCGAATATCTTAATTTGATGAAGTAGTAAAAAAGAAAAATATCTCTAACTCTATGCAAATACTTTTTTGTTTCAGGAACCGAATACTCCCGTAATTTTATAAGCTCATCTGCTGTCAGTACAAAATCTGGTCAGATCATGTAGCAAATCATCTTTTGCTCTTGCTCCTATCAGTTTTAATTTAAAAGAAAGAGAAATACTCGGCCTTGTGAGCGAAAATGGGAATAGTAAGACAACATTACTACGTTCTCTATGTGGAGAATTGCTACCTACAAGTGAATTATTCAATATTCTTTTTCATATAAAAATAGTTATGACCTCCGGTCTCACTTGATTTATATTCCACAACGAACTCCATCGTGGCGAGGTTCTTTATTATCTAATCTATAATTTACGGCCTCATCGTATGGTCTGGAAGGCGAAAAGAATGGATATTTATTGGGAAATGGAGTTGAATAAAGAAGACATTATAGCTCGGAAAATAGTGGACATAAATTTAGATTTGGATAGAAAACCTAAGTGTATTTACATTTTATTGGAAATGTTATCATAATTAATTAAAACACAAATTTTATATTTTATAGATAATTATTTATATGATTATTATAAAGTATCAGGATATAAAAATCTCTTTTTCTTACTCTCTTTTTCTATATTTTCATATTTTAACTTTTGATACCTATATCTAGGTATTTTATTCGTATTTGTTGCGATGTTTTACCTATTTATGGTGATTGGAAATGAGGCTTACTAAATTTAATTTTGCTGGCATAAAAAAACTCTACCTCCATAATTAAAATCAATGAATAGATCTATACTTACAGCTTTATTAGCTTTATTCTCTCTATTTTCTTTTGCTCACGAAACTATCCTCAGAGGCTATGTTGTTGATGGACAGGATAATCAAAAAATACCTTTTGCAACACTTCATCTAAAAGGAACTCAGACTGGCACAATAACAGATGATTTGGGTGAGTATAAATTCTCAGATCTATCGGAAGGAGAAATTACTATTATTGTCCAAATGACAGGTTATAAGCTAATTGAGAAAAAAGTTGTACTGAAACATGGTGATAATACATTGAATTTTGTTTTGCAGCCATCTCAAGTTGATCTTGATGAAGTAGTTGTGTCGGCCAATAGGAATGTTACAAAGCGTAAAGAAGCGTCAGTGATTGTTGGTGTGTTGGATCAAAAACTATTTGAAACAACAAGTTCGTGCAACTTAGCTGAAGGCTTAAATTTTCAATCGGGATTACGGGTAGAGAACAATTGTCAAAATTGCGGCTTTCAACAAGTTCGTATCAATGGGCTTGAGGGGCCTTATTCACAGATATTGATAGATAGTAAGGCTATTTTTAGTTCCCTTGCAGGTGTTTATGGAATAGAACATATTCCTAGCAATATGATTGACCGGGTAGAAGTTGTAAGAGGTGGTGGGTCTGCTTTGTTTGGATCAAATGCAATTGGAGGAACTATAAATATTATAACAAAAGAGCCATTAGAAAATAGTTTTTCTATTAGCGAAACTTTTTCTTTGATAGATGGAGATAGTCCCGATAATGTTGTGAATCTGAATGGTAGTTTGGTTACAGATGATCGTAAGGCTGGTATTTATTTATTTTCGATGTTTCGTGATCGTAAGCCGTGGGATAAAGATGGAGATGGCTTTTCTGAATTAGGAAAGTTGAATTCTAACATTGGAGGTTTTCGTTCTTATTATAAGCCAACCAATATGAGTAAGCTGACATTGGAATACCATCGCATAAATGAAGACCGAAGAGGCGGAAATGATATTGATAAACCTCCTCATGAAACACAAATCACTGAAATGGCAAATCATCACATCAACGGAGGGGGTGTCAACTATCAACTTTTCAGTGACGATTACAAACAAAGTTTTAATGTTTATACATCACTGCAGAATATAAAACGTGATACATACTATGGCACCGATTATAATCCGGATGCTTATGGAAGTACAGATAATATTACAATAGCATCCGGAACACAATATGCATATAGCTTTGATAAGTTATTGTTTATGCCATCTCAATTGACTGTCGGTTTTGAGTTTCACTATGATAATTTGCATGACAAAATGCTCGGCTATGAAAGAGATTTAAAGCAAATCACTCGTATTTATGGTGGATATCTTCAAAATGAATGGAAAGATGATAAGTTCACTTTCCTTATAGGGGCGAGGTTGGATAAACATAACTTAGTAGATAACGCTATTTTCAGTCCACGTCTAAACTTTAGATATACTCCTATCCCTTCATTGATTTTTAGAGCAAGTTATGCAGCCGGTTATCGTGCTCCTCAAACTTTTGATGAAGATCTTCATGTAACAGCTGTTGGTGGAGAAGTATCATTCATTCAGAATGTAGACGGTTTAAAGCCAGAATATTCACATAGTTTTAGTGCAAGTGCTGACTATACACTCGAAATCGGCAACTGCGATATTAATCTTGTAGTCGATGGATTTTTTACAAAGTTAGATGATGTATTCGTATTAGAAGAAATCGGAGTAGATGCACAAGGCAATTTGTTGAAAGAGAGACGTAATGGAAGTGGTGCTACAATAAGGGGAGTAAATGTTGAGTTGCAAGCCAGACCAATAAAGTGGATGCAACTACAGGGAGGATTCACATTGCAAAATAGTAGATATAAAACTCCTGAACAATGGAGTGAAGACAAAGATGTATCACCTGTAAAAAAGATGTTGCGTACTCCTGACTATTATGGGTTTATAACGTCTAATATTAATATAACTAAGCAATTTTTATTCTCATTTACTGGAAATTATACAGGCCGTATGTATGTGCCTCATTTTGCAGGATATATAGAGAAAAATGAATTGAAACATACCAAAGACTTCTTCGATTTAGGTATGCGATTAGCATATGATTTCAAGCTGGCTAATAGTATGACTTTACAACTTAATGGAGGTGTGAAAAATGTGTTCAACAGTTTCCAAAAAGATTTCGACAAAGGAATGGATCGTGATGCCGGTTATATGTATGGGCCGGGACTACCACGTACTTTTTTTATGGGATTGAAATTAGGACGTTTTTAGAGCGATGTATACAAGATATTCATAATAATCAGTTGTATTATAGTAAGAATGAATCGTATTATCTTTTTAGAGATACCACTTTCCCTATAACAATGATAACAGGAGTTGGGAAGGTAATATCATTCTTTGCTAATTGACCCAAAGTATAATAAAACTCTTGTTGAGTTGGCAATGATACACCATGTGTTAGTGCAACCGGAGTTTCTTTTGCAAATCCTTCTTCAATCATTCTTTGGGCTATTGCTCTGATTTTAGTTCCAGCCATATAAAACACAATTGTGTCTGTATTGGGGATTTGTATGTCTGATAAAGAATGTCCTGTGACAAATGAGACTGATGATGCAATATTCCGATAAGTTAAAGGAATCTTTGTATATGCAGCAAAAGCACTAGCTGTTGTAATTCCGGGAATTACCTGTACCTCAACTTCATTTTCTTCTAGATATGCTATTTCTTCACCTCCATGAGCGAATATCATAGGATCTCCACCCTTTAGTCTGACTACCGTTTTTCCGGTATTGGCTGCTGCCAGTAATAATAAGTTTATTTCATTCTGTTCTTTTGAGTGGGCATCCTTACGTTTACCAACATATATTAGTTCAGCCTCAAATTGTTGTAGATAATCATGGTCGGTCAGATCATCATAAAATATACAATCAGCTTTATTTAGTATTTTTAATGCTCCCACAGTCAGTAAGTCGGGATTTCCCGGGCCAAATCCTACTAGGTATACAGTTCCTTTTTCCATCTGATTTTCAGTCTATTTTTAAAATATTATTATCTATCAATTCTTGAATCTTGTTTCTTATAGCTATAGATTTTTTTACATCAGTTCCATTGGTGCCTACCGAAATTGTCACATTGTTGATCTTGCAAGTTGCTGTTGATCCGAAATCTGAGATTTGAGGATTATCGCATACAGAAACTAGAATACCTCTTTTATTAGCATCGTTCCTTATCTTCAAATTCAGTTCTTTGTTATTAGTACAGGCATAAACTATATCGAACAAATCTAGGTCTTCAGATTCATAAGCTTTCATAATTAAGGTATTACCAGGATTATGAATGTCTTCATTAAAATCAAGAGCTAAAAATGTAATATCAGATGTAAATCGTCTAATATTTCGGGATTTTAGGAAGGCAACATTACCTCCTCCTACAATAAGTATTTTTTTTCTGCTAATATTAAGTAATATAGGTAGATATTGCATTCTTATACTATTCTTAATTTATAGGTATTACCTTATTTGATGCTAATACAGAATTGTAAAATTAATTCTTTTATTCAAAAAAGGAGAGGAAAACAGAAAAAGCAAATACAAATTCGCTAGTTATCATAAATAATTATTTCATAACTTTACTCACCTAACAAATTAATAAAACAGTTATCCTAATTTAAGGAGAATGCAGATAAAACGGAAAAGCTACAAAGTAGGTACAAGGAAAAGCCGATTGGCGATGATACAGACCCAAATGGTAGTATCTGCCATTCAGGAAAAATATTCTGATTTAGATATTGAGATTATTGGAATTTCTACCGAAGGAGATGATAAAATCACTATACCTCTTTCGCAAATGGGTGGTCAGGGTGTCTTTGTCAAAGAAATAGAAAAACGATTGTTGGCAAATGAAATTGACTTTGCTGTTCATAGTGCAAAAGATATGCCATCTGATCTGTCTGCTAATTTAATTATCTCTTCTACGCTGGAGAGGGCTAATCCTCAAGATTGTATAGTATTCAAAGAAGCAGGTACTACTTTACAAACATTGAAAGATGGAGCGATTGTGGGGTCTGATAGTATGAGGCGAAAAGCTCAATTGTTATCAATTCGCCCCGATCTGAAATTTATAAGCATACGAGGCAATATTAATACACGTATCAATAAATTAGATGAAGAAAACATAGATGCTATTGTATTAGCTGTTGCCGGATTGGAGCGCTTTGGGTGGCTTCGAGACAATCTACATAAAACTGAATTTTTAGACACTGAAATCTGTATGCCTGCCGTTGGTCAAGGTGTCATAGCAATAGAGTCTCGGCAAGATGATATTGAACTAAATAGGCTGCTCCGGTCGTTTAATCACATAGATAGTTATGATTGTCTTATGGCTGAACGATCTTTCTTACGCACATTGGGTGCTAGCTGTACTTTTCCTGTTGGTGGTTATGCAAAGAAGATAAATGGTAAATTATTATTAACAGCTATGGTTGCCGAAGCTGATGGTAAAAACGATATTAAAGTATCAAAGTGGGGAGAAGACCCTCTTGAATTAGGGGTGTTGGTTGCTAATGAGTTAATTCGCCAAGGAGCTGATATTATCATTAATTCATGTTTGAAAAAATGAATCGTTACAAGCTTCTATATACAAGGTCAGCTATTTGTCCGGCTAATATTTTTGAAGAAGCCCAACTTCGAAATTGTGAAATTATACATATCCCTACTATTGGTTTTGAGGAAGTAGGAGACGTAAAATTAGTTGATCTAGCCGATTTTAATTGGATATTTTTTTCAAGTGCAACCACAGTCCAGTTCTTCTTTAAGAGAAATAAGCTACCTTCTGATATAAAAATTGCTGCTATAGGAATAAATACAGCTATGGAGATCCGAAAAAACGGATATGAAGTTGATTTTATTCCCGTAGTATTTACATCACAAGGTTTTTTTAGTGAATGGCTGGGTTTAAATTTACCTCCTCAAAATATAATATTTCCCAAAAGTGATATTTCCGATACAATCATTCAGGATGCATTACGACAACAGGGGCACAATGTGTCTGTGCAGGTTATCTATAGAACTATATTTCCCGAAAAAGGGCGCGAAATGTTAAGACAATATTTTACAGAGCGAAATCCTATTGATATAGCTCTGTTTGCCAGTGTATCAAGTTGGTATAATTTCTTAGAAGTTTTTGTACCGTTTTCCCAAGAGTATTCATTGTTGTGTCTGGCTTCTATTGGGCCTGTTACCACTAAAGCTATAGAAATGTCTGGATATTCCGTTAGTTATCAATCGGAAGAAGCTACAATGAAATCACTTTTCGACACGGTGTTTAATAAATTAGATCAAAATGGCTGATAAACAAAGTCCTAACCTGTCTTTGGTGAAACTAATACTTATAATCACTACCACCATTTTTTCATTCTCAAGTATGTCTTCGGCATACTATATGATGGGTGTCAAATCACTTTTTTGGCTTTTGATTGCAGCTTTATTTTATTTTATTCCTTACGTACTTATTGTATCTGAATTTACAGCAACATATAAAAACAAGTCTGGGGGTATTTATTGTTGGTTGCAAGATGTGTTCTCTCCTAAAATTGCCTTTATAACAACCTTTCTCTGGTATTGTAGCTACTTTATATGGCTTATCAGTTTATTAATGAAGATGTGGATACCTTTGTCTATCATTATTACGGGGAAAGATATATCCAGTCAGGATTTTTTATTTTGGGGCATACCTAATACTGTTTGGCTATCCATATTTTCTATCCTGGCTATTGTCATAATCACAATATTAATAAGCAGAGGATTTAAAACAGTGTCATTTTTTATGGTCTGTAGTGGAATATTTATGATGATACTCATGGCTGTGTGCATTATTGGTAATTTAATTTTAATGTATTTCTATCCTGACCAAATCCTTCCTAATCTGGAAGCAAGTTATGCGAATATCAGTTTTTTTAGTATGACTTCGAGTGCAGCAACAGATGCCAATTCCTCTAATCTTATTTTTCAGTTACCATATCTGATATTTGCTATTACAGCTCTGGGCGGATTAGATACTATTGCAAGCTTAGTAAATGAAATGGGCAGTATAAGGAATAAATTTTATAAAGCTGTTGTTATAAGTTCCCTGCTTATAATGATACTTTATTTTGGTGGGATAATGATCTGGAGCATGGGGAGTAATTTATCCGATATGAGAGCTCAGAATCTACATTTGGGAAACCTTATGTATGGCCTGGTTTATCAATTAACCGTTTCGGTAGGGCATGCCTTAAATTTATCAACCCAAACTATTTATTATTTATCTCGGCTTTCTGTTGTATTCTCAGCTTTTACTCTCTTTTTTGCATATATAGGTCTCTTGTCTGTAATAACTTACGCACCCCTTAAAAGTTTAATAGGAGGGACTCCGGCTAATTTTTGGCCGAAGAAATTGACTACTCTAAATTCCTTTGGAGTACCGTCAAATGCTCTTTGGGGACAAGCAATCCTATTATCTGTTTTTATTGTATTTATAACGATAAGCAATTATTTTGCATCCAATATATACAATCAGCTGACCTATATGACTAATATATCCCGATCTATCCCATATCTTATCATAGCTTTTTCTTTTCCTTTTTTCAGGGCAAATAAGGATATTCTACACCCTGTTATCTTAATAAAAAAGCATTATATGATAAAACCTCTAGCTTTGTCAGTATCCTTATGTATATTCATCGGCATATTTTTTCAACTTTATCAACCTATATTGGAGGGTAATTTTTCCAAACTGGGTTGTTTAATCGGAGGTCCATTGTTCTTTGGCTTTTGTGGTTATTCTCTTTTCTATTTCTTCTATAATAAACCAATATGGAATAGATAAATAAAAGAATTTTATTGAAGAAATGTGATATTGATTTATTTGCTAAAGATTATTTAATTAGGTTATTTCGTAAATTTGTACTTATGTGAAAAATAAATACTATAATAGTCGAATTCCAGAAATTCGTTGTTTAGTGCTTATTTTTGCATAAATAATGGTGAAACAATTTAGTATCAAAATATGCAACAATATCTTTATACAACTAGCCGTGTTGGTTTGTCCATATGGCTTGAGTCGGATTTAGAGCTAGCCTCTTCCTTATGGGGAAATAAAGATGTAATGCAATTTTTATCTTCCGATGGGTTTTATACAGCACAACAGATAAAAGACAGGCTGTCTACTGAAATCGAGAATTATAATTTATATAATGTCCAATATTGGAAGTTGTACGAATTAGAAACTTCAAAATTTATGGGTTGTTGTGGATTAAAACCTTATAACGAGCAAGAAAATGCTTATGAGTTGGGTTTCCAGTTGTTACCCCAATATTGGGGCAAAGGCTATGCCGAAGAATGTTCCCGATTTTGCCTTTCACATGCATTGAGCGATTTACATGCAACAAATATTTTTGCAGCTCATCACCCGGATAATTTAGGATCCAAGAAACTATTGACAAAATTAGGTTTTGAGCAATGGAGTGTTATCTATTATGAACCGACAGGATTGGAACATCCTTATTATAAATATTCTAAAATAGTTTAATTCCCATTATATTAACAGTCGTTGCAATAATGGGAATTATACTCTATATAGTGCAAAGTGAAGAAGCACTACTAATTGGTTGTTAGACCTCCATCTATATGGATAATTGTACCGGTCACCCATTTAGCCATATCAGAAGCTAAGAATATAGCAGCTTGGGCAATATCATCTGCATCTCCTATTTTCTGTAGAGGATAGATTGATGACACCATCGTTTCGAACTGTTTTTGTTTATCCTCATCCATTTGCTGAAGATTGTGTCTCAATTGTGGAGTTTCTATACTTCCCGGAGCAATTGCGTTTACCCTTACTCCTTTCTTCCCTGCTTCGAAAGCCAGAGATTTGGTAAATGAATCTACAGCACCTTTCGTTAAAGAATAGGCAGTCGAACTTCTTCCGGATAACATCCTGTCTGCAAAATATGATGAAATATTAATAACACAGCCTTTAGCCTCGATAAGAGATTGGTATAAAGCTTTTGTCATCAGATACATCGATTTTATGTTCAGGTCGATGTGCATATCCAATATATCTTCCTCACTTTCTTCGAAAGGAATAAAACGAGCAATACCTGCATTATTCACCAAGATATCTACTGATGGATTTATAGACAATATCTTATCGGCAGTTTTTCTTATATCTTCGGATACAGATAAGTCCGCAGAAATAGTATAAATGTTAACTTGATAAGCTGATAGATGTTCCTTTGCTTTTTTTAGTTTTTCAATGTTTCTTGATATCAAACATAGATCAGCTCCATTTTGGGCAAAAGCTGAGGCGATTCCTAGCCCGATACCGTCACTGCCTCCTGTTATCACAGCAAACTTATTTTTAAGCATATTATTGTTGATTTTTAGTTGTTTACGTGTTTCATGGCTTCAGCCGGATAGCGGTCTCCAGTATTCGGATGATTGGCAATAATAGATTCTATCTGGGATACATCATCTTTGCTCAACTCTACATCAACAGCTTGGGCATTCAATTCTAGATATTTGCGTCTCTTAGTTCCGGGTATGGGGATAATATTCTCTCCTTTGGCCAGAATCCAAGCTAAAGCCAACTGTGATGCATTTATATCCTTGCTATGAGCAAACTCAGTTAACTCTTTCATTAGTTTCTGATTATTTACAAGATGTTCGCCTTGAAAACGTGGAAGAACAAAACGGACATCATCTTTTTTGTATGTATTTACATCAAAGTTTTCGGTAAACATTCCTCTGCCAAGAGGTGAAAAAGGAATGAGTGAGATTCCTAACTCGGTAACCAAGGGGTATATATCTTTTTCCAAATCACGAGTTAGTAATGAATACTCACTCTGTAATGCTGAGATAGGATGTACTGCATTTGCTTTTTTAATACTTGTAGCAGATGCCTCAGATAGCCCCAAATAGCGTACTTTGCCTTCCTTCACCAATTCTGCCATTGCACCTACTGTTTCCTCTATAGGTACATTCGGGTCTACACGGTGGGCATAATAGAGGTCAATACATTCAATGTTTAGCCTTTTAAGACTTAACTCCACGGCTTGACGCATCCATTTGGGTGAACCGTCGAATGTACTTGCCAGATGATTTCCTCCAGTATATTTGAACCCAAATTTTGTCGCTATAAATATTTTATCCCTATTGGGTTTTAATACAGTAGATATCAATCTTTCATTTTCACCATTACCATAAAAATCTGCCGTATCCCAAAAGTTTATACCTAAATCTAATGCCTTATGTAGGGTTGCAATGCTTTCTTCATCATTTTTTTCACCATATACATGTGACATTCCCATACATCCTAATCCAATTGCGGACAAGCTCTCGTCTGTTTTTCCTAATTTTCTATATCTCATAATTTTGAATATTTTAGATATAGCAAAGTTAGGTTGTCTACTAACAGCTGATGTAAAAGATATCAAAGGTATTTTTATAAAAATCAAAGATTCTTATTCCTATACTCTTTTGGAGATAATCCAACATTCTTTTTGAAAAAGCTTGTGAAGTGCGATGGGTACTCGAACAAAAGACTATATGCAATCTCCGTTATCGTCCAGTCCGTATTTTCCAGCAATGCTTTTGCTTCCTCTACAATCCGGAATGCAATGTGCAGAGAAGGGTTTTTACCTGTTACTTCCTTTACTACGCTATTTAGATGATTCTCATGTACCGATAAACTATTCGCAAAATCTTGAACAGAACGTAGCTTTAGAGGCATATCTGTGTTTTCTATAGGAAACTGTTTTTCTAACAATTCAAGAAAACGGTACGTAATACGATGTGCAGCATCTACTTGCTTGTTTCTTAATCCTATTTCGGGGTGATGTTTCAGTGCTTCATGGATAATGAGTTGTAAATAACTCCGTAATTTACTGTACTTATAGATATAATCCGAATTCATTTCCTCTATCATTTTCTTATAGATATAGGATATGTCTTTCATCGAATCATCATCTAAAAAAATGATTGGATTTTCTCCGATCCGGAACATTGGGTAGTCTTTTACAGAAAATGAGTGATCCCAAGATTGGATAAATTCTTCTGTAAACAGACAGAACCACCCTTCCTGATTTTTTGATGTTGGCTCCCATGAATGGGGAATGATTGGGTTCGAAAAAAATAATCCGGGACGGTCTATGACAAAGTCCTCATTAGCAAAGTGTATAATACCTGTTCCGCCTGTCAATAATGAGATTTTGTAAAAATCGCGGCGATGAAATGATGCTGCAGGAGAACAATATCGCCGAGGAAAAACATTAAAGTGACCTACGCCATCATTATTTGTCTGTTGAATATGTGATTTTTCAGACATATTTTTGTAAAAATCCTGAATAGTTTCAATTTGTTGCATAGAACAAAGTTATAAAAATCACATAATTATTAAGAGTGCTATTGTAGTTTATATCGAAAAATAGCTATATTTATTCTTAATATGTGATCTGGCTTAATGGATAAAGGGAATATCCAAATCTCTTTTTTTATTATATCAAAGTAATTAAATATAAATAACCTACAATTAGTTAATCACTTCTGTTAATCGAATCGGTTTTTATCAATATTTATTTCCTTCAAGCAATTCTTTTTTATCTATATCCCATAGAATTTAACAATTAAACCAAACGAGGTATATCTTTGTTCTATAAACAAATATAATGCCATTTAACAATATAAATAACACACTTATGAAATATGATTTAGCTATAATCGGTGGTGGTCCTGCAGGGTATAATGCTGCAGAAAAAGCTGCTGAGAACGGATTGAAAACTATTCTTTTTGAAAAAAATGCAGTAGGAGGGGTTTGTTTGAATGAGGGATGTATTCCTACTAAAACATTTTTGTATTCGGCTAAAATGTTAGATAATATAAAATCAGCTTCAAAATATGGTATCCTGACAGACAATACACCCACTTTTGATATGGGGAAAATAGTTGCCAGAAAGAATAAAGTTGTCAAGAAACTAACCGCAGGTGTAGGCGCCAAACTATCATTCAATGGAGTTGATGTCAAATCTGGCGAAGCATTGATAAAAGGAGAAGAAAATGGCGAATTTGTAATTGACTGTAATGGTGAATCTTTTTCTTCAAAATACCTATTGCTATGTACAGGCTCACAAACCTTTATTCCACCCATAAAAGGACTATCTGATATAGAATATTGGACTTCAAAAGAAGCTTTGGAATCGAAAGAACTTCCAAAATCATTAGCCATAATAGGAGGAGGAGTTATCGGTATCGAATTTGCCTCATTTTTCAATAGTATGGGAGTCAAGGTAAATGTTATAGAAATGATGCCTGAAATATTAGGTGCGATGGATAAGGAAACTTCAGCCATGTTGCGTACCGACTATGCCAAAAAGGGAGTTGATTTTCATTTACAGACTAAAGTTATAGAAGTTACGTCCACCGGTGTTGTTGTTGAAAAAGATGGTAAAACAGAAACAATCGAAGCCGATAAAATTTTAGTAAGTGTGGGGCGTAGAGCAATCACGACAGGCTTTGGATTAGAAAATATAAATGTAGAATTACTGCCCAATGGTGTTAAAGTCAATGAATATATGCAGACATCCCATCCACAGGTATATGCAGCAGGTGATATAACAGGATTTTCGATGTTGGCTCATACAGCTATCCGTGAAGGAGAGGTTGCAATTGACCATATTTCCGGAGGACATGATAAGATGAGTTATAATGCCATTCCGGGAGTTGTTTATACTAATCCTGAAATTGCGGGAGTTGGTAAAACGGAGGAAGAATTAACTGCAAGTAATGAACCTTACCGTGTTCTTAAACTGCCAATGGCTTATTCAGGGCGATTTGTAGCTGAAAATGAACTCGGTGGTGGACTTTGTAAAATCATTATAGATAAAGGAGATCGTATTATCGGTTGCCATATGATTGGTAATCCTGTGTCCGAGCTGATTCTAATTGCAGGCATTGCTATTGCCAATGGTGATACTGTAGAGCAATTTAGAAAACATGTCTATCCGCATCCTACTGTTGGCGAAATTATTCATGAAACATTGTTCTCTTAACTAAATAAAATAAGGTTTTATGTTATGTATCAATAATACATACACAGACGCCTATTTTAATCTGGCGGCAGAAGAATATCTCTTGAAGAATTTTCAGGATGATGTTTTTATGCTTTATCAAGATGAACCATCAGTTATTGTAGGCAAACATCAAAATGTACAAGCAGAAGTTAATCTGGATTATGCTATAAAGAATAAGATCAAGATTGTCAGGCGCTTCTCCGGAGGGGGTACTGTCTTTCACGATCTTGGTAATCTCAATATGACTTTTATTGAGACAGGGAATAATCTTGACTTTAGCAAGTTTACTCGACAGACTATTGATATGCTTTCAGAACTAGGTATCAAGGCTGTCGCAGATGAACGTCGGGCTTTGAATATAAATGGTCTGAAAATATCAGGTAGTGCCCAGTGTGTGCAAAAAAACAGAGTAATGTATCATGCTACATTACTTTTCTCATCCGATTTATCTCATCTTGTAACTTCGTTAGAAGGTGATCTTGATGAGCTGGAACGGGTTAGTGATAAGAAGGCATACGTTAAATCAGTAAAAAGTCCGGTAACTAATATTATAGACCATCTTCAAGAACCTATAGATATAAATACATTCAAAAAATATATTATAGATTTTTTTCTTAATAAGCAGGTTGATAATAAAATATATCAATTTTCGGATCAAGATGTTTCGGCTATTAAGAAACTTGAAGAAGTTAAATATGCAACAGAGGAATGGAATTACAGAGCCTATTCCAAATTATAAGAAAAAAAGTAATACAAAATAGAACAAAATAGTATGGCTAAATTTGAAATAAAGATGCCTAAGTTAGGCGAAAGTATTACAGAAGGAACTATTGTTTCGTGGTCTGTAAAAGTTGGTGATACGATTAATGAAGATGACGTATTGTTCGAAGTCAATACAGCTAAGGTAAGTGCAGAAGTACCATCGCCGGTTGCCGGAAAGATATTAGAAATATTTTTTCAAGAAGGAGATACCGTTGCTGTTGGTACTGTTGTAGCCACAGTGCAGATGGAAGGAGAAGATGATGGAGAAACTCCATCTCAGAGCGAGTCTGCCGAAAAAGCAGAACCTGCTGTATCTGCCGCTAAAGATTCGAAAGAAAGTGTAGCTCCTTCTGCTGAAATATCGAAAGGAGATCAGGAACGATGGTATTCCCCTGTGGTTCAAGAAAAAGCCCGTCAAGCGAAGATCAGCAAAGAAGAACTGGATAATATTGCAGGAACCGGCTACCAAGGACGTGTAAGCAAACATGATATTGAATTGTATATAGAAAATAAGAAAAAAGGGAGTACTGTTTTCGTTCCACAAGAAAAAGCAGCGCCATCCTCTGTTACCCCAGCTCAATCACAAACCGTTCAATCGCAAGATACGAAGCCGGCAACAATTCCGGTTGCAGTAGCGGAAGGAGACAATGTGATTGCAATGGATCCTATACGTCGTATTATTGCCGATCGTATGGTCGCATCCAAAAAAATATCTCCACATGTAACCAATGTAATAGAGGTAGATGTGACCAAACTGGTACGCTGGCGTGAGCAAAATAAAGATGCATTCAAAAAACGTGAAGGAATCAGTCTTACATATATGCCGGCCATTGCTGAAGCTACAGCAAAAGCCTTACAGGAATTTCCTCGTGTCAACTCATCGGTTGATGGCTATAATATTGTAGAGAAAAAGAATATTAATATTGGTATTGCCGTTTCGCTCAATGATGGTAATCTCATAGTTCCGGTAATCAAAAATGCAGATAAACTTAATCTAAATGGTTTAGCATCATCCATTGCCTCTATGGCAAATAAAGCACGGAGCAATAAGCTGATGCCGGACGATATTCAAGGCGGTACATTTACAATAACTAACTTTGGTTCGTTCAAAAGCATTTTTGGAACACCAATAATAAATCAGCCTGAAGTTGCTATATTAGGTGTTGGTATTATCGAGAAGAAACCATCAGTGGTAGAAACTCCGGAGGGAGATGTTATTGCCATCCGTCATAAAATGTATCTGTCATTATCGTATGATCATCGGGTTATAGATGGATCATTGGGTGGTAACTTCCTTTATCGGATAGCTCAGTACCTCGAGAATTGGAATGGTCAGTAAATATTTTCTCTAAATGAAATTAATATGAAAAAGTTCGATATAAAAACTACAGATAAAGAAACGCTGAAAAAATGGTATCACCTAATGACCTTAGGACGTGCCATTGACGAAAAAGCACCGGCTTATTTGCTGCAGTCTTTGGGGTGGTCATACCATGCACCTTATGCTGGGCATGATGGCATTCAGTTGGCTGTTGGTCAGGTATTCAAAAAAGAAGAAGACTTTATGTTTCCCTACTATCGGGATATGTTGACTGTCTTATCAGCCGGTGTAACAGCAGAAGAAATAATACTGAATGGCTTGTCTAAAGCAACCGATGTGGCTAGTGGTGGACGGCATATGTCTAACCACTTTGCAAAACCCGAATGGAATATAGAAAATGTATCTTCCGCGACAGGTAATCACGACTTACATGCTGTTGGAGTGGCACGTGCTCTTGTTTACTATAAACAAAAAGGAGTTGCTATCACTTCGCATGGAGAAGCAGCAACTTCCGAAGGATATGTTTATGAAGCTATTAATGGAGCAACGAATGAACGTCTGCCTGTTATATTTGTCATTCAGGATAATGGTTATGGAATTTCTGTTCCTAAAAAAGATCAGACAGCTAACCGTAAAGTGGCGGATAATTTTGTAGGCTTTAAAAATATTAAAGTCATACATTGTAATGGAAAAGATGTTTTCGATTCGATGAATGCTATGACAGAGGCTCGTGAATATGCTATAGCCAATCGGACTCCTGTTATAGTGCATGCCAACTGTGTCCGTATCGGTTCGCACTCCAATTCTGATAAGCAAACCCTATATCGTGATGAGAATGAGCTGGCTTATGTGAAAGATGCCGATCCACTACTCAAATACAGAAGAATGCTATTGCGTTATAAACGCTTTACAGAAGACGAATTGAAAGAGATAGAGGCGGCTGCAAAAAAAGATTTGAGTGCAGCTAATCGTAAGGCTATTGCAGCACCTGATCCTGATCCGAAATCAATATTTGATTATGTTATTCCTGAACCTTATCAACCTAAAAAATATACAGACGGGGTTCATAATGAAGAGGGTGAAAAGAAAAATATTGTAACAGCCATTAACGAAACATTAAAAGCCGAATTCCGTCATAATCCGGATACTTTTATTTGGGGGCAGGATATGGCAAATAAAGATAAAGGAGGTGTCTTTAATGTATCGAAAGGTATGCAGCAAGAATTTGGAGAATCTCGTGTATTTAATGCTCCTATTGCAGAAGATTATATAATGGGTACCGCAAATGGGATGAGCCGTTTCGACTCTAAGATACGCATTGTCGTAGAAGGTGCCGAATTTGCAGATTATTTCTGGCCTGCTATGGAACAATTTGTAGAATGTACTCATGACTATTGGCGTAGTAATGGACAATTTTCGCCTAATATAACTTTGCGTTTGGCATCAGGTGGATATATCGGTGGTGGATTGTATCACTCTCAAAATATTGAAGGAGCCTTATCTACATTTCCGGGAGTTCGGATTGTTTACCCTTCATTTGCCGATGATGCTGCCGGGCTATTGCGTACAAGCATGCGTTCCGAAGGATTTACTGTATTTTTAGAACCAAAAGCTTTGTACAATGCGGTTGAATCGTCAACTGTTGTCCCTGACGACTTTGAGGTTCCTTTTGGAAAAGCCCGTATTCGTCGCAGTGGTTCAGATTTGACTATCGTAACTTACGGAAATACTACACATTTGTGTCTTAATGTTGCTGAAAAACTATCGTCGGAAAAGAAAGGAAACATTGAAGTTATAGATATACGTTCTTTGATTCCTTTAGATAAAGAAACGATTTTTGAATCAATAAAGAAAACCAGCAAAGTGCTGATAGTTCATGAAGATAAAGTCTTTTCCGGTTTCGGAGCAGAAATAGCAGCTACAATTGGTAGTGAAATGTTCCGTTACTTAGATGCCCCTGTTCAACGGGTTGGATCTACTTTTACTCCGGTTGGTTTCAATGTTATCTTGGAAAAAGCTATATTGCCGGGAGAAGATCGGATATACGACGCAGCCAAAGCATTATTAGAATACTAAATGATACAAGATGAAGAAAATTGGATTATTTTACGGAACAAGCACGACTAAGACCGCTGCAATAGCGAAGAAATTGCTAAGTGCTTTCGGAGAAAACAAAGTTGATATTATTCCTGTAGAAGATGCATGGAAGAAAGACTTTGAAGAGTATGAGAATTTGATAATTGGAACTTCTACATGGTTTGACGGTGAACTTCCGTCCTATTGGGATGAGGTAAAGCCAGAATTGGAAACGTTAGATCTAAAAGGGAAAAAGGTCGCTATATTCGGACTCGGTGATCAGAAAAGATATCCTGACAATTTTGCTGACGGTGTTGGCATCCTTGCCGAAGTATTTGAATCTGTCGGGGCCGAATTGATTGGATTTATTTCACCTAAAGGATATGAATTCTCTCAATCACGTGCATTAAGAGATGGCAAACTATTGGGGCTTGTTCTTGATTTTGAGAATCAATCTAGTTTAACAGATGAACGAATTAAAGGGTGGGTAGAACAGCTCAAAAAAGAATTTTATTGATCTGGTTACACTTAACTTTATTAAAATATAAGCCTGTAAGAATTTCTTACAGGCTTACATTTTTATTATTGAGCTGTTTTATATAAATCTTTTATAAATATATCTATAGCTTTTTCTGGCGTTGCCCATGAGGTGACGAGTCTGATTGCAGACTCATTTGGATTTACTGACTGCCAGATAATAAATTCATATTTTAATTTTAGTTGGTCTATCAATGTATTGGGTAATATTGGGAAGATCTGATTTGTTTCAGATTCTGTTAAGAAACTATATCCTAATTCTTTGATTGCCTGGTTCATCTTTTGTGCCATCTTATTGGCGTGGCGAGCTAGGCTTAAAAATAGATCATCTTTCAATAGTTGTTCAAATTGGATACCAAGAACACGCCCTTTGGCGAGCATTGCTCCCCTTTGTTTCAGGTGGTATCTGAAATCGTGCCCTATTTCAGTATTCGGAAAAACAATAGCCTCACCAAGTAGTGCACCGCACTTTGTGCCTCCAATATAGAACACATCTGTCAAAGAAGCTATGTCTGCCAGAGTCAGGTCGTTTGAAGCCGCTGTTAAGGCAGATGCAATTCGTGCCCCATCCATAAATAGAAGTAAGCTGTTATCCTTGCAGAATGTATACAATCTTGTTAATTCATCTTTGGAATATATAGTTCCTATTTCAGTCGAATTAGATATATAGACAACTCTCGGTTTCACAGTATGATATTCCGGAAATTTATTTAATAATGGTAGTATTATATCGGGAGTCAATTTTCCATTATCGGAAGCAATATATTCAATCTTATGCCCGGTAGCTTCAATCGCTCCGGCTTCATGTGTATTGATATGTCCGCTTTCTGCCGATATAATTGATTCGAAAGGTTTGAGAATAGAAGCTAATATAACCAAGTTAGCTTGTGTACCTCCTCCTATGAAATATATCTGAGCATTTGGGTTGCCAATTTTATTTTTGATAAGATCAGCCGCTGTTGCTGAATGAGTATCATCACCATATCCGGCT
The DNA here is from genome assembly GCA_047605185.1 of Dysgonomonas sp. Classification (GTDB taxonomy): domain Bacteria; phylum Bacteroidota; class Bacteroidia; order Bacteroidales; family Dysgonomonadaceae; genus Dysgonomonas. The sequence goes on from JASGGC010000001.1 coordinate 374,735, forward strand.
AATTGTTCCATATTGCTGTTCGTCAGAGCCTCTAGTATGAGAGGATGACAGCCTTCGCTGTAATCATTTGTAAAATGATGGATAGTATTTTTAGTCATGATTGTACATATATAAAAAATACCCCTGTCATATTGCATGAGGGGTATCTTCTATCTGATATATAAATAATTATTTATTTTCTGTTTTATTATCTTCACTTGTTATATCATCTTCGATACCTTTAACTCCATCTTTGAAGCTTTTCATTCCTTTACCTAAACCTTTCATTAGTTCAGGAATCTTTTTTCCACCAAATAGCAGAAGAACTACAATCGCAATGATAATGATTTCTCCTGTTCCTAAGTTTCCCAAAAATAAAATTACGTTATTCATAGCATTTATTGTATTTAATTATTTGATTCAAATGTTATCATTGTGCTAAGGTAATCAGAATAAAATAATTTTTCTTCATTCCAACATTTTTTTTGAGTTCTTTCACTTATTCTATACCTGTTGACTATAAATCTATTGCGTGATAATTTTATTCAAAAGAGGCAAGCATTTTTTCTTTAACAATCTGACATGCTCCTATAACACCCGCTTTATTACCTAGTACAGATTTCTTCAGTTTCATATCTCTGTTTACTAAACCTAAAGAATGTTTACGTAGGGCAGCCTGTATGGGTAAGATAACAAAATCGCCAAGTAAAGAAAAATCACCACCTATAATTAATAAATCCGGATTGAAGATATTTAGTAGTACAGACAAATAACGCCCCATAATTTCGGTTTGTTGAGTTATCAGTTCTATGCATAAACTATCTTCTTGCACTAGTGCCCCGGAAATGATAGAGTGATGTTGGATTGTAGGAGGGACATCTTCTAATTCAACCATTGATTGTTTTCCACTTTCTATTGCTTTCTTAAACTGGTCGATTAGTGCCCAACCAGAAACTACGGTTTCTAAACACCCTATTTTTCCACAATGGCATAATATTTCGTTGTCAAAAATGGAACTATGCCCAAATTCTCCGGAATATCCAGATTTTCCATAATATAACTGTCCATTTGTGACTATTCCTATTCCAACTCCCCAGCTGTAATTGAGGTATAGCATATTTTGTTCATTATCTACTACACCTTGCGTATATTCGCCGAACGCTCTGGCTCGTGTATCATTTTCCAGATGGACAGGCAAGCCGATACGTTCTCCAATGATTTCTGTTAAAGGACGGTTTTCACTATAAAAATAATTGTAACTAAAACCTTCCATAGAGTTAATTCGCCCTGATAGGTTAATACATGCTCCAACTATTTTGTCCTTATCTATCTCACATTTTTCAATAAATGAATTGATCAGCGAACAAAACTCCTCTAATGATTCTTGATTGTTTTCTAATAGAAATGGTGTTTCTATTTCAAGTCCGATAAACTCATCCTTTAGGTCTTGAATTCCGATTGACATCCCCGATCTTCCCATTTCTATTCCAAGAAAGTAAGCACTGGAGGGGGATATGCTGTATAATGAAGGACGCCTCCCTCCACTATTTGATATTTTACCCATATCTACAACGAATCCATCAGCAAGAAGTTCGTTTATTGCTTTCGTTATGGTTGGAATACTTGATTGGAGTTCAGAACTTAACTCTGCAATAGTCGTATTACCAATAGATAATAGGGATTTAATGATAGATTGTTTTAACGTATGCCATTTTGTTCCGGACAGGCTGTTTTCTGAATTATTTATTAATAAACTTTTTAGGTTCATAAGTATGATTATGGTATTGTTTTAGCATAAAGATATAATAAATAATAATAATATGACGATGGTTGGTAAAATTATTTATAAATATTATTTGATATATTAAATATGTAGCTGATTTATATGCTGTTTTGTTTGAAATTGCTTTTGATAAGATTTAAAGAGTTTAGAGAAATTAATATTTCTCTTTATTGTTTTGTGTAAAAACTAATGTTATAAATAATTCTTAATTATTTTTATTAATATAGCTCGGCTGATTTTTCCGGTCTCAGTTAGTGGTAGTTTGTCTATAAGGATTATTCTTTTTGGAATATAATATTCAGGAAGATTCTGGTGTATACTGTTCTCATCCACTTCTCCTTCCACAGCTAAAACTACTATTTCTCCAAATTTAGGATCGGGAGCAGAAGTAATGGCAAAAGGATATGATATGATTGGTTCTAATAATTTTTCAACTTCTTCTATTTGTATTTTTACACCGCCACTGTTGATAATATTATCTTTTCTGCCTATGATGCGGAAACTACCATCAATACTTATTTCTGTGATATCATTTGTGTATAGAATTTCTTTTGAGACTAAAGGAGCATCTATAATCAGTGCATTATCATCCGATAATGATAGGTTGACAGATGGAAAAGGGGTATAATATTCCGAAGCATCTTTGCCATTCAACTTGCGTAGGGCAATATGAGAGAGTGTCTCGGTCATACCATAAGTAGAATAAATACTGTTTGGGAAACTTTTTAAACTTTCAGCCATTTGTGAATCGATAGCACCACCACCAATAATAAGCGAATGAATATTAGAAAGTCTTTCCTTTTCAGTAATTGTTTGCAAGCTGTTATATACCTGCATAGGTATCATGGCCGCAAATCGGAATGGGATATCAATGTTTTTTAATGGGTTGCCTGATGGGGCAATGGGGTAGAGGTCGAGTTGTGCTACCAAAGCACGTACTACGACCATTTTACCGGCAATATATTTTAGCGGCATGCATAATAAGGCTGTATCTCCTTTTTGTAAATCAAGAAAAGAGCAAGTCAATACAGCACTTTGCATCATCCTTTCTTTTTCGACAAACATTTCTTTCGGTGTGCCTGTCGAACCCGAAGTTTGTACTTTTAGTAGAGGAGAGTCAGAAAACCATTCTTGTAGAAAAAGGAATAGATCATGTCTGAAACTATCTTTTGCGAATGGAGAGTCTTGACTGAATGCTTCCGGTTTATAAACAATACCCTCTATTGTGATTGCCTGTTTCTGTATATCAGTTTGATACATTATACCTTTAAATCATTAATCGAAATTGTTTTATCTTTCGGATCAAACCATAAGCAGTCACTTTTTATCTCCAGTGGCATATCTATATTGTTGGTATATAAAGCTCCTGTTCCTAGGCCTTGTGGCAACGGGTTATTAAATGTTGCACACCATTGAGCAATCGCATTCAGCCCGATGTTAGATTCTAAGGCCGATGTAATCCACCATCCAATATTAAGATTATTTGCCAGCTTTATCCATTCATCCGCTCCTTTTATACCTCCATGCAAAGTTGGTTTCAATATGATATATTGAGGTCTGATAGTTTCTAGCAATAATTGCTTGTCAGTAGGGTTATTAACTCCAATCAATTCCTCATCCAATGCTATTGGCAGAGGAGTTGCCTGTGTTAATTTAGCCATTTCATCCCATTGTCCGGCATGTATAGGCTGCTCTATTGAGTGTAGGTCTAATTCTGCAAGCCTATTTAATTTATCAAGAGCATCAGTTGGCGAAAATGCACCATTCGCATCTACACGCAAGGTGATTTCTTTTGCCGAAAAATGAGAACGTATATGCGTTAGCAATGCTATTTCTTTCTCAAAATCAATGGCACCTATTTTAAGTTTGATACATCGGAAACCCTGCTTCATCTTACTTTCAATCTGCTCGAGCATATACTTATATTCGCCCATCCAAATAAGCCCATTAATAGGGATTCCTTGTTCTCCTTCGGTAAATGCAGTTTGCCACAAATTGAAACTTTTTTGCTCGTAGTGACGAAGAGCTGTTTCTAATCCGAATAGGATAGACGGGTAGGGGCGGAGTTGTTCATAATCTAATACTCCATTCAACTCTAACTCTTTACAGAAATGTTTAAGATTCTCTTCATAATTAGCATCAAAGTCACAACTAAGGTCATGCAATGGGGCGCATTCACCTATCCCCCAGTGGTCGGGGTCGGATAGAGAGCGTACCACTACATACCATACTTTATGGTCGTGATACACCCCGCGAGATGTTCCCGCAGGGCGTTTGAATTGTAAGGTGTACGGAATTATTTCAATTTTTATATCCATGATTGTATAAATCAAGGAAATTTAGGATATTTCTTGAAATCCGGTTTGCGCTTTTCTAAAAATGCATGCTTACCTTCTTGTGCTTCGTCTGTCAGGTAGTATAGCAAAGTTGCGTTTCCTGCTAATTCCTGAATACCGGATTGTCCATCCAATTCGGCATTCAATCCCATTTTTATCATTCGCAATGCCATTGGGCTGTGCTGCATCATTTCATGTGCCCATTTTACAGTTTCATCTTCTAGTTGATCGAATGGAACAACGGTGTTTACCAATCCCATATCCAATGCTTCTTGTGCCGAATATTGGCGACAAAGGAACCATATTTCGCGTGCTTTCTTTTGTCCTACAATACGAGCAAGATACGATGAACCGAATCCGGCATCGAAGCTTCCGACACGGGGACCTGTTTGTCCGAAAATAGCATTGTCAGACGCAATTGTCAAGTCGCAAACAACATGTAGCACATGACCTCCACCAATCGCGTAGCCATTGACCATTGCTATAACGGGCTTAGGCATCGAGCGGATTTGTTTCTGAACTTCAAGAACCTGTAAGCGAGGTACTCCATCTTTCCCGATATATCCACCTTTGCCTTTTACATTCTGGTCGCCACCGGCACAGAAAGCTTTATCGCCTGCTCCTGTCAACACGATAACATAAATGTCCTGGTTCTCGTGGCAAATACGCAGGGCATCGCTAATTTCCTGTGTAGTAGTAGGAGTGAAAGCATTGCGGTAGCGTGGACGATTGATTGTGATGCGTCCTATACCTTCGAAATAATCGAATAAGATTTCTTCATATTCTTTGATGGTTTCCCATTTTCTGTTTGTTGCCATATTATTATATTTTAATATTGTTTGTTGTCGATTGTTATTTATCCTCCAATATCACCAAAGGTTAGAAAGTTGTATATTTCAATAACCCTTCTTTTGGTAATATCGGCTCGTGCTGATGCTCCTATCACACCCCAAATGGTACCTCCTCCTGCTTCGTCATATACCTTTTGTTTTACTACATGTATTACTGCAATATCACTATCTCTCAATTTTATCCAATTGCGTTGAGCATCACGGATAACTTTTTTATCGTCATCGTTCGATACAGATTGTAAAAGCTTGTTGTAATATTTATTTAATAATTCATCATAGCCTTTTTCCAGTTCGGCAGAAGCTTCAATCATGCCAACCGTAGACCAGTTCTGCTCTAACATATTTCGTACTTTTTGCTCTACTCGTGCTGTATCTTGTGCAAACTCTATGCTGGTGGAGGTTCCTGTATTTTGTGCATTTATATTATGTATATTGCTTAATATAATAAATGCAATTACAATATATTTAAAATATGTCATTTATTTAGTTTTTAAGTTGTGATAATAGTCCTGAAAAGCTTTCTTACTTATTTCCATATCAGTTGATACTTCGAATAGTACAGACTGTTGAATGTTTTTATCAAAAAAGGACTCGAGTGTGGTTTCTAACTCATCTTTACTGTTGGCCGACAGGTAATATAATCCTGCTGCCTTTGCCCAATCTTTTGCATTTCCATTGTGCCCGGCCGCTACATATTCGCCCAAAGAAGCCGATTTGTTCAGTCCCGGTAGTAGGTGGAATATTCCCCCTCCTCCATTATTGATTAATAAAATACGCAAATTCTTAATGTGGCCTATATTCCATAAAGCATTGAGTCCATAGAAAAAACTCAAGTCACCGATAATCAAATAGGTTAAATCGTCATGTACAGATGCAAATCCGATAGCAGAAGGAAGTGAACTTTCGATCCCATTAGTTCCCCGATTGCAATAAACTGTAGTTGTTTTGTCAATTGCATATAGCTGAACATTGCGCACAGTAGAACTATTTGCTAAATGGAGTGATGAATTTTTGGGTAATCTTTTAAGGAATTTTCCAGTTGCCCATATATCAGAAAAAGGAATTTCGTCATTCGGTTCAGGTATTTGCTTTATAGCTTTATTCCAAAGAGTATGGAACGGTTGAGTATTATCGTCTGAAATGGAAGATAGTAATTCAGATAGAAAGTAATCTGTATCAGTTTCGACCAGATCGGTAAGTGACTGAAATAAATCTACAATCTCTCCCGATTCATTTATGTGCCAATGGCTAGCAGGTTTATGTTCTCTGAGAAAATGTTTTATGCGTTTAGATACAATATGACCTCCTATTGTGATTACAAGATCGGGAGTAAAATCGACCTTCTCATCATTCGACAATTTATATAAAAGAGCGTCAAAACTGGTAACAAAATTGGGAGATACACAGTTAGACAAATGTTCGCAAAGAACAACACAGTCTGCCTTTTGGGCTAAGGAATTTAGTAAAGATATTGTCTTCTCCGATTTGAATAGTTGCCCGACTATTATGATTCGTTTACCCGAATTTCTCCATGTTTGAACAAATGGTTTTATATCAATTGTTTTCTTGATTGGTGCAGCTGTTATCTTGCGGACATCAGGAAGATGCTCAACCGAATAGTCGAACAGAGGTTCGGCAATCGGTAAGTTGATATGTACCGGAGCTGGTGCATCTGCCGTAGAAGCAATAAGAGCATCATTGAGCAGGCGATTGCAATACCATTCGTCCGTTGAATCTTTTATTTCGGGTAAAGCAACAGATTTTTTTACGAAATTATTTAAAGCTCCGTATTGTGCGATTATCTGTCCATCCATTTGTCCTATCCATTCGGGAGTACGATCTGCTGATAAAACAATTAGTGGTAGTTGCTGATAGAATGCTTCAGCTACAGCAGGGGCATAGTTTAATAGTGCAGTACCTGATGTGCAACAGATAGCCACAGGCTTTTGTAATTTTTGGATCAGGCCGATGCCATAAAAAGCGGCGTTTCGTTCATCAACAATTATATGGCATTTGAAATATGAATCCTGCGTAAAGCATTGTATCAAAGGAGCATTTCTTGATCCGGGAGAGAGAACAATATGATCGATCCCATACAATTTGAATAATGATACAGTTTGTAAAACATTTTTTTTAACTGAATACATATTGTTACTCCTTTATTTATCTGTTACTTGTCTATTATTGAAAGAATTGTTTGTAATTTCTTTTCAGTTTCTTCCCATTCCGACTTTAAACTTGACGATGTGAGGATACCTCCTCCGGCATATAGTTCTAATATATCTTTATGTATTTTCATACACCGTAAATTTACATACACTTCTGTTTTTCCCATCATGTTGATGCAACCTAAAAAGCCTGAATAGTAGGAACGGTTGTACCCTTCATTAGCTACAATAAATTCGAAAGCTTCCTTTTTAGGAAATCCACACACTGCAGGACTCGGATGTAAAAGTTCTAATAGATCACCTACTGAAGCGGAACTATCGGATTCGAAAGAAAAATCAGTCTTGATATGTTTTATATTACCAGACTCTATTGTTACAGGTTTGCTTTCTGTATATCTATATCCTCCTAGTTCTAATTGTTGTTGCATATAGTCAGCAACAATTTGTTGCTCTATGCGGTTTTTGTTATCCCAATCCGTAGTCGAATTGTCTTTTGTTCCGGCAAGGGCTACCGTCTTCCAACTGCTTTCTTGTCCGGCTATAAGCAATTCAGGAGAGCATCCAAGCCAGCTTCCGGTTTCGGGAGTATTGCATAAATATACAAAATTGTCCGGATATGTTTTACAAGCCTTCAAGAAGGATTCTCCTATCGAAAAATCTTGCCTTCGTTCTTTTTTTAGCGTTCTGGACAGTACTAGTTTTTGTATATTTCCATCTGCTAATGTTGTCTGAAAAACACTATATGCTTTGCTGTATGCTTCGAATGTATCTGATATATTATCTCCTACAAATGTTTGGGAGACAGGGTTGTTTGACGTAATACTGATAAAATCCTTTATATATGATAGTATCGCATTTTGCCCTGCTATCACAATATCGGGTTTAATAAGTACTATTGGGTTTCTTTCTGATATCTGGAATGGTGCTATTACAAAACCTTGTTTATTATTTAGTTCCGATAGATTTTCAAACTGATTCTCGTTTGGCGATGTTTGTAATATAAGATTTATATCATGTTCGCCGGGTAGGCGATATAGTGCAAAACGAATATTATAATCAATCAGAAAATCAAAAATCCGATATTCAAGATATTGATTATGATTAAATTCCATTATATAGGCTGTATATTTATTCTCGTCGAAAATGAATTTACAAAAATACACTAAATAAAGTGTATAAGCCCATATAATTTGATCTTTTTTCGTCTTCTTGTGAAATCGAGTATCTGTCGATTAATTTTCCCTCTTTGTCGATTATCGTTGTTGTTGATTTTAACATAATCTACATTTGATTTTAATAACTAATGATAACGAAAATATGAAGAAAATAGTAATGCTAGCGATGCTTCTTCTTGCTTACATCAGTATGTCAGCACAACCTCCACAAGGGGGAAGAGGAGGACGTCCTCCGGGAGGAGAAGGTGGTCGACCACCAATGGGAAATCAGATGAGTGGAGATAATAAACCATGGGTGATGAAGTTACCTGAAATTTCTGATTTGACACTCGATCAACGTACCAAATTAGTTGATGCTCTATCGAAAGAGCAAGCCGATATATCAAAATTGACAGGTGAACGGCAGGCACTTAAAATACAAATAGATAACAATCCGAATCTTACACCTAAGGAAAAAGATAAAATAATAAAAAAGGTAGATAAGGTAAATGAGAAGATTCGTAAATCAAAAGTTAAATATGATAAGAAATATCATTCCATCTTATCCGACGAACAATATAAACAATTTGAGATAGGACGTAAGGATATAAAATTCGGGAATCCGCCTCATTCGGGGGGAGTTGGAATTCCGAGAGAAGAGAATTCCGAATCCCGTCCGGATAGAGATCAGATGCCTCCCGATATGCCGGATAATATGGATTGAACAAAAGTGAATAAAATTATGAAAAGGTTATTTAGGTTTACTATATGTATTCTAGCTTCGGGCTTGCTGGCAACAGTAAGTCTGGAGGCTCAGAATAAATGGACTTTACGGGAATGCATAGATTATGCTCGTGAAAAAAATATTCAGGTGCAAAAATCAAAACTATCAGTTGCCGGTTATGATGTTGATATAGCACAGTCTAAGGCAGAACTATTCCCAAGTTTGTCAGGGAGTGTCTCTCAGAAATTCGGTAACTCGCAAGTTGCAAATAATAATGGAGATTACAAGTATGAGCAGACTTTTTCGGGACAATATGGTTTGTCTGCTAATTGGACAATTTATAACGGAAAACGTAACTTAAACAATATCAAACAAGCAAAACTGAATAAAGAAGCTGAAGAGCTAAATACACAAGATATCCAGAATGATATTGAGATATCTATAACACAGGCCTATTTACAGATGCTTTACACAAGAGAATCTATAAAGAATAATGAAAATACGGTAGCGTCTACACAAGTGCAGCTTCAGCAGACTAAAGATTTTTTAGATGCGGGAAGTATTACCCGAAGTGAATATGCACAGGTCGAAGCACAGTATAGTTCCGATAAATATAATTTGGTTTTAGCTCAAAACTCTTTCGATAGCTATAAGTTACAACTAAAGCAGCTGTTGGAACTAGATTATGATGTTGACTTTGATTTAGAGTTTCCGGAAGTTGATGACGAGCAGGTCTTGCAAGCTATTCCTCTGAAAACAGATGTGTACCAAAAAGCTTTGGTTATTATGCCTCAGATAGCTAATAGCAAAATTGGTATAAATATTGCAAACCTGAATAAAGCTACAGCTAAGGCTGGATATCTGCCCACACTGTCCCTGTCAGGAAGTATTGGTACGGGTAATGTATATAATCAATCAACATCATTTTTGCGTCAATTAGATCGTAATTTTAATCAGAGTGTAGGGCTTACAGTGAGCATTCCGATCTTCGATAACAGACAAAATAAATCGAATGTACAAAAAGCTAAAATAGAAATTGAAACAGCAGAACTTAACTTTATAGATGCGCAGAAAACGCTTCTGCGAACAATAGAAACACTTTATCAGGACGCAGTGTCATCTCAAAGTAAATACTTAGCATCAAAAGATAAATTGGCCTCAGCCAAGTTGAGTTATGATCTTGTAACCGAGCAGTATAATCTGGGTATGCGTAATACAGTAGAATTGACAACCGAAAAAACGAATTATGTCAATGCACAGCAAGAGTTGTTGCAAGCAAAATATACAGCATTGCTAAGTCTCAAGCTACTTAATTTCTATCAAGGAAACGAAATCGATCTATAAAATATAAATAAAAATAGAATGAATAAGAAAAAAATAGGACTGATAGCAATTGTCATAATTATAATTGCTGTGATTATTGCTTTTTTGTTGCCATCAAGTGGAAAAGCAACTGTTCAGTTAGATGTAACTAAGGCTCATACTGGGAATATATCTACTTCTGTTACCGCTACGGGCACAGTCGAACCAATTGTTTTGGTCGAAGTTGGTACACAAGTATCAGGTGTGATTTCTAAAATATATGTTGACTACAATTCAGTGGTTAAGAAAGGAGAGATATTAGCCGAGTTGGACAAGATGCTCCTACAATCGGAACTTTCGAATGCCTCTGCAAGTCTGCAATCTAAGCAAGTTGAGTTAAACAATCAACAGCGAAATTATAATCGGAAAAAAGAGTTGTGGGAGAAGCAGGCTATCAGTAAATCAGATTGGGAAGATGCACAAACAACTTACGAGACAGCTAAGTTGGCTGTAACATCATCGCAGGCAGCAGTAGTGAAAGCTAAGACAAATCTCGGTTATGCAACTATTTATTCTACAATTGATGGTGTTGTTATTTCACGTGCTGTTGAAGAAGGGCAAACAGTTGCAGCATCATTTAGTACACCTACACTGTTTACGATAGCTAATGATTTGACCAAAATGCGAGTGATAGCTAATGTGGACGAGGCTGATATAGGTGAAGTAAAAGTTGGTCAGCATGTTACTTTTACTGTAGATGCTTATCCTAACGATACATTTGAAGGAGAAGTGATGCAGGTACGTTTAGAAGCAACAACTACATCTAATGTTGTAACCTATGAGGTCGTAATTAATGCTCCCAATCCGGATTTGAAATTGAAACCAGGATTGACAGCTAGTGTAAGTATTTTCACTATGGAAGAAAATGATGTGTTGCTTATCCCATCTAAAGCTACACGTTTCAACCCGAATCCTGAAATTCTGAAAGGTATTAAAGACCTGATTATTTCTCCGCTGCCAAATCAAGGGGATGGTAAAGATCAATATGTGTGGATTAAATCCGGTAATACCATAAGTCCGAAGGCTGTAAGCTTAGGATCGACTGACGGTATTAATACAGTTGTGTTATCCGGAGTTGGTAGTGATGATGAAATTGTTACAGGAATATCTCAGATTACGAAAGATATGTCAAAACAAGACTCCAACACTAGTGGAGAGACTAGTCCCTTTATGCCTAAACCTCCGGGTGGAGGTAGTAAGAAAAAATAAAATTGCATTAAATTATTTTCAAATAATAAATAAAAGAAGAAAAAATGAAACATATATATAGAATCGCCATATTAGGATTATTTTTATTATTCACTACATTAAGTTATGGCCAGTCATCAGCTCGTAATAACGATAAGAAAGAACAACATCAATCTCAGTTAGAATATCAAACTGAAACTTATCATTATACTCATTCTAAAAAGTCTGAATCAGAACTTAAAAATCAAATAGGTACATTGAAAGGAATACATGATGTACAGATCGATCCTAATAATTCCACTATTATTATCAAGTTTGATGCAAAAAAGAATACCAAAGGCAAGCTAAATAAGTCATTCAAAAAAATAGGGCTTTCGGGCAAGTTTGCAGATGTAAAAAAAACAGACAAACCGAACAAAAATAATAGCCAGAAAGAGAAAGACAAACAGTCTGAAAAAGAACAATCAAAGAATGATAATAAGCAAGATTATAACCGCAATGGTAAAAAATAGATTGCTATGGCTAAAGAAATAATAAGAGTAGATGATATAAAACGAGACTTTGTAGTCGGTGACGAAGTTGTCCATGCTCTGCGTGGTGTCAGCTTCTCTATATCCGAGGGCGAGTTTGTTACCATTATGGGAACCAGTGGCTCTGGTAAGTCTACATTGTTGAATGTATTGGGATGCTTGGATACTCCAACCGAAGGTGAATATTATCTGGATGGAGTATCTGTCCGGACTATGGGAAAGAATGATAGAGCTATGCTCCGCAATCGGAAAATTGGGTTTATATTTCAATCATACAATCTTTTGGCTAAAACAACTGCTGTAGAAAATGTAGAACTACCGTTGATGTACAACTCTGCTGTATCTGCCAAAGACAGATATGCACGTGCAGTAAAAGCATTGCAGGATGTTGGACTTGGCGATAGATTGTTACATAAGTCGAATCAAATGTCTGGAGGACAACAACAGCGAGTAGCTATAGCCCGTGCATTGGTCAATGAGCCTGTCATTATTTTGGCCGATGAGGCGACAGGTAATTTAGATACCCGCACTTCTTTCGAAATCCTTACATTAATGCAAAAATTACATCAAGAAGAACATCGTACAATCATATTTGTAACACACAATCCTGAACTTGCACATTTTAGTAGCCGAAATATAGTGATCAGAGATGGACGTATCAAAGAGGATACCTATAATGCAGATATTCGTTCAGCAAAAGCTGTTTTGGATACGATACCAAAAGAAAATTAGAAATATGGACTTTATAAAAAGTTAGAGGCATCGTGCCGATAACTGAAGAATACATAATATATTATGAATATAGTCAATTTATTTAAGATAGCTTTCCGAGCCTTGAGCGGAAACAAGTTTAGAGGATTTCTAACCATGTTAGGAATTATCATAGGCGTTGCTTCTGTGATTACTATGCTTGCGATAGGGCAAGGTTCGAAAAAAAGTATACAAGATCAGATCTCGACAATGGGTTCCAATATGATTAATATTCGTCCCGGAACAGGTCAGTTTGGTGGAGTCCGGCAGAGTGCGTCGAGTATGCAGACATTGAAACTGGAAGACTATATGGTTATTGCCGATCAGGCTGAATATATCTCTGCCGCATCGCCTGAAGTATCATCGTCAGGACAGGTCATATATGGAGCCAATAATTCACCCTCCAGTATGTATGGCGTTAATACCTCCTATCTTGATATTCGCAAATATACTATAGCCGAAGGCGAATGTTTCACAGACGAAGACATTAAAACTTCAGCCAAAGTATGCCTTATCGGACAGACAGTTGTCGAAAACCTGTTTACTAATGGTGAAGATCCGATAGGTCAAACTATCCGTTTCGATAAAATACCTTTCAAGGTAATTGGTGTTTTAGCATCGAAAGGTGATAATACCATGGGTATGGATCAGGATGATCTGCTTATAGCTCCATATACAACAGTACAGAAACGAATATTGGCTATTACCTATATTCAATCTATTTCTGCTTCAGCAATAAGTGAAGATGCAACAGATGCAGCCATTGAAAGCATCGAAACCATTTTGCGTCAGCAGCACAAAATAGGGGCGAATGATGAGGATGATTTTAATGTTCGCTCACAGAAAGAATTGATTACAATGATGAGTTCTACGACCGAAATGATGACTGTCCTTTTAGCTTGTATCGCTGGTATATCCCTCTTTGTTGGGGGTATTGGTATCATGAATATTATGTATGTGTCAGTAACAGAGCGTACCCGAGAGATTGGGCTTCGTATGTCTATCGGGGCCAGAGGGGTTGATATATTGATGCAGTTTCTGATCGAATCTATTCTGCTCAGTGTCACAGGAGGTATAATTGGAGTCATATTAGGAATAGGAAGTGCATTTGCTGTGAAAAATATAATGGCTTGGCCTATCGATATTGAAATTTATACTATAGTTTTGTCTTTTATTGTATGTACTGCTACAGGGATATTTTTTGGTTGGTACCCTGCCAAAAAAGCAGCGGCGCTAGATCCTATAGAAGCTTTGAGATATGAATAAATAAACCGGAATCCTATATGAAGAATTATACAAAAATACTTTTACATCTTCTGCTTTGGGGCATTGTGCTGGTTGTACCATTCTATATAATGACCCGCGATTCGCAGATGGATTATAAGCCTTATATAAGTTTTCTTGTCAGAACCGGTATTCTTATTGTATTGTTTTATATCAATTATTTATACCTGATTGATAAACTATTGTTTACAAAGCGGTTTATTCCATATATATTGGCAAATATTGTTATTGTAGCCATTTTGGTAGCCATTCAGACAGTAATATTTGATATATTATTTTCTATGCCACCTTCGCATCCTATGCCTAATATGCCTAAAGGAGGACATCCCCCTTATATGGGTAGGGATATTCCACCTAAAGGTTTTCAGAAACAACCCTTAGGAGGTTTTGCTATGCGTATGTTTACTGATTATTTATTGATAATATTGGTTATCGGGATGAGTGTGGCTACTAAAGTAACTTTTCGCTGGAACCGTGATTCTATAAATTTCGAAAAAATAAAAAGTGTTCAGTTGGAAGCTGATTTACGTAATCTTCGTAGCCAATTAAATCCTCATTTCCTGTTCAATACACTAAATAATATTTACTCTCTGATAGCTATAGATACAAATAAAGCTCAGGATTCGGTACATCGTCTTAGCAATCTGCTTCGTTATGTTTTGTATGAAAATGACCAGCAATTTGTTCCTATCAATCAGGAATTGGAATTTACGCGTAACTATATCGATTTGATGAAGCTACGGTTAGCACCATCTATACAATTGAGAGTCTTGATTGAAGATAATGGTAGTAAAGATCTTATAGCACCGCTATTGTTTATGACTCTTATCGAAAATGCCTTTAAACACGGAATATATAGTAATGAAGATAGCTTTATTGATATTACAATTCTTGTCGAAAAAGAAAAAGGAGTTCTTTGTACTGTTGAAAATAGTTTAATAGAAAAAGAAAGAAATATGGAAGAGCGTAATTCGGGCATCGGATTGGCTAATCTTTCTAAGCGGCTCGAACTTTTGTATCCTAGCAGGAATGAATTTGTAATAGAAAGGCGGACTAATAGCTTTTTTGCCATGCTCCGTATCAATTTTAAATCTAAGGAGGAAAAAGCATGAAATTAAATTGTGTAATAATAGATGACGAGCCTTTGGCTATAGACCTATTGAAATCGTATGTTGATAAAACTCCATTCTTGACCTCAGTAGGTACTTTCGATAATGCTTTGGCAGCTTCTGATATTATAGAATCGGGAAATGTAAACCTTCTTTTTCTGGATATTAATATGCCGAATGTAAATGGACTCGAATATTCAAAAACCTTACCTCCTTCTGTGAAAGTGGTTTTTACAACAGCATACGATAAATATGCATTAGAAGGATTCCGGCTCAATGCACTCGACTATCTATTAAAACCAATTAATTATACAGAGTTCTTGCAAGCATCCAACAAAGCATTAAGTTGGTTTAAATTAGTAGAATCAGATCAGGCTACCAGTATATTTGTAAAGTCAGGCTATCGTATCGAGAAAATTGATTTTAAAACGATATTATATATTGAAAATCAAAAGGATTATGTGAAATTTCATCTCGAAGGTGTTGCTGAACCGATAAGTTCATTAATGAGTATGCAGTCGCTCGAAGAGAAACTCCCATCCAAACAATTTATGCGTGTACATCGTTCATTTATTGTTAATTTGGATAAAGTCAGAACGATAGAACGCAATTGCATAGTATTCGGAAAAGAATATATTCCCGTTTCGGAATCATATAAAAGTAAATTTATGGATTTTTTGAATAAATATTTCTTTTAGAAGTAACTAATATTTAGATAGTAAAAGGGACATGCCCCAAATAATATTATTTGGGGCATGTCCCTTTTTATTGAAAGTAGAGGATAAACAGTATATTAAAAAAACAATATGTAGAATAAAATGTTAAAATTTATAAGATGTGTAACTTTTTTTTATTATTTGCGACATATTAAATAGACCTTCATTAGAAGTCAATAATGTACGTTAAGATCAATATAAATAAATTGTAGAAGAACGTGATAAAAATACGAAATCTTAATAAAACCTATTACAATGGTTCTCCATTGCATGTTCTCAAAGGTATAAACATGGATGTTGACAAAGGCGAATTCTTGTCTATCATGGGAGCATCCGGTTCAGGCAAATCCACATTACTCAATATTTTGGGTATTCTTGATACCTATGATACAGGAGATTATTATTTGGATAATGTTTTGATAAAAAATTTGAGTGAGAATAAGGCTGCAGATTTACGAAATCGGAAAATAGGGTTTATATTTCAGTCATTCAATTTGATATCATTCAAAAATGCAATGGAAAATGTAGCATTACCACTCTATTATCAAGGTGTGAGCCGAAAAAAGAGGAATATGTTAGCACTAGAATATTTGGACAAAATGGGATTGAAAAGCCATGCGGAGCATATGCCTAATGAGTTGTCAGGAGGACAAAAGCAACGTGTTGCCATCGCTCGTGCACTTATAGCTCAACCTCAGATCATTCTTGCTGATGAGCCTACAGGGGCACTTGATAGTAAAACATCGAATGAGGTGATGACATTGCTCCGGGAGATTAATACAACAGATAATATTACAATGATAATTGTTACTCACGAGCAGGCAGTAGCCGATGCGACAGATAGAGTAATTCATATCAAAGATGGTATAATCGGGTCTATCGAAATAAATAAACAACCGGTAATAGAAATGTAAATTATGTTTGATTTCGATTCGTTCAGAGAAATTATATCCACTATCAGCAAAAATAAAATGCGTACTTTCCTCACAGGACTAGCTGTGGCGTGGGGGATTTTTATGCTTATAATTTTGCTGGGGGTCGGTAATGGTTTTAGAAGTGCTGCGACATCTAATTTTTCGGATAGGGCAAAAAACACAGTTACGATCTATCCCGGAAGAACATCTATGCCTTATAAAGGGCTCCCCACAAATAGAGAAATAAAATTCGATAACAAAGACTATGATCTTATAAGAACTAAAATAAAAGAAGTTGCTTATGTGTCTGCACTGATTAGCCAATCAGCTACAGTTTCGTATGAGAAAGAATATGGTGCATGGACATTAAGTGGAGTTTCGCCCGACGCATCTGTTATCAATAACATAAATATAAACGCGGGAGATGGACGTTTTATAAATGAAATAGATATGTCTGGTCGTCGAAAAGTTATAGTTATTAGCTCTGATATGAAGAAGATATTGTTTAAGGACGAGAGTCCTTTCGGGAAGCATGTCATAGCCAATGGTATAGCCTATCAGGTTATTGGAGTCTACAATAATAAGAATCAGTTTGAGAATAATCCTCCTGCTTATATTCCGTTTACGACAGCACAGGCTCTTTACAATAAAGGTTATGGATTTGGAGAAATTAGTTTTATTGTAAATGGTTTGCAAACAGAAGAAGCAAATGATGCATTTGTAGAGAAGTTACGTGAATCGATAGGACAACTTCACTCATTCGACCCTAAAGATAGATCAGCATTGTATGTTTGGAATACAGCAGCTAATGCTGTACAAGCAGAACAGATTGCTGTCATTATCAATATTTTTATACTTATCATCGGTGCAGCCTCATTGATGGCGGGAGTTGTCGGTGTTGGTAATATAATGTTGATAACTGTAAAAGAGCGAACAAAAGAGATTGGTATTCGTAAAGCTATTGGTGCTACACCACGTTCTATCCTTAAACTAATAATTATGGAATCTATCTTTATAACAGCTACAGCCGGATATGTCGGTTTAGTTGTAGGAGTTGGAGTTACAGAACTGATAAGCATGGTGTTTTCTCAGATGGGAGAGGGTGGAGGCCCTAATATTTTTGAGAACGTATCAGTAGATCTTACCACTGTATTTTGGGCTACAGTAGTTTTAATAATTTGTGGTGTAGGAGCCGGACTGATGCCTGCCCTTAAGGCAACAAAGGTTAGTCCGATAGAAGCTATGCGGGCAGAATAAAAAAATAAACACATATATAAATTATGTTTGATCTAGATAATTTACAGGAGATATGGACTACCATTTCCCGCAACAAGTTGAGGAGTTTCCTTACAGGTTTCGGAGTATTTTGGGGAATTTTCATGCTTGTTGTTCTTTTGGGGGTTGGCAATGCTTTCAAAGGAGGAATGATGAAAATAGTAGATGGTTTTTCTCCTAATTCGTGTTTCTTTTATACAGAGCTCACAAGCGAGCCTTACAAAGGATATCGCAAAGGGCGTATGTGGAATATGAATAATAGGGATGTTACACTCTTACGTCAAAAAGCAAAAACTGTAGAGTATGTATCACCTTTATTATTCAGTGGAGGAGGGAATAAAAATGTGGTAAGAGGTCATAAGTCAGGTTCGTATGGAGCTAAAGGTCTTTACCCCGAACAATTTGTTGTCGAAAGACCCCGCATATTATATGGTCGTTTGATAAATGACATGGATATAGCTAATAAGCGTAAAGTCTGTGTAATTGGGAAAGAAGTTTATGAGACTCTTTTTGATGCCAATGAAGACGCTATTGGACAATATATACGATTTAATGGTATCTACTTTCAGGTTGTTGGTGTTGTAACATCAACAGCAGATATATCTATCGGTGGCCGTACCGAACGGATGGTCCATATTCCTTTTACTACCATGCAGCAGGCCTTTAATCAGGGTGATGCTATCCATTTCTTAGCTTGCACGGCAAAAAGTGGCTATCCGGCTCAAGTGGTAGAAGAAGAGGTGAAATCTATTGTCAAAGCTGCTCATAATATATCGCCGACAGATGAAAAAGCAATGGGAAGTTTTAATGCTGAGATGATTTTTCAGATGTTCCGTGCACTATTTTTAGGTGTCGATATTTTGGCACTATTTGTTGGTACAGGAGCTTTATTGTCTGGTATTATCGGCATCAGTAATATTATGATGGTGACAGTTCGCGAACGTACTCGTGAAATAGGTGTGAGAAGAGCACTAGGGGCAAGGCCAATGGTTATTGTAAAACAGATAATCAATGAGAGCTTGCTTCTTACAACAATTGCCGGATTAGGAGGTTTTGTATTTGGTGTAATTCTTCTTGAATTGATAGGCTATTTAATGGAATCGGGTATGTTAGAGATAAAGTTATTTGTACCACCATTAATTTCTTTTGGTACAGCAATCAAAGCCCTTATAGTCCTTATTATTTCGGGAGTTCTGTCAGGCCTGTTGCCTGCCATGCGTGCATTACGTATAAAAGCCATAGACGCTATAAGGGAAGAATAAAATATGAAAATAAATTAAAACAAAATAAATATGAACAAGGTAGTTAAGATTGTACTGATTGCCATAGCCGTACTGATACTGATTGGCACATTTGTCCTTTTGTGGAAAAAGAATCAACCTAAAGATATTAATTATGAGATTGTTACTGTGGAAGAAGGTGATGTCGAAAATACATCTGTAGCTACAGGAAAAGTTTCACCACGTGATGAAGTGCTTATTAAGCCTCAGATTTCAGGAATCATCTCGGAGGTATTGAAGAAAGCCGGAGATTATGTAAAAGCCGGAGAAGTCATTGCTACCGTGAAAGTTATTCCGGAAGTTGCATCGCTTAATTCGGCCGAATCACGTGTTAATGTGGCTCAAATCAATTTGACCCAAGTGAAAGCAGAATATGATCGCCAGAAACAATTGTTTGGAAAAGGAGTAATAGCCAAAGAGGAAATGGACAAATCGGAGGCTGATTATAAAAAAGCAGTTGAAGAAGTCGAAAATTCGAAAGATAATCTTGATATTATAAAAAATGGTATCTCTAAAAAGACTGCTCAATATAGCAATACTCAGATCAGATCCACTATTACTGGTATGATTCTGGATGTGCCCATTAAAGTAGGTAACTCGGTTATCCAAGCCAATACTTTCAACGATGGTACTACAATTGCTACCGTGGCCGATATGAATGACATGATATTTATCGGAAAGATAGATGAAACAGAAGTTGGGCGTATACATGCCGGAATGCCTATAAAACTGTCGATAGGAGCTATCGAAAATAAGAAATATGATGCCGTTCTGGAATACATTGCACCAAAGGGAACTGAAGAAAATGGAGCTATATTGTTTGAAATTAAAGCAGCTGCACGGATTACAGATTCAGTTGTTGTACGTGCCGGGTATAGTGCAAATGCAGAGATTGTTTTGGCTAAGGCTGAAAAAGTGTTGACGATTCCCGAAAGTTCAATAACATTTAGTAATGATTCTTCTTATGTATATATTTTGAAAGATTCTTTGGACAACAAGAAAAATTATGAAAAGAAACTAATAAATATAGGTCTGTCTAATGGAATCAAGGTTGAGGTAAAATCCGGACTGAATAAAGGTGATAAGGTGAGGGGGAATGAAATCTCAGACAAACCAGAAGAGACTAAAAAATAATATTAGTTAGAATTATGAAAAAATATATAGTTTCCGTTTTTTTATTATTACTGGCATTGAGCATTCAGGCTCAAGGTAAGTGGACTTTGAGACAATGTATAAATTATGCTGTTGAGAATAATATTGAAATAAAGCAGCAAGCTTTGGATGTTAAGAACTCAGAGATAAATTTAAGTACAAGCAAAAATAGTCGCCTTCCTGATTTGAATGCAGATATAAGTCAAGGATTTAGTTTTGGTCAGGTTGTTAATTACCAAACCAATACTAATATGACGACTAATGCATCTTCAGCTCAACTGTCTGTATCCACATCTGTGCCATTGTTTACAGGCTTTAAAATTCCTAACCAGATCAAGGCTGACGAATTTAGCCTGAAAGCAGCAACTGAAGGATTGAAGAAAGCA
Organism: Dysgonomonas sp.; assembly: GCA_047605185.1. Taxonomy (GTDB): domain Bacteria; phylum Bacteroidota; class Bacteroidia; order Bacteroidales; family Dysgonomonadaceae; genus Dysgonomonas. The sequence continues at coordinate 395,676 of JASGGC010000001.1, forward strand.
AAAGAAAATTTAGAATTACAGGTAACATCTTTATACCTAGAGGTTTTATTTAAGAAAGAAATTTTAAAAGCCTATCAGGAACAGAACGAATTAAGTAAACAACAAATAGAAAAAACTCAAATATTGGTTGATGCAGGGAAAGTACCAGCATCGCAGTTATTCGATATAAAAGCACAGCAGGCTAAAGATGATTTGAATGTTACTACCTCAAACAATGATTTGACATTATCATTATTGAATCTTGCACAAGCTTTAAATATTCAGCAAACAGAACAATTCGATATTGTAGAGCCGATTATATCGGATGTGATAGGAGAAAATATGTCAAGCATAGTTCCTCCTTCTCAGGTATATCAGACAGCATTGTTGAATAGACCTCAAATTAAAGAAGGTGAATATAAAGTCGAAAGCAGTAGAAAACTTTTGAAAGTAGCTCAAGCCGGGTACTATCCAACATTGAACTTCAATGCAAGATATAGTACTTCTGTTCAACGGCAATATGGATCAAAGAACGGATCTTTTTCAGATCAGTTTCGAGACAATGGTTCTGAATATTTTGGCTTCAGTCTAAATATTCCGATCTTTAACCGCTTTCAGGTACGTAATCAGGTTCGTGGCGCCCGACTTAGCATAGAGAATAATATGCTGGCATTAGACAATGTAAAGTTAGCTTTATTTAAAGAAATACAACAAGCTTATCAAAGTGCTGTGGCTGCACAATCAAAATTTGTATCTACAGGTAAAGCGTTCGAGGCTGCAGGTGAGTCTTTTAAATATGCACAAGAACGATACAACATCGGGAAGTCTTCTGTTTTTGAATTCAATGAAGCTCAGACCAAACTATTGACAAGTAAGTCAGAACAGATACAGGCTAAATATGATTTTCTGTTTCGGGCTAAAATTCTCGATTTCTATAGAGGAGTTGAAATCGATATAAAAGAATAAATAAATGATTAGTTTAGTGAAATAGGTTCCCATAGTGCGATTAAGCCCTGTCAAGATTATCTTGACAGGGCTTTTTATAAGATTTCACCAGTAACATCCACCTTCTACATCCGTAGATTTTTGGGGAGTCTCATCCTTATTCGGTCTTACCCAATGTTCATTATATAATGCATGGATTGCAGAATTTGGGTCGTCCCACCTTTTACCTTTAATTCCAAATAGAATTTGTGTAGCACCACCGATATGAATGGCTTTTTTACCAATATCTTTGATATAAGATGCTAATGGAAAACCATAAGCACCACATCCAATCAGAGCAATGTCGAAGTCTGTATTTGCTATCTGTTGTTTCATATACTCTAGTGCTTCAAACCAATCAGTAAAAGGGACTTCTTCAAAAGCTATACTTTGCACAGCTTTCATTGTTATTAACTCAAAATCAGGTAAAACATCTTTATCTTTAAATAGTAGATGGCGCTTTTTATATTGTTCGTATATTGTTTCTGTATATGGATGTATTACTAAAACTTTTTTTCCGGACAAAGCTCTTGACCATGGCGGATTATAATAATAAGGCTCAACTGTTTCAATTGGAGCAATTTTGGCCTGAGGAAAGAAATGTTGTACAAGATTTTCGCCGGGTTCCCAACGACTCATCAATATATCTAGATTCGACATATTGTCAATCATTAATTTACAGAAACGTTCTATATTAGGAACTGAATTAGAAAAAAAACCGGCATTATTTTTTAGTGGCATTTTTCTTTTGTTATCCCATCCTACATATTTCCAAAAAGCTGCAGCTCCTTTAGAACTACGTTTTTCTATTGCAATATATCTAATAATAGCTTCTAATTCTATAGTCCCAAATCGGGCAATCATACAAGGGCTATCTTGCATGAGTGCTTTATATATTAAATCGACACCTTCTTCAAAAGATACTTTTTCTAATACTTTTTTAGGCTCAGTCTCTATATATTTTTTTATTAGATATCTTTTTATTCCCATAAGCATTAAAGTATTTGTTATTTAATCATAGAGTTGCCTAAACATTCGACAAAAATTCAAGATATATACTCTGTTGGTTGATTGTCTTGATCTACATTCCTGTTTATAAATACAAAAGTACAAAAGATAACTAAACCATAATGTACTTTATGTATAAAGAAAAAAGAAGGTATCATTTATTAATTAAATGATTGTACTGTTAGAAACAGAGCATCATGCCTATACTATATGTCTTAAGATCGGGGCCTTCGTTATTATTAAACAATGAGAATGGTGAATAATAGCCGAATAGGCTGATGTCTCCGATTCCGGCTTGTAGCCTTAATTTGAGATCATAAGGGCGTATGTTGAGATCACGTCCGAGAACTTCTTTCTGGTTTTTGCCTTCTACTTTATATTCAATTTGCGATTTCGAATAATATTTTAAAAATCCCACTACTCCTCCCGATATATGGAAATTACTTCTACCCATAGGTATTTGATATTCCATCAATAATGGAACCGTAATATAATAAGCCAGCAACATATTGGACTTATAGTCTACCCCGTCCGGAGCATGTTCGAAAACAGTTATACCATCCCTTTTTACCAATCCTGCATTGCCATCAAAATGGTAACGAAACCATTCGAACCCAATTCCACTAACAAACAACCAATTGGAGTTTTTTATATGCATAGAATAATTAAATAGATTGAGAGAAAAGCTATGTGACGAACTCATTTTTAACTTTCCATTTGGGATGCTATTGTCATCATAATTCATAAATCCCATGCCGAATCCGATCCAATGAGAGCTCAACCTTTTCTTTTTTCGGTTTTTCCACGAAAAAATGAAATCATAAGAGGAACCGTTATATATAATACTACTTTCAGGGTCTAGTTTCGAACTGTCTAAGCCTAAAGTAATATTATCGGTTGTGGATTCAGATAAAACTACTTCTTCATTTATTACATTCATATTGGTCGGGATAGTATCGTTACCGGCATTAACAAATGTTGTTAATAAGGCAGTACAAAAGAGGATAATAATCTTTTTCATATATAATTTATTTATTATTTTGTTACTGGATTTTGAGCCGTTTATTATTTACATATATGAATAAATCTTTCAATTTTTGCAATTCAGAGTCTAATTGTTGTGGAGAAAAATTCCCTTTAAGGTAAACGACTGTAAGTTTCTTCGATTTATTCTTATATAGAATATATTCCTTTTGCCCGCTCTCTTTATTTATGCCAATGAAGTATGTGCCAGACTCTATTTTTCCATTCTTTTTTATTTCAGATATTTTCGTTCCATTAGCACTATCACTGTTAATTGCAGATATTGCAGCCTTTTCTTTCTGGATATCTTCATTAGTTACCATACTCTTGTAGAATGTAATATTGCTACCTTGTGATAAAATATCAGATGATAGTTGGACAAGAGTCGAACCTTCTTGTTTTCCATATCTGTCAAATACACCTTTTATTTTAAGATTTTCTTGAGCCATAACAGCCATCGGAACAATCAGGCATATACATATTGATATGAATATTTTATATTTCATAATTTATATTTTAGTCGGTAAATGAATCTAAAACAGCTATTTGAGTATCAATAATGTCATCATCCATACTATATATGTTTTCAATAGATAGCAAAGCTTGCGAATTGATTACATTTGGATCAGAGATTTGTTTCCCATCTACATATACTATCGATTGTGATTGACTATTAGTTCGTTGTTCACCTAATCGGATAATTGTGACTAGTAGTAAACTTGCAGCAACTCCTGCCCATAAATAGATCAAAGTGTGCTTTTTGCTTTTTGTAGGAGGCACAACGGTTTCGAGCATTTCCCGTTCTTTATCCAATAAATTAAATATAGGTGTATATATTTCGAATTCTTTCTCAACATGATTTTGTCGGAAATATTGGCGTAGTTGTTCCTCTTCCTCAAGAGAAGTTTCTCCCTCAAAATAGCGATCAAGTAATTCTTCTATATTGTTAATATTCATCTCTTTGATTAATATTATTTGATTGTCTTATTAATGATTAAAAACTGATCACGAACCTTTTTCCGTGCCCTAGATAGATTGACCCTTACGGCCGTAACTTCTGAACATATAATATCTGCAATTTCTCCCAATTCATAGTCTTCTACATCCCTCATCCAAATAATTTTTCGTTGCAATTCCGGTAATGAATTGATGATGTTTTTGATGATTAAAGAACTGTCCATTTGCTCCGTATATAAATATGGATTAATATTGTCTTCCGCAATACTGACATTATCTAATGAAACTGTATTCTTCTCACTTCTTATTTTATCAATACATATATTCTTTAATATCTGCATCGTATATCCGGAAATATTGGGATGATTGTCCAAGCTATCTTTTTTAGACCATAGCCTCAACAAGGTTTCTTGGACAGCATCTTCCGCATCTCCATTATTATTTAGCATACTTCGGGCGAAATTCTGCAATTTCTCTCGAAGCGGAACAACTATTGATTTGAACTTTTGCAACTCCATCTTGTTAATGTAACGATGATGCAAGGAAAGTGTAACATCAAGTTTTTACTTTTTTATTAGATTGTATAAAGGAAAAGAGAAAATATACATTAGCAGATGTTTTATTTCAGAAAAATAATATATTTGAAGTAGAAATATTTGTATCTTCTAAACAAGAAAAACAATACATAATTACAATAAAGCTATTCCCCGTGTACGGAAGCTTTGAGAATAGTTTGCATTGTATCTAAAGTTATGATTGAAAAGAGGTAATTATACTTTTCTTTATTGGCTGGTGACTATACTTTGCTGTCTCAAAAGAAATTTGGTTTATTAATGGTCGTGTGATCGTGTAAAACTGAAAATAGTAATACTTATCCTCTTGTAATAACTCGTTATTTTCATATATTTGTTTTATATAAATCATCATTAATGGACACAGAAAATCGGATAGAACGAAAAACGCATCATGGGCGAACAATCAAGCGTCTGCGGCAGACTCTTGGGATTAAACAAGAAACTTTAGCTGTTGAAATGGGCTTGAGTCAGGGCTCTATTTCTTTCTATGAGCAAAAAAAAGAAATAGAGAATGAAATGTTAGAAAAATTTGCACATGCTTTAGACATTCCAGTTGAGTTAATTAAAGAGACTGAAATTGATCCTCTAACTGTTATCTTTGAAAATCATAGTACAATCGAGTCTAATACAGGAAATACCAGTATCGGTAATTTTATTCAAGAAGATAACAGTACTCATACTTACAATCCAATAGATAAAATCGTAGAGCTTTATGAACGCCTATTGGAGGTAGAAAAGGAAAAAGTAGCTTTGGTAGAAAAGCTTTTAATTGAAAAAGATCAGATAATAAACACACTTAAACAATCTAAATAAGTTTATTGATTTGATTATCGATTGTAATAAATACTTGTTTACTCGAAATAATAACAACACTGATTCAGAATTTTTTATTCGAGACATCTTTATATTTTATCAAAATCAGAATTACTTAACCCAATAAAATAATGTCAATCATCCTCATCTATGATGTGGTGTGTTTGTCCTTATTCAAAAAGTGCCGTCTGTATGAGATTCATACAGACGGCACTTTTTTAGTTGCATTTTATCTTTATTTTACTAATTGAAAATTAAAATCAATTAATTTTCAATTAGTATAGATCGGTTATTAGAAACTAATTCCTGCAGATACATATGCATTTCTATTTCTTATCTTTGTTCCATCAACATCAGAAATGTTAGCCAATCCAAAGTCATATCCGACCCCAATGTTTAGTATAAGGACTTTAACGCCGGCTCCAACACCAATACCAAAATCATTCTTTTTAGCTATTCCGTTTTTTCCAAAAAAGTCAGTTTTTTCACCGTCAACCTTTACTTTTCCAGTTAAACCATACGCCCAATAAGGTCCTGCATGGATTACTAATTTAGTTGTAGGAACTAGGCTTATTTTATAACCAAGGTGAATAGGTACTTGTATATATAGCGGATTTGCACTAGCTTTTTCTTCAAAGCCTAAACCTTCAAATTTAGCACCCTTAGTTGTTAATTCAACACCTGAAGCAACATAAAAGCTAGCAGGAAGTGATACATCTAATGTCAATCCTGCATTCCATCCTGCCTTAGAGCTAGTGTCTTTAGCATCTCCTCCAAAATTAGATGAATTTACACCTCCTTTTATACCAAAAGAGAAAGGAAGAATACCAAGCTGTGCATTAGCATTTGCTCCAATTAGTAGAGCAACTGCAAAAAGAATTACTTTAACTGTTTTCATGAAAAATAAAATTTGTTAATATGAATAATAGTTAGTTATATGGTTCAATAACTTAAATAAAAAGAGACCATTATATAGATTATTATTTAAGAAAAGTTTTCGTCTCAAGTTCGTATCATTTATTCTTTTATATCATTAAGATTCGACAAAGATAAAAGATAATAAATATTTTTTATGTAAATTACTTATATATATCTGTATTAATAATACATTTTGAGTCTAATTTGTTCAACATCATCTAAATTATTATACTCAATAACATGTTTTTTTTCTATAATATCCTTGAAACTATTTATTACTTTTGAAAAGTACGCTATGAAAACACGAGAAAAAGGAGAGGTTTAATCGAACCTGTACTATATATATTATAAATCTTATAAATTCTTGTGCCATGAAAACTTACCAGACCAATGAGATCAGAAACATTGCCATTCTTGGGAGTTCGGGAGCTGGCAAAACCACTCTCGCTGAGGCGATGCTCTACGAAGCCGGAGTTATAAAACGAAGAGGTCGTATTGAAGACGGCAATACGGTCTCAGATTACTTTCCTGTCGAAAAGGAATATGGTTATTCCGTCTTTTCGAGTATTATATCTGTAGAGTGGATGGATCGGAAGTTGAATTTTATAGACTGTCCCGGTTCAGACGATTTTATAGGTAATGTTGTAACTTCATTAAATGTTACTGATACAGCTCTTATGGTTTTGAATGCCCAATATGGATTGGAAGTAGGAACTATCAATCAGCTGCGGTATATAAAAAAGCTGAATAAACCACTCATATTTGTTGTAAATCAGTTGGACCATCCTAAAGCTGATTTTGAGAATGTTATATCACAACTAAAAGCCGATTATGGTGAAAAAGCAGTATTAGTACAGTATCCGGTAAATATAGGTGAGGAGTTTAATGCTGTAATTGATGTTTTAACGAATAAGATGTATAGATGGAAACCCGAAGGAGGAGTTCCTGATGTCTTAGAGATACCTGACAATGAAAAAGAAAAAGCAGCCGAACTACATCAGAAATTAGTAGAAGCAGCAGCCGAACATGAAGAGTCTTTGATGGAAAAATTCTTTGATCAAGGGACATTAACTCAAGATGAGATGCGTTTTGGAATACGCAAAGGATTAATCTATCGCGATATATACCCTATATTCTGTGTGTGTGCCGAGCGGGATATGTGCGTGCGTCGGACATTAGAATTTTTAGGAAATGTGGTACCATACGTTGCGGATATGGAACCACCAGTTAACACAGAAGGGCAGCCAATTAAGCCCGATATTAATGCTCCGACAAGTTTATTCTTCTTTAAAACAACAGTAGAACCCCATGTCGGAGAAGTTTCTTATTTCAAAGTGATTAGTGGTAAGGTACATGAAGGAGATGATTTATTAAATTCAGATAGGGGTTCCAAAGAGCGAATCGGACAGTTATTCAGTCCGGCAGGCCAACAGCGCATCAAAGTCGAAGAATTAGTTGCCGGAGATATTGGCGCAACAGTTAAACTAAAGGATGTACGTACCGGAAATACCTTAAATGCAAAAGGTACAGATAATAAATTCAACTTTATAAAATATCCGGAACCGAGGTATCGTCGTGCGATTAAAGCTGCAGCAGAAAAAGATTCAGAAAAATTAAGCGAAGCTTTACAACGTATGCATGAGGAAGACCCTACATGGTTGATTGAAAATTCGAAAGAATTGAAGCAATTAATAGTTTCAGGTCAGGGAGAATTTCATTTAAAGACCTTGAAATGGCGTTTGGAGAATAATGATAAAATTTCAATAATATATTCAGAACCTAAAATTCCGTATCGAGAAACTATAACAAAAGCTTCCCGGTCAGATTATCGTCATAAAAAACAATCAGGAGGAGCCGGACAATTCGGCGAAGTTCACATGATTGTAGAACCTTATGTGAGTGATGTTGCAGTTCCCGATACCTATAAATTTAATGGTCAGGAATTTAAAGTTCAGACGCGAGATGTTCAAACATACGATTTAGAGTGGGGTGGAAAACTCGTATTCGTCAATAGTATTGTCGGTGGTTCTATCGACTCTCGATTTCTACCCGCTATCGTCAAAGGCATCATGTCCCGATTGGAACAAGGACCATTGACTGGTTCATATGCCCGCGATGTACGTGTAATTGTGTATGATGGAAAAATGCATCCGGTAGACTCTAATGAAATTTCTTTTATGCTTGCAGGAAGGAATGCTTTTAGTGAAGCTTTTCGTAATGCCGGACCTAAGATACTTGAACCTGTTTATGATATGACTGTTTCTGTTCCATCGGACAAAATGGGCGATGTGATGAGCGATTTACAAAATCGTAGAGCTATGATTGTTGGAATGGAAAGCGATAAGGGGATAGAAATGATAAATGCCAAAGTACCATTAAAAGAAATGTCGAGCTATTCAATATCATTGAGCTCTATGACTGGTGGGAGGGCTTCATTTACGATGAAGTTTGCCAATTATGAACTTGTCCCTACAGATGTTCAAGATAAACTATTGAAAGAATATGCAGCTACACAAAAAGATGAAGATTAACTTTCTGACCTTATTATAAAATTATACAAACCGATATCGGCAAAAATAAATTAATATTTTTGCCGATATTATTTTTATGCATGGTTAAAAGCTTTCTGATTTTAATCAAAATATTTAGTATACTCGTCAGGCAATTGTTCTATTTCTTTTATTTCAATGTCTTTATAAAAAACTTCGCCAGCCTCACTTTGGAGCTGTATTTTCCCTTCATCCAGAGGCATAAGGCCTTCCTTTACTATTTGTTTTGGATTAGACAATACTGCAACTACAACACCATTGACAATGTGTAAACTTTTTCCTTCATAGCAAATAAGTTCTATTTCATTCCATTCGCCATGAGGTTTTTCTGCCGACTCCTTTATTTGGCAATGATAGCCTACCGGTGTATTTACACCCATTGTGACAAATGCAGCATTGTTATCGAAAAATAAATTAGTAGAGTCTTTTTCTGCTCTTACATCAATTTGAGTTTGTCCAATACACCAGTAATCACCACAAAGGTTTTCTTCAAGTTGAAATTCATGGCTTGTCATCCAGCTACGCCAATAGTCTACACCGCACTCTCCTTGAGAATGATATAATATTCCGGAATCATAAGCTTTGTCTAACCTCGGTTCCCATTTTAGGTTTCCCCACTTAACTTTGAGTCTAAAACGATAATTCCGGTAATCTTCTTTTGTAAACACACAACCGTATACCTCACCACTTATCCTCAAAATAAGAGAGTCTTTATTATCCGATATAACTGAAAATACATTTTTATAGTTATTATTATAGCCTATTGGCTGTATTGTGTCTCCGTTAACATTTAGAGGGATACTGCCATTATATCCGTTTTTCATCTCGTAACTCAGATACATATCCCATTTCGATAAGTTTTTGTCCAATAGTTTTGTCCAACTATTATCTGTTTCTATTGGTTGTTTGGTAGAACATGATGTGAAAAAAGATAGTATTATAAGAAATAGTAATACTATTGCTATTGAATAAATGTGTCTCATAATTGATTTAAAATTAAATATTTACAAATATAATTAATTTTATGATTAGTGAATTCTTGAGCCTGTCTTTTACACCCGGTTTAGCAGATTATTTTATAATAGTTATTCTTCTCGAATTATTTATTATTCAATTTATATTAAAAATACTATATTTGTAATATGAAGTTAAACAAAGCAATAGCCATTCTGCTGCTCAGCCTAGCCAATATATTGTTGTTGGCACATGGTGTTATGCCGCATTATCATCATGATGGTATTGTTTGTTTCATCGACAAAGAAATTCTACACCTTCCTTGTATGTCAGAAACGGATGGTGATGTAGCTATCTGCTGTGGGCATCATACAGATACAAATCATCATCATAATCAGGTCGAGAATTGCGATTTGAAGATGACCATACTTCGTCAAGCCGACCAATCTTTGCAACATAATATATTACATAGTGTATGTTGCTTATCATCTTTATATTTTACAGACTATTACTTGAATAGTTTCTTTCTCGAAGAACCGGATTTTGGGCTTTTTCTACAGCAAAAGCCTTATTTCGAGAATTATATTTCACCTTTTGTCGGCACTATTTCCTGCCTACGAGGTCCTCCTGTTTATTTTTTAGGTTGATGCTTCACTAGTCCTACTAGAGAAGCGTAATTATATTATTTAGTAAAGATTTACAATCATTACTAAATAGATGTATTATTCTTTTATCTAAAAAATAAACATAAATGAAAAAAACTATAATATATTACATCGCATGTTTACTCATATTTGCATGGGGGTGTTCTTCCAATAAGACAGACGATCATTCAGGGCACGATCATGAAACGCATGAAGGACATAATCATGAAGACGGTGACGGTGATTGTGACCATAATCATGAATCAGATAATGAAGAAAGTCATGCAGATGAAATTATTTTCTCGTCAGAACAGGCTAAGGCTGTCAATCTGGAATGGGAAACTGTTAAAGCTGGTGAATTTTATCAGGTGATCAAAGCCAGTGGGCAGATATTATCAGCCCAGGGGGATGAGGTTACGGTGTCAGCAACTACAAGTGGGATTATTTCCTTCAACAAATCTTCATTAAATGAAGGATCTGCAGTCAAAGCAGGAGAACCTTTATTGAGTATTTCTTCAAGCAACATTGTAGATGGGGATCCGGTAGCAAAAGCCAGAACAAATTATGATATGGCAAAAAGAGAACTAGATCGTGCTGAATCTTTAATTGCCGATAAACTTATTTCTGAAAAAGAATATAATGCGATCAAGCTAAATTATGAAAATGCAAAAATAGCAATTGGTAGTCTGGGCAAAACACAAACAGCAAGAGGAACTAGTGTTTCATCTTCAATATCAGGTTTTGTCAAAGCAAAATTAGTAAACGAAGGACAATATGTCGAAGTAGGACAGGTATTAATGACTATAACACAAAATCGTAAACTACAATTGCGTGCCGATGTTTCGGAACGTTATTATAAAGACCTTCCGAATGTTACTTCAGCCAATTTCAAGACACCATACGATAAAACAATACATCGGTTGGCCGATCTGAATGGGCGTGTTACCTCATATGCCAGATCAGTGAGCAGTCAGGAATACTATTTACCTGTAAACTTTGAATTTGATAATATAGGACAAGTCGTGTCTGGATCTTTTGTTGAAGTTTATTTACTTTCGACTCTTCGTTCAGGAGTTATATCTATTCCTACAACGGCTTTAACCGAAGAGCAAGGTATTTATTTCGTTTATATACAACTCGACGAAGAAGGTTATCGGAAACAGGAAGTAAAACTTGGAGCTAGTGACGGAGCACGTGTCGAGATTCTATCCGGGCTCAAAGTCGGAGACGTTGTTGTTTCTAAAGGGGCAACTTATGTAAAACTGGCATCGGCTTCATCGTCTATACCACATGCTCATGAGCATTAAAGGAAGGAGGATAGAGCTATGTTGAATAAAATTATACATTTTGCACTAAACAATCGTTTGGTGGTGCTGGTTGGAGCTGTCCTTCTTCTTTTTGGTGGTTTCTATACAGCTAAAAATATGGAAATAGATGTATTTCCCGATCTGAATGCCCCTACGGTCGTTATCATGACCGAAGCTCGTGGAATGGCATCGGAAGAAGTTGAGCGTTTGGTATCTTTCCCTATCGAAACCGCTGTCAATGGAGCAACCGATGTGCGGCGTGTGCGTTCATCATCTACTACAGGATTTTCTGTTGTTTGGGTCGAGTTTGATTGGGGTACAGATATCTATAAAGCACGTCAGATCGTAACTGAGAAATTGACTGCATTAGGAGATGCCCTTCCAGAAAATGTGGGGCAACCAACGCTTGGGCCTCAATCTTCTATCATGGGCGAGATAATGATAGTGGGCCTGTCTGCCGATTCTACTTCTTTACTCGACTTGCGTACCCTTGCTGATTGGACTATTCGTCCGCGCTTATTGTCGACAGGTGGTGTCGCACAAGTTGCGGTGATAGGTGGTGATATTAAGGAATATCAGATATTACTCGATCCCGGGCGTATGAAACATTATAGTGTTAGTATGGATGAAGTATTAACGGTAGTGCGTAATATGAACCAAAATGCAGCTGGCGGAGTATTGTACGAATATGGCAGTGAATATATTGTCAGAGGCGTGATGCAAAGTACAGACGTAAACGAATTGGGCAAAGCTGTGATAAAAAGGATGGGTGACAATCCTATTCTCGTAAGTGATGTGGCAGAAGTCAAAATTGGGGCAAAGGCTCCTGTTTTGGGAGTTGCATCTGAGCGTACTAAGCCTGCTGTGCTGATGACTATAACGAAGCAGCCTAATACAAATACAATAGAACTAACAGACAAATTAGATGCTTCATTGCTGGAGTTGCAAAAGAATTTGCCAAGCGATGTAAAAATAACAACAGATGTATTTCGTCAAGAACGCTTTATAAATAATTCGATTGGTAATGTACAGAAATCATTATACGAAGGTTCATTGTTTGTAGTCATCATTCTATTTCTATTTCTGATGAATGGCCGAGCAACCCTAATTTCGTTATTGACTCTTCCATTATCTCTTCTTACATCAATCCTTGTTCTCAAAGGAATGGGATTAACCATAAACACAATGAGTCTTGGTGGTTTAGCTATCGCCATTGGGTCGTTAGTTGATGATGCTGTGATAGACGTTGAGAATGTATTCAAGCACTTGCGAGAAAACAGGCAGAAACCGGAGCATGAACGTAAAAAAGTATTAGATGTGGTTTTTGAGGCTTCGAAAGAAGTACGTATGCCTATTCTGAATTCTACCTTGATTATAGTAACATGCTTTGTACCTTTATTTTTCCTTAGTGGTATGGAAGGGCGTATGTTAGTGCCACTTGGTGTTGCATTTATTGTTGCCCTATTTGCTTCTACAGTCGTTGCATTGACTGTTACCCCTGTTTTGTGCAGTTATCTGTTAGGTAAAACGAAAGATGGCAAAGAAGAAAAAGAGCCGCTATTTGTAATAAAGCTCAAAACTATTTACGAGAAGTCTCTTCATTGGGCATTGGAGCATCAAAAGAAAGTTTTGGTTGTGACAGGTATAATGCTTGCTTCCGCTATTGTTGTTTTCTTTACATTAGGACGAAACTTTCTTCCCCCTTTCAATGAAGGATCATTTACCATAAGTGTAAATGCAATGCCCGGAATTTCACTCGAAGAGTCTAATAAATTGGGTCAAATTGCAGAAGAAAAATTACTAAGTATTCCTGAAATTCAGACTGTCGGGCGTAAAACGGGACGTGCCGAACTTGACGAACATTCGTTTGGGGTTAATACATCCGAAATAGAAGCACCTTTTATATTGGTAGATCGTTCTAAAGATGAAATGCTGGAAGAAGTTCGCCAGAAACTAAATAGCATACCGGGTGTCAGTATCGAAATAGGGCAACCTATATCGCATCGTATCGACCATATGTTATCCGGTACAAAAGCTAATATTGCTATTAAGCTATTTGGGACAGATTTGAATAAACTCTATACATTAGGTACACAAATAAAATCGTCTATAGAAGGTATTGATGGTGTTGCGGATTTGATGGTAGAGCAGCAGGTAGAACGTCCGCAATTGAAAATTACGCCGAAACGTGAAATGTTAGCGAAATATGGTGTCACACTTCCTGAATTTTCAGAATTTGTAAGTACAATGCTAGCCGGTGAGGTGGTATCACAAGTGTATGAAGAAGGTAAGTCTTTCGATTTGACACTAAAGGTTGGAGACGAATATAAAGATGAGGCCGAAAAAATCAGAAACCTGATGATAGATGCAGATAGTAAAAAAATACCATTCGAATATATTGCCGATATTGTTTCCTCTACAGGTCCTAATACAATTAACAGAGAAAATGCTTCACGTAAAATTGTAGTATCAGCGAATGTTGCAGGACGTGATTTGCGCGGCGTTGTAAATGATATACAAGAAAAAGTAGGAGCAAATGTACAGTTGCCGGAGGGATACCATATCGAATATGGGGGGCAGTTCGAGAGCGAGCAATCTGCTTCACGTACGCTGTTAATTGCATCTGTATTTGCCATTATGATTGTATTTTTGTTATTGTTTAATCAGTTCAAAAATGTAACACAATCGGCAGTAGTTTTGCTAAATTTGCCATTGTCCTTAATTGGAGGAGTATATGCAATCCTGTTCACAACAGGTGAGGTTAGTATTCCGGCTATTATTGGTTTCATATCTTTGTTTGGTATTGCGACACGGAATGGAATTTTGCTAATGGCTCATTACAATGATCTGAGCAAACAAGGATATTCCGTAGAACATAGTATACTTAGAGGTTCGCTAGATCGCCTGAACCCTATTCTGATGACAGCTCTATGTTCTGGATTAGCCTTAATTCCATTAGCAATACAAGGTGATTTGCCGGGCAACGAAATCCAAAGTCCGATGGCTAAAGTGATTATTGGAGGTCTTCTTACATCTACGCTGTTGAATATGTATATTATTCCTATTATGTATAGGTTCTTGCATAAAGAAAAACAAGAAAATAAATAAAATTATGAAACGACTATTATTTATAATATTCTTAATCTTTTGCCTATTTACTGTTAAAGGTCAAAACCAGATTAATCAAATACTTTTAGATGTTGAGTCCAATAATACAACATTGAAGGCTTTGAAAGAAAAAGCAAATGCTGATAAAATAGGGAACAAAACAGGTTTGAATATGGCTAATCCTGAAATATCAGTAGGGCGTTTATGGGCTAGCCCTCGCACCGAATCAGACGAAACAGATCTGAGCATTAATCAGTCTTTCGATTTCCCAACAGCCTATCGGTACAAATCACAGTTGGCAAAAGAGAAAAATAAACAAGTCGATTTAGCTTACGAGCAAGAGCGGGTTGATATCTTACAACAGGCTCGTGCTTTTTGCGTTGAGCTGGTTTATCAGGCAAAATTGAGTCGTCAATTAAAAGAACGATTGGATCATGCCCGCGATTTATCGATTGGTTATCAAAAAATGTTTGATAGGGGAGAGATTGATATTCTTGAACGGAATAAAACTCGGTTAAATCTTCTTACTGTGGAGAAAGCTTTTCAGATAAATGAGGTTGAGATCCGTACACTTAAATCGGAATTGAAGCGTCTGAATGGAGGAATAGAAATTAGCTTTGTCCCAGATGCTTATTTACCTTATACTTTTCCACTGTCTTTTGACGAATGGTTTGTTTCTGTAAAAGAAAACAACCCGGAACTATTACAAGCTCGGCAAGAGATTGTAATGAGTCGTAAACAGGAACAGTTGACTCGTGCGCTCAATCTTCCTAAGTTTACTGCCGGATATAGTAATGAGAAAGTAGGAGGTGTTACCTCGCAAGGATTTGTAATCGGAATGTCTATTCCATTATGGGAAGGGCGTAATACAGTGAAACATCAAAAAGCACAGACAATAGCTTTACAGATACAACATGATGATTTTCGTTTACAGTTTCAAAACAAGCTATATAATCAATACGAAAAAGCTGTGAAATACTCTATTTTATTACAAGAGTACAAGGACGTTTTAGATGTAACAAGCGATTATGCTTTATTGAAGAAGGCCTTTGATAAGGGGCAGTTATCATTGATTAATTATTTGTTGGAACTATCTGCCTATTATGATACAACTGATAAGTATTTAGAAACAGAACGTGATTATCAATTGTCTGTAAGTGAATTACAGCAGTGGGAAAAATGATGCTCTCCAATTAGATATAATTAATTACATATTACCCTTCAAGTTCAAATCAACTTGGAGGGTAATTTTTATACATATGTATTGACGATTTATAGATAGAATTTGTTATTATGTAAGATTTAATAGCAGTAAATATTTATAGGGTTTAATTGAAAATATTGTTTAAAAAATATATTTAATATTTAAAAAGATATAATGTGTGTTTTTGAATAATAATATTACTTTTATAGTCATAATAAAAAAATCCATACCTTATAATTAGTATTATGACAGTCTTTAAAAAAGCAATTTTAGCCTTGTTGGTTATAACTCAGTCTATTACTGCCCAGAATAATTTGAATGAAGATAGCCGTTGGAGACAAGGTATTATCACTGATGAATTTATATATGAGTCGGCACCTTTCCCGTCTGTTCATGCAGCAACTATAGTTGATACCCCTTCCGGTTTATTAGCCGCATTTTTTGGTGGAGAATATGAAGGTCATCCTGATGTTAGTATATATGTATCTAAAAAGACGGATAAAGGTTGGACTTCACCTCAAAAAGTAGTAGAGGGTATTGTAAATGACACATTACGAAAAGCATGTTATAATCCAGTACTTTTTCAATATCCTGATGGGGAACTTCTTCTGTTCTATAAGATCGGTAAGAATGTACAAGACTGGAGCGGTTATTTAATTCGTTCATTCGATGATGGAAAAACATGGTCCAAGCCTGAAGCATTACCTACAGGATTTCTAGGGCCAATAAAGAACAAGCCGGAACTTATTGGTAATGAATTGATTTGTGGGTCAAGTACCGAAGATAATGGTTGGCAGGTACACTGTGAATTTACAGAAGACAGGGGTAAAACATGGCGAAAGACAGCCCCGATCAATAGCAAACCTTGGAATATTATTCAACCGAGTATATTGAAGCTCCAAGATGGAAGATTACAACTTGTTTGCCGTTCTCAGAACGAACATTTAATATCTGCCTTTTCACAAGATAATGGTGAGACATGGAGTGATCCTATAGCCCTTTATCTTCCCAATAATAATTCGGGAACAGATGCGGTTACATTAGACGATGGACGCCATCTCTTAGTATATAATCATGTAAAAGCGGCAGAAAGTGCCTATAAAGACAAAGCCCGTACACCCCTGAATGTGTCTATTTCAGATGATGGAATAACATGGAAGGCTTCATTGATATTAGAAGATTCCCCAATTAAAGAATATTCATATCCGTCAGTTATACAAGGCAAAGATGGTTTTGTACATATTGTATACACATGGCGAAGAGAAAAGATAAAATATGTAAAGATAGATCCCCGTCAACTGCAAGGGAAGACTATCTATAATGGAGACTGGTTTTGATTATTTTACTTTGAATAATACATTATTATGAAAAAATTATTACTGCTTATTGCTATATCCGCGACTATTGGATTCCAGCATTTATTTTCTCAAACCAAATTTGGAGATGCTACCGTCGATGAATTAAATATGGTTTCTTATCCGCAAGATACAACAGCATCAGCTGTAATTCTATTGAAAGATGCCGAAATGAATTTTGTATATGATGAAATGTCAGGCTTTCAGTATGAATATACATTAAAAATGAAAATTAAGATATTGAAGAATGAGGGTCTCGATTGGTGTGATCAACAGATTTCTTATTATGAATCTAGTCGGACATTACGTGAACGAATAAATAATCTCTCAGGAACAACCTACAATTTGGAAAATGGTAAGGTCGTAAAGACAAAGCTATCGAAAGACAATATTTTTGACGAGAATGTGAATGAAAAATCTAAATTGAAGAAATTCACCATACCTGCTGCTAAAGTAGGTTCTGTAATAGAATATAAATATACCATTGTTTCTGATTATTATTTTGATTTGAGAGATTTCTATTTTCAGTCTTCTGTTCCTACTGCATATGTTAAGTATGAGGTAACTATACCAGAATACTTTATTTATAATTTGAATATGCAAGGATATATCAATATTCTTACTAAAAAGACCCCTGAGAATTTATCGTTCAACATCCGTTATAAAGATAATAATGGTCGTACACAATCTACTATGCATAACTGTGGTGGTACAAAAACAGTTTTTACAGGTACCGATATTCCGGCTATGAAAGACGAAGGTTATGTTTGGACAATAAAAGATTATATATCAAAAGTAACATTCGAATTGTCTCAAACTCATTTTCCGGGGAGCATGGTTAAAAATTATACTTCTACATGGAATGATGTAGACAAAGAATTTTTTGACTCAAGTGTTTTTGGTGGCAATTTGAAAAAAGCAGGGATGTTTAAAGATGAAATATCTAAAAAAGAAGCGACTTTGGATAATGCTCGGGAGATATTAAATATAATTAAATATCGTGTGAAATGGGATGATAATAACTCACTATATCCGAATAATATGGGAGATGCTTTCAAGAAAGGTTTAGGTAACAGTGGGGATATGAATTTCCTCTTGTATAATGCCCTCAAAGCAGGAGGATTCGATGCCTATCCCGTTGTATTGAGTACAAGGAGCAATGGACTTATACCAATGACTCATCCAAGCTTATCTTCATTTAATTATACCATTGTAGCTGTCAAAATAGATACTACAACATACTTTACAGATGCTTCGTCAAAATATGGAGATTGGAATATTCTCCCTCGCAAATGTATGGTTGCGCAAGCTCGAATTTTAGATCAACGATCTTCCTCATGGGTCGATTTGACTAAAATAACTTCAGGTTCGACAACTATTATAGGCGAATACCAGTTTGAGAACAACCAATATGTTGGTAAAATTCAACGTGTTTACAGAGATGAGGATGCTTTAGACTTTAAAATAGATTATTCTGATTATAAAAGCAAAGAAGAATATATAGAGAAATTAGCGTCAAAGCTGTCCAATGAAGTCACACAGTTTGAACTGAAAGGGGTTGAAGATGCCGGTACCACCATAAAAAACGATTTTATGGTAGTGCGACCGGATGTGACACTCGGAGAAGACTATATCTATATAGACCCACTTGTAATGAAACAATTTACGGATAATCCGTTCAAGGCTGAAACTCGTGATGTACCCATCATGTTTGGTAACTTAGGCTTCTATAGGCAGCTTGTCAGTATTATCATTCCTGATGGCTATGAGGTTGACGAATTGCCAAAACCGGAACGTATTGTATTTGGTGATAATGGAGCTATATCTCTGGCATATCGTATAGATCAGGCAGACAATAAAATTGTATTAAACTATCAATTCTCATTAAAAGATTTAGTTGTTCTTCAAACAGATTATACGATATTGCGTGATTTCTTTGCAAAGATTGTGACTAAAAATTCAGAACAAATTGTTCTTAAAAAGAAGGCTTAGTTCTAGCAATATATTAAGGTTTAATATGAAAATGAGTGATAAGTATATGCGTTTTTTATTCCTAATTCTTTCTTTTTTATTGACATCCTCTATCATTCCTGCAAATGGGGCTGTAATGGTTGATAGTCTTGCGCAGAATGCATCGGCTATAGTTCGGAATCACTCTGCAGTTTTTAATCAGGATGGACCCAATTCGGGAGTATACGATGTATACAAAGAAATTACGATCCTGAATAGTAAGGGAGATAACTTTGGACATTTTGTCTTTTGGGGCGATCGCTTTCACGATCTTAAAGACTTCTCCGGAGTAATAAAAGACGCATACGGGAAAGTAATTAAGAAAATTAAGAAAAGTGATCTGACAACATCTACCCAGTCAGACATATCTACTATTGCTTCCGATTCATATTATATATATTATGAATGTAAGTCACCCAAATACCCATATACAGTAGAGTATACATATCAGGAAAAATTTAAAGATGGTATCATAGCCTATCCAAGTTTTATGCCTGCTCCAAACTTTGATGTATCTGTCGAAAAAGCAGAATATACATTGCGATTACCATCTGATGTCGATTTAAGATATAAATCGAATTATGATAGTAATATAAAGAATGAAAAGTTGGGAGATAAGAATATCTATACTGTGTCTATAAGTAACATGAAGGCCATACCGAAGGAAGCATGGGCTCCATCCTTTCGTGAAACACTTCCAAGAGTACTTTTTGCTCCTATCAAATTTTGTTACGATTCGCAGTGTGGCGATATGTCAACATGGAAAGATTACGGATTATGGGTCGAGAAACTTTTATCAGGTAGAGATATCCTAGACCCGGCTTTGGTTGCGAAGTTGCAAGAAATGACAACCAATGCTGCAAATGATAGAGAGAAAGTGAAAATTGTGTATGAGTATATGCAACAAAACTCACGTTATGTCAGTATTCAGTTAGGTATAGGTGGTTTTCAGCCAATAGAAGCAATTAAAGTTGCGAAAAACAATTTTGGAGATTGTAAGGGATTGTCTAATTGGATGAAAGCAATGTTAAAAGCCGTTGGAATATCTTCAAATTACTGCGAAATAAGCACAAGAGAGCAAATACTGTACCCTGACTTTGCTAATGTAAGCCAGACCAACCATGCAATCCTACTGGTGCCATTACAAAATGATAGTATTTGGCTCGAATGCACATCACAAACACTACCTTTTGGTTATATTCATGATGGTATAGCCGGACATGATGCTTTAGTTATTGCCGAAAATGGAAGTGGTGGGGTAATACGTAGATTACCCAATTATTCTGATGACCAGAATAAAGAGGAAACAAAATTAAGCATACAAGTCAAAGAAGATGGTACAGCTAAAGGAAATGCTGTTTTTGTTGAGCATTTGCATGGCTATGGAGATAATTATTTAGCTTTTAGATCCAACGATAGACGAAAGCATGTTGACTATATCAATGCCCATCTTAAATTCCCTAATATTCGTTTTAATGAAATAAGTACTTCCGAACAACAGTCTGTAATACCATGGTGCCGTCTCGAAGTTGATTTTGATGCTGCAGATTTTGCAAGTAAAACAGGAAGTCGTCTTTTTATACCATTATGCCCCTTGAATAAAGGTGGTTTATCTATGTTTTCTTCCGAAAAGCGAGAGTGGGATATAGAAGTACAAAATGGATATTGTGAGTCAGACACAATTGAGTTTGCTTTACCGGAATCCTATGTTTTGGAATCCTTTCCGAAAGATATCAATCTCGAAAGTTCTATAGGGAAATTTAAAGCAGAAACGAAACAATTAGAGAATAGGCTTGTTTATACTCAATATATCGAAATAAATACAGGCCGTTACAATAAAGATGATTATGCATCAATCAAAGAATTCTTTTCTCAGATTTCAGTAGCTCAAAAACGTAGGCTGGTACTTAAACACGAATAATAATATTTAAAAAGAATCATAGATAAAGTAGATCGTTTGTATGTTTTTTTGTACAGACGATCTACTCTTGTTTTTTTTATAACATTTCGTTTCTTTTGTTATTTACTAGCTTTAATCTGTAAGAAATTTGATTTTATAATTTGATTTCGTTTTTATTATCACTTTTTTCTTTATATGTTAAAATGCATGAAATGTAAACCTCACTTTACAAAATGGTACAATCTGTCTAAATATTTGATTTTTTTATCTCTATATTGATAAAATATATAAGGTTTTGACGAGTTTGTCATAAGAAAATGATGTATATTTGTGTTGTAGAACATACAATATTTATCAAAGAAAAGTCAAAGAACAAATAATGGAATCAACCCTAACTGATTTTATCCCAATTCTAATGCAAATTGCATTTTCTACCTTTTTTGTGTTTTTGGTCATATTTGTATCCGCTCTAATCGGACCCAAACACAAATCAGCACGTAAAGAAGCTAACTTCGAATGTGGGCTCGATCCTATAGGGAACGCCCGCACCCCATTTGCTATTAAATATTTTTTGGTGGCAATCCTTTTCGTATTATTCGATATTGAAATTGTATTTATGTACCCTTGGGCAGTAAATTTTAAAACTATCGGTCTTTCAGGTTTGTTGAAGATGGGTGGCTTTATCTCACTATTGTTTATCGGTTATCTGTATATTGTAAAGAGAAAAGCTCTCGAATGGGAGAAATAAATAGAGAACTATGAGTAGCAAATCAAACATAGATATTGTTCCTGCTCCGGAAGGATATACAGGACATGGCTTCTTTGCAACAAAATTCGATTATGCCATTGGGCTAGCCAGAGCTAATTCCCTATGGCCTTTGCCATTTGCAACATCTTGTTGTGGTATCGAATTTATGGCTACTATGGCGTCGACGTATGATATGGGACGCTTTGGAGCAGAACGTAATAGCTTCTCGCCACGTCAGGCCGATATGCTATTGGTAATGGGGACTATATCGAAAAAGATGGCTCCCATTCTTCGTCATGTATACGAGCAAATGGCAGAGCCAAAGTGGGTCATAGCAGTAGGTGCATGTGCTTCATCAGGAGGTATATTCGATACATATTCTGTATTGCAAGGAATCGATAAGGTTATACCTGTCGATGTTTATGTGCCGGGATGCCCACCTAGACCAGAGCAGATATTGGATGGATTGATGCAATTGCAAGAAATTGTAAAACATGAATCTATTTATCGTAGATCTTCAGAAAGATATCAGGAATTGTTAGAGTCATACAAATTTGAATAATTTAAAAAAGAATGCCACTCGATATAACAGATATTCAGAATAGAATAGAAAGTCAGTTTGCAACTGGAGCTTCAGCATTTCGGATGGAGCAGGATATTCTCACATTTGAGGTGAATTCAGATATTATAAAAGATGTAATTCGTTTTATGCACGAGGATGAAGTATTACGCTTCAATTTCTTGACCGATCTGTGTGGAGTGCATTATCCCGACAATGACGTTGACTCTCAATTTGCAGTTGTTTATTTATTACATAACTGGATTGATAATGTACGTGTTCGCGTAAAAACATTTTTAAGTGCTCAAAACGTAGAAGTAGACTCAGTTACTGAGGTATTCCAGTCGGCTAATTGGATGGAGCGTGAAACATACGATTTCTTTGGAATTAAATTTAAAGGACATCCGAAGCTAAAACGCATATTGAATGACGAAGGTATGGTTTCATTTCCTCTTCGTAAAGAATATCCTTTAGAAGATAGAGGACGCTCAGACAAAGACGACCGCTTTTTCGGCAGAACAACGAATAATTTTGAACCAAAATAAAGAAAGGCAAGAAAATGTCAGATCAACTAATAAATCCGGAACATCCTTTTGCTAAAATCGTCAGAGAACAAGACTTTGAGGATGGACGTGAATTGTCTGTTCTGAATTTTGGACCAACTCATCCTTCTACACATGGTGTATTTCAGAATATTCTTTTGATGGAAGGTGAGCGTATAATTGATGTAGATACCACTATCGGCTATATTCACAGGGCATTTGAGAAAATTGCAGAAAAGAGAACTTTCTATCAGATAACTACACTGACCGATCGTCTCAACTATTGTTCTGCACCAATGAATAATATGGCATGGTGGATGACAGTAGAAAAAGCACTAGGGGTAGAAGTTCCTAAACGTGCACAATATATGCGTGTCATCATCATGGAACTGTCTCGGATAACCGACCACCTGATATGTAATTCCATACTAGGTGTCGATTTGGGTGCATATACACCCTTTCTTTATGTTATGAAGTACCGCGAGTTGGCATACGAAATATATGAAGAAATTTGTGGCGCTCGTATGACTACCAATATGGGACGTATTGGAGGATTTGAACGAGACTTTACACCTGCAGCATGGCGTAAGTTGGATGAATTCCTCGAAGGATTTCCTAAAGCATGGGACGAGTTAGAAACAGCTTTTGTCCGCAATCGTATATTTATGGATCGTATTATCGGAGTTGGAGCTATCTCTGCCGAGAAAGCAATGAATTATGGCTTTACAGGTCCTAACCTACGTGCAACAGGGATAGACTATGACGTTCGCATTGCAAATCCATATAGTTCATATCAGGATTTCGAATTTGATATTCCTGTCGGCTCATCAGGCGATACTTACGACCGTTGGTGTGTTCGGGCAGCAGAAATAAAAGAAAGTTTAAAAATAATCCGTCAGGCAAGAGATAATATGCCTGAAGGTGATTATCATGCAGATGTTCCTGACTATTATCTACCTCCCAAAGAAGAGGTTTATACAGAAATGGAAGCATTGATTAATCATTTCAAAATTGTTATGGGCGAAGTTCCCGTTCCGATAGCAGAAGTATATCACTCTATAGAGGCTGCTAACGGAGAGTTAGGTATGTATTTGCTTACAGATGGCTCACGTGCTCCATTTCGACTTCATTTCCGTCGTCCATGTTTTATTTACTATCAAGGATTTGGCGAAATGGTAAAAGGAGGAATGTTTTCAGATGCGGTTGCAACACTATCCAGCATAAATGTAATTGCGGGTGAATTAGATGCTTAATATTCGAATGGAAAAGAAAATAGAATTAACTCAGGAAATAAATATTACGGACGAAGTAACAGCCCGTATAAACGAGTTGTTGAGTCATTATCCGGCTGATAAGAAAAAATCAGCACTTCTTCCAATACTACACGTTGTGCAAGATGCACATGACAATTGGTTGAGTGTAGGTCTGATGGATAAAGTTGCAGAAATACTTGAAATTACTCCAATTGAAGTATATGAAGTTGTGACATTCTATACAATGTTCAACCAGAAACCAATTGGTAAATATAGACTCGAATTTTGTCGTACAGCATGTTGCTCTATTCGCGGCGCTGACGACTTGATTGACTATACATGTCAAAAATTAGGCGTCAAAGAAGGTGAAGTTACACCCGATGGTATGTTTAGCGTGATTGGTGTAGAATGTCTCGGAGCTTGTGGTTACGGCCCTATGCTTCAACTAGGCGATTTCTATCACGAAAAGCTTACAAAAGAGAAAATCGATATATTAATCGAGGACTGTAAGCAAGGAAAAATTAAACTTTATTGATTTGCGATGGCTAGAAAAATATTATTAGAGAAAATCGATATTCCCGGCATAAAGGATTACGAAGTCTATCGCAAAAACGGAGGATATGCAGCGGTAGAAAAAGCTCTGAAAACAATGACACCGGATGATGTAACTGAACAGGTTAAAGCGTCAGGGCTTAGAGGACGTGGAGGAGCCGGTTTTCCGGTTGGCTTGAAATGGAGTTTTGTTGATAAAAAATCAGGAAAGCCTCGTCATCTTCTTGTAAATGCAGATGAATCAGAGCCGGGCACATTCAAAGACCGTTACTTGATGGAACATATCCCTCATTTATTGATCGAAGGAGCTATTGTTGCCAGCTATGCCTTAGAAGCAAACCTATCATATATCTATATTCGTGGTGAATATATGTGGGTGTTTAAAATATTAGAAAAAGCGATAAAAGAAGCCTATGCCAATGGATGGCTCGGTAAAAATATATTAGGTACAGGATATAATCTGGATCTTTACGTACACTGCGGTGCAGGAGCCTATGTGTGTGGAGAAGAAACAGCTCAGATAGAATCACTTGAAGGTAAACGTGGAAACCCACGTATCAAACCGCCGTTTCCTGCTGTTAGTGGACTATGGGGCGAACCTACAGTCGTTAATAATGTTGAGTCCATATCTTCCGTATCTTGGATTATAAATAATAGTGGCGAAGACTATTCGAAAATAGGGATTGGTAAATCGACAGGAACTAAGTTAATCTCTGCATCTGGGCATATCAAAAATCCGGGTGTTTACGAAATAGAATTAGGGCTTTCCGTAGATGAATTTTTTAATTCTGATGAATATTTAGGTGGAATGATGGACGACCGTCCATTAAAGGCTCTTATTCCCGGAGGATCATCTGTTCAGATTTTACCACCTCAATACATTTTCAAGACAGCTAATGGCGAGGATCGGTTAATGTCGTACGAATCGTGGGCTGATGGTGGACCTGTAACAGGTTCGTCTCTAGGTTCAGGAGGATTTATTGTATACAACGATACAGCATGTATTGTGCGCAATACATGGAATATATCCCGTTTCTATCATCACGAAAGTTGTGGACAGTGCTCCCCATGCCGTGAAGGAACAGGATGGATGGAAAAAATATTACATCGTCTCGAAATCGGACGAGGTACAGAAGAAGATATTGATTTGCTTTGGGATATCCAAAGCCAGATAGAAGGTAATACTATTTGTCCGTTGGGGGATGCCGCAGCATGGCCGGTAGCTGCAGCTATTCGTCACTTCCGTGAAGAGTTCGAATATCATGTCCGTTTTCCCGAAAAGATCAAAAATAGAGATCATTTCGTAGGCGAACCAATGGAAAAAGTAAGACATTTACTAAAATAAGCTTATTGCTAAAAGCTGAGATAAAATGAAAATAATAATAGATGGACACGAAATAGATGTAGAACCGGGTACAACTGTCTTACAAGCAGCTCGTATGATTGGTGGCGATTGTGTACCCCCTACTATGTGTTATTATTCCAAGCTGAAAGACTGTGGTGGAAAATGCCGTTGTTGCTTGGTCGAAGTAAGTAAGGGTAGCGAACGTGATCCGCGACCTATGCCAAAACTTCAACCATCATGTGTAACAGCAGTTCAGGATGGGATGGAAGTGAAAAGTGCAACATCACCTCGTGCATTAGCAGCTCGCAAGGCTGTTACTGAATTCTTATTGATCAATCACCCCCTTGATTGTCCGGTGTGCGATCAGGCGGGAGAATGTAATTTGCAAGATCTGGCAAAAGGGAATAAAAATTATAAGTCTCGTTTCAGAGAAGAAAAAGAAACATTTAAGCCTGAAAATATCGGTCCATATATTGAATTAAATAAGAACCGCTGCATTATATGTTATCGTTGTGTGAAATTGGCAGATCAATTAACCCCCAATCGTGTACATGGTGTATTGAATAGGGGAGATCATGCCGAAATATCGACATATATTAAAAATGCTGTTGATAGTGAGTTTTCGGGTAATATGATAGATGTATGTCCGGTAGGAGCCTTGACAGACAAAACGTTTCGTTTCGATTCTAGAGTATGGTTCAATAAAAAATATAATGTACATCGTAGTTGTGACAAATGTTCGGGCAAAGCTGTTGCCTGGATGTTTGGTGACGAAATACAACGCATAACAGCCCGTAAAGATCAATATAGCGAGGTCGAAGATTTTATCTGTAATGAATGTCGTTTCGATCATAAGAATGTAGCAGACTGGGTTATTGAAGGGCCACGTAAATTTGAAAAGCCATCTGTGTTAAATGTAAATAATTACACTACTCCTCTCAAAAAAGTAATAATAGAAACAGACGATCTTGTTCTGGAAGGACGAAAAACTGATCAGGATAAGATAAGTATGCCTGCTGTTCCGTATGATGAGGTAGAGTTGGAAGCAATAAAAAAACAAAAGAATAATTAAGATATAATCATGGAGATTGCACTGATTTTAGAAAAACTAATCTTTATAGTTATTGTATTTGCAGTTACAATGGGATTTGCTTTGTATTCTACCTATGCAGAACGTAAAGTAGCAGGATTCTTGCAAGATCGTTATGGACCTAACCGCGCAGGTATATTTGGCTTGTTACAACCAATTTGCGATGGGGCAAAGCTTTTTGCCAAAGAAGAGTTTATGCCTAATACCAAAAACAAAATATTGTTTACAGTTGGTCCTGCCATAGCTATGATCGTTTCCCTTCTGGGAACATCCATGATTCCTTGGTCACGGGCATTTCAGATTCCCGGATATGGAAGTTTCATTCCACAGGTTGGTGATGTCAATATCGCAATTCTATATATATTGGCAGTTTTATCTACAGGTGTTTACGGTATTGTGATAGGAGCTTGGGCATCAAATAATAAATATTCTCTAATGGGTGCTATACGTGCCGGAGCACAAATGATATCTTACGAAATAGCAATGGGCTTATCCCTTATTGCCTTGATAATGATGACAGGGACAATGAGCCTTACTGAAATAACAGAACAACAAACAGCTTGGGGCGGAATGCGATGGAATATAATACTCCAACCCATTACATTCCTTATCTTTTTGATTTGTTCGTTTGCAGAGTGTAATCGTACACCTTTTGACTTAGCAGAGTGTGAATCAGAACTTGTAAATGGTCACCATACAGAATTCTCTTCTTTGAAAATGGGATTCTATATGTTCTCTGAATATGCCAGTATGTTTTTCTCTTCTGCACTTATTTCTGTTCTATTCTTAGGAGGATATAGCTATCCCGGCATAGACAGTGTGATGGAATATAATGTAAATTTGGCAAGTGCTCTGGGAGTAGTTTCACTGTTGGCGAAAACCAGTTTCTTTATATTCTTTTATATGTGGGTACGTTGGACAATACCACGTTTCCGTTATGACCAGTTGATGAAGTTAGGTTGGAAAATCTTATTTCCATTAGCTTTATTAAATATTCTTTTGGTAGGAGCTGGAGTTATTGTTTTTAATTGATAATAAATAATTTGTAATGGCAATAGAAAATATATCTCTTTCGGGGAAAAAAATAGTAGCTTCTAATAAGAAGATGACGTTGGTTGAACGTCTCTACTTGCCAGCTATTGTTAAAGGGATGTGGATTACAATACGGCATTTCTTTAAGAAAAAGAATACAATACAATATCCGGAGCAACAGCGAGAATTCAGCCCTGTGTATAGAGGACAGCATGTTTTGATGAGAGATGAGCAAGGACGTGAACGTTGTACTGCATGTGGTTTATGTGCCCTATCATGTCCGGCAGAGGCAATAACAATGAAAGCCTCAGAACGTCAAGAAGGCGAAGAACATCTATATAGAGAAGAAAAATACGCTTCCGTATATGAAATAAATATGTTACGGTGTATCTTCTGCGGATTATGCGAAGAAGCATGTCCGAAAGAAGCTATATTTTTGACAAAGTCTAAAAAACTTGTTAAGCCGAAATTGGATAGACTATCTTTTATTTATGGTAAAGATAAATTGGTAATATCGGTCGAGGATGCTAAATCCGGCAAATATAACTAACTAAAATTTATATCTTATCAACAAATATAATTAGAACTTAAATAAGTCGTTTTGCAATTTTGTGATATACTAAGACGAAGCTTTAACTAAAATAGAATGATTACAATAGTTTTTTATATTCTAGCAGCAATTACACTCGGAACAGGTATTCTGACCGTTACGTCACGAAATCCCATCCATAGTGCCATATATATGATTATCTGCTTTTTTTCTATATCAGGACATATGTTGATGCTAAATGCATTGTTTTTGTCCGTTATCAATATAGTTGTTTACGCAGGTGCTATTATGGTTCTATTATTGTTTACTCTCATGCTTATGAATCTGGGAGAACAGCATGAGCCAAGAAAAAAGATACTGAGCCGTATCGCAGCTGTTTTGTCTGCTTGTTTAACATTGTTGGTTTTGTTAGCCGTGTTTGTGAAAGCAACTCCGGTCATAGAAACATACAAAGATCAGGGAGTTGATTTTCAATCGATACATGTTTTAGGACAAGTATTGCTAGATGAGTATATGGTTCCTTTCGAATTTGCATCTATATTGCTTATTACGGCAATGATAGGAGCTGTATTGATTTCAAAAAGAGAGAAAAAAGCTTAAGCTATGCTGAATAATATATTAGAACAAGTCGGAATAGACAATTACATTTACCTGTCATTACTACTTTTTTGTGTAGGTATATTAGGTATTCTTTATCGCCGTAGTGCAATTGTTATGTTAATGTCAGTCGAATTGATGCTTGCTGCCGGAAATTTATTGTTGACAGTATTTTCTGTTTATCATCAAGATGCCAGTGGACAAATTTTTGTGCTCTTTTCGATGGCTGTTGCAGCAGCCGAGGTTGCTGTGGG
The DNA here is from genome assembly GCA_047605185.1 of Dysgonomonas sp. Classification (GTDB taxonomy): domain Bacteria; phylum Bacteroidota; class Bacteroidia; order Bacteroidales; family Dysgonomonadaceae; genus Dysgonomonas. The sequence continues at coordinate 425,486 of JASGGC010000001.1, forward strand.
ATTAGCAATATTAGTTACAATCTTTAGAAATATCGGTTCTATTGATATTGAAAAATTAAAAAACTTAAAAGGATAATTTGGAGATGGAAAAAACATTGGTATTACTACTTATAATAAGTCCACTTCTTGGATTCCTGATAAATTTATGTAGTGGTAAAAAACTAGGGAAATCATTGCCCGGAGTTATAGCTACAGGAGCAGTATTAGTAAGCTTTATTATTTCACTATTTTATTTTGTACAGATTTTATCGACAGGAACACCTGTTAATGTTCACCTTTTTGAATGGGTCGCATTAAACGATTTTTCTATAAATTTAGATTTGACTCTCGATCAACTCTCATTACTTTGGTTGGTATTCCTAACCGGTATCGGATCATTAATCCATATCTACTCTATTGGATATATGCATGATGATGAAAATATTGGTCGTTATTTTTCTTATCTCAATTTATTTATCTTTTTTATGATAATCCTTGTTACAGGCAGCAACCTGCTTGTGATGTTTATCGGATGGGAGGGTGTCGGACTATGTTCTTATCTGTTAATTGGCTTTTGGTATAAAAATCATAAATTCAATGATGCCGCCAAGAAGGCATTTATAATGAATAGAGTAGGGGACTTAGGTTTCCTAGTGGGAATTTTTACGCTTGCTTATTTATTCAAAACTGTCGACTTCGAAACAATAAAACAAGCACTATCTACGACAACTAACCCCGATATCTCGGTTTTGTTAGGTGTTGCCGCCTTTGCCCTTTTTGTTGGAGCAATGGGTAAAAGTGCACAAATTCCCTTATACACTTGGTTGCCCGATGCAATGGCGGGACCAACTCCTGTATCGGCACTGATACATGCTGCAACGATGGTTACAGCCGGTATTTTTATGCTGACTCGTTTAAACTTTATATTTGATCTCACTCCTGATATTCAACTATTCGTTGCTATTGTAGGTGGAGTCACAGCTCTTTTTGCAGCCATAATCGGTACTATGCAAAATGATATTAAAAAAGTGTTGGCATATTCGACAGTATCACAACTCGGTCTCATGTTCTTAGCTTTGGGATGTGGTGCATACCATATTGCAGTATTCCATGTAATAACTCATGCGTTCTTTAAAGCATGTTTATTCTTAGGGTCGGGTTCTGTCATTCATGCAATGGGAGGTGAGCAGGATATGCGTTTCATGGGTGGTTTGAAAAAATATATGCCTCAGACATATCTGACTTTTGGAATTGCGACACTGGCCATTGCCGGTATTCCTCCATTATCAGGTTTCTTTTCGAAAGATGAGATAATGATGGTTGCCTTTCAGCACAATCCTATCTTGTGGGTACTTGGTGCTTTAGCATCTTTACTTACAGCATTTTATATGTTTCGTGTTTTATACCTTACTTTCTTTAAAAGTTTCAGAGGCACTAAAGAACAAGAAGAACATTTGCATGAATCTCCTAAATCCATGACTTTGCCTCTTTGGATATTAGCTATATTAGCTATTTTAGGAGGTGTTATTAGTATTCCCGGTCATAGTTGGTTAAATAGTTATCTGGAACCGATTTTACCGAAGATTGCCCATGAAGAACATATGGCATTTGGAAATCAAATATTAATGATGGTTGTATCTACTTTAATTGCAATAGCAGGTTTAGGTTATGCATACTATCTATATATAAAGAAAAATACCGTTCCGGGAGAAGACGATAAATTGACTGGCTTTGCGAAAGTCGTATATAATAAGTTTTATGTAGACGAAATATATGATAAGCTATTTGTAAAACCTTTATATTCATTAGGTGCTTTATTCCAAAGCTATCTGGAAAGAGGTATTACAGCTTGTGTCACAGTGTGGGGTAGAATTGCAGAATCGCTGTCCGAACCGGCCAGTAAGATGCAGAATGGAAGTGTGGGGCTTTACCTATTCTTTTTTGTACTCGGCTTCTGTTCTATTATTACCTTTTTATTCTTTTGTATAATTATTTATTAACTAGATATGAATATCGCTATCATATTAATCATTCTGTTAGTAGGAGCAATAATAACTTATTTTTCCGGAAATCGTTTTTCTTCAAAAGTTGCATTATTGTTTAGTGTTTTCGCTACAATATTTACAGTGGCTGTATTACTAAAATATGGCATAGCAGGAACTAGTTATACGACAGAATGGATATCCAATCCATCTGTATCTTTCTCTTTGAAGGCCGATGGACTAGCGCTCATAATGGTATTATTAACAACTGTTTTGACATCTATCATTTTAGCAACTACTTTGGCTAATGACATGAAGAGGGAAAAGCTTTTCTATGCCTTTGTTCTTTTTATGGCTTTTGCCATGATCGGAGCTTTTTTGAGTAGCAATGCTTTATTATATTATATATTTTGGGAAATATCTCTTATCCCGATTTACTTTATTATAGTATTATGGGGTAATGGGGAGATCGAAAAACGTCGTAAAGCGGCAATGGATTTTTTTCTGTACACTTTTGCCGGATCATTATTTATGCTGGCAGCTATCATATATTTGTATACAAAAGTAGGTAGCTTTGAACTTCAAGCATTCTATAATGCTGATTTGAGTAGAACAGAACAACTTTGGATATTTATAGCCTTCTTTTTAGCGTATGCTATCAAGATACCTATATTTCCGTTCCATACATGGCAGGCAAATGCTTACGAAAAAGCGCCTGCTACAGGAACTATGCTATTAGCGGGTTTAATGTCTAAGATGGGTGCATATAGTGTTATCCGTTGGCAATTGCCGGTTACACCACAGGCCGCTGAAGAACTTCGTCCTATTGTTCTTGTTTTATGTATAATCGGAGTTATATATGGTGCTATTATAGCGCTTAAGCAAGATAATTTGAAACGATTGTTAGCATATGCTTCTCTATCTCACGTTGGCTTAGTTGCTGCCGGAGCTTATTCTTTAACAGCTGATGGTTTGCGAGGAGCTGTAATCCTAATCGTCGCACATGCATTTGGTATTGTTGGATTATTCTTTGCTGCAGAGGTTATTAAACGTCGTCGCAATACTTCTTTAATAACTGAAATGGGTGGTATTAAGGCACTCGCTCCCAATTTTTCTATTGCTTTTTTCCTTTGTGTACTAGCTGCGATAGCACTGCCTCTTACATTTAACTTTACAGGAGAATTTACAATCATGTATGGATTATACCAAGTTAATATATGGTATGCCATTTTTATTGGTACATCCATGTTTTTAGGTGCTTTCTTCATGTTACGGATGTTTCAGCAAGTGATGCTGGGAGAAACGTCATCCAAACCTTTTGCAGATCTGACTATAAATGAAGGTATTATATTTTCATTATTAATTATAGTGTTATTCTTTTTTGGAATCTATTCGAAACCTGTTGTAGACTTGCTAAATCCAAGCTTGCAGGAAATTATAATGTGTATCAATCGATAAAATATTAAGGTAAATAAATAATGAGTACATTAATAGCTGTCTCGGGATTAGGTGTTATATGCCTTTTATTAGAAATTTTAAATTTGAGAAAAGCCCTTATTCCAGTTGTCCTACTTGGACTGGTTGGGATATTAGGTTTGACCATAACAGAGTTTTATTTAGGCCATTCGTTTATCGATTCAGATAGATATAACATGATTGTAAGTACGCCTTATGCGAAAGGTTTCTCAATATTGTTTATTGTACTTACAATCTTTATAATATTAATGTCTCCTCAATTTTATAAGGAGAAAGCTGAAAAACTAGCAGACTACATTGCCCTTAAAATATTCTTGCTTGCAGGTGCTGTTGCAATGGTTTCTTTTGGCAATTTAGCCATGTTTTTTATCGGAATAGAAGTTTTGTCTATAGCAGGATATGTATTAGCTGCTAGCTCTCCTCGTAATTTGAAAAGCAATGAGGCAGGAATGAAATACTTTATAATGGGAGCTTTTGCTTCCAGCTTCATCCTATTGGGTATAGCTTTAGTGTATGGAGCTGTAGGGTCGTTTGATACATCCATTATAACGAGTAGTTCTAACTTACCTTTTTGGTTTAATGTTGGTTTCTTAATGATAACTGTAGGACTTTTATTTAAAGCTTCTGTTGCTCCATTCCATTTCTGGGCTCCGGATGTATACGAAGGTTCTCCTGCTTTAGTTACTGCCTTAATGAGCACATTAGTGAAAGTAGCGGCGATAGCAGCATTAGCTAAAATAGTAATGATAATGATGGTAGGTATGACGCCTTCTTATCAGATAGTTATTATTATTTTATCAATCCTATCTATGACTATCGGTAATATTACTGCTCTAAGACAAAAAAATATTAAGCGTATGATGGCCTATTCAGGTATTTCACATGCAGGTTTCATGATTATGGATCTTTTGTCTAACGGAGGTCCGGGCAATGGTGTATTGTATTATGCTGCTGCATATTCTTTAGCAGGTATTGCAGCCTTTGCTGTTATTATAAGCGTTTGTGCAGGAAAAGATAATGAAGATATTTCTAACTTCTATGGCTTGGCTAAACGTCAACCCGTATTAGCCTTTGCTTTAGCTGGTGCTTTACTATCATTAGGTGGTATTCCGATTTTTGCAGGATTCTTTGCTAAATTCTTTATCTTTAATGAAATGTTGAAAGCAGGTAACCTAACTTTAGTTATATTTGGTATAATAAATTCGATTATTGCGATTTATTACTATTTTGGTGTTGTTAATGTTATGTTTACAAAAGAAAGTGTAACAAAAGAGCCTCTTAGAATAGAGCCAGAATATAAGGTTGTAGCTGTGGCAGCAATAGTTCTTAATATATTGTTGGGAGTATTTCCATCTATCATAATGGGATTGAAGTTATAATTCCATCAAAAATAATATAGTAAAAGAAAGCGATAGTATATCATTATCGCTCTTTTTGTCTATAAATACACTGCCGCCCGACTTCTCTCAAGCAGGGCGGCAGAACAAAACTATGAAAAAACACTACTTATTTACTACTACTCAGATAATGAGTGATAGTATATCGAATGCACCTAACAAGGGTTAATTGAAAATTGTTGCATTTGTAAACGGGATTATAGTATACTCATTAGGCTCCTTCATTTTATTTTCCTTATCTGAAACGAAGCTAATCCATTATTTTTAATCTATAAATTGAGTTAGATATAAATATGGATTTGATCGACAAATAGGCATATTCCCTAGATAAATTTGTACGGAAAAGGGTGAGACGTAATTATTTTATAATAAGTAGGTGGTAAATAATAAAAAGTTATATATTTTTGTCTTTCACAAAATTTAAAAAAATAATGAAGAAATTCAATTTATTACTATTAACACTGACTTTTATAACTTTTCCATTTTTCACTATATCAGGCACAAATAGTGATGATAAGAGTGGAGCTTCTACAAAAAAAGAACTGTCTCAGATTCTTGTAAATGATAATATTATAAACTTTATAGCTGGAGATTTAGATTTGTATGTTGGCAATAAGCCGAACGGGGTCTCTTATCCGGTGCTTAAAATGACTTTCTTTAAGGATAATGATCAGATTTATATTGATATATTAGCCATTGATAATACTTGGCATAAATTGTTCTCTGACGATGAAAAAATATTAGGTTATTTTATAAATGACAATGGGCGTTTATTTTTAGTTTCTTCCAGAGGAGACAATATTGATATAAATCCTTATTTTATTGGGACTGATATTAAAAGGATGTTTAGTGGTGCAGATTCATCCGTAAGTCCCTCTCTTCGAAAAAATCCATATTGGAGATATCAGTATAAGGGTAATGAGACTGCCATCATTGATTCGGCAAATCAGGAGTCTTTAACTAGGCGTAGTAATGTTGCCACAACTAAGCCAAAAGTAAGTCAGAAAAGAAGAACTCGTAAATAATAAATAAAAAGAAGAGGCTAAGTTGTAAAACTTAGCCTCTTCTTTTTATTTATTATTTTATTGAAGTGCCTGATATACTCTTTCTACACTATACCACATTAAAGTATCTTTTTCGGATTTCATATCAGATAATAAGTCGAAGTGAGATGCTGAGATTGCATCTTCTAATATAAAATTTTTCTTAATATTTGAAGTTATAATGGGTTCTTTTTCTTTTGATGTTGAATAAATATAATTTAATGGAACGATGATCTTATTTTTATTTCCATATCCATAATAAGTCCATTGGTAATATGATGCTACCCATAACTCTTCATTATTGAAGATATAAGCCATTTCTGCAGTTTTATCCCCCTCCTTCGCTATAAGGGTCTCCTTATTAAATATAATTGATTCTCCGGCTTCAGGTTCCTTTACTAAGCTACCCCAATATTTGTCCGGATCAATAGAAGTTATATTAGCCTCTTTACCTCCTTCCGAACTACCAATGTACATTTTTAACATTATGGTTTTCTGCTCAGAATATGTAACAGTTTTCTGCTCATAGTTATCATCATCATTGCTACAAGATGTGAAGATAAAAAGGGTAGATATAAATAAAGAAAACAATATCTTTTTCATCACCTATCTAATTTTTCTTAAACCGATACTTTACATTACACCATATAATAGTATCCGCCTTGCCTTTCATTTCATCCATAGTCCGATTGCAAATAGCCAATACTTTTTCAAGAGTTAACGTATCATTTTGAGCAAATATAGAATCACCTCCGTTTCCGGAAAGCGAATAGAAACATAAGCTTTTAGTCCTATATAATGATTCTGTATTTCCTTTTGCCACAAATTTATTTAATCCACTATTTAATATAACAAACAGTGAATCTTCTTTAAATGTATATGGAGATATACTTTTATATTTTTCAACTGAATCTACATAAGTGACGAGATCATTATTAAATTCAATAGTCATTTTAGAAAATAAAGTTGTTTGATATACATCACTTAAATAGAGACGTACAAGTGAATCGATTTTGACTTTCGTTGTATCTTTTTTTGCTCCAACATACATTGCAAAATCAGTTACATCTGTCGTCCTATTCCATGTAAGGACACTACTTTCTCCATCTCCACCGTTACAGCTAACCAGTGTAATAAAAATAAATAAAGTCCAATATCTTATATTTTTCATATGCTCTTTCTGAATGGTGAAGATAGCTAAAAATAATATGTTTTAGTATATTGACTGTTAATTAAATTTGTCCCGCCCTAAATAACCTAATATTTATTTAGGACGGGACATATGTTTATCAGAATAATTTCTGATTATTTCTTTATCACTTTGTAAGTAATCTCACGATCAGAGGTCTTAATCTTAACAAGATAAATTCCACTATTCAGGTTTTGCATTGATATTGAATTAGTATTTAATACTTTACTAATTTGACGACCGTTAAGACCAAGTACTATAATTTCTTGTACATCTACACCTTCAATATTCAATACATCGACTACTGGATTTGGATAAACTCTTATTTCCGATTTAATATCTGAGTCTACAACATTTCTGTTATTTAATAGATTAGGCGTATTTTTTGTTACTCCGCCCCATACATAAATATTCTGTAACGCGATATCAACAATCTCTTGTATTGTTTTTTGAGGTTTTGCCTGATTTAAAATATATTGAACATAGAAGCCTCTTAAATAGCCTTTAGGTAATTCCTTAAACCCTTTGCTCGGAGCTTCCGTTAGTTTTTTCTTTTCAATAATTACATTTTCTCCATTATCTAATTTATTCTTTAACAAGACTAAAGATGCCCTTGAGTCTGTGAAATCCAGATCATTAATATATAGCTTATAGCCTAATTCTTCTTCAGTCAAAGAACGACACCAGCGGATCGGAGTCCAATGATATGATTTTTCCGATCTGATTTCAGGATAGTCATGTAATATAAAAGACTGGGCAGAACCAAGAGCCATAGAAAATATCTGATTTAATCCGATAAAGTCACCACGTTTAGCCTGATAAGGGTATTGCTCACCTTTGCTTGTTACATACGTGTATCCATCTTCCCATGTCAAAGGACGATACTCTGTTGGATCATTAAATTTCGATCCTGTTGGGAACATCTTAAAGCCATATTTATTTGTATTAGTCACATTAAAGCTATTTGATTCGCCTCTGAAATTTACCGGATTATGATAAAACCAATCAAAGTATGTCTGTGGAGTTATTCTTGCGATATTTGGAGCATCTTCTTGGTCTGATCCGTATGATAAATATTGGCGAACTTCTGCAGTAGTCGCATTTCCACACATTGCTAAAAGCTGACGTACACTTTCTGGTGTTGGTAAATCCCAATTCATATTTTTGACTTTATTATCTCCCTCTAGAAAGGCAATTACATAATTTCGAGCAATATTCATCCATTCTATATGACCTCTGGTCAGATAAGTCCCATAATTTTGTTCAAATTCTTTCATTTTTTCTTCCAGAGATAGTCCCGGAGAAAACTGATCGAAATATGATTCCCGTTCATTTTCGAGTCTGGCATTTTCGAACATTAGTAATCTATGGTGTAATAAATTTATATTTTCAGGAGTCATTGAACCCCTGTAGCTTTGTCTCCAGAATCTAATAGAAGTAAAAGGCTCACTCCAACCTGGTTCTGTTAAAGCAACATTATCTTTAAAAGGTGTATCCATCCAGTAGTATTCACCTACTCTGACAGCATTATACTCTGCTAAAATAGTATTGCCTAAATCCTCCGAATAAGATAGTGATAATTCATCTGGGGCATTAATTACATTTTCGTTTACAACATATAAAGGTAATCGATCTGCCAGAAATGGTTTGTTGGTTGAACGTTCCACATAAGTAAGCCAATCGTTTACCACTTCATAAGGCATTATTGTATATCTACCCTTACGGATAGTTAGTGGTACTACACAAGTGTATGTGTTTCCTTTTACAGACTGAATAAGATCGCATATTAATGTTCCGTTGTTGGTATTGAAAAGTCCAATTTTTAAATTTGTCGATGCATTGGTATGTTGTATCAAAACTTTAAACTGATTACCGGCAATAACCTCTAATAAATTATTAGTTCCTGTATTGATAAGAAAATTATTAACACTTGTTGTCGGTATTTGTACCGATTTTGTACTCGCCGTTTTTGTATTCCAAGGGTCATCCCAATTGACAGTCACGTAAATAGGTAGTCGGTCTACTACATACGAACCTTTTTCTCTTGAGATAATTTGCGTATTATCAGCTTTCTTGAGATAAGGCTGGATTATATAATTACCCATCGACACATTATCCGAAATAGTACATTCAAAAACATTTGTACCGATTTTTCCCTTAACTATATCTTCAATAAGAATGCCATTTAAATAGAGTCCCAAACTAACATTAGCCATCGAGCTTGCATGTACTGAAATGGTAAATGCTTCATCTACTTCTACTTCGAACAGATTCTTCCCGGAAGCTTTATTATAAACTAAATCTTTAGTTAAATAAATGTCTGTTTTAGATTGGGAATAGACTAGATTTAGTAGCATTATGCCAACTAAAGTTAATAATGTTTTTTTTCTCATAGTTTCTTTTGTAAAATGGTTAAAGTTTAAATTCTAAGGATACTATCTTCTGTTTATAAATGTAAATATATTGTTTTTTGTGTTTTTAATTGTTAAAATTATATATTTTTCACATTTATATATTCAACTAGCTAGGTGGATAATCGATATGGAGTGGATAATTTTAAAAGAAAAGTTAAGATTGGTGGTCTTTTTACCCTGTTTGTGAATCAAACTATGAACAATATATCTTCATACATTTATCTTATCAGCACTGTATCTTAAATAGGTATTAAATAATTAAGATTTTTCGAGAATAGTGTAGTTTCAGTATGAATAGATCTATAATACCTTTTTATTTTATAGGTCATCTATAGTCTTGTATTCATCTAAATAGAGAAAAGCCTATAAATATAAGACTTTAAAGATCTTATATTTATAGGCTTTTTTATTAAATAGTTGAGGCGTATTTATATTCGTAGAATCATTAATAAGCCCATTTTAAATATACTGCTCCCCATGTGAAGCCAGCACCAAATGCTGTTAAAATAATATTATCACCTTTTTTAAGTTGAGATTCCCATTCGGTTAAACATACCGGAATAGTACCTGCACTAGTATTACCATACTTATGGATGTTTACCATGACTTTATCGTCAGGTAGCCCCATTCGTTTGCCTACAGCTTCGATAATACGTATATTAGCCTGATGAGGAACTAACCATGATATACTATCTTTGGTCAATTGGTTACGTTCCATGATTTCTACTGATACATCAGCCATTTTAGAAACAGCATGCTTAAATACAGCTTGACCTTCTTGGTATACAAAGTGCATGTCTTTGTCTACAGTTTCGTGAGATGCAGGATATGCAGAACCACCACCATACATGTGTAGATGGGATATACCAACACCGTTGAGATGTAAAATGCTATCCATTACTCCAACTTCTTCAGTTGTAGGTTCGAGCATAACAGCTCCCACTGCATCGCCAAAAAGCGGACATGTAGTGCGGTCTTTATAATTTGTGATAGCAGTCATTTTATCTCCTGCTACGATGATAACTTTTTTGTATTTTCCTGACTTAATGAAATTAGAACCAACTTCAAGTGCATATATAAAGCCAGAACAGGCAGCTTGTATGTCAAAACCAAGTGCATTTTTTATACCACATGCTTCAGCTGTTACTGCAGCTGTAGATGGGAAAGCATAGTCAGGAGTTGTTGTTGCAAAGATAACAACCTCGACGTCGTCAGGCGAAGTGTTTGTCTTTTTCAGAACCTGTTTTACTGCTTCAGCACCCATCACAGAAGTTCCTTTACCTTCACCTTTCAAGACATGGCGTTCTTTAATCCCTACGCGAGACATGATCCATTCGTCGTTTGTATCGACTATTTTGGATAAATCTTCATTCGTAATTATATCTTCTGGAATGTAGGCTCCGACACCTGTTATTGCAGCTCGAATCATTTTTCTTACTTTATTGTTAATATATACAAAAAAATGCCCTAAAATGGATTAGGGCTTAAAAGTTTCGGCTAGATATTTAAACCGCAGCTTCTTTTTCGATAGCTAGTTTTCCTCTGTAATGTCCACATTCAGGGCATACTGTATGGAAAACATGCCAAGAACCACAGTTAGAACATACTGCTAATGTAGGAGCTACTGCTTTGTCATGAGTTCTTCTCTTAGCTGTTCTTGATTTCGATTGTTTTCGTTTCGGATGTGCCATTTCGTTTTATTATTTTAGTTATTTTTTATTTTATATATCAATATAGAGGTTATTCCTCTGTTTATTCAAATTATTCTTCGTCGATGTTTACATCTTTTAAAGCATCCCATCTTGGATCAGATGAATCTTCTTCATCTATTTCAATGTCATCATCATCGTCCGACTCTTCATCATCAGCAACACTTCTTGTTTTATGCTTATTCAGTTTTGACGACATTGTTTTATTACATTGCCCTGGTTGATGTACATGTTTCATTGGAATACTAAGTACAATAAATTCAAACAGAAACCAAGCAATGTTTATTTCACCATCTTCTTCGGGAATGATCACTATTTCATCACTTTCTTCACTGTACTCTGCTCCAAACTTTACAATCAGTTTATTCGTCGTTTCTACATTCATTGCAATATCGTCAAGACAACGATCGCAAGGAACATATACTGTACCTGTTGTATTAAAATTAAGTTCAAATATTGTAGATGTCTTTTTTAGCACTAGCGTAACATCTATTTTCCCTCTTTTAATATCAGATGTACCATCATCAATAAGTTCAAAATATTTGTTGTCTAACTCATATTTGAACTCATGCTTACCTTCGGATAAATTCCTTAAAGGGATATTGTACAGACTAAATTTTCCCACAATTATAAATTCTATAATTCAAAAGAATGGCTGCAAAGGTATAAAGTTTTTTTGAATAAATGAATTTTTATCTTCATAAACGTTTTAAATTTTATCTTCTTCTGAGTTTTGTTTTTAGTCTTTCTATTTGATGCGGGTTTTGAATAGATTAAAATAAAAAAAGGCGAACAGTTTAGTATTCACCTTTTATTATTATTTTATTAATCTTAGATTAATATTCGCGTCTTCTGAAACCTCCGTTTCCACCTCTGTTATTATCGAAGTTTCTACGAGGACGGTCTCCTTCTGTACGAGGACGAGCTTCAGATACAGAAATAGTTCTGCCATCATATTCAGCACCGTTTAGTTCGTCGATTGCTTTTTGACCAGCAGCATTGTCTTCGATTTCAACAAACCCGTAACCTTTTGAACGGCCAGTTTGTTTGTCCATAATAACTTTAGCTGAAGCGATGTCGCCATATTCGCTAAATAAATCTTTCAAATCAGCGTCGTTGATGCTATAGCTCAACCCTGCAATAAAAATGTTCATTGTGAAAAAAAATAAAATTGTAAAAAAAACTCTTTGCAGTAGAAGTAACTTAAAGTAAGAATTTAAAACACTTGCCAAGAGTCGACTTGAAAAGAAATATTAAAGCTAAACTTATTAAAAACCCCAATGCAATAGCAAATGTAAGAATAATATTCAGATGTCAAACTTTTTGAGGGATTTTTTTTATGTAGGTTGTATTTTATATTACTAATACCCTTTGTATTTCTTTAATATATTGAGAGTGGTATCTTTATCCGCCATTATTTGTTTTTTCAATGTTTCAATTCCCGAAAACTTTTCATCAGGGCGGACAAATTCAAGAAACTCTGCTTTTAATTCTTTATTATAAAGGTCTTGGTCAAAATCGAATAAGTTGACTTCTATACTTATATTATTTCCATTTTGTAATGTAGGTCTTTGACCTATGTATAGCATGGCATCATAGCGTTGGTTTTCCACTATGGCATATACTGCATATACTCCAAAAGCCGGGATTACTTTGTATGTTTCCCATACCTTGATATTTGCTGTCGGGAATCCGATAGTTCTACCAACCTTAAATCCTTCTACAATTTTTCCGGATATAGTATAATTGTAAGAAAGTAATTGAGCCGCTTTTTTTACATTACCTTCACTCAATAGGCGTCTGATAGTTGACGAACTTACATGCTCATCCCCTTTCAGTTCTTTAGCCTGTATAACATTGATACCAATCTGCTCTCCATACAATTTATATTCATTAAAACCATCTGCCCTGTTGTGCCCAAAACGGTGGTCGTAACCAATGATAAGTGTGTCAACATGAAGTTGATCTTTCAATATATCATTCATAAATTGGTATGCCGAGAGTTGGGATATTTCTTTCGAAAAATCGAGCGATATGCAATAATCGATATTGGTTAATGCCAATCTTTCCAGCTTTTCTTCATATCCACATAATAAGGCTGGTTGATAATCAGCTTCGAGGACTTTGCGTGGGTGTATAGGGAATGTTATCACTGCAGATGGTAACCCCCTTTGCAAAGCTTCTTGTTTTACCTGTTCTATCAGAAAGCGGTGACCCGAATGCACTCCATCAAAAAAACCAATCGTTGCAACCATTGGTTTGCAATCGCCGATATTATGTTTGTCTATAATTTGCACAACTTATGATGTTAAAGTAGTCCTTTCTCTTCAAATACTTTTCTTAAATCTTCATCTTGATTTGCATGATGTACTTGAAACCCTATTTCTGCTCCCATGTCAACATTTGCTTTGCCATCATCGAGGAATAAAGTTTCGGCAGGATCCATTCCCGAATCTTTGATGATATATTCATAAATATCTTTATCGGGTTTGGCATGACCAATCTCGTAAGAGAGATAGCATTTGTCGAAAAAAGCACTGATAGGGAGACCTTCCGGCGAAAAGTCGCTGGTCATAGCCCATTTCATAATAGATGGATTTGTATTGCTTAGTAAGAATACATTATATTTTGCACGGAGGTCTTTTAATAATTGGAATTTGTATGCCGGGATTCCTGTTAAAAATGCCATCCATGCTGAGTCTATGTCTTCTTCTGATATATCTTCTTTGCCTGCTAATTTTCTGAACTCGGCATAAAATTCTTTATCATTGATTTTACCTTCTTCATATTCAAGAAATATTCCTTTCTGGCGAAATTCATTGATGTATTCATCAATATTTTTTAGTCCAATTTCTCTAAAACGATTTAGTGCATTTTGTTTGTTTAAGCTTACGATGACTCCTCCAAAGTCGAATAGTATATTCTTAATTTTTTTTCCCATAATGAGGCTCTTAATTTTTATGAAATACGAAGTTAGTTATTTATTCGATAATAAGGAATAGGATTTATATTACAATTTGTATTTTTGTGATTCAGTTAATTATGGAGAATCGGTAGTGTTATATAAAACAAAAGGGATCGTCTTAAATAGTATCAATTATAATGATAAATATTTATTAGTTCACATTTTTACAGAAATGTTTGGGCGGGTCACATATATGGTTTCAAAATCGAAAGGACGATCTACAAAAGTTTCAAAATCTCTTTTTTCACCTTTAGCAATGCTTGAGATCGATGTTGATCATCAAGCATCACGCGATATACAACGGATCAATGAGGCTCGGTCCATATTGCATTTGTATGATATATCAGGGAGTATAGGCAAAACATCAATGGCTTTTTTTCTCTCGGAGTTTCTCACCCGAGTATTGAAAGATTCAGCGGAAAGTCCAATCTTATTCAGTTTTCTATATCAGTCTGTAGAAATATTGGAAATGACAGATAAAAGTATAGCAAACTATCATTTGGTATTTATGCTCAAGCTAACACATATACTTGGTTTTTATCCCAATCTGGAAGAATATGAGGAAAACAGTGTGTTTGATATGCTTAACGGAGAATTTGTTTCTTATCAGCCGCTACATAATCATTTCTTAAATAAAAATGACAGTTGGGTACTTGCCCGATTGAATCGCATAACGTATGAGAATATGCACAAGTTTGTATTCTCACGTCAGGATAGATTAAATATTATAAACCGTATATTAGAATATTATAGAGTCCATTTATATGATTTTCCTCAATTAAAATCATTAGATGTGTTACATGAATTATTTTAACTAGAAAAAATAATAATGACTATAGAAACTGTAAAAGAATATTATGTAGAATTGATTGAAACAGAGAAGAAAAAGCTTGTAAAGATAAAAAAACAGATTTTTCAGGTTGGGACATTACGTTTACTGCTAGTGCTCGGCTGTTGTATTGCCTGCTACTTGCTATGGGGAAACGCAGGAATCATAACAGTTGTAATATTGATATCCTTACTCTTTTTTCTTTTCTTGCTGAAATATCATAATCGCTTGTTTATAAAAAGGAAATATTATGAACTAAAGATAGCAAATGCAGAAAATGAACTGAAAGGGTTAGACTATGACTTTTCTGCATTCGATGGTGCAGCCGATAAGATAGATGGTACACATAGTTTTAGCCTCGATCTGGATATATTTGGCAATCATTCTTTTTTTCAATCAATCAATCGTACTGTAACAAATCGTGGGCGAGATAAATTAGCCAATACAGTCCTTTCTCCTTTGGAATGTAAAGATGCTATTGTTGAACGACAGAATGCAATTCAAGAACTAAGCTGGAATCCAAAACTCTTGGCTCATTTCAGAGCACTAGGTCAATCAAGTGAAACAAATGATTTGGATATACATGGTTTTTCCGAGCAGTTTGTCGGAAATGAGCCCTACCAAAAATCAGCTTGGCGATTTGCCCCTTACTTATCTTTTTTAGTTGCTGTAGTTGCTATTGTTCTATATGTCATTGATATTATTCCTTCAACTACCTTAATTGTAATATGGGTGATATTAATAAGTATAACTTCGATTCCACTAAAGAAACTGAAGAATAAATTAGATTTTTTGCAGAAGAAGCTCGATACTCTCCAAACTTATTCTAATTTATTTAAAATAATAGAAACCGAAAAATTTGAAAGCCCACTATTGATTCACCTCCAAAAGAAAGTTAAAGGGCAAACTACAGCTTCATCTTCTATTGGGCAGTTGAAAAAATATAGTGATAATCTTTTCCAATCATTTACAATTCCCGGTATTTTGATTTTCAACCCGCTTATTGCTTGGTGCATTCTGTATAGTATCAAAATAGAAAAATGGATTGCATTACATAAAGATGATTTAAAGAATTGGTTCGATGCAATTTCCTTATTTGATAGCTTAGTTTCACTTTCTGTTTTTGCATACAATCACCCCGATTATAATTATCCTCAGGTGGTGGCCGATTTTGTATTCGAGGCTAAAGATCTGGGGCATCCAATGTTGAATCGTGATATTTGTGTTCGTAATGACGTGAATATAAATAAACATCCTTTCTTTTTGGTTGTCACAGGGGCAAATATGGCTGGCAAAAGTACTTATCTGCGAACAGTTGGTCTCAATCATATGCTGGCTGGGATTGGAGCTCCCGTTTGTGCTACTTCATTGCGATTCTATCCATCACGATTGATAACTAATTTGAGGACATCAGACTCGTTGGCAGATAATGAATCTTACTTTTTTGCAGAATTAAAGCGATTAAAGATGATAATAGATCGTTTGCAAGCCGGAGAACAGTTATTCATCATTCTGGATGAAATACTAAAAGGTACAAATTCAGAAGATAAACAAAAAGGCTCTATTGCTTTGATGAAGCAGCTCGTTGCTCTCAACGGAAATGGTATTATAGCTACTCACGACCTTATCTTAGGTAATCTCGAAAAAGAATATCCCGATGCAGTTAAGAATTATCGTTTCGAAGCTGATATTAAGGATGAACATCTGTCTTTTACGTATAAGATAAGAGAAGGTATTGCTCAGAATATGAATGCTTGTTTCTTGATGCGAAAGATGGGAATAACAGGACTGTAGTTGTTTTGCGATTATTTGGAGCGTCATTTTATGGCTCTTGTATAGGTTAGAAAAGTTAATGTGTTGTAATTTTTAGTTAACTTTGGACTTGTGAGTATATATATTTATAACCATAGATAAAAACACCGAAGATATAATGAAAGAAGATATTCTGCATTATGTATGGAAGTTTCGCCTTTTTCAGGAAGGGCTAAAAACAACAGATGGCTTACCTGTTGAAGTCCTCGATGTTGGCTTGCCAAATACAAATGAAGGCCCTGATTTCTTTAATGCAAAAGTAAAGATTGGCGATAAAGTATGGGCTGGAAATATAGAAATACACAAATCTTCTGCTGATTGGACAAAACACAAGCATGACAGTAATAAAAATTATAACTCAGTTATATTACATGTCGTAAAAGATGCTGTTTGTGATATTTATAACGAACAGAAAACACTTGTTCCTCAGTGTGAAATAACCTATCCCAAACACATTGATGAAAACTATTCATTTTTGATCCATTCAGATATTGACATACCATGCGCTAATTACATATCGACGATACCTTCAATTCATCTCAGTTCATGGAGTAATAATCTGCTCGTAGAGCGGCTGGAACGAAAGACGAATCATATATATGATTTATTAGAGAGGTTCAATAACTCGTGGGAAGAGGTTTTTTATATCCTTCTCTCCCGAAATTTTGGGTTTGGTCTAAATTCTGATTCTTTTGAACAATTGGCGTTGCGATTGCCTTTACAATATATCCAAAAACAAGGTGATAATCTAATTCAGATAGAAGCCCTTTTGCTAGGGCAAGCCGGTATGCTTGACGATGCAAAACCGATAGACGATTATTATAATTTATTGAGTAAAGAATATCACTTTTTGAAAAATAAATATGATTTGAGTCCGTTAGAATCATATGTGTTCAAGAAATTGAGGTCTCGTCCAACAGCTTTTCCTCAGATTCGGATAGCCCAATTGGCAGCTTTGTTACATAGTTCGAAAGCTTTATTTTCACGGGTTATAGAATGTGAAGATATGGGACGTATAAGATTGATGTTTCATGTAAACGCGTCTGAATATTGGCAGACACACTATCAGTTTGGAGTAGTTACGGAACGTAAATCAAAATATTTAGGTGATGCTTCGCTCGATATCGTTCTTATCAATAC
The DNA here is from genome assembly GCA_047605185.1 of Dysgonomonas sp. Lineage (GTDB taxonomy): Bacteria > Bacteroidota > Bacteroidia > Bacteroidales > Dysgonomonadaceae > Dysgonomonas. The sequence continues at coordinate 443,421 of JASGGC010000001.1, forward strand.
AGTTGCTCCAATACTATTTGCTTATGGGAAGGCAATGAATAGTGAAAAATATTGTGAGCGTGCAATCCGTTTCTTAGAAACGATAAAGCCTGAACAAAATAGTATAACAAAACGTTTTGCAAGGGTTAAAATGCCATTTAATAATGCAGCCGATTCTCAGGCTATTATTCAGCTTAAGCGTGAATACTGTGAAATGAGGAAATGCCTCTTTTGCCGAATTGGACACCGTTTGTTGATTATGAAATAACATTATTATATCAATTCCAGCAATGAAATATATAGACTTATTCAACTACCTGAAGAAGATAGAGAATTATACAGACAACCAAATTGAAATTGATGATAATTTGGTCTTAAAGAATTTTACATTCGAATCTAACTATCGTTTTCTTTTACCTGGTGGCGAGGGTAATAATGATGACTATGAATATATACCCAGTATACCGGAAGATTATGAGCCTGATATTATTCAGAAGATGCTGAATAAGAAGGATTCAGAAATAATGGAAAATATAAAATTCCGTTATCATATCATTGCTCCTAAAAAAGAAGTAAAAGCTAAAGGCATTATACTTATGTTTCATGGATTCAATGAGAAATATTGGAGCAAATATTTACCTTGGGCAAAACATATTGTTGATAAAACTGGTAAAGCCGTTGTTATGTTTCCTATTGCGTTTCACATGAACAGAGCTCCGGCAATATGGAGTGATTCAAGGGAAATGTACAATGTAAGCCTTCAACGTAAAGAACGGCATCCGGCTGTAATCTGCTCAAGCCTGTCGAATGTTGCTATCAGTACCCGTTTACATAATAAACCGCAACGTTTTATTTGGTCGGGATTACAAACGTATTATGATATAATTGATTTTGTTGAGGCTATCAAAGCAGGTAAACATTCCGCTATAGATACAAATGCGACAATCGACTTCTGCTCTTATTCTATTGGTACATTCTTGGGCGAGATATTGATGATGACTAATAAAAATGGCTATTTCTCTAATTCTAAATATGCAACATTCTGTGGAGGTGCTGTTTTTAACAGGTTGTCACCCGTTTCCAAATTTATACTCGATAGTGAGGCTAACGTGAGTTTATACTCGTTTGTGGTTGAGCATTTGGAAAGCCATATGAAGCGCGACGAAATCTTGCGGCACTATTTGACAGCCCATCCTGAAGGAATTAATTTCAGAAGCATGCTAAACTATAAAACGTTAACAGAGTACAGAGAAGATGTTTTCAGAAAAATGAGCCATCAATTTTATGCTTTAACTTTAGCTCACGACGAAGTTGTTCCTACCTATGAGGTAATTAATACGTTACAAGGTATCAAAAGGGATATTCCGATAATGGTAGAAACTTTAGACTATCCATACAAATATACGCACGAGGATCCATTTCCGGCATTGTCAAAAATAGCTGATGAGGTAGACGAACAGTTCCGTTTGACATTTGATAAGATCAGTAATTTTTTAATGTAACCTTTTATTTATTATAGTACTATGAAAAAACTTTTTTTTGGAACGGCTGTTTTAGCTTTACTTTTGGTCGGTATGATAGGATGTCAAGGTTCTCCGGCTGAGACAGAGCTCTTTAATGGCAAGGATTTATCGAATTGGAATTTTGTTGTAGATAAAAATGAATTGTCTGCCGATCAGGTGTTTACTGCACGTGACGGATTGATCCATATTACCGGACATCCATTTGGATATATGTATACGAAAGAAAAGTATGATAATTTTAAACTACACGTAGAATGGCGCTGGCCGGAAGGGGTAGAGTCTAATAGTGGTATTTTTTTGCTCATTGAAGAACCGAAGAATCCATTTCCCAATGGGATAGAGTGTCAACTACATGCTGGTGATGCCGGTGATTTTGTACTTTTAGGAGGCTCGGATCTGGTAGAATTTGTCAACCCCGAAGGTGGTGAAAGGCCAAAATTTCCTGTTATCAAGAAAAAAGAAGCTAGTAGCGAAAAGGCAGCAGGAGAATGGAATGAGGCAGATATAGAATGTCTCGATGGGGTTATTACCGTATATATTAATGGAGTTTTGCAAAACAAAGGAACAAATAAGATTAAAGAAGGATATATTGGTTTGCAGAGCGAAGGCAAAGATGTTCAATTCAGGAATGTGACATTAACACCATTGAAATAATAGAAGTAAATATGAATGAAATAAAAAACGAGGAGCTTACTTAGTTCCTCGTTTTTAGTTTTTCTATCATTAATTTCGCTGCTCGTTGAGAAGCTCCTTCCTTACCTAATATTTTTATCACTTCATCGTAACCAGCCATCATCTTGTTCCGATATTCGGTATTATTTAGTAGTCTATCCGACTCATTATGAATAGACTTAACCGAAAAGAACTTAGCAAATAGTTCTTGTACAATCGTTTTGTCAGCTACCAGATTGACAAGCGATATATATTTAGTATGCAGTATATTCTTGAAAGCCCAATATACAATACTCGGTATCGGTGTTTTATAGCATACAACCTGAGGGACTTTGAATAATCCGGTTTCGAGCGTAGCTGTTCCTGATGTTACAAGAGCCATTTCCGAATAACTAAGCAAACGATAGGTCTGATCGAAAATGATACTGCAATTTTTGTCTTTTATATATTCTTCGTAATAGTCATGTTCTATACCCGGAGCACCTGCAATTATAGCTTGATAATCTTCAAAACCTTCAATTGCCTGGAGCATCGCTGGTAGATTATCTTTGATTTCTTGCTTTCTGCTACCGGCTAATAAGGCAATGATTGGTTTAGTTGATAGACTATTGTCCGCAATGAATTTTTCTATCGAATCAGTCTTATTTTCGTTTCTGAAGTGTGCAACAGCATCAACTGTCGGGTTCCCTACATAATTGATTTTGTAATTGTGCTTTTTATAAAAATCGACTTCGAAGGGTAGGATGGAGAACATTTCATCCACATACTTTTTAAATGATTTTACTCTATATTCTTTCCATGCCCATACTTTAGGAGATATATAATAAAATACAGGAATATCCGTATTCGTTTTTATATATTTGGCTACCTTTAGGTTGAACCCCGGATAATCTATTAATATAACTACATCAGGGTTAAACTTTAGAATAGCTTCATTGCATATTTTCAGATTACGAAGGATCGTACGAAGATTTAATAAAACAGGAATGAAACCCATAAAAGCCATTTCGCGATAATGTTTTATCAGCTCTCCTCCTTGTGCTTTCATCAGATCGCCACCTAAAAAACAAAATTCAGCATTCGGATCTTCTTCTTTGAGTGCAGCCATAAGGTTTGATCCATGCAAATCGCCGGAAGCTTCACCTGCAACTAGAAAATACTTCATACTCCTTGGTTATTATTGTTGATGAAATAGGATTATAATTAGATTATAATAATTCTTCCCAAATCTTTATTGAATCTATATACGCATGATCGGTCAAATCGACCTTTGTTGGCACCACTGCTGCATAGCCTTGTGCAAGTGCCCATTCGTCAGTTGTCTCGTCATGAGGTTCGTCATTCTCGAAGCGTCCTGTTAACCAATATACATCTTTGTTAGCTCCATCTTTAGATAGTAGAAATTCGTCGACCCATTGACCTGCTGTTTGGCGGCATATTCTGATTCCTTTCAGATTATTTCCTTTGGGTATGTTGACATTTAGGCATGTACCAATAGGTAATCCTGATTCTAATACCTTCTCACTTAATAGGCGAGTGATTTTTTTTGATGTATCGAAATCTGCATCATGGCTATGATCTAATAGAGAAAAACCGATAGATGGAATCTTAAAGATGCACCCTTCTATAGCAGCACCCATTGTGCCCGAATAAAGGACACAGATAGATGCATTAGAACCATGATTAATTCCTGAAAGGACTAAGTCCGGTTTTCTTTTTAATACTTCACTGATACCTAATTTGACACAATCTACTGGTGTGCCGGTGCATGCATATATTTTCAGGTCCTTTTCTTCTTTTACTAAATGTGTTCGTATCGGATGGATAGAGGTTATAGCACCCGACATACCCGAGCGAGGCCCATCCGGAGCCACTACTACTATTTCTCCTAATCCTTTTACACTATCTATTAAGGCATTAATTCCTTTAGCTTGATATCCGTCATCATTGGTTATCAATATCAAAGGTTTTTTATTTATCATCTTTTCCTTTTTTTGTTTCTAAACAAAGATACATGAATATTTTGAAATCTTTGTTATCTGTTTTTCTTCACTTTATTTAATAATCTGTAACTTTGAAAATATTAAGCTTAACTAAAAAATATAATATGAAAAAAACTTGTTTGAGCGTTTTACTCCTGCTCATGTTCGTATCCGTATGGGGACAACAACAGTATCGCAAACCGATTAAACCTACTAAAAATGTTATATTAATGATTCCTGATGGTACCTCTATCGGAGTTGTCTCAGCAGCGCGTTGGTATCAGATATATAATAAATTGGGCGGAGATAACCTAGCTATTGATCCTTATATTTGTGGAACAGTCAAAACTTTTTGCTCAAATGCACCTATTGGCGACTCTGCTCCAACTACCTCATGTTATATGACAGGTATGCCTCAAAAAATAGGGAATGTATCGATATATCCCGAAGCTGATCCGGCAGCTGATCTGATCCCTGTTGATCCGGTTAAAACATACCAGCCATTATCGACTATATTAGAGGCTGCTAAATATCAGCAAAATAAATCTACAGGCTTAGTTGTAACAGTCGAATTTCCTCATGCAACACCTGCGGATTGTGCTGCCCATTATTACGACAGAGGAAATTATAAATATATAGGTTCCCAGATGGCTTACAACAATATTGATGTCGTTTTTGGAGGAGGTAACTCTATTATCACGGATGATATAAAACAGCATTTCAAAAATACAGGTACTACTCTCATACAAGATGATATCAAAGCATTCAGAGACTTTAACGGAAAAGAAAAAGTATGGGCTTTATTCTGCGAAAATGATCATCCTTATGACTTAGATCGTGATAATAGCCAGATACCATCTTTATCAGAAATGACTCAAAAAGCAATAGAGCGATTATCAAAAGATGAGAATGGATTTTTTCTTATGGTAGAAGGTAGTAAGATAGACTGGGCTGCACATGGCAATGATGCTGTTGCTTGCATTACTGAATATCTGGCTTTCGACAAAGCTGTAGCAGCGGCAATTGATTTTGCGAAGAAAGACGGAGAAACAACTGTTATTATATTACCGGATCATGGTAATAGTGGCTTTACAATCGGAAGAAGAGATTTGGAAGGGTATGCAAAAGCTTCTATCGATAAACTGTTTAAAAATGTGTCGCAATATAAAAGAACTTCCGGTGCATTAGAAACAATCCTGCTGAATACAAAACCTGAAGATTTTAAATCTACATTTAAAGAATACACAGGAATAGATCTTACAGAAGAAGAATATAACCTATTGCTAAGCTCTAAAAACTATAAAGAGTCTGATTATATGAAAGTCAGCAATAGTGTAAATATGGCATCTTCTATATCTAAAATAATGGATGAACATACTTATTTTGGATTCACAACAGGAGGACATACCGGTGAGGAAGTATTTCTTGCTGCATATCATCCACAAGGCGATATACCGGTGGGTATGAATACAAATATCGAGATAAGCCATTATTTGTTTGATGCTTTAGGATTAAAAACATCATTGGACGAAATGAATGATGAAATTTTTGCGAAACACACAGATGTTTTCAAGGGCTTGAATTATACGATTGATAAATCGGGTGATTTTCCGGTATTGAAGGTTACAAAAGGAAAAGTAACACTATCTATTCCTGCATTCAAATCGGTGGCATATCTAAATAAACAACCCATTAGTTTACGTTCCGTAACTATATATATAGATAAAAATGATACATTTTATATCCCTCGTAGTTTAGCAAATAAACTATAATGTGAAATATGTAATGATATGAAGGGAAGCTTGCAGTAAATGTAAGCTTCTCTTGTTTAGAAAAAATCCGAATAAAATATGTACCTTTGTACAAATTTTTTGAACATTATAGAAAAACAAAATGGGAAATTTAGTTGCAATAGTTGGACGTCCGAACGTGGGGAAATCAACACTGTTCAATCGTCTGACTCAGACTCGTCAGGCCATTGTTGATGAAACATCGGGTACGACACGCGACCGCCAGTACGGAAAAGTAGAGTGGGGCGGACAAGAATTTTCGCTTGTGGATACAGGCGGATGGGTAATAAATTCAGAGGATGTATTTGAAGAAGAAATAAATAAACAGGTTACCATTGCTATCGAAGAGGCAGATGTTATTTTATTTGTCTTGGATGTAATGAATGGGTTAACCGACTTAGATATGAATGTTGCAAGCATTTTGCGACGCTCCAAAAAACCGATAATTATAGTATCTAATAAAGCTGATAACTTTGATGTACATGCATTATCAGCCGAGTTCTATTCATTAGGGTTAGGTGATCCGATGAATATATCTGCAATAAATGGTGCAGGTACAGGAGATTTGCTGGATGAAATAATAACTAAATTCACAAAACAATCGGAAGAAGAGTATATTGAAGATATTCCACGTATTGCCATTGTTGGTCGTCCTAATGCCGGAAAGTCATCGTTAGTGAATGCCCTGATAGGAGAGGATCGTAATATTGTGACTAATATTGCAGGGACTACAAGGGATTCTATTTATACCCGATTCGATAAGTTCAATATGGACTTTTATCTGGTAGATACAGCTGGTATTCGTAAAAAAGGGAAGGTAACTGAAGATTTGGAATACTATTCTGTAATACGCTCGATCAAAGCGATTGAAAATTCGGATGTATGTGTCCTCATGATTGATGCTACACAAGGGATCGAAAGTCAGGATTTGAATATATTTTCATTGATACAGAAGAATAGGAAAGGTTTGGTTGTTTGTGTCAACAAATGGGACTTGGTAGAAAACAAGGAACTGATTGTTATAAAAACATTCGAAAAAGCTATACGTGAACGTTTAGCACCATTCACAGATTTCCCTATCATTTTCGCTTCAGCTCTTACTAAGCAACGTATTCTTAAAGTTTTAGAAGTAGCTAAAGAAGTTGCAGATCGTAAGAAAATACGGATACCGACTCATAAGCTTAATGAGATTCTGTTACCTATTATTGATCGCACACCTCCTCCATCGAATAAAGGTAAGTATGTTAAAATCAAGTATGTGACACAATTACCAAATACTCAGGTTCCAACATTTGTATTCTTCTGTAACTTGCCTCAATGGGTTAAAGAACCATACAGACGTTTTCTAGAGAATCGTATCAGAGACAATTGGGATCTGTCGGGGACTCAAATCAATATTATCATAAGAGAGAAATAATAAGTCAATTCTATTTATAACAAAAAGGGCGTTTCGTTACGAAACGCCCTTTTTGTGCTATATCTCAAATCTCTTAAAATGTCATATCGAATGATATTCTGAATCCGTCTTTATTTATGTCCGGATGATCCAGATAATTGATCCGGTGTACATAGTCTATACGGAAAAATTTGAATATATTTTCCAGACCTATACTATATTCCATATAAGGCTCGTTACCCGTTGTGTATGTCTGGTTAGGAAACTGCAATACATCTTGATTCTTTACTGGGTTATTCTTATCGCTCAGGCTACCATAGAAACCTCTAAATCCTGCTACTTCCCGCCATTTCAGCACCTTTATAAATGGTATGCGATTTAGAATCAATCCACCAAGGTGATAATCTATCTCCCAAGTTACTTGAGAATCGTGTACAAATTCGAGTGGCTCTATCAGATAGAAATTACCTTTCTGTACCGTAAATGAACTATTGGCACTTGGAGTAAGCAACAACGGAAATGGAGCTTCACCCCATATCTTTTCACCATCTAAGGTTAGATTCATTTTACCATATCCCGACACCCAGATACTTTTGAATAGTGATAGTGAAGTTTTATTATAATTGTATTGTCCACCCAAGACATCTTTTAATGCCATAGTATGAGTTAAATCAACAATGAACTTTTGGGTTGGAATAATGAAACGTTGCCTTCTTTGCTGATAAAACTTCTCATTGTGAGCATATCGCAGTTTGATGCTGGCTTCGGTTGTTTTTATGTTTTTTATATTGTATCTATTCCCATCGCTATCAAGTTTTTCGAAAGCAAGACTGCCGGCTGGTGATTCGTTAAATGTTTCGGCAGACAGCTTGAACGAAAATCCTCCGTAATATTCCTTTTCGTAAGATAGGTAAGCTTGTTTGGTATATACCATCTTTTCATTTTTCGAAGTTTTCAACGACAGTAATATGTTATCTCTTTCGGCTTGTGTAAAACGCTGACCTAGGTTGTTCAGGTCGTTTTTATAACCGATTGTTAAGTTGTTTTTCGGATATTCGTCTTTATGTTTCTTTATTTCGTTGAATGCCCATGTCGCTTCACCTACATATTTGAATTTATTGTCGCGTGTACCATAGGCTCCATATCCATATAAGAATAAGTTTTTGTGAAAAACCGGGGTTGTGGTTCCTGTCAATCGGAATCGGTTGCCTTCAACAGAGTTATGGCTATATAATGTACGAATAGTTCCTAATTCAAATTTATTAATCTCCGGGTCTTTCTGCAAAGGAACGTAGCCACTCGAAACCAAGTTACCTAAATTCATGATTGCTTTGAATAGGAATACTTTGTTCATGTCTTCAACCATTTTGTCCATTTTGTAATCCTTTTGGTGATTAGCTGGCCTGTTTTCGACCCAAAATGTTTTCGGCTGTTTCAGATAACCTTTCTCAAAAATAATTGGACTTCCATTTTCTAAAATTGAATCATTGACATTGCCTATTTCTACATTTAGATACATTTGAGTTTTATCGACATAAAATTTTACAGCATCTAAAAAAGACATATCGACTGCCATTCGTTTTTCATCAGGTATCCATCCTCCCATTGCATTTTGTTTGTAGTCATGCTTGATTATCAATTCATCAATGAAGTTGATGTTCATTTTTTTTGGAGTCTTTAATATAGCTCTCTTTACTGCATAGGTACTGTCAGTTGTTATGTATAAGTCTCCTGTAAAACCGATGTCTCTCGAATTAAATGGAGTGAACGATAAGTTGATATATTTTTGATTGTCTATCATGACAGTATCGTTGATATACCATTTGTAGAAACTTACTGCCCGACTTTCGCTCAATGGGCTCACAAAGCTCTGTAAAAGTAATGTTATCGAATTATCGTATATATCAATGTCTTTGAATGTTTCGGCAATAGTGGCATCTATACCTTCCGTATCTATTGCTTGGTCCAGCCCTTCAATATGATAAGCCTTTATTATCTTTTTAGATTTTTGCGGATCGGCTTGATGGTAAATATTAGATATTTTTTCACGCACTGAAATAGGAAGGATCGGTTTGCCCCCAATAATAGAAGTATCGATGTAATTAGGGATGAATTTATGATTTCTGAACTGGCGTAGCTCCGGATTGAATTCATTGAGTGAAAGTATTATCCTTTCGTATTCTTCATATTGATAGTTTTGTTTCAGTACATTATTCTTATCCTTGTTGGCAATAACCTTTTCGATGAGTTCTACGGCAGGATTATTTTTTTTCGAATACTTCTCTTTTTTAGGGCGGATAATTACTTCTTTTAGGGTCAGATCCTCCGATACCAATAATATTTCTTTTGTAGTAATTTTCCCTAGTGGTACTGTAAATGTTTTGGTTTTATATCCGATAAAGGAGACTGATACCTGTGTTTGTGCACCTCGGTTACTCAATTTAAATTCACCATCATTATCTGTAAAAATACCATTTGTTGTTTTGTCGAACTGGATGGTTACAAATGGTAAAGGCTCTTTAGTCAAAGAATCTTTGACAATTCCTTTTATTGTAGTTACGTTTTGTGAAAAAATATATCCACTAATTGTAAAGAAAAAAAATAGTAGTAAAATTATTCTTTTCAGTATATTCTTTTGCGTTTGTTTCACCATTAATAAAAATCTTAGTTGGGCTATCTCCCATTCAAATTATCGAAGTCAAGAGTAAAATTCAGATCATTACCCTTGACTCCAATACTATAGACTGTGCAAACTTAATATAGTTGCATAGAATATGCATATTTAGTTTGTTAATTTACGATAACGTATACGTTTTGGCTCAACATTTCCCATACGGGCTTTCTTATTTTCTTCATAATCGCTATAGCCTCCTTCGAAGAAAAATACCTCAGAATTGCCCTCAAAGGCAAGGATGTGTGTACAGATACGGTCAAGGAACCAACGGTCGTGAGAAATGACAACTGCACATCCTGCAAAATTTTCTAAACCTTCTTCTAATGCACGAAGTGTATTTACGTCAATATCATTGGTCGGTTCGTCAAGAAGTAAAACATTTGCTTCAGACTTTAATGTAAGAGCTAAGTGTAAACGGTTGCGCTCACCACCCGAAAGCACACCACAGAGTTTCTCTTGGTCGCCTCCTGCAAAATTGAATCGTGAAAGGTAGGCACGGGCATTGATATCTTTCCCTCCGACACGAACGAACTCACTACCTCCGGATATAACCTGATAAACTGTCTTGTTGGGATCTATATCGGCATGAGATTGGTCTACATATCCGATTTTCACAGTTTCTCCCACTTCGAAAGTTCCTTTGTCGGTATGCTCCAAACCTTGTATCAAGCGGAAAAGTGTTGTTTTTCCGGCTCCGTTGGGCCCTATAATTCCCACAATACCCGATGGTGGTAGCATAAATTCGAGGTTGTCAAAAAGTAATTTATCTCCAAATGCTTTACTGACACCATGTGCTTCAATTACTTTATTACCTAGACGTGGACCGTTGGGTATAAATATCTCAAGTTTTTCTTCACGTTCTTTTTGATCGGCATTCAGCATCTTTTCGTAATCATTCAAACGGGCTTTACCCTTAGCTTGGCGGGCTTTTGGAGCCATACGTACCCAGTCTAATTCACGTTCCAAGGTTTTACGTCTTTTGCTGGCTTGCTTTTCTTCCTGCTCCATACGCTTCGTCTTTTGTTCTAGCCACGAAGTGTAATTACCTTTCCACGGAATACCTTCACCGCGATCTAGTTCCAGAATCCAACCTGCTACATGGTCTAAGAAATAGCGGTCGTGAGTAATACAGATAACTGTTCCTTTATATTGTTGTAGGTGTTGTTCTAACCAATCTATAGATTCTGCATCCAAGTGGTTGGTTGGCTCATCCAGCAATAATACATCAGGTTCCTGTAGCAATAAACGACAAAGTGCAACACGGCGTTGTTCTCCACCTGACAAATGCTGCGCTAATTGGTCTTCGGGAGGACAGCGCAGAGCATCCATTGCCCGCTCCAATTTATTATCTATATTCCATGCATCGGTTGCGTCTATCTTATCTTGAAGTTCTCCTTGACGAGCCATCAAAGCATCCATCTTGTCCGGATCTTCATAATTTTCAGGCAAACCGAATTTTTCATTTATTTCTTCATATTCTTTCAATATATCCAATATTGGTTGCACACCTTCTTGGACTATTTCTTTTACAGTTTTAGTCGGATCTAGTTTCGGGTCTTGCTCAAGATACCCCACTGAGTACCCTTTGTCAGAAACTATTTCTCCTTGGAATTCCTTATCAATTCCGGCGATAATTTTTAATAAGCTTGATTTACCGGATCCATTCAGACCAATAATACCAATTTTGGCACCATAGAAAAATGATAGGTAAATATTTTTTAGTACCTGTTTTTGCGGAGGATAAGTCTTGCTTACACCTACCATCGAAAAAATAATCTTCTTATCGTCTACTGACATGTCCTTTTTATTATATTGATTTTATGATTTTAAATAATACGCGTCAAAGATATAAAGTTGGCTTTTAATACCTGTAATTGTGGCAGAGAATAAAATGATAATTTTTATAATTTACTCAACTCTATTATCTTTTCTATTGTCCTCTTATTCCGAGATGTACCTCTTACCCCTATCTTTTGTAGTGTACTTGCTAATTTTGATTCCCTTATGCTTTTATCAAATATAGCATAAATATTTGCTCCAGCTATTATATATTTATCACAACCGTTTTCAATAGAGTTAATCTTTAGTAAATCTTTTTCAGGTAATTCCTCTGAATACATAAAGAAATATAAGTCTTTATATATTGTATCATCAAGAGGATTGTTTATAAGTAAAGATTCCAACTCGGGTATACTTCGGATAATGACAGGAACACTCAAACCTAACGATTGGCTTATACTATCTTCAATATCATTGGCTAATGACTCAATACTTTTTTTTGAAGAAAAGAGCATATTGCCACTTTGAATGTATGTAGTCACTTTTTCTAAACCTATGGATTGGAATATTTGCCTGAGATCAGACATTTTTATACTATTTTTCCCTCCAACATTTATCGCCCTAAGAAAAGCTACATAATCCATTTGATGTGCATCTACAATTTCTGTCTTTTTCTATTTCTGATAAAGGAAACGTTTGATGCTCCTTTTGGGTGTTTTTTCAAATTCATTATCTTGCAGTCTAAAATTAACTACCTGACTGTAGCTTGGTAATAGTTTGTTTATAGCTTTCATCTCTTTGGTAAATACACTTGGATAATCTTTTTCTTTGATATTATGATTGTCCAAATACTCCTTGTTAGGATATATCAGTACTATTAATTTCCCATTTTCTTCAATGATTAGTGACTCGGCAGTATAAGGGCTATTGTTATAAAAATCTTCTATCTCTTCCGGATATATATTTTGTCCCGATGCTCCTAATATCATTGTTTTGCTGCGTCCTTTTATAAACACGAAGCCGTCCTTGTCTATTATACCCAAATCTCCGGTTTTGAGCCAACCATCTTCATCAAGAACTTCTCTTGTCTCTTCCGGCTTTTTGTAATAGCCTAACATCACATTGTCTCCTTTTACTAAAATCTCTCCGGTTTCTGTATCCGGATTGTCAGAGTCTATTTTTACAGACATCCTGTCAACAGGTCTGCCACACGATCCGGGTTTGTAGGTCTCCCAATATTCATACGTAATTAAAGGTCCACATTCGGTCATACCATAACCTACAGTATATGGGAATTTTATATCGGTCAGAAATTTACCTACTTCTTTATTGAGAGCTGCACCTCCGATAACAACCTCCTGAAGTTTGTTTCCAAATATAGGGATTAGTTTATCTGCTATTTTTTTATAGACCATCTTACGAAGAACCGGAATCTTAATCATTGATTTTACAGGTTGTTTCTTTAACTCTGTGAATACCTTTGATTGTATGATTTTTTCTATAATAAGAGGTACGGCCAAAACTAGTGTTGGATTGACCTTCGAAAAAGCATCGAGAATGATATGGGGGGACGGAACACGTGTCAGAAAATTAATATGGCATCCCTTTGCAATAGATAATAATACCTCAAAAGCCAAGCCATACATATGTGCCATCGGAAGCATACATACTACACCATCTCCAGCTTTTACGAACGAAATATTATCTATGGCAAAACGTGTGTTAGACCATAAACTGCGGAACGGAATCATCACACCTTTAGGGTTACTTGTTGTACCCGATGTGTAGTTTAGTACAGCGACCTCATCGGGTTTCTCATCATGAAAAATAATATCTTCTTGAGTGAATCCATTAGGATATTTCATGTTGAAAGCTTTAGCTGATTCACTCGAAATTGCCAGCAGTTTAGGCGATTTAGATTTTAAGATAGAAAAATCGTCTATCATTATTATAGTCTCAACCTGAGGCATCTTTACCGGATCAAGCTTTGCCCAAACAAATTCTCCAGCAAAAAGGATCTTGGCTTCAGAATGATTCACAATATTATGAATACTCTCTCCACTAAAATCATGTAATATAGTAGTTATTGTAGCTCCATATGTTATAGATGCAAAAAATGCAACAGCCCAATTTGCAGAGTTACGCCCACAAACAGCTATCTTGTCGCCCTTTTGTACTTCAAGAGCTTCGAACATAATATGTAATTCAGCTATCTTTCTTGCGAAATCTTTGTATAAATAAGTTTCTCCGTTATAATCAGTCAAAGCAGGCCTATCCCAGTTGCTGCAAATCCCGCTTTTGATCAAGGTTAAGAATTTATGATCGTCCATATTGCATTTATATTAGATGTAAACTATACAAATGTATATAAAATATATATAAACAATATCTTAAACTATTAAATCTTATAAAATAACCTTCTTGTGTGCTAAGCTGAAGGATAAAACAATAAATTGTTTATTTTTGTGTTTTATAATAAGATAATTAGCCGATATATTGCAAGTGTTGCGTAATAAAAAAATAAATACACTACTTTTCTTTTTCAGCATGTTATTTATAATCATGCAGTTTTCGTGTTCCAGTAAAAAGAATACGGCTATTACACGTACCTATCATTCTGTGAATACACGTTACAATATTTATTTTAATGCTAATGAGGCTTATAAAGAAGCGTTAGCCGTAAAATTGAAAGACCAAGATGAGAATCTGACACAAATAGTTAATGTTTTTCCAGACAATTCTGATACAACAAAACAACAAGTCAGCAGCGATTTCACTACAACAATAGATAAATGTACCAAAGCTATAAAACTACACTCGATAAAGGTTAAGCCGCGACGTGACCCGGCCAGGAGAGGTGATCAGAAATATCAGGCATGGCTCAAACAGAAGGAATTTACTCCTTTTCTTGATCAGACATGGTTATTGTTAGCAAAAGCTGAGTTTCAAGATAAAGACTATCTTCGAGCTATTACTACTTTTATGTACATTTCTAAGATATATAGTAGCAATCCTGAAATAGTCGCAGAATGCCAACTGTGGATAGCCCGTGCCTATACAGAGATGGGATGGTTGTACGAGTCGGGGAATATCCTTCATAAGATGGAATTAGCAGGAGGAGCTCCCAATAAGCACAAAGGTCTTTACTCGGCAGTGAAGGCAAACTATCTGGTTCGAAATAAAGAATATAAAGAAGCAATTCCTTATCTGGAACTTGCGATAGCTTCAGAAAAAGATAAGTTACAGAAAACAAGGATGAAATATCTTCTTGGTCAACTGTATGCAGATATAGGTGACAGAACTAAATCGTACCAGGCTTTTGGGAAAGTAGGTGGTATGGGTATACCCTATAAATACTCTTTCAATGCGCAACTGCGACAAATAGAGGTCTCAAATAAAACGAAGGCTGAAACCATTAATAAATTGCAGAAAATGGGGCGTCAGTCTAAAAACAAAGATTATCTGGATCAAATATTTTACTCTATTGGTAATCTCTATTTGCAGCAAAATGATACCGTAAAAGCAATTGATAATTATCGGTTGTCTATCAAAAAAAGTACTCGCAATGGATATGATAAAGCTGTAACCGGAATTACATTAGGTGATATTTATTTCGAACAGCGCCGTTTTGTTTTAGCTCAACCTTGCTATTCCGATGCTTTAAGCCAATTGAGTAAATCTCATCCCGACTATCCTAGAGTTTCTTTACGTTCCGAAGTATTAGATGAATTAGTAGTTCATGTAAAAACATTGCATGAGCAAGATAGCTTGCAATATCTGGTAAGGTTACCAGAGGATGAACGTCTGGAAATCATAAATAAAAGGATAGCCGATCTGAAAAAAGAAGAAGCTGCCCAAAAGAAGGAAGCGGATCTTCAAAAACAGAAGGATGAGCGTAATGAAAGAATCTCCAGTTGGAACGATATAGAACGGCAGAATCTATTTAACGATCAGAATCCCGGTAGTGGTATTAATATGCAAGCATTGACACCACAACAAGGAGATGCTTCATTATTCTATTTCTATAATGAACAAACTGTCAATCAGGGAAAGATAGCTTTCCAAAAGCAGTGGGGTAACAGAAAGCTCGAAGATGATTGGAGACGGAAGGATAAAGCAGTTTCTTTATCTAATGATATTGATGAAGATGTCGATACTGATACCGATGAACCTCTTATTGCTCAGACCGATGAACCGGAAGAAACAAAATCGCACGAAGAAGATATTTATTCGCCTCAATATTATTTGCAGCAATTGCCTTTTTCAGAATCGGCATTAAAAGAGTCTGATGATCTGATAGAAAATGCGTTATTTAACATGGGCAAGATCTATAAGAACAAACTGGAAAATCTGGATTTGGCTATTGATGCATTTACGACTGATATAAGGCGTTTCCCTCAAACTCCTAATTTGGAAGAGATATATTATCAATTATTCCTTATTTATATGCAATTGGGTGATGCTGAAATGATGGCTATGTATAGAAACCGGATTATCAGTGAATTCTCAGATGGTATATATGCAACACCTCTATCGTCACCTGACTATGAGTGGAATTTTAAACATATGGCTTCCTTACAGGATTCGCTTTATGAAGCTACTTACCAAGCTTATCGGAAAGCAGATGTAAATACAGTACGGCATAACTATGAGTCGATACAAAGTAAATATCCATTTGGGGACTTGATGCCTAAATTTGCATTCCTGAATGCACTTTCTTATGCACAGACAAGAGATGTTACAAATCTGACTTCCAACCTGAAGAATCTTATCGAGAAGTATCCTAAATCAGATGTGATTCCTCTTGCTACCACTATCTTAGATCATATTAAAGATGGACAAGTATTATTGTCTGATGGCTCACCTCTTGGTGGTATCGATTGGAGTAAAGCATTTAAATTAGCCGAAAACGGTGATGATGAGGACAAGGTTATAGCTTATTCCGATTCGTTAGATATGCCATA
Organism: Dysgonomonas sp.; assembly: GCA_047605185.1. Classification (GTDB taxonomy): domain Bacteria; phylum Bacteroidota; class Bacteroidia; order Bacteroidales; family Dysgonomonadaceae; genus Dysgonomonas. Next base: position 460,180 of record JASGGC010000001.1, read on the forward strand.
TGTTCTATTGTTGATGTTCGAAAAAAATACAATAGACCGGAACGAATTACTATTTCAGGTTGCCGATTATAATTTCTCTAATTATGTTATCCAAACGTTCGATTTAGTATACGAAAGCAAAGCTGACACAGATATACTACAGATAAAAGGTTTTGAGAAGTTTGCCAATATAAAATCTTACTTGAATAGAGCATTTGGTGAAGACGGATTATTTCATCATATTGATACCACAATAATGGCAGTACCGATCTCAGTCGAGAATTATACGGAAATCTTACCAATATTAGGTATGGAAGAATACCAGAAATTCTTTACAGAGCATTTTAATACTCAATTGCCTAATCTTATTGCGTATTGGCAAACTAGAACTATTCCGCAGGGGGCTGAAATTATAGAGGACGAAGATAATGAATCAGAAAGTGTTGAAGAACCTATAAGTGAAGATTCTCAACATACCGATATTGAGAATATAGAAAAGCAAGTTGATAAAAATCAGCAAGAGGATGCTCACAAGAAACCTGAATCTGAAGATAAACGAGATATAAATGCAGAAGATATCTTATCGAAAGAACAGGTTGAGATTGTAGGAAAAGCAAACGATGTTGTAGAAGATATTGAAAAAATAGTGAATAATCCTGTAGATGGTATAAAATCTATTTTTAGCAAGAAGCCGGCTAAAGAAAAATTAAGCAAAGAAGAAAAAGCTGCTTTGAAAGAAGAACAAAGACTGGAAAAACAACGAGCAAAAGAATTGAAAGCTGCAGAAAAAGCGAAGTCTGATTCAATCAATAAAGTTGAGAAAGCGGTTCAAGACTCTATTAAGCAAGTAGAACAAAATAGAATCGACCGTATAAAAGCAGATGAAAAAGCTAGGCAGGAAGAGATCAATGCTAAAAATAAAGCTAAAGAAGAAGCACGCAAACAAAAAATAGAAGAGCGTAAAGAAAAAATACGTCAGCAAGAAGCCCGCCGAAAAGAAAAAGAAAAGGAACGTAAAGAAAAACTAAAAGCTCGCGAGGAAGAACGTAAGCAAAGAGAAAAGCAAGCAAAAGAGTTGCGTAAACAGAAAGAGAAAGCTGCACAAGAAAAAAGAGATAGAAAAGGATAGGACACAAAAATGAAGTTGAATATACCTATATAATGTAAAAAAAGCTTAACTTTGGTAGTGTTATTACAAAAAAATAGTATTTATTTGTGATAACGAAATTTAGACTAAATCGCATACAACCTAAAATAGTATTTATATGAATGAGAACCTGAATCCGGAATCGCCTGTTGAAAATACTTCAGAAATAGCCAACAATGAGCAGATTTCTCAGTCTACCACAGTGCAGCCGGAAATAACAACTACAGAAGCTTCTTTACCAAAACCTCTCCAATTGACCAAAGAAGAAGTTATTGAAAAATTGAAAAATTTTGCATCACAAGAAGGTGTACCTTCACGTGCAGAGGTCGAAGCTTTGAAACAGGCATATTATAAAATACGTTTAGCTGATGTAGAAGCACAAAAACAAGCATATATTGAAGCTGGTAATGATTTGGAATCTTTTGTTCCGACAGCTGACCCAAGCGAAGATGTGCTGAAAGTGTTTTTAAACGATATAAAAGAAAAACGAGCACAGGTTATTGCAGCTGAAGACACACTGAAAGAAGAAAATTATCAGAAGAAGTTAGCAATAATAGATGATATAAAGAAGCTGACAGAAAGTTCTGACGATTTTAATAAACTATATAAAGAGTTTAAAGATCTACAACAGAAGTGGAATGATATAACACTACTACCACAAGCAAAAGTAAAAGACCTTTGGAAATCTTATCAGATATACTCTGAAAAGTTTTATGATCTTATAAAAATAAATAATGAATTCAGAGACTATGATTTCAAGAAAAATTTGGAATTAAAAACAGGTCTTTGCGAGTCTGTTGAAAAATTGTTGGAAGAAGTAGATGCTGTTTCAGCTTTTCACCAATTACAGAATTTTCATAATCAATGGCGTGAGATAGGTCCTGTCTCAAAAGATTTGAGAGAAGAATTATGGAATCGCTTCAAAAATGCTTCAACAGAAATAAATAAAAGATATCAGTCTCATTTTGAAGGGTTAAAGGGTAAGGAAGAGGAAAATCTTATTCAAAAAACAGCTATTTGTGATACATTAAAAGCTATCAACTATGCTGAATTGAAATCTTTCAAAGATTGGGATGAAAAAAGTAAAGAGGTTATAGAATTACAAGCTAAGTGGAAAACAATTGGTTTTGTTCCACGAAAAGTAAATTCTCAGATTTTTGAAGAATTCCGAGGTTTATGTGATACATTTTTTGAAAAGAAAAGTGAATTCTTCAGAGGCATAAAAGATGATATGGATACCAATCTGGAAAAGAAGAAAGCTTTGTGTGAACGAGCTAATGCTTTGAAGGATAGTACCGATTGGAAAAAAACTGCAGATGAATTGATTGCTATCCAAAAAGAGTGGAAAACAATAGGTGCAGTATCCCGCAAATATTCTGATGCTATATGGAAAGAATTTGTTACTGCTTGTGACTATTTCTTTGAGCAGAAGAAAAAGAATGAATCTTCACATAAAGAAGAGGAAACTGCTAATCTTGTGAAAAAGAAGGCGATTATAGACCAGATAAAAGAATTGGATTCGGCATCAGATGCTTCTGATATAATTGGAAAAGTTAAAGCCTTGGTTGAAGAATGGCATTCAGTTGGTTTTGTCCCATTCCGAGAAAAAGATAAAATTTATAAAGAGTTTCATGATGCAGTAGATGCTCATTATGACAGACTTAAAATAGATAAGACTGAACGTCGGATGGAGGCTTTCAAATCAAATATGAAAGAAGCTTCTAAATCGGATAACCCTCGCAAAGTATTATATCGGGAAAGGGATCATTTAGTGCATCAATATAATAAGTTGAAAAATGATTTGCAGACCTATGAAAATAATATGAGTTTCTTATCTATATCATCAAAAAGTGCAGGTGGTTTACTTAAAGATGTAAATAATAAGATAGAGAGCCTAAAGAGTGAAATGGAATTGATAGAGAAAAAAGTAGAGGCTGTAGACGAGAAATTGAAAGAACTAGACTAAATTTTATTAAAATATTTTAATAATCAGATGCAAAATTCGGAATTATTCCGAATTTTGCATCTGATTATTTATACGGGAATCATCCATGAAGTTTCATTTTATCAATAAATATATTTATCTCTTTTTAATATCATGAAAATTAGATTATTACTTACAAGCTTATTTTTACTCGTAACATCAGGCGTATTAGCACAAACATTTGTGCATGGGCGTTCAGAGTCGTATACATGGCCAACAGATGAGAAAGTGTTGGACAAACTAGATAAATGGCAAGATCAAAAATTTGGGATGCTTATTCATTATGGGCTATATTCTCAATTAGGTGTTGTTGAATCTTGGTCTATCTGTTCAGAAGAAGAAGATTGGATAGGACGTGATAGTACTATTACTTATGATGCTTATAAGCGTAAGTATTGGAATACTATTAATGAATTTAAACCTGAAAAATTAGATCCTGAGTCATGGGCTAAATATGGTAAAAAGGCGGGAATGAATTATGTTGTATTTACGACAAAGCATCATGATGGGTTCTGCTTATTCGATACCAAACAAACTGATTTTTCAATAATGAATGGTGCATTCAAAGATAATCCACGTAGGAATATAGCTAAAGAAGTTTTTAATGCATTTCGCGACCAGGGATATATGATTGGAGCATATTTTTCAAAACCAGATTGGCATACACAATATTATTGGTGGGATAGGTACTCAACTCCTACACGTAATAATAATTATGATATTGAAAAAAATAAATGGCGTTGGGATCAGTTTAAAAGCTTTACTTACAATCAGATTCAAGAAATATTAGGAGGAGATTATGGAAGTATAGATATTTTGTGGTTAGATGGAGGATGGGTACGTCCTGCTAGAGAAGGTGATTCAGACAAGCTAGGTGCAGCTTACAAAGGTGCACAAGATATTGATATGCCTAAAATTGCAGGTATGGCACGCAATCTTCAACCGGGTATTCTTGTCGTAGACAGAACTGTGCCGGGCGAGTTTGAAAACTATCAAACACCGGAGCGTGGTATTCCGGAGACCCAACTTTCTCATCCTTGGGAAAGCTGTATTACACTTGGTTGGGATTGGGGATATGTGCCAACAGATCAATATAAATCATCTGCTTCAGTAATACATATTTTGGCTGAAATAGTGGCTAAAGGAGGAAACCTTTTACTCGGAATCGGACCAAAGCCAGATGGAACATTGCCAACAGAAGTGGAACAAAAGTTGGAGGAAATAGGAGAGTGGACATTGAAGAATGGAGATGCTATTTATAATACTCGTATTACACCTGTCTATAATGATGGTAAGACATGGTTTACCCAAAGTAAAGATGGTAAAACAGTATATGCCATTGTTTGTTTAGAAGAAGGAAAAGCATTACCTAAAACAATTACTTGGAAAGGTAATGAGCCATTAAAAGGTTCTAAAATGAGCTTCTTACAAACAGGAAAAAATGTTAGTTGGAAGAAAACAAAGGGTGGTATAGAAGTTTCTGTTCCTAACGGATTACCTCAAAATCAACCAGCATTAGCCTTTTCATTTAAGGTTAAGTAATAAATAATTTAGAATTATAAAAATAAAGGGAGACAATTACAATTGTCTCCCTTTATTTTTATCGTATTATAACTTTATTTATTTGCCATAAGGTTAAGTATACGGTCATAGCCCCATTTTTCTTCAACATCATCATGGCTCACGAAAACATTCTGCCATTTAAAGTTTCGGATTGCTATTCTTTTTTTTGCTGAACCATTCCAATCGATTTCGAAGCCTACAGCTTGTAGAGCTGCTACAACCTTATTGCCAATGATTATAGCCTCTTTCTCATTATTTTCTGTGGCTCCATAGAAACCAATCATAAGCAAATCATCTTCAATTGCACGTTCTAAGTCTTGTCCATGATAGTAACAGTAGCCAATTGGAGTCAACCCTTCATCTTCGGCATCTTTCCATATATCACTAGCCTCATAAACAGCATCTGATGTCTCATAGCCGGCATTATGTAGTGCTATGATCTGTTGTTGGCACAAACTATCAAAAGCTTGGCGGAGGCGTTCCGGGTCTGTTGGCGGCTGCCATGTTTTGCTTGTTTGTGAATGTTTTTCATATTCACGAGTAACATTTTCTTGAATCCATTCTTCGCCGATCTCATTTTCCCAGCCCTCGTCCTCTACCGTTTCAAGGGTTTCTGCAATTATATCTTCTAAAGATTCGAATCCTGATTTTATACTAATTAGGAAACGGTCGAAGATAAATTCCTCATTTTCTGTCATAGTGTAAAAAATTCAATTATATAAAAATATATTAGATTAGTCTAGTCTCATGATATTAGCTCCGATCTGATTTAATCGGACATCAATGTTTTGATAACCCCTGTCGATCTGTTCAATATTATGAATTGTACTTTTCCCATCAGCACACATAGCTGCTATTAATAGCGCAATTCCGGCACGTATATCGGGTGACGACATTGTTGTTGCACGCATAGGACGTTTGCCGGTGCCAATCACTGTGGCACGATGAGGATCGCATAGGATGATTTGGGCTCCCATGTCAATTAGTTTATCGACAAAGAATAAGCGGCTTTCGAACATCTTTTGGTGGATCAATACACTTCCTTTGGCTTGAGTAGCAACTACAAGTAAGACACTTATCAAGTCAGGTGTAAGTCCCGGCCATGGTGCATCGGCTATGGTAAGTATAGAACCGTCGATAAATGTATCGATCGTATATTCTTTATGTGAAGGAATGTAAATATCATCGCCTCTACATTCTATAGTTATACCAAGCCTTCTGAAAGTATCAGGTATTATTCCCAATTCTTTATATGCTGTATTTTTTATTGTAATCTCAGAACCGGTCATTGCAGCCATACCGATGAAGCTACCAATTTCTATCATATCAGGCAAAATTCGGTGCCTTGTACCACAAAGTGATTGTACTCCTTCTATGCGAAGGAGATTAGAACCAACACCTGTAATTTTTGCACCCATTTGATTCAGCATTTTGCTCAATTGCTGTATATAGGGTTCACATGCTGCATTATAGATCGTCGTTTCTCCTTCTGCCATTACAGCCGTCATCAATATATTTGCAGTTCCAGTAACAGATGCCTCATCTAGAAGCATATAAGTTCCTGTCAGTTTCTCTGCCGAAATGTTATATACTTGTGCTGAAGAGTCGTAATCGAAGTTGGCACCTAATCTTTGTATGCCAATGAAATGAGTATCCAATCGGCGGCGTCCGATTTTGTCACCTCCGGGTTTAGGAAGCAATGCTTTTCCAAAGCGTGCAACAAGTGGGCCTATTATCATCACCGATCCTCGGAGCGAAGCACTTTTCTTCATAAATTCAGGGCTCTGGAGGTAGTTGATGTTTACATTTTCAGCTTTAAAAGACCATGTATCTTCATTTAAACGTTTTGTTTCAACTCCCATATCACTCAATAGAGCAATAAGGTTGTTTACGTCTAATATATCCGGAATATTTTCAATAATAACTTCTTCCGGTGTCAATAAAACAGCACAGATAACTTGCAATGCTTCGTTTTTTGCTCCTTGAGGAATAATTTCTCCTTTAAGGCGGCAGCCTCCTTCTATGATAAATGATGCCATGATATAGATTTCTATCTTTTATCCTGTTATAGACAGGTTTGGTTGTCAATATATTTTTATTATCAGAAAATTCTTACTTCTGCTTCTAATTCGATATTAAATGTATCCTTTACAGCAGCTTGCACTTCAGTCATAAAACGGACAATGTCATTCCCGTCTGTCGACCCATAATTTACTATAATGAGTGGCTGGTTTGGATAGGTTCCTATATTACCTACTCGTTTTCCCTTGTAGCCCGACTGGTCGATAAGGAAGGCCGCAGATGTTTTTACAGATCCATCCTTTTGCTGGAATGCAGGAAAATCAGGATAAGATTCTGTTATTTTATTTGCTTCATTTTTGGTTATGTAAGGATTCTTGAAGAAACTACCACAGTTAGGTAATTCTTTTTCATTTGGTAGTTTTCTTTTACGTACCCGAATAACAGCATCTCTTACATCGCTGATTGTTGGAGTATCTATATCTTCTAATTCCTTATTTAAATCAAAATATTTAGGAATATAGTTAAACGTACGTTTAAGATGAAAAACAACAGAAATGATTATATATTCATTTGTTCGTTTGAATATGCTGTCCCTATATCCAAATTCACATTCGGCATTCGAAAATGAAATAACTTCATTGGTATTCATATTGAGTGCAATCACTTCTCTGATACAGTCTTTCACTTCAGCCCCATAGGCTCCTATATTTTGTACAGGGGCAGCACCCACTGTACCCGGAATATAAGATAGATTTTCAAGCCCAGAATAGCCTTTGTCGACACAATAAGATACAAAATCGTCCCAATCTTCTGAGGCCATAACTTCAATAAATATATCTTCATCTAGATCCTCTTCATCCGACATTTCTCTAATTCCCTGAATATTGGGATGGATAACTAAACCGTCGAAATCTTGAGTGAAAAATAAGTTGCAGCCTCCACCTATTACTAATTTCTTTTCGTCAGGAAAATCTATTAAGCATTGTCTTAAGTCTTGTACATTTTGCGGTTGGCAAAATATTTTAGCAAGAGCTTCTGTCCTGAATGAATTATAATTTTTAAGTTGAATTTGCCTATAATATTCCATAATAAGGAGACTAACTTTTCTTATTTTTTACGAACCAAACTATAATAGCAATAATAGCTAATCCTCCTACTATGGAGAGGATTACTACCCAATATTTTATAACGAACTTAATTATTATTATCAAGATAATAACAGCCAAAATGATGCCTATTATTTGCATCACTTTGCGTATAGTTGCTTTTCGCTTGATAGAAGCTTGCTCTTCTTCACTGAGGTTTAAGTTTTCAACTGCAGAAGGTTGAAGTACATCATTATCGACTGTAATACTATCACCGTCAGATTGAGAACTATCATCTATATCTGTATATGATACATATTCTTTAGATGAATCATTGTCTGTTACTACTTCTTCATAATCAATGTCTTCTGGCAAATATTGAGGAGCTTCTTCCTGCTCTAGACTTTCTGTAACCGATTCTGGTATAATTGGTTCAGGTACATTATCTGTAATGATTTTGTTTTGATCAGCCAAACGTATCACAGAGTCAACGCGGGATGATGCCACTTTTGTATCAAAATCCCCATCCTGAACCATCTTAATAAGTTCATCCTCTATTTGCGGATATTTGTTCATCAGTGTTTGACATGCATTCGCAAAGTCTCTAAAACGTTGCATCCTGTCAATCTTAATTTTTACATCATTTCCTCCAAGTGAGGTTAGGTCGAGTATTTTATCAGCTAGAATAGCTTTTAAGCGATCCATATATTGCTTATATTATTCTTATTATTGAAATTTAAGAATTCTGGTTTTCTATCGGTTACCATACATTTGTTCGTAATACTTCATATAATCACCCGAAGTAACTTCTTCGACCCACTCCTGATTATCCAGATACCAATATATTGTTCTCACAATACCTTTATCGAATGTAGTTTCTGGTAACCATCCTAATTCTTTTGATATTTTGGTCGGATCAATTGCATATCGGTGATCATGTCCTTGGCGGTCTTTGACAAAAGTAATTAATTCATCATTGATCCAACTAATATCAATTGTTCCATCCACTAGAACCTCTTTCTTTTTTAAGACTTCTCTATATTTTGGTTCTTTTTCCATAATGTCGTGGATCGTTGAAATTACGAGTTTAACGATGTCTATATTTTTCTTTTCATTATGTCCACCAACATTGTATATTTCTCCAATATGTCCGTTATGTATTACTTTATCAATAGCTTTGCAGTGATCCTCGACATAAAGCCAGTCTCTGACATTGCTACCATCTCCATATACAGGTAATGATTTGCCTGTTAGTATATTGCGTATAATAAGAGGAATTAATTTTTCCGGGAAGTGAAAAGGACCATAATTATTAGAACAGCGTGTTATATTGATCGGCATTTTGTATGTTTCACCATATGCTTTTACAATAAGGTCTCCTCCTGTTTTCCCTGCACTATAAGGTGATCGTGGGTCTAGAGGGGTCAGTTCTGTAAAATAGCCATCTTCTCCGAGTGAACCATATACTTCATCAGTCGAAACTTGAAGAAACTTAACACCTTTCCTCCATGTTGGATAATTATTTTCATCCTTACCTGTTGTCCAATATTTTTTTGCTGTATCTAACAGATTTTGGGTTCCTAATATATTAACTTGTAAAAACAGTTGAGGATTCTCAATACTACGGTCTACATGACTTTCTGCAGCAAAATTGACAACATAATCTATTTGATGTTCTTCAAAAACCTTCTCTGTCGCAGTCCGGTCACAGATATCCCCTTTTACAAATACAATACGTGGATCTTTAAGCTCTTCAGATAAGGTTCCTAAATTTCCGGCATAAGTAAGTGCATCAAATATAACTAGTTTTGCATCTGTGTAAGCTGCTAACATATGTTTTACAAAATTCGAGCCGATAAAACCAGCTCCGCCTGTAATAAGATAAGTCATTCTTTTGTTTTTAATTTCTCTGTTCTTATATAATTCACAAAAATAAGAAAAAAACTATATTAAGATGTATTTGAATGAGAGACTTTATTCTCAAATAGATATATTATTAGAAATAAATATGCTGTAAAAATGAATTGTGATATTAAAAAGTTTATTTAATGATTAAAACATGATAATAGGGAGATGAAGTGTAAATGTTTTTCATTCTTTATGGTGCTTTTTGTCTTGTTTTTTTAACATTATGACAATAAATAGTGTATATTTGTCTAATCCTAACTTATAAATCAACATTTAATGAAAACAGAGACTATATTAGCAGAACTAAAACGTAGATTTCCGAACGAGCCAGAGTATCATCAAGCTGTTCATGAAGTATTAGAGTCCATAGAAGATGTTTATAATCAGCACCCTGAGTTTGAAAAAGCGAATCTCATAGAAAGATTATGCATTCCTGACCGTATTTTTTCTTTTCGTGTGACATGGGTCGACGATAAAGGACAAGTACAAACCAATATGGGATACAGGGTTCAACATTCTAATGTGATAGGTCCTTATAAAGGTGGTATCCGTTTTCATGCATCACTTACACCTTCAATCCTTAAGTTCCTTGCTTTTGAGCAGACATTCAAAAATTCACTAACCACTTTGCCTATGGGCGGAGGAAAAGGAGGTTCCGATTTCAGTCCGAAAGGTAAATCTAGTGCAGAGATAATGCGTTTCTGCCAAGCTTTTGTTACAGAGCTTTGGAGGCATATTGGTCCTGATACAGATGTTCCTGCGGGAGATATTGGCGTTGGAGGCCGTGAAATCGGGTATATGTTCGGTATGTATCGCAAATTAGCTCGTGAATTTACAGGGACATTTACAGGAAAAGGTCTTACATTCGGAGGCTCTTTAATCCGTCCTGAGGCCACAGGATATGGTAATGTCTATTTCTTACTCGAAATGCTTAAAACAAAAAATATTGATATAAAAGGTAAGAAATGTTTGGTGTCAGGTTCTGGTAATGTTGCCCAATATACATGTGAAAAATTAATAGAATTAGGAGCTGTTCCGGTAACATTGTCTGATTCTGATGGTTATATTTATGACCCGGAAGGTATCACTCTAGAAAAACTGGAATATGTAAAAGATTTGAAAGAAGTATACAGAGGACGTATAAAAGAATATGCCGACACATATGGCTGTAAATATGTTGCTAATGCTCGTCCTTGGGGCGAAAAGGGTGATATTGCACTTCCATCAGCTACACAAAATGAATTAAATGGGGAAGAAGCTAAAGCTTTAGTTGCGAATGGTGTTATAGCAGTCTCAGAAGGTGCTAATATGCCATCTACACCAGAAGCTATAGAAGTTTTCCAAAAAGCTAAAGTTTTATATGCCCCGGGAAAAGCTGCAAATGCAGGTGGAGTATCAGTTTCTGGGCTGGAAATGACACAGAATTCAGAACGTATAAGTTGGTCAACTGAGGAAGTTGATAATAAACTGAAATGGATTATGGCTAATATTCACGAAAATTGTGTAAAATATGGCACTGAACCTGATGGTTATGTAAATTATGTGAAAGGTGCTAATATTGCAGGGTTTATTAAAGTTGCTAAAGCTATGATGGCTCAAGGCATTGTGTAAATTCTATACTATAGATAATTATTTGTTAATAAAAATGCCTGTAAGTCTGACTTATAGGCATTTTTTATTTTTTAATCGAGAGTCTTAAATGTTTCTACTTTGTAAAGGCGTGCCATCAGTTCTTCGAATTTTGCATTACGAATTTCTAATGTCATCGTACAATCCATATCGTAAGCCTGTTCCAGAATTTGTGGTTCTAAGTCTTTTACTATTTTCATTATATCATTCATAAATGGATATTCAAAACTGAATGATATTTTACTGTTAACTGTTTTTTCTATTATTTCAGCCTCATTGATGGCAGCTATTGCCGCTTCTTTATATGCCACGATTAAGCCACTTGTACCTAGCTTTATACCTCCAAAATATCGGATTACTACAATGAGGATATCTGTTAAATCATTCGAATTTATTTGTCCTAATATCGGTTTTCCAGCAGTTCCGGAGGGTTCCCCATCATCATTCGACCTGAATTCTTTTCTTTCTGCACCAAGCATATAAGCCCAACAAGCATGCCGAGCATCATAATATTCCTTGCGGAGTTTCTCTATCTCAGGTTTTACATCATCAATGGAGTGTATGGGGATGGCATAGCCAATAAATTTGCTTTTTTTTTCGGTGTATATTGCTTTTGTTGTATTCTTTATTGTTCTAAAAGTATCTGTCATAAAAACAAAGATAATCTTAAAAAATGAAATAATACTAGCTTCCGGCGCGTGGAGCATATAAGATGATGCTAATCCCGACAAGGGCAATTATGGCACCTATTATATCGTATCTATCTGGTTTGAATCCATCTACTGCCCATGCCCATAACAGAGATAATACTATGAAAATGCCGCCATAGGCTGCATAAACTCGGCCAAATGATGCGGTTTGGAGGGTAGCTACAATACCATAGAGTATAAGTATTATTCCTCCGATTATGGCATACCAAGTAGGTTTACCCTCCTTTATACAGAGCCAAATAAGATAACCACCTCCGATTTCACAAATGCCGGCTAATATAAAAATGAGTAGAGATTTTAATATTGCCATGGATATGTTTTTTTGAAATACTATAATTAATTTACAAATATAAAAATAATAGGTTGATTGTTTTGTTTGAGTTTCTATAAAATAGGAATGGTTGTCATCACGACAACCAATCTTCACTCCTAACCATAAATCTAATACCATGAAAAATACTTTACAAAAGTAATGGCGATTTTTTATATATCAAAACAAAATGGCATAAAAAATAAATATTTAACATTATAATGATGTTTTAGTGTTTTGTGTGAAACTAAAATGATAATTATTTGTTTAATTGTAAGACTTTTGTTTTTATAGATATAAATGATAAGGCATAGTATAACCTTTATGGCATTGTTTTTGTTATTTATATAAAAGATTATAATTAAGAAACCCCTCAAAATATGGTTTCAGAAATTAATCTTATTTTTGTAAAGATTAGATATGGTAAAAATAACAAACAAGACAGTTATGGAAAATAACTTTTCACAAAGAGTTCGCAAGATCATGGCATATAGCCGTGAAGAAGCAGGACGTCTTCAAACCAACTATCTTGCTCCCGAGCATTTGATGCTTGGTATTCTTCGCAATGGAGAAGGTTTAGCTATTCAGGCCTTGAATGACTTTGGGATTAATCTGGTTGAATTGAAATCGAATATAGACGCTAATATATTGAAAGTACAAGAAGACGTATATAATGTTAATGGTGAAGTAATACAAAGTAAGAGTACTGACAAGATACTTAAGATGAGTATGTTGGAAGCCCGTTTGATCAAAAGTCAGGAAACAGACTCTGAACATTTACTTTTAGCAATATTAAAAGATCATGACAATATTGCTGCTGCACTGTTAGAACATTATCATTTAGATTATGAAAGTGCTTTGACATATATCAAAAGTGTCAGCAATATGATGAATAATAGCCAATCTCAATCTCCATCTATGGGTGCTGATTTTACGGAAGATGATGATGATGACGAGCCAATAAGCAATGCCGGTAATTCGGGCAATGTTGGTACTCAGCAACAACGTCAGGCTACAGATACACCTGTATTGGATAATTTTGGCATTGACATGACAAAAGCAGCATTGGAAAATAAGCTTGATCCGATAGTTGGCAGAGAAAAAGAAATAGAACGTTTGGCACAAATCCTGAGTCGGCGTAAGAAGAATAATCCGATTCTGATTGGAGAACCCGGTGTTGGTAAATCTGCCATTGTAGAAGGATTAGCTTTACGTATCACTCAAAAAAAGGTGTCTCGCATATTATTTGATAAGCGGGTCATAGCTCTTGACATGGCTTCGGTTGTGGCAGGAACTAAATATCGTGGGCAGTTTGAAGAACGTATCAAAGCTATATTGAACGAACTGTCAAAGAATCCGAATATAATTCTATTTATTGACGAGATACATACAATTGTAGGTGCGGGAGGTGCTACAGGTTCTCTTGATGCAGCAAATATGTTGAAGCCTGCTTTGGCTCGTGGCGAAATACAATGTATTGGAGCAACTACACTTGATGAATATCGTAAGAATATAGAAAAAGATGGTGCTTTGGAACGCCGTTTTCAAAAAGTGATGGTTGAACCAACCACAGCAGATGAAACTTTGCAGATACTTCATAACATTAAAGAACGTTACGAAGAACATCATAATGTAAAGTATACGGAAGAGGCTTTGCAAGCTTGTGTCAAACTTACTGACCGTTATATCACCGATCGTAATTTTCCTGATAAAGCTATAGATGCTTTGGATGAAGCCGGATCGCGTATGCATATTGCAAATATCTTGGTTCCTAAAGCGATCGAAGATATAGAAGCTGAATTGCAAGCTGTGATTGAGCAAAAAACAGAAGCTGTAAAAGGACAGAAATATGAATTGGCAGCTAGCTATAGAGATACTCAACGTCAATTGATGGCCAAACTGGAAGCTGAGGAAGAAGCATGGAAACAGCAGTTGAAAGAACAGCCGGAAACAGTAGATGCTGAAAAAGTGGCGGAAGTTGTGTCTATGATGTCAGGTGTACCGGTTCAACGAATTGGAGAATCCGAAGGTTTGAAACTTATAGGAATGAAAGATAGTCTTAAAAGTGCAGTTGTTGGACAAGATGAGGCTGTGAACAAGATTGTAAAAGCAATACAACGTAACCGAATAGGGCTGAAAGATCCGAACCGTCCTATTGGGACATTTATGTTCTTAGGTCCAACAGGAGTAGGTAAGACTCACTTAGCAAAGAAAATTGCAGAACAACTATTTGACTCTCCCGATGCTCTTATCCGTATAGATATGAGCGAATATATGGAGAAATTTAATGTATCGCGTTTGGTTGGAGCACCTCCGGGATATGTTGGTTATGAAGAAGGTGGATTGATGACCGAAAAAGTTCGTCGTCGCCCATATTCTGTGATTCTTTTGGATGAAATCGAGAAAGCACATCCAGATGTCTTTAATTTGCTCTTACAAGTTATGGACGAGGGTCACTTGACTGATAGCTTAGGACGAAAAATTGATTTTAAGAATACAATATTAATTATGACATCTAATGTCGGAACACGCCAATTAAAAGATTTTGGTCGTGGAATCGGATTTAGTAGTCAGAATTCTATTGGAAAAGAATATTCGAGAGGAGTGCTTCAGAAAGCTCTGAATAAAACGTTCTCACCCGAATTCTTAAACCGTGTGGATGATATTATTACATTCGACCAATTGGAAAAAGAGTCTATTGTTAAGATCATTGATATAGAACTTCGTAGCTTTGACAAACGTATGGCAGAACTAGGCTATACAATAGAGTTGGATCAGGAATCGAAAGATTTCTTGGCAGACAAAGGGTATGATATTCAATTTGGTGCTCGTCCACTTAAACGTGCTATTCAAAATTATGTAGAAGATGAAATTGCTGAATTAGTCCTTTCAGGTACAGCAAAAGAGGGTAGTACAATCGGATTTAAAGTTGATAAAGAAAATCAGAAGTTAATACCGGTTGTGAAATAAAAATTGGTTTTAATATAATAAAAGGATATAGTCCATCGGACTATATCCTTTTTTATTTTTTGATACGAAACTAATCGAGGTGATTAATTAGTATATATTGTTTTTAAAATATTCAATACAATTTCTTCAGGATCTAATGGATTTGCTTTAGGCGGATTTTTAGGTACTAATACTTTCAAACCTTTAGGCATTATTTTTACATGGATTTCTTTTCCCATCTGTATCGGATCTCCATCTATGTGCATTACCCCTTCTTTTTCGCGTATAATGGTGACTTCCTTAGTCAGCAGTTCAATCATTTTTTTATTATCATCCAGATTGCGGGTAAATAATTGCACTGTAGTTTGCGGAACTTCCAATATAGAGAGCGGCTTTAATATAGCCACATTCATTAATCCGTCCTGTATATCTGCATGCGGGGCTATATGGGCATTATAGCCATATTGAGATGCATTGGCACAAGTTACAACAAAAGCTTTGTCTTTAATTGTTCCTTCGGGGCAGATAATTTCATAAGTTTCGGGTTTCTGTTGAATAAATGATTCTAACATGTTTTTGAAATACATGAGGGAACCTCTGTTTTTCTTTCCTGAAACCTTTTCAGCAATAATTGCATCAAAACCAACTCCACATGTGCAAAAGAAAATGTGATCATTGGCAACACCATAATCTATTGAAATTACATTCTCTTCATTAATTACGGCTAATGCTTTTTTTGCATCAGTTGGAATATCTAAATCCCGTCCCAATCCATTTCCGGATCCTAAAGGTATGATTCCAAGTGCTATATTTGAGTCTACTAGTGTTCGTGCAACTTCATTGACAGTACCATCGCCTCCCGCAGCAATAACATAGTCTACATTTTCTTCTATAGCCTGTTGTGCTATTTCAGAACCATGCCCTGCATACCCGGTTATAAATATGTGGAGATCAAATAAATGTTGATCGAAAGAAGAAGCAACTAGACGAGGTAAATTCTGCTTCGAAGAAGTTCCCGATACAGGATTTATTATTACATATATTTTCTTTTTCTTACCGTTCATGCAAAGACGATTATAGTTTATTTGGCAAAAATAAACTATAATACTTATCGACAAAAATAATATGCTGATAAAATTAATATATGATGAAGATCGGGTTAAGTTAAGTTGATGTATCTTTGTAGATATTCTAGTGTTAATCTATAACATAAATGATGATAGATAAAATAGAAGAACAAAAAATAATCGATCTTATAAAAAGAGAAGTAGTACCGGCTATTGGTTGCACAGAACCGACTGCTGTATCCTTATGTGTTGCTAAAGCTACAGAAATATTGGGTGAAAGGCCTCATCATATAGAAGTCTATTTAAGCCCTAATATTCTGAAAAATGCAATGGGCGTAGGGATTCCCGGTACTAAAATGGTTGGTCTGCCGATTGCGATAGCTTTGGGAGCATTGATAGGGAAAAGTCAATATGGCTTACAAGTCCTTAAAGATTTAACTCCTGATAGCGTTAATGAAGGTAGATCGTATATCGAAGAAAAGAGAATTAAAATATCTCTTAAAGAAAATATAGAAGATAAACTATATATTGAGGTACATTGTTTTGGCAATGACACTAAGTCTGTTGCCATCATAAAAGGTACACACACTTCATTTACTTATATATTGAAAGATGACAAAGTCTTGTATAATAGTAATGAAATTATAAATGATCATGAAAACTCAGGTGACGAAATACGGTTGACATTCAATAATGTTTATGATTTTTCTACAACGGTCTCAATTCAGGATATTCACTTTATCTTAGAAGCAGCTGAACTGAATAGGGCTGCTTCCAAATATTCGGCACAAGGGAACTATGGGCACAATGTAGCAAAAACTGTAACAGGGGCACTCGGACAACAGATTTTTGGAAATACGATTCTTTCTCATATGTTATCCTACACCGCTGCTGCTTGCGATGCACGTATGGATGGGGCTATGATCCCCGTAATGAGTAATTCAGGGAGTGGAAACCAAGGAATAACAGCAACATTACCCGTTTTATCGTATGCCGAAGATATAAATGCCGATGAGGATTCATTAGTGAGGGCATTAGTACTCAGCCATCTGACAGTAGTCTATATCAAACAAAAACTAGGACGATTGTCAGCTCTTTGCGGATGTGTGGCAGCAGCTACGGGAGCTAGTTGTGGAATTACATATTTGATGGGAGGAGACTATGATCAGATAACTTTTGCTGTTAAGAATATGGTGGGGAATATAACCGGAATGATTTGTGATGGAGCTAAACCTAGTTGTGCTCTCAAAATATCGAGTGGAGTTTCGACAGCAGTTCTTTCGGCTATTATGGCAATGGAACATAAAGTTGTGTCCTCCATAGAAGGTATTGTAGATGATGATGTTGATAAAACAATTGATAATCTTACAAGTATTGGTGCTGTTGGTATGATAGAAACAGATCGTCTGGTATTAGAGATAATGACAAATAAAAAATAAATATGTAAAATATTAATATAGATAACATGAAAAAGATATCAGGTATAGTAATAGTTGCTTTATTATTTATTTTAGTAGCTTGTGGTGAATCAGAAAAAGCAAAAGAAGTGAGTATGGAAAGTAAGAAAAACGCAGTTGTAGAAGCTATTATGAATCGGAGAAGTATTCGGGCATACAAACCTGAGCAGATTCATCAGGCTCAGTTAGATACTATTATTCAATGTGGAATCAATGCACCTAGTGCTCTCAATAAACAGTCGTGGGAAGTAAGGGTTATTCAAAATGCAGATTTATTAGCAGCAATTAATAATAGATTTGTAGAAAATGCTAAGGGGAAAACGTTGCAAGGAAGTGCCGCTAAAGCGCAAGAGCCCGGTTTTAGTGTTTTTCATGGTGCTCCAACATTAATTATTGTGGCCAGAGACAAAAGTAATAGTTACAGTGCTGTAGACTGTGGTTTATTTGCTCAGAACATACTACTTAGTGCTCAATCGATGAATATTGGTACTTGTGTTATTGGGAATATGGCTAGTATTTTGAATGATCCGGATTCGAAAGAATTCTTAGAAGCTATGCAAATGCCCGATAGCTATGAAGTTGTTTTTGGAATTGCTATCGGATATAAAAATGAATCGCCGGAAGCTAAGCCCAGAGATATAGCAAAAGTGCAATATGTGAAATAAGATCATTCTATATCACAACTATAAAGAGGAGATTGGTTAAGCTGGTCTCCTTTTGTTTTTCTTATCAGTTGATAATAAGTTATAGATTTTTTTCTTAAACAAAATCTTCTTTATCTTTGTCATTATTTTGTATTGAATACATAATGTTAGAAAACAATAGAGTTAAAATTCCAGCCCAACGCTTTGCTGATCTGATTCTCGATATAGGGACATTTCTGATGGCATCAGGTGCACATTGTGGACGTGTAAATAGTAATATTTCCCGAATAGCAGCCACTTGGGGCTTTAATATTAATATAAATCCTACTTTCAAAGGTCTCCTTGTTACAGTCAAAGATGAAAATGATCCTGCCAATACGGTGACTTGCTATAAAGTTTCTCCTAATTATAATGTACATCTCGAGATATTGACTGAAATCTCTAATCTATCGTGGAAAGTTGCCGATAATAATTTGCCGATAGAAGAAGTTGAGAAAGAATTTGCAGATATTAAAACAAAACGTACCTATAATGATTATGTTATTGCTATTGCAGTTGGTTTTTCATGTGCAGGACTTTGTTTTTTCTCCTTTGGAGATATTTATAATGCTTTAATTGCTTTGTTTGGTGCTTCGGTTGGATCCATTTTTAGAGTAAAAGTTTCTAAGATGAATTTCAATCCGATGATTTCGATAAGTATCGCTGCCTTTATTACTACATTAATAACCGGAATTGGTACACTGTGTAATATCGGAGAACATCCGGAGGCGGCTATGGCAACAGCAGTTCTTTATTTGATACCCGGAGTTCCTCTTATCAATTGTGTTATAGATCTGATAGAAGGGTATATGTCAGCAGCTATCAACAGAGCCTTATTCGGAGGCTTTATATTGCTATGTATAGCAGCCGGAATGACGCTATGTATAACATTAATGGGAATCAGTAATTTTAATTAAAATATGGAACTTACAATAATAACCGTATTACGAGATTTTTTAATAGCTTTTATTGTTGCGGTCTGTTGGGGAATATTGTTTGGTTCTCCAAGACGCGTATTGTGGGTTGCCGGTCTGTTAGGCGGCATGGGGCATTGTGTCCGCTTTATTTTGGTTGAGTTAAATTTTGGCTTGATAACTGCTACCCTTGCAGGTTCGGTATTGATTGGATTGGTTGGTATTGTTATAGCACATAGGGTAAATAATCCACCAGTTGTGTTTACAATGCCTGCTTGCATCACCATGATTCCCGGTATGTTTGCTTATAAGACCATGTTGGCAGGAATAAAAGTTACTGATTTACCAACAGTGGAACAGAATCCTCATATTCTGATAGAGATGTCTCATAACTTAATGCTTACAATGTCTTTGTTGTTTACATTAGCTATTGGGATCTGTATTGGTGCCTTACTATTTAGAAAAACAACCACACGTGAGATATCATTCAGAGAGTTTTTGCAAATAAATAAACTTAAGAAGCAATAATCTTCTTTTTTTGTATTATCATTAAAACTATTCTAGCTAGAAGAAAAATTATTATTTGCGAAAATATAATAAATACCCCCGAAGGTACATCCAGTAGTGCAGATAGATAGAGTCCGATAATGCAGCCTAAAAAACCAATTAAGATTGACAGTAAAATTATTTTTACAAAGTTACTAGTTAACAGATTTGCTGTCATCTGAGGGACTGTCAGTATCGACATTAATAGTACAATGCCAACCAGACGAATTGACAAAACGATAGTAATAGCTATCAGCATCATCATTACATACTTTATAAGGTTGACAGGTAGATTGCGGGTTTTGGCAAAATCGGGGTCAAATGCTGCATAAAGTATTTCGCGACGGAACAATGCAAAAATGATAATGAGTATAGCAGATAGGATTGCCAGATACTGAATATCACTGGTCGTAATAGTTAAAATATTCCCAAACAGGTAGTCATTCAGATTAGGAGCAAATCCCGGTTTTAGATAAATGAATATAATACCTATCGCCATTCCCAGCGACCAGAAAGTGCCAATAGCAGAGTCTTCCCTTACTCCCGGACGTGACGATAACCATTCTATGCCGAATGCAGACAGGATAGAAAATATCATAGCTGACAAAATAGGATTCCATCCAAAAAAGAATCCTATTCCGAGTCCTCCCATCGAAGTGTGTGTAATTCCCCCACTAATAAATACTAAACGTCTTACAACTATATAGGTGCCAATAATTCCACATGCTATACTAGCAAGTAAGCTACCTAACAGAGCATTACGGAAGAAATCGTATGACAGTAGATCGAAAAATTCCATTGTCAAATATTGTTATATAAGATTTGCACTTAAAAATTTACGGGTCAGCATAGGGTCGTCATCTCGTTTCGAAATATATGCTTCAACCTGATCCTCTGAAATATTGCCAATGTTGAAATATTTTGATTGAGGATGTGCAATCATAATTCCACTTACAGATGCATTTGGCAACATTACTCCATTTTCAGTCAACTCAATACCGAGCTCTTTCGAGTTCAAAAGGTCATTATTCAATATAAAATTAATTGATTGATCTGGTATAGATGGATAGCCTACTGCCGGGCGTATACCTTGATATTTTAGAGTAAACATATCATTTATGCTTAACTCTTCATTAGCCGCATATCCCCAATACTTGGTGCGGATACGTGCGTGTAACCATTCTGTTGTAGCCTCAGCAAGGCGATCCAATACCGATTTTAATAGTAGTACTTTGTATTCATCACCTTGATTTTCGTATTGTGCTAATAATTCATTAGCACCTCCCAATCCGGCTGAAACTGTGAATCCGGCTACATAATCTTTTGTTCCGGATGATTTCGGAGCAACAAAGTCACATAATGAAAGATATTCATTCTTGTCGTTCTTTTTTTGTTGACGCAACATCGGAAAGCAGATGTTGTTTATATATAAACATTCATTATCACTATATGATTCATAGATGCCAAATACAGCTCCTATATAGTCAGCTTTGATATGTATTAGTTGATTCAATAAAGCATTTGCATCTTTATACAATTTCATCCCTTCAGCAGCCTTTTCTCGTTCATTTTCAGAGAATGAATTAATCCAGTTTGTACGGCATGCAGGGCAATCATCAATATGTTGGACAGAAGCATAGCGTGCTGATAAGTTCCACGAATGGAAGAAGAACTTCCAGTCTATAAATGGAATAATCTCTGCCACCGGAATATTTCTAAATATTTGCCGGTCTTTTACATTTGGAGTTGTGGCAGTATAACTAATCCAATCTATTTTCATCCCTTTATCGATTGTTTCTTTAAATGGAAGTAGATTAACTTTTTTATTTCCCGCAGAATCTCTCAGAGATGAATATTCTTGTCTTATTTCGTTGATATAATCTGTCCGGGTAGATGGATTTATTAATTTAGCGACAGCAGCCGGAGCCTGTGAAGCGTCTTTTACATACACCACAGATCCATTGTTATATTTAGGTTCTATTTTGATAGCTGTATGCAATTTTGAGGTTGTAGCACCACCAATCATAAGAGGCATGGTAAAACCTGCTTTTTCCATTTCATGTGCTACAATAGTCATTTCTTCTAACGATGGTGTAATTAGTCCACTCAAACACACAATATCCGGTTGTTCTTCTTTTATCTTCTGAATAATCACTTCCGGAGGAGTCATTACGCCCAGGTCTATTACTTCATAATTGTTACAAGCCAGAATGATAGATACAATGTTTTTACCAATATCGTGAACATCACCTTTTACTGTCGCTATCAGTAATTTTCCCGCTTTGTTACTTCCTGCCGAAGATGCCTTTTGTGCTTCCAATGTAGGTTGTAGGATAGCTACAGCCCGTTTCATCGTACGTGCAGTCTTTACTACCTGAGGTAAGAACATCTTGCCCGACCCGAATAATTCACCAACCTTATTCATACCATCCATCAGAGGCTTATCAATAATTTCCACTGCTTTCGGATATTTGATTAATGCTTCCTGTAAATCCTCTTCCAGATGATCGCTGATTCCTTTTACTAGTGCATATTTAAGTCTTTCTTCTAACGAGTAAGACCGCCATTCTTCAACCTTTTGTTCTGTTTGCCCGTTTTTCTCATCTTTTATTCTTTCTGCATACTCAATCAGTTCATCGGTAGCTTCAGGTCTTCTGTTAAAAATAACATCCTCCACAAGATTCCTTAGATCTGTAGGTATATCATCATATACAACCGATTGTCCGGGATTGACTATTCCCATGTCCATGCCCTTTTGGATGGCATAGTAGAGAAACACAGAATGCATGACCTCACGTATATAATCATTGCCTCTGAATGAGAAAGATAGGTTACTGACACCTCCACTAATTTTGGCATTAGGCAGATTTGCTTTAATCCAGTCTATTGTATTTAAGAAATCGACAGCATAGCCTCGATGTTCTTCTATGCCTGTTGCAATAGCTAATATGTTGGGATCGAATATAATATCTTTAGAATCGAAACCATCGTTCACTAATAACTTGTAGGCACGCTCACATATTTCGATACGGCGTTCATACCTGTCAGCTTGTCCAATCTCATCAAATGCCATGATGATTACAGCTGCACCATATTGCTTGATTAATCGTGCTTGATACAAAAATTCTTCTTCTCCATTTTTCAGAGAGATAGAGTTAATGACAGGCTTTCCTTGCACACATTTTAATCCGGCTTCTAATACATCCCATTTAGATGAGTCGATCATGATAGGAATCCGCGAAACATCAGGATCGGATGCAACAAGGTTGAGGAATGTAGTCATTTCTTTAACTGCATCCAATAGCCCTTCATCCATGTTCACATCTAGTATTTGTGCACCATCCTCAACTTGTTTTTGAGCAATAGTGAGTGCCTCCTCATATTTTTCTTCTTTTATGAGGCGTAAGAATTTACGTGATCCTGCAACATTACAGCGTTCACCTATATTAATAAAATTAATTTCTGGAGTAGCTTCTAATAATTCTAATCCCGAAAGCCACATATATTTATGTTCTTTTGCTGGTTGGTGAGGTTTTACTCCTTCTATCAAATTAGCATAGGTTGCTATATGAGCAGGTGTAGTACCGCAACATCCTCCTAAAATATTGACTAAGCTTTCATCGATATATTCTCTGATTTGCCGAGCCATTATTTCTGGCGTTTCATCGTATTCTCCAAATTGGTTTGGCAATCCTGCATTAGGATATGCAGATATATAATGAGAAGATAAACGACCCAATTCTTTTAGGAATGGTTTCATGTCAGAAGCTCCAAAAGAACAATTGAGTCCGACAGATAGGTAATCAATATGATCTATAGATGCGAGAAAAGCTCCAATTGTCTGTCCAGACAAAGTTCTTCCCCCTTTGTCAGCTAAAGTTACCGATATCATTATCGGCAATTCTATATTCCGTTCTTTTCTGACCTCATCTGCTGCAAATAGAGCAGCCTTAGCATTTAGGGTGTCAAATATTGTTTCTATTAGTAATAAATCGACTCCACCATCTACAAGAGCCTCTATTTGTTCTTTGTAGGCGGCATGCATTCCATCAAATGTAACAGCCCGATAGATTGGGTTCTCTACTTTAGGACTCATCGATGTTGTTTTATTTGTCGGACCTATCGATCCGGCAACAAAACGGGGTTTTTCTGGATTCTTATTGGTATATTCATCAGCAACCTTTTTTGCTAAGCGCGCTGCTGCTATATTCATTTCTTTTACAATGGGTTCCATCCCATAGTCTTCCATCGAAATGGCTTGAGCATTAAACGTATTTGTTTCTATTATATCTGCTCCTACATCAAGATATTCCCGATGTATTTTTTCTATAATGTCGGGACGGGTAAGGCAGAGTAGATCATTGTTTCCTTTTTGTAATATAATTGAGTCTTTGAAACGCTCACCTCTATAATCTTCTTCCGCTAGCTTGTAACGTTGGATCATAGAACCCATTGCTCCGTCGAGAACAAGGATTCTCTCCTTTAATATATCTTGTATTTTGACCATTTTTCTTATTAAGATTGGATTACTGATGTTTTAGAAATGATAAAGCATTATAATGTTTATCTAGTGTTTCATTGCACGATCCATCGTACGCTTGTCATCTTTTTCTCGTAAAGACTGACGTTTGTCATACATTTTTTTCCCTTTGGCAATAGCTATATTTACTTTTGCTAATCCTCTGTCATTTATAAATATACGAGTAGGAACGATTGTGAATCCAGTTTCTTTTACCATACGTTCAATCTTTCGAAGTTCCTTCCTGTTTAACAGGAGTTTACGATCGTGACGGGCTATATGATTATTGTAAGATCCATAAAAATATTCAGCTATATACATATTTCTAACCCAGAGTTCATTCTTCTCAAATATACAAAAGGTATCTACAAGGCTAGCTTTCCCTAATCTTATAGATTTAATTTCTGTACCGGTGAGAACAATTCCGGCAGTGTAAGTGTCAAGCAATTCATAGTCGAAAGTTGCTCTTTTATTTTTTATATTGATAGTCTGTTGACTCATAATCAAACTAAATGATTTATATTTAATATCCGTAACTTACAAAAGTAATAAATATAAAAGTTATTATGAATAAGTCTGTAACTAAATATCGATATAATAAAGAAGCTGTTCTTTATGTAGAGAGAACAGCTTCTTTATTATATTATTTTGAATATGTTAATCGACTTTAGTTATTTCATATCCGATATCTTCTAAATCATTCCAATAACTAGGGTATGACTTTGTAACTACTCCCGGATGAGCTATTTTAATATGATCTAATTTTATGGCTGCCGGTGCAAAAGCTAATGCCATGCGGTGATCTTCATATGTTTTTATGACTGGATCGGGCGATGGTTCACAACGCTCTCCGTTCCATTCTAAAATGCTATTATCACTATCAGTTAAGATATAACCTAACTTTTTCATTTCGGCTTTGAGGGCTTCTATTCTGTCAGTTTCTTTTATTTTTAAGGTTTGCAAGCCGGTAAACATAAATGGAATATTCATAAGGCAGCAAGTAACAGCAAATGTTTGAGCCAGATCCGGTTCATTTACAAAATTGTGAAACATTTTTTTTGTTATCCTATCACTCTTAGTGAGCTTAACTCCATTTTCTGTAAATTCACTATTAACACCCAGATCGAGAAATAATTCAGCTACTTTAGAATCTCCTTGCATACTGTTCTTAAAGAGTCCTTTAAGCTCTATTTCGGCATCGTCGCAAAGTGCCGCCATTTCGTACCAATAAGAAGCTCCTGACCAGTCGGATTCAACGACATAATGTGTTGGTTTATAGTCTTCTGGATATATTCTAATTGTTTTGTCTTCCCAATGTGCTTTTACTCCAAACTGAGCCATCATACCTAATGTTAACTTAATATAAGGTATAGATATGACATTACCTTCCAGATGGATTGTCAAACCTTTTGTCATTGTTGGAGCAATCATCATCAAGGCTGATATGAACTGCGAACTAACTTCACCCGACAGGTATATTTCACCTCCATCAAGGGCTGTACCTTTTATCTTTAGTGGTGGGCATCCTATTTTTCCTAAGTAGTCGATCCGTGCACCAAGTGATACTAGCGCATCTACAAGGACATTGATCGGTCTTTCTTGCATACGTTCAGTTCCTGTAATAATCCATTCGCCCGGAAAGCGGGAAAGAAAAGCAGTCAAAAATCTCATTGAGGTACCTGCCGCCTTAACATCTATAAGGTTACTTTCTGTATTGAATGCTTCGATCATTACTTTAGTGTCATCGCAATCGGAAAGGTTGTCGATTTGTGATTCTCCAATGCTAAGTGCATTTAAGATAAGAGCACGGTTACTTATACTTTTAGAAGCAGGTAATGGAATTTCGGCCTTTATTGTTTTAGGAGCTTTTACTATATATTGCATGATATATTGTTCATTTTGGTTGTACGAAAATAACAAAAAACTCATAAAAATCAAAGCCATTAAACATAGATTAAGATAATTCTATGAGCTAATTGAAATTGATTTTTATGAGTTAATATTTATTTTATTTATTTCTTAAATTATCCTGTATTTCGCATACCGGCTGCAATTCCGGAGATTGTAATCATTAACGCAAGTTCTAGCTTCGGAGAGTGATTCTCATCTTTTCGGCAACGTGATAGCAATTCGACTTGCAGCAGATTTAATGGATTGGTATAAATGTTGCGCATGGCAATATTTTCTGCAACAGTTGATAGCCCTTCCATCAAATAATCATCACCGGAGATAGAAAGGACTGTTTCAATGTCTTCTTCTAACTGAGCCCTCAGTTTTTTTCCTAATTCTTGATTTTTGGGATCTACCAAACGTTCGTCATAATATTGAGAAATACGCGGGTCTGCTTTGGCAAAAACCATTTCGAGCATGCTGATACGAGTACCGAAAAATGGCCAATCTTTGTACATGGAGGCTAATGTTTCTTTCTTACCTTCATCTATAGCTTTTTTCAGAGCTGAACCTGCCCCTAGCCATGCCGGTAACATCAGACGGTTCTGAGTCCATCCAAATATCCAAGGTATCGCACGAAGGCTTTCGACACCACCATTGGGACGTCTTTTTGCCGGACGTGAGCCTAGAGGAAGTTTCCCTAATTCTGCTTCAGGAGTTGCACTATAAAAATAAGGGATAAAATCCGGATCTTTGCGTACAATTCCCTGATAAACATCACATGACGTTTTTGATAATTCATCCATCAATTCTCTCCACTCTTGTTTAGGAGCGGGTGGGGGAAGCAAGTTTGCTTCAATGATAGCATCCGTATATAAAGATAATGTTTTGATTGCAAGATCGGGTAAGCCCAATTTAAATCGAATCATTTCACCTTGTTCTGTAACACGGAGTCCACCTTTCAGAGAGCCCGGAGGTTGTGAGAATAAGGCTACTTTAGCAGGGCCTCCTCCACGTCCAACTGTTCCTCCACGTCCATGGAATAATGTAAGTGCGATACCATTGTCTGCACACGTTTTTATTAGTGCTTCTTGCGCATGGTACTGAGCCCAACCGGCAGCTAATGAACCTGCATCTTTAGCAGAGTCGGAATAGCCGATCATGATCATTTGTTTGTTCTGAATAATGCCTTTATACCAACTGATATTGAATAAGTCAGTCATTATTTGATTTGCATTATTCAAGTCATTCAGAGTTTCAAACAATGGAGTTACAGGAACTATATAAGGACAGTCAGCCTCTTTCAACAGAAGGTATACTGCTAATATATCTGATGGTGTACGGGTCATTGATATAACATATGTCGGGATAGCACCATATGGTGTTGCTGCTATTACCTTACATGTATCTATAACTTCTTTGGTTTCCGGACTTGGTTCCCAATTGTGTGGGATAAGAGGACGCTTAGAATTTAATTCTTTAATAAGAAATGCTTGTTTTTCGTCTTCCGTCCACGACATATAATCTCCTAATCCCAGATAGCGGGTCAGTTCGGAAATTGCTTCTGAATGATTTGTGCTTTCTTGGCGGATATCTATTTGAACCAATGTTAAACCAAAACAACGTACTCTGCGGAGTGTATCTAATAACTTATCATCTGCAATAATTTGCATTTTACAAGCTACCAAAGATTTATAACAGGCATATAGAGGTTCCCACAACTGATTGTTGTGTATCAAGATATCTTCGGTAAGTTCCGGCGTTTTACCTTCTATACATTCATCCAGATATACAATTGTTTTCTTTAATTTTGATCGTAAACGTTTCATCAGTTCACGATATGGCTCTTGTATTTCGTAATCTTGGATATAGTCCCTAAACTCGTCTGTACAAGCTGCCATCGAAAGTTCCTTTACTAATACTTCAATATCAGAAAGAAATAATTTCGCAGCTCTTTTACGGCTGTCAAGCAGTACTTCGTGGGTTATGTTAGCTGTTACATTCGGGTTGCCATCGCGGTCACCTCCCATCCATGATGAGAAATGGATAGGACGTGCATCTACAGGGAATCTATATGACAAAGTTTTTGTCATCTGCTCGTCCAGTTCTCTAAGATAAATAGGTACAGCTTCCCATAAGCTATTTTCTACAACTTCATATCCCCATTTTGCTTCTTCATTTGGCGTTGGGCGGCGTTGGCGAATTTCATCCGTATACCAATATTGAGCAACAAGCTGTTTAAGCCGTCTCATTATCTGCACTTTTTGATAATCAGCCAGATCGTCATGGTCTAGTTTAGCCAGACAGGCATCTACTTGATTCAGATTGTTGATAAGAGAACGCCTGTTTATTTCTGTCGGGTGTGCTGTGAGCACGAGGTCAATAGAGATATCTTCTATTGCTTTGATGATCTCCTCATCACTCTTATTTGCTGCTTTCAGCTTGTTATATATAGTTGGGAAATCAACCGGATTTTCAGTTCCATCAGCATGTGGCGAAACACTATTATACTGTTCTGCAGTATTTGTAAGGTTTAAGAATTGATTGAATGATCTAGCCACAGGTAAAAATTCCTCATCTTTCAGATTTTGAAGAGTCTTTACTAATTCTTTATGAGATTCAATGTCTCCTGAATGCGAAGCTTTAGATAGCTTCCTTATTTTTTCAATAAGATCAAACATTTCTTTGCCTTGTGCTTCTTCTATGGTTTTTCCTAAAAGTTTGCCAAGGAGATTAATGTTCTCATGCATCAATACTTGATCGTTAGTCATAGGCTTGTTTTTGTTTACTATGAATTTGTATTACCTCTATCAGTAAATGATAAAAGTATTCATCAATTCAAAATTACAATATTTTATTATCCGTTCCAGAAATGGAACGGATAATTTATATCTATTTTTCTTATTCGTTAATTAATCCGAATAATTCAACAGCTGCCTCACGAGGTCCGTCTTTGCTTCGTCCATCTATGGCAAGAGAAGTATGAATTTCTCCAATTTTTACACCATTTGCACTCATGTCCTTAAAGTATTGGCGGATAAGTTTCTCTGCAATGCTTTTTTCTTGTACCGGACCAAAAGGGTTTGCAAAATAAGATTTCACAAGGCCTTTTTCTGTAGTTGTTCCTTTAGCTTTACGGGCACCATCTTCAAATACTTTAATTGCGTCATCTAGGTTCGAGAAGAATTTTATTTTTTCGATAGCTTCTGCATAGTTATTTGCATATAAGAAGTAATCTACTTTATAGCCTCTCGAAATAATATCGTAAGTTGCTGCTGGAATAGTAACACGTGCATTTACTTTGTCCGGGTTTGTATAGATACCTCTATCCAACTGTTCGAAAGCATATGATGGGTCAAGGTCATCTACACGTACAAATGCTCCGATCTCGGTTCCATATCCTTTTATACTACCATCTTCTTCTTTTTTGAGATATCCCATATCATCAAATATGATACGCATATGGCGAATATAATTCTCGTTAAGAGAACGGAATGCTTCGAGACTTTCTGATTTTCCTGCACCACTATCACCCATGATGATTATGTTCGACTCTTTTCCATTTTTTAGTGCAATATTTACCATTGCTCCGTGAATTGGTAAACAGCCGTTTTCCATTTGTTTAATGTTGTGTAATGTTAACAACATTTTTTTCATATATCCAAAGTAATCTATATCATCACAGTAATTAGCATACCCGATAAGGATATTATTCTTTTTGTCTTTATGATAGAATGTCCGTTTTTCGTTGTGGCCGTCCGGATATCCGAACAGATATATCATATCTGGTTTTTTACCGATATATTCACTTTCTTTAGCTAACTCAAATAAATTAGACAAGCTAAACCCATGTACCATGAAGTCTTTATGGAAGTAGACAAAAGTCAACATATTTCCTACTTTGGCAGGGAACAAGAACCAGTCATCTTCATTCAATACTATATTTTCTAATGGATTTTCGGCATGTTCTTGGAATATCCCATCACGAGTATTTCTTTTGGTATAACTGATAAATGGAGGGTAGAATACAACAGATGTGATGAATGGAATGGATGATAGTCCATTATATTCAACCGGAGTATTCCATGTAATGTCACTCAGCGTAAGTCCTGAATTGGCACCTGCTGTAAGTTGGCGATAGACACGGTGCTGATAGCCCATTACAGTCTCTTCTATACGACGGTAAGTCGATAATACAAGTTCGTTAAATAATTCGGTTGCTTGTATAAAACGAACACTTTGCAAACCGTCACCTAAGCTACTGTTACGGACAATTGTGAAGCGTTCTAACTTGCGCCAAAAAGTGTATAATAATTCAATTAGTTCAATAAAAGAATCTTTATCATTAAAGAATATATTGTATTTATTATCGACATTCACTACTTCTTCACTATTACAAACGGTAAGAAGCTTAAATACTTCGATTAGAGTTTTTGCAAAGTTTTCATCACTTTTGAATTCTTTGATGTAAAAGTTATAGATGATAACATCTTCTTTTTTTAATTTCTGGATAAAAACATCGATAACTCTGCTGAAACCATAACTATTCAATATTTTTTGGCGTGTATCGCAGTATTTCAATGTAAAATTGATGATTGCTTTTCCTTTGTTGAGTGTAAATTCCTGTAACATATCGATTTTATTGGTTTGTTATATATCAATTAATAATTAATACCTGTTTTACTCTAAAAATAGGCCGAAAATACTCTTATGCAAGAATAGTAGACAGGTCGCATAAGAGATATTCGACCAAAATTCTTAAAAGGGAAGAGAATTCTCTTTTAAAATGCGCTTTCAACATCAAATTTAAGGAAACTTACCTATACAATTAAACGAATTATAAACTTATTTTCTATGATTAAGTTTTTTTTAAGAAATGCTTAATCATTATGCTTATTATTAGTTGATTATGGTTATAAACCTATTTTTTTTATTTTTTCTAAATACATAGGATTGACAGAGCAAGCATTGAAAAAAGTACTTGTTTCTAACAAACAATCAGGACATAAACAATTATCGTAATTATCTTTAATGTAATCCCTGACTCCGCTTACCAAGCTTATTTTTTTACATTTACATAAATCGATCCGATCTTCTCTGCAGGTAAATGATGCAGAGCACCTTTGACATATTTTTTTCATAATTGACTTTTTTATTATTTAAATTTGGTTTTGTTATTCTTAGATAATAATCTAATTTCTTTTGCGCTTTTTTTTCTGAATAATAGTGCCCCTATACATATGCCAATGGCTAATGAAAATAGAAGACAAGATGTTAGTATAAAGTTATAGGCTGTCTCTTGCAGTAGTGCCGGGTCTTTTATTTCTAGCCCATCTGTATAGACTTTAATTGAACCAAGCATTGTCCGGTATGCAAATAATCCCGGAATCATTGTTATGCAAGCCGGCATTGTAAATACAACAGGAGGGGTATGCACTTTGTGAGCCATATATAGTCCCAGTAGCCCTATTATTACCGAGCCGGTTAGGGTAGAGGTAACCAATCCGTAATCGAAATGTAGAAGCAAAAATCTTATACTATGACCGATTCCGCCTAGTAGGCCTGCAACATATAAAACTTTGCGAGGCGTTTCGAATAGTAATGCAAATCCTATAGCTACAAATATGCTAAAGAAAGCATCTCTAATAAATAATATAATTAGTTCGTTATACATACTTTCAGAAATTATTTATACCTATAAGCGTTATGCTAAGTGACATCCCCACGGCAATACATAATAGTACAAATCCGCCAAAAGTGCCTCTGGCTATAGCAGTGGGTATATATCCTTCGAAAAGGTCTATGACGCAATTGATGAGTGGAACACCCGGTATTAGGTATAATACAGAGGTGGCAACAGTAGTTTCGGGAGACAAACCATATCCGAAATACATATCAATACCTGAGATCATTGTTGTGACAAAAGCAGCTAATAAGATCGCAATCATTGGGTTGAATTTTCGATGGGTTATTGACTGTTTCACAATGAGCCCTACAGTTGCCGCTATGAATGCAAAAAAAGCATTAATATGATTCCCTCCAGCCAATATACACAAGCTGGCACAAGCTAGTCCTATGCCTAACCTGACAAGCCATGTTGAGTGGCGAGGTGTACTTCTTATATCTTTTATTTCTTTTTCTGTTTCTTCTACTGATAGATTTGATTCAAATACTCGCCAAGACAGGAGACTGATAGATGTAAGTATGCCAAAATGAACACCACTTGTTGTAGCTTTCCTATTTACAGTTATTGTTTCTTCAGGATGTTCAATATTGGTAACTGTAATAGACAGTACTGTAAATGATATGAACAAATCTACTTTCAGTTGCCAGCGGTCAGCAAATCGTTGAATATTTCTGTTTATGCGTCCACAATGGGCACCAGAGGCTATTAATAGCTCTCCGATATCTAATGCCATATTGGCAAAACGAGACACACTAATTGATTTAGTGCAAGAGGTCGTACTATTAGTCATATACCTGATAGTTATTTATCGGTAAAACAGTTTGTATAACATTTAAATTCAGTCTCTCAGAATGAATTAATCGAATACATTTTTTTTAGAATTTCTTTTTCGATTTCTATCCTTTTTCGCGATGGATGAAATAATTGTTTCTTGGCAGGTCTTCTGACTTACTCTTGTTTTTGTACTACCTTCCCGTCTTTCTGTTATTAGAACAGATAAAAACAGTGGTTTTGTGGATTTGTACAAAACGCTTAACCGAGTTTACAGCAGCGCGTCTGTTCAGGATTTCCACCTGATTCCCTTTTCATTACTTGTTTGGCTAATGCAAACGTGTAACACCAATACAATAACAAAGATATGTAATAAAATTATTGTATCAATAGGTTTGATGAAAAGTTTTTAATAAATCTTTTGTTGATAGAAAAATTATGTGTTTGGTATTTAAATTGTGAATATAATCAGTGCAAAGATCATATTGTCCTTTTCTAATTGAAGTAGTATCGACCTATTTTCTTATGATCTTATTGATATCAAATTGGCTGAATGTAATATGTCCAAATTCTTCTGATGTGCGATGTATGGTTTCCCAACCATCATCGTTGTTCGAACTATGGCCTTGAGTTGTTCTGGAAAGAAGCCAATCCTGGTCGTCTGATGAATATATAAACATATAAGATTCTTCAAATGCCCTTATCTGTCCTCCCGACAACTTTATTGTGAAGCTTCCATTTTTGTTTATTTCTGTTTTTTCATACGGATCATCGATTCCGAGCCACGAAATGTAATCTAAACCATATATGGCATGCTCATTTCGAATAGCTAGTTTATATGAATCATCTTTTTGTCCTAAAAGAATTAAGAAAATTCTGTTTTCTGTATCAGGTTTTGTTTTGACAGTTATTTCTTCATCTGCTTTTTTCAGAATTAATATTAAGTCATCAAATTTGTCGAGATTCAGATTGCCGGGTATAGAGTCCAGAATAACATAGCCATCTGGAATAAATTGATCTGTTTTAGAATTATTTCCGATTGCTTTTATGTTATCAATCTTCTCATTTGAAGATATTTCATGTTTCTCTCTTTTTATACAAGATAAAAAGCAGACAAAAGGAATAATAAGTAATAGTATCTTATTCTTCATCTAGATCCCAATCATCAAAAAAGGAATAGTCGTCTGTAAATTGTTCAAGTTCACGTCTGTCTTTCTTTGTTGGGCGACCTGTACCTCTGGCTCTGTCTACAAAGCCACTGATTTTTGATAGTTCTAATATTTCGAGTTGCGATTTGTCAGTCACATCTTTCATATATTCAGGTACAAGTTTTGCTCCCATCCGTCGTTCCGATAAGGCTAGAACTTCGAAAGAATAAATGATCGGAGGACGTCGTACCTCTATAATATCACCAACTTTAATAGTTCGTGATGGTTTGATAGTGATCCCTTTTATTGTAATTCGCCCTTTTTTACAGGCCTCGATAGCTATGCTTCGTGTTTTGAATAGTCTGACAGCCCACAGCCATTTGTCTATTCTGACTTCATTTTTAGCCTCTTTTTCAGCCATAAGTATTGCTTATTTATTATTGAACTGGTTCATTGTGTTTTGTATTCCGGCCAAACAGAAATTCTTTATAATTTCTTCACAAGTGACGAATTTATCAGGCATCGCCTTTTCATCCTCTTCCGAAAATGTTCCTAATACAAAGTCAATTTGTCCACCTTTAGGAAAGTCGTTTCCGATGCCAAAGCGTAGGCGGGCATAATTTTGAGTTCCTAATATGGATTGAATATTTTTTAGCCCGTTATGTCCTGCATCACTACCTTTTCCTTTCAGTCTAAGTGTGCCAAAGGGAAGAGCAAGGTCATCGACAACTACCAATAAGTTTTCTAAAGGAATCTTTTCTTGTTGCATCCAATATCGGACTGCATTACCACTAAGATTCATATATGTGGATGGTTTTAACAATATAAGAGTCCTGCCTTTTACTTTCAATTCGGCAATTTCGCCATAACGTTTATCTGTAAAAACAATATTGGACGCTTTAGCTAAAGCGTCCAATACTCTGAATCCTATATTGTGGCGGGTATATTGGTATTCGGAACCAATGTTGCCCAAACCGACAATTAAGTATTTCATATGATTTTATTAATCAATTAGCCATTTTTAGCTGCAAGTCCTCTTGCTGCACGAGTTAATTGAACACGGCATACAACAGCATTTTTAGCATTCAATAGTTCAAGACCATCGAAGTTAAGCTCTCCAACTTGGATAGATTTTCCAAGAGATAGATTTGTAACATCGATATGTAATTTTTCAGGAACTTGAGTATATGATGCTTTTACTTTTAGTTTACGAAGGTCTAGAGATAGTTTACCCCCAGCCTTAACACCTTCTGCAAGACCATCAAGAACAACAGGAACTTCAATAGTTACCGGTTTGTTTTCGAATACGTGTAGGAAGTCTAAGTGAAGAATTGCATCTGTCACAGGGTGTGTTTGTAAATCTTTAAGGATTGCTTTATAGTTAGTCCCGTCAATAGTCAAATCTACAAGGAAGATTTCAGGAGTGTAAATTAATTTACGCACATCGTTACTAGTTACAGTAAAATGAACTGCTTTATCAGCTTTTTCTCCACCATAGATTACTGCTGGAATTTTGTCTTCTTTACGGAAAGCTTTTGTTGCTTTTTTACCTAAATCGTTTCTTAAAGAACCTTTTAATTCAAATGTTTTCATCTTTTAATTTTAATTGTGTTACTCAAATTAAGGATTGCTTTCCTTATTTCCCATCACACGGGGCTTATAAATAAAGCGGTGCAAAGATATGCATATTCTTTTTATTATCCTAGTATCCATTGGTCAAAATAAATGCCTTATAATCATGTGATACTGTATAAGCAAATTTATATATAATGTTTTAGTGAAAAAGATTAGCCTATCCTATTTTTGAAGTAGATTAATCTAATAACAAGAATGTAATTAAAATTCGTATCTGACACCTGCGTTTATATTAAACACGGCAGATTTTTTTGTTCGTATGCTAATTGGTTGGTCATTGTCAAAATAGTATGATATTTTAGGTTCTAAATACACCCCCCAATTGGATATTAATCGGTACGAAATTCCACTTGAAGCATTGAGAGACCATTGTATGCCATCTATATTTTGTTTAGCAGTACTTGTCGTCACTACATTGTTCTTTCGGGTATCACGTTTATAGATGGATTTTATTCCTTTTTCGACCATACCACCGGCTGATAAATATACGTTCCATTTGCTATCGTTCCATAGATATGCTACAACATTCAATGGCGCTCCGAGATAGTGAAGACTAAGCTTAGCTTCATCTAAACTATTATCAACTCCTTCAAACTTTGTAGATAAATTGGTATATACAATTCCGCTTTCGATTCCTATCCGTTTGTTGATGTTTTTACGAATAGTAATACCAACAGATATTGGTGTATTATAACTTATGTTACCGTATTCGTAAGGATTCGGAGATGCCAGTTGTACAATACTTTGCTTATCCGGAATTCTTGTATAATCAGATAAATAATTTTGTTTTCCTGCAGTAG
Source organism: Dysgonomonas sp. (assembly GCA_047605185.1). Lineage (GTDB taxonomy): Bacteria > Bacteroidota > Bacteroidia > Bacteroidales > Dysgonomonadaceae > Dysgonomonas. The sequence goes on from JASGGC010000001.1 coordinate 496,582, forward strand.
ATGAACTATTACTTACCCCGATAGATGAGGCTAGTGTCCATTTACCTTGCTTATTGTTTGAATTATTTTCTGATGCCAGAAAGATATCATTATCATCTAAATTCGGAATTGTTATTATCTCCTCTTTATTGTCATCAGATATGGTACTACTATCCTTAGTTCCTTGAACTTCAGATACCAATATAGGGCTATTGTCTCCAGATGATACATTATTGAATGTTTCTTTTTCATACTCTAAAGAATTAATATTAGTTTCTCTTATTGTTGATTCTTTTTGATTTTGAGCAGCATTATTAACTGTTCTCGTTCCTTTTTCACTTTTGTTGTTCGCTATTGGATCGGGCAGTTGTAAGAAGCTAAAATTCTCTCTTTTTATTTTGAAATTCTTGCTTAGCTCATCTCCATTGTTTAGTAACGTTATTGCTTTGTTATTTGTATTATTATTTTTCTGTACATAAACAGTCATTAACACACTGATAAGTATAGCAGCAACAGATGAACTAAACCACCAGATCATTTTCGTAGGTTTTCGTTTTGTCGCTAATCTTATTTGATCCCAAGAAGCTGTGTCAATTGGTGTGCAATGATCGTATATTTTATTCCTGATAGCTTCGTCAAAACTATTGATTTGGCTATTAAATTTTTTGTTGTCTTGCATCTTCATCTTGAATAAGTAATAGTACAACTTCTTGTAACATTCTTCTGGCTCTAGTGAACTGTGAACGTGAAGTACTTTCTTTTATATTTAGCATCTGGGCTATTTCGTAATGCGTATAGCCCTCTATAGCGAACAAATTGAATACAGTTCTAAATCCGTCAGGCAGTTGTGATACACAGGACATAATTTCGTCAGCTGATAGGCGGTCTAAAACCGATACATCAAAACCTTCTGTGCAATCATTATAATCATCAATATTTTTACTCATCTTGAGGGCATCTTTTTGTCTGAGATACTCAAGGGCAGTTGTTACAAAGATGCGGCGAACCCATCCTCCGAAGGATCCGATTCCTGAATATGAATCTATCCGAGTGAAAATTTTGATAAAGCCTTCTTGCAATAAGTCATTCGCAGTTTCCTTATTGCCTACATACCGTATGCAAACGCTGAGCATAGTAGGGGCATACAGCTCATATAATTGCTTATAAGCTGATGACTCGCCTCGTTTACATTTGGCAATAAGTAACTGTTCGTCCATTCGCTATTTCCGCTCTCTACATATAATGATGAATTATGAACGTCAAAAGCTGCATGATATTGACTAAAAAAACTGTTTTTTTATAAAAAAGAATAAGGATGGAGTATAGTATCTGTATTTGAGTTGTGTTTTCTGGTTTATAAAGATAAAAGAGAGTTGCTTTTATGAGCAACTCTCTTTTGTAAAAGTAAAATACTTTTACTTTTTATTTTTTCTTACCTTGGTTTGCTACAGCATCCATTAGTTTTTTGATTTCTTCAGGATCACCTAAGAAATAATCTTTTGTAAGTTCTAATTTATCATTGAACTCGAATACATAAGGAACCGCTGTTGGTAAGTTTAGTGATACTATATCCTCATCAGAAATACCTTTTAGATATTTGATAATACCACGTAAGCTATTACCGTGAGCAGCTACAATTATTTGGTCATGATCTACCAATGAAGGATAGATAACTTCTAGCCAATATGGAAGAATTCTCTCTACAGTATCTTTCAAAGCCTCAGTTTGAGGAATAAATGCTTGTGGAACACCGGCATAACGAGCATCTTGTGATGCTGAACGAGGGTCGGTAGGCTCAAGTGGAGTAGGAGGTACATCATAGCTGCGTCTCCATATCAGAACTTGTTCATCGCCATATTTTTCAGCAGTTTCAGCTTTGTTCAAACCTTGAAGCATGCCATAATGTTTTTCGTTCAAACGCCAAGATTTTTCAACAGGAATCCAGTCCAAATCCATTTGGTCTAAGATTGTGTTCAAAGTTTTATTAGCTCTTTTTAAGAAAGAAGTATAAGCTTTTTCAAATTTGAAACCTTCCTCTTTCAATAGCTTTCCGGCTTTGATAGCTTCTTGAACTCCATTTGCAGTCAAATCTACATCAGTCCATCCTGTAAAGCGGTTTTCAAGATTCCATACACTTTCACCATGGCGAATTAATACTACTTTTTTCATTTCTTATTATATTAAAATTTTGATATTTTCTCTATACAAAGTTATTTAAAATCTGGTGGAAAAACAAGCTGTTTCTAGCGAATAAATACCCACTCACTATCAGTTGAGTGTTGAGGTGAGTAATAATAACCTTCCACATCAAAGGACTTGATGTCATCCGGTTTTGTCAGTTGATTTTGAATTATATATCGTGCCATCATTCCCCGTGCTTTTTTTGCATAAACTACGATCTGTTTATACCCTTTTCCGTTATTGTTTTTGAATATGGGAGTGATGATCTTTGTATTGTTTAGGAGTAGTTTTTTACTAACTACTTTAGTATATTCTTTCGATGACAGATTGACCCAGATGTTATCATCAGCAATCAATCGTTTAGCGATGTATTTGCTGATGGTTTCTGTCCAAAAGTCATAGAGATTCTTACCTTTATTATTGACTAATCCAATTTGCATTTCGAGACGGTAGGGTTTGATCATATCCAATGGGCGCAATACACCATACAGACCCGATATGTGGATTAGATGATTTTGTGCAAATTCTAAGTCTTTCTTATTCATTGTTTTAGCATCTAGCCCCTGATAAGCTATCCCATTGTATGCAAATATGGCTTGTTTTTGAGGTGTCCGTTCCAGAGGAAATGCTTTTATATACTGATGAACTTCGTAGGCTATTTGCTTATTGACATTCATCAAAGAGCTTATCTCTTCAACTGATATCCCATCTAATGATTTATATAGTTCATCTGCTTCCTTCTCATATAAGGGTTTTGTTCCTTCCTTGATTGGGGCTACAGATTCAAAATCCTGAATTTTGGCAGGCGACAAAGTTATAATCATATGCTAAAGTATATTTATGTGTAACAAATTATTACATCAAAAGTTTCATGTGTTGCTAATATACAAAAAATAAGCGATCTCAATATATGAGATCGCTTAATCTTATTTATAAATGAAAGCTTATTATTCAGCGTTCAATGTGAAGCGTTTGAAAGCAACAACAGTCAAATCTTTATCTTGTGTTGCAAGATATTGAGCAACTGTTTGTTTTGAATTTTTAATAAAGTCTTGTTGAAGTAGTGTAAATTCTTTATAGAATTTAGTTAATGCACCTTCAGCAATTTTGTCTATTATATTTTCTGGTTTTCCAGCTTCACGAGCTTTTTCTTTTGCAAGATTAAGTTCTCTTTCTTTGATTTCTTCTGACACTTCTTCAGCAAGTAAAGCTACCGGGTTCATTGCAGCGATTTGCATAGCTACATCTTTTCCTACTTGAGCATCTACATTCGCTTTGTTGAAACCTACAATTGTAGCAAGCTTGTTACCTGGGTGGATATAGGCTACAACAGTAGGAGCAGTGATATGTTCATAAACACCGATTTCCATTTTTTCTCCTGTTACACCCATTCTGTCTGTAACTAGGTCAGCAATACTGCGTCCATCTATTTTTATAGCATTCAAAGCATCTAAGTCAGCAGGTTTGTTAGCTAAAGCTGCATCTTTAATGCTTGTAGTTAGTCCAACAAATTCAGAGTTGATGGCAACGAAGTCAGTTTCGCACTTCAATGCTACTATTGCAGCAAAATCACCATTAGTTCCAGCAAGTACGCATCCTTCTGATGCTTCACGGTCTCCACGTTTAGCCGCAAAAGCTTGTCCTTTTTTGCGGATTACTTCTATTGCTTTTTCAAAATCTCCAGCTGCTTCATTCAAAGCGTTTTTACAATCCATCATACCTGCACCTGTTCTTTTGCGCAAGTTTTGGATATCTGCCATACTAACTGCCATATCTTTTATCTATTTATTTTGTTTATTAATTATTTGTTCAAAAAAGAAAAGCTAAGAACTAATCACTGAGAACTAAATAGAATATTCTATCCTCAGATGATTAACTCTTAGCTTTTTAAATATTCTTATTCTTCTTCTTTTGCAAATTTGCTAGCGACAGCTGCGTTGATCGCTTCTTCATCTTCTTTAGCTACACGCTCTTTCTTTGCACCAGTTCTGGTTTTACGCTCTTTTTTAGGAGCATCTTCATCCTGTGCATCAGCAGCATTAGCATCAGCCTTTTCTATTTTTCTTTCTTCAAGACCTTCTTTGATAGATTCGCAAAGGCTTCCAAGTATTACTTCAATAGATTTTGCTGCATCATCATTTGCTGGGATCACAAAGTCGATATCACTAGGATCTGAATTTGTATCTACCATTGCAAATACAGGTATACCTAAACGGTTAGCTTCTTTTACTGCGATATGCTCTTTCATAACATCTACAATAAATAAAGCAGATGGAAGACGAGTCAAATCTTGGATAGAACCTAATGTTTTTTCCAATTTCGCACGTTGACGTGTTACTTGAAGTTTTTCTCTTTTTGATAATGTATCGAAAGTACCATCTTTAATCATTTTATCGATAGTTGACATTTTCTTAACTGCCTTACGGATTGTAGGGAAGTTAGTCAACATACCACCTGGCCAACGTTCTGTAACGTATGGCATATTTATAGATAGAGCTAAGTCTGATACAACTTGTTTTGCTTGTTTCTTAGTTGCAACAAACAATATTTTTTTTCCTGATTTTGCTATTTGCTTTAATGCAGCAGCAGCATCTTCAGTTTTTGCAATTGTTTTATATAGGTCAATGATATGAATACCATTGCGCTCCATAAAGATATAAGGAGCCATTGCTGGATTCCACTTTCTTTTTAAGTGACCGAAGTGTACACCTGCATCTAATAATTGGTCGAATTCTAATTTTGCCATTTTTAGTTTTTTGATTCGTTTACTTTCTTTTTCTGTTCACGAATTGTCGGGTAGCTCTATATCCAGAAGTCCCGGCAATTTAGATACTAAACGTAATTTAAGAGGATGAGTGCCGACTCATCATTATCTTGTACCAACTTATCTTCTTTAAGCAGCATATGCTGTAGAGAATAGATTGGGTAAAATATCCAAATTAACGTTTTGAGAATTGAAATCTTTTTCTTGCTTTTGGTTGTCCTGGTTTTTTACGTTCAACAACACGAGGGTCGCGAGTCATAAATCCTTCAGCTCTTAGAGCAGGCTTATCTTCAGCATTGATCTTAACCAAAGCACGAGCGATACCAAGGCGTGCAGCTTCTGCCTGTCCTTTATATCCACCACCGTTAAGGTTGATTTTGATGTCATATTTTTCCGCAACTGCTAATTTATTTAGAGGTTGTTTTACGACATACTGAAGAATAGTTGAAGGGAAGTAATTGTCTAATTCACGTTTGTTGATGACAATCTTTCCAGTTCCTTCGCTTACGAATACGCGAGCCACAGCAGCTTTACGTCTTCCTATTGCATTTATTACTTCCATTAATGATTATTTAAGAGAGTTAATATCTAATGTTTTTGGTTGTTGAGCTTCATGTTTGTGCTCAGTTCCAGCATAAACATAAAGATTCTTTAGAAGAGCAGCACCTAAACGGTTTTTAGGTAACATACCTTTCACTACTTTGTGCATCAAACGGTCTGCTCCTTTTTCTAGCATAGCTGCAGGAGTCATTTCTCTTTGACCTCCAGGATATCCTGTATATCTTAGATAAACACGATCGTTCCATTTGTTGCCTGTAAGAACAACTTTATCGGCATTGATGATAACTACATTATCGCCACAGTCTACGTGTGGTGTGTAATTTGGTTTGTACTTCCCTCTCAGAAGTTTTGCAACTTTAGATGCAAGACGACCTAAAGTTTGTCCTGTTGCGTCAACTACAACCCATTCTTTATTAACGGTTGCTTTGTTGGCTGAAATGGTCTTATAACTTAAAGTATCCACTTACTTAAAAAATTAATTTGGTTAATGACTTTTTGTTTTACTCGTTTTACGCCTATTGAACTAAGATATAATAAGCAATAAAACTTTGTATCACAAAGATTTACGTTTTATTTCGTAATAATCGGCTCGCAAAATTACACTTTTTTAGCGAATTAGCAAAGAATAATAAGACCTTTTTCTATCTGTACGCATTTTAATATCATGATTATCGTACTTTGATCGTAAAAAAGGTGTGTTAGTTGGATTCTTCTTATTCAACTAATTATATAGCTACTTCTCCTTTTATATGTGGATGTGGATCATAACCCTCGAGTTTAAAATCTTCATATTTGAAATCGAAGATGCTTTTTACATCTGGATTGATAACCATTTGAGGTAGTGGACGGAAATCACGTGTCAATTGAAGTTTTACTTGTTCCAAGTGATTTGTGTATATGTGTGCATCACCAAGTGTGTGTACAAACTCACCTGCCTCCAGATTTGTGACTTGTGCCATCATCTTGAGCAGGAGTGCATATGATGCAATATTGAAAGGAACTCCCAGAAATATGTCTGCACTGCGTTGGTAGAGCTGTAGGCTTAGTTTTCCATCTGCTACATAGAATTGAAAAAATGCATGACAGGGTGGGAGATTCATATTGGGTAAATCAGCTACATTCCATGCACTGACAATGATACGGCGCGAGTCGGGATTATTTTTTATTGTATTTACGGCCTCTGTAATTTGATCTATGTGCCCTCCATTATAATCTGGCCAAGATCTCCACTGATAACCATAGATATGTCCTAAATCGCCATTTTCATCAGCCCATTCATTCCATATCCGCACTCCGTTGTCCTGCAAGTATTTTGCATTTGTATCACCATTCAAAAACCATAATAGTTCATATATGATTGACTTCAAATGTAATTTTTTAGTTGTCAGTACTGGAAATCCATCTGCCATATTATATCGGCTTTGGTGTCCAAATACACTAATTGTTCCGGTACCTGTCCTGTCGCTTTTTTCGGCACCTTCTTCTAATACCCGTTTTAGTAAGTCATGATATTGTTTCATTGTTATTTTCTTGTTTTAGATGACAAAGATACTCAAAAGATGCTCAAAAAGAAAGCTACACTTTTTTAGTGTAGCTTTCAATCTGGGTTTTATAACTTATGGATAGAATTATTCAGCATTTTCTGATTCTTCACCTGTCGGAGCGATCAATTTATAACCTTTTCCGTGTATATTGATGATCTCAATACTTGGATCCGGTTTCAATAGTTTACGCAACTTGGTAATGTACACATCCATGCTTCGGGCATTGAAATAATTATCATCCACCCATATTTGTTTCAATGCGTGGTTTCTTTCCAAGATGTCATTAGCATGAGCACATAAAAGTCCAAGTAATTCAGCTTCTTTGGTTGTTAGCTTAGTATTCTCTCCATTGATTGTAAGAATCTGTTTCTGAGTGTCGAACTGCATGTTGCCAAATTGGTATACTTGTTGTTCTTTAGCTCTTTTTCCTTTTACTCGACGGAAAATAGCTTCGATACGAAGTACCAGCTCTTCCATACTAAAAGGTTTTGTTATATAATCGTCAGCACCAGCCTTAAATCCTTCCAATATATCATCTTTCATATTTTTGGCTGTAAGGAATATAATAGGTATCTCTGTGTTGATAGCCCTAATTTCCTTTACAAGTGTGATACCATCTTTTTTTGGCATCATTACGTCTAAGATACAAAGGTCATATTTTTCTTTAACAAATCCTTTATATCCAACCTCTCCGTCGATGAACAAATCGGTTTCATAGCCTTTTGCTTGAAGATACTCTCGTAATAACATACCGAGATTTTCATCATCTTCACATAAAAATAATTTTAATTTTTCTTCCATAACATACTACTTATTTGGGTTGTTTTTTATACTTTTTTTGTTTACATTATTCTCATATATCGGTAGGCAAATGATAAATTTAGTACCCTTGCCCAGATCACTTTCGGCTTTTATTGTACCTTTATGATCTTCGATTATCTTCTTAACATATGCAAGCCCCAGACCAAAACCTTTTACGTCATGCCGGTTGCCTGTAGATACTCTGTAGAAGCGTTCGAAAATCTTTTTTACATATTCTTTCTTTATACCGATACCATTGTCTTCTATTGATATATAAAGCTTGTTGTTATTGTTCCATGTCCTGATCATTAGTTCAAGAGCTAGATCTTCTTTCCTGTATTTTACGGCATTATCTAATAAGTTAAATAATACATTTGTAAAATGCATTTTGTCTGCATTTATAGTTGATTCTGTCGCTTGCAGATCAATATCAAGATTACCTCCGAATTTTTCGACTTTTAATTGGAATGTATTAGCCACACTTACCACTATGTCATTGGCATCCAGTTCTTTTAGTTTTAAAGTTGCTCTTTGTTTTTCAAAAAGAGACATTTGTAATACTTTCTCAACCTGAAAACTTAATCGTTCTGTCTCATCATTTATTACACCTGAAATATGTTTAAATACTTCGGGTGATTTTGTGATAGATCCATCTTTGAGCATTTGCGCTGCTAATGATATTGTTGATACAGGGGTTTTTAACTCATGAGTCATATTGTTCATGAAATCATTTTTCATTTCAGATAAACGTTTCTGACGAAAGGTGATAAAGATAATAATTATAAATGTAACCAGCAAAATGAAAGTAAATAATATGGCAGGTACTAAAGATGTTACTTCTGTTACCAGAAAATCATCTTTGGTAGGAAAATAAACTTTCAGATAAGTTAATTTTTCGGGAGGATCGTTTGGAAACAGAACTTGGCTGTATACTGCTCCTTTATTTTCGTCCGAAAAACGTGCTTGTTTATAAATAGATTTATCATTTTTATCGACAATTTCGTATTGAAATGGCATCTCTATACCATTATGCTTTATTTCATTCCTGATGCTACTTTCTAGTGTTTTAAAATTGATCCTTTCTTCGATCGGGACATTACTGGATGTATTTAGAATTTTAGTAATTACGTCGTTCAGGTTCTCTCTCTCATATAGGTATCTTTTTTTCTGTTCTTCATGCATATCAAAAAAAGTTTTAGATATTGCATTTGTTCCAGACTTGTTGGGAGATTGGAAAACAGGTTTAGGAATTTGTCTCTGCACAGTGCTTGAAGCACTATATTCGATGTTTAGTTCCGAGCCATCAGGGATAGTCATTTTAACCTGATGCTTTTGAGTTATTGTTTCCTTTTGCAATTTGCTTGGGATCGAATAATTTGCCTGTCTTTTCTGCTCCTCCAGAAAAGCTTCATCAAGATATTTTTTCGTTTGATCAAGTTCTAAATTCCTCGAAATCTGATATAGACTTCGATTGATTGCTTGGTCAAATTGCTCACTTCTGAGTGTTATCGATGTTCGAAAATATGCAATTTGTAAGTACAATAAACCAAAGAACGCTACTGCCATAATAGCTGCAAGTATCCAGATTGTTGACTTTTTCATTTTACAGCTTTTTTATCGGCCTCTCTAACAATGATAATTACCATTCTTAGATTGATCGAATATTTAACAATTGAATATACGATTTTGTTTAACATTTGAAAAAATAAAGCTAAAATAATTATTATACTAATACAAAGTAATTAAGATTTTTTCTATTGCACAAGTGTAAATCTAAAGCTAATTCCGAAGTTTGTGTTGGTTGTAGGATAGCCTGTTGATGTAATAAGTGGTTTATTAATGATTCTATCTAGAAAAGCGCGAAGTGTCAACGCTCTACTCATTGTGTAATCGGCAGAGAGTTTTAATGTAATAATGGTTGTCCCACTTGTTGCTTGAGTAAACTGTTCTTCTATCTTACGTAATAATGCCTGGGTTGTTTTGTGTGATAAATCAGCTTTAATATTGAGGTCATTATTAAAATCTTTCGAATTGCTTGATGATAATCCTATTACTCGGTTAAATTCATTGATACGATATCCAAATCCTACAACTAATTCTTTTTGTATAGATTCTATGATTTGGTAAGATGACCTATTAAGCGTTAATGTCCGCATATTATTATACTGCGAATTGATACTCATATTATTATTCAAAGTTCCTTCTACACCGAATAGAGGATTGAATATTTCAGATATGCCCACAGAAGTTATATTATAAGGGGATGACGGTACTACACTTCCTGTCAACATATCACGTATATATCCCAGATCTCCACCGGATCCTGCACCTTCGGCTGCTAACCAAGTTGGATATGATGTATAACTACCTACTTGGTAGAAACATGAATAGGAATGGCTGAGGCGTATCGACTTAAATTTTTCTTTGATAGCAGGAATATCTGATAATCCGTCATAAGAGATAGACCAGTTTGGCAAAATGGATAGGAGAGACGGGAATGCAGATAGGGAAACTCTATTTACATCTTTGCCTGTATATGCAGCCATGAAGGCTGGAATCAAGACATCTGCTGAATTGATATCAACTTCTCCATTAGATGGGTTATAGCCACCATTGATACCAGGAAAAACACCTGATGGATAATTTGTTTTGCTATATTTATTTTCTAGCCTATTTTTTATTTCAGATCTGTATTTCAAGAAATTATCAAACGCTTCTGACTGATAGTTATTTTTCGCATTACTTCCTCTTAGGGCTGACGATAAAGCAATGGTTGTCATAGAGAAACTACCACCATAAGTTTTTGGCGAACCAGAGTACATATACTGAATCTCTGTTCGTTTATTATTTTCTCTAGCGGCATTCAGTTCTATTTTCATCCCTTTGAATGGTTCGAGCTGTGCTCTGAAATCAACTTTAGTTGCATTATTATATACAGCTGGTGTTATGTTTTCGTCATTAATAACCAACCAATCTCTATCTAATGATTTTTGGATAAAGTCTTCTCCACCATCAAATCCAAAGGCAAACCCAAGTCCCGGTGCTAATCCATATTCAGAGTTTTTTTGTCCGAAAGCATCACCGACATATGGTTTGTATCCGGATATATAAGTTTCTCTCCGTTTTGAATAATTGAAACTTATCGAACGTAATGACATGAGCCCCCGAGCAGAATATTCTGCTATGTCGAGCCATACATTATTTTCCGATGGGTCTTTCGTCTTATTTATTATATTTACTTGCAGTAATACAGTGTCCTTATTATTGATTCGTATTGAATTATTATCAAGTTTTTTATATTTTACGTTGTAGATACGTCCATCTCTTTTGGCAATGACTTCTATGTTTTTTGTATTCAAACCATGCCTGATAGTTGTTGTTGTATCTGGTTTTAACGCGATATCTTGAGTGAAACGACGCTTTAAAGACTCTTTTTGTTGTTTCTGCACTGACGATTGATTTCTTTTCTTTCCATCGAAGCGTTGATTTACTTTCTTTAGGAAACCTGATTTATTGTATAGGTTTACCATATTAAACCTATTTTTTAAATCTATTGTAATATTATTATTTATCGTATTACCAATTTCAAGATCGTCTATCTTCGCTCCACGATCCCATTGATAGCCACTGGTATAACTGATGTTTGAATTTGCCCAGTCCAGAGCTGGAATATTTCGGAATGGAAGTTGGTAAGTAACAGTCGCTATTTGTTTGTATGATAACGGATTTCCTAAGCTTCTGATACTCTGCATTACAGAATCTTTCCAAATATCATAGGCCTCTCTATTCAGTTTTTTATTTACTTGTAGGTATGGTTCTTCTATTTCAGCTCTTGTTCCAGACTGGAATGCAACCTTTAGGTTTTTAGTAAATTCCCAGTTGATACTAAAATCACGATCCCAATAAAAAGACTGGCTCCATGATAGAAGCTGGTTATTACTATTATCCATCCCGATTCGGAAATTCTCAATGTCTCGTGTCAGAGTTTCAGTATAATAACGAGTCATGTTTGAGTTGAAAGATATATTGCTTGGCAAATAGTTAAAACCTAGAGACTTTGCAAATTTAGCTGATCCAGACTTACTTTTTACATTCTTGAAAGGCTCCCAAGTTTTCATAAGTGGAGAATACGAATAATTTAATGATGCCTTATAATTTTTAGTAAGGTCATATACTGTACTCGGATTTTTATATTCGGACTGGTTATAGGCATATCCAAAGCTAAAATTGGCAGGGTCGTAAGGCATTGGAGTTTTGCTCTGTATATTGACCTTTATATTATTTAAGCTAATACTTTTAGTCGTTGTCTTTTCTTGTGCCAAGCTTTTGATAGAGTCTTTTTCTGCTTTTGTAGATACTATGTCTAGAGCCTCTTTTAATGTCACATCCTGATCGTATGGGTCATATTCGGGGGTTGTTGTCTGGTTCGAATAAGCATAATATAGAGGTAAACTTACTTTTGCTGCCTCCGGTAAAAATCGCCCTAATTCTATATTCGCTGATATATTATACATATAATAATCATCAGATCGTCTTTCCAATAAGCTTTGGTCCAAAGCTCCAAATCCGACTGTTTCCTTTCTTCCTGAAAAGTTTACCGTTCCAAGATCCGAAAGAGCAATATTTAAGCTACCCTGTGCAGCCCATCCCCCTTTGTCATCAAAATCAGTCAACCTAAGTTCATTAATCCAAACTTCACCAGACTTATCAGTACGCGAATTATTCCGTACTCCTATCATTATAACATTCACATCCGATAGAGATGGATTTCCAATCACACTTATTTTATTCGTTTGCTTATCTGGGTCATATTCGGAATATAATGTTGTATACGAAACTGACGAGCCTGCCTTTCTCTTTTCCCTATTTCTGCTAAGCTTAACATTCTTGAAAACTTCTAGTGGAAAATCGAACATATTCTCCTCAGGCCATACTATATACCTGTCTGTTGTACTGGAATTAATATAATAACCAGCAGGAGTAACTTTTAATGGAATCTCATATTCATAGTAATTATTCTTATAATCTGAACCCAACCGCATAAACACGGTTAGTTCACCATCATTCACTTGTTGCCCTCCAATAAGTTGTTCAGCGTGAGTGAATAATTGAATACGTTTATATCGTCTTAGGTCATAAGATGTATTCTTATAGATAGCACGTGCATCACCCGGATCAAGATCAGTAACTTTTATAGAAAGAGACTGCTCATTTTCCTGTGTCAACTGTGTTTGATCTGTGTCCAGAGAACGGCTAAGACCTGGAGGTAAGACGTAATTTACGGGTTTCCGATCTCCATTTTCTTCAATATTGACTGTCGAAACATCAACAGTCCCATTTCCGGATGGAGCCTCATTCTTATTAAGAGTTTGAGTATAAGTTCTCCAATCGCCCCGAACTAGCTGTAAAGTACCAAAACGTAAAAATGTAGTCTGGCTAAAATCTTTTAGGAACATACGCATAAAGCGAATACTCTTAAAATCATATATTCCTCCAATACGTTCACGGTTTGTTGGATCTTTAATTGGAATTTTGAATTGGTACCATGTCACTTCACCTTCTTTCCCATTTCTTAATGGTACTTTTACTTTTCGGCTGTCAACAATATAGTTGCTACCGACAGTCATTTTAGAAGGCTTTAATTCTACTTTATATTGGAAATAGGCTTCCGTTTCGTTCAATGTATTATCTTGGTCTATATCTTCTACATCCGGTACAGAACGGGCAGCAGTAGAAAATTTCTCGTTAGTACTTTCTGTAACAGGTGAATTTCCTTCAGTATTGTTATAATATTTGTATCGATCTAATATACCCACTTCGTCCCTGTCCAGTTCAGATCCTCTATAGAAACGATAGTTATCTCCTGCGGGGTCGCGTAAAGGTGAGTGATCGTCATTTTCTAATCTTGTTAATGCATCTCCCAATAATTTTTTCTTAAAATCATTCATGTAGTCAACATATGTTTTGAAGCCAAATTCTTCACTTGTACTCAAACCATTCAGCCCTACATCTTGCTTTGCGCGACCTGCTGCACCATTGCTGTCGTCAAATGCATAAACTGTTGATTGACGTGTAGGTACTTTTCCCCATTTTGTATATTTATATGCAGTAGGATCGTCATTGATCGGTAAACCGTTCTCGTAAAACTTCATACCGTCTTTGAGTACATCTTCAGATATTTCACCCAGATTGATATATAAATCTCCTCCTTGATTAGGAACAGAGGCAGTGTCATTATAAACAAACGGATTCATTAACCAAAATTCTATATATTCTACATTTGAAGCTTCAAAATCACGGACATCCATTTTTCGGGTAATTCCACCCCAACGTTTTTTGGGGGTTAGCAATGTCCCATCCGAATTTATATTTGTATCCAAATTATAAGGGCCTCTCTCATTCGGATAGAATGAAAGGTTTAGAGCTGGTATTGTCGCTGACTCATTATATACAACATCCTTATTTGGATATATCTCACGCATATATATTTCGCGTACAAAGTGGTTTGATAGCTGATCTTTATCATTTTTTATATGCTGTGGAGTAAGGGATGAATTTTTTCTGGTAAAGATTCCATCTATCATAAACCACGATAACATAGCTCTGTTTTTACCGACCCCAAGTGTGTCGCTTATCGGATTAGCCGTTTCAGGAAACATTGCCGGATTATATGGCGTTGCGGCCATACTCCAAGCATAGGGACTTTTGATATCAATCCTAGATTCTGATGTTTCGAAATCATCCAGATAAGAATATTTGCCTATGTCATTGCTTTGGTAGTGCCCCGCTATTAGTTGGGCAAATTCTCCAGTAAAATTTATTTGCGATGGCTGGGTTGCATTCACAAACGGTAGCTTATCAATCACATCGGTCAACCATTGTGATTCTGTACGGAAAGAGGTATTTAATCCCCACAATGTATTTTTTACAGACTCGTTTCCAAATTCTGTTTTCATTGTTAGCGGTTTCTCGTACAAGTGCATAATTGTACCACCTATATTGAAATTTTTTGAAATGTCATAGCCCAGATTAAGTCCCAACAATGTCTTGCGTTGCATTGTGAATGTCCGGTTTTCTAACGAAGCCTGAACCGGAGTGTTCGAATCCAGAATACTCTGGTCGATGATGGTTGCAATACCACTCATATAATCTACAATGTAGTGGACACCTTCGGTAAGAGTAACTCCGCCAGCTGTTATTTTGACAGAACCTTGTGGTATATTTGTCGCATTCAGGTTTATTTCAGCATTTGATGCTGAGCCTCTGTACGAACCGTATATTTTGAATTTATTTTTTTCGGCTACTTGTTGTGCTACAGTTTTGGTCGAATCATATAATTCATAGTACGCATATTTTTTTGCAATACTATCATTCTTAATTCTTTTTCGTAAGTGATCACCGAACGGCTCCACAACAGGGAAGAAAATACGCCCGTTTTCGGATTTGACTGTGTATCCTTCCAGATAATCGAAAATACCATCGGCGTGCGGATTATTTCTGGCATCCAGTCTATCCAGATTCATAACCCGTAGCAATAATGAATCTTTAATAGCTCCCTCCGACAGATAAGTGACATAAGAACCTATTGTATCGGACTGATAGGCTATATTAAGGCGGAATTTATCTTGTTGTATGTTACTTGCCCCGATACTATACACGTTTTTCATCATCAAATCCCAAGTATAAGCATTTGGTGATAAGGATACCGGTTTTAATAGCTTAACAATCAGTGCTCCCGATTTAGGGTTTGATGTATTATATTTATCTACAATATCTGTCGACATTTCTCCTACCTGATAGGTTGTCCCATTCATAGTATATTGATAGGCAACAGCAAGGACTTCGTCGGCTTGTAGTGCAGATGAGAGTGAAATATATCCTAATTGAGGACTGAAAGTATATTCAGACGAAGTCAATAGGCGGGCACTTTCAACTTTTTCGTAATCAAGCCCGGTTACAAGTCCTGCACCATTGAGTATTCCTGTTACCTGATTGATGTCACGCGCGGCAGGGTAGTCCATTGTTATGGTAGAGTATAGGTTATTTGCTGTATTGTATGGAGTTTCTATAGACCCGTTTTTGATCCATCTAGTGTTCTTAATAGTGTTGTACTCAGCAAGATCAGCAAATGCAACAATATTACGTGCCTGATTGTAATCAAACTTCTTGTTTGTTATCCAGACCTCTATATTTGTAATCGTGATAGGAGATTGTACGAAAGGCAATTTACTCATTGCCTTGTCATAATTATCTCTCAGGTAATAACCAATAAAGAAGTGGCGGTTTTCGTCATATTGGTCTGCTTTGAATTCATAATTATTACTTTGTACCCCTCCGTTTGTATTTACCGTTTGCGATTGCGATTCTTGTTGGGATATGACTGCATCAATTTTTAGTCGTCCGAATTGCAGTCCGGTTTTGATACCAAAAAGGGATGTTCCTCCATTGATTAAGGAGTTGCTGGTAGTCATACTGACATTTCCTGCTTCTATATTTTTTATGATTTCATCTTCTTTTCCTTCATACCCTAATTTGATTTTTTTAGAGTCAAAGTCAAACATCGATTTAGTATCATAGTTCATCCCAAAGTTGACACGGTCACCAACTGATGCATTTACATTTAATTGTATATCTTCATTAAAATCGAAAATAGTGCGGCTTTTATTTTTTTCAGACCTCGTCGGGTTGTCTGTCGATGAGTGCTTTATTCCCATTGTAGCTTCGACATAACCTTGTGTCTGTATTTTTACACCACCAGGCCCGAACAGTTTATCAGCCGGTCCTATATTTAGTTTAATATCTTTTAATGAAAAATCTTCTTTTTCGTCCTTATTTTCAAATGCAGTTGCATTTTTTTCTCGGAAGAAGTCGGACATCGACTGTTTCAGCGTATAATCCATATATTCGTCCGGATTGAGATATAAAGGAACTGATACGGGTTGGTTTCCTATCTGAGTACGGAATATATAATATTTACTATGAGGATCATATTCGACTTTTGTTTGTACGTTTGATGGGTCTTTTAGGTCGATGGGTTGTTTCCCTTTCAGATCTTCATAGCTAGATAGCTGAGTTTTCTTTACTGGATATCGAGGAGTTGTATCGGCTACAATAGTTGAAATGTTTTCGTCAGATTGAAAAATAAAAGGCTTTGTTCTACCGGAAATATTAGATAATAGTCCGATAGAAGAAATTATTAGTAAAGTTATGAGTGGATATTTTATTTTTCTTTTCAACCTGATAAACAATTATAACATTTTAAGTGCTTGTTTAATGATTTGTTCAACAGTACAGTCCGGTTTATCTTTCAATATTTTCATAACAACTTTTTGTGATGGTTGTTGAGCAAAACCTAACATCACAAGTGCAGCAATAGCTTCTTCGCTAGCCGGACTGGTGGTCGCAAATACAGTGGTTTGCTCTGTTCCGGTTGTTTTTATTTTGTCCTTCAGGTCTATAATAACACGTTGTGCTGTTTTTAGACCTATTCCTTTTACCGTTTTCAATACGTCAGAGTTGCCCGATGCAATTACAGAAGTCAGTTCCTGCGGATTTATTGATGACAGAATCATTCGAGCAGTTCCCGCTCCGATGCCTGAAACACTAATCAGTAATATGAACAATTCACGTTCATATTTATCAAAAAAACCAAACAATACATATGCATCTTCCCTGATGGCTTCGTATATGTATAATTTAGCATTTTTTTGTCCCGAAAGACTCGTATATGTATTTAGCGAAATATTTATAAAGTAGCCAATTCCATGAGTTTCAAGACTAACAGAAGTCGGAGTCAGTTCTGTTATCTCACCCTTAATATAATCAATCATAATAAAAAGAAAATAATCATTGATTTAGTAAATAACGATTAATTTGTGTAAAAAGTATAATAAACCGCGTAAAAATACAGATATTCCAGCATTTATTCAAAGATAGATGAAAATTAAATTCAATTTGTTTGAATTAGCATGGCACCAAGATTTTTTAGTCCGCATTAACAATAGTATTGATAATGCTATTTACTTGACGTAAATGTGTACAGGGATTGTTAAAAATATGCTTTTTAGATAGGGTTGTTATATAGTTCGAATATAATAAAAAATGTGTTTCTTTGTAGCTCAGTAATTGCTTTATTCTTTTGATTTTGATGGATTCATATTAGAAATTGTTTATTACCTTTGTTAGCCTATAAATAAAAATTATACGTAATGGAACTAAAGAAAGTAACTAATCAAGGTAATGCTGTTATGGAACAGCGTCGTTCAATAAGGAAATATGATACATCATTAAAGATAAGTAGAGAGGAATTGTCTAATATATTGAAAGATGCAATGACTGCTCCTTCCTCTTTTAACCTACAACCTTGGCGTTTTACTGTTATTGATTCTCCCGAAGGAAAGAAAATGATTGAACCTTATATGCTTTTCAATCATTTACAATGGGAAACTTCTTCGGCTATTATTGCAATATTTGGCGATATGGAGAATTTTTCTTACACAGATGCTATTCTATCGGCTAATGTAGAAAACGGATTGATGTCACCTGAACATAAGGACAAAATGCTGAATGTTATAACAACATACAAATCTGAATTTGATGAGGAAAGAACCCGTAACTCAATGTTACTCGACTGTGGATTTGTAGCTATGCAACTAATGTTAGCAGCTAAAGCTTATGGTTATGATACCAATCCGATAGGAGGATATAAAAAGAAAGAAATGACAGAGGCTTTAGGATATGACCCAAAACGTTATTTTCCTGTCTTGTTGATTTCTATAGGTAAAGCAAACGAAGACGGAGCTGATTCTATCCGTTTTGCAGTGGATGAAGTAACCCAATGGAGATAAGATGCGTAATCTATAATTATCCAATATATACCCATATGAAGAAAATATTTTTTTGTACTTTATTATTTATTACAATGACAACAATGCAAGCGCAAAATCCATTCTTTTCAGCTTATAAAACACCACACGGAACCCCTCCGTTTGATAAAGTGAAGAATGAGCATTATGAGCCCGCAGTAGACAAGGGGATAATAGAACATAATGCAGAGATTAATAAATTAGCAACAATGTCTTCCATTCCAACTTTCGAAAACACGATTGTTCCATTTGAAAGATCCGGAGAGTTGTTGAATAGAGTAACGTCTGTCTTTTTCAATTTGCTAAGTGCCGAGAGCAATGATGAAATGCTTGAGATTGCACAACGTATACAACCTAAATTGTCGGCTCACTCTAATGAAGTAACCTTGAATGAAGGTTTATTTCAGAGAATAAAAGCAGTGTATGATAAACGTAATGAGTCTAACTTGAATGCAGAACAAATCCGTTTGGTTGAGAAAATTTATCAGGGATTTGAAGATAGTGGAGCTACGCTTACAGGAAAAGATAGAGATACTTATAAAGATTTATCGGCTAAGTTGAGCCAATTAACCCTTACTTTCGGACAAAATGCATTAAAAGAGGGAAATAAATTTGAAATGTTATTGACTGACGATGCCGATTTGGCTGGGTTACCTCAAAGTGTAAAAGATGCGGCTTCGATGAAAGCCAAATCGAAAGATAAAGAAGGCTATATGTTCGATTTATCGGCTCCTAGCTATATTGCTTTTATGAAGTATTCGACACGTCGCGATCTTCGTGAAAAATTATATATAGCTTACAACACAAAATGTGTGGCAGGTGGAGAGTTCGATAATCAGGAAAATGTGAAACAAATAGCTAAAACACGTATGGAAATAGCTAATTTGCTTGGTTATTCCGATTATGCTACTTATGTGTTGCGTAATAAGATGGCTAAGGACAAAGAACATGTATATGGATTGTTGAATGATCTTTACGAGGCATATGCTATTGCAGCTCGTGAGGACGTGAAGCAAGTAGAAGGTTTTGCTGTCGGATTTGAAGGAAAAGCAATAGATCTTCAACCATGGGATTGGGCTTTCTATTCAGAGAAATTGCAAGATGCCAAATATAGTGTAAATGATGAATTGGTACGTCCTTATTTCGAATTGGAAAATGTGAAAAAAGGGGTATTTGGCTTAGCTACAGATTTGTATGGTATTACATTTAAGAAGAATACAAAGATACCTGTATATCACCCTGAGGTAGAGGCTTTTGATGTTGTGGATGCAAAGGGTAATTTTGTAGCTGTATTGTTTACAGATTTCCATCCTCGCGAAGGAAAGAGACAAGGTGCCTGGATGACTGAATTTAAAGGACAGTATATAGACAAGGATGGTAAAGATTCGCGTCCTCATGTTTCTATTGTGATGAACTTTACTCGTCCGACAGAAACTGAGCCTGCATTGTTGACTTTTGATGAGGTAAATACATTTCTTCATGAATTTGGACATGCTTTGCATGGAATGTTGACAGAATGTACATACGAAACATTGTCCGGTACAAATGTTGAGCATGACTTCGTCGAACTGCCTTCTCAGATAATGGAAAACTGGTTGACAGAAAAAGAGTATTTGGATAAATTTGCAGTACATTACAAAACAGGTGAAAAAATCCCTTCCGATCTTGTACATAAATTGGTAGATGCTGCAAATTACAATGCTGGTTATGCATGTTACCGCCAGCTTTCTTTCGGGTTTTTGGATATGGCATGGCATACTTTAGATAAGCCATATACGGGAGATGTAATCGATTTTGAAAGGAAAGCAATGAGCAAGACCGCTATATTGCCAACTGTTGATGGAACTTGTATGTCTACTGCTTTCGGACATATATTCTCAGGTGGATATGCTGCCGGATATTATGGATATAAATGGGCAGAGGTATTGGATGCTGATGCTTTTGCTTTGTTTAAAGAAACAGGTATCTTCAATAAAAATACAGCAGAGTCGTTCCGTAACAATATTCTAAAAAGAGGTAATACAGAAGCTCCGATGAGCTTGTATGTTAAGTTTAGAGGGCAAGAGCCAACTATTGATGCCTTACTGATAAGAACAGGAGTGAAGAAATAAAATAAAAATAGTTTTCAATAAAGATGTAAAGAGAGCGAAGGTTTTTTAAACCTTCGCTCTCTTTTCTTGTTTTATGGAATTATGAATAAAAAGTATTAGTCTATTATTTCAATGTCCATCCTGCAGTCCAGTCATTGTCAGCAGGAACCGCTCCTTTGTATTCTGCTTTGGTAAAGAAACTATCAGCAGATAAATCTTTTCCACCTGCAATAACCCCTAGGTAGCCATTTGTGAAATTTATTGTCTGGTTTATTGCATTGCCAGTTTTAGTATCTAATGCTAATTGAGTAGAATTTTCATAAGTAAAACCTTTGTCTGCATATAGATATTCTACAACAGAGATATTGTTAACGAAGCTTTCTTCAGTTTCAGTTGTAGCTGTTGTTAATGAAATTGGTTTACCTACAACTAGTGTATTATATAATTTAACATGTGTTCCTGCACGTAGGCGGATACCTCTTTTTTGTTTGTTAGTATCATTATTACCAATCAAAGTAAGGTTTGCCAATGTTGGATTAGAAACAGGAGTATTTGTAAAATTATCTTCACGGTTGTCAGCTTCTATCAAACAGTCACCATTAGCAGTACCATCTGATGCCGGAGCAGTCTGATCCTGAACGGCAAGCCAGAATTGACCTTTACCAACCCATCCGTCTGTCCAGTCAAAAGAATCATCTTCACTAGCTGTAGATACTAAATATTTAGCATTAACTGTTCCTCCAAACCATTCGAAACCATCGTCAGCTCCTTTGTATGTTTGAATATATTCGATAGTAGTTCCATTACCGACACCATACATAGTAAGACCATTTGATTCTTTTGTTGAGCTGAAAGCAAAACCTGTATATTCAAGACGTACATATCTCATAATACCTGAATTGTCAGCAGCATCGCTACCACCAAAAGGAGCACCGCCAATTTCAGATTTACCTGTTCCTCCTGTTAGATTTATCGGAGCTTTACCACAGATATGTACACCGCCCCATCCTTTAGGCTCTTTAAGAGTAGATGTCATAACGATTGGTTTATCTTTAGTTCCTTGTGCATCAATTTTACCTCCTTGTTCTATTAATATATAGTCAGGATTTCCATCTAATGTTCTGGTTGCATTGATTGTGACACCTTCTTGGATGATTAATTTTCCTCCATTTTTTACGGAATATCCACCTATCAGAGAGTATGTATTGCCAGCTAATAAAGTTCTTTCACCGGTTAATTCTCCTTTTAGTTCAAAATCAGTTTCTACAACAGGTGTGTCTGGATTATCATCATCACTACTACAACTGCTGTTCGAAATCGCAACAGATAACATTGTCAGGGCAAAAAATCCCCATTTTAATAAATTCTTTTTCATAATCTTTAATAATAATAGTTGTTTCTATGTTTTATCTTGTTTTTTATTGCTCATTAGAAGTTATAAGTGAATCCGGCTCCTAACGAAAGTCCTTTTTTGTAATGCTCTACTATTTCTTTTTTACCAGTATTGGCTATTTCTTGAGTAAATTCTTGTTTCTGATTAATTAAATTTTTTGCTTGAAATTTGATTTTCATTCGAGAGTTTAAAGAATATCCGGCTATGAAATCTAGTGAATGGAATGTTTCCTCTACTACATTGTTTACTCCGTTTATCCCTACCGAAGCTATTCTTGGCCCACGTAAATTATATACTAGAGAGAATGATGCTTCTTTTTCATTTTTGAACTTAGGTGAGTAGTTCAAATCCAGATTTAATAAATAAGGAGAGGCTCCTTGTAATTCTCTTTTCTTATCTGTGTATATACCTACTTCAGGCAGTGATATGTGAGTATAAATATATGAGAAGTTAAAATCTACTCTAAAGTCTTTAGTTAAAAATTTACGGATTTCAAGTTCGGCTCCTGCAACAGAACCTTTATCTACATTCTTGAAACTTTGAACTAATGACGCTTCATATTCTTGTATTCTTTCGATTGGCGAATCGAGGTGTTTATAGTATCCGGTTATTGAGAACATATCACCTGATGTAGGAAATATTTCATAACGAAGGTCTAAATTGTAGTTATACCCATTTTTAATATCTTCATTACCTCGTACAGTTGCTCCACCGTAAGATTCTCTATATTCGAAAGGAGCCATTTCAATAAACGAAGGTCGAGTGATAGTCCGTGACAAGCTCATGCGTACATTCTGAGTTTTATCAAGATTATATCTGATGTTGAGAGCTGGAAAAAGATCTGTTGCATTTAGCTCAGCTCGTTTTTGTGCACCATCATCTTTAGCATAGCGAACCCATTGTTCCGAATGTTCGAGGCGTACTCCTGCCGCAACTAATAATTGATTTGTCGGATAGAATTCCATATCAGCAAAGGCTGCATAAATATCAGATCCTGCATTATATTTTTCGCGAGGAAGAGAGGCTTTAATAACTTTAATCTTTCCATTTGCAATATTTTCCTGATTCAGATATTCATCAGTATTAAAGATGTTATCTGTTTGGATATCTAGGTTTTTTAGATCGTAATAAAAATTTGAAGAGTAGTAGTCACGTGATTTATTTCTGATAGAACCTCCTAGGCGGACAAAGTTATTATTTGACTCTTTATTTGTCAGGTTATATTTTAATTTAAAATCTCCATTCCATTCATCTTCGAATAACTCTCCGAAAAAGCGCATTGTTTCCTGTTGATTCAATTTAAATAAAGACAGTTTACCATCAGCATTCTTAGAGAACATTACCTGTCTGCGGTCTGGTTCGTCGCTGGTTGTTCTCCCATACGACACCTGCCAGTCGGCAAATAAATTATTGAATTGATGTTTTCCTGTCAACTGATTATTCAACAATGTATAAATATGGTAGATACTATTACTTCCTTTCAGGTCTATGCCTTCAGCATCATATCCGTCACGCTCTGTATATTCATCTTCTGTATTGTTGACATACATCATGTTATATGATAATATATCATTTTTGCGAAGAGTATAACTCACTTGTGCTAAGCTGGTAAGGGTAGTTTCGTAGCTGTATTTATTATAGTTGAACATATCGCGTACAACACCTTGTGCATTTACGGTCGAGGTATATGCATTATCATAAATAGTATATGCATTGTCGTAGTTTACAGCAAACATGGCATTTAGCTTTTGTCCACCTACATTCCACGAGCGGCCTATTCCAAATTCGAGTCCGAGTTCCGGTAATGCCTGTTTTTTATCTATAGCAAATGTGGTTTTGAATGCATTGGTAGATTGGGCATATGCTGTAAAATCATTAACTGGCATATTTTTATTCTTCGATGATAGGTTCAATCCTTTACTTAGACCTAAATAAGGAACCCCAATTCCACCTTTGTCAGAGCTGTAGAAATCTTTAAAAAGAGTATTTGTTTTTCCTCCTGTGCTGATACCTAGTATAGTATAATTATTACCTATATTTTCTTTTGTTTCTACATCTATATGAGCTCCTGAATAGTCTCCGAATACAGATGGCTGATAAACTTTACTTACTGTTACATTTTTTACAACAGATGTTGGGAACAATGTAAGTGGGATAAGCTTATTGTCAGGATTTGGCGATGCAATCGGAAATCCATTGAGTGATGTCATACTATATCGGTCTCCCAATCCACGAACAAATACTTTTGTATTTCCTTCCATCGAGATTCCTGTTATTTTCTTGATCCCGTCAGCAACGGTCGATAGCCCTTTAGCAGACATTTCACGAGCACCCAGATTCTCGACAGCTACGGTAGCCCGTTGCCGTTCTTGCATCAGGTTGGCTTGTGATTCCATATTTTTGCGAGCAACAATAATTACATCGTTCAGATTCTGTGTTGCTTCCGTCATTGGAATGTTTAATATGGCAGGTTTGCCTTTTTTTACTTCTACACCTGTTATCTCAATTGGTTGATAAGATATATATGATGCTACAATCGTATAATTGCCCGGCTCTACTTTTAGTTCATATTTTCCATCAGCATCACTAACTGTTCCGGTTGTGGTATTTTTGATTGCTATAGTTACGCCAGGTAGTGACTCTTTTGTATTAGCATCTGTTATATTTCCTACAATTACAGTTTGCGCTGATGTTGCTACTGCTACAACAAGGAATAGAAAAGTAGCTATCAGCTTCGATTGAATGTTTTTGTTACTGTTTATTGAATACAATGTTTTGTGCATATTATCATTTCTAATTGTTACACAAAACTCTCTCTTAATTGTTACAGATATAAAACAAAAGACGCAAGAAAAGTTGACGAAAATATTACAATGCAGTTAAGGTTGATTCAATTGTGTTAAGATCTGAAATCTAAGCTTATTGTATGGATATGTGTTGATAAGTAAAATATTGGTATTTAGTATTTTGTAGTTTGTGTCTATTGTGCCGATCTTATATGTAAATGGTAACTATATAGCAATACCTTATTCGAAAGATATTGCTATATATAATTACCCGCTTTTTTAGTTTATCACCATATGAATTGTCTTAATTATTTACTGTTGGGGTATAGATTATTCCACCAAGTATTATCGTCTTTAAGCCATTTTTCGAACCAAGCAAATATTGAGTTTCCCCATTCCATACGGCGTTTGTAGTTCGCTATACCATGATTCTCTCCTTTTATTTGAATAAATTCCACTGGTTTACCCAATATTTTTAAAGCAGTATACATTTGGATACTTTCCCCGACCGGAACATTGGTGTCATCCAACCCGTGAGTGAGTAGGATAGGAGTATTTATTTTGTCAGCACTAAACAGAGGGCTTTGTTTTACATACATTTCTGTATTATTCCACGGATAACTATGGGCACTAGCTCCGGAACTGTATGTATACCCCCAATATCCTTCGCCCCAATAACTGCTAATGGAGCTGATTCCTGCATGGGCAACAGCTGCAGCAAATATATCAGTTTGGGTTTGCAGGTACATTGTCATGAATCCGCCATAAGAAGCTCCGATGCAACCTATTTTTTTATCATTGATAAATGAATGGTTCTTAGAAAACTCTTTAGTCCCTTCTATAATATCTTCCGCAGTTCGTTTACCCCATGCGTTGACATGCATAGCTGAAAACTGTTGTCCAAAACCGGTTGCACCACTTGGCTGTATTACATATACCACATAGCCGAGTGCCGCATATACGTGTGGAGGGTATGCCCCTTCCAGAGTGCGGGCTGTAGGTACTGTTCCTCCATAATAATAAACTATCATTGGATATTTTTGTGATGCATCAAAACTTGGCGGTAAATAGTATCGACCCGAAATCTCTGTACCGGCTGAATTTGTAAAATTCCAGTCTTTTACTTCTCCCAAATTGAGCTGTTCTAATTGTTCTTTATAAGGATCAGATAGCAATGTCGATTTCATACTCTTTAGATCAAGGCTATATGCCCGAGTCGAATTAGAAACACTTACTCCCATATAGATAGCTGAAAGAGTTGTTTCTGCAATTTTGAAACTACGGATAACATCTTCATTCAATTGTAAGTGTTTGAATTCTTTATTGTCAGGATTGTATTTATATATGTTTACATAATCTTTGTCCGTAGTTTGTAGATATATTTGGTTATCACTTTTGTTCCAGAAAGCATTATCTATACTCGGATTAAATTTTTTCGTAATTGGATCTATTTTTTTAGTTTGGATATCCAGAATAAAAGCTTGCCCGTTATAGCTATTTGCTATTTGTCCTTCAGCTATATTTAATCCAACACCCCCAAAAGCTTCGGGAGACCCTAGTATCAGTACCTTTTTTGTATCCGGAGAAAATAATGCACTATGAGCAAACCCTTCATTTTGCCACAAAGTATCTACACTCATATCTGTAAGATCGAGTTTGTACATTGAATACTTCCGGAACGGGCGCTCGGTAACCGTTTCATCCATAATCGAAAATAGCAGATAGCGAGAGTCTGTACTAATATCTTCGATACTGGTTGTGTGTGATCCGAATGTAAGGCGTTGGCTCAACCCGTTTGAAATATTGTACCGATAGATAAAATAACGGTTACCATATCCGGGTTGTCTGTCTTCCGGTGATTTTAAAAGTTTTAAATCACTTTTAGATTCTTCTTCTTTTTCTAGCTGTCTGTAAAATAAAAATTTTTCGTTAGGTGCAAACTGGATATTTTCGTCAGGTACATTTTTTATTAAAACAGTTTCTTCTAATGTGGTCGGATCTATAGTTATAAGATTGGTGCTATTGTCATTATTCGAAATATAATATAACTTCTCACTTTGTGGCATCCAATTCAGTTGTTTTTTATTATTGTCTGTGTCTAGCAGAACATTAGAACCGGTTTTTAAATTTAAAAGTTCTATTGTTGAGATACTTTTTTCTCCAAACGAGTTTCTGAATGATATTAAAGCATACTGACCACTAGGTGATATACGTGTATCTGTAATGCGTTTTCCTTTTATAATATCTGAAAATATAATATTCCGTTTGTCACTATGCTGAGTATGAAAATTAGCAGGAGATTCCTTGTTCTCATTCTCTATAGTAACTTTAAATCCAACAGGTGCAGTATCCTTATCCGAACTTAGTAATTTAATTACTACTCTCGTATTTTGTGGATACGTATTTAGCTTAATACCAGACTCTTTAGCATCGCTTAGTTTGTTTTCTTTTGTTGTTTTAGATTCGATAAGTTTATCATCGACATATATTTCGAATAGGTTGGCAGATGATACTTTGACAACCCCCTGAACGAACCGATCACTATTGATATAAAAAGAGAATAACTGAAATGTTGAATTTTCAAAAGGTCTTTCGAGCATGAAAAATCCTTCGCTGTCAGCTACAATTTCTTTGGTAAATGAAGATTGAGGAGGTATTGACAGATTCATTTTTAATAAATCTTTTTCAGTGAATTTTTCACCTTTCAGATTTGTAGAATCTATTTTTAACGGAGATAATACAGCCACGGGAGGAACTGTGTATATTGTGTTTACAGGTTTTTTATTTTGTGCCTGTATACTATATGCTACAATAAGGCATAGCATGAATAAGATTACCTTTCTGAAAATCATGTTGTATAATTAGAGATGAATTAAAAAATATTATATTCTGTCCGATGAATCAAGTAGCGATTTTATTTTATTATTGAAGGTTCTACTTTCCAGTAATTTTTCTAATGTGATATGCATACGGTATTTCCAATAATGATGAGGGTTGGAAGGTTCATTTATCCGTTCTTTTTGTGGATCCTTGCACCTTAGGTTTTTATCAATTGCTACCCAGTCCTGAAACGGAATGATTGCTAACATAGCCGGAGAATTAAGATGATTATTAATAATAAGTTCGCATATCTCCGGTGTACATTCTTTAGGCGCTTCTCCCTCTTTTGCTAATATATAATTATAATACTGTTGAGAGATATTTCTATTCTCTGTCCACCAAGCCCTGATGGGCGACATATCATGTGTAGAAGTAGAACAAACACTTAGGTAAGGAAGTTTTTTAAGATTGCCAAATAATTGAAAAGCTTCTTTGGGCATACGTTCTATTTCGAGGCTCAAAATTTGGAGTTCCTTCATCACATCGGGTACGCATTCGGGAATCATACCTAGGTCTTCCCCGCACACAAGCATGGAGGTAGATGAAATTAAAGTTGGCAGCTTTTTCATTGCCTGATCGTGCCAGAAATTAGAATGGCGGTGGTAAAAGAAATTGTCATAGATACGATTAAAGGCTTCTTTATTATTTTCATTTAAAGCATTATAAGCATTTGTTTGTTGTGCTGTTATACGAGGATGAAATTTGTTGGGTTGCTGCTTATCTCTTATAAAGAGAACTTCGTTGCATAAATGGTATAACCCTTCTCTGACAACAACGCTTTTGTTGCTGGTAGCGGTTCCTAGCAATTCCTTTATTTTGCGCTGAGTGTTATATTCTTCCTTGAGCGTAAATAATTTCTCAGAATCAGGTTTAGGATGCAGATAGTTGTTTATTACTTCCGGCGAATATTTACCAAACAATTCAGCCAGATAATCTTTATGGATATATGGCTGGGTCATCTGTTGTTCATCGAAATTGAATCCTGCTGATTCTATTTCTTCAATAGACAATGGAAGTGCCGGACTGAAATATCCTAACAACCCTTGTACAGATGATTTGGGAATCTCCCAGATTCGGAAGAAGCCAAGAATATGATCTATTCGGTATGCGTCGAAATAGTCGGCCATTTTTCGAAACCTTCTGGTCCACCATTCATAATTATCTTTCGACATTTCATCCCAGTTGTATGTCGGAAATCCCCAGTTTTGACCATTAATCGAAAAATCGTCGGGTGGTGCTCCGGTTTGCGTATCCAGGTTGAATAGATGAGGTTCTGTCCATGCTTCTACACTATTTTTGCTGATCCCGATTGGGATGTCACCTTTTAATATAACACTGTTTTTATGGGCATATTCTTTTGCTTCGATCAGTTGTTTATGTAGCAAATATTGAGTAAAACAAGATAGGTTTACACTATATTGTCCACTTTCATCATTCTCTATCAATCTCTCTAATTGTTCCTTGTTATAATCACAATATTCATTCCATCCTGTATATTGTGATGTTTTATACCTATCGCGCAGAAATGAGAAGCAAGCATATGGAAACAGCCATTTTTCGTTGTTGTTATAAAACGTTTTGTAGTCATCACAAGCTAAGACTGCTGTTCCTATTTCCTTATATAAGGATTTAATATAATTCCATTTTAAGGTAAGCACTTGCTCGTAATCTACATCTGGTAGTAAATTAAGTTTTGCGGCTTCTTTCCTGTATTTTTTATTTAAATTATTGTTTGCCAAAGGGTAGTCGCCTAACCCTAAATAGATGGGGTGTAATGCATAGATGGAAATAGCATTATAAGGATAGGAGTCTGTCCAGCTATGAGTGACTGTTGTATCATTAATCGGCAATATCTGTATCACCTTCTGTCCCATAGATACTGCCCAATCTATCAGTAATTTCAGGTCGGAAAATTCTCCGATCCCAAAACTTTTTTCAGAGCGGAGCGAAAATACAGGAATCGATACGCCTGCCGCTTTCCAATTCATCCATCCGTATCTGTACGATAATGATTCTATATATATTACATTTTTAGTGCTTTCTCTGGCGATTAATATTCTGTTTTCTCCTTCTTCCCAATGTACTATTGCTCTTGTTTTACTATCAATTATTGCTAACTTGTATTCAGTTGCTGATTTTATTTGTTCGTTGTTTATCTGGATTTGCCATCTGTTTTTTCCACGGGCTATAAGTTTCAATGCTCCATCTGCTTGCCACGCTCCTAAAGAAGAAGATGAACCACAAAGAATCAATTCTTGATTTTTCCGGACATATGGACAAGTTACTTGTAGAAGAATGTGGTTGTCCTTATATTTTATTGGGTTGCTTGATTTATGATAAAAAAAACTATCGTAGAATGCTGAAGTATATAAAAATTCCTGCGAAGGCTTGTCTTGCCATATATCCTTTACTTTAAGAGTTTTATTTGTTTGTAAAATTAGTTTATGTGGCTTACCCCATTCTTTTCGTATTGTCTTATCTCCTTTTTTTACAATATAATAATACTCTAATGAAAGGATATTTTCTTCTATCTCAAAATTTGCTGTCCAGATTGAATTTGATGAATAACACATTTTCAGTGCTTTGTCTTCACTCCAGTTTCCTAGTGTAGAAATAGAACCGCAGACATAGAGTTCATATCCCCAACTGGTATTGTAATCTATTGATAGATAGGTTTTCATACTATATTATTTCTGTTTGTTAAATATAGGCATATTTTAGAAATAATTTTACCTTTGATCAAAATGATTTGATATGTTGATAGAAAGAGATAGATACATTTTACGTCCTTGGCAATCGACAGATGCGCCTTCGCTCACGAAGCATATGGATAATATTAATATTTGGAACAATCTGCGCGACCTTGTACCATGTCCATATACATTGGCTGATGCTTATTCTTTCATAAATATGGTCAATCAAAAAGATAACCTTCAGGATGTTGCTATTGTCATCGATGGCTCTGCGATTGGAGGCATTAGCATTGTTCCGGGCAAAGATGTAGAGCGCATTAGTGCCGAGTTGGGTTATTGGTTAAGTGAATCATATTGGGGTAAAGGAATTATGACTTCTGTTGTTGTTGATTTTACAGAGTATGTGTTTACAAATACACCAATAAGCCGACTGTTTGCAACCGTATTTGATTTTAATCGAAATTCGCAATATGTCCTCGAAAAAGTTGGTTTTCGAAAAATTGGTATATTACAAGATTGTGCAGTAAAAAATAATAAGATTATAAGTATGGTATACTATGAATTGGTAAAAGCACATATGAGAAGAACAGACTAATCGTGTATTAGATATAATATTTGTAATATCTAATGTTTTTTATATCAGGTTTATGGAATCCGCAAATAAATAGGCTCTATAAAGAAAAACCGAGTTTATTAACCTATTTAATTCTAAAACACTATGGTATCATCAAATTTGTATTTTATATGTATTGTTGCATTAATATTGTCTTTTCCACTATATCTCTTGTTATTGCAAATCGGATAGGCCTGTGAAAAAATATTTTGATATAAAAGATAAATAAGTTTATATTTTATATATGTCTGTATATTAGTGTTTTATTTCGTTTTGTCTTTTTGGTTGGAAAATATTTTTTCTTTTCTTTTTGAAAAAAATAGAAAATTATGCAGCGTTTTTACAATTCGAACATCTTATATATACAAGATTAATTTGATACTTTACAAAATTATATATGTGACATGTAATTTAGGTTTAGTCTATAATGGCTGAATTTAATGATTTGTCTTAGATTAGAGTTAAGTTCGAGATGGAAGGCTACCTCATTCGAGGTAGCTTTTTTCTATTTACTAGTCTAGATGATTAAAAATACACTACAATCCTACTTGTTAATTCAATATTTTACTATATTTGTATGCCCTTATAACTGTCAGAAATAACTGTCAGCTTGTAAAATATTGAAATATGGAATTTAAAGATCGTTTGAAATATCTTCTGGAACGTGATGGAACAACAGCTTATCGTATATGGAAGGATACAGCTATCACTAAAGGTACAATTGCCAACTATATAGAAGGGAAGACAAATCCCAACAAGTCGAATGTTTCCATTTTGGCATCCTATTTCAAAGTGAACGAAGACTGGTTATTTACAGGTGAGGGACATATGAACCGAACAGATAAACCGAGGGGTGAAGAACCTTTTCTGATCACAAAATCGGGCGTGAAATATTATGAAATGCAGAATGGGAAATTCCGGATGCGTGTACCTTTTATTCCTGTCAAAGCATATGCTAAATACATTGATGAATGTAGGGATGCTGAATTTTATGGAGACGAGTACGAAGAATTTGATTTTATTGTAGATAAAATAGGTCATGGGCGTTACTTTGCTTTCGAAATAAAAGGGGATAGTATGGATGATGACACTAAGAGAAGCCTTAGTAATGGAGACATTGTTCTGGCCAGAGAATTGGGACAGGAACATTGGAAAAATAAATTACACACTGACGATTATCCCAATTGGATCATTGTTCTTAGTAATACTGTTCTGTGCAAACAGATTGTAGATCAGGATATGGAAAACTGTACCATTACTTGCCATTCACTTAATACCTCACCCGAATATACAGATTTTGAACTTAATTTAAATGATGTGTCTCAGTTATGTAATATCGTTCAGAGAGTATCAAGTAGTTTCTAATATTCATTGCTTTTCATTTACTAACACAAAACTTATGAAAAAAATCGTATTTATTTTAATTTCTATTGTTCTAATTAGTCACTTCTCGTGTCGAAAAAAGAGCATTGAGGAAACTGTTACAGTAGCGCAATCTATTGAATCGGCAGCATCGGTCTCTCCCGATATAATTTATCAAGGAGTTTATTTTATTCCGGGAAATTGGGAGGTGGATACAATGAAAGTAGATGATGGAGCATATAAGATATTGATGACTCTATCCTATGGAGATAGTAAAATTACGATGAATATTCACGATATGCTATTGAATCCATCTAACTATATGCAATCTTTAAAAATGCAGATAACAAATTCTTCAAAAACACAAAATGCAGAGTTTACAGATATTGTACAAGAGAATGTCGATGGTGTACAGATCTATACTACCTCTTTTGTCGGAGGAGAGCTTACCACATATAAAGAGCCTATAAAAGGGGTTATCAAGGTATATATAGACAAAACCGAGAAACGGACATATGGATTACTTGCAATGGGTGAGGAGTATGTTTTTGAACAAGAAATTTTTTCGACTACATTTAATTCGATAAAGCTTCAAAAGACTCATTGATATATCTCGATACAGGTGAGTTTCTTTGCAAAATGACTATTTCTTTTTATATTAGCAATTGGATAATTCAATAATTAAAGCCTAAACGTGGGAAAAGACTATTCATCAGATTCGTATAAAAAGTCGTATAACAATGAGTATTCGAAAGTTTACAGCACTCTTGACCAAAAGAAAAAGAGAGCTGAATTGCTCGATAGTTATAATACTATCAGTAAGAAGCTGAATGATACGCCTTATTCGAGATCTGAAAAAAATACTTTTGAAGGATTGGCACCAACTATAGACACAAAGGTGGATGCTGCCGGACCACGTCGTCGGGAGAAGGGTAAAATAATGAGGTCTGATGTGCTTGTATCATCTACGCCTCAACCTCAGGTACAAGCTTCAGCGAATTCGTCGCAATATAAAGATTCTCCGAAGCAAGTCATCCCGCTACCGGGTTCTTCAAAACCAAATAAGATTAATAGTGAGTCTGGTAAATCGAATGAAGTTCCTCCTCCTTATGTTCCCCCCAAAGAGGTAGCGAAGTCGTTTACATCCGGAGATTATAGTTATATCAATTCGGATTCATTCGAGGCTCCTATTCTTCCATTAACCGGAGGTAAGTATAGGAATATCTACACAGAAGAAATTGTTGATGAAATAGAAGCACGGAATTTATTAAGAAGAGCCGGATATGAGCCAAAAGATTCTATATCGATGGGATGGATTATATTTATATGTATTGTTCCTCTCTTTGCTTTTAAGTTTGTTGGGCCTATTATTCTTATTGCATTTGGTATATGGAACAGAAGAAAGAACAAAACTGTATTTAAAAAAGTAAAGGCAGGTGTAAACCTTAATTTTCCAATGCCAGCTATAGAAGAAGAATTAAATAAATACCAAACACGTGCTTCAGTCTATATTCTAGTTGGGGTGTTAGTCGCAATTTATCAGGTATACATACTTATTGTATAGAATCAATAATACCTAAAGTATATTTTTTGAGGTCAGGGAAAAAGAGTGAATAGCTTTCTTTTATAGATTCGTAATGTCTTTCGAAATCTTCAAATACAGGAGTATTATCTTCCAGATAATTTGCGCGCATGCATAGTCGTTCAAAGCTACGTTCTATCATCCATTTCTTTCCATAATTTGCTAACCAGTTTTCCTTTCTCATATACATATACATACTACAAAATTTAGGAGGGAGTATAGAACCTCTTTCTTCTATTTGTGCATAACAATATGAGGCAAAGCTGTTCCAGCCTTCTTCAGGTTCATTAGATGTGTCTAATGCGAGAAAATGATCGTAAGCAACATCAAGAAAAGAACTACCGTAGCGTCCTGCTGATTCGTCAAATAAATGTTTAGCTTGTAGTGTTATCGGATGGCTGTCGGTATAAGCATCTATCATACGATGAAGTCGGATACCTTTCTGTATCCCATCGGGAAAATTTTCTATTTGTTTCCCTTTAACAAGATCAGCAATTAAATTGCCTACTATCAGATCGGGAGTATGGAATGACAAACAAGCATGTGCCAGAAAATTCATGATGTAAATATTTCTATTATTACAAAGATAACTAATTTTCTATCACTGTAAGTTTGTATATTTGTTATTGTATTAGATTTGGAGTAAATCGACGAAATAAGTTTAAATAATTAGAATCCTTACACAATGGAAAAATTGAGAATCGCTATAACCGGAGCTGCCGGAAATTTAGGTAGTCTATTATCTCATGGAATGGTAGAACGAAATTTAGATCTACACCTTCTTATTCATCGGAAAAATATTGAGCAAGATTTACAGAATAGAGATAATGTATCAGTATTCAGGACTGATTTGGCAAATAAAGCAACATTGGTACAAGCACTGGATGGTGTAGACGTTATTGTCCATTTTGCAGGAATCTTGTTTAAAGCCAATCCCGAGAAGTTTCTGCCGGAAACCAATACCCAATACTTTAATAATTTGTTGGATGTAGCTGTTGCTCAAAAGGTGAAGCGTATTATATTAATCAGCTTTCCTCATGTAGAAGGAGAGAATACACCGGACAATCCAGCTAAAGGAACACTGGATGGGATGCCAGAATCTATGCATGCACGTACACGTCTGGAAGAAGAAAAATTATTATTTGAATACGGTAAAAAATACAACTTCGAGCCGGTTTCATTACGGGTGGGTATGGTGTATGGAAAAGGAATATTGATGATAGATGCCGGACAATGGTTTGCCCGTCACTATATGTTAGGTATTTGGAAAAAGCCAACTTACATACATTTAATCTCGAAACCCGATTTTGTAAATGCTACAATAGCTGCTGCAGAGAAGCCTGATATAAAAGGAATATATCATATAGGTGATGAGGGGGTACAGACTTTACAGGAATTTTTAGATGACATAACTGTATACAAGAAAAGCCATAAGCCATGGCGTATGCCTGTCTGGATGATAATGACTGCTGCCCGGAGTTTCGAGTTATTTTCTGCAATATTCAATACTCAAAGTCCACTGACTGTCGATTTTGTGAAAATAGGGATGGCTTCGTATTATGGAGATACGGAGCGTATGCGGAAAGAATTATTACCTGATCTGAAATATAAAACTTATAAAGAAGGCATGGAACTTTTTTAGATTAATATTGCTGTCTTTTTAAAGTTAATTGGTAGGTTTTGTAACGCGATTCATTACATACAACAATCATCGTGTCTTTCGATATTTCTTTGATTTCGAATGTCATATTTTTCTCTTTAACTTTCCCGGGTCTTTTGTTCGAAAAGTCCATGTATCGAATATTTATAATATGATCCGAGATTGTATATTTACCTGTGATGTTGAACAAAATAACCCCTTCCGAAACCTCACCTCGGTGAAATACAGAATCCTGTTTGAAGATATACATATAAGGCTGTGCGGGCTCGATCAAACTATCAGTAGTTATATTTTGTCGGCTCTCTTCCATCCACCTACCGATAACACTATCAGTTGTTATTGCCGGATTGTTTGTTTGAGCATGGATGATTTGTAATGTGATTACAGATAATATGACAAAAAGAATTATTTTTTTCATTTACATTTGTGTTTATGCTATAAATATACAATATCAATCAGATATATACTTGTTAGTATATTATAAATGTTGATAATATATGTTTTCTATTATACTTTGTTTAACATTTATGCTAATTCATACACGTATTCCGGCTATTGCTTCCACTAATTATTATCTTTACACTCTAATTTAAGATAACACATTGTTTTATGAAACGCATATCAATCTTTCTATTCTTGATCTTTCTATTCTCTTACCCACTTTGGTCGCAAAATACATTTAAAGCATCAGATTTTTCAGATAAATATTATGCGACAATATTTTTGGAAGAGCCAAATCAAGTCTTTAGTGCCGGATGGATTGCTGTTTATGATAAGCAAACGGATAAAGAACTTGTCAAGGTTGAATCGGAGGAGTTAGCAGCTTCTTTTTCTAAAGATGGAGAAGTAACGATTAATGTTCAAGAATTGCCTTATGGGGAACAAAGTCTTATAATATGTTCTGATTTCAATTGTGATGGTATCGATGATTTAGCTATTCAGGATGGGCAGAACAGTTGCTATCATGGGCCTTCTTATATCATATTTATATCTAAGAATGGAATCTTGGTAGAGGATGATTCTTTAACCAGACTTGCTCAGGAATATTGTGGAATGCCTCAAATAGATTGTGTCCAGAAACGCGCCTTTGTGATGACAAAGAGTGGTTGTTGTTGGCATCAGTATCAAACATACGATTTGGAAAAAGGTGTACCCCGATTGATAGAGAATATTGAAGAAGATGCTTTTCGTTTTCCTTTTGTGACAACTACTGTCTCAAGGTGGGATAGCGAAGGAAAAGAAGAAAGTGATATTACATATTCACTGAATGTGTTGGATGAGGATGTCATCTTTAGTTTTGAAATAGCTAAAAATAAAAAGAAAGTTTATCTGATAAGGATCAGTGATAGCAAACTTTGTTATTGTCTCGAAAAGGTTGATGGAACACTCGAATTTATTTATCCCGAAAATGGAGATGGTGTGTTTCAGTTAGCAACAAACAAGAATCTGAATACTCTTTCATTTTCGAATGCCAATGCAACGTATACCATATATAATTCTTCCGCTAAAGTAGGGATTAGTGTGCAGATCGGAGGGAAGACATACAATATGCCAGGAGTACTATTGTCTCGTAAAGGAAATATATCTGCAAGTGATTTACAGAGTTTCGAAAATGTATCTATACCATAAAATAAAAAAAGAAGTGCATAATTAAATATGCACTTCAGAAAACTAAATCAATTTACTGTTATTGTTTAAGATATAAAAAATATATTCTTTGCATTAAACCTTATCGTCCCCTTCCATTACCATTTGATCCCGAACGCTCTGTATTGCCGGATCTAACATTGTTAGTTCTCGAATCGCGACTATTATTTGTCGATTCGTTCACCTTAATATAATTGCTATTGTTATTTGAATATCTGCCATTCTCTCTGTTTGTATTTGTCCGATTAGAACTTTTATTGTCTCGTCCGGAATAATTATTTTGTCTGTTGTAATCAGACTGTCTGTTATAATCGGGTCTGTTATTGTAATTTGAATGATTATTATAATAATATCCATTATTTCTATCTCTGTGATTTGGTCTGTTGTCATTATACCAAATTACATTATTGTTGCGGCTATATCTATATCTATTGTCGCGGCTATCTCTAATTACAACCTGTGGTCTGTAGTTTACATAGCGGGCATAATCCCTGCGGTGTGTTCTGTTATATAGCCAAGGTCTGTCTACATTTAATACTACTTTATACATACCATATAGATCATAATCTCGGTAACTATAAGGAAGATATTGAGCTGATACCCACATACCTCTATCATAGAAATAATATAGTCTGGAATTGACATTATAATAACAGTCTATATCAGGAAAATAGTAATATCCAACATAGTCGTATCCGACAGGTCCCCATGATGGTTGACTATTTATATTGATGCTTACATTTACACTTTGAGCATTGGTTGTATTATACATTGATACTACACCAATAAATAATGCGAATGTGAATAGAAACTTTTTCATAATTATAAGTATTATAAAGTGAGTACTATATTTCTGTTCTTTGTTACTTTGATATTTTATAAGAGAAAAAGATTAATCGAAAATTGTTATTTAACTTTTATTAGTAAAATGGCATATAGTTTCGACTTCTTATGTAGCTTGTTTTGTGATTTGATCTATTAGTTCTTAACTTATAGAATAAGAATAGCAAAACTGGATAACCTTTAGTGTGTATAAAATTCTTTTATTTGTATATCATAATATATACTGAATATGAATTACTAATTTAATAAATAAAATTATGGAACATAAATTTTGTCAAAGCTGTGGAATGCCTCTAACAGAGACTGGGCATTTTGGAACCAATAAAGGAGGAGGACAGAACGAAGACTATTGTCTCTATTGCTTCAAAGAAGGTGCATTTACGAAAGAATGTACAATGGACGAAATGATAGAACATTGTTTGCAATATTTGGATGAGTTTAATAAAGATGCAGATAAAATCTATACAGTAGAAGAAGCCAGAGCCGGAATGAAAGAATACTTTCCAAATCTGAAGCGTTGGGCAAAGGCATAAAAAAATGAAGATGAAAATAGAGACTCGCAATGAATATGAAAAGGCTGTCAATCAGGTTATAGATTATATAAATAGACATTTGTATGATAGT
Source organism: Dysgonomonas sp. (assembly GCA_047605185.1). Classification (GTDB taxonomy): domain Bacteria; phylum Bacteroidota; class Bacteroidia; order Bacteroidales; family Dysgonomonadaceae; genus Dysgonomonas. The sequence goes on from JASGGC010000001.1 coordinate 535,450, forward strand.
CCTGATTTGAAAAAACTTTCAGAAATAGCCAATATTTCAGAGTTTCACTTTCATCGGATTTTTAAAGCCATAATAGGAGAAAATGTAGGTGAGTTTGTAGCTCGCTTAAGGATGGAAGATATAGCCCAGTGTTTACGAATGACCAATCATTCATTGACGACTATTGCTACCCAAAAAGGTTATGCAACAAAATATGCATTGTCCAAAGCTTTCAAGAAACATTTTGGTATATCTCCATCTGGCTATAGAGCACTACCTCAAAATAAAGCCTTCTTTGATCGGGGAGACCAGCGTAAACATATAACCTTATCTCCGGATATGCGCACCTTGGAATCGAAAAATGTTGTCTATATCCGTATTATTGATTGGTATGGTTCTCCAGATTCTTATACGAGAGCTTGGAAACAATTAGGGCGTTTTGCTTGGCAAAACCATCTGATAAATGACCGAACTGAATATATAGGCCTTAGTTTTGATGACCCAACTATTACTCCACCGGAGAGTTGTAGATTTTATGCTTGCTTTACAGTCGAAGACTTTGTTACACCAACAGGCCCTTTCGGTCTACAGACAATAGGGGGAGGATTATATGCCGTTTTTCTGTTGAAAGGAGCATATGATGGTTTACTCGATTTGTATTGCAATATTTATTTGAATTGGTTGCCCTATAGTGGCTATCGGTTAAGGAAAATGTATGCTTTCGAAAAATATCTGAATAATCCGACATATGTAGATGAGGAGGACTTGTTGACAGAAGTATTTGTACCGGTAGAGATAGTTGAAGAACAATAATAAAATTGATTTCAGTAGATGAATATTATTACATTAAATCTTAAAAATATAGCTACAGAGCATATTTGCTGTTCTATTAGTAATAAAGCGACAGAATCCGGAGTTATAGCAAAAAAAGAATGGCTCAGCCACAGATTCCAAGATGGATTGGTTTTTAAGAAGTTGGATGCCAGAGGTAAAGTATTTATAGAATATATCCCTGTTGCTAAAGCCTGGGTTCCCATTGATGCGGATGGATATATGTTTATTAATTGTTTTTGGGTTTCAGGTTCATTCAAAGGGAAGGGGTTTGGTACGAAGTTACTAGAAGAATGTGAATCTGATGCTCAAAAAGCAGGTTATAAAGGAGTTGTCATAACAGTTGGTAACAAGAAGAAACCTTATTTGTCAGACAAGGCATTTATGGTAAAGCATGGGTATGAAACCTGTGATACATGCTCTCCCTTCTTTGAATTATTGGTTAAGCGTTTTGATAACAATGCACCATTGCCACATTATAAAGAGTCTGTTCACAATGGGCTAGGAGAGGGGATTCGTGGTATTGATATCTATTATACAGCACAGTGCCCATTCACAGTGCCTTATGCTAAATTACTCGAACCCATAGCATTGGAAGTAGACTATCCTGTTCGTATCCACCAAATAACGAGTATGGAATCAGCCCAGAATCATGTTTGTCCCATTACAACCTATTCCATATTTATTGATGGTCAATTCTACACTAACGAGATATTGACTCCAGATAAATTTAGAAAGTTACTTTCTTCTCAGGTGGGTTATATATGAGAAAATTCTTCAGAATAGATAACTTTGCCTCTTATATTCGAAAGAGATCCTTCTTGTAGTTCTAATGCCATAAATGCATTGGTCGGTATATTGAAAGGAGCTTCTATTCCCCATCGATTAGCAAGTTTGAATCCAAATCGTGAATAATAATTTTCGTTCCCTAGAACAATCACAGACTTATAGCCCATATTCGAAGCCTCTTTCAGACCCTCTTTTATGAGTTTGCTTCCGATTCCTTTACTTTGATATTCGGGAGAAATAGAAATCGGAGCTAAAGCAAGGCTATTGGTTTCACTCTCTTTACTTCCGATTTGTATTTTTGTAAATAAAATATATCCTACAATGTGATCATTAATTGTTGTAGCAACTAACGATAACTCAGGTATGAAACTTTTACAATACCTAAGTCTATCGACTAGCTGTGCCTCATTATTTTTCCCAAAAGCTTCACAATTTACTTTGTAGATAGATGGATAATCTTTTGGTGTTTCTCTTCGAATTAATATATCCATATGTGTATTAGTTTAGGTCTCTTTTCTTATTTGCTTATAAAGGTATAATTTTCAGAATGATAAACATAAAAATAAATGTTATTTTGTCAAATCCGATCTTTATATTACATTTATGCTTGTATTGTGACTGTCAAAATGAAATGAAATGTTACATAACGATTACATTATAGTTATTTTTATTTCTTGTTTTTTATTTTAGTGATTTAATTTAAGTCATATTGCATATCTAAATATCATTAATTATCATTTATTAACTTTTTTATTTGGTTTTATGTTGTAAAACATATTATCTTTGTATTGTCAATTAAGGTTAATTATAACCAACGTATAAAATATAAATGTATAAGATACCATGAACGCCTTACTATTAGGCTTTTGGTGTCTTTTTTTATTATGCGGTGGTTGAAAGGTTGTTTTATTAAAAAAAATTAGGTTATGAAAAAATTATTTATTTTACTTGTTGCTGTTTTTGCTTTTGCAACATCTGGTTTCGCTGCTAACGAATACGATCTATTTGCTTCACTAAATGATAAATCTAAGTTGAATGCAATCTCTAATTACATACAAGCTGATTTTCAACAAAAAAATCAATTAGGCGAAATTTTCCGTCTGTCAGCAGAAAAATTAGATAAAGCATTGAAAGCAAATGATGATGTAGCAGCTAAAAAAGCTCTTTATTTCAATTTGGCAAATGCTAAAGCAGTATTGTCACCAGCACAATACAGAAAATATTTGACAGTTTTGAACTTAACGTATCTTAATCGTCAAGAGTCTTTACTCGTAGCAGAAAGATAAATCTTATATCATATATTATTAACGCAAGTAAGGTTATTCAACAATTGTTTGAATAATCTTATTTTTTTGTAGGTATATTCTTTTGCATTGTAGAAGCCGGTTTTAAAATTGGGAATGATTAAAAAAAAATATACTTTTGCACCAACAGTTACAAACACAAATTAATAATCGAAACAAACTACAAAATTTATGAAAAATATATTACTTGCACTGCTTTCAATCTGTTTAGTTTTTACCTCTTGCAGTAGTGATGATGATTCTAATCCGGTTGATCTATCAATGAAAGATTTATCTGTGATGGTTGGTAAATATGAAGGTATTTGTACTATTAGGGTTGCCGATAAAGTAAAAACTCCATTGAAAGAAGCAACAGACTTCTCTCTTTTCAAAACAACCGATCCCAATGTGCTTGTTTTATCAACATCCGAATTTGGTTTAATGAATGAGGGCGATAGAGTTCGCAATTTTAAATATACTTCTCAAGCCCGTGAAGCTTGTTCGTTTACTATTGCCGGTTTCTCGACTCAAGCTTTGGAAGGTGGTTCTATCCCGACTTATTTGAAAACATGGTTTGGTGCTGATTATACAACAATTGATAAAGTTGATTTAATTATTGAGGGTAGCACTGCTAACTGTACTTTGGCTTCTGATTCTAAAGATTTGAAAGTTGAATTTAAAGGAAAAGCTAAAATCTATGCAACTGTAAAAAACGAGGAAGGAGAGGTAACCGCCACCCCGATTGATGAATATTCATTTACATATACATATGAGGTTTCTAAAAAATGATCAAAATCAATTTGATTGTTTTTCATAAATGATTACAATATTTTTTTACTAAATAGAATAATGGTTAAAAAAGTATTTTTAATTATTTATCTCTTCTGTAAATATCATATCTTTGTGTCTTTGAGTGTTATGGACTATTTACAAAACAAATGAGAAAAAAATATATTTACATTTTATTATCCGCTTTCTTTTTACTTTTTCAGGTTAGCTGTGCTGATAATGGGGATGAGCCCACGCCAACACCCACACCATCAGGAGATGAAGATGCGGCTGTAACAGTTGAAAATTTAACAGGAGAATGGCAATTGTATTACTTTACAAAACAGGTAGACAATGGGCTTGAATTACGTTATTTTATGGAAGATGGTTATGGTACCACTTTTCTGCCAAAAGATGCTAATGGTAATTATGTCTTTAAGGAAGTAGATCCTTTGGGGCAAGTCACCAGAACCGGAACATACTTTGTCTTGAAAGATGATTCGGTTCGATTTAAATTTAAAAACGAAAGAGGTATAGATACTATTACTGCTGTTTATATTGGTAAATTGACAACTAAGCGTTTGGTCACTTATGACAAATATCAGCGCCGATTGAAAACTCAAGAGACTGTCTATGACGTATTTGATGTTAGGCAATTTAGAAATACTGCTACTGCTCCGAACGATCTTGAAGGAGCAAAGGATATGGGGGCTGCTATCATAGCTGATAAATTATTAGGGAAATGGCAGGTATACTCATATTTGTCTTTCGTAAATGGACGGGAAGATCCAGCTCTAGCCCAGTTACAAGCTGAAAATATTGGAGTTGTTTATCATTTTTATAAAACTGCAACAGGCTTGCTGAAATTCAAATTATATAATAAAAGTGGAGTTTTAGCTGATGCAGGCGATGTTGCTATTATAAACGATATTATCCATCTTTATTTTGTAGTCACAGAGAATGGTAAAGATGTAGAGTATCATTTAGCTATTAGAACAAAAGATTGGGGCGAAAGGACAGAAAGTGGAACCGGAAAAAAAATAGAAGCTTTTACTGACTATATTAAATATATGTCCTTTATAGAAGGATCTAAAGTTCCTGTACCTTTCGAGGTAATCAGTGATATCAAACGCATAGAATAATATTAGTCATAAATAATAAAAATAAAAACGGGATTGAGTATTTATAACTCAGTTCCGTTTTTATTTTTATTATTTGTATTAGTGAAATCGGAATGATTGTATTAGATAAAATCTATAATAGAGTATTATTTAATAAATAAGAGATATGAATCTAATTATTTATTGGTATATATTGATAGTATATTACCTATATATTGTTATTGTTTGCAATGTGCCATCATGCATACCTTTGCTCCATCTATAATCAATAATTAGTGACGTTAATGAAGACCTACTTAATGCTTATTATTCTAATAAGCAACCTCTCTATTTATGCTCAAAAAAATCAGACTCTTATAACAGGTTCTGTATTAGGAACAGACTCAGAAGTGATTGAATTTGCTTCAGTTTCGATAAAAAACTCAATACATGGTACTAATGCAAATGAAGATGGAAACTATTCATTTTCTATTTCTGCAGGGACTCAGACTCTAGTTGTTGCAGCTTTAGGTTATAAAACTATTGAAAAGACGATCGTTGTAAAAGACGGAATGGCGAATAAATGTGATTTTATAATGTCTCCGGAAGCAACCACTCTCAATGAAGTTTTGGTAACAGGTAAATCAGCTGTACAAAAAATAAACGAATCAGCCTATAATGTAGTTGCTCTGGATGCTAAGTTATTGCATAACTCTACATTAGATCTAAGTCATGCTTTAGACCGTATATCAGGGGTTCGGGTAAGAGAAAGCGGGGGAGTTGGATCTAGTTATAACTTTTCACTGAATGGATTTACTGGACGTCAGGTGAAGTTTTTTATCGATGGTGTGCCAATGGAAAATTTTGGTTCTTCATTCCAAATAAATAATATTCCGATTAATCTCGCAGATCGAGTAGAAGTCTATAAAGGAGTAGTTCCTATATCTTTAGGTTCTGATGCCCTTGGTGGAGCCGTTAACATTGTAACATCTAGCCGTCCCGGAAAATATATTGATGCTTCATATTCTTATGGATCATTCAATACACACAGATCATATATAAATGCCGGATATACTGATAAATCAGGCTTTACAGTTCAAATCAACGCTTTTCAGAATTATTCGGATAATGATTATAAAGTTACTACAGATATTGTTGATTTGGTGACAGGAAAAAAAACAGAGAATGTAAAAGTAAAGCGTTTCCATGACAATTACCATAATGAGACAATTATTGCAAATATCGGTGTAGTTGGTAAAAGCTTTGCTGATAAATTACTATTCGGTATTACATTAGGTAAAAACAGAGCTGATATACAGACAGGAGCTCGTATGAAAGAGTTTGTTTTTGGAGACCGTTTCAGAAGAGCAAGTACTGTGATGCCAAGCATGAGGTATTTGAAGCGGAATTTATTTATAAAAGGTCTGGATGTTAGTTTGACAGGTAATTTCAATTTCGGATATGAACAAGTTATTGATACAGTTGCCCGTCAATATAATTGGCTGGGAGAATATATCGAAAAACCGCGTCCTGGTAGTGAAAGTAGTCGTACAATGTATAAATACAAAAATAATGCTGGTATTTTCACTGGAAACATTAACTACAAATTAAGTGATAAACATACTTTTACTATAAATAATGTATATAATACGTTTGATAGAAAAGGAAAAGACGAGCTGTATCCCGAAAGTGAAAGTTACAGTCAGCCACGTAAAACAATTAAAAATGTAATCGGTTTAGGGTATAAGTTTGATTATAATGAAGCTTGGAGTACTTCTCTATTTGTAAAACAATTCCATCAGAAAACCTCTTATTTTGAAACTAAGACTGGTACTGGAGGATGGGGAACAACAGAATATATCCCTGTTGATAAGAATCATGACGCTTTAGGTTATGGTTTTGCCTCTACTCTATTTGTTACAGAAAAACTCCAACTGAAAACCTCTTTTGAAAAGAGTATACGTATGCCTGGCAATGAAGAATTATTTGGAAATGAAGGTGAAAATCTGGAAGGAAATATGACATTGAGACCAGAAAGTAGCCACAACTTTAATCTAGGAGCAAATTTTGCTACAAGTTTTGGAACTCATGGATTGATTCTTGATGGTAGTTTCTTATTTAGAGATGCTAAAGATTTTATCCGTCCCCAACTTGTGACCAATGGTACCGATATCATTATGTCTAATCAAGATAAGGTCCGTAATTATGGTTTTAATGGAGAAATAAGATATTCATATAAAACTAAGTTGACAGCAGGGATAAATATGACTTACCAAAATATACGCAACAATACAAAATATATTGTTTATGACGATGGTAGCCAGAAACCAAGCACAACTTATAAGGACAGAATGCCTAATCTTCCATATCTATTTGGAAATGCCGATTGTAGTGTGTTTTTTGATAATTTCGGAAAAAAAGGAAATGCTTTAACTTTTGGTTATAATGTTTTATATGTAAATAAATACTACCTGAGATGGCCTAGTGAAGGTATTTCATCTACCAAAAATAATATTCCAACTCAAATTTCTCAGGACGTGAATATAACTTATACACTAAAACACGGGGTGTATAATATAGCCTTAGAGTGCCGTAATATATTCGACGAAGATATATATGACAATTTTAGTCTTCAAAAACCGGGACGAAATTTTTCTGTGAAATTCAGATATTTTATTAATAAATAATTACTCTTTTTTTAATATCAATAAATAATAATGAAAAAACGAAATTTATTTGCTTTAATCGCATTCGCTATTGGGATAGTATCATTCTCGTCGTGTGATGATGATAACAATGGGACAGAACAACCAGTTGAGGCTGAAGGTCAATATATTGTAGTTGCAACTCCGGATGGACAATTATACGAAGGTGCAGATTATATTCTTCAGGCAAACTCTTTGACCGAAGGTTCGGTTACAATAAAAGGAGCCGGAATAGAACAAGATGGATACCGTTATTATGCATTCAATAATAATAAAGTATTTAGTCTACTTTATGGACAAGGAAATCCAGGTGATGTTAGAGTTTATAATTTAAATTCTGTAGGAAAACTGCAACATGCCGCAACTGTAAATACACCAACTGTGCAAGTATTTGGAAAATATGATAAAGATCTTATCCTTATCAAATCTCCTCGTTCGGGAGACGAAAATGCAACACTCTTAAGAATTACAACAGACGACCCTCAAATAGCTACAACAGAATATGTAAATGTAGTGCAATTGGCGAATAACGGCGAGCGTGCTCACTTTACCGGAGTATTCCAAGTTGGTGATGAAGTATATGCTCCGTACTATTGTATCAAGGGGGTTGCAAATGCTATATTTCACTCCGATTTTTCAGACAGTACTTGGGTTGCTGTATTCTCTTATCCTGATTTGAAACTAAAAAGAGTTATAAAGGATAATAGAACAAGTTATATTGGCTATTACTTTGCTCAGAGTGGATTAGATCAAGTTGAGAATGGTGATGTTTATGCTTTCTCTACAGCAACGCTAGGCAGTACAGGAGTTGTAGCATCAACAAAACCTTCTGCAGCAATAAGAATCAAAAAAGGAGAAACAGAATTTGATAAATCTTATTTCTTCAATATTCAAGAAAAATCAGGTGGGCATCACTTATACAATGCAAGATATTTGGGAAATAATAAATTTTTCTTAACCATGTTTTCTGAGAAAAATGTCACAGAAGGCACATATAGTTTTGCTATTGTAGATGTCGTAACTCAATCATTTACATGGGTGACAGGTATGCCAAGTCCAACTGAAATAGCTGCAATCGGAAGGTTGCCATATGTATCAGAAGATGGAAAGACAATAGCTTGGGGTATTGCTACTAAATCAGAAAATCCTCATATCTATGTAGTTGATGTTGCAACTGCAACTGCAACCAAAGGATTGGAAGTGCAAGCCGGTGCTATTACAGCAGTAGGACGATTGAAATATTAATATAGAGTATATTTTTACTAACAATAAAACACCCCGGAGAAGAAAGACTTATATCTATTCCTCTGGGGTGTTATTATTTTTATAGACCAATGGTAACTTTTAGAAAAATTGCCTACCAACTTCATCTCTGGATAGGGTTGATTTCTGGTATTATTGTTTTTATTGTCTGCATTACGGGGGCTATTTGGGCATTGAATATATATGGATGGGTAGATAAAGATAGACTTGCAGATATTGAAGTAAAGTCCGATTCGGAATCTTATCTAAAGCCGTCTCAACTATCTGACATCACACAGCAAATATTAGGAATCACTCCAACGTATGTATCATATACTAAGGGTGGACCTGTAAGATTAGGAACCTATGCTAGAGGCAATAGGGCTTCTGTCTTATTGAATCCGTATGATGGAAAAGTTATTGAAGGGCAAAACTTGAAAATTAATCCATCAGAAAAGAAAGAAGCTCTAAAGAAATTTAATTTCTGGAATTTTATTCGGCAAGGACATCGAGCATTATGGTTACCTTGGGATATAGGTCGTCCTATAGTCAATTATGGAACATTGGCATTTGCCGTCGTATTAATTACAGGACTGATAATCTGGTTTCCGAAATCAAAAAAAGCAGCTAAAAGTAGATTTTGGTTCAATTGGAATAAAAAAACACCAGCCAAACGTAAATTATTTGATTTGCATAGTGTACTGGGTTTCTATATATGTTTCATCTTATTAGCAATAGCTTGTACAGGTATGGTTTGGGGTATAAATTGGTGGTCTGAAGGACTATATAAGGTAACAAGTGGAGGTAAAGATTTACCTGAATGGGGCACTTCTAAATCTGATACCTTAAAAATTGATACATTGATGTCCCCAACTCTTGCAGCAGATCATATCTTTGAAAAGCTGATAGCAGAGAATCCATCTGCCCAAGGAATAAGTATCAACTTCCCTGATGATAAGGATAAGGCATCAGTTATTACTGCAACCGTATCTCCAGAAAAGGACGTTTATTATAACTCCGACAGGTATACTTTTGATAGATATTCTTTACAAGAGATAAAGGAATCAGGTCCGTATAGTGGAAAATATGAGGATGCCGATTTTGGAGATAAGCTAAGACGAATGAATTACGAAATTCATATTGGTACCATATGGGGGACCCCTGGGCGTTTGCTTGTTTTCTTTAGCGCTTTGTTTGGTGCATCCTTGCCCGTTACAGGAGTTTATATATTTGTGAAAAATCGAAAAAGGAAGAAGAAAAAATAAAAGGTATTTATTATTTAGGATGATTAATATAGCAAAAGGCTTACAGATATTTGTAAGCCTTTTTTATTTAGGCTGTATTTATTATTAAACTAAATTCAGGCAATCTGTTAATTGACAAAATATGTTACATATATAAAAATTCCATAGCAAATAATAGCCAAACTTGCATGGACAAATAATATAACTTTGCGAGAAGATTTCTCTATTTTTCCAAATACCATAATTAGTCCAAGGCATGCAATAACAGTTGCAATTATAATATTAGTCCATAGTTTTGACTCTCCCATCAAGGCGGCAATCAGAACTATTAATGCTCCTAATAGAGCAAATACACCATGAAATATTCGATAGGTATTAGATACCTTCTTTCCAGACTTTAGTCTGAAAAACATTACAAAGCCAATGATGATGACAAGTCCGATTAGGACAACTGATAAAGTAAGGATAAGATTCATTTATAGAGTTGCTTTAGGTTGTCTGTTGAAGAGGAGACCTGAATAAAGTACTGAAAAAATATCCACACATATTTTATCTCCATATCATAGTTTTTATAAACTTGTAAAAACAAATTTAGTACAAAGTGTCTTTTTTATTAAAAAGAATACAAAGATATGCAAAAAAAGACAATCAAGAATATCTTTTTATTACATGATCATGTATTTATGTAGTTTTCTGTAACCTTGAGCTGATATTATGATATATACAAATTCAATAAGTTCTTTATATTCTATTATAAAAAATATTTCTTATAGATATATTCTACTATATACAGCTTTTTCACTCTTTATGATCTGTTTATAATTTAAAATTATTGTTGCAATGATACTAGTTTATAAAATCTGGACTATCTAGTTATCTAAATACTGAACCATTAAAATAATCCAGCAAGTTGATATATTTGTATAAACATATTTATACTACAATGTTAAACTTTTTCGAGTTAAATTTCGATGAATGAAATCAAAGATAAATTAGTATTAATACATCAGCGGATAGAAGCAGCTTGCAAAAAAGTAAATCGTGAACCGAATGATATACGTTTATTATTAGCTACGAAAACAGTGCCAGCTGAAAAAATTGCACTTGCATTGCAATGTGGAGAAATGCTGATTGGCGAAAATAAGGTACAGGAGCTAAAAGAAAAAAATGAGATTCTAAGTAAATATAACCCGGAACGCCATTTTATAGGACATCTGCAAACAAATAAAATTAAGGATGTTTTGAAGTATGTGACCTGTATAGAGTCTATAGACCGACTTGACTTGGTACAACGATTGGATCAAAGACTACAGTATGAAGGTCGAAATATTAATATTTTAGTACAAATAAATACGTCTTACGAGAATAGTAAATTCGGAATTGATCCACAGCAAGCGATTCCGTTTATAAAAGAAGTTTCGAAATATGAAACTCTTAATATCAAAGGCTTGATGACCATTGGATTGTTTAGTTCGGAAAATGAGAAAGTGAGAAAATGTTATAGATTACTGAAAGATATCAGGGAACAGATTGTAGCAGAAAACATTCCTAATGTGGAAATGCGTGAATTATCAATGGGTATGAGTGGAGACATGGAAACTGCAATTGAAGAAGGAGCAACTATTATTCGTGTAGGTACTGCAATCTTCGGCAAACGAATTTATCCGGATAGTTATTATTGGAATGAGTCTATTAGTCAATAGTAAAATATAAAATATGCATATTCATTTTATACAGCATGAAATATTTGAAGCACCAGGTGCTTTTCTTATATGGGCAGAAAAACGAGGTGATGAAATTACCTCTTCTAAAGTATTTAATAATGAGGTATTGCCGAGTTCTGTTGATACTATTGACTTACTTGTGATCTTAGGCGGACCGCAAGATCCGGGAACGACCGTAGCGGAATGCCCTTATTTCGACGCACAAGCTGAAATCTCTACTATTCAGGAATGTATCAAGAAAGGGAAAGCGGTTGTAGGTGTTTGTCTTGGATCTCAACTAATAGGTAATGCTTTGGGTGCAGAATTTGGACATAGTCCAAATAAAGAAATTGGTGTATTCCCAATCCGACTAACAGAAGAAGGCCTTAGAGATAAAAAATTGAAACATTTTGGATCTTCTTTATGTGTTGGGCATTGGCATAATGATATGCCTGGATTAACCACTGACAGTAAAATTTTAGCGACTAGCGAAGGTTGTCCCCGACAAATAATTGCTTATTCTAATCTTGTTTATGGATTTCAATGCCATATGGAATTTAATAGGGAAGTGGTTGAATTGTTAATCGAAAACGACAAAAAAAATTTACAAAATCAGATAAAATATCGTTTTGTTCAGAAACCGGATGAAATTAGAAACTACGATTATACAGAAATGAATGATAAACTCCATTTGTTTTTGGATAATCTTATTGAAGAATATAATCAGACAAAGAATTACCATTCATCAAGCAAGACTATCTATTTGTTTAAGGCTATTTTAATCTTTATTCTCTTACATTCTATTTGAATTTATATCTTTGATAATCAGGTGATAAATTTTATTGAGTTGAAAACATGTTTTAACATAAAAAGCTTTTCAGAATCTGTTTCATTGTAAAATATTCATATGTTTGATTAATATAGAAGTTACAAGTTCTTTATTCCCTTGTTTGTATGTATCAGTAAGTACTGCGTGCAAATAAGTAATCCCTTTTTTAATTGCTTGTTCAATGCTTTTTGATAGATTGAGTTGAGAAGTGACAATTGCCGTGAAAAGATCACCTGTACCAACTACATCAATGGGTAGGCGAGATGATACAAAACGTTTTATTTCATTATCTTTTATGAGTACTACTTCTATATTTTCTTCTGGTGTATCTTCGAATGACATACTTGTTGCAATGACAGTTTTCTTTTTCAAAATGTCATGTGCTTGAACAGCATGAAGTAATTGATATTCGGTCTCGATTTCTTCTTTGAGTATATATTCTAATTCGAATTTATTTGGTGTAATGATATCGCTTAGAGGCAACAGCTGGGTAATAGAATAGTCTGCAATTTCTTTCGGAATATATAAACCTCCACTACGAATATCTCCACAAACGGGGTCATAGATATACATATACTCTTTACTAGTTTTAGTCTTTTGTACAAAGTCGGATATTGAAGAAATAATATCTTTACTGTTACAATATCCACTAATCAAATAATCACATTGATCTATGAATTGATTTATGACTACTCCTTTTAATAAATCACAGAATAATGTTTTTTCTACGGGGCTTCCATAAGTATACTTGTAGTCTACCGGATTTGAAAGAATAACAGTAGGTAGTGCTATTGGAGCTATCCCATGCAATTGTATGGCTAATCCTGCAATATTATTACCGACATATCCATGTGCAACCTGGCTTTGAATGGAGATAATATGTTTGTTCATTTTGAATTGTTCTATAATTTTTATTTTAATTACCTAATGATTATATAAAAATGTTCATAATGTAAAAGTACCAAACAGTTAGATTGTGATAATAGTTCAGCATAAATAAATATCGGCAGTCTACATCTTAATTGGTAATGAACGATTTTACAGCTTCATATTGATGTATTATTAGTGTTTAACGTTTTTTCGAAGGCTCTTCTTAAACTTCCTTGATAACTAACTTCTCCACAATAAATATATCCAAGTTTTTCAAATATTCGCAACATTCCTAAATTATCAAAATTTGTATCAGCTTTAATACTATATATTCGCTTTTCTATTGCAATTTGTTCTACATATTTTAACATCAGTTGAGCTAACCCTTGTCCCAAATATTCATCCGATATAGCAACTCTATGATATGCAATGAAATCATTATCTGTTAACCATTTACCTTTGATATTAGCATAGCTGGGCTCATCATTTACAAATATCGCACAATATCCAACAATAATATCACCATCTGTAAGTATATAACCGGCGCCTTTAGAAATATCTTGATTAACAACCGATAGGTTTGGATAACCGTCCTGCCACTGGGTGCTTCCATCTTTTTTCCGTCGCTCGATTGCTTGTTGCAGAATGTTCCAAATTCTCTGAACGTGATTTATTCCTGCTTTTTTTAATAAATATTCCATAATAATTACCTGTAATATTTTTTTATAATTTGTTGGTATTATAATATTTCTCAATCTTTATAAATATTTGCTGAGAATTTTTATGCCTTTCTCAAGTTCAGCTTCAGAGAGCGATGCATAGCCAATTCGTAATCCTCTAAACGGAGTATCTAAACTAAATCTGTCTGGCGTATAAAAACTGATCAATTCTGTATTTACTTTTTCTTTTAGTTTAAATAAATCAATGTCTTTAATCGGCTCCAACCAAAAAGCAAGCCCTCCATCAGGTTTTTTATATACAACTTTGTTCTTTAAATAACTATTAATAAGGCTAACAAAATAATCTCTTTTCTCTAAATAATAGCTTAACATACGTTTTTGGTGTCGACGAATATCTCCTGAAGTCATCAAGTCTAGTATAGACTGTTCCATAATAGTATCCCCCTGTAAATCGATAGTTTTTCGTAATTTACCAACTTCTATAATAAACTGAGGAGAACTGGCAATATACCCTATCCTTATGGCCGGAGCTATGATTTTACTTAAAGTACCAATATATACGTAATTGCTTATTCCTTCAAAAGATGATATAGGCATAATAGGACGTTGATCGAAGTGAAATTCGTTATCGTAATCATCTTCAATAATCGTAAACCCATACTTATTGGATAACTCAATTAATTGTAGTCTTCGCTCCAGACTTAATGTTACAGTTGTTGGGTATTGATGTTGAGGGGTTAGATAGATAGCTTTAATTGTTTTTTGTTTCACAATTGATTTTATTTCTTCTACTTTTATTCCATCACCATCTACCGGAATAGGTATTATTGTCGCACCTGCGTGTTTGAAAGTATCCCATGCCGGACGATATCCCGGATTTTCAACTAAAACTAAATCGCCATTATTAAAAAGACAATGAGCTGTAAGAAATAAGGCCATTTGGCTTCCACGTGTAATACAAATTTCAGATATTGAGGTTTGCATACCTCTATTCTGATTTAGCATATTAGATATTGTTTCCCGAAACTTTTCATCACCAAATTCACTGGCAAGGTTCATTATTTGCCATTTTGCTTTACGACTGAAAATACGGCGATAAGCCCTTGCTAATTCAATCATTGGTGTACATGCAGTATCTGGCAATCCATCATCTAGAAATATTAAATCATTTCTGAAAAACTCTCTTGTTTCCAGTTGAGTGTGTTTTTTCTCCGGTGTCTGGTAAATTTGAATTTTATCAGATACGAAAATTCTTTTTCTTTCCTCAGAAATCAGCCAACCTTCATTGACTAATATATCTAAAGCTTGAACAACAGTATTTCGATTAATTCCTAATTTCGATGCCATTTGCCGAGAACTAGGCATCGTTTCTCCTACCTTTAATATTCCGTTTTTTATGTATTCGATTATTTTATCAGCAATTTGAATATAAACGGCTTTTTCTCTTGATTTATTCAGTTGAGATTTCAGAATTGTTAAATTCATTATCTGGACTATTAATATATATTAGTTCTGAGCTACAAATGTAGTCCAATTTATAATTATTTTTACAATGTTTTCTAATTAAATTATTATGCAAGGAAGAATGAAACGGCATCAATTGTCAAAAGAAGAAATAGCAGATCTGCTATTAAATACACAAATAGGGCGTATAGCAACAGTGAATGAGAATGGATATCCTTATATCGTTCCTGTACATTTTGTTTTTTATGAAGGACGGATTTATATACATGGCTTAATTAAAGGACAAAAGATTTCAAATCTACTCCGTAATGATAAAATTGGATTCGAAATAGATGAGATGGGAGCTATTATACCAGACAAAGAAAATGTCTGTGATACTAATACTACATTCAAGAGTGTGATAATATTGGGTACTGCGAAAATGATTGATGATATTACTTTGAAAATATCTGTATTACAATTTATTGTTAATAAATATACCCCGGAACTATCACATTTAAAGTTTCCAGATAAAATGATGAAAGCAACTGGTATCATAGAGATACAAATTAAAGAATGTACTGGGAAATATTATAAATAAACTATTTATTAAGATGGTACAATCATAAAAAAAAATCTTAAAAATATGGATGTGCTTATTATATAGAATTAACTAATTTGGAATTAGAATTGTTGAAGTCTCTACACAATAACGTAGAATTACAAATAGAACATTCTCTATTGAAGATTTAAATAGTGATGAGAAAAGCATGCTTTTAAACTCTATTCATAATTTCACTATGATTTTACCGAAAAAACAAAAAAAGAGGCTTACAGTTTTATGTAAGCCTCTCATCTCCAAGTAGCGGGACCGGGACTTGAACCCGGGACCTCATGATTATGAATCATGCGCTCTAACCAGCTGAGCTATCCCGCCATTTTCGTATTAGCGAGTGCAAAAGTATGAGAATATTTTTAATAAAACAATACCTGATAGGAAAAAATATGTTTTTTCTTATCAGCTACTTTTATTTAGATATTGTAGCATCTAATATATAATGCCTAATAAACTTTAAGAATAATATCTTTCTTAATATAAATGCTTTTCTCATCTTTCTTTTTACTACTTTTGTATCGCCAAATTGATAGGTTTTAGGTAATGCTGAAAATCAAACGACTATATCTTTTTATAATACAAACCTTCCTTCCGGTCTTCATGATGACATTCGTGATATGTCTCTTTATTGTATTAATGCAGTTTTTATGGAGGTATGTGGAAGACTTTGTCGGAAAAGGTTTGGATGTCTTAGTCCTTGCTGAGCTGTTTTTTTATGCTGCACTAAATCTTATCCCAATGGCGCTCCCCCTATCTATTCTTTTAGCTTCATTGATGTCTTTCGGTAACTTGGGAGAGCGTTTGGAATTATTAGCTATAAAAGCATCCGGAGTATCACTTTTGCGAGCAATGCGTCCTTTGATAATACTTGTTAGTTGCATATCTATTGGAGCTTTTTTCTTTCAAAATGAGGCTATGCCTCGGATCAATGTCAAATTCAGGTCATTGATGATATCCGTGAAGCAGAAATCTCCAGAATTAGATATTCCTGAAGGTTCTTTCTATAGTGGTATAAATAATTATAGCCTATATGTTAAGAAAAAGGATCCGGAAACAAAGATGCTTCATGGAGTGATGATATATGATACCTCAGAAGGTTTCGATAATATGTCTGTATTTGTCTGCGATTCGGGACGAATGAGAGTTTCCGCAAATAAGAAATTTTTAGTATTGAATCTTTTTGATGGACAACGCTTTGCCAATTTTCGCCAATCCGGGATGAGTTATAAAGATAGTAAGTTTGTCCGTTACAGCCGGGAAAATTTTAAGCAGAAAGAAATCGTCATACCCTTCAACTCAGACTTTAATCGTTTAGAAGAATCAAGTTTAGAAGGGACTCAAATATCAAAAAATATAGCTCAGTTAAGTCGGTCTATCGATTCTATGAAACTCCGGTTGGATACATTAAACCAACGGGATCGGAAAATGATGAGTAGCCAGATTTATTTTGCATCTCAAGCTTCAAATCAAAATATAGATAGTACTGATAACAAATCTCAGTTGGCAGTTAGCACAGAAAAAGTAGATTTTGATTCATTGTTGCAGTCCTTGGAGTTAGATAAACAGATAATGTATCTCAATACTGCCGCAAATGATGTTGAGAACATAAAGAGTACATATATGTTTCAGTCTGTAGACAAAATGGATACTCAGAAAAGGCTTCGTCAACATGAAATAGAATGGCATCAAAAATTTACTTTGTCATTTGCCTGTTTAGTATTCTTCTTTATTGGAGCACCACTAGGGGCTATCATTCGTAAAGGTGGGCTGGGGATGCCTGTTGTTATATCCGTAATCTTCTTTATTATTTATTATATCGTAAATAATATAGGATATAAGATGGCTCGTGATGGAGTCTGGGATGTTTGGCAAGGTATATGGTTGAGTTCATTTGTCTTATTCCCAATAGGAACATTTTTAACATATAAAGCAATGAATGATTCTGCATTATTCAATGTAGAGGCATATGCTAAATATTTGCGTAATATCTTGCGTATCGAAAAGAGAACTCTAAATGAAGATACACAAATCAAAAAAGACTTTATTCCTCGTCTTTCTGACTTAAATGCAAGTTCAGAAGCCATAATAAACTTGAAAGCTCTTTCTAACGAAAGATTAAGAAATATAGCTTCCAATCATTCTGAATATGGATATGATTATCAGACATTAATAATAGTTCTTAGTATATTGAAAGATAGAGGTGATGATCTGGAAGGTGTGAAACTCGATATACGCGATTATAAACAGGCGAATGAGATATTAGTAGCATTCAAGAAGAATTCTCTTTTTGCATTTACCTCATATTTCTTAACTTTAGCGTTGTATATTTTGGATCTTATAGTTAAATCCGATCTACTTTGGTGGGTTATGATACTCTTACTTGTCCTATATACAGTATTCTATATAAGAGAAACCATATACTATTCCGATTTCAACAAGAGTATACGAGTAGATGGATCGAAGGGAAAGCAAAAATTGTATCTATTCTTAGGTTATTTTGCCTATCCTGCTATTCATTACTACCTGTTGCGTAAGGTGAATAAGGAAATGAAGAAAAATATATAGATAAATATTAATAATTAATCAACATAATCACTATGGATAAAATAAAACTAGATACAGTAGATGAAGCCATAGACGCTATAAAAAGAGGAGAATTTGTTGTTGTGGTCGACGATGAAGATCGCGAAAACGAAGGTGACCTTATTATTGCTGCCGAAGCCATTACACCCGAAAAGGTGAACTTTATGGAAACTTATGCTCGTGGGCTACTTTGTGCACCCCTTACTGGAGAACGATGTGACGAATTAGATTTGCCAATGATGGTAACAAATAACACATCTACACATGCAACTCCATTTACAGTATCAATCGATTTACTTACAAATGGTTGTACAACAGGGATATCGGCATATGATAGAGCTGAAACCATTTTAGCATTGACTAAAAAAGAAACTAAACCGGAAGATTTTGGACGTCCGGGTCATATATTTCCTTTACGCGCTCGTGAAAAAGGAGTTTTAAGCAGAATCGGTCATACAGAAGCATCTGTCGATCTGGCTCGTTTGGCAGGTTTATATCCGGCAGGAGTGTTAGTTGAAATTAAAAAAGAAGATGGTGAAATGGCTCGTTTACCCGAATTAAGAAAATTTGCGGATGAACATGGGCTTAAATTAATTTCTGTTGCTGACCTCATTAAATACCGTTTAGAACGTGAATCCCTTATAGAGAAAGGAGTTGAGGTAAATATGCCTACCGAATATGGCGACTTTCATTTGATTGCTTTCAAGCAACATTCGAATGGATTAGAACATATGGCTCTGATAAAAGGAACATGGGATAAGGATGAACCTATATTAGTGCGTGTACATTCTTCTTGCATGACAGGAGATATATTGGGATCGAAGCGTTGCGAGTGTGGCGAACAATTACACAAAGCTATGCAAATGGTACAAGAAGCTGGTAAAGGTGTGATCGTTTATCTCAATCAAGAAGGACGTGGTATCGGCTTGATGGCAAAAATGCAAGCCTATAAATTGCAGGAAGAAGGCTTAGATACAGTAGATGCAAATTTACATTTGGGATATCGAGCAGACGAACGTGACTATGGAGTAGGGGCTGCCATTTTGCGTGAATTAGGCGTTTGCAAAATGCGCTTACTGACTAATAATCCGGTAAAACGTAAAGGATTGGAATCTTTTGGACTGACTGTCATCGAAAATATTCCGATAGAAGTCCAACCGAATAAATATAATATGTTTTATATGCATACAAAAAAAGAGCGTATGGGACATAACTTACATAATGTAGAATAATCAATAACCACAAAATCCTATTGGAAATGACACAAGTTTCAGATCGGATAGCAAGTCTCGCAATATCAGAGACACTAGCTATGTCACAGAAAAGTAATGAGTTGAAAGCTCAAGGTATCAATGTGATAAATTTGAGTGTCGGAGAACCCGATTTTTTCACACCCAAGCATGTGAAAGAAGCTGCAAAAAAGGCTATAGATGATAATTTCTCGTTCTATACCCCAGTTCCGGGATATCTATCACTAAGACAAGCTATTTGTAAAAAACTCGAAACTGAAAATGGGTTGAGTTATAAGCCGGAGCAGATAATCTGTTCAAACGGTGCAAAACAATCTGTCTGTAACACTGTATTGGCTGTTGTTAATCCTGGAGATGAGGTGATTATTCCTGCTCCATGTTGGGTGAGCTATATTGAAATGGTAAAATTGGCAGAAGGAAAAAGTGTTGTTATCAAAACAGGTATAGAGCAGGACTTTAAAATTACAGCAGCACAATTAGAAGCGGCTATAACAACAAAGACAAAGGCCATTATACTATGTTCTCCTTCTAATCCTACAGGAAGTATTTATTCTAAAGAAGAGTTGCAAGCATTGGCAAATGTATTGGCAAAGCATCCTAATATTATAATAATTGCAGATGAAATATACGAGCATATCAATTATGTTGGAAAACATGAGAGTATTGCACAATTTGAAAATATTAGAGATCGCGTAGTTATTGTCAATGGTGTGTCCAAAGCATATGCTATGACCGGATGGCGTTTAGGGTGGATCGCTGCCCCTCAGTGGATTGCTTCAGCATGCAATAAGTTGCAAGGCCAATATACATCAGGTGCATCGTCTATTGCCCAAAAGGCAGCAGAAGCTGCATATCTGGGAGATCAATCATGTGTAGAAGAAATGCGTCAGGCATTTCAACGTCGTCGTGACCTGATTGTTAAATTAGCATCTGAAATAG
This sequence comes from Dysgonomonas sp., assembly GCA_047605185.1. Classification (GTDB taxonomy): domain Bacteria; phylum Bacteroidota; class Bacteroidia; order Bacteroidales; family Dysgonomonadaceae; genus Dysgonomonas. The sequence goes on from JASGGC010000001.1 coordinate 556,304, forward strand.
AGGGATTTAAGGTGAATGTGCCTCAAGGGGCATTTTATCTGTTCCCTGAATGTAGTTACTATCTAGGAAAATCATATAATGGTAAAAAGATAGAAACGTCAGCCGACTTGGCAATGTTTTTACTAGAAGAAGGTCATGTGGCAAGTGTTGGTGGTTTGGCCTTCGAAGCTCCTGATTATATTCGTTTTTCATATGCTACCTCCGATGATAATATTGTAGAAGCAATGAGACGAGTGAAAGAAACTTTAGCGAAACTGAGTTAAACTTAGTAGAAGTTCAAAATAACTGAGGCACAGCAAACTGAATTTATTCAGTTGTTGTGCCTCATTCTATTTAATAGAAATCAAATAAGATTTCTTTCTATTAGAATGTAACCTTACATGGTTTTCCTGTCGAGGGATAGTCCAAATCGAAATCTATACAGATTGATTCAATCTGATTTACATATCCCGGGGCTATGCATATGTTTTCTATTACATAACAATTGGTTGCCTCGCATTGCATATCCTTAGTTATATGGTCTTTTCCATGTTGCCCGATTCCGTACGAATCAATTAATATTAAAGACGGATTTCGTTCCAATATTGCTGTTAATACCTCATTATCCAAAATAGTATCTGTTTCAAAATACGCTGTTGCCCCATAGTCATTCTTATACATATTACCTGTATAGAGAATCAGAGCCTTATCTTTTAATGAAGGTAGCGAATTTGCCGTTTCTATGCTTGGCATAGCCATGCGGCAGTCTAATAAATATACTGGTAATTGATAATTACTTTGAGGTGGTGTTGATGTATAGCAATCTATATGTGTGCCAAAATGGCCTTTTGCACCGATCTTATCGGCTTGCTTTTCCAACCATTCGTATGCAGGATGGTTAGAATCTAAATCAATATGAAGATTCATTTCTTTTGTTATTAAAATTTATAAATAAAAGATCTGGCCATAAATCAATATCTATCGCCTTCTTATTATATTTTGATCAAAGAGAAGATTCCCTACTCACCAAAATGCCGGATTATAAACTTTAATAATTTTTTTCATTTTAAGAAATGTTGTAAGCACTGCAAAGGTAACTACTTTTTTGGTATTTACCCAAATTAAGAATTATATCCGGATTTGGAAGAAGTTATCTATCTTTGAGTAACTGTAAAAGATTATTATAAAATAACTATGTTTACAATTTTAGTTTCAGATGAAGTCAAGTCATTATGTCCTAATTTTTGTGGAGCTGCAATTTGTGCATCAGTTCAAAATACTCCATATAATGAAAAACTTTGGGAAAAAATAAATGAAGAATCAGCCAGATATAGAGCAGAGCACACAATTGACGATATAAAAAAGAGTGTTCCGATAGCAGCAACACGCACAGCGTACAAAAAAATGGGAAAAGACCCCAATCGTTATCGTCCCTCTTCGGAAGCTCTTTGTCGTAGAATATTACGAGATATTCCATTGTATCAAATAGATACTTTGGTCGACCTGATTAACCTTGTATCAATCAGAACAGGATATTCAATCGGAGGCTTCGATGCATCCAAAATAGAAGGTTCTTCTCTCACACTTGGCATTGGGCTGGCAGATGAACCATATGAAGGCATTGGTCGAGGTATGCTTAATATAGAGGGGCTTCCTGTATATAGGGATTCGCTTGGTGGAATAGGCACTCCCACCAGCGATAACGAACGTACCAAGATAGATATTAATACAACACAATTGTTGGCAATTATAAATGGATATAGTGGAAATGAGGGGCTACAGGAATCCGTAAATTATATGCAGTCGTTGTTACGTGATTTTGCTGGTTCAGATGGTGGCACTAGTTATTATTTTTAATATGTTAATCTGGAATTTTGTAATTAATTTCCTTTTTGTTGGAGCATATAGTTTGTATTTTGCTAGTCTGCTGCTTTTTTGTATTTGATTTTCCTTTATTTGCTGATTCATTTGTTATTTTTGTATCATAAAATAAAATATTGATGAATATATTAAAAAATTATGCTTCCACACTTCTTCTGTTGGCAGGGGTTATTATCGGCGGAATTTGTGGTGTTGTATTTGGAGAATCCACTTCAGTTGTAAAGCCTGTCGGAGACTTGTTTCTTAATCTGATGTTTGTGTTGATTGTTCCACTTGTTTTTTTTAGTGTTTCATCATCCATTTGCAATATGAAGCAGTCCAATATGGTTGGGAGAGTTATTGGTAATATTATTCTGATCTTTGTATTAATGTCTATTATAGTTGCAGTAATAGCTTATCTGTTTACTCAATTTTATAATCCGCTAGAAGGGATTGATAAATCGAGCTTTACACTAGGTATTAGTAGCCCTTCCGAAACAGCCCGAATGTCTTCAGGAGATATATTTGTAAAAACATTTACAGTTTCCGATTTTCCGGCTCTATTCTCTAAATCTAATCTGTTGCCGCTTATTATTTTCTCTATATTTTTTGGATTAGCTACTGCATTTGCTGGCGAGAAGGCTAAGCCAGTTTCAGATTTATTAAATTCAGTAACAAGTGTTATCCTGAAAATGATGACAATCATTATGTATGCGGCTCCTGTTGGCTTAGGTTGCTACTTCGCCTATACAGTCGGACAGATTGGAGGACAGCTGTTGAATGGTTATATGCATGTTTTTATACTATACATGTTGTTAACGTTTATCTGTTTTTTTGGATTAAATTCAGTATATATGTTTCTTGTAGGTGGGAAAAAGGCCTTTGTTATCTTTTGGAAAAATATGATAACTCCCACACTGACAGCTGTGGCTACATCGTCTAGTGCAGCATGCATCCCCGTCAATATTGATTCGGTATGCCGGATGGGTGTGCCAAGCGGAATTGCAGAAACAGTGATACCTCTTGGAACCAATATGCATAAAGATGGTTCTGTTATAAGTGGGGTCATTAAAATTATTTTCTTGTTAACTATTTTTGGAACAGATTCTGATATGTCTTCCAATATGTTTCTGATAATAGGAGCTGCATTATTAACCTCTGCCGTAGTGGGAGCTGTACCTAGTGGTGGCATGACGAGTGAGTTGTTGATGTGTTCGTTGTTTGGGCTCTCGCCGGAATTAGTAGGTACATTGATGATTATAGCAACTATTGTAGACGTACCTGCAACACTGCTCAATTCTACTGGAAATATAACCGGTTCTATCCTTGTGGCTCGTATGACCGAAGGAAGAAACTGGATGAGAAAAATAACCGTAAATACTAATGTTCGATAATATATGATAGCATATGAATAGAGTTTTATTTTTAGTAAGTATTTGTTTCTTCTTATTCAGTAATATTACTAATGCTCAGCGATTACGTACCGATATTGAAGATCTAACAAAGTTGTATGCCGAAGTTGATAGCAAGGCTAAGGATTTTATAAAAGTGCAAAATACATCACCAGTCATTGGTATCTCATCGTCTAACTATAAAGGATCTTCGCGAATTACAGAGACCTATATTGATGCCGTAATCAAAGCCGGTGGCACACCTATCGTGATTCCTGTAACTACCGATTCCCGGACATTAAGGGATATTGTATCGCGTGTAGATGGATTGATATTGTCAGGGGGAGCAGATATTAATCCTCTGTATTATAAAGAAGATTCTATAACAACAACATTGGAGGTAGATCGTTTGCGAGACAAATATGAATTGATGTTATTAAAACTGGCTACTGATCGTAATGTACCTACACTCGGTATTTGCAGGGGCGAACAATTGATTAATATTGTATTCGGAGGAACACTTTATCAAGATATACCATCTCAGTATGCAAATAAGACGTTGAAACATTCTCAGTCTGAACCAAGAGAACAAGGTACACATACTGTTTCTATAACTAAAGGAACACAACTTGCCAATATATTAGGTAATCAAACTGATTTTTCAGTAAATACTTTTCATCATCAGGCAGTGAAAGATGTTGCTCCCGGATTTAAAGTAATTGCAATTGCTTCTGACGGCTTGATAGAGGGCATAGAAGCATATCCTGATCGCCCCATATTGGCTGTTCAGTGGCATCCGGAAGCATTAGCTTTTGGAGGAGACGAATCGATGCTCAAAATATTTAAATTTATGGTAGAGAAAGCTGATACATACCGTAAGGCAAAAGAACTACATAAAAAGATTCTTTCTGTTGATACACATTGTGATACTCCTTTACTATTTACTCGTAATGGGATAAACTTTATAGATAGAGATACAATGGCATTAGTCAGTTTGCCCAAAATGGAAGAAGGAAAGTTGGATGGGATTTTCATGGCTGCTTACATGGCACAAGGACCTCGTGACAAACAAGCATCGCAAAAGGCAGTGGAACATATAACCGGCTTGATAAAGGCTATCCATCATCAAATAGAATTAAATCCTGATTTATGTGGTTTGGCACGTACTTCACAAGATTTGAAAGATCTGAAAAGAGTAAATAAGAAAGCTATATTTATAGGTATCGAGAATGGATACGGCATTGGTAAAAACATAGATAATCTCACAATGTATAAACAGATGGGAGTGAATTATATGACTCTATGCCACACTGTAAATAATGATATTTGTGATACATCGACAAAAACAAGTAAAAAAGAATGGAACGGGTTGAGTCCTTTTGGGAAGGATGTTATTAAAGAAATGAACCGTATTGGGATGATTGTAGATGTATCGCATGCGGGAGAAGACACCTTTTGGGATGTCATAAAACTATCTAATCAACCTATTGTGGCTACCCATTCATCTTGTCGGGCATTAGTCGACCATGATCGCAATCTCACTGACGACCAATTGCGTGCTTTGGCTAAAAATGGAGGAGTTGTTCAGATATGTTTAGTTGATCTTTTCTTGAACAAAGATCCTAAAAAAGCGAGCTTGACAGATGCTCTTAACCATATTGACCATGCGGTTAAAATTGCGGGTATCGATCATGTTGGCATCGGGTCGGATTTTGATGGTGGCGGTGGTTTGATTGGCTGCAATGGTGCAAATGATTTAATCAATATAACTGTAGGACTTATGGAGAGAGGGTATTCGGATGATGATATTGCTAAAATATGGGGAGGTAATTTCTTACGTGTATTAGATACCGTACAGTCCGTAACTACGTATAACGTGACTTTGCCTAAAGAAAGATAGATTATTATTTTATAGTTATATGAGATAAAAAAGCGATTAAAGTACTAAGTACTTTAATCGCTTTTTGTTTATTATTAATAATTTGTGTATTAACACAAATTGAACGGTTTCACGTATTTGCTCGCATTATTTAGCTTTTCTATAGCTTCATTATCCAATTTCAGATCAGTAGCTTTTAATATATCTAGTTGACTTATTTTAGACACACTTGCTATTGGTGCAGTTATGGATGGTCGTGCAATCAGCCATGCCAAAGCTACCTGTGCAGGCGTGGCATTTAATTGTGTTGCTACCTGACTCAAAGCTTCAATAATAATTTTACCTCTTTCGTTCATGTACAAATTGACAGAACCAGACCGCTGTCCTTCGGCAGGTTTATCGAAGCTATATTTGCCTGTAAGAAAGCCACTCGCCAGAGAATAATAACTGATAACGCCTAGTTGATATTTCTCAGCTATTGGTTCATACTCTGTTTCGTAACGGGTACGGTCATATAAATTATATTCGGGTTGCAGACACACATATTCGGGGAAGTTATTCTTCTTGCTTTTTTCGAGTGATTCTATAATACGTTCCGGACTCATATTCGAAGTACCAATGTATCTAACCTTGCCTTCTTTCACGAGTTGAGCGTAGGCTTCGAGTGTCTCTTCGATTGGTGTCGATAAATCATCGAAATGCGTAAAATAAAGGTCTATATAATCCGTCTGCAATCGTCTTAACGAATCTTCTGCCTGATGTAATATATAATCTTTTTTTAATCCTTTATTGTCCGGCGAAAATTGGCCACCTACTTTAGTTGTAAGTACAATGGAATCTCTTTTTCCAGTTTTTTTTAACCATTTTCCGATAATTGTTTCAGATTCCCCTCCTTTGTTCCCATCTACCCAAGCCGAATATATATTAGCTGTGTCAATAAAATTTAATCCTGCATCAGTATACTTGTCTAAAATATCGAACGATGTTTTTTCGTCTGCTGTCCAGCCAAATACATTTCCTCCTAAGGCGAAAGGATATACTTCAAGATCTGATTTACCTATTTTTCTTTTTGTAGCCATATTATATCATTATTTTGTACTTAGAAAAAACAAATGAAATGGAATAAAGGTTTAGTTAAAATTATCAAAAAAGCTTTTCCATGACTATAAAGTCATATCCATCTTTCGAAAAAGTATTGTCGGTTTCTTTATATCCAAATTTAGAATAGAATCCTTTGGCTTCAATTCTGGAATTACACCATAAACGATTTAGTTTTACATCTTTGGCATAATCTATCAGCCACTTCATAAGGGCAGTTGCATAACCTTTGCTCTGAAAATCATTTCTGGTAGCTAATTTACGGAACTGTACATCTCTGCCTTCCATAAATATGGACATTACTGATACCAGTTTATTTTCTTCAAATACACCAATATGTAATCCTCTCTCATCATCCGGTAATTTTACGAAGTCAATATCCTTGTCAGGATACATAACTTCTTGACGTATAGCTAATACGTCGTTGTAATCTGCTTCGGTAATTGTCATTATATTAGAATTTATATGTTAGCATTAGTCGTCCTTCAGATGTTTTCGAAAATACATCATCATAGTATTTATAATTTGTATCACGGATAAAATTGTAGTACATGGCTGTCAGATAGAGTTGTTTATGTAATTTCAAGTCACCCCTTAGACTTATGACATGAAGTGTTGCCTGAGATTTATCTCCCTGATAATTAAACTCGTGAGGATTAACTGTATCCCAATCTATATTTTGAGGATATCCCTTTAATGTAAACATCCTGTAAGTATTAAATGTACTTGAAACACTTATTTTATCTTTATATGCCAGATTAATTCCACTTTTCCAACCGAAGCCACTTGCCAAGTTATAATTTCTTTTGTCTACAACATAATGATCACTTAATGCTCCTCCTAATATTATAGCATTCAGATGAAAATATGCATCGAATGTATAATTTCTGGAGCGTTTACTCTGATAAATTAATCCTCCTCCGAAAGATGCCGGAATAGCAATCTTATAAGGGATTTTTGAAGAAACATCTGATATTGTATCAGAATCATAGAAATCGAAATGCTGATACATCCCTAAACTAAGAAAATCCTTTTCGGTGTTTACCAATTCGGTAACATGGATTCGCCCTAAAATGTTTACTTGGCTTAGTAACGGTTGAGAACTATGTGCATTGATGTTAGCTTTGAAAACAAAATAGTCATACGGTTTTTGATTTTCCGTTTCGAAACGATCTCCATATTCTATATTTATATCTAATGCTGCACCGACCCCCTTATCGAATATTTCATCTTTCAATTCTAATGCTCTTACTCCGGCAGATATTTCAACACTAACATCTGGCACTCCGAACTGTTTACCCGAAGTACTTCTTGTTCGCCATGCATCTCCATTGATGATCCGAGTTAGTCCACGCATTGGTGAAATCAGAAAGCCTGCGGCTTCACGTCCAAATCGTTCAGAACCTGTTAATCTGTCATCTAATACAAGGTCTGAAGTTCGATAGAGAGTTTCTCCAAGTGCCATTCCTCCAATTGGAGTTGCCATGATATCATTGACTGATGGATATTCGTTTTCTAAGAACAACTCCCACATGCTGCTTCCTCCTAGTGCGAAAAGGCTCGATTCCCAATAGTTGTACCCATTGGAGCGTGCCGAATTGAAGTATAAGCTACCATGATAGGGATGTAGGAACATATTGTTTCCTAAATCATCATTATCCCAAACGAATCCGTGTTTAAGATTCTTTTTGATTGTGTGCATGTTTATATATGCATAATCGGCTTTTAACGCATATCGGTCAAAAGCCCATAGTCCCATATTGAAACCTATTATCTTTCCGGCAGCCAGTGCTCCGTTCTTTTTTGAATAGTATGCAATGTCTAATGAATCAGCTAGTTTAGGTGTTGCTACTTGATGCCGTATTGCAAATTGTGCATTTAGATTGAGAGTGAATGTGAAAAGTATCGCAAAGGATAAGAAAAACACTTTTTTCATTGACATAAAATTCGTTAATGTTGTATAGGCGGCAAATATACTATATTTTCATATTCAATAATCAATATGGGAATTAGTTTTATTTAAACTAATATCATAATGTATTCATTTTTATTTGTTCTTGATTAAATCTAGTCTCTCTATAGGAAATGTTTATTTCCTAATAATTCCTATTTTTGAACAAAAATTAGAATATTGTCTTGGCATTGTTCCAGATAAGGCAAAAATAAAATAGTAATCTGATATGATCCATTATTTCAATCCCGGACACGAGACTGCAGTTTTGAATGCTTCTCCCTATTATACTGCTCCGGCCAATATAACTGCTATGATGCATGATCTGGCTTTTCTTCCGGCTTGGTATGCTTCAGCTGGAGACTATATATTTTTAGAAGAAAGTATTGATGCCAAATATATGTCATATCTCAGAAAAAGGCTTAATCTTCAGACAATCAATATTACAGCTAAATCTAATATGGGGATTATTGAGAATGACGAAGTTTGCCCTTGGGGGATTTCTCCACAATCTATCCAGCGATTTCATGATTTAAATCAGAAATATTATATTAATACTAAAGTTCCTAAATGGAGAGAGGAGTATGTATATCTGAATAGTCGGGAAGCGGCAAAAGACTGTTTGAAAAAAATAATCGAAAATGAACCATGTATCTCGAATCAATTATTACCTCGCTTTGTCGATAATTTAGAAGATATTGAGCAAGCCGTAAGAGCATCTCAATCTCAGTTATTAATAAAAGCTCCTTATTCTTCATCCGGGCGAGGCTTACTCTGGTTGCCTCTGGGCGAACTAACCCGTACCGAAAGGCAGATAATAAATGGATTGCTCAATAAGCAAAAGAAAGTCTCTTTAGAACAGGCACTGGATAAGCAGCTAGACTTTGCAATGGAGTTTATGTCGGATGGAGTCGGACATGTCGATTTTGTCGGTTATTCTCTATTCGAAACAAGTAATAGAGGTGTTTATGAAGGTAACCATATTATGCCACAGACTAAGATTGAAGATCTATTGAGTAAGGATATCTCAAAAGGCTTATTGGATGAGATGAGATCGTCGTTGTCGGCTATCTTGTCCGAAATGTATGGAATGGTATATAAGGGATGCATCGGTGTCGATATGCTTATTTATAAAGAAGGTGGGGAATACAAATTGCATCCGTGTGTTGAGATTAATATGAGATACAATATGGGATACTTGTCCTATATGCTTGCAGAACATCATATTTCTCCTTCTTCAGAAGGACGGTTCAGCATAAAGTTTAATTCAACAGAGGGAGAGGTTTTTGCACAACATCGGGAAATGCTAAGTAAGTATCCGGCTATATTTTCTAATAATAGATTACAATCCGGCTATTTACCATTATGCCCTGTTTCAATTAAAAGTCGTTATTGGGCTTATGTACTTGTCGGCTGAAAGGTATTTATTTAGTCGTATTCTGCCTTATCTAATCAATTCCGTCTTCTGAATTCGGCACATATAATAGCAGTTGCAATGGCTACATTTAGAGATTCGGATGTTAATTGTCCAATCGGATAATTGGGAATATAGAGTTTATTTTTGATTAACTTCTCTATTTCTGGTCTAATTCCATTGCCCTCATTACCCATCACAATGATTCCGTTAGATGTAATTTCTTTCTCGTACATATTTTCTCCATCTAGTAATGTCCCATAAATTGGGTACTGATTGTTATCTTTAAGAAAATCAATTAAGTTGAGATAATGAATATTGACACGTGCCAAGGCTCCCATTGTCGCTTGTACGACCTTTGGGTTATAAATATCGACTGTGTCGAGAGAACAAAATATATGTTTAATGCCATACCAATCTGCCAACCGGATAATAGTCCCCATATTTCCCGGGTCTTGTACACCATCTAATGCAATACATAAGTCCTTATTTAGATCATATTCCAATTGATGTTTTGGTTGCAAAAATATTCCAATAGCTTGTTGGGGTGTTTTTAGAAAACTTGCCTGAGAAATTTCATCGCCAGTTACCACTATTACCTCTTGTATATTTTGAATATCTACATCAGCCAGAAACTCTTTTGTGGCAATGAGTAGCTGGCATTCCATATAATTAATTAATTCGTTGACCATCTTGTTCCCCTCTGCAACGAATGTTCCATATTCAGTTCGAAATTTTTTCTCCTTAAGAGAACGTATATATTTTATTTTATTCTTACTTAATGCCATGTTAATTAGGCTTAATAAATATTGGGTAGATTATTTTCTTAGAACAAATCTACAAAAGAAACAATTAAAACCCTAAATTTGTCAGTCATTTCATAAATCCATTTGTGCCAATTACATATAATGAGATCTAAAATTATCTTACTTTTTTTATTCATAACTACTCTCGCAGGAGTATTTCTGCAATCGTGTAGTTCTACAAAGTTTGTTCCCGAAGGAGAATATCTATTAGCCAGTGCTAAAGTTAAAAGTGATACAAAAAGTATATCTGCGTGGGAACTGGAAACATATATAAACCAAAAGCCTAATTTTAAGACGCTTGAGATATTTAAAGTTCCTTTAACAATCTATAATTTATCGGGGAAAGATTCAACAAAATGGATAAACCGTACTTTACGCAATGCTGGCGAGCCTCCTATCCTTTTTGATAGCACTAAGCTGGATAAGACGGTTGTAGACTTACGCAGATTAATGACCAATAAAGGTTTTCTGAATGCAACTGTAACACCGGTTGTAGACTTGAATAGGAAAAAAGCACGAGTGACTTATGATATTAAAGCCGGTGAGCCATATCGAATACGGAATTATGAAATTGATGTTAATGATACTATTATAAAGAAAGATATAGTACCTGATATTACGACTATCCGTTTGTTGAGGGGTAAAAAATCTAATTGGGCACTAACAACACTAAATGTAGATTCAGTTTTATCTCGTAATTCATTAGTTCAGAAGAACTCGGTTTTTGATCTTGATATGCTTGATCAGGAAAGGGATCGGATCACCTCTTTATTTCGGCGTACCGGTTATTATGCTTTTAATAAAGAATATGTCGGTTTTATAGCTGATACAGCAGTTGCAAAAAATAAAGTTGATTTAGAATTAGCAATATATCCTTTTCTTCAAAAAGGACAGACGGGACAAGTAAGTGAGGTTTCCCATAGGCAATATACAATAAAGAATGTGGAATTATATGTCGATTTCAATCCGTTACAGGACGGTGATATCAGCCAATATCAAACTAGCTCGGTCTATGAAAAAGAGGGATATCGGATTATGTATGGTCCTCGTGGCGAGTACATCAAACCGTATGTAATACTGAATAACTGTTATATACGTCCCGGTGCATTGTTTGATGAGAATATGACAACACTAACATATAGTGCATTGTCTCAATTGAAGATATTGAAAAATGTCAATATTAGTTATATTGAAATATGGGAGAATGATTCGACAAAACTTCATTGTATTATAACTTGTATTCCTGATAAGAAACAAGGAATATCGACTGAAATTGAAGGAACTAACTCTGGAGGTTTCTTTGGTGTTGGCGCAGGGATGGGATATTTGCACCGAAATTCATTCCGAGGTTCAGAGTTATTCAATGTTAGGGTACGTGGGGCTTACGAAGCAATTACGCCTAGTTTTACGAGCTTTAGGGACAACTATTTTGAAATAGGAGGGGAGACTTCTTTAACTTTTCCTCGTTTTATGTTTCCTTTCCTGAGTCATGATTTTAGACGGCGTATACATGCTTCAACACAATTTTCAGCCAATTATACCTATCAGCGCCGTCCGGGCTTCTTTACTCGTACCGTTTTGGCATCAGGAGTAAAATATATTTGGCAAGATAGGCGTCAACCGTCGCTGACAAGACATACCTTCGATCTGATTGATGTGAGTTATGTTCATCTTCCTCGTGCAAGCCTTGATTCAACTTTTAATGCCAACCTTTCCGGAGCAGCCAGACGATATAGTTTTACCGACCAATTTATAATGAGTGCCGGTTATACATATTCTAAAACTAATCTCAATATTCAAAATAGCCGATCTTTAAAACCTGTCTATTCTTTCAGAACATCTATTGAAACTGCCGGGAATATACTGGCACTGATTTCTACTTTAGCAAATGTGGATAAAGATGAGCTAGGCTCAAAAGAAATATTTGGGACAACTTTTGCCCAATATGTAAGAGGAACTGTTGATTATAGTAAAACATATCATTTTGATGAAAAGAATTCATTTGCATGGCATGTTGGCGGAGGTTTGGCATATCCGTATGGAAACTTTAAACAGATTCCTATCCAGAAGCGATTTTTCTCGGGAGGTGCTAATAGCGTCCGAGGTTGGGCTATAAGAGAATTAGGACCCGGTTCTTATTATACTTTAGATGCTTCAAAAAAGAAAGAGAATTTCTTTTATCAATCCGGAGATATAAGGTTTGATGCCAATGTTGAGTATCGTAGCAAATTATTCTGGGTTTTAGAACTTGGTGCATTTATTGATGCTGGAAATATCTGGACTATTCGTGAATATGAAGGGCAAGAAAACGGAGCTTTTAAGGTAAACCGTTTTTATAAAGAGATTGCTGTAGCTTGGGGGCTTGGCTTACGTCTTGATTTTGACTTTGTATTGGTGCGTTTAGATTGCGGGTGGAAAGCCTATGATCCTTCTGATAATCCGAATACAACAAGGTGGCCTATTAAACATCCATATAAGTTTAAAGATAATACGGCTCTACATATTGCTGTGGGATATCCGTTCTAGATGATTGAGAAAATAATATAAAAAGGAAAGGCAATGTTTAAACTAAAACATTGCCTTTCCTTTTTATACTGTAATAATTAATTATCTTTTTCTTATAACTTCACCTTTAATGGTAAGGGTATAAATAGAATCTGGTACATTAGTGAAAACTGTAATTTTCTTATCAAATACACCAACACGTCCGGTTGTTGAATATGTTACTTTTATACTACCATCTTTTCCTGGTAGTAATGGCTCTTTAGTGTAATCTGGAGTTGTACATCCGCAAGTAGTTTGTACTCGTTGAATAATAAGAGGAGCATTACCCGTGTTTTTAAAAGTAAATTCACAAGTTGCAGTTCCAATATTTTCATCAATTTTTCCAAAATCATTTACATTTTTAGAAAATGTAGCTTTAGGAGCCTTATTTCCATTCTGTGCAATGACAAAACCTGTTGATAGTACCAATGCTAATAAAATGAATCCAATTTTTTTCATGTTTTTTTATAATTGATTTGTATGCAACTAGTCTTTCGTAGTGGCTATTGCAAAGATTATAAATTTGTGTTCTTTATATTTTTTCTCTATATAAGACATGGCAAAGTTATAACAAAATATATGTTTTGCAATAAAATTAACCTATAATGTTTGTGAAAGGAATGGTTATCCCTTTACAACTATCTTATTTTTATTTTTTTTAGAATTGTTTATTTTGCAATACATTTGATCTATTAGCGATTAAGTGTAGGGCTAATGACTATAACTGTTTTTATTTTATATGTAGTTCTTTTGTAGAATCTACTATCAGGTTGATATTACTATATATGGAGTCTGCCTCTTCTAATTCCATTAAACCTATTTGTTGTATCTTTTGTATATACACATTTTTCTTAGTATAACAGTTTCTCACATATAGTATGATCCCAATGAAGGCGACAAAAACAACCCCAAGTGAAATGATTAGATTTCTCATGTTGAATTGAATATTGTGAAAATTGTAAAGTTAAAGAACTTGTGTAACCTTAATTTGCAGTTACATAAATTATTGTTCTCTGTAAGTGGTGTCTAATTCAACGGAATAGCTAAACAGTATTAGTGTTTTCTAATGGAATGGAAAATGTAGGTGATAATAGCTCCCATAGATGGGAGTTTTGGATGTTAACTCTTTTTTCTGTCATGATTTCTTGATTTTCTTGTCTTTATTCTTTTGATTTAACAAAAATAATCAAAATTATTAAAAAATGCTATTGTGTGTGCACAAAGTCATTGATTACTTGGTGATTTGACCTAAATATATACTGAAAGCTTTAATTTTGTAAAAACAAAACTAAAGCTTTCTATAGTAGGGAAGGTAGTTGTTTATTATTTTATATGTACCCTTTGGCTTGTTGTATGTGAAATATATTCTGGTGCATATAGACATTGGATCGTAGATATTCCATTTGTATATTCTCCTGTTCGAGTAACATAAACTGAATATTCTAGTATATGGGTACCTTTGGTCAAATAGTCAAAATAGAAATTTGTAGATGCATCTTTAGTTGTCTGGTAATATACCATATTGTCTTTCCATTTCGTGCCCGATAGTGTTTGGATAGGTTCAAAGCAAGCTGCTCTCATGTCTTTTAAGTGCACAAATTCCATATTGTCAGAGGCTTTTATTATAATGCGTACAACGACTTTGTCTCCGACAGTTAATGGATTATTATCATCTATTTGCTGTAATGTTTTTTCACCATTGGTTGTAAACTCTTTATACAATTGTTTAGAGACATTAAGATCACCTTCTTGTTTTCCTATCTGATCCAGATCTTCATAATATTGCCAATACATAGCACCGTAAGCCGGTTGAGTCTCTGTTCGTATAATACTTACTTTGTTCATGTCGGGAGTTATATCTGTCTTATTCCAGACGTGTTTAATATAGCCGGTTCCGAATTCTTCATTTTTAGTATCCAGAACCTTATCCCCAACTTTTATTTCAGGCTTCGAGTTTGTTGTAAACCAATCATTACCTGTAGAGAGTAGCATATTAATAGCTTCTATTGTTGCATGAGTTGATTCCCATACTTGTGTTTGTTTTTGTTTCAAAAGCCATTGTTTCATAAGATCAATATCTTCTGTCTTAGCACCATTTTCGATCTGTGATTTCATTAAAAACGTATGTGTACTGATAGCAGACATGGATATAAATACATTGCTTTTGTTACGAGGCCAATACATTCCAGAATTATTATCAACTTTCGCATATTCTTTAATTGATTTTGCAATCTTAGATGCTAATTCTTTATCACCATTTCTATTCGCCACAATAGATAGGATAGAACGTTCATATAGACTCAATTTAGTCCAGTTTTTACTGGCAACAGATGTGTAGAAGCGTTCAGCTTCACGAGTTTCTACATTGATAGGAATGTCCCGATAATATGAGCGGACAAATAAGTATTCAAGTTGACCTGTTGATAGATAATTTGTTTTTTTCCAATCTTTATTATTCTTTTTTAGATTATTATAATTATCAAGGATTTGACCATCTACAAATTTGAGAGCCTCCATTTGCATCATTTTTATTTGTTCCGGATATTCAACTCCTTTAAGCTGTAGCTCACCAAAACCATAAAGGATGTATTGTGTTATGCTTCTACTTGGAGTCATACCGTTATACCAAGTCCATCCCCCGTTGTGAGATTGAAGAGCCTTTAATTTGTCAACTGCTGTTGCAGTCAACTGCTTTGTATTGTTGAGGTCGAACAAAAGACCAAGCCGTTGCATCTGCTCAGTTTCTGTTTGGGCATCAAGCACCCAAGGAGTTTCTTCGAGTAATATATTCTTTAGTTCTTCATCCTTCTGCAACTTCGAAATTAATGTTTCCTTACTGTCACCTTGTTTTTTCCAAATGTCTATCATTGCAGCTACTTTCGGATACTGTTTAACAATAGCTGTACCAAGAGTATTCACGTAATAGCTTGCAAACCAGTTTATGACATTTTCGTTTGTTGGGTTATTCAGTGTAGGTAGTGCTTGTATTGCATACCATGCCGGATTATTAGCATATTCGAATGTAATACGATACGTATCGAGTGATTTTGAAGCATTGTTTTTCAAATTATCAAAAATAAAAGTGCTTTCGCCTGATTTATTAACATTGATTGGCATACTTTCAGTAACTAAGATACGGTTAGGTAATACACTAAGCACGTGTTGCTCGCCATCGCTAAACGTTTCGTTTTGGGCAATAATCCGGCAACCGATCAAATCTATGTCCTGAGGAATATCGAATGTCCATACTACAGAAGCTGATGCACCTTTCGCAATAGTAAATATCTGTTGTTGGTCTTTAATATTCAGGTTGATTATACTATCGCTATAAGGGTTGAAAAATTCGATATGTACATTTCCTGCAATGTCATTCTCAGACATATTAGATATTTTGGTGGAGATACTTGTTTTATCTCCTTGCCGCACAAAACGAGGTAAATTAGGTGTAACCATCAATTCCTTACGGGTGACGACTAATTTTTCAAGATTTCCCCATTTAGAATTTTTGTCATGAGCCAATGCTCTGAATTTCCAGGTTGTATTGCTATCCGGAACTTTAAATGAAATTAATGTTTCTCCTTTATCATTTGTTTTTAGTTGAGGATAGAAAAAGGCAGTTTCATTAAAATTAGTACGTATTGGAGTCTCCGTGTTAGGTATATTTTCAGATTCAACAGTCTCATTTTTACTTTCATTCCCAATAAGTCCTAAGCTGGAATTACGAAATTCTTTTGCAGCTTGCTTTGGGGGAGCTGGTGCAGTTTGTCCAATTATAACCTTGGACTCACTTAAGACAGTGGCATCTACAGCATAGCTGATGTCTGATCCGACTACATTTCCAATATTGTGTGAACTACCAGCAATCTCCCAGAACCAATTAATATAGTCAAACTCAAAATAGCTTATATAAGAGGCTTTATCAGAAATACCCAGATACATTTGTTTCGGATAAGAGTATGCATTTACTCTGTTGTATTGGTAACTTATTGGATATATGTATGATATGCTTTTTGATTGTCTATTTAAAAACCATCGGTTTGATTGATATATTTTATCTAACGAAATATCATACATGGAAGCTAATAATTCGGCAGAAGATGCTTTTTCATTATTGTCTTTTACACTGATAGTCCATGTCTCTTCTTGTCCGGGAAGAAGTTTGTCACGGAATACTTCAAATTTCAGAGCAAGTTTTACATCTTCAGTTTCACTTTTCTTTTGTAGAGATTCATATAAGGAAAAGAAAGTATTGTCTTTTACAAAGGTGAAGGACAAATTGACACCATCTCCGTATTCTTCCTTATATGGTATCTTGAATAGCTTGTTAGTTTCGCTTAGCTTAATAAATTCCTGATTAAATATTTTGTCATTATTGTATATCTGATAAAGAACGTATATATCTTTATCGCTCACGCCAAATATTATTTCAGCAGGCTTGTCTTTCTCAAAGATTACATTCTTTTTGACTAGCCAGCCATTTTTCTTGATCGGTGGTTTTTTATCATTAAATGAATATAGAATAAAGTCTTTCTTGTCTTCTACGTCATTATCCTTGCTGTCAAGTGCCTTTATGGCTAATCTGTATTTTCCGGATATTAATTGTCTTAATTTATCTCTTAGATCTTTCTGTATACCGGTTTCGAATGTTCCTGTCAATATTTGGGAATCTATAGAGTCATTATCTTGCAATCTGTATAAAATATATGAACCCCTTGTTTTTATTTCTTCACCTTGTAGATTTACGGTTTTTATTTCTATTCTCGAACTATCTGATTTTTCGATTTGTTCGGCAACATCTACATTGATTATCATCGATGAATTTCCGACCGAAATAGAATAATCTCCTGTTTGAGTTTCTCCATTTACATCAGTTACAGTAGCCGTAATATTAAATGTAAAATTTTTATTTTTCAAATATCCTGTATTTGAATCATCAGCTTTAGGTATAAATACAATTTCGAACGATCCGTCTTCTTTCGTTTTCACCGTTCCATCATCAAAATGCATTCCTCCTTTATATCCTATTCTGAACCAAGGATTAAATTCTTGTCGTTTAATTTGATACTGTACGTCAGCTTCTTGTAAACTAATGCCGGAGAAATTTTTTACATACCCTTTTAGATGTATTTCTTCGCCGAATGTGTAACTGCCTGTAACTTTATCAAATGTGATTTCAAATGTTGGGCGTTTGTATTCTTCTACTCTGAAAATATAATTAGTACCATTTATATTGATACGATATTGACCCGACATACCGGATTTAGGTAGAATAAACTGTCCGGTAATTGATCCAAATTCGTTAGGTAATATTTCTTCCTTGGCTATTTCATTATTAGTTGGGTTATACAAAGTAACAGTAAGTTTATCTCTATTGACTTTGTTGTCTTGACCTATAGCAATAGCTTTGTAAAAAAGAGCTTGTCCCGGACGATAGATAGAACGGTCTGTGAATATACTGATCTTTGTTTTTTGATCAGTCTTTGAATTTTCGTTATACGAATAATTATACCTGCCATTTGTTAAGGCAGAAGGGGGTAGGCAAGAATCACCAAGTAAAGAGATCGTATATTGCCCTCTTTCGTAACTATACTTATTTTCCCAATCTATTTTATCTTCGAAGATAGCTAAACCCAGATCGTTTGTAATTACACTACTTGTTGTTGTGACTTCGTCTTTAATATTTTGTTTAATAGTAATGTTAGCTCCTTTTATCGGTTTTCCACTTAGACGGTCTACAACAAATATTTCATATTTATCCTTAGCACTATTACGAGAGAAGGAAGCTAGAGCAGAAACTTTAAAGTCCTGATGGTTTTCTTGATAAGGATCATATTCATGATTGTCATTATCTATTGTTGTATTATTCAACTTAATTATATTGCTGGGCTTACTATCTCCGGCTTTATTCTTGTAGACTAAAGTATATGATCCATAATCGAATTTACCCAAATCCAGTTTTAAAGTATCACTCTCATAGCTCTTTCTTGAGACAAGTTTAACTTGATAATCTTTTACAAAGATGCTATCTCCTTTTTCTATCTTGTAGAGTAAGAAAGTCGGCGTAATATCCTGTGCTTGTATATTCCTATGTATAATCTCAGCTTTTACTAAAGCCTGAGGATAATACACATCATCCATTTTAATGCTAATACTAGGACTTTCTATATTCTTTAAACGATTCTTGATGATGTCAATACGTTTATAATTAGGATATTTAGTAATTGTTTTATTGCATAGATCATATATCTGTTCATTCTTGCTTTCTAGCAGGTCTATAATCTTATCAGTAATTTCCACCGAAGTTTCATTATTACTGTACTTTTCATTTAGTATCTCATAAGCTTTTAATCTCTTATCGGTATTATTGTAATACCTATTTGATATCCTATCTATAGTATTTATTTTGTCTAACTCGGTGAGTATCATTGTTCCTGTGAGACCTCTTTTCAACAAATCTTTAAAATATGTCTGGTAATAGAACAATACAACATTGGAATTATTTTTTTCAGCCTTTAAATCCAGTTTTATAAATTCACCGGCCGGTACATTCAATTCTTCAGCACTATATCCTGTTGACGATATATTCTGCTGTCCCATCGGTATAGAGCTTCCTATTTCAATAGCCCTTTTCATGAGGAAGTCGAATAGAGTAGGGTAGTACTCTGGTGAATCCGTACCCGATATGATAAGAATATCAAACTCTTTTGTCTGGTGTTTCTTTAATGCTTCAATATTCTCGATCGAAAGATTCAGGTTGTCTATAATTTTCTTCCTGTAAATATTGGGAGTCCATTCCTTCATATCCTCTGGAATTGGTCCTTCTAGTTGATAAGTATCTGAGCTGTTGTACCAATTGTAGTTGTTCGTATAATAATTGTTATATAGTTCACCTACAATCGAATGTAACAATGCTTTTTCTGCAATATTATTCGTTTGTGGTATAATTTTCTCCAAGCTTTTAACTAATAGTCCTGCATCATCAGGATCTATCTTCTCAGATAAATTATTTTTATATATGAGAGCTTTAATGATTTGCTGGCTGTTTTTATCGGCGATTGCTTTTTTTAAAATCCCATCCACAACCGATATTGCGGATTGAGGCAAATCATCTTCATTATATTTTTCAGCCTTCTTCCATTCATTACTGTATTGTTGCTTCGCGCTTTGTGCTGTCATAATCATACTGAATATTAATAACACCCCGATGACTAATTGTTTTTTCATATTTATATTCTTTTTTGTGTAATAGAGAAAAATAAAACTCTTTTCCACAAATTAAAATGTTTAATTATCTAAAAATAGTGGTTTTCACTGTTGTTCAAATATAGATATATATTACGATATTTGTACTGCTGATAAGCAATAATCTACTTGAAAATGAGTTATATTTGTACTTTTGATTTATAAGAAAACACTATTCAGCATTGAAAAGATTTAATAATTGTATATACGTTATTGTTTTAATAATTATTTGCCTGTCAGCTTGTAAGCAAGTGCAGTTGAAAGATGCCGATCAGAAATTTGCAGAAGGGCAGTACCATACCGCTGCAGATATGTATCGTAAAATATATAGAAAGGCTTCACCCAAAAAAAGAGAATTAAGAGGGGAAGTTGCCTTCCGTATGGCAGAATGTTATCGGTTAATAAATAATCCCTTACGGGCAAATGCTGCATATGCAAATGCAGTTCGTTATAAAGTAAACGATAGTACGCTATCATTACAATATGCTCGGTCATTACAAAAAGCTGGAGTTTATGGTCAAGCCGTGAAGCAATATGAAGAATTTTTGAAAATTTATCCGGATAATCAATTTGCAAAGAATGGTATAGTCGGTTCTAAAATAGCTCCCGAGTGGAAAGCCAATCCTAGTTCTTATACTGTAGCAAAGATGGATTTATTTAATTCGAACCGGGGTGAATTTTCACCAATGTTGTTACCTCCTGATGGAGATCAGATATTTTTTGCGTCAAATAGAAAAGGGGTTACCGGCGATACAATAAGTGGAATAACCGGAGCAGCCCCTAATGATATATTCATGTCGCGTAAAGACGAAAGTGGAAAATGGATGAAACCTGAGTTGGTCGAATCTGCCATCAATACAGCTGGCGACGAAGGTGCACTTTCTTTTTTGGCGTCAGGATCGGTAATGTATTATACCGGATGCCCGATAGATTCTACGGCAAGCGGATTAGCTTCAATATATGTTTCTCAACGATCGGGAGGTTCGTGGAGCAAAGGAACTCGTTTAGAAATAAACAAGAGAGATACGACCAGTGTGTTTGCCCATCCGGCAGTTTCACCTTCCGGTGATTTCCTGTATTTCGTATCTGATATGCCCAACGGGCATGGAGGTAAAGATATTTGGCGGGCATCTTTAATTGGTGATATGGTCGAATATGTAGAAAATTTAGGAGACCAGATTAATACTGCAGGTGATGAAATGTTCCCATATGTCAGAAACGATTCCACTATCTATTTTGCATCTGATGGACATGTTGGTATGGGGGGACTTGATATATATAAAGCTGTATATGATAACAGCCAGAAACGATGGATTGTCGAAAATATGCTATATCCGATCAATTCTCAAGCCGATGATTTTGGGATAACTTTCGATGGCGAAAAAGAACAGGGGTATTTTAGTTCTAACAGAGGTGATGCCCGTGGTTTCGACCATATATATTCATTCTTATTACCAACTATCTTTGCTCATGTAGAGGGGTATATTGTCGATACGGACGATGAGTTTGTTTCTAATGCAGTAATTCGTATAGTTGGTCGGGATGGAACAAATACAAAATTGCAGGGTAAAAATAATGGGACATATACGTTCGATGTTACGACCCGAGGTACTGATTATGTTTTCTTAGCTAGTGGAGATGGATTTTTGAATACACGTATGTCTTTAAAAACAGTCAAGAATGAAAAAGATACAGCCTATTTGGTCGATTTTATTCTGACACCGATTAATAAACCTGTTGTGCTCGAGAATATATTTTATGATTTCGATAAGGCAACATTACGTCCCGAGTCGAAAGAAGAGCTTGATGGTCTAATTGATTTATTGAATTTAAACCCGAATGTCACCATCGAACTCTCTGCCCATACCGATCGTAAAGGAAGCGATGAGTATAATAATCGTTTGTCGCAACGTAGGGCAGAATCAGTAGTTGATTATCTGATAAAACATGGAATAGCAGCAGACCGTTTAACAGCTGTTGGTAAAGGTAAAGCAGAACCTAAGGTTGTAACCAAAGCTGTCATAAAGAAATATGATTTTCTGAAAGAAGGTGAAGTTCTGACAGAAGAATTTATCAAGTCATTGCCTGAGGAGCAACAAGATGCAGCAGACCAAATAAATCGTCGTACTGAATTTAAAGTTTTAAGTGTGACTTATAATCTGGAATAATTATATGATACGATCCATAATATTTATATTAGTCCTTTGTATTTCTTCGGTAGAAGCCAAAGCACAAGAATTAAATGCAAGACTGACAATAAACACCCAAAATGTACAATCTGTAAATCAGGATTTGATAACATCGCTCCAAGATGCAATCAATCAGATGCTGAATGACCAGAAATGGACTGATAGTAAGTTTTCTCGCTCCGAAAGAATAAACTGTACAGTAGCCATTACTGTGAATGAAATGTCTTCTGATAATGAATTTGTTACCGATATACAAATAACTACTCGCCGCCCTGTGTACAATTCGAGTTATGTTACATCACTTCTGAATTATAAAGACTCCCAATTCAATTTCAGTTACCTATTCGGGCAGTCGATGGATTTTAATAACAATAGTTTATCCAGTAATTTAGTTGCTGTAATAGCCTTTTATTCATATGTTGCTATTGGTTTAGATTTTGATTCTTTCTCTCTAAACGGAGGGCGTCCTTATTTTGCTAAAGCTTTAGATATAGCCAACTCTGCACAATCCTTAAATACCAAAGGATGGGAACCTTTTTCGGGAGGTAAAGGAAACCGGTATGATTTGGCATTAGCTTTGACTGACGAGAGCTCAAAAGATTTTCATACCATGTGGTATAATTACCATCGTATGGGATTGGACGAAATGGCTGCCAACCCTTCACGTGGAAGAATCCGAGTGATGGAATCCATTAATGATCTGAAAAAGGTATATGACGCACGTCCATCATCAATATTACTAACTATGTTTGCCGAAAGTAAATTGGATGAACTGGTTCGGATTTGTTCGAAGGCAACAACTGAAGAAAAGCAGGAAATGAGGAGCTTGCTTCTAAAGATGTTCCCAACCAAGAGTACGACAATCAATACACTAAAGTAGAATTATTTACACAAAAGTAAAAGGTTATTTATGGTAGATTGATTTGCTCCTTTTTCTCGCGCTTTATTAAAATCTTCTTTAGCAGATAATTTATCATATTGTGCCAATCGTAGCTGTCCTCTTAATATATATAGAGAAGCGTCATCATATCCTAATGATACAGATTTCGTTATATCTTCTTGGGTTCTGGCCAACTTTTTCAGATTTAGGTAACACTCTGCCCTATTGAAATAAAGCTCTGCGACATCCTTATGCTTAGAAATAAGTTCTGTATAAAGTTTCTCTGCTTTTTCCCACTCATTTCTTTGTTTCATAATAAGGCTTTGCCCCAACTGAGCTAATAAATTATCAGGAGAGAGTTCTAACATCTTGTCGAAATCCTCATCTGCCGCAAACAGGTTTTTAGTATTCAAATATAATAATCCTCTTCGATAGAGGGCTTCTATATCATCCGGGTCTGACAATAGAATTGCATTATAGTCCTTCATCGCATTGTCAAACTGTCCCATTTCGCAATATAATGCAGCTCTGTTGTGACGTAGGAAAGCTATCTTTGGATATTTATCTAATACAATATTATATGATAGTAGAGCATCGTCCAATTCTCCTAAATTACGTTGTACTGTTCCCAGATTAACCATTAACATCGTGTTTCCGGGATTTCCGGGTTCTTTCCTGAGGGCAGCTTTGAGTGCTTGCTCTGCCGCGGAGTAGTCTTCCTTTTCTACATAATCCATTGCTCGGTTAACAAGGTCTTCGTATGTTTGAGCAGAGATAGTTGTCAGAGAAAAAACAAACAAAAATGTTACTATGATTTTTTTCATTTATTAAAATTTATAGAACAAAAATACGGTATATAAACCGACTTTATGATTACATATTGTATCAAAAGATATTAAATACCAATAATAGGTATTAATAGATGTAAATAAAACAATGAGGGAAAGTTTACTTTGTTTGTAGAAATAGACTGTTTATTTATATTTTTTTATATCTTTGCAGCGATTTTTTACACAAACTTAATTATTTTTATTATGATTTACGGTATTATACTTATCGTTTTGGGACTATTAGCAGCTCCTTCTTTATTATTATCTAAAAAGCCTAATGCAAAAGAACTATTGGACAAACTTGTCCCTTATCAAGGATGGGCAGGAGTTGTTTTCTGTATTTGGGGTATTTGGGGTATAATTTCTACAATTTTATCAATAGGAGTATTTTTTAGCTTTGGATTATGGGGCATGATTTGGGGTATTACATCTCTATTATGTTCTCTTGTAGAGGCTGTATTGGGATTCTTACTAGGATATCCACTTATTGTCCAATATGCTTTAAGTAAAAATGAGGCTGCTAAAGAAAAAGGAGCGCAACTTTTGGCTAAATTACAACCGATACAAGGTAAACTTGGCCTTTTGGGTATCATTATGGGTATTTGGTGGATAATTTGTTCATTCCTTTACGCTGCTGCTATTGCTATTGCGTGATAAAGGATTAGCTCAAATTGTTAAAAATATAAACCCGCTTTTCATGAAAAGCGGGTTTTGTATTTTTGTTATTTATTATTCAGTAAGAGAATACTACTTTCTAAGAGTTTTACTGAATGTTGCTATTGCTACAATGCAAGCTCCAAATAAAGCTATTGTTAGATAAGCATATTCCATTTTATAATGTTGGGCTATAAATCCAACTAATAGTGGAGCAATTAGTGGACCTATAAAGCTTATACTCGACATGATTGTAAGAGCTGTACCTACAGGAGTCTTCGCCTTTTCGCCAACAATGCTGTATAATGTCGGCACGATACATGATATTCCTAGACCGATCAGCATAAATCCAAAAGAGTTAATAATAACCTTGATCGTTAATGAGTCAGATGCGCCTATAAAAATAGAGGAAGTAAGAAAGCCTATAAATATAAGGCTTCCGGCTATTTGTAGAACAGTTGTCTTTTTCCATATTCTATATGCAGCATTTGTTAAAAGACGTCCAGTAAACATCATTATCATGAAAACAAGAAATCCGACCTGAAGAGATTCCGGTGCTTTTATAACAGATTGAAAGTAAACATCGCTCCATTCAAACATTGTATTTTCGACCACAAGAGCCAATAACCAAATAATACCAAGGAAAATTAATATTGTCTCTGGCATTTTGAATCTTTTTTGTTCTTTCTGACTTGCAGTCGACGGACGAGTAGCTTCGCTTTCTTTAATGGTAGTACTAGGTTCTTGTAGATATTTATAGTTTATCAATATAATCAAAACAGCTATTGCTGACAATATAATGAAATGATATGTCGGTGTTATCTTTATGTTTATCATAACATATCCAATCACAGCACCGATACAGGCAGCTAAACTCCATCCTGCATGGAATGTTGCAATAATGGCTTTTCCATATATACGCTCTACCTCAATGGCTTGGGTGTTGATCGAAATGTCTGTCATGTTCCAGAATGTGCCGAATAGAAGTAGTATAATTCCCAAAAAATAGATGTTGTGTACAATGCCGACAACAAATAGCGATAAGGCAAAACCAAGTATACTAATCAAGACTGTCTTTTTGCTTCCGATACGAGGAAGTAAAAAACCAACAAGAGGAATTGCTACAAACTTACCAATCGGGATTAGGAACATAAGAAAGCCGAAGTGAAGATAATTGTCAGCACTAAAACTATTTTTTATGTCCGGTAATCGGCTAGCCCAACTGGCAAAACACAGACCTTGAGCAATGAAAAGGGAAAGTACTGCAAAGCGTATTCTCTCTTTGCTATAAGTCGATTGAGAATCAGTATTCATTTTAATTATGTGATATTAATGGGTAAAAACTGCGCAAAGATAAAAAGACTTTACTTTATTATTTCCTATTTTTGTAATAAGATCAAAAAACAATTTCAATTATAACCAACAAAATGCGAATTATGAGAAAAATAAACCTTATTGGTATTTTGCTCTTTTCATCTGTTGCTCTTTTCGCTCAAAGCATATCAGAGAAAGAAATGCAAGATATCCGTTCCAGTTTTAAGGCAGAGGGGCAGACCAAAGCTATTCAGAATATATTGACTACTAATAAAGATATTACAGGCAGTGCTCTCAATCATGATTTGGATGGGCAGATAGATCACTTTTTCAAATATAGAGTAAAAGTAAATGGTATAACAAATCAATATAGCTCTGGTAGATGTTGGATGTTTACTTCTATGAATCAATTGCGCCCCGGTGTGATGGAAAAGTATAATCTGGGAGATTTTGATTTTTCTCATAACTACCTGTACTTTTGGGATATATTTGAAAAATCAAACTTATTTCTCGAGAATATTATAGCTTCTAAAAAAGAATCGTTTGATGACAGAGCCATTGTAGAATATTTTAAATCACCGGTTGGAGATGGTGGCGTTTGGAATTTGTATTATAACATTGGTGAGAAGTATGGTACAGTTCCTCAAGATGTGATGCCCGAAACAGTTCATTCTAACAATACCCGCCAGTTGACAACCTTAGTGAATGAAAGGTTGCGTGCCGGAGGTTATTTATTAAAGCAGCTTTCATTGTCAGGAAAGAAAGATGCTGATTTGAGAGATGAGAAATATGTTGTGTTAAAAGATGTATATCGTATTTTGGCTCTTTGCTTGGGCGAACCGCCTACAACATTTACTTGGCGATATAAAGATCGTAATGGTAATATCAGAGAATTGAAGGACTACACCCCAAAACAGTTTTATAAAGAAATTACTCCTGCTGATTTTTCTCCTGAGAACTATATTATGATAATGAACGATCCTACAAGGGAATATTATAAGTTGTATGAGATCCAAAATTATAAAAATACAATAGAAGGTATTAATTGGGTTTATTTGAATTTGCCAAACGAGGATATTAAAAAAGCAGCTTTAGCATCTATCAAAAATAATGAAGCAATGTATATATCTTGCGATGTTGGTAAATATATGAATAGAGAGACTGGAATTTTAGATCCCGACATGTATAATTACGAGGATTTGTTAGGTGTCAAGGTTGATATGGATAAGAAAGCACGTATTCTAACACGCCAAAGTGGCTCTTCTCATGCGATGTTGCTTATAGGTTGTGATACTGATGGAGCAGATAGACCTATAAAATGGGAAGTAGAGAATAGCTGGGGTGCATCTGCTGGTAATAAAGGATATCTGACGATGACTGATAACTGGTTTAACGAATATATGTTTCGTTTTGTGATACGTAGTAATTATCTAGATTCTAAAGCAATAGATGCATTGAATCAAAAGCCGATTCAATTACCAGTATGGGATTATATGAATTGAGTTTAAAAATTAGTTTTAGTTATTAAAATATACACTATCTTTGTATCGTATTTTTTAACCTAATAGTAGGTTGAGGTATAGCAAAGTGGCTGTTAACTGTTTTTTTCTAAAAATATGTTTTATAATATAAAAAAATATTTGTAGAGCATTTTAAAAAGGGCCATCTTTGTATCAGATAATCTAAGACAATCTTTATTATACCTTATACCTAATACCTAAATTAACTCACTAATTGACACATAAAAGGAGGCTTTGTTCAAAGCCTCCTTTTATGTGTTTAATAAATGTCTAGTTTTTATTAAATTTTACCGCAGTCCAATTATCTTTTTCTAAATTGTCAACATATACTAATCCATGTTTCTCACATTCTGTTTTTATTGCCGGTATATCTTCCGTGTAGAACCCACTCATAAATAAACAGCCACCATTATTCAAAACAGAAGCATAGATATGGATATCATTCAATAGTATATTTCTGTTTATATTGGCGAGGATTATATCAAATGTTTCATTACCTAGGAGTTCTGCCCCACCAATTTTTATTTCTATGTTTTTGATATTATTAAGATGCAAATTTTCAATTGCATTATCATAAGCCCATTGATCTATGTCTATAGCTGTGACTTTTTCGGCTCCTCGCATAGATGTTAGTATTCCGAGTATAGCTGTACCACATCCCATATCAAGGACAGTTTTATTTTTAAAATCTTCATTCAAAATTTCGCGAATCATTAATTCGGTTGTTTGGTGATGACCCGTTCCAAAAGCCATTTTAGGATCAATGAAAATATTATACTCGTAAGTTGCAGGGACATTGTGGAAAGTACTCTGGATAATACAACGATTATCTATAATCAATGGTTTGAAATAATTCTTTTCCCATTCCTCGTTCCAATCCTGTCCTTCAATCAATTTGTAAGAGAAAATAATTTCAGCTTCGATTGGTAATTCATTCAATACTTCTTGCGTTCTATTTTCATCAAATAATTCCTCTTGAATATAGGCTGTAGTACCTGCCTCATCTTCAACAAAACTTTCAAATCCTATTTCTGCTATACATGCAGACAAAACACTATTGACAATTTCATTGTTAGGAGTACAGATAAATTTAACTTCAATATAATTCATATAATTTGTTTATTTTTTTACAACAAAAGTACATTATTATTTTATATCTTATCGTAATACATTTACATTCATAATGTACAAGTAAATCTTGTATGTTCAATAACAGAGTCATGAATTCCTATTTACTTAATATATATAAGTAGGCTAATAATATTACGATATCTTAAATTTGTTTTTCAATTTTTTCTTCAGAGCCTTCTTTCAAAAAATTATTTATCTTTGTACCCCCTCGTTTGATATACTGAAATAACAATAATATTATGCCTGAAAAACAAGTTTCTGCTGCTATATTTGCGGATACTAAACCACACTATAATATACTTGACGGATTACGTGGAGTCGCTGCTATAACTGTTGTCTGTTTCCATATATTTGAAGCTTTTGCAACTAGTCACTTAGACCAAAAAATTAATCACGGTTATTTAGCTGTTGACTTTTTCTTTATCTTATCTGGATTTGTTGTTGGTTATGCCTATGATGATAGATGGGGAACAATGAAGGTAAAAGACTTCATTAAACGTAGAGTTATACGCCTGCATCCAATGGTTGTGCTGGGAGCTATAATTGGGGCAATCATGTTTTATTCTCAGGGGTGTTCGGTATGGGATGTATCCAAAGTAACTATTGTAGCTTTACTTTTTGCTACACTTCTTAATGCATTTTTGATTCCAGCTGTACCTGGAAACGAAGTTCGAGGTTTGGGAGAGATGTTTCCTCTAAATGGTCCAAGTTGGTCTTTGTTTTTTGAATACATTGGGAATATTCTCTATGTTTTACTTATTCGTAAACTTTCGACTAAAGCCCTTGCAGCACTGGTGTTCGTTGCTGGGTGTGGCTTAGCTGTATTTGCTATATTGGGGCCATTGGGTGACATCTGTGTTGGGTTTTCACTGACAAGTGTTGAGTTTACAGGAGGATCTTTACGGCTTTTATTCTCTTTCTCTGCAGGCTTATTTATTTCTCGCATCTTTAAACCGATTAACATAAAAGGAGCTTTTTGGATATGTAGTCTTTCCGTTATTATTTTGTTAGCAGTACCACGGATAGGAGGGGCCGAACACTTATGGATGAATGGAGTATACGATGCTATATGCTGTATTATATTCTTTCCGATTCTAGTTTGGCTTGGTGCTTCCGGAAAAAATACAGATAGATATACAACTCACATATGTAAATTTCTAGGAAATCTCTCTTATCCATTATACATGGTACATTATCCATTTATTTATCTATATTATGCTTGGGTCAAAAATGAGAATCTTACATTTCAGGAATCATTACCCGGTGCAGCAAGTGTCGTTATCGGTAGTATTATTTTAGCCTATATCTGTTTGAAATTTTATGACATACCTGTGCGAAAATACTTGACAAATAGATTCTTAAGTTCTCAAAATAGTAAGTAGTACTTTTTTATTTAAATACACTATAAACTAATAAATGTATCTTTGCTACCCGAATTATAATAGAACATACAAATGGTTATAAATAAACTAATCGCTACCACCCTCAACATCAAGGAGTCCCAGATAGAGAAAACTATAGGCCTGTTAGATTCAGGTGCAACAATTCCTTTTATCAGCAGATATAGGAAAGAAGTGACAGGTGGATTGGATGAAGTTCAGATTGGAGCTATTAAAGAACAGTATGACAAACTGAACGATTTGCAGAAGCGTAAAGAAACAATTCTGAAATCGATAGAAGAACAAGAAAAACTTACCCCCGATCTGAAAACACGTATTGTAGACTGTTGGAATTCATCGGAATTAGAAGATATTTATTTGCCTTATAAACCCAAAAGGCAAACACGTGCCGAAATAGCTCGTAAGAAGGGGTTGGAAGGATTAGCCAAATTAATAATGGCTCAACAGAATTTCGATCTGGAAACAAAAGCATTGCCTTATGTAAAAGGAGAAGTTAAAGATGCCGAAGATGCTATATCAGGAGCATCGGATATAATAGCTGAGTGGATAACAGAAGATGAATATGCACGTAATACAATACGTAATCTGTTCGAGCGTGAAGCCATAATTACCGCCAAACTAATAAAGGGAAAAGAAGAAGAAGGAGATAAATATCGCGATTATTTTGATTTCTCCGAACGATTGAATAGATGTTCATCGCATCGTTTATTAGCTATCCGTCGTGGCGAGTCAGAAGGAATTCTTCGGGTAAATATAACTCCCGACGAGAATATGGCTCTTGAACGGTTGGATAAAAGATTTATAAAAGCAGACAATGAAGCTGCCGATTGTGTAGCTGATGCCGTCAAAGATGCCTACAAACGATTATTGAAACCTTCGATAGAAACAGAATTTGCAACTCTCTCGAAAGAGAAAGCCGATGAAGAAGCAATACGGGTTTTTGCCGAAAATTTGCGACAGTTGCTATTAGCTGCGCCATTAGGACAAAAAAGAGTTCTTGGAGTCGATCCCGGTTATCGCACCGGTTGTAAATTAGTATGCTTAGATGCTGAAGGAAACCTATTACATAATGAAACAATATATCCGCATCCCCCCCAAAATGAATATGCCAAAGCCGGGAATAAAATAGTAAAAATGGTATCTACATACAATATAGATGCCATAGCTATAGGGAATGGTACTGCAAGCCGTGAAACAGAACGTTTTATAACAAACCTGCGATATGAAAAGCAAGTTCAAGTATTCGTTGTAAGCGAAAATGGAGCATCAATTTATTCCGCTTCAAAAATAGCCCGAGAAGAATTTCCTGATTACGATGTTACTGTGCGTGGAGCAGTATCTATCGGACGCCGATTGATGGATCCTTTAGCAGAATTGGTCAAGATAGACCCAAAATCGATTGGAGTAGGACAGTATCAGCATGATGTAGACCAATCTAAATTGAAAAACTCTCTCGATCTAACTGTTGAGAGTTGTGTAAACTTAGTCGGGGTGAATGTAAATACAGCCAGTAAGCATCTGTTGACTTATGTGTCCGGGCTGGGTCCTACATTAGCCCAGAATATTGTAAATTTCAGAGCAGAGCACGGAGCTTTCAAATCTCGCAAAGAACTATTCAAAGTTCCTAGAATGGGAGAGAAAGCTTTTGAACAGTGTGCCGGCTTTCTCCGTATATCAGGTGCGGAAAATCCGTTAGATAATTCAGCCGTACATCCCGAAAGCTACCATGTTGTAGAGGCCATGTCGAAAGATTTGAAGTGTACAGTAAAAGATTTGATCGAAAATAAGGAACTGAAAAAATCACTCGATCTGCAAAAATATATTTCGCCAACTGTTGGACTGCCTACCTTGAATGATATCATGGAAGAACTCGATAAACCGGGACGAGATCCGCGAAAAGGTATAAAAGTATTCGAGTTCGACCAGAGTATAAGGACAATCGACGATCTGAAAGAAGGAATGGTACTTCCCGGAATAGTTACCAATATTACAAACTTTGGATGTTTTGTCGATGTTGGCATCAAAGAAAATGGATTAGTCCATATTTCGGAACTGGCAGATCGTTTTGTTTCCGACCCCACAGAGGTTGTGTCACTTCATCAACATGTCGAAGTTCGTGTACTGTCTGTAGATACGGGACGGAAGCGAGTACAATTATCAATGAAAATAGGATAAAAGAAAAGGGAGCAAAGTTTTTAAATTTTGCTCCCTTACATTGGTGTCATTACCTGTACGGTTTGTGTTAGATTTTTAATCTGAAAGTGATTGGTAAAGTGAAATAGACTTGTACAGGTACTCCATTTTGTTTGCCCGGTATCCATCGGGGCATGGATTTTACGACACGTAATGCTTCTTTATCACATGCTATATCAAATCCTTTTAATATTTGTGCATCAAGAATTTCGCCACTCTTGCCTACCACAAATCGGATAGTTACTTTACCTTGTGTGCCATTCTCTTGAGCTACTGTAGGATATCTTAAATTGTTATTGATATAACTATACATTTCTTTTTCACCACCCGGAAATTGAGGCATAACTTCTGCTATTGTTACAGGTCCTTTTTCTTTAACAGGTTCAACAACCTTTTCGAATTCTCTAATATCATCTAATCTAACCGCCTCTTTGTCGAGCGACCCATCAAGTATCTGATGCTTGCCTATTGTGATTTTCGATTTTGTTAGATCTTCCATTGAAGTCAGGGTTTTGTCCGGGTCTACAAGTTCATCTTCTACAATAGTTGGAGGGACGAAACGCATCTCGGCAGCTATTAGTTTCGGTGGTTCCGGTACTACCATGTCTGGGATTTTTGGTTCTTCTATCGGAGGTGTTATATCAACAATTGTAGCCATCGTATATTCTCCGTCATAACCTTCGTTAGGCCCTGTTGTTGCGGCTTTTACAGTGCTCACAATTGATGGTAGGGCAGCGATGATGGCAACAAGAAGTAACATCGCTCCAAAAGCAATAAGATGTCTTTTCGTAGAAGACTGACGCATTTCATAAGCTCCGTATGATTTATTTTTTCCTTCAAAAACAATGTCACACCATTCAGATGAGTTTAGATTGATTAAGTTTTTCATAATTGTAAGTATTATAAATTAAACAAATTACTTCTTTTACTTACTAGATATGTTTAATTTGAAAATTCCATAAAAGGTGTTATATTTTATTTCCCGTATTGAAAAATAAAATCCGATTTAGAAATTATTATGTTTTCACTTAATCTATATACACAATCATATTATATAAAATATTAATTTTGGAACAAAAAAAGAAATGTCAGATTCAATAGTCATCATTCCGACCTATAATGAAAAGGAAAATATAGAGGCCATAATCAGGGCTGTTTTTAATCTTCCGCGCTCATTTGATATTTTGATTGTTGACGACGGTTCACCTGATGGAACTGCTAATATTGTAAAATCTCTTCAAACAGATTTTCCAGAAAGGCTATTTATACTCGAACGTTCAGGTAAATTAGGATTAGGTACTGCCTATATAGCCGGATTTAAATGGGCACTAGATCGCTCATACGAATATATATTCGAAATGGATGCTGACTTCTCTCACAATCCGGACGATTTAGCTCGATTGTACGATGCTTGTTCCATTGATGGAGCAGATGTGGCTGTCGGCTCACGGTATACAACAGGCGTGAATGTTGTAAATTGGCCAATGGGGCGTGTTCTAATGTCTTATTTTGCATCTAAATATGTTCGGCTGATCACAGGCCTCAAGATATCAGATACCACTGCCGGTTTTGTCTGTTATAAGCGAAATGTATTAGAAGTTATAAATTTGGATGATATTCATTTTAAAGGTTATGCATTTCAGATCGAAATGAAATACACAGCTTATTGTTTAGGCTTTAATGTCCGTGAGGTATCTATTATTTTTGTAAACAGAATTTTAGGTGTTTCAAAAATGAATTCAGGCATATTTACGGAAGGTATACTTGGCGTTATAAGTATGAGGTTCCGAAAGCTTTTCGGAGGAATAAAACCAAAAACTATCAAAACTATTTAAATAAAATATTGAATATAAGATAGTTTCTTCTTATCTTTGCAGCAAATACACTACATTGTTTAAAACGAGATGAAAATTATTTGTGTAGGGCACAATTACGATTCGCATAACTTGGAAATGGATAGAATGTCATCAGAAGATGATCATATTGTCATTTTCTTGAAGCCGGATTCAGCTTTACTGACAAATGATAAAAAGCAATTTTATATACCTGATTTCTCATCAAATATTCACTATGAAGTAGAACTCGTGGTGAAAATTGATAAAATGGGAAAGAATATAGCACAACGATTCGCTTATCGATATTACAGTGAAATCACTTTGGGAATTGATTTGACAGCACGCGATATCCAAGATGACTTAAAGAAAAAAGGTTTGCCTTGGGAAATATCAAAAGGATTTGATAATTCAGCTGTAGTTGGTCAATTTGTACCAAAAGAAAAATATGGAAAAGAAATAAATGACCTTCATTTTGAATTGACGAAGAATGGGCAAACAGTCCAAAAAGCTACTACATCAGATATGATTCATTCTGTAGATGCAATAATATCTTATGTTAGCCGTTTCTTTACATTGAAGACTGGTGATCTTATATTTACAGGGACTCCTGCAGGGGTTGGTAGAGTTGAGATCAATGATTATTTACAGGCTACGTTGGAAACCGATAAACTTTTAGATTTATATGTTTGTTAATATAAGTGTTAAATATTTATATTAAAACAATAATTTAAAAAAATAAGTGTTATTATGGGTATATAATTCATAAACTTTGGATCGTATAAACAAATAGTAACAAAACTAAACAGAATAAACTTACTTAAAAAGTAAACTCAATGAAAAGTATTTTCAAAAAAGTCTTGTTGGTGAATATTATTACGCTGACATCGTTTGGGGCTTTTGCTCAGGATATAAATCCTATCGTAACGGCAGTTCCGTCACTCTCTATAGCTCCTGATGCCAGGGCTGGTGGTATGGGAGATGCCGGTGTTGCTACAGCGCCGGACGTTTACTCTCAACATTGGAATCCGGCAAAATATGCATTTGCATCAAGCAAGGCCGGCTTTGCTTTGTCATACACCCCATGGTTAAGGAAAATTGTTGACGATGTGGCACTGATGCAAGCTGTAGGATATTATAAATTAGGAACTGAGAGCAATCAGGCAATAAGTGCATCTATCCGTTATTTCTCAATTGGTGATGTCAATATAACAGATCCATATGGAAAGTTCTTTGATAATGTATCACCTCACGAAATGGCTATTGATTTAGGTTATTCTCGTAAATTGACCGAAACATTCTCAGGAGCAGTTACAGTACGCTATATCCGTACCGATTATTCGGGAGTAGATGAGGAGACTTCTGCAGGAAGTACTTTTGCTGCTGACATTGCAGGATATAACGAATCTTATATTAACATCGGTCAATCAGAAAGTTTGTTAAGTTTTGGATTTAATATATCTAATATTGGAGGAAAAATTTCTAATAATGATGGTGCAACAAGTGCTTTTATTCCAACTAATTTAAGACTAGGTGCTTCACTAATGTATCCCGTTACAGAAGTCGGAACTCTTTCCTTTAGTGCAGATTTAAATAAACTTCTAGTTCCAACGCCACCGACAAAAGAACATTCTGGAGATAACTATGAAAAAGACTTACAAGCTTATTATGATAAGAGCTCTATCTCAGGGATTTTCTCTTCATTTGGCGATGCTCCCGGTGGATTTTCAGAAGAATTGAAAGAAATATCTTGGTCACTTGGTGTGGAATACGATCATGACAGTAAGTTTAGAGTTCGTACAGGTTATTTCCATGAAAATAAGATGAAAGGAAATCGTCAGTATATGGCATTTGGTGCTGGTTTCAAAATGAAAGCGTTCCAGTTAGATGCAGCTTACTTACTAGCTACTGCACAACAAAATCCATTAGACCAGACACTTCGCTTTTCATTAGCATTTGATATAGATGCAATGAAAGGAATGTTTAAATAATTGTACTACCTTTGCAGGTATTAATAACGAAAAACTAACTAATTGGTTTTGAAATGAAAATACGTGTAGGGTTTGGTTACGATGTACATCGCCTTGCAGACAATCGCGAATTGTGGCTGGGAGGAATTAAGATAGAGCATACTCAAGGACTTTTAGGACATTCCGATGCGGATGTCCTAATTCATGCTATATGCGATGCCTTGTTGGGTGCTGCAAATTTACGAGATATTGGATTTCATTTTCCAGATACCGCAGGTGAATATAAAAATATAGATAGCAAAATATTATTAAGAAAAACTTTAGAAGTTATTGCTGAAAAAGGATATAAAGTTGGTAATATTGATGCAACTATTTGTGCCGAGCGTCCTAAAATAAACCCTCATATACCAGAAATGCAGAAAACAATTGCAGATATATTAGAAATATCGTTAGATGATATTTCAATAAAAGCAACAACATCAGAAAAGATGGGGTTTGTAGGGCGTGAAGAGGGCTTTGCTGCTTATGCAGTAGCTTTGATAGAATCTAAATAGAAAAAATAATAAAGATGAGTGTGAAACCGGAAATAGAATTAACTGCTGATGGTTCTCACACTCTTTTTGTTCCCGAACTTGATGAACATTATCATTCAATAAATGGAGCGATACAAGAATCGGAACATATATATATTAATGCGGGATTACATTGTTGTACCAAAAAGGAAATTTATATATTTGAAGTTGGTTTCGGGACAGGGTTAAATGCTTTTTTAACGCTCCTTGATGCTCAGAATTCTGAAAAGGTAATTCATTATATTTCTATAGAAAAATATCCCCTTTCTGATTCAATAACCAGTAAATTGAATTATGGGCAGAAAGATCAAAATCTGTTCAATATATTGCATCAATCGTTATGGAATCAGGAAATAGAAATTACTCCTAATTTTTTTCTGACTAAAGTAGAGGCTGATTTTACATCATTTGATTTCGATCGGATTAAATACCCGATTGATGTGATTTATTTCGATGCATTTGCACCCCAAAAACAATCAGATATGTGGTCATTATCATTATTCTCTAAACTATATGGAATCTCAAATAATGATGCTATTCTAGTAACTTATTGTGCTAAAGGGATTGTCAGACGAATGTTGCAAGAAGTAGGATATACAGTAGAGCGTCTCCCGGGTCCTCCAGGAAAAAGAGAGATACTTAGGGCAAGAAAACTATTATGATATATTATATGTAATACTATAAATAAAGCCGATTTACTATCAAGGTAGTATTAATCGGCTTTATTCAATCATCTATAAAAATACAATAATTAACTGAATATTTTAAACACTTAAAGTCTAAAATATATGAAATGTAGTTTTGTAAGGTTTATATATTAGACGGTATAATATTGATAACGCTGCGTCGGGAAGACAGGAAAATAAAATCATTTTTAAATTTAACATAATTTAGATGTTTGCGTGTTGTCATATTTTAATTCCAAAGCTTTTGAGGTAAGGCTGTTGAAAAAAAAATAAAGCTCTATCTTTGTGCCGATTAAAAGAAAAGTTTTTAAATGAAAATAGGAAATATAGAATTTTCAGAGAATCCCGTTTTTTTAGCTCCGATGGAAGATGTTACTGATATGGGGTTCCGCCTTATGTGTAAACAGTTTGGAGCCGATATGGTGTATACCGAATTTGTCTCTTCTGATGCACTTATTCGTCGGGTGAATAAAACAGAAGCAAAATTAGCTATTAGTGAGCGGGAAAGACCTGTAGCAATACAAATATATGGTAGGGAGGTCGAAGCTATGGTTGAGGCAGCTAAGATATGTGAAGAATCAAAACCTGATATTTTGGACATAAATTTTGGTTGTCCTGTCAAGAAAGTTGCAGGTAAAGGAGCCGGTTCGGGAATGATGAAAACTCCTGATTTAATGATCGATATAGTTCGTGAAGTAGTTAAAGCAGTCAAGATTCCAGTTACAGTCAAAACACGCTTAGGGTGGGATAATGATTCTAAGATTATAGTTGAATTGGCTGAACAATTGCAAGATGTAGGTATACAAGCTTTGACGATACATGGACGTACACGTTCGCAAATGTATATGGGACAAGCTGATTGGACATTGATAGCTGAAGTGAAGAATAATCCACGGATGCATATTCCTATTATTGGAAATGGCGATGTTACATCGCCTGAAATATGCAAGCAGCGTTTTGTTGAAACCGGAGTTGATGCTGTGATGATAGGGCGGGGGAGTATTGGCAGTCCGTGGCTTTTCGAAGAGGTAAAATATTATCTAAAAAATGGAGAATATATGCCCCGTAAGCCATTTCTTTGGTATCAAGATATTTTGAAACAATTGATACGGGAAAATGTCGCTTATTCGGGCGAACGTGGAGGTATTCTGCATAGTAGGCGACATTTAGCTGCAAGTTCTCTTTACAAAGGTATACCTGATTTTAAAAAAGTTCGTGTTTCAATGCTTAGGACAGATAGTGTCGATGAATTATTTTCTATAATGGATGATATTCCAAATCAATTTGATGTGTGATATTATAATCTGATAGATACTTATGGCTTATTTTCTTAAATCAATATTCAAAAATTTTACAAAACCAAAGGAGCAAAATGTAGAAGAAATAAAAGTTTATTTTATTTCAGGCATGTGCAATAACTGTAAAATGTTTGATGAAATTATTCTACCGCACGGTTATGTCAAAGAATATATTGAATGGCATATCCCGACCGCGAATGAAACATGGGAACAATATACCTCTAATATGGCCAAGGGTATAGATGCATCAAAGCCTTTCATCTTAATAGGTTATTCTTTGGGTGGATTAATCGTTCAGGAAATGAATAATTTTATAACTCCGCTTAAAACAATTGTTATATCATCCATGACTAATGAAATGGAGATACCACCCCTTTTTCGGATGGCTCGTTCTGTTAATTTCACGAAGCGTATTCCCGATAGAATGCTTGCTGCTAAAGAGTTTATTGTGAATGTATTTACTCGTTTTATATACACAATGCCTACAGAACGTATATCTGAATATATGGTTTATACCGATCCTAGATATTTGAAATGGGCAGTTTATCAGATTACTAATTGGATACCAAAGCTAAGATGCCGTAATTTGTACCATATCCATGGAACTAAAGATCAGATTTTTCCATACGAACAGATGGATGACGATGTTTATACAGTGAAAGGTGGAGATCACTTGATGGTACTGGACAAGGCTGATAGGGTCAGTGAGATTATACAAGCAATTCTATTGCTGGCAAAATAGAAATTCTGATCAGGCATATGTGCTCTGATAAATGATATTTTATATAAATTTGTAGTTTATAAAAATTAAAGTTATAACTGAGAATAGAAATGGAACAAAAACTAGTCATCTACAATACACTAACCCGTCAAAAAGAAGTATTTGAACCGCTTCATACACCTCATGTAGGGATGTATGTTTGTGGACCTACTGTATATGGAGATGGTCATCTTGGACATGCACGTCCTGCAATAACATTTGACTTATTGTTTCGTTATCTGACACATATCGGTTACAAGGTTCGTTACGTCCGTAATATTACAGATGTTGGTCATTTGGAAAACGATGCAGACGAAGGAGAAGACAAGATCGAAAAGAAGGCACGTCTGGAACAATTGGAGCCTATGGAAGTGGTTCAGTATTATAAGAACCGTTATCATAAAGCGATGGATGCTCTTAACGTATTGTCTCCAAGCATCGAGCCTCATGCGTCAGGACATATAATAGAACAGATCGAGGCCATAAAAGAAATATTGAAAAATGGCTATGCATACGAGAGTAATGGTTCTGTCTATTTCGATGTAGAAAAGTATAATAATGATTACAATTATGGTATTCTTTCGCACCGAAATATAGAGGATATGTTGAATACAACTCGTGATTTGGATGGGCAAGATGAGAAGAAGAGCAAAGTTGATTTTGCCCTTTGGAAAAAAGCTTCGGCAGAGCACATTATGCGTTGGCCATCACCATGGAGCGAAGGTTTTCCCGGATGGCATATCGAATGCTCGGCAATGAGCATCAAATATCTGGGGACAGAATTTGATATACATGGCGGAGGTTTAGATCTTATGTTCCCACATCACGAATGTGAAATAGCACAAAATACGGCATTAGAAAAACGTCCTGTTGTAAAATATTGGATGCATAACAATATGATTACAATAGGTGGGCAAAAGATGGGCAAATCACTAGGGAATTTTATCACTTTAGATGAATTCTTTATGGGTTCACATAAGCTTCTCACACAGGCTTATAGCCCTATGACTATACGTTTCTTCATCCTACAGGCTCACTATCGAAGCACGGTTGATTTTAGTAACGAAGCCTTACAGGCATCAGAAAAAGGGTTAAACCGAATATTGGATGCTTATAATAAGATTGAAAAACTTACTTCATCTGCTGTTTCGTCAGTAGATGTCAAATCGCTTCGTCAGAAGTGTTATGATGCAATGAACGATGATCTTAATTCGGCAGTTGTCATTTCCCATCTTTTTGAGGCTGCAACTATAATAAACTCTACGGCTGATGGTAAAACATCTCTTATAGAAGAAGATATAGATGAATTAAAGTCTCTATTCGATCTTTTCTTGTTCGATATATTGGGTATTAAAGATGTTAAATCAGGAGATGATTCCAGCTATGAAGCATTTGCGAAAGCGATCGATCTACTTTTAGATATACGCGCCAAAGCCAAGGCAAATAAGGATTGGGCAACATCTGATCAGATTCGTGATGAATTGGCTAAAGCAGGTTTTGAGATAAAGGATGGAAAAGACGGAGCTGAATGGAAGCTTAAATAAGTATGTACTCATTGCTTGTAATAGAAGTATTTGAAGACTATATTGTATGTAAGAATATTAGTCAGAATTTCGTTTATATCAGAACAAATGATCTGGATATAAAATTCGAAATAAATGATGTGATTTATCATATCGAACATGGCTTTTGTGATGTTTATCGTAATGAAGAGATGATTGCAGGGCTTTCTCAATTAAGAAATAGAATGTTTCTAAAATGACGGCAAAAGACATTCAAAAACAGCTAGAAGCATACTCGACACCAGAGAAAAGAGATTTCCTACCTTACTTTTTTAAAACAGGAAAGGGTCAATATGGTGAAGGTGACAAATTTTTGGGAGTAGTGGTACCCGATACCCGAAAAGTAGCCAAAAGTAATAAGGAAACTTCTTTTGTTGAGATTGAGAAATTATTGAATAATGAATATCATGAATGTCGATTGTGTGCTTTGCTTCTGTTTGTTGAGCGTTTCAAAAAAGCAGATGCTGTAGAACAAAAAAGAATTGTCGATTTTTATTTGTCACATACCTCACGTATCAATAATTGGGACTTAGTCGATCTTAGTGCAAAAGATATTGTTGGAGAATATCTTGTGACAAAGGAAGACAGGTCTATACTCTATCATTTGGCAGACAGTGACTTATTATGGGATCAGAGGATTGCTATAATTGCCACTTTTGCTTTTATAAAGCGGGGCGACATGAAAGATATAATTTCTCTTTCAGAAAAGCTATTGCACCACAAACATGATCTGATGCATAAAGCCATCGGCTGGATGCTTCGTGAAGTCGGGAAAAGAGATAAACAAATATTGTGCAATTTTTTAGATAAATACCATACTCAAATGCCACGCACGATGTTACGTTATTCAATAGAAAAATTTACGTCCGAAGAAAGGACGCATTACATGAAAAAATGACAAATTATTATTCACATACTTTGC
This sequence comes from Dysgonomonas sp., assembly GCA_047605185.1. Classification (GTDB taxonomy): domain Bacteria; phylum Bacteroidota; class Bacteroidia; order Bacteroidales; family Dysgonomonadaceae; genus Dysgonomonas. Next base: position 598,181 of record JASGGC010000001.1, read on the forward strand.
CCAATGGTTTACGTATTGTACACAAACCGACGGATGGTAATGTCTCATATTGCGGTTTTATCGTAAATGCCGGAACTAGAGACGAAAGTGCAGACCAGTTCGGAATGGCACACTTCATAGAGCATATGCTGTTTAAAGGAACCACTAAACGGAAGTCGCATCATATCATCAATCGTATCGAAAATGTAGGAGGTGAATTAAATGCGTATACGAATAAGGAAGAGACAGTTATTTACTCAATATTTCTGAAAGAGCATTTCGAACGTGCATTGGAACTTTTGTCCGACATAACATTTAATTCGTGCTTCCCTCAGTCCGAAATAGAAAAAGAGGTAGAAGTTATTATTGATGAAATCCATTCCTACGAAGATAGTCCATCAGAATTAATATTCGATGAGTTTGAAAATCTCGTGTTCCAACATTCAAGTATAGGACACAATATACTTGGAGATGCTTCGGTACTGAAAACGTTTGATACTTCGAAAGCAAAACGATTTGTAGATGAATATTATATTCCATCGCAAACCGTCTTTTTTTCTCTGGGAAATACTGATTTTAAGAAGATCATTTATTACGTAGAAAAATATTTATCTCATCTGACATTTAGAGAATCTATAAATAAAAGGCTTGTTCCTTTTGGTATTCCTAGCGAACATGTAAAAATAGATAAAGATACTTCGCAGGTGCATGGAATAATTGGAGGTCGTTCGTACTCTATATATGATTCTAAACGTAAAGCTTTGCGTATATTGAATAATATACTTGGAGGACCGGGTATGAATAGCCGGTTAAACATAAGTTTACGTGAAAAAAGAGGGTATGTATACAATGTTGATTCAAGTGTGACAGCTTATTCGGATGCAGGTATTCTGTCTATATATTTTGGATGCGATCAGCGTAATGCAGATAAATGTGTTGATCTGATATATAAAGAGCTTAAAAAACTAAGGGACACTAAACTAACCGATGGTCAATTAACTTCTGCGAAAAAGCAATTGATCGGTCAAATTGGAATAGCAGGAGATAATAAAGAGAATATTGCATTATCGCTTGGGAAAAGCTTTATGTATTATAATCATATTGATACTATAGACGAATCTTTTGCTAAAATAAATTCTGTAACGGCTTTGCAAATACAGGATGTTGCAAATGAAATATTAGATGAAAAAGAGTTGTTTAGTCTGATATATAATTAATTATTATAACTTTGCTTGACCAGAATAGATTATATGAAAGTTATTTATAAAATATATTTGATTATTTCCTTACTGTTTGTATGTGCAAATATTGAGGCACAGGTTGCTCCTAAAAAAAGGATTACCGGTGATTTTAAATTTGGAGTGAATTGGGCGGAGATGGATGTTGCTGGAGGCAATATGTATAAGGACCCTAAAATCGGTGTTATAATTGGCGGAAATGTTAATTATAAATTGATATCAGGTTTTCAATTACAAAGTGGATTTTATGTTGTCAAAAAAGGACTGAGACAAAGTCGTAAGGACACAACAGAAGATACTGCGACAGGAATTGTTACAAAAATGGATTGGAAATATGTCGTTGATGCTAACTATGCACAAATACCTTTAAATATAGGATTCGAGCATTTTTTTACCGATCAGTTTGGACTTAATATAAATGCAGGTGTTTATGCAGCATATGGTTTCAAGGGAAAACGGAAAACAGAAGGTACTAAAACAATTATAGCAGGAACTTCAGTTACAGAAGTCGACCTTAATGTTGGTGAGACAGATACATTTGTCAGAGGGCAGCTATCAAGGTTCGATTATGGAGTTGGATTTAATATTGGAGCTATATATGACATTTACTCGCTCACAATCGGTTACGACAGAGGCTTACGTAATGTGTCTGATGCAACAGACACAAATATGAAAACCCGAAGCACATATGTTGCTGTCGGTTTTCGGTTCTAATTATTTACTTATTTTGTTAACCCTCCTCCCAGCACTTTATAGAGCGATACCACTGATGATAATTCATTTAAGTTTGCAGAATTCAATGCAATCTCTGCATCAAATAACTGGCGTTGAGCATCTAGTACATCTATGTAATTAACAATTCCATTTATATATTGCAGTTTTGCCAATTCATGGTACGATTGTGCTGATTTATAAAGAGCTTCTTGCGACTGTCGTACTTCTTTTACTTTTTGGAATGTTATAATAGCATTATTTACCTCTTTGAATGCTTCTAAAACAGTCTTTTCGTAACTGTATACTTCCTGTTCATAAGCAGCCTTAGCAGCTTTATGTTTTGCTTTGTTTTTTCCCATGTTAAATATGGGGCCTGTTAATGCGCCCGATATAAACCAAGCTGGACTTTTTAGAAAATCGGTAAGTTCCGAATTTTCACCACCTAGTCTTCCGGTTAGTTTTATAGTTGGGAACATATCGGTTTGTGCAATTCCGACATTTGCATTTGCTTCTATTAGCTTTTGTTCTGCTAATATAATATCTGGGCGTCTTTTTAGCAAAGAAGATGGCAAGTCTACAGGTAGACTTTCAGGTAAAAGTTCCCTTGTAACGTTCTCGCCTCGGGTAATATTCCCATTGGGGAAAGATCCGGTCAGAATAAATAAATCATTTTCCTTTAGTTTTATATCATTCTCCAGATTCGGTATTAAAGTTTCTGTTCGCGCTAATTCCACAAGGCTTTGTTTATATGGAATTTCAGAAGTCAAACCTCCTTCATAACGCAATTTTGCGAAATGGACACCTTCTCGTCGAGCTTCTAAAGTTTGTTTTACTATCTCAAGCTCTCTATCCAAGGCTTTTAGTTCAAAATAGTTCTGAGCAACTTGTGCTACAATGGTCAGTTGTAAGGCACGCCTCGATTCTACTGATTGCATATATGCAGCTATACCTGCATCGTTAGCCCATCGCAACTTACCCCATATATCGACTTCCCATGCAAAGGTCATTTGTCCACGTATCTTGGGAGTCGATTTTGTTCCGGTTCCGCCATAGTCCAATACTTCTTTTTGTCCAAAAGCATCGACTCCAATTTCCGGAAAGAGATTGGCAAGATTAATTCGTTTATTTGCTGCCATTTCTTTGATACGTGCTGTGGCAATTAAAATATCTTTATTGTAGTCTAATGCTTGTGAGATTAATTTTTGGAGGTCTGGGTCAGTATATAAGGTGCCCCAACCTATATCTGCAGCACTGCCTTCAGGCATTCCTCTAGAATCGAATGTCTGAGGCATATCTGGTTGATCGGGTTTTTGATATTTTTGTCCGATCTTACACGATGTGATTATACTGGCTACAACAACTATGGATAATATATATTTAGTATAACTCATTATTATACGTCTTTATTTATTAGTTTTTATAATTTTTTTTCCTTGATCTTATACTAGGGAATTTTAATTCAGGAATGTGGAATCTATTCTTAAATCGGTAAATCATTACAAAGAAAAATGGAACAAAGATGATTCCGATTGTTATAGCTATAATCATACCGAAAAATACACCGGTACCTATCGAGTGGCGGCTTGCTGATCCGGGACCTGTAGCAAGAACCATCGGTAACATCCCTAATACAAAAGCTAATGAAGTCATCAATATAGGTCTGAAACGTAATTTTGCGGCTTGCATTGCAGCAAATAGGGGTTGCATACCGGCATCTACTTGTGCTTTTGCAAATTCGACAATCAAGATCGCATTTTTTGCAGCTAATCCGATAAGAGTAATCAAACCTATTTGAAAATAAATATCATTGTCTAATCCAAAAATCCATATACCAAGATAGGCTCCTAATGTTGCTATTGGTAAAGATAAAAGCACTGCAATTGGAATTGTCCAACTTTCATATAAAGCAGCTAAAAATAAGAAAACAAAAAGAAATACTAATCCGATCACCAAGCCTGTTTGTCCACTGGCTTTTTGTTCCTGAAAAGAAAGCCCACTCCAGGCAATACCTATATTTTCGGGTAAGTGATCTTTTTTGATACTTTCGATAGTAGCCATCGCTTCACCTGAACTATAACCGGAAGCAGGAGTCACTTGTATTGAGGATGATGTATACATATTAAATCTGGTTATATTTCCCGGACCTGTTGTATAACTCGTTTTCCCTAATGCCGTAAGAGGTATCATATTGCCATCAGACCCTTTTACAAAAAATAAGTTGATATCATTTGCTGTAGCCCTATAAGACTGATCGGCTTGGATATATACTTTATATATCCGGTTAAACATATTGAAGTCATTGACATAGACAGAACCTAAATAGGCTTTCATTGTCGAAAATATATCTGACATCGGCACTCCTAATAATTGTGCCTGATCTCGGTCTACGTCAAAATATAACTGAGGAATTTCCGGTTGTAAAGAGGAAGATACATTAGATATTGCCTTTGATTTGTTGGCATAATACATAAAGGTATCTGTTGCAGCTACCAGGTCATCCCACGATGCATCAGAACGTGCTTGCAGTTTCATTTCTACCCCTCCGGCTGAACCTAGTCCCGGAATGGCGGGAGGACGACTAACAAAGGCTCTTATTTGAGGGTAATTATAAAATTCTTTTTGAGCATCTTTGATCACATCATCAACGCTGGCACTCCGTTCGTCCATTGGTTTCAGGATAACAGTAAGTGTTGTTCGTCCTTGATTTGTTCCCACGCGGGGGCTTGACCCTGTAACGTTTTGTACATATTCTACAGCATCATGATTGTCTAGATATGTAATTGCTCTCTCAGTAACAGTACGCATACGTTCCAGAGTTGTTCCTTCGGGCATCTCAAGTTCTACTGTAAAATATCCTTGATCTTCCTGAGGTATAAAACTCGTTGGAATTACTTTGTTTAATACAAAAATAAAGACAAGTACCATGCCAAAACCGGCTAATATCCGGCGAGGATTGTTGATTGCTTTAAGTAATATATTGGCATATTTTTTATTTCCGGTATTGAGCCATATATTTATTTTGCGAAATATAAAGTGTTTTTTCTTCTTATTGGGACGTAGTATAATGGCACACATTGCAGGACTTAATGTGAGGGCTACAATAGCTGATATTAAAACAGATACTACTATGGTTATTGAAAATTGCCTATACAAAGAGCCTGTTATTCCGTCCAGAAAACTTACCGGAACAAAAACTGCTGCTAAAACTAATGATGTAGCTATCAATGCCCCTGCCAACTCACTCATTGCTTTGTGAGTTGCCTCTCGCGCACTGATGCCCTTTTCTTCCATAATACGTTCTACATTTTCGACCACAACGATTGCATCATCCACTACAATACCTATTGCCAAAACTAAACCTAATAGAGTTAACATATTCAGTGAAAAACCCATTATAAGCATAAAGCCAAATGTCCCTATCAATGATATCGGCACTGCTACAATCGGGATAAGTGATGCACGCCAATTTTGTAACGAAAGAAATACTACTACAATTACTAGAAATAATGCTTCGAATAATGTTTTATATACCTCGTGGATAGATTCTCCAATATAATCGGTCATATCAAAAGGTATGAGATATTCTAACCCTTCTGGGAAGTCTTTTTCTATTTGTCCCATAGCTTCTTTTACCTGTTTGCCAACTTCCATCGCATTGGCGCCGGGAAGCATATATATACTTAAGATAGTTGCATACTTACCATTCAATCCACTCTCGGTACTATATGAAGATGCTTCAAGTGATACACGAGCTACATCTCCCATTCTAATAAATGAACCATCGCTATTTGCCTTAATTACAATATTTTCAAATTCGCTTACGGTCGAGAGTCGCCCTTGCGCCGTAATTGGCATAGAAACGTCTACATTTACAATCGGTTGCTTACCGAGTTCACCCGCCGCCGATTCTCTATTCTGATCTTTTAAAGCATCCTGGAGATCTTTTATTGTAAGCCCAAAACTGGCTAAACGGTCAGGATACACCCATATCTGCATACCATAATAACGACTACCGACATTCGATACTCGACCAACACCGGGAATACGGCGTATTACATCCAGAACGTTTATTGTAGCATAGTTACTCAGGTATATTTCATCATATTTGGGATCATCTGAAACTAGTGCGATTGTAAGTAACTGACTTGGTGCTTGCTTCTCCACAGTTATCCCATTTTGCAATACTTCAGCAGGTAGACGGCTTTCTGCAAGTTTAACACGGTTTTGTACCTCTACTGCAGCCAGGTCAACATCCGTATTAACATCAAAAGTTACGGTTATAGATAAGCCTCCGGAATTGGAACTGCTCGATTCCATGTATATCATACCCGGAGTACCATTCAATTCCTGTTCGATAGGAGTTGCAATAGCTTGTGATACTGTTGTTGCATTGGCTCCCGAATAAGATGCTCCTATTTTTACAACGGGAGGTGTAATCTGTGGGTATTGTTCAATTGGAAGGAGGAATAGCCCTATAATCCCAATAATGACTATTAGTAGGGAAAGTACAGTTGAGAGTACAGGTCTGTCTATAAAAAATCCGGGCTTCATTTATTCTCCTCCTCTTTTGTCAATTTATCTTTTTCACTAGATTCTATTGCTTCTTCTTCAGCTAGTGTTCTTGGGATGGCCTTTTGTCCATGTACGAGTTTCTGGAACCCTTCAACAACAATATTTTCATTGACTGATAATCCTCTTGTAACCACAATTTTATTGTTTTGTTCCGGTCCGGTTTCTATATATCTTTTTTCTATAATGCTATCAGGTCGAACTACGAATATAAATGCTCCGCCTTTTTCAATAGATATAGCTTTGCGAGGTACTACTATTACATTGTTCATGACATCTAATAGTAATTTTACACGTGTAAACTGTCCGGGTAGCAGTATTTGGTTTGGATTGGGTAATTCAGCTCTTACGCCGAATGTTCCGGTTTTCGGATCTACCAATGGAGAGGCGAAGTCTACAATTCCTTTTTCACTATACACTGTATTATCCGGCAGGGTAATAGTAACTGATGGTTGCCATGCACGTGTACTATCTAATTCACCCAAATGTACATCACGCCGTTGGCTTTTTAAATAATCTAAAGATGTTAACTTAAAGTCTACTAAAACAGTATCTCGTTTTACTACAGTTGCTAAAAGTGACGAATTCGATTTCCCGACCAATGTTCCTATATCTACATATCGTTCACTTATATAACCTGCTAATGGAGATCGTACAACAGTATAGCTGAGTTCCAAATTAGCCTGTTCTAAGTCTGCTTTACTCATGGCTACATTGGCAATAGCAATATTATATGCAGCTTCGGCATTATCCAGATCCAATTGGCTTGCTGCATTTTGTTGGTAAAGAGGGCGAAGTCTTTCTACATCACGCTTAGATTTAGCTTCTTGTGCTTCGTCTTTTTTTAATTGTGCTTTTGCTTTTTCAACTCTAGCCTTATAGGGAGCATTATTTATATAAAAAAGAGGCTCGTTGAGGGCTACTTTTTTACCTTCACTAAATGTCATTTTCTCGAGAAATCCTTCTACTCGTGCATGTATTTCTACGTTTCGAGATGCACGTATCAACCCTACATACTCTCCGTAGATTTCGATGTTGTCTACAGTGACTGGCTCTACTTCAACAATTGGTAAATCTGCCACTGTTTTTTTACAAGCACTAAATGCTAATATACCGAATAGGATTGAACCGAATATAATTTTAGAATGCATAAATGAAAGGTCTGTTATTTATAAAAACAAAATTAAATAATTCAATTATTTAACATTCTATGAGCATGAATTGTTTTTACTTTTTTAATGAGTATTTACATAAACTTGCATTATGTTAAGATATATATGATAATTACAACTATTGCATATTATATAATCTATTGGAAATTTCATTTATTAGGTTTATTCCATTCTATTCTGTTAACAATTCAAAGAAAAGCATAGGCTTAAAAAAGCCTATGCTAAAATTTAGTGTAAAACTGTATATGACCTATCAACAGGCTTTTCTGTAAGGAATTTTGGAAATGTGCTTATTGAATTCATCATTTCTAAAATTCTTTATATTTTGTCTAGTACTTAGTACAATAATTGTCTCTATAATTTTTTATGAAATAATTTTTTGTGATTATATGGAATTAAATTTATTCTATTAAGGCGTTTATATTCGTAATTATGCAAATAAAAATTTATACTTTAATTGCTTAGAACTATGTATTTGTAATGTTTCTATTGTTAAATTTTTAGTTATTGACCTATTTATATATTCAAAGTGTACGAATTTAGTATAAATAGACTTCTATTTTATATCGTAAAGATGCAAATAAAAATTTAATAATCCATCATTTTTTTATTTTAATAGATTATTGTTAATAAAAAAGCCTCATGAATCTTTCATGAGGCTTTTTTTATAATGAAAAAGAGAGTCTTTTTTATTCGATAGTTAATATAACTACACCTTCAAGAACTGAATCTCCCTTATTTACACTGATAGATGCTACTTTACCGTCAATTGGGGCTTGAAGTGCATTTTCCATTTTCATAGCTTCTAATGTTGCTACTGTTTGACCTTTCTTCACAGCATCACCTACATTTACATTGATTGCAACAACAATTCCTGGTAGTGGCGATTTTAATGCACCGGCACCGCTTCCAGCTGGTTTTGCAGCAGGAGCCGAAACTGTAGCCTTAGGGGCAGCAGTTGTAACTTTAGAATCTACAGGAGCTTTTATTGTCGGACGAGAAACAAATGAAACTTCCTCGTCATTATTCATTAACTCTACCTTGTATGCTGTGCCATTTACTGCAACTTCGGCAAGTGAGTTATCCATTTTATTTACGGCAACAACATATTCTTGACCGTTGATTTTATATATGAATTGTTTCATAATAATTGTTCAATTTTTATTTTCTTATTGGCATTTGAAGCATAGCATTCCCTTTGTCGGCCCAAGGCAAATAATCTTTCGATACATTTTTAATTGTCAACACGTTGCTTTCCACATCATGTTGGTTTTGTATATCGTATATAGCCATTGCTATTGCCGCTAATACTTCTGTTGGTATATTTTGATCACTCATATCTTTTAGTTTTAGAGAGATTATAGAGGCAAGTTATCGTGCTTTTTAGCAGGATTAGTTTGCTTTTTAGTTCTCAATTGTTCTAAAGCACGGATTACACGGAAACGAGTATTTCGTGGTTCAATAACATCATCAATATAACCATAACGTGCAGCATTGTACGGATTACAGAATAGTTTGTTGTATTCATCCTTCTTGGCTGCAGCAACTTCAGCTTGTTTAGCCGGATCTGCTTCTGCTTTGATTTCTTTAGCATACAATACTTCTACAGCTCCATCAGCACCCATTACAGCAATTTCTGCTGTTGGCCATGCATAGTTGATGTCACCACGAAGTTGTTTACAACTCATCACAATATGAGAACCTCCATATGATTTACGTAGAGTAACTGTTACTTTAGGAACAGTAGCTTCACCATAAGCATAAAGAAGTTTTGCTCCGTGTACGATAACTCCTCCGTATTCTTGGCCTGTTCCCGGTAAGAATCCCGGTACATCTACCAATGTAACCAAAGGAATGTTGAAAGCATCACAAAAACGAACGAAACGTGCAGCTTTACGTGATGCATTAATGTCTAGTACACCAGCCATATATTTAGGTTGGTTAGCTACGATACCAACAGATTGACCATTGAAACGAGCAAAACCTACAATAATGTTTTTAGCATATGATGAATGTACTTCAAGGAATTCGCCATTATCTACAACAGTTCCGATCACTTCATACATATCGTATGCTTTGTTCGGATTGTCAGGAATAATTTCATTAAGGAAATCATCCATTCTGGCAATTGGGTCTGTACATTCTCTGCGTGGAGCTTCTTCCATATTATTTGATGGAAGGAATCCGAATAATTGACGGATAAGTGCTAAACCGTCATCCTCGTTGCCAACAGAGAAGTGAGCAACACCAGATTTGCTAGTATGAACACTTGCACCTCCAAGGTCTTCTTGAGAAACATCCTCACCAGTTACTGTTTTAACCACCTTAGGACCTGTCAAGAACATGTATGACATGCCTTCTGTCATCAAAGTAAAATCTGTAAGGGCAGGAGAATATACAGCTCCTCCGGCGCAAGGGCCGAAGATACCTGAAATTTGAGGAATAACCCCTGATGCCAAAATATTGCGTTGGAAAATTTCAGCATATCCAGCTAGGGCATTGATACCTTCTTGGATACGTGCACCTCCCGAATCATTGATACCAATAACTGGAGCACCTACTTTCATTGCCATGTCCATAACTTTACAGATTTTCATTGCAAGAGTTTCAGACAATGAACCTGCAATAACAGTAAAGTCTTGAGCAAATACGTAAACTAAACGTCCTTCAATAGTACCACAACCTGTAACAACACCATCGCCAAGGAATTTTGTTTTTTCCATGCCGAAATTTGTACAGCGGTGCTCAACAAACATATCGTATTCTTCAAAGCTACCTTCATCTAATAAGATAGCAATACGTTCACGTGCTGTATATTTACCTTTTGCGTGTTGAGCTTCAATTCTTTTCTCACCACCGCCAAGACGAGCTTTTGCACGAAGCTCAATCAGCTCTTTTACTTTTTCAAGTTGGCTCATTTTTTTATATTTTATTTTTCAAATATGATTATTTTTCAAATATAGAAATGACTTTACATAGAACTAATTTATTCTGTGTAAAGTCATCAATATTTTATTTTTTTGGTGTTTCACAAAGCTCTGTAAGCACACTTCCTGTTGATTTCGGATGAAGGAAAGCTATGTCTAAACCTTCAGCACCACGGCGTGGAGCTTTGTCTATTACTTGAACTCCTTTGGCTTCTACTTCTGCAAGTGCATTAGCTACGCCATCTTGGATGCACCAGGCAATGTGGTGTATTCCTTCGCCTTTTTTCTCGATAAATTTAGCAATTGTACTGTCCGGGCTAGTTGGCTCAAGAAGCTCGATTTTAGTTTGTCCCACTTTGAAAAATGCGGTCTTTACTTTTTGATCTTCTACGACTTCAATGCTATAGCATTTCAAACCTAACACTCCTTCATAATAAGGTAGTTGTTCTTCTATGCTTTTTACGGCAATACCTAAATGTTCGATGTGTGAAATATCCATGATTTATTTAAATAAAATGTTATTATTCAGTTCGCCACAAAAGTACGACTAAAATATAAGACAGCGAAATTTCTATACTAAAAAAAATAGTGATATGCACAGATCTTGAAATTGTGTGCATAAATTTGCCATGAATCCTATTTTAGTTATTATTATCTAAGTATTTTGATTATGTGTTAATGGTTGTTAACTAGATTCATTTTTGTAATTATATTGATATATAATTGTTATATTTATAGGGAATTAAGCTTAAAGATGAAAGGGGGAACAAACATGAAAAACAAGGAAGTATTAAGAAAAGATTTTATTGTGTATAGTGTGGATCCTGAAAGATTATTGATCAAAGTATCTAGCATTATGCAATTGGAGGCAGGTTCTGAACATACCACGACCTATGAGAATTTTCTGTTGGAAAAAGAAGGAGTGTCAATCCATATATCTTTAGAGGATCTTCCAAAAAAGATTGGACGGTTTGTGTATTTTAGAACTAGAGATGATGCTCATGATTTTATTAAGACTCAAATTGGAATGTAAATTTCAATTTTATTATCAATAGCCCCTTGGATAAATAACTATCCAAGGGGTTTATTATATAAATATACCAAGATTTAGAAATAATTAAATTGGCCGGAATCTTTATCTATAAAAATATAATAATAGATGTATGATAGAGTTCTTTAAAAAAGATTAATAATTCGAGGCTATTGGCTGAAAATATGCTAACTTTCATCCCGAAAAATTGGTAATATAATAAAAAAAGAAATACAACAAATTTACTTACAAAACGTTATCTCACTAAATTAAAAAGAAACTCAAAACAGTTATAAATTATGACGAAAGGATCGAAAAGAGTTATCGCCATCATAGGAAGTGTGCTGGCTATTATTATTGTGGCTATGATTATAGTCCCATTATTATTTAAAGGAAAAATAAAGGATGCAGTTTTAAAAGCTGCTAATGAAGAGTTGAATGCAACTGTAGATATTAAAGATTTTGGGTTAAACCTGTTTTCTAATTTTCCAAATGCAACACTATCACTAGAAAATACAACTGTAATAGGTAAAGATGATTTTGTAGGAGATACCCTATTGCAGGCGCAATCGGCTAGTGTAACAATCGATTTGTTCAGTCTTTTTGGAGACGATTATAAGATTTCTAAAATAAACTTAGATAATGCCTCTGTTTTCGCTAAAATATTAGCAGATGGACGTGCTAACTGGGATATAATGAAAACCGACTCTACAACTTTAGAAAGTGAGTCGGATGCAAATACTCCATTCAAATTAAATTTACAGAAAGTATCAGTCAATAACTGTAATATTATTTTTCAGAACGACTCTACTAAGATGAAATTTTCTCTTTTTGGATGGAATGGAACCCTTTCGGGAGATTTGTCTGCAGATGAAACTACATTGAAAACAAGTTCGACAATCAATGAGTTATCATTTGCAATGGACGGCATTCCTTATTTAGTAAAAGTAAAGGGTGTTGCAGAAGCGACTTTAAGTGCAAATTTGGATAAAATGAAATTTGTATTCGAAAAAAGTAGTATCCAAATCAATGAATTACAAGCTGCAATAAACGGTTCTTTTGGATTTGTCGGAGAAGATGGTATGGAATTCGATCTTAAACTAGATGCCCCTGATACTAAATTTAAAGATATACTATCTATTGTTCCTGCTATGTTTACTTCCGATTTTAAAGATATCAAAACAGAAGGAACAGCTTCGATAGATGCTTATGTGAAAGGTGTTATGGAGGGAGAAACGTATCCGGCTTTTGATGTGAACATCAAAGTTGCAAATGCAATGTTTCAATATCCGTCATTACCTAAATCTGTAAATAATATCAATGTTGACTTGGCAATCAATAGCAAAGGGGGATCATTAGATAATACTATTGTGGATATTAGTAAATTTAGTTTTACATTAGGCGGAAATCCATTCAGTGGGGCATTGAATATCTCAACACCAATGAGCGATCCTAATTTAAAGGCTCAGGCTAAAGGTACGTTAGATTTGGCAATGATAAAAGAAGTGTATCCATTGGAAAAGGGAACAGAATTGAATGGTAAAATAGATGCAAATATTAATATTGCGACACGAATGTCTGCAATAGAAAAAGAGCAATATGAAAATGTATCGGCTGCCGGGCATCTGAAACTCTCCAATATGACATATAAGGCAAAAGATATACCAGATGTTTTAATCAATAATGCAGCTTTGGAGTTTACCCCACGCTATGTCAATCTATCTTCGCTAGATGTTAAGATTGGAAAGAATGATGTGTCAGCTACAGGTCGTTTAGAGAACTTTATTGCTTATGCCCTAAAGGATCAAACACTGAAAGGACAACTTAATATAAAATCTAATTACCTCAATGCAAATGATTTTATCAGTGAAGAAACTTCTGGTACAGCATCATCAGAAGAGACATCTGCAACTACAGAGGATATAATTATCCCTAAAAATATTGATTTTGCATTAAATGCAAATTTGAACCAAATAGTATATGGCAAGATTAATATTACCAATATGGTAGGTGCTATGAATATTAAGAATGGAATACTAACGCTTAATAATGTAAATGCAAATGCATTAGGAGGGGCTGCAAAAGTATCCGGAACTTATGATACATCTGAACCGAAGAAACCGAAGGTGAACTTTTCAATAAACCTGTCTAATGTTTCTTTTGCTGAAACCTTTAAATCTGTAGAATCAGTACAGAAGTTTGCTCCGATTTTTGAGAATCTGATAGGTACTTATTCTATGAATCTTAATGTAAATACATCTTTGGGCTCATCCATTATGGAAACATTAGCGGCTTTGTCCGGAACCGGAGCCTTACAAACCAGCAATGTTAAGGTTGAGAATGTACCCGCTTTAACAGCTCTTTCATCGGCATTGAAAACAGATGCGTTGAAATCAATCTCACCCAAAGATATTAATCTTCCATTTAGTGTCGAAAATGGGAAATTGACAACTAAACCTTTTAATGTAAATATTGGTAATGGAGGGGTTATGAAGCTGGAAGGTTCAACCGGTTTAGACCAAAGCATCAATTATAAGGGTACCGTAACATTACCTAAATCAATGGCTAATAGTTTCGTTAATAATGTTCCGATTACAATCGGTGGGACATTTACAAATCCGAAAATAGGTGTCGATACCAAATCTTTAGTTTCAGATGCAGCATCTAATTTAGCAAATCAGCTATTAGGTGGTGATAGTAAGGGAGAAGGTACGGATGTATCTTCTAAGCTGTCGGAAGAGAAGGCCAAACAGATAGAGAAAATACGTAGTGAAGCAGATAATACTGCTACAAAACTGGTTGATGAAGCACAAAAACAATCAGATAATCTGGTGAAAGAGGCAGGTAGTAACCCTATTGCAAAAGCTGCTGCAAAAGCTGCTGGTAAAAAACTGGTTGATGAAGCTAAAAAGCAAAGTGATAAATTAAGGAATAATGCGGAAGAGCAAATTAAAAAGCTTGAAGGAACAGATACTACTAACTAAGTAACTATATAAAATATGGAGTCATTTGTCTTTTTTTGACAGTTCTCCTTCTATATTCTTTCCAATTTTGTGCTATTAACGCAAAATTGGAAAGATTTTTTTTATCTTTTAAAATGTTAAATATTCAATAGAATAGATGCCTTAATTTATAGATTTATATGTGTTTAATATATGTCTGTTTATATTTCCCATTCAACAAATAGTTAATTTTATTGTTATAAATAATAAGTATAATATATATCTGATTTTTACAAGAGTCAATGTTAAAAAAATTATAAATATATTTGCAGGCTCATTAGTGTGTATACCACTAAATGATGAAATATATTATATCTGGTTATTAGCATTTGAATATATTTATTTGCCAAAATCGAGATAGTAATATTTAAATGAATATAAACTTTTTACAAAAAAAAATTACATGAAAAAGAAAAAAATTGGATTGTTTGTTTGTGCATCTTTATTTGCACTTTCAGCTTTTTCTCAAGAAAAAGCACTTAAACAATATGGATTTGGAGACAACTGGTTTATTCAAGGTCAAGTTGGTGCCGAATATACATTTAGTGAATATAACAGAAAAACATCCGTAGGAGACCTTATTACTCCTCATGTAGCTGTATCAGTTGGTAAGTTTTTTTCACCTCAACTGGGAGCCCGTTTACAGTTAGGTGGATGGCAAGCTAAGAGTTATGTAGAGCCAACAGACCATACTTTTAAAATAAACTATTTTCAAGTTAATGCTGATGGTCTATTAAACTTGACCAATCTTTTCACTCCTTATAAAGGGGATAAGACTTTTAATTTATATGCAATTGCCGGATTAGGTTATGTGCATGGTTTTAAAAAGTCTGAAGACGCTTTGACGACGAATAATATGATTGTCCCTCGTGGTGGTTTCCAGGCTGATTTCCGTGTGAATGATGATTTAAGTCTGAATTTAGAAGCTGTTGGTAATTTGTTGCGTGATGACTTTAATGGTAGAACAGAAGGTCTTAAATATGATGGAACTCTAAATGTTATGGCTGGTATTACTTACCGATTTAATAAAAATGGTTTCGAACTAGTTGAGCCTCTTGATCCATTACAGATTCAGTCTTTGAATGATCAAATTAATGAACAACGAGCAGCATTAACCGATAAGGACAGACAGATCAATGATTACAAGACAATGTTAGCTCAAAAACCAGAGCCTCAAGTAATCATTAAAGAAACTACTGAGGTGAATGAAGAAGTGTTAATGAATGCTGTTGTTGTATTTCGTTTAGGAAGTGCCAACCTAGAACAAAATCAAGATATTAATATCTTTAATGCAGCAAAATATCTTCAAGATAATCCTAGTGTAAACATTGTTCTTACAGGTTATGCAGATAAGAGTACAGGCTCAAAAGAAGTAAATCAACGTCTTTCTGAAAAACGTGCGAAAACTGTATCAGATGTTCTAATCAATAAATACAATATTTCACCTAGCCGTATTACAACGAAAGCTAGTGGTGATTCTGAGCAACCATTCCCAACAGATTCATGGAATCGTGTTGTGACATTTACTGCTCGTCGATAAGTATTATTTACGAATATGATATAAAAGAGCTATCAATCGATAGCTCTTTTTTTATACACTATATTGTAGGTCAATGTCTAATTTCTTCCTATTTGAAACAAAAAAGTCATCCTAATGTTAGGATGACTTTTTTATATGGATTAGCTGCTGGTTTTATTCAGCTAATAAGATCTGCATAATTTGGACAGCAGCTTTAGTAACAGGAGTACCAGGACCAAATATACCAGCTACACCTGCTTTATAAAGGAAGTCATAGTCTTGAGCCGGGATTACACCACCTGCTACCACTACGATATCCTCACGTCCAAGTTTTTTAAGTTCTTCTATAACTTGAGGTACAAGTGTTTTGTGACCTGCAGCAAGAGAAGATACACCAAGAACATTAACGTCGTTTTCTACAGCTTGACGGGCTGCTTCTTCCGGAGTTTGGAACAATGGTCCCATATCCACATCAAATCCGCAGTCTGCATAACCTGTTGCTACGACTTTAGCTCCACGGTCATGACCATCTTGTCCCATTTTGGCTATCATAATACGTGGTTGACGACCTTCCTTCTTCGCAAATTGTTCTACAAGTTCACAAGCTTCTTGGAACGTTGGATCTTTTTTAGTTTCTGATGAATACACGCCTGAAATAGTTCTGATTATTGCTTTATAACGGCCTACTACTACTTCACAAGCATCAGATATTTCACCTAATGTTGCACGAACACGAGCTGCTTCAACAGCAAGTTCAAGTAAGTTGCCTTTCTTAGTTTTAACACATTCAGTAATAGCTTCCAATGCTTTTTTAACAGCAGCATTGTCTCGTTTCGATTTCAAGTCATTCAAACGTTCTATCTGTTGACGGCGTACCTCTGTATTATCAACATCTAAGATATCAATAGGATCTTCTTTTGCAAGGCGATATTTGTTGATACCAATAATAGTTTGTTGTCCAGAGTCAATTTTTGCTTGTGTACGTGCTGCAGCTTCTTCAATACGCATTTTAGGAAGCCCTGTTTCAATAGCTTTTGCCATACCGCCAAGCTTTTGAACTTCTTGTATCAAATCCCATGCTTTGTGTACAAGCTCATTTGTAAGAGTCTCAACATAATAAGAACCAGCCCAAGGGTCTATTTCTTTACATATCTGAGTTTCTTCTTGAATATATATCTGTGTATTACGAGCAATACGTGCAGAGAAGTCAGTTGGTAACGCAATAGCTTCGTCTAAGGCATTAGTGTGCAATGATTGTGTATGTCCTAGTGCAGCAGCCATAGCTTCGATACATGTACGGCCAACATTGTTGAATGGATCTTGTTCTGTTAGTGACCATCCAGATGTTTGGGAGTGAGTACGTAATGCAAGTGACTTTGGATTTTTAGCACCAAAGCTTTTTACAATTTTAGCCCATAATAAACGTCCGGCACGCATTTTAGCTATTTCCATGAAATGATTCATCCCGATAGCCCAGAAAAATGATAGGCGAGGAGCGAAGGCATCTACATCAATACCTGCATCAATACCTGCTTTCAAATATTCCATACCATCAGCAAGAGTATATGCCAACTCAATATCTGCAGTTGCTCCAGCTTCTTGCATATGATAACCAGAGATAGATATAGAGTTGAACTTAGGCATTTTTTGAGATGTGTATTCAAAAATGTCTGCAATGATTTTCATTGAAAATTCTGGTGGGTAGATATATGTATTACGTACCATGAATTCTTTAAGAATATCATTTTGAATTGTTCCGGCCATTTCCTCAAGTTTGGCACCTTGCTCCAATCCGGCATTGATATAGAATGCAAGAATAGGAAGAACGGCACCATTCATAGTCATTGATACTGACATTTGATTCAATGGAATACCTGCAAATAATACTTTCATATCTTCTACAGAGCAAATAGATACCCCTGCTTTACCGACATCTCCCACTACACGAGGATGGTCGGCATCGTAGCCACGGTGCGTAGCAAGGTCGAAAGCTACAGAAAGTCCCTTTTGTCCCGAAGCTAGATTACGACGGTAGAATGCATTTGATTCGGCTGCAGTAGAAAAACCTGCATATTGACGAATTGTCCAAGGACGCATAGCATACATCCCGGAATATGGACCACGAAGAAATGGAGGAATACCTGATGCATAGTTCAAGTGTTCCATGCCTTCAAGATCTTCTTTTGTATATACAGGCTTAACAGGAATAAGCTCTGGAGTAATCCAGTTGGCTTCAATGCCATTCTCAGCAGTCCATTTTGCTGCATTTGTAGCAGCAAAGCCTGATTTGTTTATATCTATATTTTTAAAATTTGGTTTCATATCTCTTTTTGTTTTTGAGCTGACGGTAATCTGGTGATACTGTCAACATTCGCTGTTTACTTATTCGATACCTAATTTAGCACTAAACATTCTAAGTGTTTCCAGTACATTACTTTTAACATTAACGAAGTGTTCTATGCCTTGTGCTTTCAATTCATCAGCACAAGCAGGAGCACCAGCTATTACTAAGAATTCTTTACCATCTTGAAGTAATTTTTGTGCTTCAGGGGCAAATGTTGCATACTCATCATCGCTCGAACATAGTACTATAATATCAGCTTCGTTTTCACGTGCTGCTTTGATACCAGCTTCAACAGTTTCGAATCCAAGATTGTCAATAACTTTATATCCAGCACATCCGAAAAAATTACATGAGAATTGAGAACGGGCTAAACGCATTGATAAGCTACCTATAGTTAGCATAAATACTTTAGGAACATTTGTTTTTTCAGTAGCAAGGCGCAATGCTTCGAATTCAGTAGCAAGACGTGCAGTCGGAAGTGGTTGGTATGGAGAATCTGAAGTAGAACATCCACATCCGCATTTTCCTTCCTCCAACTCAATTTTATCAGCAGCTTTTTCTGTGAAATTTGGATATTGGTTAGTTCCTAGCAATATCTCACGACGTGTAGCTAATGCTTTAAATCGGGCGTTTGCTGCATCTTTTACTGTTGATTGAACACTTCCAGCTTTTAATGCTTCATAAAAGCCAACTTCGTCTGTATCTAAAAACAATTTCCAAGCTTGTTCTGCGATTGCAGATGTTAGGTGTTCGATATAATATGAACCGGCAGATGGATCTGTTATTTTATCAAAGTGACATTCTTCTTTTAATAGTAATTGCTGATTACGTGCAATTCTTTCAGAAAATTCATCTGATTTCTTGAATGTTTCATCAAATGGATGCACTGTCAATGAATTAACTCCGGCAATACTTGCAGACATAGCTTCTGTTTGTGTACGTAGCATATTTACATGTGCATCATACACTGTTTTATTGAAAGCTGATGTTTGAGCATGAGTATATATTTTAGCTGCGGGGTTAATATCTTCGGATGTGCTTGATTTGTATGCACTAACAATTTCAGCCCACAACCAGCGTGCTGCTCTGAATTTAGCTATCTCAATGAAATAGTTACCGCTAATACCAAAGTTGAATTTAATTTTTTTAGCGATTACAGCAGCATCTTCTCCTGCTTCAACTAAAGCACTTAATATTTGGTTACCGTTAGCAAGTGCATAACCTAGTTCCTGATAGATATATGCACCGGAATCATTAAGTAAATGAGCATTGACACTCAATACTCGAAAACGAGGTAAGGAAGCGGATGCCTTTACAATCGCAATAGCTTGATCAACCCAACCATTGCAGTCACTACCTTTCTTTAAAAGAGCTTTGAAAGGATCGTAGTTGATAGAACCATAGCATTTAAGAACATCGACACCAGACTCTTTATAATAGTCTGCGATAATTTTAGTTAACTCAAGTGTTTTTTTATGGCATGTCGAAAAATTTAATTCAACAGCATCTAAGCAAATGTCTTGAAGCAATGTTTTGATGTTTTCTGAAGTAACATCATTACTCTTGATTGTGAGCCCAACAGATGTGATCCCTTTATTTAAAATGTCAAGAACCTTGCTGTTGGCAGCCTTAAAATCTGTGACCTTTATGTCTTGGCGTGTAAACCATTCATTGTCTTTTTTGGTTCCACGAACATAAGGGAATTCTCCAGGAAGGGAATTGATTGTTTCCAAACCTTCATTGTTCTCACTTCTGTAAAATGGGTTTACTTTAAACCCTTCGTTGGTTTTCCAAACGAGTTTTTTCTCAAAGTCAGCGCCTTTTAGATCTGCAGTAATCTTTGCCATCCATTCTTCTGTCGAAATTGGAGGAAAGTCTGAAAAAAGC
Source organism: Dysgonomonas sp. (assembly GCA_047605185.1). Classification (GTDB taxonomy): domain Bacteria; phylum Bacteroidota; class Bacteroidia; order Bacteroidales; family Dysgonomonadaceae; genus Dysgonomonas. The sequence goes on from JASGGC010000001.1 coordinate 618,562, forward strand.
TTTTCTTTTTGATTAGCCATGATTTTTTATTTGTTTAAATATATAGGTTTTCGTTATTCTTCTGATTGATAGCTTTTTAATTGATAGATGTCTATGCTTTCATAAATAATATTTATATGTACTTAATTTCAAATAGTTATCATCATTTGAAAAGCAATGCAAAAGTAAAATATTTTGTTTGCTTAGTAAAGTTTTTAACAGTATAATTTGCCATATAATTATATTTTATTTAGAAAATTAGAGTGCTGTATTGTAATGTTATGTATTGTGACAGAGGATGACTTAGGTATAGATAATATGCCCTTATTCTTTTATGTTTTGTAATAATTTTGAAAAAAAAATGATATAAGCTCTTTTTTTTAGACAAAAATATTATCTTTGCACTCGCTTAAAAGCAAAAGGTGAGGTCCGGTAGCTCAGCTGGATAGAGCAACAGCCTTCTAAGCTGTGGGTCGTGGGTTCGAATCCCGCTCGGATCACTTGAAATAAAATAAAAGCGTGATAATCAATAGATTACACGCTTTTTCTGTTTTTTACATATAAATATATATACACTACACGCAAATTTTATAAGTAAGAGAGAGCATCCCCGAACTATATTGTATAATATAATGAAGTAAAATTCGAATAGGCTAACTTATTACCAAGCAAAAGGATAATGTTGGTTATTTTTCATTTATATCAGAAAATAGAGAATTAGATAAAACATTTAATGAAGATGACATTAGAAAATCGATAAAACATGTCAAAAATGAATTAAAAGCGGAGCAGACTGAACAGTTACCAGTTCAACGAACAATAAAAATTTCTATTCCTAGTAAAAATAAAGAAGCTTCTCAACAAGAGCTAAAAAAGAGTAATGATTATAATACAATTAATAATTGTATTATGCAATATATTAATGAATTATAGTAGCGGTTAAACGCTGCTGAGACAGGCTATTTTTCGATGTGTTTTTTTTGAAGTAATGGAAAAGGAACATGGAGATGTCAAGGCAGCAGTTCGATATGCTTCTCGTGCGATGGAAATAGATTTCTTTGATTTGTATTTATCAGCATTTAGGGTATTATTAGAATTTGTTGTATAATATAATTTTGATTCAATCTCTTTTTTCATCTACAAAATAGATATGTAAATTATGTATGTCCCGACCTAAGCAATGAGCCCTGTAACAAAAATATTTGAGCCTTACAGCAAAAAAATATACTCATTATTATGAGTATATTTGTGATATAATACAAATGAAAGATGGTATGGAACAGAAAGGATTGGTACAAACATTGAGCTATTCAGGAATATTTTTGTCTTGTTATACGCACAACAACACATCATGTATACATTCGAATAAAGATCATTCACTGATTTATCTTTATTCGGGTGAATATATCATTGATGAGAATGGAACACAAACGGTCATTCATCCCGGAGAATGTGCTTTCGTCCGTCGCGATCATCGAACCATGATGTATAAAAGACCAACAGAAGCAGAGCAGTATAAAGGCATAACTCTCGTCTTTAAACGTAATCTTCTACGCGAGTTTTATAATACTAAACTCAACAAAAAAGAGATAGCTGAAAATGTAGCTATACCAGAGCAAAGTGCTTTTCGAATAGAAGCCCGTCCCGATATCACCAGCCTGTTTCAGTCTCTGACCCCCTATTTCGATTCGGGTGTACAGCCAACCGAAGAAGTAATACAGCTAAAATTGCAGGAAGGAATATATTCTTTATTGAACACCTATAAAGAATTTTATCCTATCCTATTTGATTTTACCGAGCCATGGAAGATTGATATCATGGATTTTATGAACGAAAATTACATGTATGAACTTACTCTTGAGGAAATTGCATCTTACACCGGACGCAGTTTGGCAACCTTCAAACGAGATTTTGCGAAGATCAACGACACCACACCGCAAAGGTGGCTCATAAATAAACGCCTTCAGGTAGCTTATGAAAAGCTTCAAGATAAAGATAAGAAAGTAAGCGACGTGTATGTAGAAGTTGGTTTCAAAAATCTATCCCATTTCTACTCGGCATTTAAAAAACAATACGGTTTTTCACCCAAACGATAAATATTTAACACAGAATAGCTTTTGTACTTCATAACAAATAAATCTGAGCCTTATAGCAAAAATGCTATAAGGCTTTCCTTTTAACTTTGTATTAATAAATAATGATAAGAACAATAAGCCATTATGAATAGGCAAGATTATATATCCGATTCAGAGAATAATTCTGATATTTATTTCGATTATATCAGTCAAGAACAAGATATCATTCAGAAAATAAAAGTTTCCTGCCCTGTTATACTTTTCATGTATTCGGGTAAACTGACAATTCGGTATAAAAGTGAACAAATTTCAGCAAAAAAAGGCGAATGTATTTTTATTCAAGCAAATACAATAGTTACTTTTCATACTTCAAAAAATGACGAAGAATCTTTTTGTGGCATTTATGTCGGTTTCAGCCAATCGTTCTTATCAGAATTTTACCATGATGTTTATGATAAAAGAATAATGCAAGAAAGAGGCGAACTTCCCATCGGGGTGATGAAGATGCCGTGTACACCTTATATGCAAAGCCTATATATATCAATGGTCCCCTACTTGGAGCAAAAGACTAAACCCGAAAAGAACCTAATGGAGTTAAAAAGACAGGAATGTATTTATTGCATGTTAACATCCGACTCACGCTTCTATTCCTCTCTTTTTGCTTTTATAAAACCAATAGAACAAGAGTTTTTTTACCTTATAAATAAACCTTCTTTGAATTAATAAAACAGAAATAATATGAGTATAAAAAATGTAAAAGCTTTTGGAACAGAAACGGCTGTAGATCCATTAAAAAATTTAAAAATAGAACGTCGAGCAGTAACTCCTCACGATGTAGAAATTGAGATACTATATTGTGGAATATGTCATTCCGATCTGCACAGCATTCATAACGATTGGGGCAGTACGATCTATCCGATTGTTCCCGGACACGAAATTGTAGGTAAAATAACAAAAGTTGGTAATGAAGTAACTAAGTTCAAGATTGGAGATTTGGCAGGTGTTGGCTGTATTGTTGACAGTTGCCGCGAATGTGAACATTGTCATGACGGCGAAGAACAATTTTGCGAGAAAGGATGGACTGTTGTATTTAATTCTCCTGACACGAAACATGGAGGAGTAACCTATGGCGGTTTCTCTGAAAGTATAGTGGTAGATGAAAATTATGTAGTTCACATTCCCGAAACCCTCGATCTTCCAAGCGCTGCTCCCATCCTCTGTGCCGGAATTACAGTTTATTCTCCCTTAAAGCATTGGGGAGCTGCACAGGGTAAGAATATCGGAATTATTGGTATTGGGGGATTAGGACATATGGCTATAAAAATAGCCAAGGCTATGGGAGCCTATGTGACAGTTTTCACCACATCACAAAATAAGGCCGATGATGCTAAACGTCTCGGAGCAGATGCCATTATTCTCTCTACTGATGTCAAGCAAATGGATAAATGCCCTAAACAACACATGATATTAGATACTGTATCGGCTAAACATGATATCAACTCGTACATTGATTTATTGAAAACAGATGGCTCATTAGTTATTGTAGGTTTACCTAATGAGCCACTGGAAATCAGTGCTTTTAATGTAGTACATGGGCGTAAAAGTTTCTCAGGTTCCAACATTGGCGGTATAGCCGAAACACAGGAAGTTCTTGATTTCTGCGCAAAACATAATATAAAAGCTGACATTGAACTTATCAATATACAAGATGTAAACAATGCTTTTGAAAGGTTGGAAAAAGGACAAGTTAAATATCGTTTTGTAATAGACATGGCTTCATTGAAGAAATAATAGAATGAGGGAAGCTCAAAAAGATAAAATAGTGGCAGAGAAAACCTGTCACTATTTTTTTTATGTCTGAATAAAAAAGCAGATGAGCTTAGGAGCAAAAGTATTTGAGCCTTATAACGAAAACAGGCAGGTTACATACCTCTACCTTTGTATTATACATAAATAAAGAAATATAAAATAAAAATCAGATGAAAGAATCAATTCAAAAACTAACTATCGTACTCATCACTTGCCTTGGTATAATAACAAGTGCATCGGCAAGTGTTATTGGAGTAACAGGTAATAATAATATTAATACTGACACCATTATGAACGAAAATCTAAATTTAACACAAGAATGGGATAAAGTGTTCCCTAAAAGCGATAAAGTAAATCATAGTAAAGTAACCTTTCGTAACCGTTATGGTATTACCCTTGCTGCCGATTTATATGTACCTAAAGATGCAACAGGGAAATTAGCAGCAATTGCCGTAAGTGGTCCATTTGGAGCAGTTAAAGAGCAATCGTCCGGTCTTTATGCTCAAACATTAGCCGAACGGGGATTTCTTACCATCGCTTTCGACCCTTCATACACAGGCGAAAGTGGAGGAACACCACGTTATGTGGCTTCGCCTGACATAAATACGGAAGATTTTTCTGCCGCCGTTGATTTTTTATCGACTCGCGACGATGTAGACCCTGAACGTATCGGAATTCTTGGCGTATGTGGATGGGGCGGTATGGGTATCAATGCAGCAGCTATGGATACTCGTATCAAAGCGACCGTTGCCTCTACCATGTACGATATGAGTCGCGTCAATGCCAATGGATATAATGATTCGATGGATGCAGATGCCCGCTATAAACTTCGTGAACAACTTAATACTCAACGGACGATAGATGCTAAGAATGGTACATATGCACTTGCGGGAGGCGTAGTAGATCCACTACCCGATGATGCTCCACAATTTATAAAAGATTATTACAGCTACTACAAAACACAACGTGGGTACCATAAGCGTTCGCTTAATTCGAACAAGGGATGGAATGTCACATCTTCCCTCTCATTTATCAATATGCCTCTCCTATCATATAGCGATGAAATTCGAAGTGCTGTACTTATAGTTCATGGAGAAAAAGCACACTCACGTTATTTCGGTGAAGACGCTTTTAAAAAGTTGAAGGGTGATAATAAAGAATTGATGATTATTCCCGGAGCAAATCATGTTGACCTTTACGATCGTATGGATATAATTCCGTTTGACAAGTTGGAGTCGTTCTTCAAAACTTATCTGAAATAAGATATACAATTTATAGAATGGGGAATATAGTAGTGCTGATTACAGGAGCCGGAAGTGGTATAGGTGAAGCATGCTCATCTTTTTTGCAAAAAAAGAGCAAAGGTGGTTGTTGCAGATATGAATGAACGAGAAGCTAATAAAGTAGCTGATGAAATAAAGACTAATAGAGGTAAAGCATTCGCCATGAAATGTGATATTTCGGACGAAGAGCAAGTGAAAGCAATGATGGATAACGCTGTTGAAATAAATACGAACTTATTGAGATCTTAAAAAAACAGTAGGGGGGACCATCGTCAATAATTCATCCATAGCTGGGCTGGGAGGCTATTCTACGCGTGCTGTATATAGTGCTGCTAAACATGGTATTCTGGGACTTACCCGCACAGCCGCAGCAGAATATGCCACCCGAGGAATACGTGTGAATGCCGTATGCCCGAGAACTATCAATACACCAATGGTGGAAAAGATGCTGAAAGAAGGCGATCTCGACCAATAGGCGGCTAGTGATGACTCCCCGGAAAAGCGGTCAGGCCTGGAACTATTCAGGCGGGTGACCTGATGCTTCTTCACTACCCCGGAGCTAATGATGTAGCAGCCTATCAAGCCATGGAAAGGGCAGTTTTCACAGGCAAAATCCGCTCAAGCGGACTGTCAAACTATTACATTAAAGAAATGAATACTTTTCTGCCACAAGTAATCATCAAACCGGCTCTTGTGCAAAATGAAATACATCCCTATTATCAAGACACTGATGTTATTAACTATATGCATAAACAGGGAATTGTAGAAGAAACATGGTATTCTCTTGGAGGCAGAGGGCATACAGCCCAAATGTTTGCTGATACGGCAATTGTAAGTATCGCTAAAGCGCACGATAAATCACCTGCACAAATTATTCTTCGGTGGTATTTGCAAAGAGGCGTAGTGATTATTCCCGGTTCGAGTAATTCCGAACATCAAAAAGAAAAGTTCTCTATTTTCGGCTTTGAACTGACTGATGACGAAATGGGCAGAATCAATACTCTCAACCGTGATGAAAAACATGATTGGTATTAAAAAAGAATGATCTTATGCCAGTTATATAACAAACATATAAAGTTGAATTAAAAGAAAATCAATAATATAAAAATTAATCAAGATGAAACAAGTAATCAAAGACACTTTTTTCGAAGGAGAAAGACCATTATTCGCCACAAACGATATACGTCTAGAGAACGTAAAAATATATCCTGGCGAGTCAGCTATTAAGCAATGTAATAATGTAGAAGCTTTCAATTGCGAATTTATGGGCAAATATCCTTTCTGGCATAACGACAATGTACTGATAGAAAATTGCCTGTTTACCATGTATAGCCGTGCTGCTATCTGGTACACAAAAAATATTCGCATGATCAATACAAAAGTAGAAGCACCTAAAATGTTTCGTGAAGTAGACGGCTTATATCTTGAAAATGTAAAAATTCCGAATGCCGGAGAAACAATTTGGAATTGTCGCAATATAAAACTACGTAATGTACAAGCTAGAGGTGGAGATTATATCTTTATGAATGGTGTAAATATAGACATCGAAGATTTTTATCTGCAAGGTAATTATTCTTTCCAAGGAGCTAAAAATGTAATTATTCGTAATGCAAAACTTGATACAAAAGATGCTTTTTGGGAAACAGAGAATGTCACTGTATACGATTCTGAGCTTAATGGAGAGTTTTTAGGATGGCACTCTAAGAACTTACGCCTTGTTAATTGTAAAATAGCAGGAACTCAGCCGTTGTGCTATGCTACCGACCTTGTTATGGAAAACTGTAGAATGGACAAATCTTGTGACTTAGGATTTGAATACACCACAATGAAAGCAGAAGTGAATAGCCATATCTTAAGTATAAAGAACCCGAAAGGAGGCAGCCTTGTAGCTGATAGTATCGGAGAAATCATTATAGATAAGAACTACATCAATCCGGATGAATGTAAAATAACAGTGAAAACAGAAGGCAAATGAATATATTTGACAGATTAAAAAGAGGAAAAACTATACAACAAGGTGACCCCGAGGCTTATAAAATGCGGGAAGCCTCTTTAGCTACAATAAAGTTACTCACTAAGATGAATAATTCTTCAGATCCGACAGTGATAAGAAATCTATTAAGACAGATTACAGATTCAACGATTGACGAAAGCACAACTTTATTCCCTCCATTATATATTAATTATGGCAAGAACACTCGAATTGGAAAAAATGTATTTATCAATTTTGATTGCACTTTTTTGGCTTTAGGTGGTATCACAATAGAAGATAATGTTCTGATCGGTCCGAAAGTCAGTTTGCTATCAGAAGGACATGACTTATCTCCTGAATACAGACATTCACTCACAGTTGGACATATTCATATAAAGAAGAATGTATGGATCGGTGCAGGTGCTATGATTTTCCAGGGAGTCACTATTGGCGAAAACGCAGTTGTCGGAGCAGGCTCCATTGTGACTTCTGATGTTCCTGACAATACAGTAGTTGCAGGAGTTCCAGCTAAATTTATCAAAAATGTTCCTATTAAGAAATAAGAAATATGAGAAAACTAACACTTCTTATCACAACACTTTTTGCTTTGAGCTTTAATTTTACAGCATGTGGGAAGGACGACAATGATTTAAAGCCTGAAATACACAATGAAAAAGGTAATGATTCGGAAACTGAAAATAAAAGTATGAAACTACAAGTAACAATTGGAGAAACTGTACAGACAGCAACATTAGCTGATAACTCGACTGCAAAAGATTTTATTTCCCTGTTGCCCCTGACCGTAAAACTGGATGACTATGCCGGTTCAGAAAAGATATTCTATCCCGAACGGAAACTATCCACCAAAGGAGCAGGCAGTATTAATGCAGTTGCAGGAGATATTACCTATTATTTCCCTTGGGGTAATGTAGCCATTTTCTACAAAAACTTTGGAAATTCAAACAGCCTGATACGGATTGCAAAATTTGATAGCAATATAGATGTGTTAAAAGGAAAAGGTTCTATTGATAATGTCAAATTCGAATTAATAGAAGAATGAAATACAATTTTGATGAGATAATTTCACGTAGAGGCAGTAATTCCTACAAATGGGATACGGAAAAAAACGTATTGCCTATGTGGGTAGCCGATATGGACTTCTGTACGGCTCCTGCTATAATAGAAGCGTTGCACCGAAGCGTTGCACATGGCATTTTTGGCTATACCAAAGTACCTCCGGCATATTATGATGCTACTATATCGTGGTTTCAGAGGCGGCATAATTTCACTATTGACAAAGAATGGATATTATTTACTACGGGTGTTGTTCCGGCCTTATCGGCCATTATTAAGGCATTAACAACAAAGGGCAACAAAGTATTGGTACAGTCACCTGTCTACAACTGCTTTTTCTCGTCCATTCGTAACGATGAATGTGAACTGACATCGAATGATTTGATATATCAGAATGGCACTTATAGTATCGACTTTGAAGATTTAGAGAAGAAGACAGCAGATCCTAAAGTAAAGCTCATGTTGCTTTGCAATCCACATAACCCTGTTGGTAGATGTTGGACAAAAAAGGAGCTAACACAGATAGGAGAAATATGTTTGCGAAACAATGTCATCGTTGTATCGGACGAGATACATTGCGATCTGGTGTATGAAGGATACACACATATACCCTTTGCATCCATCAGCGATGAATTTCGGCAAAACTCGGTTACTTGTATTGCCCCTACTAAGACATTTAATTTAGCAGGTATTCAGGTTGCTAATATTGTAGCAGCAGACAAGGAAATCAGGAAGAAAATAGACAAGGCTTTAAATATAAATGAAGTTTGCGAGATAAACTGTTTTGCCATCGAAGCCCTGATCGCCGCATATAACCAAGGAGAAAGGTGGCTGGAAGAACTGAAGATATATCTTTATGATAACTATACCTACCTCAAAAACTTTTTCAAAGAAAACCTGTCTCATTTACCTGTTCTGCCTCTCGAAGCCACCTATTTGGTCTGGATTGATTGTTCGGCATTGAACATGACCTCAAAAGAGATTACAGATAAGCTCCTGTTGAAAGAAAAACTTTGGGTGAACGAAGGAACAATGTACGGTGCAGCCGGAGAAGGGTTTATCCGTATCAATATTGCCTGTCCGAGACAACTACTGAAAGAGGGATTAAACAGATTATATAACTTAATAAAAAACAAATGACCAACTTAAATAGAAATGGAAAAGTGAGGATACGGATCATTATTACCTATTTTGAAATATAAAGATCTAGCGCTGTTATATATACAAAATAATAAATAGATCTTCAACCTAAAAGAAAAATTATTTGAAGGGCACTATTCTTGTGTCATATCTAACAACAACGATATCCGGACATTTACTCAACTGGGATAAAAGACTTATATCATCTATTGAAAGAATCCCCTGATTTTCTGAAAGGAGCATCTGTTGCCGATAAAGTAATAGGTAAAGCCCTAGCAGCATTGGTGATACTGGGTGGAATAAAAAAAGTATATACCGATGTAATCGGTTCAACTGCTTTAGTTTTTTTACAAAATACAGAAATAGATGTATTGTTTACAATCCGTATCATACATCAAAAATAGAGATAATACAGGAATGTGTCCACTCGAACTAATGAGTATGCGTTGTTAGCCGACAACACAAATGAAATACAAGGCAATGGATAGGTCTATCTTTAGCTCTACACATTTTTGATAAGAACAGTATTGAATATGAATAGAGTCGGAAATTAATGTGGAAACTAAAGTGATTATTTATTTCTAAATAATTGCTGTTTTAATTATAAACATTTATGTTTGTAGTTATCATGGATATAAGACAATTCTCAGCCAAAAGAGGTGTTTTGAGAGACAGTAGAGAACCAAAAACAACGACTAAAACACTGCTACTAAAACAGTAGTTGTTCTGTAAGATATTGATAACATTGGTATTAGGTATGATTTCGGCTGATCCAAATGAGATCACTTTAAAGTATAAGGCCTTGTAAATTACAGATTTACAAGGCCTTTTTTAGATCAAAACACTAGGTCTTTAAATAAAAATATTAAACTGTATATCAGTATGTTATTTAATAAAAATCCCTACTTTTAAAAAATAATTGTAACTAGATAAGTTCCCAAATTATTCCTAGAAAATAAACTCTGAATTCAGGACGTTTCATCGTAGTAAATATCTATTGATAAACGATATATAGATAATATTTAATATTTTTGAGATATGTATCCAGAAAAGACGAAGTAAGGTTGAGTTTTTATAAAATCAATAAAACGGCAGTAAATAATAAATACTGACATAAATTTGGAATCTATTATACATAATGATAGTATACAGAAATAATCAATTTAACATATTAAAGCATTCTTTACTATGAATCTGGCAAATAAGATTCTTCTTTTTATTTCATCCCAATGTTACAACTAATTCTTATATTTTATTCTCACAAAATACAAAATAATTTTCCAATTAAACGAGGATATTCTAAAAGATATCCTCGTTTAATTGAATGCTGAACTTCAGTTTCTCATTTTTTATGAAATGTTTCTATTAGTAATCCCTTGAGTTTTTCAGGCTTATCTGTTGTTATGAAATCTACTTTTTTTTCAATTAGCTTTTTCATTGTTTCAACATCATTTACAGTCCACACATTTACACTTAATCCTAAACTCTTAGCTTCTGCGAGCCATTCTGGTTTCATATCAAGTAGAACTTTGTAGTGATAATCCAATCCAGTGAATCCCATATCTTTCAATTTTTTAGGAGGTATATCACTGCGAAGATACGCTATTTGAGATTTAGGGCTCAGTCTAATTAGTTCTTTACAGACATTAAGACTAAATGATATATATTCTACTTGATCTTCCATGTTATATTTTTTTACCAAATTGATGGTTGAAGAAACAGTCCTATCCTCATTTTCTTTTGTTTTATGAGGTTTTATTTCCAGAATTAATTGGGTATTTTTATCTTTTTGTCCTGCGATAAGATATTGTTCCAGAGTTGGAATTTTTTCGCCATTATTTAGTTTAATATCTTTCAGTTTATCAAAAATTATATCTTCAATTACCATTCCTCCTATAGTGTCATCATGATTAACAACTAAAATACCATCAGCAGTAGTTTGGACATCGAATTCAGAACCATATATTCTTAAATTTTGAGCTTTTTCTAAAGCTGTAATTGAGTTTTGAGCAGAATTTTCTGTATCCCAAAACCCACGGTGTGCTATCACTTTTGTTTGAGAATAAGTAATGTTTGCACATAATGTAAGCAAAAGGGACATAAAATATATTTTCATTTTCATTCTTTTTTATTATTAAAATTTATATCGTGCTCCTAACTGAATCTGGTATGGATTTCCATTACGTGACGAAACGCCAGCATTTGTATTCACATTATAAACAAATTGATTACTCGTATTATCAAATGATTTAATAGAAGTGAGGGCTTGTGTACCAAGGTTATGTCCTGCTCCCCAATCTTTATTCAGCAGATTAGCAACATTGAATATGTCTGCAGATAATTCAAGTTCTTGACTTTTATATATTTTAATTTTCTTTGAAATTCGGAGGTCTATAACCCCATAAAAACCATTGACTCCTCCATTTCGTTCTGCAATCTTACCAAAGCTTTTTCTAATATAATTTTTCATACTACCTTCAACTTCAGGATTATCTAATATAGCCTGAATGCCATCTTTTAAATATTGAGGAGTATTGGGTGAATTAGGATCATATACATAAGCTAAATCATTTGTAGAAACAAAATCACCATTAATATTCCCTGATGTTATTAAGGAATAGCGTGTTCCTCCGATTCCAGAAAAGCGGGCACCTATGCTTACACCCCAGAATGTTGGAGCAGTTCCATATAAAACAACCTTATTGCGAAAATGATTATTTGAATAAGACATTTTACTTAGATCTCTAGGATCATCCTTTACCATTAGTGAAAGGGTTGCCGTATTTGCGACATTACCGGTATAAGTCGTATTATCTTTAGTGTCATTCCATGTATAGCTAAATGAAATTTCGCCATCTTTAAAATATCGGTAAGTTCCTTCTAGAACAAATGCAAATTGATTTACTTTTCCTTCACTAACCAATTCTAATACTCTACCCACTTTGTCTGTTTTACGTCCATTCATCCAATTTGTGGTTCCATTAACTATCGTTGATGCAGGGACATAGACTCCACGATTATCTTCTGCCTCGATTCTAAAATAAGGCTGATCTACCATATTTCTATCTACATACATATAATTATTACGTCCAAAGTTTATATATCCATTTACACCTATTTTTAAACGGTCTGTGAAGAAGCGTGTATAAGAAAGATTTGCTTTATATACTACTGGGACTTTAGCTCCTTTTCCGTTCATATTGATTGTTGACAACTTAGGTATGTCTGGATTATTGAACAATTCCTTGCCTGGAGCTGTTGATGGGTCGTTTCGGTAAGAAGCGAAATCAGGTGTTGGAACAAGGTTTCCTGTCAAGTTAAGTGAAGCAACTTTTGAGCCATCGAACACCATGTTATTTATCATAATATAATTATTAATATCAGAGCCGAATATGCCACCACCTAAACGAACTATATCAGTATGTTTTTCATTTATATCCCAAGTAAATTGTATTCTAGGTTGTATCTGGAAAGTATTCATTCCGTTATCCGTTCTTAATCCTAGCTCATCAAATACGACTTGGTTGAATTGACCCTTGTCCATATAGTTGGTGTAATCGGCTCTTATGCCGAACATCATATCTAGCCCAGGTAAGATTTTTGCTTGCATTTGTCCATAAAATCCCATTGCCATGATGTTTTGTTTTACCCTTTGATTATCTGATAGATATACTTCTCTAACATATTTGTATGGAGTTAGATTCTCAAAGTTGTCAAGACCTTTGAAATAAAAAGCACCATTTGTTTCACTCCCATACCTGGAGTCCATGTTAGTATACATCATGTCCAGACCAAAAGTGTAATTTATTTTCTTTGTTGTATAGTATAAATTATTAACTAATTGAACAACATTGTTATAAAAATTTTCAGGTGTAAATCTTTGACCTCCTAATTGGATATTTGTGTAAACATTTTTACCGTCAAGACTAGATTCTACATTTTCAACGATAGCTCTTGGAATACTTGATGAAGGAAGTCCTTTATTTGGAGTTGTTTCTTCTGAAGTATATAGATGTTGAAGTTTCAACTCATTTGTCATTTTAGGACTTAATATTGTGCGTAAAGAAGCTAAAATACTATTGTCTACAGAATGGACATTGCTGTATGACTCAAATAGACTGATTGTAGTATTGTCTCCTTGTGCCTGATTATTTCGGTCATTTACATAATTGTCTCTGATGGTAAGCAGATTGGTAGCATTTAATTGCCAGTCAATACGGGCAAATAGTGCATCAGTTTGTTGAGCCTTATCGAAAGAACCTATTTGTGGAGATTTGGATAAGCCATATTTATTCTGAGCGATAGATATGTAACGGTCTATTGTTGATTGTGTTAGGTTGTATCTCTTTTCGTCACTAGCATCGTGTATATCGGCAATATACAATGGACGAGAATCTGATTGATGATCCCATGCAACGAAAAAGTGTGCACGGTCTTTAATAATAGGACCTCCTACTGATGCTCCGAACTGATAGGTTGAAAACTCATTGTTACGCTTATTTCCTCTAATATCATATGGGCTCGATAAGCCATCTGTACGTCCATATACGAATGCACTTCCTGTAAATTTATTTGTTCCTGATTTTGTTACTGTACTTATTGTTCCACCGCCATTTCTTCCATAAGAAACATCGTATTGGTTTGTAACAACCTCAAATTCGCGAATGGCTTCCATTGTTATGGCATAAGGACCTCCATTTCGGTTTGTTGTACCTCCTGAAGTCGGATTCTTAGCATTCATTCCGTCGATAGTATAATTTGTAGAGGTCGATAATTGTCCCGAAAGGCTTCCACCGGTACTTAATGGAGAAAGATCCATCAATGAAGTGAAATTTCGACCGTTTACTGGTAATTTTTCAATATCTCTGGCTGTTATAGAGGTAGCTGCTCCAATTTTTTGTGATGTATTTTTTAATGAATTTGCAACTATAACAATAGCTTCCATCTCTACTGATTTATTCTCCAAATTGAAATCTACTCGGAGTTGATCACCTTGGTTTAGAGAATAACCAGATTTTTTCTGATTCCCATAGCCTATGTATGTTGCGGTTATAGTATATGGAGAACCTAAAGGAAGTTGTTTTAAAAGATATTCACCTTTTTCGTCAGTCGTTGTATTGATCACAAATCCTGTAGATTCATTTTTTACATTGATGGTGGCTCCAATGGCAGCTTCATTTTTTTCATCTACAACCTTACCAATAATTGAAGCTTGGTTTCCTTGGGCATGAATACCGCAACTACACAAGCAAATTAATAATGAAATAAATAGACAGATTTTTAATGTTTTGCTCATAATTTTAAATTAGAAAGATGGTTTTATTTTATATAGAATATTTATTACAAAGTATTTATTATAGATAATAAGCAACTAAAAGAGATAATCTCAATATCTATTTATGGCTTTGAAAACTGATTCAGCAATTTTAGCTGAACATTTTTTACTCATTTTTTTTATTTGTTCAGCATCACCAAGATTAACACATGTGAAATAATTGTTGCCTCGATAAATTTCTTTTTTATTTTTATCAAAAAGAGAGTAGCTTATAAAATGGAAAATTGTTCGATAAGGAGTTTCCTGCCATTTTAAATAGTGTTGATTGAGAATAAGAAGATATTCAGCATTTTCTTGGTTCAACATAGATTGTAGTTCTGAAGTTTGTATAGATGATATATCTGAGTATTTTTCTTCATCTTCACCTTTAGTTTTTATTTTTTCAATTATTTTACTGTATTGGAAAGTATTAGTCGATAAAAAATATTTATATTTAGAACAAGAACTAATATTATCTGTGATAATATTATTATATTTGATATTTAAGCTATCCTGCTTAATTCCAGATTCTTCAGCAATCATTTCATCGTAAAAATAATTTGATTTTATATTATCATTAAGCCCTATTATCAAAATCTGTTTTGATATTATACTTTTTCCATCCTCATTCTTTAGTCCATCTTTGGCTTGTGAAAAAGTTGTATTTCCACAAATAACAGTTATGCATAAAATAATTTGAATAAAATTTTTCATACGTTTTTTATTTTAGTAATCTATTTTACATTATAAAAAAATAATTGCTTCTATACTTTGGAAAGTGTACTAATGGTCCTTGCTTCATTTCATTGACAAAACTATATGTTTGATATTACACAGTGGTTTTATATTGTATTAATATTTTGTTGCATTTTATTGTAAAATATTAACAAAAAGATAGATGACGAAGTCTTTTGGGTTATTAAACTTATTCCTATTGAAAAAGAGCTATGAATAGAAATAAAGTTATCGAACCATAGCAAATCTGTCCATATCCAATAGTAATTTGGATGTAACAAAAAAAATGAGATTATTCTATAAATGAATACCTTGTACGTTTATTTGTTATTATTATCTTCCCTATAGCTAAAAAAAATCTTATCGCTAACCAAAAACATGAAGTAGTGAGATCAGGTTTCCATGGGTCTATAAATGCAAAAAGCCACCTAAATTTATAGTTTAGGTGGCTTTTGTATTATTTGACTATTGATAATATCAATTGAAGACATAAATAGTCTTCTAAATGCTAAAAAATATTGTTAAATTACCTATTTATTGTCTGTCATGGCAACTTTATTCTTCCGATATAAGTGTTTAATTTCAATAATAATATCAATCTTATTGATAGCATTAGTAGTAAGGTTGGATAGATTATCTAGAATACATGATAATTATCGAACAACTGGTATTTTGTGATTTTACAATAGTGTAGCAACCAATATATCAGTACCTTCCGACGTATAATTCTATCTTTTTGTTTTGTCTTATTTTTATTAAAATAATTGTTTAGGATAAACCCCTCGGTCAACCAACTCCTGAATATTTTTCATAACCTCTGGCTTATCTTTAGAATAAGTTACACCAAACCATTTTGATGGAGTTTGTATTAGCTTTACTCTTATTTTATCTTCTTCAACCAACGAATTAATCAAGGTTGGAATAAGAAATTCAGCATTATTATTACCTTTATTTTTAGATAGGAAATCGACAAAAGCTTTTGCTGATAATTCAAAATAATCGGGAGTAAATCCCCACATATTCATAGATACGGGAGTGGATATTTTCAATCTTTCTTTTTTCCCTTCTTCATCAATATAAAACGGTGTACCATTATTATTTTCGATTTTAGTTCTTTCTACAATTTTAGTCAAATAATTATCTTCATTAACTTCACAAATTCCTCGTGCAACAGTTCCACTGTCTGACAGAGTATATCCTAGTAAATAGCCAATCATACAATAGGAAAACTTTTTATCAAACATGGTATTAAGTTCCTTAACTAATAATTTGAAACTAGCCCGCCCATAAAAATCATCGGCATTGATAATGGCAAAAGGCTCTTTTATAACATCCTTACCCATCAGTAAAGCATGATTAGTACCCCATGGCTTATTTCGATTAGAATCTAAATCAAATCCATCAGGTAAATCTTCTAATTCCTGATATACTAAATCAACTCTAACTTTGTCCTTATATCTTGATAATATTTTTTCTTTAAATTCATCGGCAAAAGAATGTCTGATTACAAAAACAATTTTACCAAAGCCTGCATAAATAGCATCATAGACTGAATAATCCATAATTGTTTCTCCACTTGGGCCAACGGCATCAAGCTGTTTCAATCCACCATATCGGCTACCCATGCCAGCCGCCAAAATAAATAATGTTGGTTTCATACCTTCTTTTTTTATGTACATAATATTTGCTCCCGGATAATTTAAATTCGACTCTTTGATTTAGGTTATATTTTTCTTGCCCCTGCACTAATTACAACATCGTAAACTTTAGGTTTTATCCGATACTTTATTTCGTATGAATTAATTGCCCGTTCGACAAATTCATCGTGTAATTCTATTCTGACAAGATTAATTGTACAGCCTCCAAATCCACCGCCCATCATGCGTGAACCAGTAACTCCACATTCTCGGGCAATATTATTTAGGAAATCCAGTTCTTCACAACTGACCTGATATTTCCGGCTTAACCCAATATGAGTTTCATACATTTTTTTTCCGACAGTTTCAAAATCACCAATTTTCAGAGCTGAACATGCTTCATCCATCCTTTTTATTTCTTCTATGACAAATTCGGCACGCATATAATCCTCAGCACTCACTTCATTTGCAACTTCTTTTAACATGCCTATTGTGGCATCGCGAAGGAGTTTTACTTCCGGATGATATTTTCGTATATACGAAGCTGCATTTTCACAGGAAATACGGCGTTTGTTATAAGCAGATGATGCTAATTCGTGTGTAACACAGCTATTCAATAATACCAATCTGTATTTATCGGAGTCAAACGGAATGTATTCGTATTCTAAAGATCTACAGTCTAGTTTCATTAACATTCCTGCTTTGCCGAAACAGGATGCAAATTGATCCATTATACCACAATTGACCCCTACGTAATTATGCTCGGTTGCTTGTCCTATCTTTGCTAATTGAAATCGATTGAGCTTTAAATCGAAGATATCATTAATCGCATAAGCAAAACAACTTTCTAAAGCTGCAGAAGAAGACATACCTGCACCTAGCGGAACATCACCGGAAAATACACAGTCAAACCCTTCTACCTTGCAACCCAATTTTATTATTTCTTGGCATACTCCGAATATATACTTCCCCCAATGTTTTATAGGGATATCATCTAATTGAAATTCATCCATTTCGGACAAGTCATAGGCATATGCACGAATAGTATCAGGCGTATTATTCGGTTTAATAATGCAATACATAGCTTTGTCAATAGCTCCCGGCAAAACAAAACCGCCATTGTAGTCAGTATGTTCTCCGATTAGATTGATACGTCCCGGAGCAGAATAGGCAATGCCTTCTGTATTATATATAGAGTTAAATTTTTGTCGAATATTTTTAGTGTTCATGAAATGTTAATGTTATATATCATTTTATCCCTTTACTGAAAATTTATAAACACATATATGTTTATATTCTTCGTTAGGGTAAAGTAATGTTGAGGGAAAGTTTTTCTGATTTGGAGTGTCCGGAAAATGCTGAGTTTCCAAAGCAAAAGCTCCTTGATGGCTATAGACTCCTCTTCCATCCTTGGAAGCTGTTTTTCCATCAAAGAAATTACCTCCATAAAATTGTATTCCGGGTTGATCTGTCCACACTTCCATATATCTGCCGCTGATCGGTTCATATACAGTAGCTGCAAGTTCAATTGTTTCCCTTTTCGTTTCGGACAATATCCAGTTGTGATCGTATCCTCCTGCCAGTTTAAGTTGAGGATATGGCTCTGTTAAACGACTGCCAATAGCATTTGGACGGAGGAAGTTCATTGGAGTATTTTGAACTGATTTATAGACTCCAAGCGGAATTGACACTTCATCAACAGGAATAAACTGATCTGCATTTATTTGTAAAATATGATCATTAATATGACCTTTTCCTTCTCCATGAAAATTAAAAAAAGAATGATGTGTTAAATTTATATGTGTTGCTTGATTCGTTGCAGCATTATAAGTAATCCGGAACTCATCTTCATCATTTAATTCATATGTCATCGTTATAGTAAGGGTTCCCGGAAAACCTTCTTCCATATCCGGAGATACGTATCGAAAAAGTATTTTTGAATTGGAAGATGATACAATATCCCAAACAACAGAATCTAGCCCTTTTATTCCTCCATGGAGAGTCTGTCCGTTGTTGTTTATTGGTAGATGGTATACCTTCCCTTCTATTTCAAAAGTTCCGTTTGCTATACGATTTGCATATCTTCCACATACAGCCCCTAGGAATCGTTCCCCTGTATTATTTAGATATTTATCGATGTGATCATAACCTAAAACAATGTCATCATAATTGCCATTTCGGTCTGGTACATAAAGTTCTATTACACGTGCTCCAAAATTTGTAACAGAAATTTTAACTCCATTCTTATTGTTTAATGTATATAGATTCGTCTGCTTTCCATCTACTATTTTTTCGAAATTCTTTTTTTCTACCATAATTTTAGATATTTGAAACTATTCCTTACACAAGTTAGTATAAGGAATAGTCTAAGGTTCGATTATTTGACCGAATCGAACATAATAGCCCAACAATCAACTCACTGAAACTTATTTATTTTATTTCTTCATCAAAAACAACAGCCACTTTGCCACATTTACCTCCTGCCATCAGAGAATATGCTTTGGAAGCATTGTCCAATGTAAAACGGTGAGTTACCAGATCTTCAGGATGTATTCCCCAACGGACAATACGTTCTACAAGTTCTTCCATTCTCCAGATATTAGTTACCCATGAACCATAAATTGTTTTTTGATCATGTATAATGTCTGGACTCGGATTGAATTCTACTGTTCCTCCTTCTCCAATAAATACAATCTTACCCCATTTACGAGCTGCTCTGATAGCTAACTGTCTCCCTAAGGTGTGACCTGAACATTCTACCGTTTTTTCACAACCAAATCCATTTGTGAGTCCTTGTACTTTTATCAATGTAAGATCGTTAGAAATAAGAGCATGATCTGCCAAACCTTTCTCAACAGCCAAATCAACCCTTTCCTGTACTGTATCTACTCCTATTATTTTTTGAGCACCCATGGCTCTGGCAAGCATACAAGCAGCAAGCCCTACAGGACCTAATCCAACTACAAGTACTGAATCATCTCCACTGATTCCTATTTTTTCTAATCCTTCATAAACGGTACCGAAACCACATGCCACTTGTGCACCATCTGTATACGAAAGAGAGTCCGGAAGCCGTACCAAATCTTTTTCTTCAGCTAACATATATTCAGCCATACCGCCATCTCTTTGCCATCCATAGGCACGACGGTATTCGCTTGTGCAGCTTATCATATAGCCTCTTCTACAATCATTGCAGACTCCACAGCCTGAAATGTGATAAACAATAACACGATCGCCTTCTTTAAACCGCCTTAATCCACTACCAACTTTTACAATCTGTCCACATGGCTCGTGTCCACAAATCTTATTTTGGTAACCTTCGGGACCTTTGCCCAAATGTTCACGATATATGGCACGAATATCACTTCCACAGATTGTTGATGATTTCATCTTGATTAATACTTCACCATGTCCTGGTTCTGGAATATTTACATCATGAATTTCTACTGTACTATTGCCTGGTAAATAGGCTGCTTTCATTTTTTTAGTCATAATTTTTGATTTTAATTGATTAGCTATTTGTAGTTTTAAATATGTCTTTCAAGAATCTCTTTTTGATCGGTTCTTACATGTGATCCGGATAAGGCATAATACAACATAACCAGTTCACAGATTATTATTAACATCCATGTCCATTGCCAAGAACCCAAGAGATCTGCAAGTATGCCTTGCAAAACCGGGAATACGGCTCCACCGAATGCGCCCATCATAAATAATCCGGATGCTTTTGATGTATATTCCTTCAACCCTTTTACTGCCAAGGTGAAAATACATCCCCACATTACAGAATGGCATAACCCAACTGAAACTAATACCCATAGGTTATTAGTCAGAACAGCAATAAAAATCAATATAGATGCTAATATCGTAGATACAGTTAATTGTATACGAGGCGAGATTGAATTGAAAAATCCGGAAATAATTCGTCCGATCATCATTCCTCCCCAATAAAAGGTAGCTAATAGTGCAGGTATTCCAAGATCTAAGCCTCCGATAATAAGATGGTTTCTACCAAAAAAAGATACTGTATTACCTAGACCGGCAAGCTCCATTGCATGCAGATTAACAGTCGTTCCTACTGCAACTTCTGCTCCGACATAGAAAAATATGGCAACAACCCCTAGTTTGAAATGCCGAAAAGACCAGATATTCTGTCTTAAAGCATTATCATCTTCACTACGTGTATTTTTGATATCAGGTAAAGAAAGACGGCTTACAACAAAACGTATGATAATAATACAGATTGTTAGAATCAGAAATGGCATTATTAACTGACCTACTTGGACTTTATCTATGGAGACACCATTAAACATAACTACAGTGACAAAAAATGGAGCCAATGTTGTCCCTAATGAATTAACTGCACAAGCTATGTTTACACGTTGAACAGGTTGGGTGTTTGGTAGATCATAAGCAGATACATAGGGGGTGATAACTGTCTGCAATAAAGCTGCAGCAGAACCCATCAAAAAAGAGCCTATTAAAAATATAAAATAACCATATGGAATTCTATCCTGCCCAATGCTCAAAGTGAGTTCCCTAAAATGATCAGCAAACCATGAAGAAATAAAATAGACTGACATACCGACAGTCATTACAGCAAGTCCTCGTAGAAGAGAGTTTTTATAACCATAATGATTTATCCATTTCCCTCCTATTGCTCCATTAACAAGAAATCCGGAGAAAAAACAAAAAGAAATCATTGTTGTAAGTGTGTTTCTCAAACCTCCTGCATATTCTAAAAATGCAATCTTTAATGGTCCTTGACACTGCCCATTGATAATTGTCATAAAACCAACGATGAAAAAGACAATAGTAAGCATAATGAATGGAGCTAATCCATTCGATTTTTGTGTATTCATGGCAACTAATTTTCACGATATTATTTTGCGAATATAAACCGCCAGAGCTAAGAAAGTAATAGATATGTATGCGTGTTTTATTGTAAACGTTTACGTAAACGTTTACAAAATCTGCAAACGTTTACATTGATTCATATTTGTTGGAATCAAAATCAAAAGTTATTTTTGTTTACATATATAATTGATAACAGCATGAAAAACATTACAATAAAAGATATTGCAAAGGAGCTGAATATTTCTATTGCAACGGTATCAAGAGCCATATCCGGAGATAAAAATATTCGTCAAGAAACAAAAAAGCTTGTTTTAGAGGCAGTGGATAAATATGGTTATAAGCGAAATCCTGTTGCGATTAATTTGAAATCTGGACGAACTAATACTATTGGAGTAATTGTTCCTGAGATGAAAACACCTTTCTTTTCTAGTATTATTGAAGGCATACAGAATGTCATGTATCCCCGAGGAGTAAAGGTAATCATTGCTCAATCTGATGAAAATACAGAACGAGAAAAAGAAAATTTATTATTAATGGAAAGTTTTATGGTAGACGGAATTATTATTGGTATTTGCCATAAAGATAAAAATAAGAATGAATTTAAGCGTCTGATAAAAAAAGGTTTACCTCTTGTGTTTTATGATCGTATTCCAAATGATATTGATGTTTCGAAAGTTATCATTGATGATTATGCAAAGTCCTTTTTCCTTGTCGAGTACTTAATAAGGAAAGGATTTAAGAAAATTGCTCATATCGTAGCTCCAGAGTATATGCAAAGTTCAAATATTCGTTTTAAAGGTTATAGAGATGCTTTGGCTAAATTTAAAATGCCATATGATGAACAATTAGTTGTTAAAAGTTTAGGTATGTCTTTTGAGGATGGAGTAATTGCTACTGAACAATTAATAAGAAAAGGGATTAGAGTAGAAGCCATCTTCGCTTGTACAGATACTATTGCTATAGGAGCAATGAATTATTTGCAGGATAATAACATTCGTGTTCCAGATGATATAGCTGTGGCTGGATTTTCAGGAACAGTTCTTTCCAAAGTTGTTAGGCCGGCCTTAACGACTGTTGAACAGCCTCTTCTCAAGATGGGTGAAATGTGTGCAGATGTTCTTTTAGAAAAAATAAATGATTCATCTATTGAAAACCGTACAGTTATTCTGGATGCAACTATAGAGTACAGAGCGTCTACAGAAAAGAGATAATAAATAAACTATTTTTATTTGACTTAGAAAACTAGATTTTAGAGTTAGCTAGGTAGATAATTTTTCTTTAAGTAATAAGATTCTTAAACTTATTTGGAATTCTTTATTTTAATAATATATTCGGTCGGTGTCATACCTTCCAGCTTCTTAAATACTCTATTAAAGGTTGTGTGGTATTTGAATCCTACATTCATGTATGTTTGTTTTATATTACTTGACTGAAACGTATCTTTTTCGAATAGGTGTTTTGCTTTCTTAATCCTGTATTGGTTAAGTAAATCTTTAAAAGATACACCTCCCACTCCGTTAAGAGAATTTGATAGCGTTATTTTGTTTATTTTTAAGTCTATAGCTAGCTGTGCCAGTGTGTATTCTGAGTTTAAATAGCATTCGGATGTCTCCATATAAGCTATAACTGATTCATAGATGCCCTGTAATCTTACATCTCTTATTGAATAGTTATCAGCTATGTCGTCTCTCTCTGAAGAATCCATGTTCAGATCACTTATCTTTTCTTCTCTCAAAGAAATTAATTCTTTGTTTTCTTGTTTAGTTTGACTCTTTCCTCTTAAACTTGAATATTGTATGATTAATACCTGTATTAAGTAATAGACAGCCACAGCAATATATATAAAAATGATCAATACGAAAGAATTGATAATCAACTCAGATGCAGGATTTCCGTAATAATCGAGGACAATTTCTTTATAATGTTCCAGTATATCGGTCAAGGAAGAAGCCTTAATAATAAGGACGACAGAAATAGCAGTGGCAATGGTGATAATTAAAGACACTTTATTTGAATAATAAATACGGGCTACAATAGGTATAACCAAAAACCAAAGTAACATTTTGGGTTGAAAGCTGTATGTTCCTATGACATATACAAAATGTGTCAAAAAATAAAAGGACAAGGTTGTGCCGATAGCATATGTGTCTTTTAAAGCTTTCTTTATGTAAAGTACATATATAGAAACGTAGACAATGAAAATGCCTGCTAATGAGAAAGCGTAAAGTTTACTTGGGAATGACAGGCAGATCATGAACCTCAAGATAGTCTCGATAATGACTAATAAGGTAAAAGCTTTAAAGAATCTTTTATGGACTTCCCCTATATCTGAAGTTATATGAAATTTGCCAAACATGCTGCAAAGATATAAATCCCCTCTATATAAATTTATTTCAAAGATAATTAATCCTATTCATTATATACAACATTATGAATATTTCATATATATAGATATTTAGGATTTATAAGCTTAATTGGCAATGAAGAAATTAAAAACATAATATTTGATATATAATATTCTAGAAAATAGCCTATAATATAATAGGTTGTTAATGTGATATATATAATCAGTAATTAATACTTTTTATATAACATGCCAACTTTTCTTTAACCTTCATGCCTTTTTCTTCGTTACTTTGATATATTGTGTAATTTAAATAAACTAATTCGCAGTTGTAATTTACTAAGCCAATTTGATTTATGGTTGTATGTATATATTTTAACTATATACTTAGCTATTTCTGTATATGAATGATATCCAAGAAGTTTGTTTTTAATACAAACGCTACTATTTAAACAAGACTGATGTGATATCAGTCTTGTTTAATTTCATCAATAATTATGATTATTTTTTAGATTCATAAATAATTCAGTCTTTTTTACAACGGACGGAAAACAAAGCATTGCGAGTATATGTATAACGTAAAACAGCAGCTTGGTCAAATGTTATTATACGATCCCATGCCCATAACATATTTGGATTTTTTGTATCTCTCCCAGCGGCACTTGATGTCCAGAAATAGCTTCCTCCACCATAATCTATTACACTTCCGTTGTCTGCGTATCCTATTGCCAATGCATCGAATCCACCCAATATTGCAGGAAGGCTTTTACCATTAACTGATATTGTATTACCGGTGGGCGGACAAGCAGAAAGCATTGCATGAGCGTGCCCGTTGGTTCCAGTGGAACCTCTTTGACTTTGGACTGTTTCCCATGCCGAATCCCATTTGTCTGGATTGAATGAATTACTGCTCGTATACTCACTGTACTTTTCTGGGTTGTTATAGATTTCTTTCTCTAGTATATTCCATTCCCTATCGCTTGGGATATGCCAGCCTGGTGGACAAATACCTTGGATATGTCCTGTTGTTGATTCTACTTCATTTTTTCCAGGCGTCTTTCCTGTTGTCTGACCTTGGTCGAAATCAGTACTATTTTGCTTACCCATTGTAGCAGCGCCATAACTGTATAGGAATCCTTGATGTCTATTCCATGTCGAAGGAATTCCATTATTTACTCCATTGGGATAGAAATAGCGCATTAATCTCGACTGAACGATTCCGGCATAATTCGCATCTTCTTTTCTACTTAAAAGTATATCTGAAGTTAAGTATTTCATATTCTCTAACATCCAGTCACCGGCCTCTGTTCCGAAACTGCGTACAAGATACATTTGTCCGTCTCGCGGATCTGTTATCCGATAAACATAATCAGGAATACTTTTTTCTACTTTTTCCCAGCGGTTACCTGACCAAAAATACAGCCCGGTTCCCTGTAGACTACATTCATCTATATTATATACTGATAGTCCTATATGTAATCTATCTTCTTCTGATTTAATACCTTCTTTGTAATTTCCTGCATTGTCCGTACTGAACATGGGATATAAATTATGGGAATTGGTAAGTTTTACCCGCGGAAGAATAATCCCTTTATCTGTTGTGATATTATTAGCATCCCCATTATTTTCCTTCAAGTCCAGTAAAGCTCCTTTATTGGGCTCTATACCAGCTCCAATGGTTACTTGTGTGTATAAGAGACTATTTGGTAATATAAATAAGGCAAATATGACTATATAAATTCTTATAATTCTATTTCTCATGACTTTAATAGTTTAATCAAAAAAACTTTTATTTATCACTATAATTATTGTTTATATTTTGGGAATAGTATTTTTTATATTGGTTTTACTCTCGTCTCTCTTTTGTTATAATATAAAATAAATAGAGGTTCATTCATCTACTTGATATAAATCCCGCTAGTCTCACGACTCACGGGATTATCCTTGACACAAACTTTACAAAATTAGACACTATGTATTTACTTAAATAAAAAATGTTATATATCAATTAAGGTAAACTCTCTCAAGAATAATAATCTATAAAAATGACTACTGAATCTCTGCTGCAAATCTAATTCAAAATAACAGCAGAACGTCTTTATATCCTTAATTCTATTCTATATATGCGTATTTTTATAATGCTGATTTATAGCGATTTATTTATCTGTAGGAGATTAATCTCTATATATCTAAAATTTGCTTCTATATACTATTGATTCCCGGAAAATTTCAGGTCAATAAACTGTATAATATTCCCTAATTCCATGATTCCCAGTTTCCTTCTTATATCAGAATTTCGTTTATAGATAGTATTCACACTATATCCTGATATATTGGCAATATCGGGTATATCAAAACCTGCTTTTTGCATAGATATAGCTTGTATTTCTTTGTCAGAAAGATTTGGAAATAGGGACTCAAGATTATTTATGTAATTATTGCAATTATTATTCAATAGTAACCGGAATTCAGTCCATTCAAACCGGAATTCTTCATCATTATCATATATAAAGGAGTTATAATCTAGAAGGAATTTCTGATATCGATTTTTCTGAGGGGAAATAGAAAGTCGTACCATAAGTATATATATCCTGAAAATTTCATTACTTGATATTTGAGTTAATTGTAATTTTTCTTTAATGCTTTCGATATTCTGCTCCATACTTATAATTAATTGATCTTTGTTCCGAACGGATTGTCTCCATTTCTTAAGTTGTCTATAGTTATAATAGATTGGAATATAAATTACTATCAAGAAAATGATTAGGTATTTGATACAATCTAAATAGTTCGACTTCTTTTGTTCTGAGATTTTATCTTTACTATTCTTTGTCTTGTTTTCTATGTTATTATTTTTTTCATAAGTAATGTTGGAAATGTAGTATGAGGGTGTGTAATATTCTCTTTCATACGACAGCATGTTATAAAAAGCAAATTGTATCAGAATTACTATAAAATATTTTATCATATGTGATTTTGAATTGATTCTGTTTTGATTATTAGTGTTTATCGTAAAATTAGGTACTAGACTCCGTCTTTACCATATATATATCAAAATAGCTTTTGTAATACTTGTTATGTAAATGATTGTAAAATAGATATATATGATTATTTTTGAGAATGTTTTTTGTAGTTATTACTAATCAGTATGTAATTATGGGTGATATTGATTATTCAGCGAATAAAAAATATAACGAATTGTTTTATAATTAAGGAAATAAGCCGTTTGTAACTTTTTGATTAAATCTATGATTTTGATTCCATCAAATGAATAAAATATATAATTTTACAATTGAAGGCATTAGTTTTTATAAGTAAATAATAGATCTTATTATTTGCTTCTATAAATCATATGTCATAGTAAATCATGAATTTAACTATCTGGTTGTATATTCTCACAATAGCTTTTCTCAGATTGTTAAATGAATTGTTAATTGATATATTTACTGAAGATCAACCCGGGTTTTATGAGAACTATAATTCTATTTTTTTTTCTGATAAGTCTTCATGCTGTTGTTTATTGCAATACAGCAGATTCCTTATTAAATATTTTGGATATCTCTCTAACTAAACGTTTAGTCTATATCCAGGAAAAAGAAGATGATTTGTTGAGGTTAACAAACCTAATGAATCACTCTAAGACAAAAGAAGAAGAATACCGGAGGGCAAAACAAATAATGGAAGAATATAGTTATTTCATTAGTGATTCAGCTTTATATTATTCAAAAAAAAGTTTGGATTTAGCTTTAGAACTGAATAATGAAGAATATATTCTGGATATGAAATTAAAAAGGGCATATCTTTTGAGTTTTCCTCAACTTTTTCATGAATCCTTTAAAATATTGGAAGCCATTAATCCTGAAGAATTACCGAATAACTATAAAACAGAATATTACAGTACTTATATTCATGTCTATCATAATCAAATTAAGGACATTAATAATTTGTTTTACAAAAAGAAATACAGGAAAGAACAGTCTCAATATGTTGAAAATTATTTGTCTATTGGGGATAAAGAAAATATTGAATACCTGACATTCTTAGCCTATAAATATTATATGAATGGGATGGTTAAAGAATCTGTCCGGACTGTAAATTTAGTATTGCAGCATCCGGATATTACCCCAAATATACATGCCGATTTTTTATTTAAACTTGGTGGTGTATTTATGGAATCCGGCAAGGAAAATTGGGGTGAAGCAAAAAAATATCTGATACAAGCATCAATTGAATATAACCAATTAGCTATAAAAAAGAATCCGGCGTTAATGTATTTGGCAATGATCTTGCAGGAAGAAAAAGATACGGATAGAGCGTACCATTACATTGATGTTGCCATGGAAGATGCAAAAATGTTCAGTAGCAGCCATAGGCAAACTATAGCAGAACAGGCTCATACACTAATACAAGACACTTATTATGATAAAATTAATGATCAGCAAAGGCGTTTACAATATTATTCAATACTCATTACTTCCTTTTTTATTGTGTTAGTTGTCACGCTTATATTTTTCTATAAGCACAATCAAATATTAAACAGGACAAAACTGGAATTGTCTAAAGCTAACTCTAATCTAAAAGAACAGAACCGAATGAAAGAGGTATATATAGGACATTATCTCAATTTGTATTCTGTTTATATAACTAAATTAGAGGACTATAAAAAATCCATTATACGAAAATTAAAATCGGGATATACCCAAGAGATCTTAAAGATCGAAAACAACCAGTCAGCTAATACCCAAAGTGAAATTGATTCTTTATTTTCTGACTTTGACAATACATTTCTCGAATTGTACCCAGATTTTATTACGCAGATTAACAATCTGTTACTTGAAAATTGTCATTATTCGGTTAAGGATGAGAAAAAAATGAATACCGAACTTCGTATATTGGCTTTGCTAAAGCTTGGAATTTCTGATAACAAGGCGATCTCTTCTTTCTTACGTATAACTGTTCAAACAGTATATAATTACAGAAGTAAAATTAAAGCAAAAGCAGTTAATGAAAATGATTTTGAAGATGAGGTCAAGAAGATTGCAATTTAGATATAACCAATATTTCTTCTGGATATAGTATCTCTATGTTCTCATTTTTAACACTTTATCTATTAGAGTAAACACTTTTCAAATTACATTTGCAGAATATTTCTGGTTGCACTTTCATTTATAGAACTAAGGCTTATGACACACCGCTATATAAAGTCGGTTTTACCTACTATATTTATCTCTTTGATTATTATTGTTTCTTCTTCATGTTCGCAATATACACCTAAAGACATCTTGGATCAAGTTGGATCATTCATTGAGATTAAACCGGATAGTGCACTGATGCTGCTAGAATCCATCGAATCACCCGAGAGCTTACCTCAGGAAGATTATGCGCGTTATGGTTTATTATTGATAAAAGCACATAAATTGAACAAGATATCCATTACAGATGATGAATTTGTCCTTTATATTATTGACTACTATGAGAAACATCCTTGTGATGATTTGGGACGGGCTTACTTTTATGCCGGACAGGTATTTGAAGAGCAAGGGAAATATTCAGAAGCAGAGGGCTATTATTTGAAAGCATTGAATTTTGAAGGAGAGAATACAAATAAATTGAAAGCCTATTCTGCCTATTTTCTTGCCGATATATATGACAATAACCTGAAAGAATATAAAAAAGCAATAGATTATTATCAAAAAGGACTGAATTATTTTCGACAGAACAATCTTTTCTTTTCAGAAGAGAATATACTCAAACTCATTGGAGACTGTTATGTAAAAGACCAACAGTTTGACAAAGGGATAGATATGTATCGGGAGGCGATAGCTAAAATACCGGATGACAGTATAAGTACCAAAGCTAAAATTTATCGGGATATTGCTGTTACGCTGACAGGACTCGAAAAATACCCTGAAGCCAAATATGCTGTTAACAAAGCAATCGATATATCTGTCAGGAATAAGGATCTTGCTATCGGCTACGCAATAAAAGGTGATATTTTTGAAAAACAAGGGATAAAAGATTCAATTCTATATTATAATAACAAGGCGATAACCTTTGCGAAAAGATCGAAAGATTACCAAACCATGTATAATGCTTATAGTTCCATATATGAAATAGCTGCTAAAAGTAATAATCTACAATTGGCTTTAGATAATTACAAAAATTTTAATCAGGTAACAGAGATTATCGGTCAGAAACAAAAGTATGATGATATTAGATACTTGGAACGTAAAATTGATTTTGAAAAGAACCGTAGCTTATATTTACAAAACAGGCTTAAAGTACAAACAATAATTTTTCTGGTTATTCTTGTAGCTGTTATTATACCTATTTCTTTTGCTTATTATAGGTATCGAAAGAAAAAATATATTGAATCTATCAGCCAGCAATTACATGACAAAAATGAAATAATACGTTCGGTAATGGGAGCCCGCAGTCAGAACATAGAAATATACAGACGGATGGTTACATTATCTATTTCTCCACAAAAAAATAAATACAGAAACTTTTTAGAAAATGCAAACAAGATATTATTTGGACAAGACTACTTGTTTGAATTTGATTGGGACTATCTCTCTTCATTGGTAAATGAAAATTACAATGGATATGTTAATAAACTTATGCAAACATATCCGGATATGACTGATATGGAAATAAAGATATGTGTATTATTAAAGTGCGGATTTTCCCTGACAGAAATTGCAGAGATTACACGAAAAAGTTCTCATACAATTTATAAATACAGTTCTCATATTCGTAAAAAGGCCGGCATTCCCGAAAATAAAAATACAGTTGAATTTTTGGATAATGTTCTTTCTGAATAATTAATATATTAAAATCTGAAGTCTCGGATTTCTCTGTTTGAAATATAAATAGATTCTTCGTTTTTTATATATTAATTATTCAGAAAAAACACAGACAATAGAGGCTGCATTTTCTTTGTGTTTACAAACAGATAGAATTAAATAAAAAACTAATTTTGCGTACAAATAATCTGAAAAATGATCTTGAATAAAAAACAGGTAGATATAAAAAAATGGTTACCATTAATAGGCCTTTCTCTTTCGGCTTTTATATTTAACACAACAGAGTTTATCCCCATTGGGCTTTTAAGTGATATCGCAGCAGATTTTAAGATAACGGAATCCAAAGCCGGTTTTTTAATATCAGCATATGCATGGGTAGTTGGAATCGCTTCTT
The DNA here is from genome assembly GCA_047605185.1 of Dysgonomonas sp. GTDB lineage: Bacteria > Bacteroidota > Bacteroidia > Bacteroidales > Dysgonomonadaceae > Dysgonomonas. Next base: position 649,981 of record JASGGC010000001.1, read on the forward strand.
TGCCATTGATGTTGATTTGTTCAAAACTGGAGCGTCGTTTACTTCTGACTATATTATTTACTCTTTTCATTGGATGCCATATACTCTCTTTTTTAGCTTCAAGTTATACAGTCTTACTCATTTCCAGACTAGGGATTGCTTGTTCGCATGCCGTTTTTTGGTCTATAACCTCACCTCTGGCAGTAAGGGTGGCTCCCGAAGGCTATCGTTCGTTTGGGCTCAGTCTTGTTGCAGCCGGTAGTTCTATTGCAATGGTATTGGGTTTACCTTTAGGAAGAATAATTGGATTGCATTTTGGTTGGAGAATAACCTTCTTAACGATTGCCATATCAGCTTTTATTATTTTAATTGTTTTACGATCAATTTTACCAAAATTGGAAAGCAGTAATTCCGGAACGATTAAACATTTACCCGCATTATTTAAACGTCCTGCATTAGTCTGTCTCTATATCCTAACAGCGGTAGCTATTACGGCCCATTTTACTTGTTACTCTTATATTGAGCCGTTCTTGACTAATGGTGCCGGTTTTAGTCCTGATTTCGGAACCTTAGTTTTATTGCTCTATGGGTTAGCTGGGATTGGCGGTTCTTTTATTTTTTCACGAAACAATGATAAGAATCAGTCTAACTTGGCTGTGATAGCCATCGGTGGTATTACTTTGTCGATGCTATTACTTTATGTCTTTTCTTTAAATACATATAGTGTTTTGATATTATGTGCTTTCTGGGGGATTGCCATTACTCTCTTTAATTTAGTTTTTCAGTATCAGGTTATTAGGTTAGCACCTGATGCAACGGCTATAGCAATGTCCATATATTCAGGAATCTATAATGTTGGTATTGGTAGTGGTGCTCTCATAGGAGGTCTTGTATATGCCCACAGTTCTGTTAACAATGTGGGGTATGTAGGTGGAATTATCGGGATTTTTGCTTTTATTTTCTTTTATATATTTCTGAAAAAATATTTCCAAAATACGCAAAATTAGTAAAGTTGTATATATAATTATATTGGAGGGAATCATCAAAGATAAGTGATTAGACGGAATAGGCTTCTATTCAACTAAAACCGGTTATTTATGATGATGTGTTTGCCCATGAGAAAGAAGCTTATGTAAGTTTATATTTTCAACGATAGTAGTTGCTTATTAGTTATATTGAAGTAATATGATCAATCTAAAAAAGCTGTAAACCTTAGTCCTGTAGACATATTATTTAGGCTGAGTGATGTTTTCTCTTTTATATAGTCTAATTGGTTACCAAAGGTTTTCTCTGATGGTTTTATATCAAAGGTGAGTTTTGTATATTTATAGTCTATAAACCAAGACAATCCTACCCGAGGTGTCATCATCGCGGTGAGGTTAACCCCTGTACCCATGACTAGTCCCGGCCGGGATTTATACTCTATAAAAGGGAGGTTGATATCGTTCTTTGTTCCTGTGTTTTTGTTCTCTGATATCCCCACAAGGCTCATCTCTCCATTTGTACCAATAGTCATTCCGGTTGTCAGTTTAGCCTGCAGAAGAACCTTCGAACCTATAAATCTGCTATACTGTGGCCCTGTCATAAGGTATAACATCCCCATTGATTGAAAATCCTGCCGTGGATTTTTGATGACAATATCAGATAGTTCGAGGTCATCTATGATATCTTCTCCATTCTTATTCAGAGGGTAATGTCCGAATGTAACTTCAGTAAAGATTCCCCATCGCTTGTTGAAATAATAGGCTCCTTCCAATGTTGATTCAACTCCTAAGGCTTCAGGTTTTGCATCTGTTATATCAAATGAATAACCTATACGGGCGGATAGGTAAGTGGGTTTGTTTATTTCATCTTCGATTGCAAATCCAGAAAAATAATCTCCTTTATTTCCATAGAAATGATTTATAACTGCATATGACAATTCTGTGGAAGTGATTCCAATAGCTGCTCCGACAAGAATATCTGATATCCAATGCCTGTTATTAAGGCTTCGTGAACTCCCACATATGAACTGCTTGCATAACCAGCAACACTATATAATGGATTGGTATCACCGTATTCTTTATGCAGGAAGGTTGCATTCATAAAAGCTGTAGCTGTATGTCCTGAAGGAAAGGAATTTCGGCTTGTACCATCCGGACGCATTACCTTAGAGGTATATTTGATCGAATTGACTAAAACTCCCATTACAAACATACTACCTCCCCAATTGATCGTTTGTCTTTTCCATCCATTCCGTCCTTTCTCTCCTGCAATATTTAGCCCCACTACTCCGAGAGTCGGTGCATATTGTAGATAATCATCCAAACGGTTCGAAAAATTAGGAGCATAACGATTACGTACTTCCCTGATATTCTTACGCTCTCCCCATGTAAGAAACCCAGATGTCAATAGTGTTGCCGGAGCAATTCCCTGACGAATCCATTCATTACGCAATAAATATGGCTGGTTTAATATTTTTATTGTTGCAGTATCTTTTCTGATAACAGGGTATATAGAGGGAATGCTATCATAAGCTTTAGTTTTGTTTATAAAACAAAACTGTATTATAATAAAACAAATTAAAATATTGCTTTTTCTTGTCACGATACTATTTAAATTAAAATAATAAATTAGTATTATTCTGATACAACAGATGCTTGGGTCGCTGCCATTCCACGTTCCACAAATATATAGTTTTATATCTTATATAACCGACGACCATTATGCTACCATTTAGAATGTTAGTACTAAATTTTGTTTACTAAACAGATGATTCATGTATACCTTATCTGTTTTTAATGATGTTGTTTTGTCAATTAATTAATTATCAATTAGATAATTTTTTATATATGAGATATATAATATGCTTAAAATAACTTTGAGAATATGCACCTTAAAGAAAAATGTTAGGGTTCATAGGGCATAATATGAGATACAAATATCTAATATATTATATAAAATGGATGAAGGTATTTGTATAATGCATCTTATCATATTTAGGTTACAAAGATATAGGTTCAATCATAGGACCGAATCCTATAAATCCGGATAAAAGTAAATGATACAACCGAGTATATCTGTTTTACAAAACAATCATTTATTTATTTAGTTAATTATTAGTATATCAGTTTGATATAATTACTTGTGTACAAATGGATATCTATTATATACAGAATCAGTATAGAGAGTAACTGGTATTTTTGCAGTGGTTTTATTCTTTGCAATTAGAGCCCGAATAGACAATGAAACTAAGTTTATATTGCATAGTATAATAGAACATTAAAGCATGTGTAAAAACTATAAAAAGTAGATTTTATTATCTGTCTTGCTTTATTCAATCTAATATGTTCAATCTAGTCCTTGATGTTTAATTGTCTGATTTATATATGATTATTTATGAGAGTAGCAGTGGAAATTCTAACATCATTCATTTTGAGAGATCAAAACGATTAGTTCTTTGTTGAATAGAATAGAATAAATGCACTCGTTGCTCTAACAAAATTATATACTTGATAATAAAAACAGTATCCATAAATATTAAACAAACGCAAGCAGAATTAAAATGAAAAATTATGTATTTATTTTTACAGTATTAGCAAGTTTCTTTTATAGCAACTATCTGAAAGCTCAGGTAACGGTGGGAGCCGGAGAGGCTCCGGAGAAGCATGCATTATTGCAGATCAAGGATCGAATATTTGTTGAGGGGGATGATGAAGACGGAATAACAGCTTTAACCGGAGGTTTATTACTTCCCCGTGTTGAGCTGGTAAAAAGAACTGAATTATTACCTTTTGTAACAGACTTGAATGATCCTGAATATCCTTCAATAAAACTGAAACATACAGGACTTATTGTTTACAATCGTAGAGAGGTAAAAGAAGAAAAATTATCTCGTGGAATCAATATCTGGAATGGCAGTCAGTGGAGAGGCATCGCCGAAGTATTAGGTAAAGCTGAATTGGACTATTGCACCACAAACATAGAAGTAAAAGGAACTTATATTGAAAATGAAGAATTAACTTCTTCTAACTATTTAGAGTTACGGGTAGTTGTAAGTTCCCCCGGCAGTTATGAAATCACAGGTTCTTCCGATAATGGCTATTTTTTTACTGCAAGTGGACAATTTCTTACAGAAGGTACATATACCATTTATGCACAAGGACAGGGTACACCATTAATTGCAGGAACGAATATATTAACAATAACCAACAATGGGGATGTTGTAAACTGTTCTACTAATACACAAGTAACCGTTCTTAGCTCTGTTGCCAATTATAGCTTGGATTGTTCCGGTACGGTTGTTAACGGACTATATACATTAGGAACGAATCTAGTATCGACCAATACCATTACAATGAAGATGAATGTCAAAAGTTTGGGTAGTTGGGAGGTGTCTTCTTCTGAAACAAATGGTATTTTATTTTATGGGTCGGGAGAATTTACAACAACAGGAATTCAGGATATTACATTATATGGAAGTGGAAAGCCTCTGGTAGGAGGTAGTATTAATATCAATTTGGCTTCCAATTCTGTAGGTGGGGTAAGTATGAATTGCTCGGTGGATGTACCTATTGTTATTCGTCCCAAAAAAATACTTTCATTTGGAGGGCTTTATGGCTTAGGTGTGGGGAGCGCCGGTTATAACTTACTGATGAACCAAGCCAATTTTGGTATCGATATTAATAGTACTGTAAAAGCTCAAAACATACAGATTGGGTTTTCTTCGGCCGATATTTTTTATATATCTACTACAGTTTCGGCTTTTAGCAATAGAACTATATCTGACCTTCTATTAGGAGAAAATCCTGTTGATATTGTTTTTATTGGCTATGCCTCGCGTCCGGCAGATGGATCAGCTAGGCAAATGTTGATAAATTATATGAAAAAAGGAGGAGTCGTTATCTGGGCAGATGAAAATACTTCCCTTTCAGGACGTACATTTTTTCAATTACTATATGATGATTTAACCCTGACTGCTGTCGAGGATGTTATATTAGGCGGTGGTGGTGGCACATTATATAAACTGCCTTTCTTTGATGATCTTATTTTGAATGGTCCTTTTGGAGATATAAGAGGTAGTTTTATAGGGGAGGATGCCGGTTATGCCGATGGCTTCCCAATATCGGGGCCTATTTCCCAATTGGTTGAATGGTATTATAATGGATATAATCATGCCGGAAACACAGGCTATAATAATACAGCTTTGCCATATAGCCCGGCAGAATATGTGATGGGTTTTAAAGCAAAAAACTATTCATTTGTGTGGTTTGGTGATGGAGGTATTTTTGTCGGAAATTCGACAGATGTTTCTACAACCATATATCCTGCAAAAATAACGACTGATAATAAGCCGGCTAATAAACTTTATGGAAATGGGTCTGGTGGCAATAATTCCAAAATGGTAGTCAACTCTACCCTGTTAGCCAACTTAATGGCTTGGGCACTCCTTAAAGCGGAAACAGACGGAATCAACTCTAAATAAGTTAAGATGAAATATATTTCACGAAACAATAAATAAGTAGGATTTTGAATCAATAACGGTAATATATAAAAATATACATTCAGACTTCTCAATCATTAACATTTGTTTATACAGAAGGCTTTTAAGACTACATGTTGATAGGGGGTGATACTATAAGGATCACCCCCTTTTTTTTCGAAAAGAGCATTGTTGGTCTATATTCGGAATTATCGTAAGAGGCAACAATCTGAAAATTTAATATTTAACACGGTCATAGCAGTAACACAAAGAATAAAGGACTTTTTATTTTAATGGAAAAAAGATTGACAAAGTAGCTGATAGTACAAAAGCATTAGGAACAAATAAAAAGAATGACAACTATACCTGTACAAACAGGAATGGTATAACTGGACTGAAAAGAAATGGAGAGATGGCTTTCTATAATAATTTAAACCTTTTTAGAAGCTATAACTAAAAAGGAGGTTTGTTTAAAATACCTCCTTTTTAGTAAAGACAAATTTTAAGAGCTCTCTATTCTCTCGAACAAAGAGGGAAACCTTACAAACTACACAAAACTTTCCAAGTCTACTTGAAAGTAATATTATTTAATTTTTACGATCACAAAACTACATACTTTTATCTACGAACACCTTACCTAATCTATTTCAGTAGGGTGAAATTAGTATGTGATTTATATATTTTGCTGATATACAGATTACTTATTTTTTTAGGATATTATTATTTATTAGACTATATATTGATGATTGTTTCCAGATCTCAAAAAACGTTTCTTTTTGAAGTATTTCTTACTGGCCTATTTCTATGCTAATCTTATAGGATTTTATGATAAAAAAATATGATATATCCTAAGCCCATTATTAACAAAATAAATGTTTTAATAAACAAATCTTGGATATTTTCTATTATTTTAGGAAGTATATGAAAGCTTATACAAAGTCAGCTAAAATATATTCATTTTATATATAAATGTATTTACAAGAATAATGGATTAGACTATTTTATATATATATAACAAAAAAAAATCAACACAAATACTATCTATGTTGTTTATAAATAGATGTTTAGATTGAAAAAGTCTAGGTGATATATGTGAAAACAAGAAATTGATATTAGTACCTATTTTTGTAATGGATAATAGTGTGAATCTATCTAGAGTTTTACTCTAAAAATTGCTCATTATAGATATAAACATATAATAACGGCTCTTCTTACTCTGTATGTTTATATCAGATGGTTAAATACTTGTCATTATCTGATTATATTTTACATTTTTATTTCTATAAAAGAACATATTACACAAATGAAAAGACTTAATTTTATCGCTAGTATACTTACGATAACTGCATTAGTTGTTTCAACAGCAAAAGCTCAAGTGACAATTGGTAGTGGTAAGCCTCCTGTTCTGGGAGCATTAATTCAACTAAAAGAGAATGAAAATCTGAAAGAAAACTCTGCTAAGGGTTTAATATTACCTCGTGTGCGCCTTTCTGACAAAGAAAATTTATTCCCTATGTTTACAGCTACAGGTAATACAAATTCAGACTATTCTGATCCAACCTATAAATCTGAGCAAGATAAATTACATATAGGACTTGTCGTATATAATACCAATCCTTGTTTACCTTTTGGAAAAGGAGTATTTATTTGGGACGGTCAAAGTTGGGAAGCTATATCAAAACCTATTTTCGAAGGCTATTCTACTATAGCCTCACTTCCCGATACTTTACATATTGCGAGTGGAATGGACAAAAGAGTATGGGAAGCGGTAACGATGAGCTTCGATTATAGTTCGTCACAAGTACCATCTTGGAGTAATTTGCTAGCAATAGGAGGGTACAATGGTTTGTCATTTACAAATCAGGCGACTCAGATATCTCCTTACCCTGCTATTTGGACAAATAGCCCTGCAGTTTTCTCCGTTAGGGCAGATAAAATAACTTCACTAACAAAGATGAAACCCTGGGCAACACGGCAATCATCTGTCACCATATCTTTAGGAGCAGATACTTGTGGCCCTGAGATTTCAAAAACGGTACTTTTAAATCAGACAAACTATGCAATATCCGGTCGGGGATTTACCAGTAGTAATACAAGTACAGATGAGAATGATTTAATTTCCATGATAACGATTAGAGATGCCAATCCTCAACAAATAAAAGTATTAAGTAATACTCGTTGGCAAGCAAGTATTGAGCCAACCGGAGGAAATGTTTCTGATGTATTAAGTAATTATACACAAGCAATTCAGGGACAAATACATAGTGATGGTAGTTTTTCTCAGGACTATTTTTCATATACCGGAGTAGGAGATATCCCGGCTACCCGTTTCAAATATGTTACAGTTAATCTTAAAGATGTGGATGGTCGGGCAGAAGACTTTCCTATAACCATTATGCAATGTCAGGGGAGCGAAGATTTGAGTAGTGTAACTGTAACAGCTGATCCTGCCCAAACTTCAAATACCCAATCGAATTGGGGAAGTGCTGTGGTTCACCATTTAGAAAAAGCTGGTTATTATAAAGATTTCTATTCTGCTGATTTTGGTGTTGCCGGAAGATGGATGATTACGAATCTTGCTGCTGCAAACTACTCATCAAGTATAGTTCTTCCTAGTGGATTTTCCCTTACCTATGGCGTAGTTGGATCACTTGCAGGCGGAAATGTAAATCAAGGGTATTATTCATATCCTAATGCGAATGTAACAGCATATAACGCGAATCCTTATATGGGATACCTTTATAATTTCTCAGGTGCTACAGGTGGAGCTAAAATAGGAGTGAATGCAAACCAAGCAAATAATCCGAGTCTACCTTCGGTACAAGGCATATGTCCTGATGGATGGCATGTACCCAGTGACTATGAATGGACACAACTTGAAAATGAAATAATCGATAATACGACCAAGTACGCCTATGTTTCCAAAAATATTATAGATGATGGAGGTCAACATGTTCCCGGATCTACTTCTGGAGGAAATTATAGAGGGACACATGCACCAGCTATGACTAACGCCTGTGAAGTATATCAAGGCAATGTTGAAGGAACATCCAAAAGGTTGTCAGAAGGTGGTTTCGGAGCCTACTTTGCCGGAGAAATCATTGATGGTAGTCCGCTTGAGTTTGGAGTGGCAGCTATTTACTGGACAAGTAGTACCGGCCCATTAAGTTCTAATGGTACTGATCCGCAAGCCTATTACCGTGTTATGGCCACAAGTGTAGGGGATGCAGGAGTTTCTGCATTTAATGCCTCGAGGAAACATTATATGGCTGTCAGATGTAAAAAAAATTAGGATTGATAAGATTATAATTGTAAATCATAACCTGATCCAATGGTTTATTGATCTGAATATAATCTACATATTTATGGTTATTGCGTGGCTCTTCAAAAATATAAAATTGGAATTTTGGTATCTCTGGCTTAAAGAATGCACTTTTCTATTTTTTTGTGTTCATAAATTAGATCAAAGTTTACTTTTGAATAAATAAAATACAAGTCTTTATTTCCTTTGTGGAGTATGCTCCAGTATTTTTGTTTCAAGGTAGAACACAAGTATCTATATCTTGTATGTAGATTGGCATCATATAAATGGCTTTGTTCATTGATTAAGTTAAAGTTGGCAATTTTTGCCATCCAGAGGTTGTTCCAAAGCCATTTTCTTTATATTAATTGGGGACGTGAAGGAAGTCCCTATATAAGAAAGGTGCATTCAATTTGGGCTACAATCGATTTTCCATTTCTATAAATACAAACCTACAATTCTTTTTGAGGCTATTTAAAATATTCATAGTAGTCATCATTTTAATTTTTATCTGTTTTAAGTATTTCATTTATGTTAATTAGATTATAAAATAATTATAAGGCTCATTCTTTGTTAAGTCCATTTCATTTTGAGACCAAACTAACTCATATTTAAGTTGTATAACTTTTTTTTACAAATCTCTGACTGAAGAAAATATGCTTGAGGGAATTATTAATTGCTAGCTTTTATCTGTTTTATTATTAAAAATGATTGTCATCTTATAATCCTTATTAGAATAGTATTAAATAATCTTTATTGACACATTTGGTTTATTAAATAAATAATCATTCCATATTTTAAATAAGTTGTTGAATATAAGTCGCATGTGTGAGTCGTGTGGTCTCGGTATATCCCCCTGATAATAACCAAAAGCAACATTTTTGATGGCTTTTGGTCATTTTTTTATAGTCTTAATCCTATAAAAAATGATTATTTGCACAATGTTTTATTAGTAATAAATAACCTGTTTTCTAAATTCTACCATGATAAATAAAATGAAAAATATTTTCATATTACTCCCCATTATGTTCATATACATTGGATCAATCTATGATCAAAGTGTCAATATAAACTCAGCTAATAAGAGTTTACATTATTACGATCATAAATCTCAAAAGTTAAAACTGTATAATAGTAGGTTAACAGTATAAAATGGAAATATAAGCAACTCTGTTTGTATTGCATCACAGTTGATAAACCATATAACATTAGAATCATATAATAACTTAATCTAAAACCCCGGAAGATATGAAAAAATCCCTTCTATGTGCACTCTTCCTTTTAATGTGTACAATAATACAGGCACAAAGCCTGGTAGTACAAGGAAAAGTGGTTTCTCAACTAGATGGAGAGCCAATTATTGGTGCCACGGTATTGGAAACTAACAAGAAAACAAATGGAACCATGACAGACCTTGATGGTAACTTCACACTATCAGTTTCGAATGGAGCAGATCTTACTATTTCATACGTTGGATTTAAAGCAATTCAAGTAAAGGCACAGGCAACATTGAATATTGCTTTAGAAGAAGATGAGGAAATGTTGCAGGAAGTCGTTGTCACAGGCTATACTACTCAGCGTAAAGCCGACTTGACAGGTGCTATTTCTGTTGTAAATATGAGTGAAATAGCAAAGCAAAATGAAAATAACCCGATGAAAGCTTTGCAAGGACGTGTGCCCGGTATGAACATTACTGCAGATGGTAACCCTAGTGGTAATACAACAATTCGTATTCGTGGTATCGGAACTTTGAATAATAATGATCCTCTTTATATTATTGATGGTGTTCCTACCAAATCAGGAATGCATGAACTGAATGGTAATGATATTGAATCCATTCAAGTATTGAAAGATGGAGCTTCTGCTTCTATCTATGGCTCACGTGCAGCAAATGGTGTGATCATCATTACTACAAAAAAAGGAAAAAATGGACAGTTGAAAATTAATTTTGATGCTTCCATTGCAGCTTCGATGTATACCAATAAGATGGAAGTATTAAATACAGAAGAGTATGGACGTGCTATGTGGCAAGCTTATGTAAATGAAGGGCAAGATCCAAATACAAATGCTCTAGGGTATAAGTATGATTGGGGATACGATACAAATGGTTATCCTAAATTGAATAATATCAGTATGTCTAAATACTTAAATTCGGGAAATACAGTTCCGGCAGCAGATACAGATTGGTTTGATGAAACTACCCGTACCGGTATCATCCAACAATACAATGTATCGGTAAGCAATGGTTCAGAAAAAGGCTCATCGTTTTTCTCTTTGGGTTATTACAAGAATTTAGGTATTATAAAACAATCTGATTTTGAGCGTTTCTCTGCTCGTATAAACTCCGATTATAATTTGATAGGCAAGATGTTAACGATCGGAGAACATTTTACATTAAACCGCACCTCAGAAGTGCAGGCTCCAAGTGGATTCTTGCAAAATGTATTGCAGTTTAACCCTTCTATTCCAGTTTATGATATCAATGGAGCATATGCAGGACCTGTAGGAGGTTATCCTGACCGTGAAAATCCTGTTGCAAGATTAGACCGTAACTCAGACAATCGTTATACATATTGGCGTATGTTTGGTGATACTTATGTGAATCTAAATCCATTTAAGGGATTTAATCTTCGATCTACATTCGGACTAGACTATGCTCAGAAATCACAACGCATCTTTACTTATCCGATTACAGAAGGTAATGTTGCTAATAGTAAAAATGCAGTCGAAGCCAAACAAGAACATTGGACTAAATGGATGTGGAATGCTGTAGCCTCTTATAACATGGAAGTCAACAAACATAGGGGAGATGTAATGGCAGGTATAGAACTTAACCGTGAAGATGACAATCATTTTTCAAGCTATAAAGAAGATTTTTCGATTCTAAATCCTAACTATATGTGGCCGGATGCCGGATCAGGTACAGCCCAAGCCTATGGTTCGGGTGAGGGATACTCTTTAGTTTCATTTTTTGGAAAAGTGAATTATACTTACGATGATAAGTACTTAGCTTCTCTAACAGTGCGCCATGATGGTTCTTCCCGTTTCGGAAAGAATAATCGTTATGCAACTTTTCCTTCTTTCTCATTAGGATGGCGTATCAACCGTGAGAACTTTATGCATGACTTTACTTGGATCGACGATTTAAAGATTCGTGGTTCATGGGGACAAACTGGTAATCAGGAAATATCAAACTATGCCCGTTATACTATTTATGTTCCTAATTATGGTGTAACAGAATCGGGAGGTCAAAGTTACGGTACTTCGTATGATATTGCCGGAACTAACGGTGGAAGTATTCTGCAATCCGGTTTCAAACGTAATCAGATCGGTAATGATAATATAAAATGGGAAACAACGACACAGACTAATGCCGGTGTTGACTTCTCAGTACTTAGACAAAGTTTGTATGGCTCATTCGACTTATTCCATAAAAAAACTACTGATATTTTAGTCCAAATGGCAGGTATCGCAGCAATGGGAGAGGGTAGTACTCAGTGGATTAATGCCGGGGAAATGAAAAATACCGGTTTCGAATTAAATCTAGGATATCGTAATACAACTTCATTTGGCTTAAAATATGACCTAAATGCCAATATATCTTCTTATCGAAATGAAATTACGGCATTGCCTGCCACAGTTGCAGCTAACGGAACATTTGGTGGTAATGGAGTTCAAAGTGTGATTGGACATGCTAATGGTTCGCAAGTAGGTTATGTCGCTGATGGTATTTTCAAATCTCAAGAAGAAATTGATAATCATGCCAAGCAAGAAGGTGCCGGTGTAGGCCGTATTCGTTGGCGCGATTTAGATAACAATGGAGTTATCGACGAAAAAGACCAACAATGGATATATGATCCAACCCCATCATTCAGCTATGGTTTCAATATCTATTTAGAATATAAAAACTTCGATTTCACTATGTTTTGGCAAGGGGTACAAGGGGTAGATATAATTAGTGATTTGAAAAAAGAAACTGACCTTTGGAGTGGTCTGAATATCGGTTTCTTGAATAAAGGTAAACGAGTTCTAGATGCATGGTCTCCAACCAATACCAACTCTGATATTCCGGCATTGTCACGTAGTGATTTAAATAATGAAAAACGTGTTTCTACTTATTTCGTAGAAAATGGTTCTTTCTTGAAACTACGTAATGTACAAATAGGCTATAATGTATCAGAAAACTTTGTGAAAAAATTGAAAATGGATCGTTTACGTTTCTATTTGAGTGCACAAAATGCATTGACTATTAGTAGTAAAAGTTTTACAGGCGTAGACCCGGAAAATGCAAACTTCGGTTATCCTATCCCTATGAATGTGACTTTTGGCGTTAATGTTGGTTTTTAATAAATAAATCAGTTTCTTATGAAAAAAATAATATATACAGCAATTTTAGGACTTTCACTTATGTGTAGTGGTTGTTCTGATTTCTTAGAAGATCAAGTACCTCAAGGAACCATCAATGATGAGCAGCTTAAAGATCCCGCATATATTGACAATTTGGTTATATCGGCTTACGCAGTATGGATTACTGCAGAAGATATTAACTCTTCTTTCTCTATGTGGAATTATGATGTACGTTCTGACGATGCCTATAAAGGAGGTAACGGTACGGAAGACGGAGATGTGTTTCACTCATTAGATGTTTCGCAAGGTATTATGACTACTGCATGGAATATCAGTGATATGTGGCAGCGATTATATAATTGTATATCAAGGGTTAATACCTCATTGCAATTATTGGAGCAAGTTGATGGAAATGCTTATTCATTAAAACAACAACGTATTGCAGAAATGCGTTTCTTGCGTGCACATGGGCATTTTTTGTTGAAACGTTTATACAAACGGATTCCATTTGCCAATGATTCTAGCTTGTCACCCGAAGAGTATAATTACCTATCTAATATGGCTTATACAAATGATGAGGGTTGGCAGCAGATTGCAGATGACTTCCAATTTGCTTATGATAATCTTCCAGACAAACAAACTGATAAAGGGCGTCCGACTAAAGCTGCTGCAGCTGCTTACCTGGCAAAGACTTATTTATATAAGGCATATCATCAAGATAATGCAGAAAGTCATCAAGTGACAAGTATCAGTACAGAAGATTTGTTGAAAGTTGTAAAATATACCGAAAACAGTATTATGTCAGCAGGCGGGTATGCATTGGAGCCTGATTTTCATAATAATTTCCGTCCGGAACCTCAGTACGAAAACGGAACAGAGTCTCTATGGGCAATGCAATATTCTATGAATGATGGTACTAACAACGGGAACTGTAATTGGTCTTATGGTTTGATTGTACCTAATATCCCGGGTGTGACCGATGGTGGTTGTGACTTTTATAAACCTAGCCAAAATCTCGTTAATGCATTTAGAACAGATAATAACGGACATCCGATATTCAGTACATTTAATGATACGGATTACGATCCACAAACAGATTATGCAGATCCACGTTTGTTCCTTACTATAGGCATGCCGGGATTCCCTTACGAGTTCAATAAAAAATATATGATGGACGAATCTACAACATGGAGCCGTAGTAATGGGCTTTATGGATATTATGTTACATTGAAACAGAACGTTGATCCTGATAGTGATTATTTGATTAAGGGTTCTTGGTGGGGATCACCGATGAATCGCATCGTATTACGCTATGCGGATGTACTTTTGATGCGTGCTGAAGCTTTGATCCAGTTAAATGATGGGCGTATAAATGAAGCCATCAGTCTGATAAACCAAGTCCGTAGTCGTGCAAAACAAAGTACAGCAATGATATCAGACTATGAGTTGGAATATGGTGTTCATTTCAATATACAGGCTTATACAGGATCTTATACACAACAAGATGCACTTAAACTTTTGAAATTTGAACGTCGTGTAGAAATGGCATTAGAATCTGAACGTTTCTTCGATTTAGTTAGATGGGGAGAAGCTGCCGAAGTTCTAAACAAATTTTATGCACAAGAGGCCGATAACTGTACCATATATAATAGTGCTTCGTTTACAAAAAATAAGAATGAATATCTACCGGTTCCATTTGCTCAAATAAGTGCTAGTAATGGAAACTATACTCAAAATATTGGTGGGTGGTAATAATTAACCTTTTATAATCATGAAAATATGAAATCAATATTAAATAAAATAAGCCTATTTCTTTTAGGAAGTGCAATGATGCTTGTAACTTCAGGGTGTAGCGATGACAATACATCAGATCTTCGTTTGGATGGAGATACATGGGTATCTTCCCTGACTCTGGATGATAATTACTCGGGAGTTGTAGACCGTGCAACAAAAACAATAACAGTAGGAGTTCCTGAAATCTATGATACAGATAAAATGACTGTTACTGGTATCGAAGTTTCTAATGGTGCACAAGCTTCAGTGAAAGTCGGAGATGTACTCAATCTCTCATTTCCTCAAGTTATCAAAGTAACTAATGGCGATGTCTATATGGAGTATACAGTCAATATCAAACATGATGAGGCTAAAATTCTTACTTTCAAATTGAATGATATATATGCAGGAATTATTGATCAGGCAAAACATACTATAACAGTACGTGTCCCTAGTTCTGTAAATATCAATAATTTGGTTCCGGCAATAACAACTTCTGCTGGTGCTACAGTAACACCAGCATCAGGTGTGGCTGCCGATTTTAGCAAACCTGTTAATTTTACAGTAACACATAATACGGCATCTTCTGTCTATAAAGTAACTGTTATTCCTACCGATGCACCGAGTGCAGTATATGTTGGTTTAGCAGCATCGATAGATTTGTTGAATGCAGAAGAAAAAGAAGCTGCTAGTTGGATGCTGAATAATATTGCAAATTCCCAATATATCTCGTTCGAAGACGTACAAGCTGGCAGAGTAGATTTGAGTGAGTGTAAATTGATGTGGTGGCATCTCCATATTGATGGTGGTATTGACTCAATGTCTAAATTCGATGCCGCAGCACCTGCTGCAGTAAGTGCTTTAGTGAAGATGAAAGAGTTATATAATAGTGGCATGAACTTGTTACTGACTCGTTATGCCACTTTCTATGCTGCTAAATTAGGTGCATCTTTAGATGGAAATAGTCCAAACAATTGTTGGGGACAGTCTGAAGAAACCGGCGAAATAACAGGAGGTCCATGGAGCTTTTCAATGCAAGGGCATGAAAGTCATGCACTTTATCAGAATCTGGTAATGGTAAGTGGTGAAACAAGCAATGTGTATACTTGCGATACTGGATACCGAATCACAAATAGTACTGCTCAATGGCATATTGGCTCTGATTGGGGTGGCTATACAAATAACGAAGTATGGAGACAAAATACCGGTGGAGTTGATCTTGGTTATGGTGGAGATGGTGCTATTGTAGCATGGGAATACTTACCACAAGGTACTAAAGGTGGTATTGTATGTATCGGTTCGGGATGTTATGACTGGTATGCTTTTGGTGTAGATGTTTCTGCAGATAAATATCATGGAAATGTAGCTCGGATGACAGAGAATGCAATCAATTATTTAATTAGTAAATAAAAAAACATAAATCTATGAAAACAATGGTAAACTCACTTGCTTTAGCTGCATTGCTGACTTCATTTGTTGGATGTAGCGATAACAATGATCCTATATTGACTCAAAAAGATTGGGATGGGACAGCTACTTATTTTGAATCAACAGACACAAAAAATTTTGGCACTTATTATAAACCTTATGCTGGTTATGTAGGAGATCCTATGCCTTTCTTCGATCCTGTTGCAAAAGATTTTAAGATAATGTATTTGCAGGAATTTCGCCCCAATCAAGCAGGAACTTATCATCCTATTTGGGCATTGAGCACTAAAGATGCAGGTAGCTATACAGCTTTAGGTGAATTAATTTCTTGTGGTGGATTGGCCGAACAAGATGCTGCAATTGGTACAGGTTGTACAGTTTATAACCCTTCTGATAAATTATATTATACATTCTATACAGGAAATAAATATAAACCTACATCTTCAGAAAATGGTCAGGTTGTGATGGTAGCAACTTCTAGCGATTTTGTTACTTGGACTAAAGACCGTAATTTCTATTTAAAAGGCGACACTAATGGATATAGCAAAAATGATTTTCGTGATCCTTTTGTGTTCGAAGGTGAAGATGGAAAATTCCATATGCTCATATCTACAACCAAAGATGGAAAAGGAGTATTGGCTGAATACACATCTTCAGATATGAAGAACTGGAATCATGCCGGAGTATTTATGCCTATGCATTGGGATCGTTTCTACGAGTGCCCTGATGTATTCAAGATGGGTGATTGGTGGTATCTGATTTACTCCGATATGTCTAAGTATTCTCGTAAAGTTCAATACTTTAAAGCACGAACACTTGACCAATTAAAGAAAGCTTCAGATCCACTTACTTTTCCGGATAATAAAGAAGGTGTTTTAGATTCTCGTGCCTTTTATGCAGGAAAAACAGCTTCTGACGGAACTAATCGTTATATTTGGGGATGGTGTCCTACACGTCCTGGTAATGATAATACAGATGTGGGTGCAGACAATGAGCCTGAATGGGCTGGCAATCTGGTTGCTCATAAAATTGTTCAACATGAAGATGGTACATTATCTTTTGGTTTGGTAGATGGTATTAGTAAAAAATATACTTCTGAATCTACAGTCAAAGTAATGGACAAGAGTGCTGGTGTTACAGAAAATAATGGTAATTATACATTTACCGATAATTCGTATGTGCTTTTCAATCGGTTGAATGTATATAATAAGATCTCATTTACTGTAAAAACTGCAAGTAATGCAGATAAATTTGGTTTTTCTTTTGTTCGTGGAACAGATTCTGAAAAGTATTATACAATTATTGTAAATCCAGAAGACAATAATAATAAAAGAAAAATAAACTTCGAAGAAGAAGGTTCTGCAGGAAAAGGCTTTATTGCCGGGATAGATGGTTACATGTTTAATACTCCTGCCGATAATGTGTACAACATAACTATCTGTACAGACAATTCGGTCTGTGTTGTATATATCAATGATAATGTTGCTTATACAAATCGTATTTATGGAATACAAAAGAACTCATGGTCTATAAATAGTTATTCGGGAAAAATAGATATTAGTAATCTGAAAATCAATTATTATTAATTGTATTTGGTATTCCGTAATCATGAAATATTCAGATATTATAAGACCTATACAGCATGCTTTGTCATGCTGTTAGGTGTTATATTCAGAGATAATATTAGGATAAATAACAAACTAAAATAAATTTTAAATGAGAAGTAAATTAATAATATGTGGTGGTCTTTTGGCACTCAGTCTCATTGGTTGTACTACAAAGTCTGATATTATTATTGACGATTTTGAATCTGGTACTTACGATAAGTGGACAGTCGAGGGCGATGCTTTTGGAATAACGCCTGCCGGTGGTAGTTATGCCGGGCAGCAGAATGTAGAAGGGTTTGAAGGAAAATTTCTTGCCAATAGTTTTAATGGAGGAGATGATTCTCGTGGAACTCTTATATCACAAGAGTTCACTATCAATCGTGATTATATCAATTTTCTGATAGGTGGTGGAATGCATCAAGATACCTATATTGAATTAGTTATAGATAATAAGAGTATATACCAATCACGCTCTGTTGTAGAAACTGAAACTTTGCAATGGATGACATGGGATGTAAAAGAATATAGTGGACAGAAAGCCATTATTCGTATTGTAGATAATCAACGTGGAGGATGGGGACACATATTGGTAGATCAGATAGAACAAAGTAACACAGAAAAAAGTGTATTTATGGTTGATCATAAATTAATCTTCGATGCAGATAAGAAATTTATTCTTGTTCCTATTGATGATGATAGTCCTGAATCTCTTATTACACTCTCAGTAGAGGGGACAACAGTAGGTGTTCCGATGTATATACGAGTTGCACAAACTGAGAAGATAGGCTATTGGGTTCCTATAGATATTGAGAAATACAAAGGGAAACAAGTAACTTTAACATTTGCCCATGCCAAAAAGACAGATAAGCATTTAAATGATATTAAACAATCTGATTCTTTTAACTTCAATTATGATGAAGCATATAGACCAGCATATCATCATACTCCCCTCTATGGATGGATGAATGACCCTAATGGGATGGTCTATCTTGATGGTGAATATCACTTATTCTACCAATATAACCCATATGGATCGAAATGGTCAAATATGCATTGGGGACATAGTGTAAGTAAAGATTTGAAAAAATGGGAATATCTGCCTGTTGCTTTAGCTCCCGATTCACTTGGCTCTATTTTCTCCGGGAGTGCTGTTATCGATAAGAATAATACAGCAGGTTTCGGCGAAGATGCAATGGTGGCCATATACACTTCGGCCGGAAAGACTCAGACACAATCTATCGCATATAGTACAGACAAAGGACGGACTTTTACAAAATATGAACATAATCCGGTATTAGTAGATCCTAATATTGCAGATTTCCGAGATCCTAAAGTTTTCTGGCATGATGCTTCAAAACAATGGATTATGTCTTTAGCCACATCACAAACGATAACTTTTTATGGTTCAAAGAATCTTAAAGAATGGAATAAGCTTAGTGAATTTGGAGAAGGTATAGGTTCACATGCCGGAGTTTGGGAATGCCCTGATTTACTTCCATTGACCTATAACGGACAAACTAAATGGGTTCTGTTTGTAAGTATCAATCCCGGAGGACCTAATGGTGGTAGTGCGACACAATATTTCATCGGTAGCTTTGATGGCAAAACATTTAAAGCTGATAGTCTTGACTATCCGTTATGGCTCGATTATGGACGGGATAATTATGCAGGTGTAACATGGAGTAATGTTCCAGCAAAAGATGGACGTCACTTATTTATAGGATGGATGAATAACTGGGACTATGCTAATTCTGTTCCTCCTTTATATTTCTCTAGTGCCAATACATTGGTTCGGGAATTAAAATTAGTACATAATGGTAAACATTTGGTGGTAGCAAATCCTCCTATCGCAGAAACAGTAGATTTGAGAAGAGATAAAGTAAAGCTTGATAGTAAACAAGTTGAGAATACATATACTATCGATAAATTACTAAAAGATAATCAAGGAACTTATGAAATTGTGTTTTCTGTAAAACCAAAGGACGTCAATAGCTTTGAATTTAAATTGGTAAATATAAAAGGTGAAAACATTCGCTTTATATTTGACCTGAAAAAGAATATTCTTTCGGTTGATCGCTCAAAGAGTGGTTTGACTGATTTTGCTAATAACTTTGCTTCATCCTCTATCAATGCGCCATTGGTTGCTAAAGATTATTACACAATAAGATTGTTCGTCGATAAAGCTTCTACCGAGTTATTTGTTAACGATGGAGAGTTAGTACAGACTAATCTTGTTTTTCCTACCGAGCCATACAATTCATTGACTTTCGATGTTGATGGTGGAACGATTGATATAGAAGATATTAATATCTATAATCTAAAATAATAACAATTTTCTATGAAACAAAAAAGTATATATGCAAGCCTATTGCCTGTAATGCTAGCCTTCTTCTGTATGGGATTTGTTGATCTTGTGGGTGCTGCATCCAACTATGTGAAAGCAGATCTGGTACTAACCGATACCGAAGCCAATATTTTCCCATCAATGGTTTTTTTCTGGTTTCTGCTATTCTCTGTTCCTACAGGTGTGCTTATGGGAAAAATAGGACGTCGTAAAACTGTGATTACGAGTCTTGTTATAACCTCAGTGTCTTTGCTTATACCTATTATGAGTTATTCATATATTTCAATGCTTATTTCTTTTTCTTTGTTAGGAATCGGTAATACATTGATGCAGGTATCATTAAATCCATTATTGTCAAGTATAGTGAAAGGAGATAAGTTAGCAAGTTCACTAACTTTTGGTCAGTTTGTAAAAGCTATTGCATCTTTCATAGCTCCTATTATAATGGCTCGGGCTGCACTTATGTTTGAAAATTGGCGATTATTATTCCCTTTATTCATGGTAATAGCCATTATTGCAATCTTGTGGCTTGGATTTACATCCATACATGAAGAAAAAGAAGATAGCAAGAATGCTTCATTTAAAGAGTGTTTTGCATTGTTAGGTAATAAATTTATATTACTTTGCTTTCTGGGAATAATGTGTCATGTCGGTATTGATGTCGGTGTTAATGTAACAGCTCCTAAGATATTGATGGAACGTTTAGGTATAACACTTCAGGATGCAACTTATTCTACAAGTGTTTATTTCTTGTTCCGTACAATAGGTTGCTTTAGTGGAGCATTTATATTAGCACGTTTCTCTCCTAAAAAGTTCTTTGGTATAAGTGTTGTTTGTATGATCTTGTCAATGTTAGTATTCTTTATTTTCGATGATAAGATTGCATTATATGTTGCTATAGCATTGGTTGGGTTTGGTAATTCAAACATTTTCTCAATAATATTTTCTCAAGCTTTACTTCAGAATCCAGATAAGAAGAATGAAGCTTCAGGGCTTATGATTATGGGACTTTTCGGAGGAACTATTTTCCCTTTCTTTATGGGATTAGCGACAGATTCTCTATCTTCGCAAATAGGAGCTTTGGCTGTTATGAGTATCGGAGTTATCTATTTGCTATTCATGACATTTAAATTGAAAGAGAATACAACAGCTGTATAAAATAAAAACATATATATAATAGATTAACAGAATGAAAAATATTGTTGTAGGATTAGGAGAAATTCTATGGGATGTATTCCCCGAACGTAAAGTATTGGGTGGAGCACCTGCCAATTTTGCCTATCATGTATCTCAATTTGGGTTCAATGGATATACAGTAAGTGCTATTGGAGAAGATCTTTTGGGTAAGGAAATTTTGTCGAATCTGGAAGATAAAAAATTAAATTACTTACTAGAGACGACTGATTATCCAACAGGAACAGTACAGGTTACGCTCAATAAATCTGGCGTTCCTCAATACGAGATTTGCGAAAATGTAGCTTGGGACAATATCCCATTTACTGTGCGGACAGAGAATCTTGCTAAAAATACGCAGACTGTTTGTTTTGGTTCATTGGCTCAGCGAAGTGCTGTATCGCGCGAAACTATTCGTAAGTTTATAGCTGCAATGCCAGAAAACAGTTTAAAAATATTTGATATTAACCTACGCCTCGATTATTATACAAAAGAAGTCATAGAAGAGTCATTGCAAATGGCTAATATGATGAAGATAAATGATGAAGAGGTTGTCAAGGTTGCGACTCTTTTCGGATGGGCTGGAGAGGAACAAGATATATGCAGAAGGCTGCTAAACGAATATAATCTTGATATTCTTATTTTGACGAAAGGTACTGATGGCAGTTTTGTATTCACACCTCGTCAGACATCATATCAGCCTACGCCTAAGATACATGTTGCTGATACAGTTGGTGCAGGAGATTCATTTACTGCGGCATTTGTTGCAGCTTATTTACATGGTGAGCGTATCGAAGATGCTCATCAATTAGCTGTAGAGGTGTCAGCCTACGTTTGCTTACAACATGGTGCTATGCCAAAACTAGCTGATGCTTATTTAGAATTATTCCGAAATAGAGGTTAATTTCTAATCAGATAATACAAAAAGCACTATTGTATATATACATTATTAGTGCTTTTTGTATTTTTATTACTTGTCTGAAGTCTGATATCATGAAAGTTAAAATATTATTATTCTTTATCCCTATACTTTTTATCTTGTCTTGTAAACAAGATAAGAAAGCACGTTATACCATAGGTGTATCTCAATGTAGCGACGATTTGTGGCGTGAAACAATGAATAATGAGATGCAACGTGAAATAGGATTTCATAAGGATGTTAATATCATTATCCGTAGTGCAAAAGATGATACAAAAAAACAAATAGAAGACATCGAATGGCTGATAAATCAGGATGTAGATATTCTTGTTATCTCACCAAATGAATCAACAGCTTTTACTCCCATTATACAAAAGGCTTATAGAAGTGGTATTCCTGTTATATTAGTAGACCGTAAAATAGATACGGATGATTATACAGCCTATGTTGGTGCTGATAATTATCAGATAGGGAAAGAAGTTGGCCTTTATGCTGCGGGTATACTTGATGGAAGAGGTAATATTGTTGAAATAAGAGGTTGGAATGGGTCTACTTCTGATGCAGAGCGACATGCTGGATTTATGGATGGGCTAAAGAACTATCCTGACATAAAAGTCATAGCTGAAGCCAGAGGTAATTTTCTGAAAGAGGATGCGAAGCAACAGATGAGCAATATATTGCGTGAATACAGTCAGATTGATCTTGTGTTTGCAATGAATGACCCAATGGCTGCTGGTGTTTATGAAGCAACACGAAAATATACAGGGAAGACACCTTTTATTATAGGTGTTGATGCTTTATCTGGTGAAGGAGTTCTGAATATACAAAATAATATTCAGGATGCATCTTTCATTTACCCTACAGGAGGAGATAAGGTTGTAGACCTTGCAATAAGAATACTGAACAATCAGCCTTTTGAGCGTGAGAACACATTATATACTACTGTTGTTGATAAAAGTAATGTTCGAGTACTGCAATTGCAGGCGGAACAAATAATGGAACAACAGTCTAAAATAGATTCTATAAATTATTCATTAAATGATAGTTTGGTAAAATATACTAATCAAAAGACTTTATTCTATATAGCGATTATAGCGATTATTCTTATTACTTTTTTTCTACTAATCTCATTTAAGGCTTATAGAGCAAAAAGTAAAGCCAACCAACTTTTAGAACATCAAAATGAAGAAATAAAACGTCAGGCAGAAGAGCTTCGGGAGCAAAAAGAACAATTGCTGTCTATATCAAAGCAATTGGAAGAAGCTACACAGGCCAAACTCGTATTTTTTACTAATATTTCACACGAATTCAAGACTCCTCTTTCTCTTATACTGGGTCCTGTTGAATCTTTGCTCGCTGATGGTCATTTAACCGAAGAACAGTATGAGTTACTTATTCTCATTAAGAAAAATAGTAACCGTTTATTGTATTTGATTTCTGAAATAATTGAATTCAGAAGTTATGAGAATGGAAAGATGAAGATGCATTATACTAAAGGAAATCTCAAAGAATTTATAGAGGAAATAAATCCTTTATTTAGTGATTGGGTAAAGCGTAAGCAGATCAATTTTAGATTTATAGTAGATGATGCTTCTTTTGAGATGACATTTGATAAAGAAAAAATTGAAAAAATATACTTTAATTTGATATCTAATGCATTAAAATTTGTCAATGAATTAGGGGAAGTTAGGATATATTTGAAGAAGAAGATTTTAGAAAATATAGATTATGTCGAACTATCGGTTTACAATAGTGGTTCCTATATTCCTCTCGAAGTATTGAATAATGTTTTTGACCGATTTTACAAAGTGGATCAAAGTGACGAAGGTACAGGTATTGGTCTATCACTTACAACATCACTTGTCGATGCTCATGGAGGAAAGATAGATGTCTGTAGTGACAAAAATACAGGAACTACATTTCGTGTTTTATTGCCTTCTCTTTCGAATGATTTAATGCCATCAGATACTTATGTTGCGGGATATACTGAATCTCGGCTTGAGTTGGAAACCATAGAGCTGGATTCTGATTTCGAAATTCAAATATCCCAGAATGAGGACAAACCTGTGGTATTAGTCATAGAAGATAATTATGACATGCGTAAATTCATACAACAGATACTTTGTAAAGAATATAGCATAATAACTGCAGATAATGGTGCAGACGGATTGACTATGGCCAAGAAGTATATTCCTGATATTATCATCAGTGATGTGATGATGCCTGAAAAAGATGGTTTTGAATTATGTCGTATATTGAAGGAAAATTTATCGACTAATCATATCCCCATTATTTTGCTAACAGCATGTTCACTTGATGAACAGAAATCAGTAGGTTTCGAAAGTGGAGCGGATGCTTATATTCCAAAACCATTTAATGCGCACTTATTAAAAATACGAGTACGTAAGCTGATTGAAAGTCGCCAAAAAATGAAGGAAGCTTTTAGTAATAATCTAATAAATGATATAAAAATAGAATCTTTGGGTGAAATGGAACAAAATTTTATCAATGATTTTCAGATTTATGTTGAAAAATATATTTCAAATTCAGAACTAAGTGTCGATGAATTAGCAGATAACCTCAAACTTTCTCGTTCGCAACTATACCGGAAAATAAAATCTTTAACGAATTACTCTCCGAATGAATTGATTCGAATCATAAGACTCAAATATGCCAAACAGTTACTAAATGGTAAAATAAAGTCGATATCAGAAGTAGCATATGAAGCTGGATTTTCTTCACCATCTTATTTTGCTAAATGTTTCAAAGATATTTATGGTGAAAGTCCTACCGAATATACTGATAAATTAAAATAGATTTTCTCTTTTATTATTAGTCAATTACTATTTATACTTGAGACTTTATTTATTTAACTCTAAAAGGAAATAAACAGTTTTTTGTTAATATTGCGAATTGTAGTTAAATTACTTTTTATCTCTTGGTAGTAACAAAGCTTTAAGGACAAGATTTATTTAAGTTCTGAAAGTATTCTTTACATAGGTTTCACTATTTAGATCTATATATTTACGAGAGGCGGAATAGAGTATATTTCCCAAACTAATGGATTACTGTCAAAGTATATAATACTAGATTGGATACCTCTCTATATAAAAATAGAAGGCTGTTAAAAGAAACAGCCTTCTATTATATATTTTAAGTATTTAATATTTATTCTACAGATAGTTCAATAACACGACTATGTAAACGTGTAGCCGTGAAAGCATCTATTCCAATTTTCATTAGATAATCTCCCGAATATACTTTACCATTCTCTACTAGTTCGGAAGTGACTCTCGGCATAAGATTGATTTCTTTGATACGGTATTTTTTCATTGGGTCTAAACCTTGTAATTTAATTGGATAGTATTTCTCTTTAAATAAAGGATTAATGTCGTAGGTATAAAGCACAGCCTTATTTTTATTTTGACTTACATGCATTACCGCTGTGTGATTGCTTTCGTAAGGCGATACTAGACGGAAGAAGTTCCCATCAAGAATTACTGTTTTTAATCGATTATAATTAGCTACAGCTTCTATACAGAACTCTTGTTCGTCATTGTCCATTTCTTTTAGGCTAATATCGAAACCAAACTTGCACATCATAGCTACATCTGTACGGAATTTAATACTTGCTGTTTTATTCCAGCTTGTAACATGGGCAGCCATAGCTTTAATAGGGAAAAACTGCGAAAAATTCCATTGGATATACAAACGGTCTACAGGATCTGTATTGTCACTACACCAGAATTCGCTGAAATATTTCAATGCCTCGTAATCGCAACGTGCACCACCACCTGAACACATCATTATTTCTACATGAGGATATTTATTAGAAACACGTTTTATAATATTATAAAAACCTAATACATGATTGATGTACAAATGGTTCTGTTTTTCTTTTAGATAAGGTGAATAGATGTTTGTAATTGGACTGTTACAATCCCATTTAAGATAAGCTAAATCGGGATTTTCACTTAATATATTATTTACTATACTGAAACAATAATCCTGTACTTCTGGGTTACTTAGATCAAGTACCAATTGATTCCGGTAATAATATGTTTCACGGTTAGGTAGTTTTATAGCCCATTCTGGGTGCTTCTCAAATAACTCACTTTTAGGATTTACCATTTCAGGCTCTACCCAAAGGCCGAATTTTACTCCTGCTTCTTTTGCTTTCTTTACAAGTCCTGGTATACCATTCGGTAGTTTTTCTAGTGTAGGTTGCCAGTCGCCCAATGCTCTTTTGTCGTCAAATCTAGGATATTTATTCCCGAACCAACCATCATCGAGAAGAAACATATCTACCCCTAATTTTTTAGCTTCATGCATCCAGTTGCCCAATATTTCTTCATCAAAATTAAATCCTGTGGCTTCCCAGTTATTAAGTAATGTCAGACGTTCTCCTTTTCCATCTTTAAGTTGATAATTTAAAGCCCATGCATGAATGTCACGGCTTGCTTTACCCACACCATTGTATGATAAAGTGAAAATGAATTCAGGAGTTTTAAAAATTTCATTAGGGTTCAGTTCGTAAGTTGAGGCATATGGATTAATACCTGAAATAACACGCAGGTTGTTAACATTATCTACTTCGAATGTGAAACGGAAATTACCAGTCCAGCCAAGTGTACCTACAAGAACTTTTCCCTGATTTTCATTCACTTCTTGTCCCAGCCCTATTTGAAAAAATGGGTAAGCATGCATTGCAGAGCGTGAACCAAGTTTAGTATCAATTATTTTCTTACCGAATTTTAGTTCCTGAGTACTGAGTTGGGCTTCTTTTGCCCAATCGCCACTATATTCGTTCAAGAAATATTTAGGACTTTCGAAATAAAGCATTGAAGAAGCATATTGGCTTATATTTACTGGTTTCTTCTCGTTGTGTTTAATTTCTGTCCATGACTTGATAACATTTTCTTTAGCAAAAGCCATGTAATGGAGTATAACTTCAACCGGATATTGATCATCTGCCATACGGATGATAGTTTCTGTTACATTACTATCTATTTTTTTTGTTTCATACGATTGATAATAAAGATAAGATGTCATATTACCATCATTGTGCTGTAGAGCAAATGCAGGTTCGAAATAATCTTCGCCACCTGATACAGGATACACTTCCCAACCTCGTGGCGTTACAGAACCATCAGATGCTGGCCTGGCAATGAAGTAGGACAATGCTTGTATTTCATCTTCATTTAGTAATTTTTCTCCAAAGTAAGCCTGATAGAGGCGATTATTTGGAGATGTCTTGAAAATGAGGTCTGTTTCATTCGTCGAGACCTTTATTACAGTTTGTTGTGCATGCATATTCATAAATGATGCAATGATTAATAAAAATAAAATTGAAAAGTTTTTCATGATAACATGGTTTATTATTGATATGATTTAAAACTTAATTGAAGCATTGAACTCTACAGTGAATGGGCGAAGATACTTACCTGCCATCCATGTGTTTTGGAAGCGTCCTGCTTCGTCTTTCTGTATCAGTTCAGATCCTGCGATTGTACCTGTAGCACCCGATTGATTGAAAAAGTTTATAACAGTTGTACCAACGGATAGCTTTTCATTAACTTTGAAATTGACACCACCGAATGTTTCCCAATGTCCATTGAAATAGAGGGCATTGCTTAGGTTAGCATATGTTTTGCTAAAGTAACGGAAACTTGTCCAGATATTCAAACGGTCGGCAATAGTATAGCTTGGATCAATCTCAATCAGAATTTCAGGTATTTCAGTTACATTGTTTCCTGTTGCATTAATACTGCTGCTTTTTCCGTCAGAGAATGTGACAGTTGTTTCAAACTTTTCGTAAGTAGGTTTCTGATAGGTGAAAAGAAAATGTAAATTAAAATTCTTAAACGGATGTATCACTCCATCAGTAGTCCAGCCAATAGTCTTTATATCGTAATTGAAGGCAGATGCCATTGTTTCGCTGTTGCCCGGTGTCGGATGGCTAATGTTTACTACCGTACGATTATTGGTTTTACCTATGTATGAAACCAATGAAGTCAGATTTATCCAATCGTTATTAAAGAATATTCCGGCACGTCCCAATTTTATTACTGTTTGAGCAGTAGAAGGATAGTCAGGTGTTGCATAATCTTCGAGGCGTGGGCGACGAGTGACCATCGTACCATCTATTGTCAGCCCTAAATTATCGGTCAAGCGATATGTTCCGGTTGCAGCAAGGGCATAGTTAAAGTAATCCCCTTTGAAATCTACAGGAATTATCTTTTCATTTGTTTCGGAGTTCGTTGCACCAATATGGAAGTTATTGAACCGTGCATATGGTAGGCTTTTTCCTCTATATCGGTAATATTCAGCACGTGCTCCCAGATAAATATTCAATTTGTCAGTAATGTCCCAGTTGTCGGTTAGGTACATAGCCAACTTGTTTTCGTTACCGTCATAGTATTCAGAACCGCCATAATTGAAGGCATAGTTGGTAAGGCGATAAGAAGGTGTTTGTCCTTCAGTATGTGAAAGCATTGTCGGATAATTTGTAACATCATGATCAAAACGTATTGTATTTGACCAGTATTTGGCGCTATAGTACCATTGGTTTAAACCTAACCGTAGTTTGTGGTTCGAGATGGTTTTGTATAATTCTGAGGTCAGCATACCGGATTTAATATTCCCATAATGAAAACTCGCAATACGGTTTTGCTTCATTCCGCTAAAACGTTTGTCAGTCCCGTTGATATAATAGATGTTTGCGTTAGGGTCTTCTTCCGTACCCTCTTCTATGCCATTATTTACTTTATTGATAGACGGAGCACCAACCCAGACGTAGCTATTATAAGATTTCATTATTTTGGCATTGAACTTCCATTGCAAACCATTACTAAAGGTGTAATCCATGTTCAGCATCAGCTCGTTTCCGTGGTTCTGGGACTCATCATTCAGACCTACTTCTGAAGTACGTCCGTTGCGTATATCCATAGTCGTGTAACGCCCTTCAATTGGTGAATAGGAGCTTGTTCCGAGTGAAAAACCGGGAATCTCCTTTACACTGCCATCACCCACATAAATGAATGGAGCCATTTCGACAATCTGTTCCAGACGGCGTGAATTGGAATATTTATATTGTAAACTGATTGTACCCCGTTCGCCTAGTTTGCGGGTAATAGCTGCTTTATATAACTGTGTTTTATCTACATAGTTAGTATAGCGTAGCTTAAAATTTCCCGGGTCGAAGTTCTGATAGATACTTCCCGCAAATTGCCAGTCTTTATTGATAGCGCCTGACATCCCTAAATCGAAGCGCTGCAATCCGAAATGATTTGTATTGTAATTCAAGATCCCCTGAAAGTTCTCTGTCCCCATATTAGAAAATGAATTGACTGCATAAGCTATATTTCCGGTAGCAATAGCTGTTTCGTTAATCTGCATCAATCCAATATGCTTTAAGCTGGCATCACTACGCCAGTGAGTAGATAATCCTTGTACAGCAGAAGAATAAACAACAGGGAGCCCATTTTCGTAGACACTTACATCTTCACTAGGTAGTCCGATAGAGATTTGGCGAGGCCCATTGGCATTGGATGCATTGAGCATTACATTGCGGTCACTTTCAGCTGGTTTGGTTTTAATTGTGTCTACCGGCTGCATTTCCTGTGCACTTACCATATAAGGTAGAGGAAGTATAAGTGAAATAACGATTGATTTAAGAATTTTTTTCATGGCTTAATAAATGATATTGTAGAGGATGATTTATGTTTCATCGCAAAACTACAGTCAATAAGCAGCAGATTTTTTAGTAGGTAGCAACCGAGTAGACTATATTCGTCCGTTGTTTGTTCTATTATATTGTATTACTGTTTTTTATGTGTTTTATTTGATCTTGATTAGGTAGATGATCTTTGCTGATAAGTAGAAAAAAAATTGTATATTCGGGATGTGAAAAGCCGTAAAAAAAGATTTAGATATATGAAAACACATACTCTATTACTTATCATCCAGTTGATGTTTACAGGTTATTGCTATGCCGATGAGCGGAATGATTTATTGGTGGAATTGGACAAAGCCATAAGTATGCGGCAATTTTATATGGATAAAAAAGAAAGTCGGATTGATAGCCTTCGGCAGATGCTGAAGCCGGATTTATCAATTGAAGACAGGTATCTTATCAATAACCAAATCTATAAAGAATACAATACTTATCGTTGTGATTCGGCCATGCGATATGTGGTCTATAATCGGGAACTTGCTGATAAGATGAATATA
Source organism: Dysgonomonas sp. (assembly GCA_047605185.1). GTDB lineage: Bacteria > Bacteroidota > Bacteroidia > Bacteroidales > Dysgonomonadaceae > Dysgonomonas. Next base: position 680,545 of record JASGGC010000001.1, read on the forward strand.
CAGAAATATAAAGATGAGACTACTATTAATATGTCTATGCTACTTTCAACTACTGGTATGTATAGAGAGTCGATAGATAATTTACGGAAAATTGACCGTAGCCGCCTGGATAGTTCTTTATTTTATGATTATTATTATATTTCAGAATGGACATATTATGAAGCTGGAGAGTATAGCAATGATAGTTTTTATGCTCCGGAATACCGTAAGATTGAGCAGATGTATACCGACTCTGTTTTTTCTGTGTTGGAAAAAGATACAGAGCGATATAATTATTATAAGGGAAAAAAACTTTTACAAGAAGGAAAGTTGGAAGATGCATTGAACATATTCCTTGCTACTTATCCAACTATGCAGATTGATACACGTTTATATGCAATTATGACTTATGATATAGCAAATATTTATAACCGATTTGGTAGTCAGAATTTGGCAGAAAAATTTTTGATAATGGCAGCTATATCTGACCAAGTAAATCCCTTGAAAGAGAATCTTGCTGGGCAGGAACTTGCATTATACTTATTCAGAAACAAACCTGATGATCTTAACCGTGCATACCGTTATATACAATGTTCGATGGAGGATGCCCGCTTCTATAACAATCGCCTTCGTATTGTACAGATATCCGAAAAACTTCCGATCATTGTACAGGCTTATCAGGAAAAGAGTGAAAATGAAAAGTCAAAAATTACATTCGCTTTGGTTGCCATTAGTTTATTGTCACTTGTGACTGTCGGTTTACTAGCCTATGCTTATAAGCAAATGCGAATAGTTAAGAATAATCGTAAAGAGGTGCAACAATTAAACAATGAATTGAGTCAGATAAACAATAAGCTGAATGAGGCAAATCATACAAAAGAGGAATATGTGAGTTTGTTTATTGATTTGTGTTCTTCCTACATTGATAAACTGGACAAGTATCGGGAAATGGTAAAACGAAAATTAATTGCCAAACAGATTGATGATCTATTTAAAATGGTTAATTCTACTCGGAATATTGAAATAGAATTGGATGATTTCTTTGATAGTTTCGACTCTGCTTTTCTCAAACTTTATCCGACTTTTATTGAAGAATTTAATGATCTGCTTTTGATAGATGAAAAGATATTGCCTAAAAAGAATGAATTGTTGAATCGGGAGTTGAGGATATTTGCCCTTATCAGGTTGGGCATAAGTGATAGTGCCCGTATTGCATCTTTTATGCGTTATTCTTCCCAAACAGTCTATAATAACCGAACTAAAGTAAGAAACAAAGCAAAGGATAGAGATAATTTTGAGAAAAATGTGATGAAGATAGGAATCTGATTAGACTATTTTACTAGTTATGTATAGATATTTTATTTTCTCGTTTTTGATGGAGAAGATTCTGTTTAGTATTTTATTTCTTTGAAATATCTTTTTGTTTTTTGTCTTGTGATAATAAAAAAAGATATTCTAAATAATTTATTTAGAATATCTTTTGTATTAATATTTAGAAGAGATGGAGCCTATTTTGTTTTTATAGATTTCAAATTTTTCTCTTATTATTGTACTCCTAGAAACTTGAACGGTTGTGCCGATTTAAAATATTTAGCGGCATTTCCATTATATATTTCATTGCTCGCCACTGATAACTTCATAACGGGAGCACCTTTCGATAAATTCATATCTTGAAGTTTTACCCAGAATGTATTAGGAGTTAAGCTTGATTCAAAATAATATGTCAGGTTTTTACTATCTGATACCGTCCTCCATAATGTAGTCGATATTTCCGGACTATCAGGTGTCGATATTCCATAAGGGACAGAAACATTTCTGATTACACTGAATATGCTGGCAATAGCCACTTTGTCATCATCTGTCTTTGGCAGTGCATCTATATAGAAACTTGCTCTCGCAAAGCGATCTGCAGCACGGTTGGTTCCCGGAAGGAATGTCAATCCACCAATAGATTTCCAATAGTCGTTTAAGGCTAACTGTTTGTCATAGGTAGGAGAGTTAGTCATCACTTTATAATCTTTGCTGTGGTAAATATTCAACTTTCCATCTATATATTCGAATATAGCATTATCGCCAGTAGCATCTGAAATGGCTAGATGCAATGTCGCTAATCTTGATCCATCAGGCATTTTATCCGAGACTACCAGAAGTTCATTTTTTTCGGTGAAAGATACAGCTTCATTTACAGTTGCAAAATTATCGAGCATATATTGTACCCATGCAGCTATAGTTAACCCCGGTTTACTTTTATCCCATGTCGGATATACAGACTCATTCAACCATAATAGATTTGCTACCAATCCTTTTTCATTCATCCCGTCGGTACTGGCAATTTCAAAAGCAGAAGTTACTATACTTCCATATTTAGACGTCCATTTCAAAGTATTGGTTCCAGTCTCACCATTTCTTTCCATTCCCCTTGGGAAAACCCAGATATTACTATGCATCTCGGTTCGCCAATCCATCGTGCGTCCGGTTATTACTGTTCCATTAGTTCCAGTATAGACTACTCGTGTACAAGCATTAGTTTTGGGTATTGTAGCTAAGCAAGTAAAGCTCAGGATAAATAAGAAAATTTTTTTCATTTCTATTATTTTTGATTGAATTAAAAAACACTTTTGTTTTTATGTTTGTTCCAGAAATAAACAATACTGTTGAATAGTATTGTTTATTACTTTCAACGAAAGGAAAGCAATTATAATGAATACTTTTTAATAACACATATATTCAACTCTTTGTTTATATATTAAAAACAAAAAATGTAATGAAAGGTATTTCCAATTTAAGATTATTTACACTATAATGTGGGGTCGGAGGTATATCATTTATTATTCAAAATCATATACATATACATCAATATTGTTCAGAAGTAGTGTTTTCTTTATCAAAGGCTCTATTTTATCCCATTTGCCACCGGCCAATCCACAACCAATTCGAGGCATGTGTACGCTTGCATTCAATTCTTTAGATTCTATTGCCAATTTTTCCAAACATAGTTCAATAGCCTCATAACGGACAGGGACACCTGTGCTCCTTCCTGTTTTTGTTCCCCTCTGCCCAATCATATTTGCAATGTATATATAAGGTTCAACCTGTACTATTTGTATATTTCCTAAAGAAAAATCATTCTTAGCCCTGTTACGATGCCATTCCCGATATGCTTTCTCTGGTTCAGCCCAACGTTTCGAGATAGCTAGAACAAAGCCTTTGCCCCAACCTCCAATGTCATTACATATATGTGCAATAATTTTTGTTCCACTTGCTTGTGGCGACGTTGCATCACCTTTTATATATGTGATATCTTTCATTCTGACTCCTTCTCATTTTTAATATTCTCTCTGATCTCCATTAATAATATTCCTAACATATTCTTCCCTTTGCCATTTCCCCCGTCACCCCAATAAGAATCATTTGCTGTATGTTCTACTAATTTGCTATCATTTGTCGAGATCAAAAGTTCTTTTAATTCAGGATGTTGTGTGAATTTAGCGTATATTGCCTCTCTCATAACAGAAACTTTTACCGATTCCCAATCTTTTCTTAATTTTTGTTTTCTGTCTCGTCCCAATATTGCTGCTTGCATTGGAGTTTCAGCTGTTCGTATTTTTTTTTGATAAGTTTTGTCTAAAAATTTCTGAGATTGGAAATAGTGTTCTACTGTTTGCCAACGAATACCATCAATTTTTATTTCATAATATGCAAAATTGGAAAACTCTCCAAAATCATCATTTACACTGTAAAATTTTATAGTCTCCATACTTAATACATCAATTCAATCCATCCCCAAACGTTTCATTATTTCCTCTGAAACCGGATATATTTTCTCTTTGGGCAATAACTTTTTTGCTTTATCATACTCGCCATCCATCCTCAAACTGTAAATTTTATGAGCCAGTGGGGTATAGTCCTGTATGTCTACAATCCAGTTATTGTTGTACTCTTCGATTAGGTGTCGGCTGATACCAACTTGTATAGAACGATAATCGAGTTTTCCTCCTCTGATACTACGTTCCGGATCCCATTGCACATTGACAGTTGCATTATCTATCATTTCGCGCCATTCTTCACCACAAGTGTAAACCCCATTTTCAGGGTGAGTGAGAACTGCTTGTGATAGGGCATACTCCCATGCAGATCGTCTTATTCTGACTGCAAGGATATATTCTTGTCCAGCTTTTTGTCCATATCCACATCGTTCCATCATCCAGAGGAAAGACGGTTTTATCCATGTCATGCGGTTGAAAGAGAATGGTTCAGAAAACCGTTTGTTTTTGATTGCCTTTTCGGCTATTAATTTATTATATGCCTGATAAACCACGATTGTATCGTTATCGTAATCAGCCCTTATTTCGTATTGTTTCATTGTTGTATTTTATTTCTAATTTTTCGCATAGATCTAGAATATCGTCTTTACGAGCCAGTTGATTAATCCATTTTTGAGGTATAGATTCAAACCCATAAAGCAATCCTGCTAATCCTCCTACAATAGCCGCCGTGGTATCAGTATCACCACCTAAATTGACTGCCTTTAGCACTGTTTTCTGGTAGGAGTTCTCATTCATGAGGCACCAAAAAGATGCCTCTAGGCTATGTAAGACATAGCCCGATGAGAGTATTTCTATTTCTTTATATTTCCCTATATTGTTTTTAAGTACCCTATTGAATAATTTGATTTCATCATTATTGAAATCCTTATCTTTTATATATCCTAATACTATATTTTGCATATTTGTATATGCAAGATTCTTATCATACCCTTTTATTAATTCTAAAGCATATATGATGTAAATGAAACATGCAAATACCGAGCGAAAATGGGCATGGGTGATACTTGAAACTTCTTTTATTGTTTTATAAATTTGATTCAAATCGTCCTCCTTTGCCAGATAAAATAATATAGGAAGAATTCTCATTAAAGAGCCATTGCCATTATCGGACTCCATCATATTGCCTGAATAATAAGGAGGTTCTCCGTTGATAAGTCTTCTGATCGAATACTTAGTAGAACCCCCAATGTCAAAAACTTCATGATGGGCTCCCCAATAACCATTGCTATACCATTTTACAAAATTTTGAGCTATATCATTCAGGTCATATCCGTTACATAAGCTTTCTGCCAAGCAGAATGTAAGAGAGCTATCGTCAGACCATGTTCCCGGAGGTTGATTCCAGCACATATATCCGAGAAAGTTGCTTACCGGATTTTTTCTTAAATGATCTCTATCACTAAATTCGACAGGAACACCTAGAGCGTCGCCAACGGCAACACCGAATAATGCACTGTATATTTGTTTTTCTTTCATTCTCTTAATCTATTGAAATTATATAATAAGAGGTACTCTCTTTGGATTATTAAAAGACTTTCTCGAATGCTGAAATATTCTCCTGATTTTTGCCACTGTCATAGACTGCAAATATGATGTTGTCGAAACATTGACTATATTTTCCTCCATCTTTGAGAAAATGTGCAAAATAATGAGCTACGTCTTTGGGATCGTTACGAAATACACCACATCCCCATGCCCCAAGAATGAGATTATTCACTCCATGTGTATAAAATAGTCCTAGAATTTTGTCAGTTCGGTTCATCATAACTTCTTCGACTAAAGGTAATTCGTCTAATCTGCTATTCTGATGCATTGCTCCGATATTTACAGCCGGACTTGTTACTATATCCATATTGTAAGGCTTAGGTAATAAGCGTCCTTCGTCATCCTTAAAGAAGCTAATGGCAGGACTATAAATCATTCGATCAGAATACAAATAAGTATTTCTGCCTCTATTATAGTCATACATATCTCTCTGAAACTGTTTCAATGTCGGATACAGAGTAGATGCTCTTGTTAAGCATTCTTCCTGCGCTTGAGCTCCCGACATGAAACCTCCTCCTGCATTTTTAGCAGATGCAAAATTGAGGCATCCAATTTTACCTACCGCAGTAAATTCCTCGGCAGCTTGCATCGAGGTACAGTTTTTTACGAAAAAAGATGTTCTTTTGTTCTCATCCGTAATTTTGTTCTCTATTCTTAAAAGTAAATCTTCAAGTGCTTCAGATGTGTATAATTTCGCATTCGAAACAGAATAGTTTATTTCGGAAGTTAGGTCTATGGCTTTATCTTGTACTTGATATTGTTTATCTTCTATTATCTGTAAAGTGTGGTTTGCACTATTTATACGTGCATCTTTATTATTTTTCATTTTCGTTCTTTAATTTATGCTATTTTGCTGAAGCATATTACCTTTTGTTCATGTCTCATTCTTCAATCGATCTCTCACCTCCATTAAGGCAAATCCAAGCAAATTTTTACCTCGCCATAGTTGCGGACGTTCTGCATTTTCATTGCTTTTACCCATACCAATGCCCCATATTCGATCGCGAGGGCTGGCTTCGACGATTATCCTATCTTTAGTATTTAATAAAAATTCTTTTAAATCGGGATGTTGAGTAAATTTGTGATAGTTACCTTCGCATACAATATCAAAACAATTCTCACCCCATATTTTAGGATCAAAATTTCGTACTTGTCGTCCTAACTGCTTGGCTTCATGTGGAGATTTTGCCATTAATATCTTCTCCAGCATTTCTTTATCCATAAAAAGCTCAGCTTTTTTAGCCATCATCCAGTGTTCGGCAGTTGCGTAGCGGATTCCTTCTATCTCGAATGAGCTTTGCCACCATTGACTGAAGCATGTCCCTGTCACAGAACCATCTTTTGACGGTGTGTGTCCCCAAAAGAAGAGGTATTTTACATGCTCTTTCTTCTCTGTTTTATTTAGTAGCCATTGTAAATTGTATGTGTTATGTTTCATTTTTTCTTTTTCTTTTATAATTCAAAATAGAATCCGTTTTTTGTTAACTCCTCATATCTTTCTTTATCGAAACTATATAGTTTGGGTGCCCTATTGCGTGCTCCTCGTTGCATTTCTCCCGTATCGATCAATAAATTGTAACTTAAAATCTTTTTCCGAAAGTTTCGGTCATCCAACTCCTTTTGTAATACAGTCTTATATAAATGGAATAAATCAGGTAAAGTAAATTTTTCCGGAAGTAATTCGAAGCCTATTGGTTGATATTTTATCTTTCCTTTCAACCTTTCTTTTGCAACTTCTAATATTGCAGCATGATCAAAAGCTAACTCAGGAACATCTGATATAGAGAACCATTTTATGCTGCTTGTGTCTGCTCCGGCTTGTGCATTGTAGTCTGATAATTTTACTAATGCATAATATCCGATACTGATAACACGGAAACGAGGGTCGCGCTTTATGTTTGAAAATGTATATAGTTGTTCCATAAAGATGTTATCGAGGCAAGTTTCTTTTTGCAAAATCCGTTTGGCACATTCTTCTGCTGTCTCTTCCTCTCCTACAAATCCTCCGGGTAAAGCCCATTTTCCGATAAAGGGTTCTATTGATCTTTCAATTAATAAGACTTTCAATTCTCCTTCGTCAAATCCGAATATGACACAATCTGTTGTGACTGCCGGACGGGGATATTCGTATATATATTTTACAGATTCTTCCATTTTTTAATATTATTGTAATTATTACGTGAACAAAAGTAGATATAAATTTCGAATTAAAAAATAGTTTACGTCTTTTTTACGATTTTATCAAATTTCCTATTCTATTTTCTATATTTAATTAAGAACTTTCAGTGCCTTATAGAAGAGTAAAAGAATAAGAGCTTTTGTATAAGTATACAAAAGCTCTTATTTATAACGTAATTACAGAAATTGAGCTGTAATAATTGATATTTAGATATTTACTATTTTATCGACTACACTTTCGAAGTCTTTTAGGTGGGTAGCCATCAAGATAGTAATGTCCGGATGTTGATTTTTAATATTTTGAAAAATAGCAATTGCATTTTCAGTACTAATACCAGCTGTGGGCTCATCCACAACCAGTAGTTGCGGTTTTTTGAGTAGGGCTTGTGCCAGTAACAATTTTTTTCGTTGTCCGCCACTTAGAGTTTCCCCATTTTCGCCTAACCAACTTGCCAAGCCATCGGGAAGTGATAAACGCCAGCTTTTCAGATCAACAGTATCCAATACTTGTTCAATATCTTCGTCAGAGTATCCTTCAAAGTTTTCTCGTAATGTTCCTGTAAGTAAATAAGCTTTTTGGGTTACATAAATACATTGAGGAACAGGTAAATGAGAAAGTTCCATATCTGCATTCCATATTAAGGAGCCACTTTGCAGATATTCGGGATAAAAGAGACTATTAAGAAAAGTTGTTTTACCTTTTCCTGTTTCTCCAAACAATGCAATCCATTCTCCTTTTTTTATATTTAATGATACTTTCGCGGTTTGTATAGGAGTTTCCGGTATTTTAGCACTTACATTGTCTAAAATTAAGTTGCTTAAATGGGGGTATACATTTGGCGTTTCGGCCGATTGTTCTCCTTCTCTGATAATTGCATCAATATCCTTAATCTGGTGGGCAACAGAGCTTTTTTCCGATTTGCCGGAAAAAAGCATTTCAGATAATTCTGCTTGTGCCATAATACCAAAAAATATTCCTATTGCCATTGGAGCACTTATTTCATAATTTCCCGAATTCCAAAGTATAAAAGTAGCAATGTAGCTAAGCCCTAGTCCTGCGATAAGTTGTAACCAAAATGAATTGGTTTGTAGCTTATCTTCTAAATTTTCTAATTCCAATAATCTTTCTTGATGTTGGTCGATAGCTTTTTCTTCCAGATTATATTTCGTGATCTCAATTCTACCTCTGAAGCTTTGAATAAGTGCCTGATTATTTTCTTCACGTCCTGTTTTTAATCTTTCGTAAAGTTTCCTGTTCTTTAAGAAAAAGAACTGAGGGATAAGAAATAAAAGAATTGCCGACGAAATTAGAAATTCGATAGCAATAATTTGAGAATAAACAGCGATAAAAAAGAAATAGATACCGATCGAAATAACTAATGCAGAAAGAGGCAAAAGCCACAAAAGAATATGGTTTAATATTTGGTCGACTCCGTATGTACTGTTTTCCAGTAATGAAGAATTATTATTGACCTGTTTCTTGAAATACGAAAAATTAGCAACAGATTGAAATATCTTTAATTGTAAACTTTGTTGCGCGTCGAGTGTCGTTTTATGATTTTCTAGTCGTTCAAAATATCTCGTTGCTGTCCGTACTATTGCCATAAAGCGGATAATGGCAGAAGGTACCAGATACGAAAATAGCGTATTTGCAGTAATAAATGCTACACTACACATTGCTAAGAACCATCCTGAAATAGCTGGAAGTGCGATAAACGAAACAGTCCATATCAACAACAAGATAAAGCCTCGTAACCATCTGCCTGCTAAAGGCTGTAGGATGTATTTTGCGATAAATCTATTCATGCTTCCTGTTCTCCCCAATTTAAATTCACAATTGTATCAGCTACCGTATCGAACATCTTTTCGTGAGAGGCTACAATAACCAACTTATCCTCTGCTAGCTTCATAATCTGTGGAATAATAATTTTTACTGTTTCTATATCCAGATTAGCTGTAGGTTCGTCCAGAATAGCTACGGGCCGGGGATGTAACATCATACGTGCAAGTGTAACTAATTGTTTCTCACCACCTGATAGTTGTTTGCCATTGTGGCTAAGTTTTGTTTGCCAGCCATCTTCTTTTTTTGCTAGTATTTTATTTAAAAAGTCAGGGTATTGCTTCTGCTTGTCTGTTTCTGTTTCTTTCTCTAGAAAGACATTGTATTGTAATGTTCCATCGAAAATGAATGGAAACTGATTCATGTATGATGAATTTGTGGTTAGCCACTGTTGCGACCATTCATTGTCTTTTCCATTTATAGAAACTGTACCATCTTGGACAGACAAACTTCCGCTGCATATTTTTAATAAGGTTGATTTTCCTGAACCTGATATTCCTTTTACTAGCACCAAACCTTTGGATGGGAACTTTAATTGAATGTTGTTTAAAACTTTTACAGGCGAATCGGGATAATTAAAATTTAGTCCATCAATATCAAGTCTATAAAGTTCTTCGTTAGTATCAGCCAAAGACATTTTTGAGTTTTGTTCTAATATTGGTATTATTAGTTTTGCCGATGCCAAAGCTTTGTTTCTGTCGTGATATGCACTTACGAATTTTCGTAAATAAAAGAAAAAGTAAGGTGAAAGGGTCAATAAAAATAAGGCAATTTGGAAATTGTAACCTTTTCCATAATTCGGGCCTGGCATAATTCCAAGAAGACTCATTCCCAAATATATGGCAATGATGGCAATGCAGATTGTAACAAAAAGTTCTAATACAGCTGACGATAGTATGGCAACTCTCATTACACTAGTGGTTGCTTTATTAAGCTCTTTCCCTTTTTTTGATAAGAATAGATATTGTGGCTTGAAATTATCTAAATTGACAATTTCAGCAATCGTTTGAAGTCGATTGTAGAAAACAGCTGAATATTTCAGGAAAAGATTAATGTGTTTTTTGTGGAGTGCTTCTGCGCCAACTCCAATAATCATCATTTGCATGGGTATCACAATCAATGATACTAATAATGCAAGCCCTACCCATTTTTCTATGTAGAAAGCTACGATTAGTAACATTATACTAACTGAAACCGATGCCATGGCATAAGGAATAAAAAAAGCGTAAAAAGGTTTCAAATCGTCACTGACTCTTGTAACGAGTAGTGTACTGGATACAGAATCAGATTGGCTATTGTGTAACAATATTGGATAGAGTCTCTTTTTTATTTTAGAAACAATCGTATTACCTGCTTTATAGTTGAGAAGTGATGCAAAATGAGCCAGAACATATCTGCCGGTGAGAAATGCTAAGGCAAAACAAAGTGTTTTAGGAATAATTTTTCCATCATTCAGCCACAAAGCTGCAAATTCAGACAAGTACCAGCAAAAAACAGTAAAGCATCCGGCACTTAAGATCGTAAATATAGAGGCTGAAATATAAGCACCCTTTGCTTCAGTGATCTTTTTGCCAAGCCATCGGGAGGCATTTTCCTGATTTGAACTCATTATAGATTGTTTACGATTTTTAATTAACCATTACATGAAAATATAGGTTTAACTAGATGTCAAATACACTGAATGTTTTTCATGACTAACAAAGATAATTATTTATATAAAACAATTATTGGTCTAAAGAACAATCAACTTTGCGATCATTCATTTGCTTTTCTGACTATTTGTATAGCTTCCCATCTCTAACAAGTTGTAAGAGTGCTTTTCAATTCAAAATTATATCACTGATTCTCTGATATTAATTTTTCCGAAAATGGTGTATCAATAAAATTTATCATAAATAAGAAAATAATAAGGGAGTAGATATATACTTTCTATTTTAGCTATAATATTTTGTTATGCTCCATAATAATTTTAGATGTTTGATGTTGAGCTGAAACACTTATGTTTGTAACAAAATAATAAAGTATGAAAACTCTTACATCAGAAAAATTAACAATAGTTGGAGCCGCAGGTATGATTGGATCTAATATGGCACAATCGGCTATCCTTATGGGATTAACTACAAATATATGTTTGTATGATCCCTATGCTAAAGGTTTGGAAGGCGTTGCAGAAGAATTACTGCAATGTGGATTTAGACGAATTAATATTACTTATACCAGTAATATTGAAGAAGCACTCAAAGACAGTAAATATATAATTTCATCAGGTGGTGCTGCACGTAAAGAGGGTATGACTCGCGAAGATCTATTAAAAGGAAATGCAGATATAGCTATCCAGTTTGGCAAGGATGTAAAACAATATTGTCCTGATGTAAAACATATCGTTGTTATATTCAATCCTGCAGATATAACAGGTTTATTAGTACTGCTTTATTCTGGATTGAAACCATCACAAGTATCTACTCTTGCGGCCTTAGATAGTACACGTCTAAGAAATGAACTGGCTAAACACTTTAATATTCATCCGGATAAAGTCCGTAATTGTAAAACATATGGAGGACATGGGGAGCAAATGGCTGTTTTCTCATCCACAGCAAGCGTCGATGGGAAATTGTTAAATGATCTGATAGGAACTTCTGTTCTTACAAATAAACAATGGGACGATATTAAAGAAAGAGTAATACAAGGTGGAAAAAGAATAATAGAACTGAGAGGACGATCTTCTTTCCAGAGTCCCTCATATTTATCTCTTGAGATGATGCGGGCAGTCATTGGTGGCGATGACTTTGAATGGCCATCTGGGGTGTATGTTTCTAATAATGAATTTTCTAATATCATGATGGCAATGGAGACAAAGCTAGATCAAAAAGGGATTCACTTCAATGTGCCAAAGGGAGCTATCACAGAAAAAGAAGCATTGGGACAGAGTTACAAGCATTTGTGTGCTTTGCGTGATGAGTTGATCTCAGCAAATATAATTCCACCTATCGATAAATGGGGTGTTTTGAATTCGAACCTTTAATCAAATTTATATTAAATGATAATATTGGATTAGGCTATCTAAATTCGTAAATAAAAGAGATAGCGAAAAGTATATTTTTTCATTCACATAAATGGATTTATTCATTTTGATACATAGCTATATGTGAAATATGGCTATGTATTATTTTTATAGAATATTCTAAGAATATCTATTAATTGATATATCGATCAATGTTTTCTTTAGAACCTCTTTTAAGAGATTCTGAGTATAGGCTTTGTTTGTATGCTTTACACTTAGTTCGGGTGAGTGATGAGTATTCTTGATTGAGTGGATTAATCAGGTCTTTCTAGATAACAATTAAACCTTATAATAATAACAATTAGTCCCCCTTGCTACTCTTTCAATTTTATATCTTTGTGAATACTGCAATGAAAAATAAACAATAGCAAATATTCTACAAATGAATTTGAAGTTAGCCTTAGTTATCAGTGCCTTATTTTTTAGTTTCCAAGTTCAATCACAAAGTGGGTACAACAATCCTATCATATCAGGATTTAATCCCGATCCTAGTATTTGTAGGGTTGGAAGTGATTTTTATTTAGTAACATCATCTTTCGAATATTTTCCGGGATTACCAATCTATCATAGTAAGGATTTAATAAACTGGGAACAAATTGGACACTGTTTAACTCGCGACAGTCAGTTATCACTCCATGATGTACCTTGTTCCGGTGGGTTATTTGCTCCTTCCTTACGTTACCATAACGGACTATTTTATGTAATATGTACTAACGTATCAGCAGGAGGTAACTTTTTTTGTACAGCCACAGACCCCAAAGGACCATGGAGTGATCCAATATGGGTTGACATAAAGAGTATAGATCCGGATATTTTCTGGGATGAAGATGGTAAAAGCTATTTTGTGACACAAGGTGACGAAGGTATCCGTGTAACTGAGGTTGATTTGAAAACAGGTAAAACCTTAAGTGCCGAGCGTTTAGTATGGGGTGGCATAGGAGGGCGATTTCCCGAGGCGCCTCATATCTATAAAAAAGATGGATTTTATTATCTTTTGTTGGGCGAAGGTGGAACAGAATATATGCATAGTGCAACAATCGGGCGGAGTAAGTATATCTATGGACCATACGATCCATGTCCATTGAATCCCATACTAACACATGCTAATCGTATAGGGCAAGGCAATTTAATTCAAGGCGTTGGTCATGCAGATTTTGTCGAAACTGAAGATGGATCATGGTGGGCGGTTTTTTTAGGATTTAGAGTGACGCACCAGTGGGCTTATCACCATATACTTGGACGTGAAACATTTTTAGCTCCAATAGATTGGCCTAAAGGTGGATGGCCTCAAATAAATGGAAATGGTACGGTTGATCTGGTAATGCAAGTTCCGACACTTCCCCTACATCCGATTAGAAAATTGCCCATGCGCACAAATTTTGAGGATGAAAAATTAGGATTTGAATGGCAATATTCAAGAAACCCAATAAGGGAGAATTATTCATTGACCGAGAAAAAGGGATTTCTGAGAATAAGTACCTCTCCATATACATTAGATGAAACAAAGCCTCTATCTATGGTATGTCGTAGACAGACTGAGCATAACTTTAATGCCACAACTCTTTTAGATTTTGCTTCTTTATCAGAAAACGAAGAAGCTGGTATTACATTGATACAGAATAATACTCATCACTATGATTTATTGTTAAAAAAAGATGGAGCCCAATATATCGTCCAATTACGGGTGACAATAGGATCTCTTCGGTATGTTGCTGCCGAGAAAAAGGTTAATGATCGTCGAATCCTTTTCCGAATAGAAGGGACTCCTATGCAATATACATTCTATTGTGCCGATCCTAGCTTGGAGATATATAATGAATTAGGGCGGTTGGATACTCGTTATTTAAGCACTGAAGTTGCCGGAGGCTTCACCGGAGTTATGATTGGATTATATACAACCTCAAACGGTCTGCAAAGTAATGCAAAAGCATATTACGATTGGTTTGAATATGACGTTGATAACAAATGAAGATATTTACTATATTAGCTTTTCCTGTATTGAGTTGGAGAAAGACCCGTATGGTGCTTGAAATATCTACTGAAATGTGAAGGTGTAGCAAAATTTAACTCATAGCTAATCTGCTGCACTGTCAGGCTTGTTGATTTCAACATAGCTTTTATTTCTAATATTGTGTATTCATCGATCCAGTCTTTAGCATGCTTGCCCGTTAAACAAAAAATCATTGATGAAAAGTACTTCGGTGTTAAGAATGCTTTATCTGCATAAAATTTAATTCCTCTTTCTTTTTCGAAGTTCAATTCAACATTCTTCATAAACGACACAAATATATTACTGTTAAGTCCATCAGTTTTATTGGGAGTCCGATTTTCTGCTAATAGAATATTAGAAACTTCTAAAAACATCGTATTTAGAATATTTTTGATTAACTGTTTACGAAATTTATTCTCTTTATCTTCAATTATCTCTTGGCAATAATTGAATAAAGAAGTGAATAACTTCATCTTAACATTAGGTAAAGTGTGATGAGGAAATTCATACAGAATATTTTGAATATTAAATCGGTATTGATTATTGTCAATTTCCATATAATTAGGTTTTAAACAGACAATTTTTGCCTCAAAATCATCACTTACCTCCATTACCTGAAATACTTTGTTTGCTAATATGTTGATAAAGTCATTTTTTTTAACTCTATAATTATTGTATCCAATATTGATAGAGAGGGAGCCCGATTCGCAGATTATCGTGATTCCAATATCCAATTTGATTGGAAAAGCAGTGGCAATAATATGATTAGATATATTTTTAGAACTTTTACCCTTATTCTCTAAGATAAAGAAACTTTCTTCTAAAGCATTTGCCGAGAAGTATTTTTGGATAGTTCTGGCTCTTATATCTTCAACCCTATTCATAATAATCAACTATTTGTATATCAAATATACTCATTTGATCCTATATTCAATATATTTTCGTCTTTTTGGATATAATATAAGCAATTTATGACAGACTGCAATATTGATTAATCAGATCTTTGTCAATAAATATTAGATAAGTATTATTCACTAACAAATTCAATAATTAATGAAAAAGTATCTATATCAGATTGTCTTGTATCTGTCCTTGTTCCCAACCATTGCCATAGCTCAGGTTGCCCACTCATCCTCCGATTCTATCACCAAAGGAGTTCGGAAATATGTTGCTCGTAACTTTTCAGAAGCTCGCACTATTAATTTATATTGGAATACCACTCCCAATCGGAGCTATTCATTAAAACAGACAGGGCAAATAATAGAAGATGGAGAAGCTAGAGATATACATACAATTAATTTTTCGGCAACAGTACCCATACTATTATTAAAGAATATATCCTTGTATGCTAATGGACAATTCAATTCATATCAATTTGATTCATCAAAAAAAGATAACTCGGGTGAGTCTTTTTTCTTTACAAAAAATGACGGTGGATATAGTTTCTATGAAGGATCAATAGCCGGAAACTATAGGTCGAAAATTGGAAACAAACCTGTGATATTAATGGCAACCTTACTTGGTGATGGATGGAACAAAGGTTTTGAGAAAATTCATGGTGCTTTTTCAGCAATAGTCATTTTGAATCAATCCAATACCAGCAGCTTTAGTGTTGGGTTACATGGTATGACATTATATGACAAAATCCCTATAGTGCCGATTATTGCTTATTCACATCAGTTTACTCCAAACTTGAGTTTCGATGGAGTTTTACCGAGTAGGGCTTATCTTCGTTACCAATTTAAGAATAACCATCGTTTTTCAGGTGGAATATCAATGGCAAGTGAACAATTCTATATATCGATGAGTTATGAAGACCTTCCTAAAACATCTTATTTCAAAAAAACGTCAATAAGACCCGAAATTGTCTATGAATATATTATTAATCGTCACTTCTATCTAAGTGCCAGAGGAGGAGTTTCTAAGCTAATCAAAGGAGGTTTCTACAATACTAATAGAAAAGAAGTTGGTGAATATATTAAATATACGGAACCCATAACACCCTTTTTCAATATTGGATTCTCCTATAACATATTCTAGTAATATTTATTTTAAATAATGTGTGTCGAATAAAACTTAAAAATAGCGACCAAAGAAAGCAAAAATACTAAAATGGATATTTCATAAATAAGTGTGACAATTAGGAATTGCAGACAAGACGAAGAATGACATTTCAATAGATCCAAAAAATAAGAAAATACTAAAATATTTTGTTGCACTTTAAAATATTGTTAGTAAATTGCTTACTTTATTAATCAAGCCTGTTTTAATAAGTGATTTGAAATAAAAATGAAAAAAAATACCTGAAGAGTTTGCATGGTAAATAAAATGCATTACCTTTGCATCCGCTTACCGAGAGAGGCTAAGCTTAAAAGAAGGTTTAGGAATGAGATTTTGTGTTGAAAATATACACTGTTGATCAAATTACATCTTGCATTTAAACCTTTTATTTTTTTTTCTGGGGGATTAGCTCAGCTGGCTAGAGCACCTGCCTTGCACGCAGGGGGTCAACGGTTCGAATCCGTTATTCTCCACACTTTGCTTTTTTCCATTAGGAAGG
>JASGGC010000002.1:0-622259 GCA_047605185.1 Dysgonomonas sp.
ACCAAGGACCCTCTGATTAACAGTCAGATGCTCTAACCAACTGAGCTAAGGAAGAGTATTACTTTCTTTCAAAAGTGTTGCAAAAGTAGGGTATATTTCTGAATTATACAATATCTTTATCAAAAAAAATTAATTGATTTATGAAAGTACTTGGAATGGGCAATGCCCTTGTTGATGTTTTAGCCATTATAGAAAACGACGAAACACTTGAACGTCTTGAACTTCCGAAGGGGAGCATGCAACTTATTGATGAAAAAAGATTGAAAATCGTTTCCGACGAAATAAATAAATTAAATAAGTCAATTGTTTCGGGAGGCTCTGCATCCAATACAATAGTAGGTTTAGCAAATCTAAATATAACAACCGGATTCTTAGGACGTATCGGATCAGATTTTTACGGAGAACATTACAAAAAAGATATTGACAAATACAATGTAAAATCGCACCTGACAGAAGTTGATGAAGCCTCAGGGGTGGCGACCACCTTCATTTCGAAAGATGGCGAACGAACTTTTGGTACCTACTTAGGAGCAGCTGCTCTTTTAAATGCAAATGAACTAAAGAAAAGTGATTTTGAAGGCTATGACTATTTCTATATAGAAGGTTATTTAGTCCAAAGCCATGAACTAATAAAGTCTGCAATAGTGTTGGCTAAAGAGTCCGGGGCGAAAATCATTCTCGATCTGGCTAGCTACAATGTAGTAGAAGAAAATCTCGACTTTCTGTTAGAGATCATTCCTGAATATGTAGATATCATCTTTGCAAATGAAGAAGAAGCCAAATCAATGTTCAACACCGACCCGGAAAAGGCAGTATCCATTTTGGCAAAAAGCGTCGATATTGCAATTGTAAAAGCAGGATCAAAAGGAGCATGGATACAACAAGGTGAAGAAAAATTGCTTGTCCCTGCCAATAAAGTTAATTGCATAGACACTACAGGAGCAGGAGATCTATATGCGGCGGGATTTATATACGGACTTATCAAAAATTACACACTGTATCAATCGGGACAAATAGGATCATTACTAGCAGGACATGTTATACAGGTGATAGGACCGAAGATAAAAGAAAGTAGCTGGCAAGAAATAAAAGAAAAAATAGAAACACTATCTAAAACCAACATCTAAGGAAAATTCTTAATATTATATGCAAAAGAAAATATTCTTATATCTTATTTTCGCAACAATATCCATATTCTACCTATCTGCTAAACAGATACAAAGGATAGAAAAAGGCGATATAACTGCCTCTGTTCATGAAACGGCTGATAACTTACCGACGATAGCAGAATCCGATTTACCTCTCGACTACTTGGAATGGGTTCATTGGACAATAGAAAAAGGTGATAAAACACCCAATGACAATGATCGGTATCACTTATATGATATCAACAAAAATCCTATATTAAATAACATATATAACTCTAAAAATAGTGATACTATAGCTTATACTTATTTAAAAATAAAGAACAACAAAGACTTCGACAGTTATGTTGTTGCATTAGCAGACGAGCTTTCAACTTTTTATAAGTTACTCAATATAAGTAAAAATGGCACATATAATGAGCTCTTAATCGGAGAGGAACTGGATGGCTTGTGGATACGTTTCAATATTGACGAATCGCTAAATATAAAACTTACAAAAGAAGAGATTGCATTTGACGAAGCAACAAAATGGAGTATTCCCACCAGATTATTAAGTGAAACGCACTACCAAATAACAGAAGATGGTAAAATAATAAAGATTCAATAGAGAATTATTATCAACAAACACATAAAAATCGATGAATAAATGAAGCATTATCTTATAAAATCTATCATACTAATGACTTTGGTCATAGTAGCGCCTTCCATATATGCGTGTACAACAGCGATTATCTCGGGTAAATACACAATAGATGGACGCCCTCTCCTATTCAAACAGAGAGACACAAATAGCTTGGAAAACAAGGTTATGTCTTTTTCTGATGGAAAATATAACTATGTGGGAATTGTAAATGCACAAGACAGTATTGGAAAGGAAGTCTGGGGTGGGCACAATAGTGCCGGATTTGCAATAATGAATTCAGCATCATACAATTTGAATCCACCAAGCAAAGAAAAAAGGGATGAGAAAGAAGGTGAATTAATGAAAAAAGCATTGCAAACCTGTGCTACTTTAGCCGATTTTGAAAAATTATTAGAATCGCTCCCTAAACCAATGTTTATCAGCGCCAATTTTGGTGTAATAGATGCACAAGGCGGTGCAGCATATTATGAGACAGGAGACTACGGATATGTAAAATTCGATGCAAATGATAAAAATACAAGTCCGATGGGATACATTATCCGTACCAATTTTTCGTTTAGTGGCAATCGGAACGAAGATAAAGGATTAAGTCGGTTTCAGACAGCATCAGACCTTTTCTATAAAGCAGCTCTGTCCAACACCCTATCCTATCAGTTTATCTTGGAGCAAGTATCCAGAAGCTTAACGCATGGTATAACTGGGACTAACTTATACAATCAACTCCCACAAGATCCAGATACTCCCCTGTTCGTCGCTTTCCGTGATTATATCCCTCGTTACTTAACAGCATCGACCATTGTGGTGCAAGGAATAAAAGAAAATGAATCCCCTGAATTGACTACGATGTGGACAATACTAGGTTCGCCTCTGACATCTGTTACCATTCCGGTTTGGGTTACAAAACCAAATACCCTACCAACAATATTGACAGCAGACAAAACCGGCAAAGCACCACTTTGCAGCTGGACTTTAGAAGTAAAGAAACAGTTATTTCCAATAACCAACGGTGAAGGCCCTGACTATATTAATTTAGCAGCATTAATATCCGCCGATCAGAAAGGCATACTTCAAAGAGCAAGACCTGTAGAGAAAAAGATATTCTTAAGCAGTGAAGAAGTTCTTAATAGATGGAGGAATAAAAACAAGATCAGTAATGATGAGCTAATCACTTTTTACAAACAAATTTCGACTGATGTAACAGCATTATATAAGAACTAAATTCTCATTGCTTCAAACATCTATAGTAAAATAAAAGAGCAGGGAATGATCTAATTAGATCATTCCCTGCTCTTCGTTTTATTAAAAATCAAAAAATCATTATTTACATTTTTCTTCACGAGGATCAGCTCCCCACATAAGCTTATTCCGAAGTGTTCCATAAAAAGTATGCCCCAATCGTTTTACTACTTTCAGAGAAAACTCTGCTTTCCGAACCTTCAACTTTATGCCTGAAGAAAATACATCTGATCGCCCATCGAGCGAGATAAGAAAAGTATCATTTCTGCTTTCTATTTCTAACTCAATCACACAGTCATCATCCACAACCAAAGGCCGTGAACTTAAACTATGTGGAGCAACTGCCGTTAGAATAAAGCTCGATGCTGTAGGCGACATTATAGGACCACCCACACTCAAAGAATAAGCTGTAGAACCTGTCGGCGTTGAGATCAGCAAACCATCTGCCTGATAAGACGTCAGATACTCATTATTGATATAAGCATGAACCGTAATCATAGATGCCGTATCTTGTTTTAATATAGCAATCTCGTTCAGTGCATAATTAAAACCACAAAACGCTTTTTCCTCTGTCGACAATTGCAACTGACTACGATGTTCTATCCTATACTTGCCAGCTAAAATATCGCTAAAGACTTCTTCAAAGTCGGTATCATTTACATCTGCCAAAAAACCAAGCCGACCTGTATTAATACCAAATATGGGTATATCTTTCTTACCAATAATTGAAGCCGTTTTTAAGAAAGTCCCATCTCCACCTATGCTAATTGCCATATCCGCATTAAAGTTTTCATCTACGATAAACCCCGCCACTTCATAATGAAGGTCGAATGCTGAAATTAAATATTTATAGAATCTTTCCTGCACATATATCTCCACCTTATTTCGGATCAGAATCTGAAATATATGCCTGATTTTATTTTCTTCTTGGTGCCTGCTTCCAAATACAGCTATCTTCATTATCGGATTGTGATTAAATAGATTAATACTCCAGCGCATCATCCGGACATTCGCTTTTTTAATATAAGCTAAAATAGAACCGACATTCGCTTATTTCGACAATTCGTATTACATTTGTAATGTTTTACAATACAAAGTTGCTAAAAAACTTTTGACTTGTAAAAATTGATCTCCAGTATTTATTAAATCAGAATGTTCTTGATTTTTTGAAATGACCAAATTAAGCGTAAATATAAACAAAATTGCAACCTTACGTAATGCACGTGGAGGTAATGTTCCTGACCTGTTGAAAGTGGCTCATGATTGTGAAACATTTGGAGCAGATGGTATAACCGTACATCCTCGCCCCGACGAGCGTCACATCCGTTATAAAGATGTATATGACCTGAAAGGTACGTTACGAACAGAGTTCAACATAGAGGGCAATCCGGCTGATAAATTTATAGATCTCGTCCTAACAATCAGACCGACACAAGTAACTCTAGTTCCGGATGCTCCTGACGCTATCACATCCAATGCTGGATGGGATACTGTGAACAACCAACAATTTTTGTCCGAAATTATAGAAGAATTTAAAAGAGCCGGAGTACGAACATCTATATTTGTGGATGCTGATTTGAAGATGGTTGAGTATGCTGCAAAAACAGGAACTGACCGCATTGAATTATATACTGAACCTTATGCTACGAATTACCCGAAGGACAAAGAGGCAGCTGTACTTGCATTTGTTGAAGCAGCTACACTTGCTAAAAAACTAGGGTTGGGGGTTAATGCCGGACACGATTTGAGTTTAGAAAATCTACACTATCTCTATAAGAATATCCCGTGGCTAGATGAGGTCTCAATAGGACATGCACTTATTTCTGATGCGCTTTATATCGGACTGGAGAAAACAATAGCCGCTTATAAAAATTGTTTAAAAGACTCAGAATAAAATATAAAAAGAGAGTATAAAGAGAACCAACAATTGAGTATTTTAATATCTTTAACTCTTTCTAAATAGTATTGACACCTTAATATTCCTATTGTAACAAAATGGATGAAAGTAAAGATAAGTTAATGGGTATGATTGGAACAGCTGTGTTCCATGCAATAATTATACTTTCTCTGTTATTCCTATATTTAAAGCCAACTATTCCCAGCAGAATATCGGACGATTTAGGAGGAGTTCCGGTTATGTTCGGAAACGTAGCCGATGCCTTTGGCAACGACGAACCATTCGGACGAGGTAATGGAAATAAAGGAGCACAAGAAGCCTCTTCGCCAAATGTTTCAGAAGATCCGATTCCAATGGTAGAACCAACTATAGCAAAAAATCGTCCTGTGGTTTCAAATAGCGATCAACCGGCAGCCACTCAAGACTTCGAAGAGACTGTCTCTATAAAGGAAACAAATAAGAAAGCGGATCTAAAAAAAGAGGCAGAAGCTGCTGAAAATCTAAAAAAAGCAGAAGCCGACCGTATTGCAAGGCAGGAAGCGGAAAAGAAAGGGCAAATCAATAATCAGATGGCTGGTCTTTTCGGAAATGGTAGTGGCAGTGGTAGCCGAGGCAATACTGAAGGAACAGGTACACAAGGAGTTCCTACAGGAAATGCCAGCTATGGCAAAACATCAGGGATTGGCGGATGGGGCTCATTTGACCTTGGTGGTCGTAGCCTTGGAAGTGGAGGCCTAGCAAAGCCAAACTATAGTGTAGATGATTATGGAACAGTTGTTGTAGACATCATTGTAGATGCCAAAGGGAATGTAGTAGGTGCCACTATTGGCAGAGGAACCAATACAACAAGTTCTACATTAAAGAATGAGGCTCTGAGAGCAGCAAAAAAAACAAAATTTAATGCTGTTAGTTCTGCTATAAATCAAAAGGGAACAATTACTTACAAATTCAATCTAAACTAAATATAATATGAAAACTATATTTGTATTTCTAATTACAGGTTTTGAAGAGATAGAAGCTTTAGGTACAGTAGACATCCTACGTCGAGCAGAATTGAATGTAAAAACAGTTTCACTAACAGATAACAAACAAGTAGTGGCCAGCCACCAAATACCGGTTGTTGCAGATATTATGTTTGATGAGGTTGATTTCTCACAAGCAGAATTACTCGTTATTCCTGGTGGAACCGCTAAATATAATGATCATGAGGGCTTAAAAAAAGCAGTCCTTGCTTTTGCTCAAAAAGGAGAAAAAGTGGCTGCAATATGTGCCGCACCAATGGTGCTTGGAGGTCTAGGAATACTTGAAGGAAAGAATGCAACTTGCTATCCCGGCTTCGAGCAGTATCTGAAAGGAGCTAATTTACAGACAGAGAAAGCTGTTGTTTCTGATGGCAATATAACTACCGGAAGAGGTCCGGGACTAACGATTGAGTTTGCCCTAAAACTTGTAGAGATTGTTGCCGGAAAAGAAAAAAGGGATACTGTAGCAAAAGGGTTATTGGTAAAATAGTCATCATCATATACTAATTAATCAACACATGGAATTTTTAAACGAGGCTTGGCTCTTTTTACACGAATTATTATTTAATACACAGGATGCCCTCAACCATCTAGTAAATAGATACGACACATGGGTATATGCTATACTATTCATCATTATATTTTGTGAAACAGGTTTAGTTGTTACTCCGTTCTTACCCGGAGATTCTCTCTTGTTTCTAGCAGGTACAATAACAGCCAACCAAGGAAATCACTTACATATATATTGGTTACTGCTTATCCTTATTGCAGCTGCCATATTGGGTGATGCAGTCAACTATACTATAGGGCGGATGTTTGGAGAAAAGCTGTTCAGCAATCCGAACTCTAAGATATTTAAGCAATCCTATCTTGAAAAGACTCATCATTTCTACGAAAAACATGGAGGAAAAACGATTATAATAGCCCGTTTTGTACCAATAGTACGGACTTTTGCTCCTTTTGTTGCAGGAATGGGGAAGATGACTTATAAACATTTTTTGTCCTACAATGTAATTGGCGGCATAGCATGGGTTGCCATATTTTGCCTACTTGGATATTTTGTCGGAGGGTTAGATATTGTACAAGACAATTTAAAGATGGTAGTAGTTGCAATAATTGTTATTTCAATACTTCCTGGAATATTCGAAGTTGCTAAAGCTAAATTCAAATCAAAGAAAGAATCAGTATAAAGTTTCTGAAATCTATAAACATATAAAAGACCAATATCGTTATATAAGAACTAACAATGTTGGTCTTTAAAATTTAAATAAAATGAATCAGATTGCAAATATACCTGAAACAGGAACTAAAAAAAGGATAGTCATCATTGGTGGCGGTTTTGCCGGATTAGAGATGGCAAAAAAAATTGATAAGAAACAATACCAGGTTGTCCTATTAGATAAGAATAACTACTATCAATTTCAACCTTTGTTTTATCAAGTAGCTTCTGCCGGGCTAGAACCGAGTTCAATATCTTATCCTTTGCGGAAGATGTTTCAGAAACAATCAAGTTTCCATTTTCGGATGTGTGAAGCAAAACAGGTAATCCCGAAAGAGAACAAGTTAGAAACATCAATCGGATATATAATATATGACTATCTTGTTATTGCAACAGGATGTGACACCAATTACTTTGGTAATGACAGCTTAAAAGAAACAACATTCGCACTAAAAACAGTTTCCGAATCATTATTGTTACGAAATAGGATATTGATGAGCTTTGAGCAAGCTGTAGATGCCCATAATGATGAGGAATTGCAAGAGGCATTATCCTTTGTCATTGTTGGTGGAGGGGCTACAGGTGTTGAATTGGCCGGAGCTTTGGCCGACATGAAGAAATCTATTCTACCAAAGGATTATCCCGAAATTGATTTTAATAAGATGTCAATACACCTTGTTGATGCATCGCCAAGACTATTGGCTGCCATGTCTGAAGTTGCCTCTGAGAAAGCAGCACAAACACTTAAAGACAGGGATGTAATTCTCCATCAGAATGTGTCTGTAAAATCTTATTCTGAACCTATAGTTGAACTAAGTAATGGCACTTGTCTCAAATCCTACAATGTTATCTGGGTGGCAGGCGTGAAAGCAAATAGTTTAGCCGGATTAGAAGAAACATCTTACAATAGAGGCAGGATTGCCATCGATGAATATAACCAAGTAGCAGGTCATGATAATATATTTGCGATAGGAGATACCTCTCTTCTAATTTCCGATACTACCCCTAAAGGACATCCACAAGTAGCTCAGGTGGCAATACAGATGGCCAAATGCTTAGCTAAAAACTTGAATGGAAAATTGAAAGGAAAGACTCCGATCAAGTTTGTATATAGCGATAGAGGATCATTAGCTACAATTGGACGTAATGCAGCAGTAGCCGACTTAGGTAAGTTCCGTTTTGGCGGACGTGTAGCTTGGTGGTTGTGGTTATGGGTACATATATTATCAATAGTAGGTATGCGGAACCGGATATCTGTTTTTATTGATTGGGTATGGAGCTATCTGAATTACGATGTGTCTTTACGTTTACTTATCCGTCCTAAGGGTAATAAGATGTACGAAGACTATGACCAGAAAAATAGATAAGAATGGAATTTCTGAAACTAAATAATTATTGGACATACCAATTACCAGAGTGGGATAATTACGAAAAGAAAATAATAGAAAAAGAGCTTGAAAAGGTAACAGAATTAACAGATATAGTATACACAATGATACCAGAAGCCGATGTATGGAATATTGAATATGATGGTTGTATGTTCGTTTTAATTAATGATCTTATATACGGATGTGAAATACGTACTGAAAATAAAGAGGATATACCTTGTTTGGAAACATTAATAAGGCGATTACCTTTGTAAAAATAATAATCAAATGCCAAAACGAATACTGATAACTGGTGCTAGTGGATTTATAGGAAGTTTTCTTGTCGAGAAAGCCTTAGAAAAAGGTTTTGAGACATGGGCTGGTATACGCAAGAACAGTAGTCGTGAATATCTGAAGGATAAGGATATAAACTTTATAGACTTCAATTTTGCAAACAAAGAAATACTGATATCTCAACTAACTGATTTTAAATCCAATCATGGTCGATTTGATTACATTATCCATAATGCAGGAGTAACAAAATGTCTGAATGCTGTTGATTTTGAAAAAGTTAATTTTCAAAATACCGCTAATTTTATTGATGCTCTCAAATCTACTGATTGTGTTCCTGATAAATTTATATTAATGAGTAGTCTTAGTGCTATTGGCATAGGCGATGAGGTCAATTACACACCTATAAGGTTGACTGACAAACCGGCTCCAAACACGGCATATGGATTAAGCAAATTGAAAGCTGAGCAATATTTACAAGCTACAACGAATTTCCCTTATATTATTTTACGGCCAACTGGTGTTTATGGTCCAAGGGAAAAAGACTATTTTTTGATGATAAAGACCGTTAGATCGGGGCTAGATGTCGGTGCCGGATTTAAACCACAACATTTAACTTTTATCTATGTTAAAGATTTGGTTGATGTCGCTTTTCTGTGTCTTGAAAGCAATGTCTCTAACAAGGCATATTTTGTTGCTGATGGAGATGTATATACAGACAAAGAATATACTCAGTTAGTAAAAGAGGTTATACATAAAAAACATGTTATCAGCCTAAAAGTACCACTTTCGATTTTAAAGATAATTTCTATAATATCAGAAGATATATCTAAAATAACAAAAAAGCCCTCTACTCTAAACAGAGACAAATATAAGATCATGAAACAACGTAATTGGGTTTGTGATATAACACCTCTCGCTTCGGATTTAGGTTTTTCTCCAAAATATAATCTCCGAAAAGGCTTGGAAGAATCTGTAAAATGGTATAAAGAGGAGAAATGGCTCTAAGGTTATAGTATGCATTTTACAGGATTATTGCAGGCCACTTTCCGATAGATAAGAATCTCTTTTCGAAACTCTTATATATAAATATATACTAAATAGATAAGTCTGCTTTACAAAATAGACCGTTTTGTGAATTTTGAGATAAGAAACGATTATTTAGCCATTAAAAATAGCTAAATAGATAAGTTTTCATAAAATATTTTGCTATTTTTGTAATGCTTTCATAAAAGAATGTTTTATAACATAAATGACAACATTCTTTGAGCTCTTAAAAAGGATTTACTCAATTATTTAACCAATAAAAATTAAAACAAAATGATTAAAGTAGGTATTAACGGTTTCGGACGTATCGGTCGTCTAGTTTTCCGTGCTGCACAAGGCAGAAATGACATTCAAATCGTAGGTATCAATGACCTTATTGATGTAGAATATATGTCTTATATGCTACGTTATGACTCTATCCATGGTAAATTCGACGGTACAGTTGAAGTTAAAGATGGTAAATTAGTCGTAAACGGAAATGCTATTCGCGTAACTTCTGAAAGAAATCCTGCTGATTTGAAATGGAGTGATGTTGGTGCTGAATATGTTGTTGAATCTACAGGTCTTTTCCTTGAAAAAGGTAAAGCTCAAGGTCACATCGACGCTGGTGCTAAATACGTAGTTATGTCTGCTCCTTCAAAAGACGATACCCCTATGTTCGTATGTGGAGTTAATGACCAAACTTATGTAAAAGGAACTCAATTCGTTTCTAACGCATCTTGTACAACTAACTGTCTTGCTCCTATCGCTAAAGTATTGAATGACAAATTCGGTATCGTAGAAGCTTTAATGACAACTGTACATGCTACAACTGCTACTCAAAAAACAGTTGACGGTCCTTCTGCTAAAGACTGGAGAGGTGGACGTGCTGCTGCTGGTAATATCATCCCTTCTTCTACTGGTGCTGCTAAAGCTGTAGGTAAAGTTATTCCTGAATTGAATGGTAAACTTACAGGTATGGCATTCCGTGTTCCTACATTGGACGTATCTGTAGTTGACTTAACAGCTCGTTTAGCAAAAGAAACTACTTATGCTGATATCTGTGCTGCTATGAAATCTGCTTCAGAAGGAGATTTGAAAGGTGTTCTAGGATATACTGACGAAGAAGTTGTTTCTTCTGATTTCATTGGCGATGCTCGTACTTCTATCTTCGATGCTAAAGCTGGTATCCAATTGAGCCCAACATTCGTAAAAGTTGTTAGCTGGTATGACAATGAGTGGGGATATTCAAACAAAGTTCTTGAACTTATCTCTAGAATGGCTAAAGTTAACGGATAATTATAGATTATCTATATATAAAAAGGCATCTCAGAATTCTGAGATGCTTTTTTATTATAATTATATGTAAGTCTCTACAATAAAAAAATCGGATGATAATGTCATCCGATTTTTTTATAATATTTGATTAATAGCTACAAACTAAATGAAACTGACCCCAATAATTCTCTAGATTTTATTGGTTGCATTCCACGTCCTAATGTCCAACCACGTTTATTCGTCAAATTATTCATCTTTAATGACAAGCGGTATTTAGACTGCACATAGTAAACTGTAGCATCCATAGTGAACCGAGATGGATTATAGATTAAATTACGGTCACTATAATAAGATTTATCAGCATAGTTTGCTCCAACACCGACACCTGCACCACTCAAGGCTCCCTTAGACAACTTATAGTCAGTCCATAAATTGAATGAATGAAGAGGTAAATTACTTGGTCTATTACCATTCAAAGAAGCATCTCCTGCATTATCAACACTGCTTAATTTACTATCATTATATCCATATCCGACTATAAATGTCCAACCAGGTAGAGGCAATGCCGTAACATCAATATCAAACCCTTTACTTTTTCGGTCTCCATCTTGGATATTCGTATCAGCATCAATAGCACGTACTATGTTTTTCACTTTAATATTGTAGAATCCAATAGTTGACGTCAATTTATTATTGAATAATTGCGTTTTGATACCTCCTTCAAATTGTGTTGCATGCTCCGGCTTCCATTGTACAGTTTCTCTATCAGGTCCTGTCCCTGAACCTTTATTTTTAAATCCATCAAGCATGTTACCAAAAACAGATAGTTGTTCTTTAAGAACTTCATAAACTATACCAAATTTAGGAGACAAAGAGGTTTGTTCATAGCCACTTGTACCTGTAGATTTGTAATGATCTACCCGTAAAGCGGCCAATAGATTTAATCTATCTGCAACTTTTACAACATCAGATACATAAGCACTATATACACTAGTTGCATTACGTCCATACACACCACCTATTTTAGAGTTTTCTGCAAACAAATCGTTTACTTTATCAATATTCATTATCACATTAGCCTGATCGTAAGCGATAGGTGTAGCATCGTATACTACAGAATTACGTATATTTTCACCTCTTGTATATAGATAATCAATACCAACTAATAATTTATTATTGACCTGACCAATATTAAAATCGCCGGAAATATTTTGTTGGAATTGATCTCTATCAAAAGTCGCAGGTATTTTATTTATACTACGCGTAAAAGTAGATGCTGTGTTGTAACTAATAAAGAAATACTTTGATGTCAAATCAACGCCTGAATGTGAATAAACAGTTTGAGAAGACCATCCTTTAGAAATATTATACCGTGCTTCGAAATAGCTATTAAATGTCTGGGTAGAGCTTCCTAATTCGCGATCAGCATAAGAACGTTTCCAATCGTATTTCAAATCACGAGTCGAAGAGATTCCACTATTATACAAATTTATTTCGTCTTTAGTTTGCAATTGAACAAATTGAGCCAACCCTTCGTTTCGATAAATTTCCAAATCAAGATTCAAAGACAATTTATCATTTACCTTATAGGTCAATGATGGAGTTAATCCCCAAGATTTATTAATGGGAACAGCTTCCATATAGCTACCACTAGTAGCATATAGTGCATTGACCCTCATCAGAAGCTTTCCATCTTTACTAAGAGGGGAGTTAATATCAGCTGTAAAACGGTTGTTACTCCAAGATCCTGCTGTGTATGAAAACTTCATTATCTTAGAATCTAATGGTCTTTTTGTTACTTTGTTTACTAACCCTCCATACGAAACTGTAGTTCCAAACAATGCCCCAGAAGGCCCTTTTATCACTTCAATACGTTCTATATTGATAGGATCTGTTAAGGCCAGACTATTAGTAGACATCCCATTACGCATATTAATACTTG
This sequence comes from Dysgonomonas sp., assembly GCA_047605185.1. Classification (GTDB taxonomy): domain Bacteria; phylum Bacteroidota; class Bacteroidia; order Bacteroidales; family Dysgonomonadaceae; genus Dysgonomonas. The sequence continues at coordinate 13,067 of JASGGC010000002.1, forward strand.
TGCTGAATCCTCTTTGCATAACTTGTACTCCGACTCCACCTGATCCAAACCCTCGAGCTACATTACTCCCTCCGGTCATATTTTTCAGAGCATCCTCCATACTAGTTACGACTTGAGCCGATAACAATTCTTTAGAGATAACAGTATATACCTGTGGATTTTCTATATATGACAAAGGCATACGTGCAACATAAACAGAATTTTTTTGAGCAAGCTTATTCCGTCCATCAACAACGACCTCATCCAACTCATTCTCAGACACATCATAAACAATATCATCCAGCCATGTATTTTCTTTTGGTACAACAGTCACTGGTATTTCTAAGCTTTTATTTCCTAAATATCTTACCTGTAGTGTATAATTTCCAGGAAGTGCTTTAATTGAGAAAGTTCCATTTCCCTCTGTATAAACCCCAATATTTGTTTTTTTTAAGCTTACTGTTACTAGCTCTAACGGAGAGCCATCTTTTGAAATAATTCTACCTGAGATCTTCCCTTTTGGTTGGGCATATAAAGAAAGAGAACTAACAAATAAAATTATTAAACACAATAAAGAATAAGTAGTAGTTTTTTTGTTCATTTTTATATGTAGTTTATTAATTTTAACACTGCCCCAAAATTAGTGTTTTAAACACACCTAGCCAATCGCAATATCTTAGTAAAAACAGTACTCTCTATACCAAATAACAGTGAGTAAATAATAAAAAACAACAATACAATCTCTTGTTGCATAAATGTATCTTGTAAACGACATATTTATTCTTTACATTTGTCTATCACAAAAAAACAGCAAGAAAATGGTAAAACATATCGTTATGTGGAAACTCAAAGATGAAGCCCACGGAAATAACAAAGCAGAAAATGCCAAGCTTATAAAAGAAAAACTAGAAGCATTAAGTGGGAAAATTGATGGACTGTTAGCAGTTGAAGTTGGTATTGATTTTCTTGGAGGAAACAACTTTGATGTAGTGCTTTACTCTGAAGTTACATCTCGTGAAGCTCTTGATTCCTACCAGAACCATCCTCTACATCAAGCAATATTGCCTTTCATACGAGAAGCTGTGTCCGACCGAAAAGCTGTTGATTTCGAAGTATAAGTAATGGGGCAAGACGAGATAATAAAAGATATAAGACAACGCTGTAGGATGGCTATGAATGGCATTGCATCAACGAGTATGCGAGAACATGGCCTTGTCTATAAATTAAATTTCGGATTGGTCATTAAGCAAATTAAAGACTTATCTGAAAGATATGATAAAAGTATCGATTTAGCTGAAGCACTGTGGAAAGAGGAAACACGTGAGTTGAAGATACTATCTACATTCCTTTATCCGGCAGAGAAATTATCTGCAGAAAAGGCCTACAAATTGGCGACAGAGATTGCAAATCAGGAAATAAGAGAACAATTATGTTTAAACTTATTTCAGGAAGTTGCATTTGCCGATCAGCTAGGTATTGAATGGAGTAATAGTGACGATATTGAAATTCGCACAACAGGATACTGGCTATTGGTCAGATTGCTTTTAGCGAAAAAATTCAGAGGAATCCTGTCTTTCGATTATTTTCAATTCATATGGGATGACATTACATCTGAAAATATATTTTTACGTAATGCTTCATCACTCGTTTTAAAGCATATCGGACGACAGTCAGAGGATGATGCTAAAGCCATATTAGAAAAGATAGCGATATACAGAAATAGCCCTAATCGATTAGAGAGCGAAGCTTACGAAAATATATCTTTTGAATTTGATTTCTTTTGGGGAAAATAATTATTTCCCTATTAAATAAGTTAGAACAAACTCATCATTGATCTTATAATTAATTTCATAAGATGAGTTTGTTTTTGTTTTACTTTCACTTCCTCCGAATATACCACTTACTTGTGGAGTGAAAGGTTCTATATAAAGATGCCTAAGAAAGTCAACCCCTTCTAAATCTAATATTTTAAAGAGAGTCTCTTTGGCTGACCAATGTAGTAAAAGATGCAAAATCTCTTGATCCTCATCAATATATTCCCTTTCTGAAACAAAGCGTTTTCGAACTCTTTTCGCCTTGTCCGAGATTTGTTCAATATCAATAGCAATAGGCCTGATAGTATTTAATAAAACTGCAACAAACCCTTTAGTATGAGAGATACTTATGTAATATGATTTATCCTCTAGATATGGGCGTCCGGATGAAGTATAGCAGATACAGACTTCTTTACCAATCATTTCTTTTATCAAGGCACGTACAGCCAGCATCTCCACAATTCTAGATTCTGATTTTATTGTAATAATATCAGAAAGCCATATTTTATTGTCTAACAAAGCATATAAAGTTTCTCTAGACTCTTCTATTTTCCAGATGCCAAGTTGTAAACTCTCTGATATTTGTTCTTTCAAATAAAGCATAGCAAGTAGTATAAACGATATCAATACAAGGGTAAAATCCTTTTCATAGTATCTACAAAGATGGCAGCCATACGCTGTTGGATATATTTATCTTTTCCATTCACCGGATGCCAACCATATGTAACACCATCAATGACTTCTGTATTGTTGTCTGTATACAATATACTGTATTGAGCTTTTGTGACCGGATGTTGCTGATTTCGAGAGAATCCAATATACTTGTCAAATTCGACGACAGGAAATCCCCATTTTTGGGCAAGCTTCCGTATAGCAGGATTATATATAGCTCGAGCATCATGCCAATGGGTACATAATACAATCACAGCAGGCTTACCTGCTTCTGTTCCATAATATTTAGAGTTCTTGTTAAATTTAAGATTATAACATTCGCTAATATACCTCTTTATCACATAATCATATGCAGCAGCATAGTTAGATCGATCGAAAGGGGTGGTGTAATCCAAATAGTTGTCCTTTATTCCATCTTCACTTGCCACATCCTGATCATGTACCTGCATAATGACAAAAACATCAATATCGTCTAATTCTTCTTGAGAGTACAGAGTTCCATCTATCATCCGATTAGCTGTATTAGCTATGGCTTCTGCCCCAATCGCCCTATTGATAGGGACTGCATTTAAATGTTCACATCCTAATTCGAACCATCCGTTATTAGGAGAAGCAAAAGAAGCTCCGGTTAATAGAATTTTGTACCTGTCCTTTCCCTGTGCATTAAGAGCTAATGCTACACCAAATAAAAAAAAGAAAATAGTATATAATATTTTTTTCATATCTGTAATCTGTATATAAAAAGAGCTTTATTTTCATAAAGCTCTTTCAAATATATAAAATCTTTTTGGATTAGTCTACATAAGCCAGTACCTGGTCTTTCTGAACTCGGTCTCCTTGTTTAGTTTCTATCTGTACAATTTTACCTGAAGATAAAGCCTTTACTTCTTCAATTCCATAATATGTCTGGATGAAGCAAATAACATCACCTTCTTTTACAGAAGTACCAATAACCGGAGCAGAAGATACATCATCTACATCAATTTGCCAGATTACCTGTCCACTCACTGTTGCCTGTACAGGTTTAGCATTTGGATATTTAGCTTGAATAGCGGCAGCATCAAAACGAGGAACTTCTACCACTTCACGAGTCACAACAATCGGAGCACCTGCTTTTTCTTTAGCAGCCTCTAATTCTTTATTGAAACGTTCTTTGGCCAATCCCGATTTGTAGTCACGATATTGACGGTCATGCATAGCAAGCTCAAACAATTCTTCATCATCTTCGCCGTATTCCCATCCATTTTCGTCCATTTCTTTACGATACTTATCCAATTCATCAGGGAACTCCTCCTGAGGATTTCCTGTATAGAATTCAAGATCTTTCGATTTAGCTAATTCGATAATCTCATCATCTAATTTACCTGGAAGTTTACCTGATTTGCCAAGAATCATACCCCAACTATCTTTATCGATATTTGAAAAACGTGGTTGTCCTTGTGCCATTGAGAAAATATTCATCAATGCTATATTCTTAGTATATTGGCTAAATGGTGTTACCAATGGAGGGTAACCTAATTTAGGCCATATATATTCTACCTCTTCGAACAATTGTACTACCAAGTCATTCAATGACACTTCTTCTTTTCCGTTATTACGCAAAGCCATATTGATAGCCGGATGCATCGTACGAAGGTCAGCCATCATAGATCCCATCATACCACCAGGAAGACCACAACCGACAAGAAGTGAGTTCATTATTTTATTAGACGGATCTATAAAGTACCCTAAGAAATCGTCTATAAATGATTGAGTCAATGCGCGTGCTTCCATATATGCAGACATATTGATGTCCGGCACGGCAAAACCTGCATCTTTCAACATTGCTTGTAATGTAATAATATCCGGATGAACCATACCCCAAGATAGAGGATCAATAGCAGCATCCAGATAGTCTGCTCCGGCACGTGCAACTTCTAACATGGAAGCCACAGAGAAACCCGGTCCTGTATGCCCATGATATTCAATTGGAATATTTGGGTGACGATCTTTAAGAGCTTTGGTCAATTTGCCTAAGAAAGCAGGACGACCAACACCGGCCATATCTTTCAAACAAAATTCATCTGCACCAAAGTCAACTAATTTATCTGCAAAATTCAAATAGTAATCAACTGTATGAATTGGAGAATGAGTTATACAAAGTGCTGTTTGAGAAATCATCCCAGCCTCTTTTGCATATTTCACAGATAGTTCAAGGTTACGAGGGTCGTTCAATCCGTCGAAAGAACGAGAAATATTAGTACCTTGTGCTTGTTTTACCTTAAACATTAGTTTACGTACATCCTTCGGAACAGGATACATACGTAAAGCATTCAACCCACGCTCTAGCATATGAGTTTGAATTCCTACTTTGTTAAAAGGGGCAGTCCATTCACGAACTGCTTTGTTCGGATTTTCACCATACATAAGATTCACTTGCTCAAAAGCTCCTCCGTTTGTTTCAACACGGGCAAAACATCCCATATCGATAATTACCGGTGCAATTTGAGTCAATTGATCTACACGTGGCTGATATTTTCCTGACGATTGCCACATGTCACGATAAACAAGGCTAAACTTAATTTCTCTTCCCATAATATTTTTATGTTGGTATGTCGGAATAAAAAGATGAGGAAAAACACCTCTTTATTCTACAAATTTAATAATTCATTTTGTATATAATTCTCTACTGATCGTTCTACAAATTTACTTTATTATATTCAAATAGGGGAAGAAAACAATTACTAAAATTCGCATTTTTATATTAAAAAAAAAGATAATATCAATTATATTCAAAAACCTTTTAAATACTGCACAATCAGCCAAAAAGTGAGCAATCTAAAAGATAAAAAAATAGGATTAAAAATAGCTTGTCTCACAAATAAATGGATTCATGAAAATTCATAATATAAAAGTTATATTAATCACAAACCTAAAATAATTTACACAAAATTCATCAAGCAAATCACCTCTAAAACATCCTACCTATTTATCTATATTTCGATAAATAATAACTAGAAAAAATAAATAAGACTATAGTTTGACAAATTAATATCCTTTATTTCATTATACTTCATTTAGTACTATCTTTGTATATCTACAATCAGATTAACAATAATATTATATATAATAAGGTAATAATGAAAAAAATCATTCTAACAGGAGACAGACCTACCGGAGCATTACATCTGGGACATTATGTCGGTTCTTTACGCAAAAGAGTAGAATTGCAAAATACCGGAGAATACGAACAATTTATTCTCATTGCTGATTTACAAGCCTTGACTGACAACGCGGAGAATCCTGCAAAAATACGAGAAAATATAATGGAAGTAGTCTTAGACTATCTTGCTGTAGGTTTAGAACCTGATAAAACTACATTTTTCATTCAATCACACATACCTGCACTATATGAGTTACCAATGTATTATTCCAACTTGGTTACGATGGCGCGCCTTGAAAGAAATCCTACTATAAAGACTGAAATACAAATGCGTAATTTTCAACGCGACATTCCGGTTGGATTCATGACCTACCCAATCAGTCAAGCTGCAGACATTACAGCATTTAAAGCAGATTATGTTCCTGTAGGGAATGACCAGTTGCCAATGATTGAGCAGACTCGTGATATAGTATCTTCATTTAACCGTATATATAAGGATGTATTGGTGGAACCTAAAGCTATATTACCAGACAATGAAGCTTGTTATCGCCTTGTAGGAACTGATGGTAACTCTAAAATGAGTAAATCTCTAAATAACTGTATATATCTGAAAGACGAAGCTGATGTACTGAAAAAGAAAGTAATGGGAATGTTTACAGATCCAAACCACTTACGGGTAGAAGATCCGGGACAAGTAGAAGGCAATCCGGTATTTATGTATCTTGATGTTTTCTGTACAGACGAATTATTCAAGAAATACAACAGCGACTATGCCAACTTGGCTGAAATGAAAGCCCACTACCAAAGAGGAGGCTTAGGAGATGTGAAAGTAAAACGCCTTTTGAACGATGTGTTGCAAGACATATTGGCTCCTATCCGCGAACGTCGTAAATATTACGAAGATCGCAAGCCAGAAATACTTGAAATGCTTAAAGCCGGAACCAATAAAGCAATAGAAGTTACCAATAAGACACTAGAAGAAGTAAGAGATGCTATTGGCATCAACTACTTCAATGACGAATCCTTCAAAAACCAGTATATAAAATAATAGATTAATCAACTAATAGTACCATGAAAAACACACAAATAGCTATCATCATTATATTTCTTATTCTAAGTATTGATATGCAGGCACAAAAAGTAATTAGTTTATGGAATGAGACTCCTCCATCCGAAAATGGATTTTCAGGTTCTGAGACAATAGAAAATAATGGAGGATGGATATCAAACATATCAAAGGCTGACATATCTATATTCCAGCCTGACAGTAATAATACAGGAGTGGCAATTATAATATGCCCCGGCGGTGGCTACGGGGGATTAGCTTTCAATCATGAGGGTATAGAGTTTGCACAATGGCTCAATACTCTTGGGATTACAGGTGTAGTTTTGAAATACCGCATGCCAAATAAACATAAAGAAATACCATTGGATGATGCACACCAAGCCATACGTTACATAAGAGAGCATGCAAAAGAATTAAATATAAATCCGAATAAAGTTGGCATTGCCGGATTTTCTGCTGGAGGACATTTGGCTGCTACAGCATCAACACATTATATAACATCCGGAACTAATGTTCGTCCTGACTTCTCTGTCCTATTCTATCCTGTCATTACCATGCAAATAGCAACACATGGTGGTTCTCGAAACAATCTTCTTGGGGACAAACCGTCTGAGTCAGAATTACACCTATATTCGAACGAAAAACAAGTCAATAATAATACACCTCCGGCAATATTATTGTTAAGTGACGACGACGGTGCTGTATCACCAGTCAACAGTACAATGTATTATGAAGCATTGAAACAAAACAATATCCCTGCAGCAATCTATATATTTCCAGAAGGTGGGCACGGCTGGGGCATGAATAAGAATTTCAGATATCATACAGAAATGCTCTCTTTATTGTCAGCTTGGCTAAAAGACATAAAAGACAAAGAATAAGATTCTTTTTTCAAGAAAAACAACGATAAAAATAATTCTTAGTCATTTAATTATTATATTTCGTATCGAATGTTTGTCGCAAATATCATAATACTTTATCTTTGTGATATTTGAAATAAACAGTCTCTTTTACAACATAAAAAATTATCATGGCTATCTCATATCAAGTGGAAGGTGTAAAAATACCTTCTATAAAGAAACGCGAGACATCAAATTGGATCAAAAATGTAGCTGCCGCCTATGGAAAAAAAATAGGCGAGATTGCTTATATATTCTGTTCCGATGAAAAGATATTGGAAGTCAATAATCAATATTTGCAGCATGATTATTATACTGACATTATAACATTCGATTATACAGAAGACAATGTCATATCGGGAGATATTTTCATCAGTACAGATACTGTAAAAAGTAATTCTGAACAATTCAATACGGACTATCAAAATGAACTTCACCGTATCATAATTCATGGAATATTACACTTATGCGGAATCAATGATAAAGGTCCCGGAGAAAGGGAGCATATGACTGAATGCGAAAATAAAGCATTAGCTATGCTCTAAAAATCTATAAGCATATTAAATATTAAACAAGCTTTTCTATATTATTCTTTCATTGTGTGCTATTTATCTTATCTGAACGACAGGATTATTCATATCCTAAGATACTATAAGAAAGAAATCTATCTAATATTTACACAAGACTATAAATATATCAAATGAAAAGTCAGCTAAATAGCCTTCTTCACTAGGCCTCATATACTAAAAAAATTATACCATCACTATATCCTATTAAATTGATGTTTTAAATGAACAAAATTGTAAAAAAAGAGTATTTCTCTGAAAACGTGGTATGCTTTGAAGTCGAAGCACCTCTAATTGCGCGCAGCCGCAAAGCCGGACATTTTGTGATTGTACGTGTTGGAGAAAAAGGGGAACGCATCCCACTAACTATTGCATCGTCTAATACTGAAAAAGGAACAATAACGATTGTTATACAAGCAGTAGGAGCATCATCAAAAAAAATATGTGCTCTCAATGAAGGAGAATATATTACAGATGTTGTAGGCCCATTAGGGCAAGCTACCCATATCGAAAACTACGGAACTGTAGTCTGTGCCGGAGGTGGAGTGGGAATTGCTCCGATGTTACCAATTATCGAAGCTATGAAAAAAGCCGGCAATAGAGTTATCTCTGTTTTGGCTGCACGCAACAAAGATCTTGTTATACTGGAAAAACAAGTATCTGAATATTCTGATGAAGTGATTGTTATGACAGATGACGGTTCGTATGGACAAAAAGGATTAGTTACAAATGGTGTGGAATCTGTGATAAATCGTGAAAAAGTAGATCTTTGTGTCACTATCGGTCCTGCCATTATGATGAAATTTGTCTCTTTACTGACTCAAAAATATAATGTCCCAACTATGGCCTCTCTGAATACGATAATGGTGGATGGAACAGGTATGTGTGGTGCATGTAGAATCAGTGTCGGAGGAAAAACTAAATTTGTTTGTGTTGACGGACCTGAATTTAATGCACATGAAGTAGACTTTGATGAAATGTTGATGCGTCTGAAAGCATATAATTGATTATGCCAGACAATAAGAAAACAAAATCAATAAACTAACCAGAATAGCTAATAACATCAACAAAGAAAATGACAGAACAAGAACTAAATATAATCAAAGAACGCCGCAGTGAACCATGGAGAGATGAATTGCGCCGTGGAATGAAGGCTAAAGAACGTGGCGAACGAGCAAGAGTTCATATGCCTGAATTAGACGCAGAATATAGAAGCCACGAGCTAAAAAAAGAGGTGAACCTTGGTTTATCACAAGAACAAGCTCAAGCAGAAGCAGCCAGATGCCTAGACTGTGCCAGTCCAACCTGTATGGAAGGTTGCCCTGTCGGGATCAATATTCCTACATTTATAAAAAATATAGAACGGGGAGAATTTTTAGAAGCGGCAAAAGTTCTGAAAGAGACAAGTGCTCTTCCTGCTGTTTGTGGACGTGTATGTCCTCAGGAAAAGCAATGTGAGAGTAAATGTATTTATACTCTCAAAATGAAGAAAGAAGCTGTTGCAATCGGTTATCTCGAAAGATTTGCAGCAGATTATGAACGCGAGAGTGGTAAAATGTCTCTTCCTGAATTAGCTGAACCGAATGGTACAAAGATAGCTGTTGTCGGATCGGGTCCTGCCGGACTATCATTTGCTGTAGATATGGCTAAATATGGTTATGATATAACTGTATTTGAAGCTCTGCATGAAATTGGAGGAGTATTAAAATATGGGATACCTGAATTCCGGTTACCAAATGTTATAGTTGAAGCTGAAATCGAAACACTCCGTAAGATGGGTGTAAAATTTGAGAAAGATTGTATAATAGGTAAAACTCTTAGTCATCAGGATTTACACGATGCCGGGTTCAAAGGCATATTTGTAGCTAGTGGAGCCGGTCTTCCTAACTTTATGAATATTCCAGGAGAGAATCTGATAGGAGTTATGTCATCTAACGAATTCTTGACCCGTGTCAACCTAATGGATGCGGCTAACGAAGATAGTGACACCCCTGTGCAGAAAGGTAAAAAAGTTGCAATTATAGGTGCAGGAAATACCGCAATGGATGCTGTCCGCACAGCACGCCGAATAGGGGCTGAAAGAGCTATGGTTGTATATCGCCGTTCGGAAGAAGAAATGCCTGCACGACTTGAAGAAATAAAGCATGCCAAAGAAGAAGGTGTCGAATTTATGACACTACACAATCCGATAAAATATGAAGGAGATGAAACTGGCCATGTAAGACGTATGCTTCTCCAAAAAATGGAGCTTGGTGAACCAGATGCATCAGGACGCCGCAAACCGGTTGCCATTGATGGTGCTACGGAGTGGATTGAAGTAGATGAGGTAATTGTTAGTGTTGGAGTATCTCCAAATCCGTTAATACCATCTTCATTCAAAGGACTTGAAGTTACCAAATGGGGTACTATTGTTGTGAACCAAGATACAATGCAATCAGACCTTCCGGATGTTTATGCCGGTGGAGACATTGTTAGAGGTGGAGCTACGGTTATCCTTGCAATGGGAGACGGACGCAAGGCGGCGGCTGCAATGAATCAAGCCCTAAAAAATAAATAGAGGGTAGACAAAATAATAAAAAAGGTTGTATTTCTAAGAAATACAACCTTTTTTTATATACAACATAAATACAAAAAGCCGATAGACATAAATCTATCGGCTTTTATTATATATCTGATTAAAGAATATTACTCTACTGTATCGAAGTCTACAACAGTTTTACGATTAGCAGCTATTCTTTCAAAATCTTCTTTAGTACCAACAATCAATTTCTCAAACTCACGCTGACCTGTACCAGCCGGAATCAAGTGACCGCAAATTACGTTCTCTTTCAATCCTTCCAATCTATCAACCTTAGCGTTAATAGCAGCATCATTCAAGACCTTAGTTGTTTCCTGGAACGAAGCCGCCGACATAAAGCTTTGAGTTTGAAGGGCTGCACGTGTAATACCTTGAAGTATCTGGTTGGCTGTTGCCGGAATAGCATCGCGAACTTCAACCGGACGAAGGTCTTTACGTTTCAGCATTGAATTTTCGTCTCTCAGTTTACGAGCTGTAACAATTTGTCCAGGTTCGAATGTCGAAGAGTCTCCTGCATCAACAATAACTTTCTTACCCCAGATTCTATCGTTTTCTTCCATTACATCATACTTGTCAACAACTTGTTGTTCAAGGAAGCGTGTGTCTCCCGGATCGATAACTTCTACCTTGCGCATCATCTGACGAACAATTACTTCGAAGTGTTTATCGTTGATTTTCACACCTTGTAGACGATATACATCTTGCACCTCGTTTACAATATATTCCTGAACTGCTGTTGGCCCCATGATAGCCAAGATATCAGAAGGAGTAGTTGCACCATCCGATAAGGGCATACCTGCTCTGATAAAGTCATTTTCCTGTACAAGTATCTGTTTAGATAGAGGAACAAGATATTTCTTAACTTCACCTAGTTTTGACGTAACGATAACTTCTCTGTTACCACGTTTGATCTTACCAAATGAAATTTCACCATCAATTTCAGATACTACAGCCGGATTAGAAGGGTTACGAGCTTCGAATAACTCTGTTACACGAGGAAGACCTCCGGTGATATCACCTGCCTTACCCACTGCACGAGGGATCTTAACTAATACATCTCCTGCTTTGAGTGTTTCTTTATCATCTTTAACAAGGTGAGCTCCAAGAGGTAAACTGTATGTTTTTATAATCTTACCTTTTTCGTCCAAGATGTGAGCTTCAGGAGCTTTAGTCTTATCACGAGATTCGATAATGATTTTTTCTTTCAATCCAGTCTGCTCATCAGACTCAACTTTATATGTAACGTTTTCTATTACATTCTCAAATTGTACTTTACCTGTAGCCTCAGAAACGATAACTGCATTAAATGGATCCCATTCGCAGATTAAGTCGTCTTTCTTCACTTTAGCTCCATCCTTAAAGTATAATTTAGAACCATAAGGAACATTATGAGTAAGGAGTACAATCTTAGTATTCGGATCTACTAATCGAAGTTCAACCAAACGGCTTACAACGATTTGAACCTTCTTACCTGCTTCGTCAACTGTTTCAACAACACGAAGGTCATCCAATTCCAATACTCCATCATATTTAGCAACTACGCTATTTTCTGTTGCAATATTGGATGCGATACCCCCTACGTGGAACGTACGAAGTGTCAGCTGTGTACCCGGTTCACCGATAGACTGTGCAGCGATTACACCAACAGCTTCACCTTTCTGAACCATACGACCTGTAGCAAGATTTCGTCCGTAACATTTAGCACAAACTCCTTTCTTAGATTCACAAGTCAACACAGAACGAATCTCAACATGTTCTATTGGAGAACTTTGTATTGCTGCAGCTGCATCTTCTGTTATCTCTTCGCCAGAATTTACTATTACTTCACCAGTCAAAGGATGTTGAATATCATGAACAGAGACACGACCCAGTATACGTTCGTAAAGCGAAGCAACTGTTTCTTCATTGTTCTTCAATTCTGTACAAACCAAACCACGAAGAGTTCCACAATCTTCTTCATTGATAATCACATCTTGTGATACGTCAACAAGACGACGTGTCAAATATCCGGCATCAGCTGTTTTCAATGCTGTATCGGCAAGACCTTTACGAGCACCGTGGGTTGAGATAAAGTACTCTAACACTGACAGACCTTCCTTAAAGTTAGACAAGATCGGGTTTTCAATAATTTGAGCCCCTTCTGCCCCACTCTTTTGAGGTTTAGCCATCAAACCACGCATACCTGACAACTGACGAATCTGCTCTTTCGAACCACGGGCACCAGAATCTAACATCATATATACAGAGTTAAATCCTTGATTATCTTCCGAAAGTTGTTTCATCAAGATGTTAGACAACTTAGAGTTGACGTGTGTCCATGTATCAATTATTTGATTATAACGCTCATTGTAAGTAATGAAACCCATATTGTAGTTAGCCAATATCTGTTCCACTTCATCATATCCTTGCTGAACAAGAGTTTCTTTTTCGTCAGGAATGATTACATCTTCCAAGTTGAACGACAAACCTCCACGGAATGCCATTGTATAACCTAGATCTTTAATATCATCAAGGAATTTAGCTGTTTTAGCAACTCCCGCTATTTTGATAATATTACCGATAATATCACGAAGTGATTTTTTAGATAATACTTCATTTATAAAGCCTACTTCAGGTGGTGTATTTTGATTTACTAATACACGACCAACTGTAGTTTCTCTCATCAATATAGCAATATTGCCATTTTCATCAAGATCGCTAACATATACCTTTATAGGTGCATGTATATCAACTTTACCTTCATTATAAGCAATTATCGCTTCTTCTGCTCCGTAAAATATAAGGCCATCACCTTTTGCTCCTTTACGTATTTTGGTAATATAGTATAATCCTAAAACCATGTCCTGAGAAGGTACTGTAATAGGAGCACCATTGGCAGGGTTAAGGATATTATGAGAAGCAAGCATCAACATTTGCGCTTCCAATATAGCTTCATTACCTAATGGTAAGTGAACAGCCATCTGGTCACCATCGAAGTCGGCATTGAAGGCCGTACAAGCAAGTGGGTGCAATTGTATAGCTTTACCTTCTATCATTTTAGGTTGGAAAGCTTGGATACCTAAACGGTGAAGAGTTGGGGCACGGTTGAGCATTACCGGATGACCTTTCATCACATGCTCTAAAATATCCCATACAACAGGCTCTTTACGGTCTACAATTTTCTTAGCAGATTTTACCGTTTTAACGATACCGCGTTCAATTAGTTTACGGATCACAAATGGTTTATATAGTTCGGCAGCCATATCCTTTGGCAAACCGCACTCATGCATCTTCAATTCCGGTCCAACAACAATTACGGAACGAGCCGAATAGTCAACACGTTTACCTAACAAGTTTTGACGGAAACGTCCTTGTTTACCTTTCAAACTATCTGACAATGACTTAAGTGGACGGTTAGCATCTGTTTTAACAGCGCTCGATTTACGAGAGTTGTCGAACAATGAGTCAACCGCTTCTTGAAGCATACGTTTCTCATTACGTAAGATTACTTCAGGAGCCTTAATATCAATTAATCTCTTCAGACGATTGTTACGGATAATTACACGACGATATAGATCATTCAAATCGGATGTTGCAAAACGTCCTCCATCTAATGGAACTAACGGACGAAGCTCTGGTGGAATAACCGGAACTATTTTAACAACCATCCATTCTGGTTTATTCTTATTTTTCGAACCACGGAAAGCTTCTACAACTTGAAGTTGTTTTAAAGCTTCATTTTTACGTTGCTGCGAAGTATCTGTACTTGCCTTATGACGAAGTGTATTAGCTAATGAGTCAAGATTGATACGAGACAATAGATCGTACACAGCCTCTGCACCCATTTTTGCAATAAACTTATTAGGATCAGAATCGTCAAGCATTTGATTTTCTTTCGGAAGTGTATCCAAAATATTCAAATATTCTTCTTCTGTCAATAAGTCTTTGTAAGCAATACCTTCTTCGGCTGCTATACCTGCTTGTATTACAACATAACGTTCGTAATAGATTATGGTATCTAACTTTTTAGTAGGGATTCCTAATAGGTAACCCATCTTGTTAGGAAGTGAACGGAAATACCAGATATGAGCAACAGGTACCACTAAATGAATGTGTCCTGTACGTTCGCGACGAACTTTCTTTTCTGTTACTTCAACTCCACATCGGTCACATACGATACCTTTATAACGGATTCTTTTATATTTTCCGCAATGACATTCGTAATCTTTTACCGGTCCGAATATACGTTCACAGAAAAGTCCATCACGTTCTGGTTTGTAAGTACGGTAGTTGATGGTTTCCGGTTTTAAAACCTCACCGCTCGAAGCTTCAAGAATCTCTTCAGGAGAAGCTAAACTTACAGTTATTTTTGAAAAGCTACTTTTTACTTTATTTTCTTTTCTAAAAGCCATATACTTTTTATATTTAGAGCCATCGGCTAAGCTATCAGTTGATAACTTATCTTTTAAAGTATTTAGAGCTATTAGTCAACTTTAAAGTCAACTAATAGCAATATGTATTAATCTAGAGAGACACTTAATCCTAAACCACGCATTTCGTGAAGAAGTACATTCAATGATTCAGGAATACCCGGTTGTGGCATTGGTTCGCCCTTCACTATAGCCTCATAGGCTTTAGAACGTCCCATTACATCATCCGATTTGATAGTCAGGATCTCACGTAAGATATTGGCTGCACCGAATGCTTCCAGTGCCCAAACCTCCATCTCTCCGAAACGTTGTCCCCCAAATTGGGCTTTACCTCCAAGAGGCTGTTGCGTGATAAGTGAGTAAGGACCGATAGAACGAGCATGCATTTTATCTTCGACCATGTGTCCTAGCTTCAACATATAGATAATACCTACTGTTGCATGCTGGTCAAACTGATCTCCTGTTCCACCATCAAACAGACGAACTTTTCCATAACGGGGTACATTGGCTTTGTCAGTCCAAGAGTTCATGTCATCTATGCTTGCTCCATCAAAAATAGGTGTAGCAAATTTAACTCCAAGCTCTCTTCCTGCCCAACCTAAAACAGTTTCAAATATCTGTCCAAGGTTCATACGAGAAGGCACCCCTAGTGGATTCAAAACAATATCAACTGGTGTTCCATCCGGAAGGAATGGCATATCTTCTTGACGAACAATACGAGATACAATACCTTTATTACCGTGACGACCAGCCATTTTATCTCCAACCTGAACTTTACGTTTCTTAGCAACATAAACTTTAGCTATCTGAACAATACCTGAAGGAAGTTCATCTCCGATAGTAAGGTCAAATCGTTTACGTTTCAATTCTGCGTCAAGTTCTTTATACTTACGAAGATAGTTTACAACAACATCTTTTATCAAATCATTCTTATGGGCATCTGTTGTCCAGCTGCTAACCTGAATAGATTCGTAATCGATATTATCTAAAGCACTTTTGGTAAATTTAGAGCCTTTAGCTATCACATCTACGTTTAGATAATCTTTTACTCCTTGCGAAGTTTTGCCTTCTGTCAGTACAAGTAGCTTGTCTACTAATACACTTTTCAGTTTGGCCATCTTCATTTCATAGTCTTCATCTAATTTAGGAAGTAAAGCTTTGCTCGAAAGTTTAGTTTTACCTTTTTTGGCTGCTTTAGAGAACAAGTTTGTTCCTACAACAACCCCTTTCAATGAAGGAGAAGCTTTTAGAGAAGCATCTTTCACATCACCTGCTTTGTCTCCAAAGATTGCACGAAGCAATTTTTCTTCCGGCGAAGGATCTGATTCTCCTTTAGGTGTAATTTTTCCGATAAGTATATCGCCCGGACCTACACGAGCTCCGATACGGATAATACCTCTATCATCCAAATCTTTTGTTGCATCTTCACTCACATTTGGAATATCTGATGTCAACTCTTCAACCCCGCGTTTAGTATCACGTACATCTAATGAAAATTCTTCAACATGCACTGATGTGAAAATATCTTCACGAACAATACGCTCATTTAAAACGATTGCATCCTCAAAGTTATATCCCTTCCATGGCATGAAGGCCACTTTTAGGTTCTTACCGATTGCTAATTCTCCATTCTCTGTTGAATAACCCTCTGTAAGAATATCACCTTCTACAACACGATCTCCTTTACGACAAATAGGACGTAAGTCGATAGTTGTATTCTGGTTCGTTTTTCTAAATTTAGGAATTGAATATGCTTTAACAGCACTGTCGAAGCTTACAAATTCCTCTTCGTCAGTACGGTCATATTTTATTTTAATAGTACTTGCATCTACATAAACAACTTCTCCGGCTCCTTCTGCTACAATCTGAGTGCGAGAGTCTTTGATTAGCTGTCCTTCAATACCTGTACCTACAATAGGAGCTTCGGTACGAAGCAATGGTACTGCCTGGCGCATCATATTAGATCCCATCAGTGCACGGTTGGCATCATCATGTTCTAGGAACGGAATTAACGATGCAGCTATAGATGCAATCTGAGTGGGAGAAACGTCCATTAACTCGAGTTCCTCCGGAGATACTACCGGATAATCAGCATCCTGACGAGCTTTAACTCGAGGATTGATAAATGAACCATCATCACTTAATGGGGCATTACCTTGTGCTATAATTTTATCTTCCTCTTCTTCGGCAGCCATGTAAACTATTCCGTTTTCAGAAAGGTCTACCTTTTTATCTGTGACTTTACGATAAGGAGTTTCGATAAATCCAAGATCATTAATTTTAGCATACACACAAAGAGACGAAATCAATCCGATATTTGGTCCTTCCGGAGTTTCAATCGGACAAAGACGACCATAGTGTGTATAGTGAACGTCACGCACCTCAAAACCGGCTCTTTCACGAGAAAGTCCACCTGGCCCTAGAGCTGACAAACGACGTTTATGAGTGATCTCAGCCAGTGGATTGGTTTGATCCATAAACTGAGAAAGAGCATTTGTTCCAAAGAACGTATTCACTACTGAAGAGATCGTTTTTGCATTAATCAAATCGATTGGAGTAAATACTTCATTGTCGCGTACATTCATTCGTTCGCGAATGATACGAGCCATACGATTTAGTCCTACACCAAATTGATTAAATAATTGTTCTCCGACTGTACGAACACGACGGTTACTCAAGTGGTCAATATCATCAACTATTGCTTTTGAGTTTATCAACTCAATCAGATATTTAATGATTTCAATCATGTCCTCTTTTGTAAGGACTCTAATATCTGTACTTGTAGTTAAATTTAATTTTTTGTTCAGTCTGTAACGACCAACTTCTCCCAAATCATAACGCTTTTCGGAGAAGAACAAGCTATTAATTACTTCGCGTGCACTTGTATCATCTGCAGGCTCTGCACTACGCAATTGACGGTAGATATGGCGAACTGCATCTATCTCTGAGTTACTTGGGTCTTTTTGCAATGTATTATATATAATTGCATAATCCGACAAGTTTTGAGATTCTTTATGTAATAAAATAGAAGATACGCCTGAATCCAAAATTGCATCCAAGTGATCTTTTTCTAATATTGTTTCGCGTTCAATAATAACTTCATTACGTTCAATAGATGTTACCTCACCGGTATCTTCATCAACAAAGTCTTCCATCCAAGATCTTAATATCCTGGCAGCAAGCTTACGGCCTACAACTTTCTTAATATTTTGCTTTGTAACTTTAACCTCTTCTGCCAAATCAAATATTTCAAGAATGTCCTTATCACTCTCGAATCCAATAGCACGAAGTAAGGTAGTTACAGGTAATTTCTTTTTACGGTCGATGTATGCATACATCACATTGTTAATGTCTGTCGCAAACTCGATCCAAGACCCTTTGAAAGGAATGATACGTGCCGAATATAGCTTAGAGCCATTAGCATGCATCGTCTGTCCGAAAAACACCCCTGGAGAACGGTGAAGTTGTGAAACAACAACACGCTCTGCTCCATTGATTACGAATGTTCCTTTTTCAGTCATATAAGGGATTAGCCCCAAATATACATCCTGAATAACAGTATCGAAATCTTCATGATCCGGATCAGTACAGTATAGTTTTAATTTTGCTTTAAGAGGTACACTGTAAGTTAAACCTCTTTCGATACATTCTTCGATAGTATAACGAGGCGGATCGATAAAATAATCCAAGAACTCTAATACGAAGTTATTTCTTGTATCAGCAATAGGAAAGTTTTCTGCGAAAACCTTATATAAGCCTTCTTTCTTCCTTTTTTCTGGTGGCGTATCAAGTTGTAAAAAGTCACGAAATGACTTTAGCTGTACTTCAAGAAAATCCGGATAAGGTAATGGATTTTTGATTGAAGCAAAATTGACTCTTTGATTTTTGTTAGTTGAAGACATGATGGTATAACCAATTTTATTGAACTTATTACTTTTGACGCAAAAAGGTTAAGAACCTTCTTCGACGAAGGTTCCTAACCAAAATATCCTTAGACAGGACTTTTTTACTTAAGTTCAACTTCAGCTCCAGCTTCTTCTAGTTGTTTTTTCAATGCATCTGCTTCGTCTTTAGATACACCTTTTTTCAAATCACTAGGAGCAGCATCTACTAGATCTTTAGCTTCTTTCAAACCAAGTCCTGTTAGTTCTTTAACTGCTTTTACAACTGCAAGTTTATTTGCTCCAGCTGCTTTCAAAACAACATCAAAAGCTGTTTTTTCTTCAGCGGCATCAGCTCCAGCTGCAGCAGGAGCTGCAACAGCAACAGCAGCAGCTGCTGGTTCAATACCGTATTCAGTTTTTAGAATTTCAGCTAATTCGCTTACCTCTTTTACTGTCAAATTAACTAGTTGTTCTGCAATAGCTTTGATATCTGCCATTTTTGTATAATTTAAAATTGTTATTATTCTTTTTTAATCTAAAATAAATTATCTCTTTGATAGAGTTTCTAACACTCCATGTATAGTATTTCCACCTGATTGAAGAGCAGAGATAACATTCTTCGCTGGAGATTGAAGTAATCCAATAACGTCTCCAAGGAGTTCGTTTTTGCTCTTGATATTCTCCAATGCTTTCAGGTTTTCTTTACCGATATAGAAGCTTTCTTGTACGTAAGCAGCTTTTAAAGAAGGTACTCCTTCTTTAGTATATTTAGCTATTAGTTTAGCCGGTGCATTAGCTGCATTAGAAAACATGATAGCAGTATTGCCTTTTAGTACAGTACTTAGTTCTGAAAAATCACCATCAAGTGATTCTAAGGCTTTCTGCAACATTGTATTCTTTACTACCAACAGTTTTATATCCTGTTTAGCACATTCTCTTCTAAGCTCACTTGTTTTAACTGCATTTAATGTAGCTATATCTGTAAGATAGAAATTATCATATGCTTTGATAGTCGTTGCGATAGATTCTATGATAGCGCTTTTATCTTCCTTTCTCATAATTTTTAAATCAATTTTTTAATTAACCTTCTACTGATTTAGGGTCGATTTTAACGCCCAAACTCATAGTACTCGAAAGAGAGACGCTTTTCACATAAGTTCCTTTTGCAGCTGATGGTTTCAATTTAATAAGCGTAGAAATAAATTCTTTTGCATTATCCTTGATTTGATCTGCAGTAAAAGATACTTTACCGATAGAAGCATGAACGATACCAGCTTTATCTACTTTAAAGTCGATTTTACCTGATTTCACTTCTGTTACAGCTTTAGCAACATCCGGAGTAACTGTTCCGCTTTTAGGGTTAGGCATAAGACCACGAGGTCCTAATACACGTCCTAAAGCACCAACTTTACCCATGATAGCAGGCTGAGTAATGATAACATCAATATCAGTCCAACCTCCTTTTATTTTTTCGATATATTCATCCAAACCAACATAGTCTGCTCCAGCTTCTTTAGCTGCAGCTTCAGCATCTGGTGAACATAATACCAAAACTCTTACTTGTTTACCAGTTCCATGAGGAAGAGACACAACACCTCTTACCATTTGGTTAGCTTTACGTGGGTCTACACCTAGACGTACATCTAAATCAACAGAAGCATCAAACTTTGTTGTTGTTATCTCTTTTACTAGAGCAGATGCATCAGTCAAAGTATATAATTTCCCTGCTTCAATTTTGCTGAAAGCTAACTTTTGATTTTTTGTAAGTTTACCCATTTCTCAATTGAAGTTTAATTATTTAACATCAGGGAAAGCCCCTTTTACGGTAATACCCATACTTCTTGCTGTACCAGCAACCATTTTCATGGCTGATTCCAGTGTAAAACAGTTCAGGTCACCCATTTTATCTTCAGCAATAGCCTGTACTTGATCCCAAGTAACTTCAGCTACTTTCTTACGATTTGGTTCTGCCGATCCACTTTTGGTTTTAGCTGCTTCAAGTAATTGAACTGCTACCGGTGGTTGTTTTACAATGAAATCAAAAGACTTATCAGCATAGTATGTAATTACCACTGGCAATATCTTACCTGCTTTGTCTTGAGTTCTGGCATTAAATTGCTTACAGAAATCCATAATGTTAATCCCCTTGGAACCCAATGCAGGCCCTACGGGAGGAGATGGATTTGCTGCACCGCCTTTAATCTGTAATTTTAATTGTCCAGCAATTTCTTTAGCCATTTTTTTAATTTTAATCTTGTTAAAACGAGGATAAAACAATCAAATTGCGTAACCAACTTTATTGTTCTTTTTCAACTTGCATGTAATTTAATTCGAGCGGAGTCTTCCGTCCAAATATCTTTACCATTACTTTTAGTTTCTTCTTCTCTGCATTTACTTCTTCAATAATTGCAGAAAATCCAGAAAAAGGACCATTGGTCACTTTCACATTTTCTCCAACAAAATACTGAACATCCATTTCTACTTGTTGCTCATCAAGTTCATCCATAGTACCTAATATCCGATTTACTTCGGACTGGCTCAATGGCTGTGGACTCTGAGTGTTTGGTAGAAAACCAGCAACAAAATTTATGTTGCGAAGTTCATGCACAACTTCACCCACCAAAGCTGCTTCTATTAATATGTAACCTGGAAGATAAGCTCTTTCTTTAAGAACCTTCTTTCCATTACGCATAATATAAGTTTTCTCTGTTGGGATAAGAACTTGAGAAATGTATTTCCCTAAGTCAGTTTTCTTTATCTCAGCTTCAAGATATTCTTTGACTTTATTTTCTTTTCCGCTAACAGCACGAAGAACGTACCATTTCTTTTCGATTTCAGTCATTGCTTTGATAAGATTTATAGACCATAGAAAAATCCAACAACCCACTCGAATAAGGAATCAACCCCCCAGGTTATTAATGCCATTATAATGGAAGCTATCATGACAATAACAGCGCTGCTAGTTAATTCCGCCCGTGTAGGCCAAGAAACCTTGTAAACAAGTTCGTTATAGGAATCCTTTATATAGTTAATTATTTTTTTCATTTACTCTTTTGAGTTTTTTAGCACGGGTTGAGAGACTCGAACTCCCGACACCTGGTTTTGGAGACCAGTGCTCTACCAACTGAGCTAAACCCGTGGATTAAAAGGTGGCTATATTTCAAGCCAACCTTTTATATAATTGAACTATTATTAGTCAAGAATTTCTGTAATCTGACCAGCTCCTACTGTACGACCACCTTCGCGGATAGCGAAACGTAGACCAACACTACAAGCTACTGGGTAGATTAACTCAACAGTGATAGTCAAGTTGTCACCAGGCATAACCATTTCAGTTCCTTCTGGAAGTGTAATCTCACCAGTTACATCCAATGTACGGATATAGAACTGAGGACGATATTTGTTATGGAATGGAGTATGACGACCACCTTCTTCTTTTTTCAAGATATAAACCTCTGCTTTAAATTTAGTGTGAGGTGTTACTTTTCCTGGGTGAGTGATAACCATACCACGTTTGATATCTTCTTTATCAACACCACGAAGCAATAGTCCAACATTGTCACCTGCTTGACCTTCGTCAAGAATCTTACGGAACATTTCAACTCCTGTTACAACAGATTTTTTACCTGCAGCTCCAAGACCGATAATTTGAACTTCTTCACTTGTTTTGATAATACCTGTTTCGATACGACCTGTAGCTACAGTACCACGACCTGTGATAGAGAACACGTCTTCAACTGGCATCAAGAATGGTTTATCAATATCACGTGGAGGAAGTGGAATCCACTCATCTACAGCTTTCATTAATTCCATAACTTGACCAACCCAAGGTTCAACACCATTCAATGCACCTAAAGCAGAACCACGAATAACTGGAGTGTTATCACCATCGAATTCATAGAATGAAAGAAGTTCTCTCATTTCCAATTCAACAAGTTCTAACATTTCTTCGTCTTCTACGATATCACATTTGTTCATGAAAACAACTAGTCTTGGAACGTTTACTTGACGTGCAAGAAGGATGTGTTCACGAGTTTGAGGCATCGGACCATCAGTAGCAGCAACTACAATGATAGCACCGTCCATTTGAGCAGCACCAGTTACCATGTTCTTAACGTAGTCAGCGTGACCTGGACAGTCTACGTGTGCATAGTGACGGTTAGCTGTTTCATATTCTACGTGAGATGTATTGATTGTAATACCACGTTCTTTTTCTTCGGGAGCGTTGTCGATTTGATCAAATGATTTAGCTTCAGAAAGACCTGCATCTGCTAATACTTTAGTGATAGCTGCAGTCAAAGTAGTCTTACCGTGGTCAACGTGACCGATAGTACCAATATTTACGTGTGGTTTCGACCGGTTAAAATGTTCTTTTGCCATAATCTACTATTTTTATTATTTGTTAATGTATATATTTATTCTCTTTCAATTATTAAATCAAAGTATCTTTTGAATAGAGCCCATGACGGGACTTGAACCCGTGACCTCTTCCTTACCAAGGAAGTGCTCTACCACTGAGCTACATTGGCATTAAGCGAAATTTCATTCCTCTAATAACAAGAGCTCAAAAAAAAGGAAGCCTTCGATTTTATAAAGAAGAAATAACAGTACAAAGCTACAGGTTCTAACCCTGAAAAACAATCACTTTTGTTCGCTACGCTTTTGAGCCTCTTGTCGGATTCGAACCAACGACCCCGAGATTACAAATCACGTGCTCTGGCCAACTGAGCTAAAGAGGCATAAATCTCTAATTTTGCTATCTTTACATACTTTTGACAGCGAAACGGCGACAAAATTAGAGATTTTTTTTTATAATAACAACTCTTTATGTATTTATTTTCGAAAGGTTTTAATTTTAATGATAACTAATACCACATAACCCCCTCTAAACAAACCCAGAAAGGTGCTCTATTTTATTTCACCTGAGCCTTTTCTTTTAGTTTAATCACCTGTTTTTCGAGTGCATCTAAAGACAAAACGACTGCTTCTTCGAATGTATCCGCTACTTTATTAGCAAACAGCTCCCCATTCTTCACATTAAGTTTCACTGAAGCTTCTTTATTATTAGATACCTCAGGTTTAACAACCTTCAATATCACTTCAGCATCAACAATCATATCTGTAATTTTTTCTAATTTAGATACTTTTTTCTCTATAAAATCTTTCAATTGAGCGGTTGCATCAAAATGCACTGATTGAATTACAATATCCATAATATCCTCCTTTTTTTAAGCTCTGGGATGAGCCTTGTTATATATATTCTTTAATTCTTCAAATGATGTATGTGTATATATCTCTGTTGCTGCAAGACTAGAATGCCCAAGCAATTCTTTTACTGCATTAATATCTGCTCCATTATTTAACATCCCGGTAGCAAAGGAATGCCTTAAAACATGCGGACTTGTCTTTGCCAGAGTCGATATCTGCTGCAAGCTGGAAGAAACTATCCGATGTGCTAACATTGGATATATAGGCTGCCCATCTTCTTTAACAAATAAAAAACCGGAAAGATTTGCAATTTCATCATTTCTAAGGTTTATATATTTAGCCAGAGCAGCTTTAACATCATTGCTCACTGGAATAATTCTTTGTTTATTCCGTTTTCCGGTCACCAATACTGTACCAGAAAAGAAATCGACATCAACATCTTTCAAGCCTATAAGTTCTGCCCTCCGCATACCTGTCACATAAAATAATTCCAAAATCAATCTATTACGTGTGGATTCAAAAGAATTATCTGATTCCATCCCATCTAAAATATTATCTAAATCCACTCCACTAACAAAAACGGGCAATGGTTTTGTTATTTTAGGACCAACAATTTTATTAAGAGGATTGGATGCCACCTCTCCTATTCGCAACAAATATTTATAGAACGATTTTAGCGTACTAAGTTTACGGTTAACAGATCGAGGAGACACCTTTGACTCCATCAACGAAACTACCCACTGGCGGACAATATCTCCATCCACTACTTCTAATGAAACATCGGGATAATTATTAATTAAGAAATCGGAAAATTGGCGTAAATCTATAGAATAAGAAATCTCCGTATGCAAAGAATAATTCTTTTCATAACGGAGATACTTTATATATTTATCTATTAACGCCATCGTCTTTTTCAAATTGAATAAAAGACGAAGTTAATAATATTATTCGAAAAAAAACTGCTAATTAATCTTCTTCACGATGAAGTTTTTCAACATAGATCGCATGCAATTTCTTCTTTCTATTTGCTACAGAAGGTTTTTCAAATGCCTGACGTCTTCTTAGTTCTTTTACGACACCTGTTTTTTCGTATTTTCTTTTGAATTTTTTAAGAGCTTTTTCAATATTTTCGCCCTCTTTTAATGGAACAATAATCATTTTATTTATATTTTTTGTTATTTACTTTTTCTAAATCGATCAGAAATAGAGTTTCTTTGAATTATTTACAAATCTTCAGTATAAGGATATAACTCTTTTGAACATCGCTGTTCATGCGATATTTAAATACATTATTCTATATTTATGTTCAAAAGACCATTAAACCTCCTCTCTATTTTCGGGGTGCAAATTTAACCCTTTAATATTTATATTGCAAGTTTTTGAAACACTTTATTTTCAGTCCTTAAATTCATCACCCAAAGCGAGACAGAAGCTTCCACTTTATATTTCCTGCTTTATCGATATCATAACGAAACAAGTAATACACCTCTATATGTCCATCTGAAGCCGCAACAACAACAAAGTTTCGTGATATAAAGAATGGATTTGGATCAAATCGGACTGTGCCTCCTAGTATTGCATCTTGTTGAATTTCTTTTGACAATTCTTTTTCTTCGACAAGAGATTCAAACAACTCTTTTTCAGGATTAACCAATCCTTTTTCCAGTAAGTCCATTTTATCATATTCGCTGAACCAATATTCTAAATATTTCTTACATTCGATACCTTCAGAATAGGTAGAATCGGACTGCTGGAATGAATCGACACGAGTTATTTTCTCAACAGGGTTTTGTGCTAAAGCAAGACTTGCACCTATCATTAAATATAATAATGAGCAAATTAAAGTTACAGTCTTTTTCATAATAAATAAAATAATTATTTCTTAACCATCTTAACATGAGGCAAGCCATCTTCAAGATACACATCACTTATTCGCTCGAAACCATGACTTTCATAAAAATTTTGAAGATATAACTGAGCGGATATTGTTATTTTTGATTCATTTAACAAAGACATCTCCATCTCAATCGCCTTCTCCATCAGTTGATGCCCATACCCGTAACGTCTATATTCTTCGGCAACAATAACTCGCCCAACAGAAGCCTCGTCAAAGTAGTCACCCCGCTTAAACAATCTGCAATATGCTACCAGCTGATTATTCTTATAGGCAAACAAATGCAATGCTTTCTGATCCTTGTAGTCTAGATCAATATATGGTGCGTTTTGCTCTACAATAAAAATCTTACCCCTAAGATGTAAAATATCATATAGTTCATGGATAGTCAAGTCATTAAATTGCTTGACTTGCCAAGCTAATATATTTGTCATAATTTGTTCCGTTATAATAGATTATTTATGCCGGATAAGTATTAATTTATAATTTGTATTTATGAAAGCCCTATAGACTATTATCCATAAGTTTTCATATCTTTGTGCCTCCAAAATTAAATAAAATATTAAAGAATGATAACTATAGACCAACTAAAAAATGTGTTGGAGCGCGAGACTGCGCTGAGGGGGTATCTTTGACGTCGATGCCAAAAAGATACAACTAGAAGAAGAAGAACTACGAACTCATGCACCAGGCTTTTGGGATGATGCCAAAAGTGCTGAAGCACAAATGAAAATAATACGAGGACTAAAATCCTGGATAGAGGGGTACAATACGGTAAAAAGTGCAACTGAAGAATTACAGTTGGCTTTTGACTTTCAGAAAGAAGGTATCACTACGGAAGAGGAGGTTGATGAAGCATACAATTCTGCCATTGCCTTACTTGAGGATTTAGAACTTCGCAACATGTTGCGACGCGAGGAAGATAAGCTCGGTGCTGTACTGAAAATAAATAGTGGTGCCGGAGGGACAGAAGGCCAAGACTGGGCTTCAATGTTGTTCCGTATGTATCAGCGATGGTGTGAATCTAAAGGATATAAGACAACAATAACAAACTGGCAAGACGGGGATGAAGCTGGCATAAAAACGGCTACACTACAAGTAGAGGGAGAATTTGCATATGGATATCTTAAATCTGAAAATGGTGTCCACCGCCTTGTTCGTGTATCTCCTTACAATGCCCAAGGAAAGCGAATGACTTCTTTTGCTTCTGTTTTTGTTGTACCATTGGTTGATGACACAATTGAAATAGAAGTGAACCAAGCTGATATAACATGGGATACATTCCGGTCGAGTGGAGCAGGAGGACAAAATGTAAATAAAGTAGAAACAGGGGTTCGCCTACATTACAAATACAAAGACCCTGAAACCGGAGAAGACAAGGAAATTGTTATTGAAAATACTGAAAGCCGTTCACAATTTGGGAACAAAGATAATGCTATACGTTTGCTTAAATCTCAATTATATGAAATGGAATTGGAGCGAAGGAGTAGGGAGCAATCGAAAGTAGAAGCCGGAAAGAAAAAGATAGAATGGGGTTCGCAAATACGAAGTTATGTTTTTGACGACCGTCGTGTAAAAGACCATAGAACTAACTTTCAATCATCAAACGTAAATGCTGTTATGGATGGTGCTATTGATGATTTCATCAAAGCTTACCTAATGGAATACGGAGAAGAGGCATAAAAATACAACATCATAAAACGGAGAGCTTTTTCAGAAGAATCATAAAAGCTCTCCGTTTCTGTAAGCGATTTCTACCATATCATAAAAATCAGACGGAAAGCACTTTATTGAAAGAAAAAAATATGCACTATCTATATTTTCTTTATATTTGTAAGTGAAACTTGAGTTTACTATTAAGTTCTGTCCAAAAGGATTCAACACAAAATCAAAATCAATTCTTTGAAAAATGACAGATCAGACTCGAATTATCTGAATGTTAGCCTATTGCAAAATCAGATTTCAAAGAAGAAATTTTCAGGATACACTCCATCAAATTCTAATAAAATGAAGAAAAGCATATCATTGTTAATATTCTGTATCTTTTTTTTATATGCTAAGTCCCAAGATAATACTCAGCATATCTCCTTGACTAAATATACGATTCCACTTCATGTAACAGGAGCTGAAATCGGGAAAATAATAACAGAAAAAGGAGCAAAAACCAGCTTAGTTAGAGACACTGCAAATATATTTGCTCTAGACAAAAATGGAATACTCCGTTTAAAACCAAATAAGAACTTAACTGAAACCTCTCCTTTCCGCTACGAGATAACGATTAAGAGTGGTAAAACAAAAAAGTGTTTCGAGGTAGTTTCTGACAATTTTATCAAGAATAAGGTTATTGCCCATCGTGGGGCTTGGAAGCATCATGATGTACATCAAAATTCGTTAGGGGCATTAAAAAAAGCTATAGAAATAGGATGTGAAGGTTCTGAATTTGATGTCTGGTTAACAAAAGACAATCGGGTGGCATTAAATCACGATTATACTATAAATGGGTTAGTAGTTGAAGAAACAGATCTGTCAGAAATGCAAAAGATTATTCTGGAATCAGGAGAGGTAATGACGACTCTCGAAGAATATATTGATTGCATAAAGACACAAAACAGAACTCGACTTGTCCTCGAAATAAAATCAAATAAAGAAAATAAAAGAGCAATCACATTGGCTGATTCCGTTGTTAGCATTATACATAGAATGAAGGCACAGGCATGGATTGACTATATTAGCTTTGACTATGGTGCTCTGCAAAGAATAAGGGATTTAGATCCAAGTGCATGCTTATCTTATCTAGAAGCCGACCGTACATTAGAGACTCAGAAAAAGGACGGGATGAATGGAATTGATTATCACTTCTCTCATTTTGATAAGGATAAAAAGCTATATGATAATGCAAGAATGCTTGGATTAACCATCAATGTTTGGACTGTCAATGAGGAAGTATTGATGAATAAGTTTCTCAGAATGGATGTAGATTATATCACGACTGATGAGCCTCGATTATTATTAAAACTAATTAAACAATAAAGATATATCTTCCCAGAAATCGACGGAAGAAAAGGAAAATCCCGATAGTTTGGGAAAATTCTTCTCCTAAACTACGAGATTTTACACAATCCAAGAATGAGCATCAACTTATTTAATAAGTGAAGTGTTCTAAAAGAAAAGCGCTCCCGGGATGGAAGCGCTTTTTTATATTCAGATTGTGTAAGAAGGATTCTTACTCATTATTTCCGTTATCACCTTGTGCTTTTATTATTGGCTTTTCAGGTCTTGGAGGACGAGGTAGAAGAGCTTTACGTGACAATTTAATCTTTCCTGTTTTCTGATCTATCTCAACCAGTTTAAGTTCGATTATATCACCTTCTTTCAACCCGGATTTTTCCATATCTTCGATACGATCCCAAGAAATTTCAGAGATATGAAGTAGTCCGTCTTTTCCAGGCAGGAATTCACAGAATGCTCCATAAGGCATAATAGAGCGAACTTTACACTCATATACCTCTCCTATCTCAGGCACTGCAACAATTCCTTTAATTCTTGCAATGGCAGCATCTATAGCTTGCTTGTTGTTAGCTGAGATTTCAACACGACCTTGGTTATCAATTTCTTCAATTGTTATCACGGCTCCTGTTTCTTCTTGTAAACCTTGAATTATTTTACCTCCAGGTCCTATCACTGCTCCGATGAAGTCTTTAGCAATATAAAGAACTTCGATACGAGGAGTATTCGGTTTGAAGTCTGATCTAGGTTCTGAAATTGTTTCCAAAACTTTACCTAATATATGAAGACGTCCTTCTTTTGCTTGATTTAATGCTTTTTCAAGAATTTCGTAAGACAATCCATCCACTTTTATATCCATCTGAGTTGCAGTAATACCATCTCTTGTACCACACACCTTGAAGTCCATGTCTCCTAAATGGTCTTCATCTCCTAAGATATCAGATAAGACAGCATAGTTAGTTCCTTTTTTCTCAGAAATAAGTCCCATCGCAATACCAGTCACAGGTTTTTTAATCTGCACCCCAGCATCCATCAACGCCAATGTGCCGGCACAAACAGTTGCCATAGATGAAGAACCATTTGACTCCAAAATATCAGAAACCACGCGGATTACATATGGATAATTTTCTGGGATCATTGGTTTCAAAGCTCTATGTGCCAAGTTACCATGTCCAACCTCACGACGTCCTACACCACGTTGTGGTCTAGCTTCACCTGTAGAAAACGGAGGAAAATTATAATGCAACAAGAAACGTTCTCTTCCATTATTCAAAACATCATCGATGATTTTTTCATCAAGTTTCGTTCCTAATGTTACAGTCGTTAATGATTGTGTTTCTCCACGTGTAAACACGGCTGATCCATGAGCACCCGGAAGATAATCTATCTCACTCCAGATAGGGCGTATTTCTGTTGTCTTACGACCATCCAGACGCTTACCTTCGTCAAGGATAGACCGGCGCATTGCTTCTTTTTCTACATCATGATAGTAACGAGAAATTAAAGCAGCTTTTTCTGCTAATTCCTCTTCTGTCAGACCAGCTTTATATTCTTCTACAATCGCAGCAAAATTATCGCCACGTTCGTGCTTATTTGTATTACAAGATGTAGCAACAGCATATGCCTTATCATAGCATTTTGCCCAAACATCTTTGCGTAGATCTTCATCATTTTCTTCGTGGCAATATTCACGCTTCTGTGTTTTACCACAAGCCTCCATCAATTCAATCTGAGCTTGACATTGAACCTTAATAGCATCATGTGCAACTTTAATAGCTTCTAGCATTTCAGCTTCTGAAACTTCTTTAAATTCACCTTCCACCATCATAATATTATCGATTGTGGCACCTACCATTATATCCATATCAGCTTTAGCCAATTGGTCAAATGTTGGGTTAATGACAAATTGCCCATCAATGCGTCCAACCCTTACTTCTGAAATTGGTCCATTAAATGGAATATCAGACACAGCCAATGCGGTAGATGCGGCAAGACCAGCTAGAGCATCTGGTATATCAACTCCATCTGATGAGAACAATATTATATTAACAAAAACTTCTGCATGATAATCGTCCGGAAATAAAGGACGAAGAGCGCGGTCTACTAAACGACAAGTAAGAATTTCATAATCGGAAGCTCTACCTTCTCTCTTTTGAAATCCTCCGGGGAAACGCCCAAATGCGGCAAATTTTTCTTTATATTCTACCTGTAGTGGCATAAAATCCACACCAGGATTTGCATTTTTAGCTGCACATACGGTAGCTAACATCATTGTGTTGCCCATACGCAACATTACAGATCCATCGGCTTGTTTTGCAAGCTTTCCGGTCTCAAGGGTGATAGTCCTTCCATCACCTAAATCGATACTCTTTGTAATCGGATTAATCATATTTTTCTTTCTAAACTTCTTAAAATCGCACAAAGGTAAGTAAAGTTTTTGATATATAAGACTTAATATTCATCGAATTAGACCTTAACGACATATCCGCTTCCGAAAGTATTTGGCAACAAAAGGAGGAGACTTTCTATATAAAAAAAGGTGATTGACCTCTTGGCCAATCACCCTCCATACACCTTGTATTATATCTTAGAATCTAATTCCGTAACCAACAGCAAATGTTGCATAATCCCAATCGTTGAATGTATATGTAAATTGAGCATTCAAGAAGTTAGTATCACTCAAATTGTAGTCGAAACCACAACCTATATTAAAACCAAATTCTGTATTAGAATTAGAAGGAATTTTAAAACCTTCTATTGTTTGCCCTGAATAACGCGTATTATACATATTAATACCTGCCAAAGGATAGACACTCAAACCATCCTGTAGCTTAAATACATATTCTGCATTAACATTGATATCCAATCCAGTCACCTTATCTTTAGGAAACATAAAAACTGCATCAGGAGCGATACGAATGTTGTCTGTAATACCATATCGAGCACCAAGACCTATTCCAAACTGTTTTACTTCTGTTTTATAATCTCCTTTTATAATTACTGATTTTGAACCTGATTGCGAATAAGTAGCTATTGAGAAAATTGCCAAAATAGCTATTAAAATACTTTTTTTCATAATTTAAAGTTTGCTTTGTTCATTATTAATATTAATTAAGAGCAGCAAAGATATAAATTAAAATGAACAATGCAAATCCACAGATATTTCTATTTAATCTATATTTAAACGATGTCCTTTTAGAGAATAAATAATAGCTTTTTTGATAGTTTGCTAGCAAGCTAGAAACCACGTTGCCTCATGGCTTCGAAAGTAAGAACAGCTGTTGAGACTGAAACATTAAGGGAGTCTATCTTTCCACGCATTGGTATCTTAATACGTGCATCTGCATTCTTCAGCCAAAACTCAGTTAACCCATCAGCTTCCGTCCCCATTACAATCGCAGATGGTTTTCTGAAATCTGTGTCCTGATACCACTGTGCAGCTTGAAGTTCTGCGGCAAATACAGCTATTTTCTCTCCCTTCAAAAAAGATAAAGCTTCTTGCGAAGAGCAAACGGCTGTAGGCACAGTAAAGATACATCCCACACTAGATCTTATAGCATTGGCATTATAAAGATCAGTTGCTGGATCACAAATAATTACAGCATCTGCCTGCGCCGCATCTGCAGTACGCAATATCGCACCCAAATTACCGGGTTTTTCTACAGCTTCTAATAGTATAATAAACGGATTATCGGACAATTTTAATTTGTCTAACGAATGTTCATGAGGACGCACCAATGCCAGAAGGCCATCAGAGCCTTCACGATAAGCTATTTTTTCAAATACAGACTGGGACACTTCTGTCAACTTACTTTCGGGCAGTCCATTCAATACATCCGGATATTCTGTCTTTGCATAAAGATCGGGACAAAGATAGACCGATTCCACCTGATATCCAGCAGATAGAGCCAAAGTTAATTCTCTGGCACCCTCAAGAACAAACAGGTTTTGTTCTCGGCGCTCTTTACTTTTCGACAATTTAACTATATTCTTTATCTTCGGATTCTGAAGGCTCGTTATTCGTTCCATTGTTTATTAATTATTCTGACTTGCAAAAATAAGGATTAATTAAAGACGAAAGGCTCTAATTTTGTATCTTTGCGTACTAAAACGTACAAAAGAATAGTTGAAATAAATGAGATATTTATGGGGTTTTCTGGCTGGAGTCCTATTGGCAACTAGCTGTAGTAGTAAAAATGACAGTATTCCTAACGAAAAGTTAGTTGTACCTAAAAAATTCACGAAATTCAATGGCAGCTACAGCAAAACATTTAACGATTTACAGGATTTGCACTATATCGCAGCTGTTGAAAATGGTGTTGGACCACTAGTAAGCAGAACTGATACAGTTATTTATAAGGATCTGCTGGTGCGAATCCCCAATGAGTTAGACATTTTCAAAGTAGATAAACTGAAACATTCAGTACCCTATCTTGTACCCAAAGCTTCTGTCTTGCTTACTGACATTTGTTTAAATTTCAGAGATTCACTAATTCGCAAAAAGATGCCTCTCTATAAACTGATCGTGACAAGTATTACTCGTACGGATGATGATGTAAAAAGTTTATCAAGAAGGAACAGAAACGCCAGTGACAGTTCGGTACATCGGTTTGCAACAACATTTGATATTGCATGGACACGTTTCGAAAAAGTGAACTTGATGGAACAACGCAACTTAGACGATGGACGCTTAAAAGCGGTATTAGGACAAGTTCTTCACGATCTACGAGAACGCGATAGGTGCTATGTAAAACATGAAAGGAAGCAGGCTTGCTTCCACATCACAGTACGATAAAATATGAGTCGCTATTTTATATATCTTGCATACAATGGGGAAAAATATTGTGGATGGCAAACGCAGCCAAACGGACCGGCTGTACAGGAAGCTATCGAAAATGCCTTAGGTACTCTATTACGTATCCCCACACCAATAGTAGGTGCCGGACGGACTGATGCCGGTGTGCATGCCCGATTGATGGTTGCCCATTTCGATGTTGAACAAGCCATATCTGATTTAGCATTGTTGACAGAAAAGCTAAACCGCATTCTGCCTAAAGACATCAGTATATATAAAATAGTTGAAGTACAAAATGATGCCCATGCACGTTTCGATGCCACAGCGAGACTTTATAGATATTATATAAGCACAAGAAAAGATCCCTTTCTATTTTCCTTAAAATATAAAATCCATGGCAATATAAATTTAGACCGGATGAATGAATGTGCCAATGTATTATTTGAGTATATAGATTTCACTAGTTTCAGCAAACTGCACACAGATGTAAAAACAAACAATTGTAAAATTATGTATGCCCAATGGGAACAACAAGGAGACGACTATATATTCACGATAAAAGCAGATCGCTTTTTACGGAATATGGTACGTTCTATAGTTGGCACATTACTTGAGGCGGGACGAGAAAAAATAGATGTGGATGATATGCGAAAAATAATAGAAGCCAAAGACAGGGGTGCTGCAGGTAGTTCTGTTCCCGGTCATGCTTTGTTTTTAGAAGAAATAGAATATCCACAAACAATATTCGTATAATGAAAAACCGAGCAACAACCTACATAGTTTTATTTTTAGTCACATTTTTCACAACCTGTTTCAGCAACAACAAAGAGTTACCAACAGCTATCACTGAAACGACTATAGCAGATATGCAACAAGCGGACTCGTTGATGGCCAAACCCAAAGTGATTCAGGTAGACAAAACCGTGAAAATATTGGAAACAACTTATTTGATCAATCTCAATAGTCAGGATGACGACAATCGTACATCTGTCATGAACCAACCCAATAGTAATGCTGATAAGCTATATGAATACTATTTTGGAGACAAAGTATCAGTTATTGAATATGCAGGAGAATGGCTTGGTATATTAGATTCTACTTTTTATGATGAACATAATAATAAGCTAAATACTCCAATCTACCAGAAAGTATATATAAAGAAAAGTGCAACAGGCACTTTGGATAAACTTGACCTAAAGAAAGAAGAACTAGCACTTCTCCAAAATGAATACGACGATATCGCTATACGCAATGCTCCATTCGATACCGTTCAGTTTGAAATTATATCGAAAGATGTTTTTGAGCGATGCCGGAAGAATGCCAAGAGTTTCCTATTGCAAGACACGACTGTAATTAAGAAGAAATCCGGAATATTAAAACTACCTTGTGAGAATAAGACTGTTGTTCTCAAAGACAATGACACAGATAGCGATGATTTAGCACTATTTACTTACATAGGACAAATAAAAGAATTAAACAGTTATGTAATTTCAGGTTCTTTTTGGGAGTCTGGAGCATATCTTTTATATGACAAAACTACAGGAGAACAAACAACTACTTTTAACGACCAATTTATCATATCACCTAATCTCAAATACATAGTAGATATATGGGGCAATCCTTATGAAAATACAACAGAAGTAACATTATATAAAATAAGTGCTTCTAAAGGAATAAGCCTAATCGCATCATACTCGTTTTCTAAATGGACTACTCTTTGCTCAAACTATGAATGTGGTGATGACTATTTCTTCGAAAACGATAATTCCATATGTATTAGAGTAACTCCGATGTCCCTTCAAGGCTTTGGAGGGAACAGTAAAGAACATTTAGCGCAATACATCCGAATGAAAATAATGATATAAGTGATGAAAACAACAAAGCTTTTTAAAAGTTTTCTGGAGAGTGAAAAATCAGGAGGATTACTATTAATTATTTGCACATTAATATCAATATCGATTGCAAATTCTCCAATAACAGGCTACTATGCCTCCCTATGGCATTTTCAGATAGGAGCACATAGCGTGGAACATTGGATCAATGATGGGTTGATGGCCATATTTTTCCTGTTGGTTGGACTCGAACTTATCAAAGAAATATATGAAGGGGAATTGGCTGACATAAGAAAAGCTTTGCTTCCGATTGGTGGAGCCATAGGAGGAATGCTCGTTCCGGCTACCATCTATTTGATATTTAATTATAATACGATTACCCATAGTGGTTTTGGAATACCAATGGCAACAGACATTGCTTTCGCATTAGGAATATTATCGCTACTTGGAAACAAAGTTCCTGTTACACTAAAAATATTTCTAACAGCATTAGCGGTCATAGACGATTTAGGTGCTATCATCGTTATAGCAATATTTTACACTTCATCTCTAATTTGGGCTAACCTATTTATTGCACTAGGCATATTTACTTTATTACTGATACTAAATAAGTGTTTCAAAATAAACAATCTCATACCTTATATATTGGGTGGTATCGTAATGTGGTATTTCATGCTTCACTCTGGTATTCACGCTACTATTGCCGGAGTTCTCTTAGCTTTTGCAATACCATATAAAAAGAAAACTGACAACTCTCCGTCGCACAGAATGCAACATTGGCTACACTACCCTGTCGCCTTTGTCATATTACCTTTGTTTGCTCTTGCAAATACGGCTATCGTAATAGAAGGTAAATGGCACGAAGCCATATTGGAGCCATATGCTTTAGGTATCATTGGAGGACTTGTGCTAGGAAAGCCTCTTGGCATTGTGGCAGCTTGCTTTATTATGGTGAAATTAAAAATATGTTCTTTACCTCGTCTATTAAAATGGAAACATCTAACAGGAGTCAGTATATTGGGTGGGATAGGCTTTACAATGTCGATCTTTGTTACCCTACTGGCATTCGATGACCATTCTATAATCAACAATGCCAAACTCATGATCTTACTAGCCTCATTCTTATCTGCTTGTTTTGGATACATTTGGTTAAAGGAAACATTAAAAAATAATAATCGACACACAATTTTATGAAAAAATTTATCCTATATGCCCTCATATCCATTGCTCTAATCATAATTTCACTGTTCTATATACCTATTCAGATATATGACTCCTACCCTATCATAATTTCTGTTATTGCGGCTATTTGTTTAGGGGTGTCATTGATTGGTGTAGTTAATAAGATACAAACTCAACAGCTTAAATTTCCTCTTATTATATTCATTTCAATCAGTCTGGGTATAGTATTCTACATCAAATATAAAGATGATCGAAAACGAGAATTGCAAGAGTATGGAATTGTAGGGGAAGCCCAAGCTGTTATTGGACGTACAATAGAATCGCGCAAATATGGAACGCACAACCAACTAAGCATCAAATATGAGGATAACAATGGCAAGACATTCAGGCATACAATTGATATTCCAGATCTTAACAAAATAAGCAGTAATGTAAAAATCCCCATAATCTACTCATCGTTACATCCACAAATAATTGCTCCTTTACTTTCGGATGAAGATATCTTGACGTATACTGACAAAGTCCCTCAACCAATAGAATTGAGTGATTTGAAACAAATTGCATCCATAAAAAGTAAGGATTCTATAAATAACTATTTAAAGCAAAAATCTATTCTCTGGAGTAATTCTGAGAATCTTATACCTTCTGATCCACAATGCTGGAAATATACGGGAGCTGAAGAGTATATTATTATTCAAGATAGCCTTATCGTTTTAAAAAGTGAAAATGAGGCTCTTATCACAGCATACGAAAAAGAACTCGTAGATAATGGGTTTATAAATATTGGAGAAGAATCTGCTGTTATAGAAAATCATAATGAATCCAAAACATCTCTTCAAGATCTGACGGTATTTCAAAACAACCAGATTCTTGTTCGTGTCTACTCTAACGGGAAGTATCTGATTGAACTTCAGATGAGCAATAGCAGGATAGATCCAAACGTAAAACCTTTTAGGGTATATTATGCAAACTATACATTGCTTATCCCAACAGATTATCTCATCACACTCAATAAGCAATAAATAATTTATGTGGTTGATCCTAGCTTTTGTTTCTGCATTCTTCTTAGGGTGCTATGATATCAGTAAAAAAACAGCAGTAAATGGCAATGCTGTAATACCTGTATTATTCTATAATACATTATTTTGCTCATTGCTTCTTGCTCCATTCCTGATTGTGTCACAAGCAGCACCAGCATTATTAGAAGGAACAATATTTTATATTCCTACAGTAAGTATAGAAACACACGGGTATATCTTTATTAAATCCGTCATCGTCTTATCTTCGTGGATACTTAGTTATTTTGCCATCAAACACTTACCATTAACCATTACCGGCCCTATAAATGCAACACGTCCGGTAATGACCCTCGTGGGTGCATTACTAATATTCGGTGAACGCTTAAATCTATATCAATGGATTGGGGTTATAATAACAATTATATCATTTTTCCTTTTATCGATATCAGGAAAAAAAGAAGGTATAAACTTCCATAAAAACAAATGGATAATTTTCATATTTCTGGCAGCTGTATTAGGTTCGCTAAGCGGATTGTATGACAAATATCTGATGCAACGGTTCAGTTCTACGGCTGTCCAATTTTGGTTCAACACATACCAATGTATCCTTATGGCTATTATAATGATGATTATATGGTATCCGAAAAGAGAAAAAACAACTCCATTCCAGTGGAAATGGAGTATTCTGTTGATCTCGGTTTTTCTGACAATAGCCGATTTTGTGTACTTCTATGCTCTGACAGACCCTGATGCCATGATCTCAATAGTATCGATGGTAAGAAGAAG
This sequence comes from Dysgonomonas sp., assembly GCA_047605185.1. GTDB lineage: Bacteria > Bacteroidota > Bacteroidia > Bacteroidales > Dysgonomonadaceae > Dysgonomonas. The sequence continues at coordinate 51,798 of JASGGC010000002.1, forward strand.
CAGTGTACTAGTATCGTTTGCGGGAGGAGTAATACTGTTCCATGAAAAAAACTTAAAAGGCAAAGCCATAGACTTGATTTTAATAATTATCGCAATGTTTTTCCTATATTTGGGCACAAAATAATATAGCAGCAAGCAATATGAAAAAAATAATATTAACTCTCACAATTTTATTAGGAAACATATATTCAGTTTTAGCTCAAGATATAAACACGGTCTTCCTGTCAGTTCCGGATAGTATCATTTTTGGACTGGAAGCGGAGCATAAAGACAGATTGTTGGCAAACCCAAAAGACACTGCTAAAGTATTAGTCGAAAGTACTTTTTATAGCCGAATAGAGCGAAAAGGAATAACTGATAGCTACATTGCCTTGCAAACTTCCGAAGCCGGAAATATTCAGATCAAATTGCTACCTCTTGTCAATGATTCTAAAATAATATGTGTTGTGAAAACAGTGTGTGGAGATGCTTGCGATAGCCAGATAAAATTCTATACAACAAAATGGGCTACAATTCCACAAACAGATCTATTCCCGAAACCAACTATTGATTGGTTTATAAAATCGGATTCGGATCGTAATAGTCAAGATTTCCAAAATGCCGTTACAAGCCTAGATATGAATCCTATAAAAATAGCCTTATCACCCGACAATGATAATATATCTGTAATATATGATATTAAAGCCTACTTGTCGGAAGAGGATTACAAAAGGATTCAACCATTTCTGATAGAGGAACCGAAAATATTAACTTGGGATAAGGTATCCTATAAATAACGACACAATAATAAAAAATGAAACGCCTAACACAGCTCACTTTACTTATCTTTTTATCATTATCTCTATTTGCCAACGACGGAGCATTTTTTGCCAATGGTAATCAACTGATACCAATGGGGGAAACAGACATTTCCGTAACAAAAGAAGTCCTGACAATAAAAAGGCGAAATAAGACACAGATTGATGTAACTGTTTATTATGAATTTATCAATCCGAAAGAACTTAAGAAAATAATTGTAGGTTTCGAATCAAATATTCCAAGCGGAGATGCAGACCCTGCTCCTAAAAATAACGGACACCCTAATATATATAATTTCACAGTAGATCTGAACAACACTATCCTTCCATATAATGTCTCATTGGTGACTGATAGTGTCTACTACAAAAATGGAAAAGTAGACGGAAAAGCTCTTCGTGATATTAATAAAAAGTTAGACTGGGATGAGATTAATGACTGGGGTAGCACTAAATATGTTTATTATTTTGATGCTCCATTCAAAAAAGGGTTAAATACAATCAAACATACTTATACATTCGACTTGTCGGGCAGCGTTACATATAATTACGACTTCGATTATGTTTTGTCTGCTGCTATGAGATGGGGTAATCATCAAATTGACGATTTTACACTAATCATTGACATGGGCGATTTTGAAGACTTCTATATAAATAACAAACCTTTTACCGATTCGGAATGGATTGTGACAGGAATAGGGAAGATAATAAAAAACACGGCAACCACTTCTTGGTGGGATAGCGATGAAGGTAACAAGTCAACATTCGATCGTTTTTTAATGACTAAGGGACAAATTATTTTCCAGAAAAAAAATTATAAACCCGAAGGTGAATTATTCCTATTTTCGGAACGTTTTTATTCTGAGAATTGGCAATCGTTCGACTATGAGAAGCAATCTACAATTCCTATTTTTGAAATAGAATATGAAGATGCTGCAGATGCCATATCGAGAAAGATATTGCGAAACCTGCCTTTTGCTCGCAGAGGGTATGTATTTTCATCTCCGGAACTAAAGGAATATTATGCAAATCAAGTATGGTATATACCAAATCCTAATTACAAAGCTGATATGCAAGAACTGACTCCAAAAGAACAACAATGGGTAAACCGTTGGAAATAGAGGATTCCTTAGTCTGCTAGCAAGTCTTTATATTCTGGATGCTTTTCGATATAGACAGCTGTATATGGGCACAAGGGACGAATTTTTAATCCTTTGTCATGCACATATTGCAATACACTTTTTGTCAATTGTGCAGCAATACCTCTACCTTCCAATGCTTTGGGTACTCCGGTATGAGTTACAGACAACACATTGTCTGATTCCATAACATAATCTACGACCGAAACCAAACCTTCAACTAAAGCCTCAAATCTACTCTTGTCCTGATTGTGTGTAATTACTATATTCATAAATATTATATCTTAAGTATCTTTTTCGAAATTGGATACAAGATAATATAAATTATATTACTAAATGATATTGAAAAAGACCAGATCAAACAAGACTGTGGAATATGTAACAATCTAAGTTAAGTGACCAACGACTAATAATAAGCTATAACAGAAATCAAATAAAGGAGTTACTTTATTTACAAAAGGGAACAGCTGTTAATCAGTTAAAATTGAATCTTATTAAAAAAAGCATTATTTTTGAACATTATCCGAAAACAGAGTATTCTTTATTCTAACTATTTTCGATACAATGAAAGATCTCTTCAAATATACACTTCTATTTATTGGACTACTATTATCAACATCCACATTTGCCAATATACCTGATTTGATTAATATATATAGGTGGGACTATAATGCTGCCAATAAAAACTGGGCAGTTGGTCAGGATGAGAAGGGCACCGTATACATAGGTAATGACATTGGTCTTCTTGAGTTTGATGGAATAGAGTGGCAACTGAACCAGATACCGAACTCTTTTATGGCACGCTCGATAGCTGTATTGTCACACAAAACAATATTTACAGGAAGCTATGAAGAATTTGGAAGATGGGATCGGGACATATCAGGAAAACTTGTCTATACATCACTAAGTGACAAACTAACAAAACCATTATCGAGGAACGATGATTTCTGGAAGATATGCATCATTGACAACACTGTCTATTTTCAGTCATTTGGATCTATATATATGTATGATTACAAATCTGTCAAATTAGTTTCAGAAGAGGCATTCTTATTTTTAACAAAAGTAAGAAATGAACTACTCGTCCAAAAGATGAATAGTGCAATATATCGTCTGAACAAAGATAAACTAGAGAAGATAGAAGGTAGTGATATATTTAACAATACCGATGTCAGGGTTATTCTTCCTTTTTCAACCAATGGTTACCTCATTGGTACTACAACTAAAGGAATATACATATACGATGGAACAAGCTTCAAGGAACTGAATCCTCATCTATCAGCAGTTATGACCAATCAGGACCTAAATTGTGGAATCCTTACATCGAGAGGCACTTATCTGATAGGAACAATATTAAACGGAATATATGAAATAGACATACAAGGAAATATACTAAACCATATCTCTTCTGCCAACAAACTCCAGAACAATACAGTTCTTTCGTTGTTCGAAGATAATTTACACAATATATGGGTAGCTCTCGATAGGGGATTAGCATATATCCAGTATATGGAAAACATAAATTGTTACACAGATCCTAGTGGAAATACAGGGGCTATATACGATGTAATAGAATGGAATGGAAAATTATTCTTTGGTACTAATCAAGGGGTTTTTTATACAACAAAAGAAAAATTATCAGGTGCTAATATTTTCGATGAGATCAAACTAATAAATGGAACACAGGGGCAAGTATGGTCTTTCAAAATTATAGACAACCGCCTTTATTGTTGCCACAACAGAGGACTTCGTGAAATCCACTCTAACCTTTCTATTTCAGAGCCATATTCAATATCTAGCGGAGTGTTCAAATTATCTGAAGTTACATTAAAGAATAAACCTTTTTTACTATTATCAACTTATCAATCACTGATAATAATAGAAAAAGAAACAGGTAAAACCTACAAGCAAATGCAAATACCCGAACCGATCATCAATGCAGACATCGATCACATGGGAAACATTTGGCTTGAACATTTTCACCGTGGAATTTATAAATGCCAATTAAAAGATGATCTGAGTGGTTTCCAGAATTTCGAGTATTATGGTGGAAATAGTAAAGATGGACTTCCCTACAAAATGAAAATATTCAAAGTCGGAGGGCGTATTATGCTTTTCGATAACAATAACTTCTTCACTTACGATGATATAACAAACCAAATTGTACCCAGTTCTCTTTTGAATAATTGCTTTAAAGATATATCCGACCTAAAACAGATAGTCCCTATTGCCGACAATATGTTTTGGGCTATGACTAACCATGCCATCTATAAATTCGTATATGACGGATATAAGGCTTCTATTGTAGAGAGTTATAATTTAGGACATGACCTGTTACCTGTCAACAACTATGAAAATATATCTATCATCAATGACTCAACAAGCTTTATATGTTTAGATAATGGTTTCTTGATGTATAAGAAGACAAATAATAATACAAATGTTCAAAGTAAATTACACCAACCATATTTAGAAGCACTACAAACGTCAAATGCAAAAGGTGATAAAATATATGAAAATCTGTCTAAAAAAACTGATATATCATATAATTACAACAGCCTAACATTTTATTTCTTTACCAATAACACATTTGCATCTAATTTTTCATTCCAATATATGCTTAAAGGTGTAGATACAGACTGGTCTACAGCACAAAAAATAAACAATGTATCTTATGCTCGGTTACCCAAAGGAACATATACATTTTTAGTACGGACAGTCGATGGCAAAGGAAATTACTCAGATCCTGCATCTTACGAATTTGAAATATTACCTCTTTGGTATCAAACATTTTGGGCTTTTATTGGGTACATCATTCTCTTTGTTATACTATTGTATGGCGTATGGGTGTTGTTGCTCCGACACTACAGAAATCTACATCTTCAAAAAATAAGAAATAGAGAGGCCAGACGCTTGAGAACATTGGCTGGAAAACTCCAGAATGAAGTACAACAAAAGAATGCAGAACTATTGACACAAACATCATTTATTATTCAGAAGAATGAATTACTTCTAAAGATAAAAGATATAATCGATGAGTTTTATTCTAAAAATAAGAGTACAGTACTTGCCCCTCTCTATCAGAAGATAACAACCTTATTGAACAACAATATGGACTCTGATGATGATTGGAAAACATTCCTTATCAAATTTGAAGAAAAACATACAGAATTCTTTAAGAAGATGAAAACCATCTGTCCGGAATTAACCAGTAGTGACCTTCGACTTTGTGCCTGTTTGAAACTAAATTTGGAGACAAAAGAGATTGCATCACTCATGAATTTAACAGTGAGAGCTGTAGAAAATAGTCGATATAGGCTAAGAAAAAAGTTAAAAATCCAATCATCACAAAATCTCAACGACTTTTTCTTCGATATAAATTAACATTTACAAATCACTTATATTCAACCATATAATATCAAATGAGTAGTGATAGTGAGTAATAAGTAGTGTTAAAAAAGAAGGGGGTGTATTTACGATGTATTAACTTTTAAACACACTTTTCAATCGATTCCTATTTTTGCTTAAAATCTAATATCCAAAAGATGTAACAACTTAATACATTCGGACAAAAAGTAGTATAAAGAAAACCTTCGCTACTCTTTTACGAACTATTAAGGTGTAACAAAGGAAGGAACTGAATACCTAATCTACAGTTTCTTTTTTCATCTAACATATTTTAGATTTTTACTTAAAAATAGTGTGTTTAAATAAAAAGTAAATTTACCATGAAAATTAAACCTCAAAAAGTCCCTTTTTCAGGATCAAGCAACTTCTTTCTGAAATTCTGTATGCTCTTCGTTTGCTTTCTAATAGTAAGTACAACGAGTATTTATGCCCAATCTAAAACAATTACAGGTACTGTTGTTGATACAAACAAAGAACCTCTTATTGGTGTAACAGTAAAAATACCGGGAACATCAGTGGGAACGGTCACAGACATTGATGGGACATACTCTCTTTCGATATCAGGCACAGACAAGTTAGAATTTAGCTTTGTTGGGATGAAGAGCCAAATCATTACTGTTGGAACACAAAACGTAATCAATATAACACTAGAAGATGATGCCCAAATGCTTACGGAAACTGTTGTAATCGGTTATGGTAGCGCTAAGGCTAAAGACCTAACCTCTCCTATTGCAACCATAAAAGGAGACGAGATCAATAAACATTTAACAGCCTCTCCAATGCAAGGTTTACAAGGAAAAATTTCAGGATTACAAGTTGTAAACAGCGGACAACCAGGAAGTTCTCCAAAAGTACGTATTCGTGGTGTCGGCAACTATGATGCGGAAAAACAAGGCCCATTATATGTTGTTGATGGTATGTTCTTCGATAATATTGACTTCTTAAGTAACAATGATATCGAAAACATAAGTGTCCTTAAAGACGCATCATCATCTGCAATTTATGGTGTTCGTGCTGCAAACGGGGTAGTTATTGTTACAACCAAAAAAGGTGTTACCAACAGAAAGCCAGAAATTGTATACGATGGATATGTTGGTTTCCAAAAAGCGACTAATGTCCCTAAAATGGCTAATTCTACACAATATGCTACTCTTATGAATGAAATTGGGACTACAACAAGTATTACTCAATCTATAAACAAATACGGAGGCTCGAACGGAATGCCATCGACTAACACAGACTGGTATAATGAGTTATTAAGAACTGCTATGATGCATAGTCACTCTGTTAGTGCAACCGGTGGTGGTGAAAAAACGACATACTCTTTAGGTGTTAGCTACCTAAACCAAGAAGGTATCATGGACACCGATAATGGTTATGAGCGAATAAATGTTAGAACCCGCGTTGATGCAGGATTAACAGACTGGTTAAGAATTGGAGGAAACATGATATTGGTAAATAGTAATCAACAAATAGCTAACAAAAGTGCCTTTACCAGCGCATACACAAGTCCAACAATTTATCCGATATATGATAATGACAATACTGGTGCATTTCCTAAGAAATATGCTTCAGCCCAAAATGTAAGTTTATCCTCTTATTTTGCTAATCCAATTGCTAAAGCCGATTACTATAATGAATCTCAAAGAATAACTCAAGTATTACCTACGTTTTACGCAGAATTATCATTCCTTGATAGTAAATTAACTGTAAAAAGTTCCTTCAATCAAGATATTTCATTCACTCGTTACAGAAAGTTCTTGCCAACTTATTACGTATCATCTGATCAACAGAATAAGGTTTCTTCTTTGGTAAAAAGAAATAAATACAATAATAACTGGCTTTGGGATAATGTGGCAACTTATCGTGATTCGTTCGGAAAACATAGCTTAACAGCAATGGCAGGTAACTCTATACGCAAGGAACGTTACGAAATGCTAATGGCTGAAGGTACAAATATACCCGAAGGACAAGATGAATATTGGTATATCCACAATGGCAACCAAAGTATCTCTCAGAATAAGGATGGAGATAGTTCTACTTGGCCTGATGATGGTGCAGAATACAGAGGAGCATCTTTCTTCGGACGTGTTATGTATGACTATGCAGGAAAATATCTTTTATCTGCAACATTCCGTGCTGATGGAAGTTCTAAATATCAAGAAAAATGGGGCTATTTTCCATCTGTAGGACTAGGTTGGATAGCAACAGAAGAAAACTTTCTTAAAAATCAGAAAGCAATTAATTTCCTTAAGTTAAGAGCTAGTTGGGGTAAACTTGGAAATGATAAAATACAAGCAAATGACGGTTTTGCGTCTATTACTTCTCAAACAGCCATTTTCAACGATGTAACTAATGGTGGATATACTAGTTTATCTTATTTCTCTAAATTAAAATGGGAAGTTGTTGAAGAACTTGACTTTGGTTTTGATTTAACAACTTTGAACAACCGACTAGATATAGAACTAGATTACTATAATAGAACAACTAAGAATGCTGTATTTTCAAGAACTTTACCATTCTCTAGCGTATCATTGCTAATGAACAATGGAGAAATACAAAATAGAGGACTGGAAGTTTCACTTAACTGGAATGACAAAATTGGAAAAGATTTTAGCTATAACATCGGCTTAAATATGTCTACTCTAAAGAATAAGGTAACTTATCTTGACGGTCTTCAATCAATTGTGACTAGTGGAGACTATAACACAATAAGACGTGTAGGAGAAACTGTTGATTCGTACTATGGATATGAAGTAGCAGGAGTTTATCAAAATCAGGCAGAAATAGACAATGACCCAACAGTTGCCAGTGTAGCATCAAGTCTAAAACCGGGAGATTTCAAATATAGAGATCTAGATGGAGATGGAAAATTAACAGATGCAGACCGTACTGTTTTAGGTTCTCCTATTCCTAAATTTTTCCTAGGTGGTAATATTGGATTCGCTTACAAAGCTTTTGATTTCAGTACTTCTTTCCAAGGCTCATTTGGTCACAAGATACTTAACTTGAAAAGGTTGAATAGACAAAAACAAACAGATATAAATTATGATTTAAATCTAGTTGAAAACAGATGGACAGGAGAAGGGTCAACCAATAAATACCCTTCAGCTGCAGGTATGGTTAATACATGGAATTATAAATTCAATTCTTTCTTCGTTGAAAATGCAAATACATTTACAATACAGAATATCCAGCTTGGATACACTATCCCTAACTTAACCATTGCCGGAGGTAACAAATCAGCATTAAGATTAAGTGTAACTGCAGAAAGACCGTTCAATTTCTTCTCATATAATGGATTTACGACAGATATATCTAATGGTATAGATAATGAAATTTATCCTCTTGCTGCCACTTATAGTTTTGGTGTTAAGTTAACTTACTAATATACTTAATAAACTTAAAAGATTTTTATATACAACATTATCTGACAAGACATTGAGTATTCAATTTATAAAAATATAATTATGAAAATATATATATTAACATTATTATCAATCATGCTACTATTCTGTAGTTGTAATGATTATTTAGACAAAGATCCTGAAAACAAAGTCGACGTAGAAGATGTAGATTACTCACAGACTGAAAACATGTTCCAACCTGTATCCGGTGTGTATGCTGTAACAAATACCAAAATGAGCTCTTGGGCTATGTATGGTCTTCTATCCATAAGAACTGATGATGTAAACAAAGGGTCATCTGCATCAGACCAAGGAGATTTAACTTATTGTAAAAACTTCAATTATTCTCTAATAGCTGATTATTGGGCACTTAATACTACATGGAAAAATCTATACGAACTTGTACAATACTCCAATGCAGCGCTTATATCACTAGACAAGTATGCAGAATTTCTTACATCCGAATCTGATAAAGCCTTAAACTTACAGTACAAAGCAGAAGTACGCTTTATTAGAGCATATGCACTATTCTACATCACTAGACTTTGGGGTGACGTGCCACTTCTTCTTAATAATGATGATGTGATGACTAACTTAGGAAAATCATCTCGCGAAGATGTTTATAACTTCATCATAACAGAAATGGACGAATCTGCTGCTAACATGCCTGCACTAAGACCAAATGAAATGTCTTACAAGGGTCAGGCAACAAAATACACAGCATTAGCTCTAAAAGCCAAAGCAAGTGCAGATATTAATGACTGGGACAAAGTTTTAGATGCGACAAATCAGATTATTGATAGTCAAAAATTTACTCTTTTCAGTGATTATTATACTTATTTCAAGAAACCTGGACGTTTGTGTGATGAAACCTTATTTGAACTACAGTTCTCTGATCTTGGAGCTGGAAGTGGAACTGCCTATACATCAGATGCATGGTTTGCATTCCAAGGTCCTCGTAATGGATTCGAAGGTTCAAAAATTAGTTCTGGGTGGGGTTTCTTAACTCCAACTGATAAACTTATTCAACTATTCAATACTCGTAATGATAATATCCGCTATAAAACAACATTACTTTTTGCCGGAACAACAACACCTGAAGGCGATGTTTTAAAACCATCAACTTCTGATGAAGGAACAGATAAAGTATTTAATGGAAAGGCTTATTATCCAAGTACAGATATGACCGAAGGTCGCACAGACTATGGAATGGGTAATAATATCCGCATGATCAGATATTCAGACATACTACTATTGAATGCAGAAGCAAAAGTTAGGAAGGGACAAAATGGCGATACTCCTCTCAATCTAGTTAGAAATCGCGTAGGGCTTTCAAATATATCAAATGCTACATTAGACCAAATATTAGAAGAAAGACGTGCCGAATTAGCTTGCGAATGGGGCGAACGCTTCTTCGATCTTGTACGTACTGATAAGGCAGCCTCTACCCTACCAGGGTTCAAAACTGGTGAAAGTGAATTTTACCCGATACCTCAAGCTCAGAAGGATTTAAATCCGAATCTATAAAAAGTAAGTTTTTTGTAAATCATAAAACTTAGTGTCAGTCATTTGACTGGCACTAAGTTTAAATTACCTTTCTACCATGAAATCTCTAATCTTATTTATATCATTACTAATCCCGACTATAATAATAGCTCAAGAACCTGAATATGACCAAGTCTTTTTTGACAATAGTCTAATGAATGGTTCATACTATTATAGTACAGCAGATTATAAAGAGCCGAGTTTCATACAATCAATAGAGAAAAAGCTACCCATATCAGATAAAGAATACTTTACTGCCAACAACTCATTGCAGCTTAATTATATTTCTGCTCCTGGTGGGGACTGGACCGCTTCAGTCAAATATTTTGACTGGCGTGGAAAAGACTTTATCAAAGACAGTAAGTATTTAGATTTTAAGCTTCTTATAAAATCAAATACAAATGCAAGCGAACTTCCTCTTATAGCAATAGCTACAAAAACAAAAGATCATTCGCAAGCATCTGTATACCTTGACATTCAAAAATATATAAGCGATATAGCACCAGATGTTTGGACATCAGTTAGAATACCACTAGCTGATTTTCAAAACATCACATATATACATAGTAAAGAGATAAAAGAAATACTTTTTAAGCAAGGCTCACAAGATGGTAAAGAACATCTATTATACCTTGATCAAATAGAATTATCGACAGATAAGGAGTCTGATATTCTGACATTCGCCCCTTCAATAAAAGCCAAAGCTTACGAACGTCATGTGGATATAACATGGGATAAAAAAGAACTAGGATTGGACAATGTAAAATACATAGCAATCTTCCGTTCCGAAAACAATAAAGACTTCACACAAGTTGGAATACAAGACCCCAAAAGAGGATGCTATGCTGACTATGCGGGGATTCCTGATAAAATATTTTATTATAAGGCCGTATTTCTAAACTACGACTATAAAGAAAGCCAGCCATCAAATACAGTTGAAGCTACCACATACACCATGACAGATGAGGAACTTCTGACAATGGTACAAGAAGCATCGTTCCGGTACTATTGGGATGGAGCCGAACCACACTCCGGACTTGCCTTGGAAAACATACCCGGGCGACAGAATATGATTGCAACCGGAGCATCCGGATTTGGGCTTATGGCCATCATTACTGGAGTAGAAAGAGGATTTATCACAAGAGATCAAGCCATTGAACGTTTCAAAAAGATAGTAACATTCCTTCAGCAAACAGATACATTTCATGGAGGATACCCTCATTTTGTAGATGGAACAACAGGCAAAGTAGAACCATTTTTTGGCAACAAAGACAATGGAGCTGATATGGTCGAAACATCATTCCTGTTTCAAGGGTTACTGACAGCCCGACAATATTTCAATAAAAATACTGATGATGAAAGATATATCCGAAATACAATTACAAAGCTTTGGGAACATATAGACTGGAGTTGGTATAAAAAAACAAAAGACAGTAAATACCTATATTGGCATTGGTCACCAGATAAGGAATGGATTATCAATCATCAATTAATAGGCTGGAACGAAACAATGATAACTTATCTTCTGGCAATTGCATCGCCTAAGCACAGTATTGGTAAAAGCATGTATTATTCAGGTTGGGCTAGTCAGGAACAAATAGCACAAGACTATCGTGCAGACTGGGGACAGACACGTGATGGCTCTATGTATTTGAATGGAAATACTTACTATGGAGTAAAACTAGATGTCGGAGTTTCAAATGGAGGACCTTTATTTTTTATCCATTACTCATACATGGGGTTTGATCCCAGAGGGATTAAAGATAAATATGTAAGCAAAGATTATTTCGATAATTTCCGCAATATAGCTCTTATCAATTATAGGTACTGTGTCGAAAATCCTAAAAAACAACTAGGATATGGTGCTGATAATTGGGGACTGACAGCCAGCGATGGTCCTTGGGGGTATCGTGCTGCCGAGCCTGTCGAACATCAAGATGTAGGAACTATGGCTCCGACAGGTGCATTGGCTTCATTTCCATATTTACCTGAACAATCGATGAATGCTTTGAAACACTATTATAGAGACTATGGTCATTTTTTGTGGGGAGAATATGGATTTCGAGATGCATTTAACCTAAATGAAAACTGGTGTGCCAATATCTATATGGGATTAAACCAAGCCCCTGTTACAGTTATGATCGAAAACTATCGCACAGGACTTATCTGGAATACATTTATGAAAGATCCTGATATCCAGAAAATGGTAAAAGATGTATTTGAAAAATAAAATAATTATCAACTATAAATAATTAGAGACTGAATGAAAAATTTACTGATGACCGCCATGCTAGGGTGTGCTGTACTAACAGCCTCAGCTCAAAGCAAAGACGTAAAAATGGATCGTTATATTGACGATCTGATGAGTAAAATGACCATTGAAGAGAAAATTGGTCAATTGAATCTCCCTAGCTCTGGAGATATTACTACCGGACAAGCAAAAAGTAGTGATATAGCCGAAAAAATAAAACAAGGGCTAGTTGGTGGATTGTTCAACATAAAAGGAGTTGAAAAAATAAAAGAAGTACAGCGTGTAGCTGTTGAAAAAAGCCGTCTTAAAATCCCTTTGATTTTTGGAATGGATGTAATTCACGGATACGAAACCGTATTCCCTATTCCATTAGGATTGTCTTGTACATGGGACATGGAAGCTATTGAAAAATCAGCTCGTATAGCAGCCATTGAAGCTAGTGCCGACGGTATCAGTTGGACTTTCAGTCCAATGGTCGATATATCAAGAGACCCTCGTTGGGGTCGTGTATCGGAAGGTAATGGAGAAGACCCATTTTTAGGAGGTGAGATTGCAAAAGCAATGGTACGCGGTTATCAGGGTCCTAAAGAAAACCCATATGCAACTAACAGCCATATAATGGCTTGTGTAAAACACTATGCCTTGTACGGAGCCAGTGAAGCCGGACGTGACTATAATACAGTAGATATGAGTCGTGTACGTATGTACAATGAATATTTCTATCCATATCAAGCTGCAATAGAAGCGGGTGTAGGAAGTGTGATGGCATCATTCAACGAAGTGGATGGAGTACCAGCAACTGCAAATAAATGGTTGATGACAGATGTTTTGCGCAATCAATGGAAATTCAATGGTTTTGTTGTAACAGATTATACTGGTATCAGTGAAATGGTAGACCATGGTATCGGAAACTTACAAACTGTATCGGCACGTTCTCTAAGTGCAGGAGTAGATATGGATATGGTTAGCGAAGGTTTCCTTACAACATTAAAGAAATCGTTGGATGAAGGAAAAGTTACCGAAGCTGAAATTAATTCAGCTTGCCGCCGTATTCTTGAAGCCAAATACAAACTAGGCTTGTTTGAGAATCCTTATAAATATTGTGATGTAAAGAGAGCAAAGAAAGAAATATACACAGCAGAACACAAAGCTGCTGCACGTAAAATAGCATCTGAAAGCTTTGTCCTTCTAAAGAATGATAACAATACTCTTCCTCTAAATAAAAAAGGAAAAATTGCAGTTATAGGTCCATTGGCTAATACACGTGCTAATATGCCGGGAACATGGAGTGTCGCAGTTGATTTCAATAAAGCAACAACTGTGGTAGATGGGTTAAAAGCAGTAGTAGGTAACAAAGCAAATATAGTATATGCAAAAGGTAGTAACCTGACTTCTGATGCTGCTTTAGAAGCTAGAGCAACGATGTTTGGCCGTGAATTGGACAGAGACAACCGTAGCGAAGAAGAAATCAGAAATGAAGCGTTGGCTATCGCAAAAGATGCTGATGTAATAGTTGCTGCATTAGGAGAATCGTCCGAATATAGTGGTGAATCAAGTAGCCGTTCCGAAATTGGCATACCAGATGTACAACAACGTCTTTTAAAAGAACTATTAAATACAGGAAAACCGGTTGTACTAGTTCTATTCGCCGGACGTCCGTTAACTCTTACTTGGGAAAATGAAAATGTTCCTGCGATTCTCAATGTTTGGTTTGGAGGAACAGAAACAGCTTATGCTGTTGGTGATGTATTATTTGGAGATGTTAATCCTAGTGGAAAACTATCAACCTCTTTCCCTCAGAATGTGGGACAGATTCCTCTATATTACAATCATAAAAATACAGGTCGCCCATTACTTGAAGGTAAATGGTTCGAAAAATTCCGTAGCAACTATATGGATGTAACTAACGATCCTCTATATCCATTCGGATATGGTTTGAGTTACACGACATTCTCATACAGTGATGTTTCGCTAAGTTCTGCAACGATTGACAGTAACGGAGAGCTGACTGCAAGTGTAACGGTTAGCAACACGGGAAAAGCAGATGGATCGGAAGTGGTACAATTATATATCCGTGATTTAGTTGGAAGTGTTACACGCCCTGTAAAAGAACTAAAAGGATTTGAAAAGATATTTATCAAAGCAGGTGAATCCAAAACGGTAAACTTCAAAATTACTCCGGAACTATTGAAGTTCTACAACTATGATCTCAACTACGTGTTCGAGTCTGGAGAGTTTGATGTAATGATCGGAGGTAACAGCAAAGATATAAAATCCGCTCGTTTCACTCTACAATAAATTTGTAAAAACTAACTATAAAATCTAGTCTTTTCTATCTGAAGAGGCTAGATTTTATTACTCTAAATCAGTATAATCATGAAAAAAATATACACTTCTCTTTTATTAATAGCCTCGATTGCAATCATAACCAGTTGTGGAAAACAAAAGAACAAAGAGAATACAACCGATCCGAAGAACAATGTCGAAATATCTGACGAAGCCCTCCTTGACAGCGTTCAACGTAGAACATTCCTATACTTCTGGGATGGGGCAGAACCCAACAGCGGCATGGCACGTGAACGTTACCATGTAGATGGTGATTATGGTAAATACAACAAAAGTACAGTAACATCAGGTGGTAGTGGTTTTGGAATAATGGCTATCATTGCCGGAATAGACCGTGGCTATGTAACACGCGAACAAGGATTGGAAAGGATGTCCAAGATAGTTACATTCCTAGAAAAGGCTGATTCATTTCATGGTGTATTTCCTCATTGGTGGAATGGAGAAACCGGAAAAGTAGAAGGGTTTGGAGACAAAGACAATGGAGGTGACCTTGTTGAAACTTCATTCCTTATGCAAGGACTACTTGCTGCACACCAATATTATATAAATGGTTCGGATGCTGAAAAAAACTTGGCTACCCGCATTGATGCATTATGGAGAGCTGTTGATTGGAACTGGCACCGCAATGGTAAAAACGTATTATATTGGCACTGGAGTCCCGAACATTCATGGGAAATGAATTTTGCAATAAGAGGATATAATGAATGCCTAATCACTTACGTATTGGCTGCATGCTCTCCTACTCATGGTGTACCTGCTAGTGTATATCACGAAGGATGGGCAGACAATGGTGCTATAATAGAACCTCACGAGCTGGAAGGATATAAATTGAATATGCACTATCAAAGCAATAGTGGTGTTGGACCTCTATTTTGGGCACACTATTCATTTCTGGGTTTAAATCCGAATGGTTTGAAAGATAAATATGCAAACTATTTCGAAGAAATGAAAAATTACACACTTATCAATAGGGCATATTGCATTCGCAATCCTAAAAACTACAAAGGCTATGGAGAAAACAATTGGGGTTTGACAGCCAGCTATTCAGTAAAAGGATATGCAGCACATCATCCTACCGAAGTTGACGATCATGGTGTTATTGCTCCTACTGCTGCACTTTCATCTATTGTATATACTCCTCAAGAATCGATGCAAGTAATGAGAAATCTTTACAGTATGGGCGACAAAGTATGGGGGCCATACGGTTTTTATGATGCATTCAGTGAAACTGACAATTGGTATCCACAACGCTATCTGGCAATAGACCAAGGCCCAATATCTGTAATGATTGAGAACTATAGAAGTGGTTTGCTATGGAAATTGTTTATGAGCCATCCGGATGTACAAAAAGGATTGGACAAATTAGGAATGGAGCATAAATAAACCATTATACCCCAATATATGTTTCTTAATAAAACAATATATACCGGATAAAACCCATCTTTAGAAATATGAGAAAAATAAACAGAACGATTTCGCTCCTTATACTGTGTCTGCTAACGATACAATTATCGGCACAACAGAATACATATTGCAATCCGGTCAACATAGACTATGGATATGCACCTATTCCCAATTTTACAACATGGGGCAAACATCGTGCTACTGCTGATCCTGTAATAGTTAATTACAAAGGAGATTACTACCTATTTTCAACCAATCAGAATGGTTATTGGTGGAGTAGTGATATGAGCGACTGGAATTTTGTACATCGTCCGTTTCTCACACAAGAAGCAATAGATACAACTCCTAACAAATGGGACGATTTATGTGCTCCTGCAGCATGGGTACAAGGTGATTCGCTATGTGTATTCGGATCTACCTATTCGCGTATTTTCCCGATATGGGTAAGTACAAACCCGAAAGGCAATGAATGGACAAAAGCAGTAGAACATTTTGATATAGGAGGATGGGATCCTGCCTTTTTCGTAGACGACGACAATCGGCTATATATGTATAATGGCAGCAGTAATGTATATCCTTTATATGGAATCGAATTAGACCGTAAAACCTTTCAGCCGATCGGCACTCGTAAAGAGTTGCTTTTATTAGATGACCAGAAAATAGGATGGCATCGTTTTGGTGAACATATGGATAATACATTCCTTAAACCTTTTATGGAAGGTGCATGGATGACAAAACATAATAACAAATATTATCTACAATGGGGAGGGCCCGGAACTGAGTTCAGCCACTATGGCGATGGGGTTGCTGTTGGCGATAGCCCTCTCGGTCATTTCGAACATGTCTCTTTACCATTCAGTATGAAAGCCGGAGGTTTTATCCGTGGTGCAGGTCATGGAGCTACCTATCAGGACAATTGGGGGAGCTATTGGCATGTATCTTCAATGGTAGTCAATGTCAAAAATAACTTTGAACGCCGCCTCGGCATCTGGCCGGCAGGATTCGATAAAGATGATGTGATGTATTGTAACACAGCATTTGGAGACTATCCACATTACTTGCCAAAGGGAAAAGCCAATCACGAGAAAAGCCTCTTTACGGGATGGATGTTATTGAACTACAACAAACCGGTACAGGTTTCCTCTACGCTGGGCGGACATCATGCCAATAATCTGGTTAATGAAAATGTGAAAACCTATTGGAGTGCCAAAACTGGAGACAAAGGTGAATGGCTTATTTCCGATCTGGGAGATATATCGACTGTCAATGCGATACAAATCAATTATGCTGATCAGGATGCTGAATTTTTAGGAAAACAACTCGATATCTATCACCAATACATTGTATATTATTCAACGGATGGTAAGAAATGGAATGTACTGATAGATAAAAGTAAGAATAAAAAAGATGTACCTCATGATTATATAGAACTTGCAAAACCGATAAAAGCCCGTTATCTGAAAATGGAGAATATACATATCCCATCGGGTAAGTTTGCAATATCAGGATTCAGAGTATTCGGACTTGGCAACGGACAAAAACCGGATAGTGTAAAGCAACTTATAGCACTTCGGAGCGATGATACAGATCGCCGCAATGGATGGCTAAAATGGCAAGCTGTAGATAATGCCTATGCGTATAATATTTATATTGGTCAAGAGCCTGACAAATTATATAATTGTGTTATGGTATATGACGTGAATGAATACTATTATGCAGGAATGGATCGTACTAAGCCCTACTATTTTGCAATAGAAGCTATTAACGAGAATGGAACTTCGGAATGGACTAGAGCCGAAGCATTATAAGTAAAGAATTACTATAGAGCAAAGGCTTCAACTGTATTAGTTGAAGCCTTTGTTTATCTATATTTGATAATATTTTCATTTAGCCCATTCTGCATTGACAAGAATAGGGAAATGGTCGGATGGGAATTTGCCGATAGCATAGGTATCAGTCAGCATTCCCCATTTATTTACCTTGAAATGCTTACTCACAAAGATATGATCCAATATCTTATTATTTGCTATTATATCCCTATCTAAATCATCCAACTGATCTAACGGTTTAGCCCAAGCATTAAATGATGAATTGTTGGCGTATGGAGTATCTACATCGTAGTAAGAGTTTCTCATAAATCCTGACTCGGGTATCAACTTACACCACTCATCATCCAATCCTCCATTAAGATCGCCCATAAATATGACAGGGTTATCTTTTGCTATTGTTTTTATCTTAGACAGGACTAGTTTACTACTCTGGATACGTGCATAGTCTTTTTCATAATCGTAATGAGCACTAAACACAAAGAAGTGTTTTCCTGTAGATAATTCTTTCAATTCTACCCATGTACAAATCCGATTACAACATGGAGCATCCCAACTTTTAGATGGTATATCAGGCGTTTGCGAAAGCCAAAAATCACCTTTGTCTACTAAATCATATTTATTTGATTTATAAAAAATAGCAGAATGTTCCCCTTCATTATTTCCATCGCGTCCTTCTCCATAGTAATCATAATATACTAATGCTGCCTTTAAATCTTCTAATTGATTAGGCAATGCTTCTTGTGTTCCAAAGAAATCAAAGTTGTGATAATTTATTAGTTTAGCAACATAAGGATAGCGGTCTTTCCACATATTACCAACATCACCGGGGTTATCATTTCGTAGATTATAAGTTGCAATGTTAAGAGTTTGCGCAGAAATAAACAAAACACTCATAAAGAGTAATGCTCCTATTAACAGTTTTTTCATGGGTTATATTACTTTTAGTTTTGACGACTAAAGTTAATAAAAACATAGGATATCACAAATGCTATTTTTGCTCAAAAAACAACCTTATATCAAATCTGAGCTTCATTAATTTCTCAATTAAAAGTATGCTCACAAAGAATATAGAATCTATGTTTACCGCTTTTCGATAGAAGCCTCATAGAGATTTCTATTATCCATTATTTTATCCATATTAGTGTGTGCCCAAGTTGATAAATTGGTAAGGTGAGGTAATAGATCACGCCCCAAATCTGTTAACTGATATTCGACACGAGGCGGTATCTCCGGATAAATTTGTCTTGAGACTAATCCATCAGCTTCGAGTGAGCGAAGCGTAGTAGTCAACATTTTTTGAGAGATATCTCCCAAAGCCTTACCAATTTCATTAAAGCGCATTTTACCCGACTCTCCTAGTAGGTTGATAATCAGCATAGACCATTTATCTCCTATTCGCGATAATATGCAGCGAACAGGGCAATGATCTTTATCTGAATATTTTTCTATTTTTTTTTCTTTCATAACTCTTTAATTTTCAATAAAAGTAACTTTAAAGTAACCATATTACTTAGGAGAAACTTCTTGTTTAGTATCAGTATATATATTTCCTTTGCTCTCCATAAGTTACTAACAGTTATTATTTATCGCAGAGTACAAATGTATACTATTTGACTCTAAATACAAAAAGTAAAATATTAAATAAAAAAAATTACAAAATGAAGGCATTAGAAAAAAATATCGATTTAGGATTATTAATCTTGCGTATAAGTATTGGAGGGTTAATGTTATTACATGGCATCTCAAAACTAATATATGGTGCAGGGTTTATCGAACAAGTGGTAACCGGTGCCGGTCTGCCAGCATTTTTTGCATACGGAGTATATATTGGAGAAGTCATTGCTCCACTATTTATAATTGGCGGATATGGCACAAGGGTAGCCGCTGCAATCTTCGCTTTTAACTGTATCGTTGCAGCATCACTAGTTCACTTGCAAGATATATTTACCCTCAACGAACAAGGAGGGTGGGCTGTAGAATTACTCGGATTATATTTCTTCGGGGCTTTAGCTCTTGTATTCACCGGAGGAGGAAAATACGCTATCAGCAAAAGCAAAATATGGGATTAAAATTTTATCAATTATAGTGTTACAAATAACTAAAAAACAATTACAATGAAAAAATATTTATTATTATCGTTACTTACAATAGTATCGTCTTTCAGTTTTGCCCAAATGCAAACATGGGTAAATGATCCGGCACATTCTCGTTTAGGATTTGTTGTTAAACACCTTACTATTTCGGAAATAGATGGTCGATTTACCAATTTTAATGTTAAAGTTACAACCTCAAAAGCTGATTATTCGGATGCACAAATAGAATTAAGTGCAGATGTAGCAAGTATCAATACAGATATCGAAGCGCGCGACAATCATCTTCGTTCTGCCGACTTTTTTGATGCTGAAAAATATCCTACACTAACATTTAAAAGTACTTCTTTTGTAAAAGTTGATGAAAAGAAAGCCAAATTGAACGGAGAATTAACTTTTCATGGTATAACCAAACCTGTTAGTCTCGATGTTACCTATTGGGGATCTGTTACAAATCCGATGAATAATCAAGAGACTGCCGGATTTCAAATAAATGGAACAATCAATAGAAAAGATTTCGCTCTAGGTCCAAACTTCCCGGAAGCAATCGTTGGCGAAACTATAAGAATAATCGCAAATGTAGAATTTAGTCCATTAAAAAAATAAAATGTAATATGAAAACAATTATCATACTTGCTCACCCCAATATCGATCAATCGGTAGTAAATAAATCTTGGATTGAAGCTTTAGCTCAAAAAAATCCGGAAGTAAAAATACACAACATCTACAAAAATTATCCAGACTGGAAGATTGATGTAGCCAAAGAACAAGCCCTGTTAGAAAAATATGATCGAATTATTTTACAATTTCCTATTTATTGGTACAATATGCCTCCATTATTAAAAAAATGGCTTGATGATGTATTTGCATATGGATGGGCGTACGGATCTACAGGAAACAAACTTGTCGGAAAAGAATTTGGCTTGGCTGTATCTACAGGTGGAGTAGAAAGTGCTTATACACCAGGTCAGTATGGGACTATTAATGAATTATTGAAACCGCTAGAATCCACAGCTAAATTTGTAAGTGCCAAATACATACCATACCATGTATTCCATGGAGCATTATCACCGGATGTGCAAGACAGACTAGCTGTTAACACAGAAGAATATATTAACAAAGTGACTCAGCCCTGCTAAAGGCTGAGCCACTTGCTCATAACCTTATATCAACATTGCTTGAATACCTACACACACTCTAAACTTACCATTAATCTATCCTTTATCCGTCTATTTCTATAGAGAACAATAACCTTGAATAAAAATCCTCTACTAGATAAAAACGTCTCTTTTAATTGAAATACATTTTCTTTGGACAGTGAAAAAGTATTTCGTTTTAATTTAAATACTAAAAAATATCAATACCTTTACTCTGAATTTAGGTGTCACAATTCTGAATCTACGGAAAAGTGATGAAAAGGGAATCAGGTGTAAATCCTGAACAGACCCGCTGCTGTAAGCTCTTTCAACATCTTTGAACAATACTCAACACCACTGTTTCTGAAGGTAGAAATGGGAAGGACGTTCAAAGATAGAGTAAGTCAGAAGACCTGCCCAAATTTAGTAGTTCTAAGCTTTCGGGAAACAAAGCAGAGGGCAAGTTCAGACAGGTTAATATACATGTCTTTCTCTTGTGGAAAATATTTATATATCTTCACGCGTATATTTTATGTGAGCTATTGAATTAGCGAACCAAATATGTAGCGTTATTTTATATTTATTCCGGTAAAATATTACTTAATCGATAATAGAAGATGAAAAAATCGTATGAACAATTTATGACTCGACAAAACTTGTTAAAAAAACAATATGACGAGGCATACCATGAAAAACAGCACAAACGGGGAAAACTCTCTGCGCGGGAACGTATTCTACTGCTTTTCGATGATAATACTTTTGAAGAAACAGATGCTTATACCCCTCCGGCCAATGCATCATTTGGCAAAACAGTAAAAGCTTTTGGTGATGGCGTAATTACAGGATTTGGCAAAGTCAACGAACGCTTAGTATATGCTTACTCACAAGACTTTAATGTTCTAGGAGGCTCATTAGGGTCGATGCACGCCGCTAAAATAGCAAAAATACAGGAGATGGCATTGAAAACAGGTTCGCCCATAGTCGGACTGATCGATTCGGGTGGAGCTCGTATTCAGGAAGGGATTAGTAGTCTGAATGGCTATGCTGACATTTTTAAACAAAATGTTCTCTCATCAGGTGTTATTCCACAAATATCCGTTATTATGGGACCAGCCGCCGGAGGAGCAGTATACTCCCCTGCCCTTACCGATTTCATATTTATGACGGCAAATACCAGTTATATGTTCGTTACTGGACCTAATGTAGTAAAAGAGGTTCTGAATGAAACTGTAACTACCGAAGATTTAGGAGGGGCATCCATTCACGGTACAAAATCGGGAATCGCCGATTTTGTATATAACGATGACGAAAATACTATACTAGGTGTAAAAAAATTATTGTCATACCTACCTGCAAACAATCTCGAAAATCCTCCTTTAATACATTCAACAGACTCAGCATCACGAATAGATCAACGTTTACGAAACATTGTACCCGAAGATGCGGACAAACCGTATGATGTTAAAGAAATTGTAGAAGTCATAGTGGACAATGGCGACTATCTGGAAATTGCAAAAGACCATGCTATGAACATCTTTACGGCTTTAGCTCGCATAGATGGTCAGGTAGTAGGTATTGTAGCCAATCAGCCGAAAGTTATGGCAGGGACATTAGATATAGATTCCTCTGTAAAAGCCGCAAAATTTATCAATATCTGCGATGCATTCAACATACCGATCATTACACTGGAAGATGTACCGGGTTTCCTTCCGGGAACAGACCAGGAACATGATGGCATCATCCGGCACGGAGCAAAACTCCTTTATGCATATACATTCGCATCCGTACCCAAAATAACAATTATTCTGCGCAAAGCATATGGAGGTGCATACATAGTAATGAACAGCAAGGGTATTGGTGGAGATTTTAGTTTTGCATGGCCAACCGCCGAGATTGCTGTGATGGGACCCGATGGAGCCATTGCTATTTTATATAGAAAGGAATTAGCAGAAGCAGAAGATCCGGTAGCTTTGAAAAAAGAATTTACACAAAAATATAGGGATGAGGTAGCTAATCCATACATTGCCGACGAAAAAGGGTTCATAGATGAAGTTATAGACCCCGCCATGACTCGGAAAAAAATTATTACTTGCCTTGAGACTTTAAAACGAAAAACAGAGCTTCGCCCAAAACGCAAGCATGGTAATTTACCACTTTAATTGAAAGAAACTATCAATGCAAACAAAAGATAAAATAAAATCAATCCTCATCGCCAATCGTGGTGAGATTGCCATTCGAATAGCCCAAACAGCCAAAAAGATGGGTATCAAATCTATTGGCATCAGGACAAAAAAGGAACCTTCTGCCTATTATTTGACCCAAATGGATCAGGTTTTAGATTTTCCGGAAAGAGAAAAAGACAGCATCCCCGAATTTCTTGACATCGAAAGTCTGGTGCTACTGGCAAAACGCAACAATATAGATGCAATGCACCCCGGATATGGCTATTTGTCCGAAAATGCTCAATTTGCGATCCGTTGTACCGAAGAAGGTATCATTTTTATAGGTCCTTCCCCACGTGTCATTCAGGATATGGGAGATAAAGTCATTGCAAAAGAAATAGCAGCCAAGGCTAAAGTACCTATGCTGGGAGGGAGCAATGGAAGTGTAGACACTCTGGATGAGGCCTTAGAGGTAGCTAAACAAATAGGTTATCCACTGATTATTAAAGCATCTGCCGGAGGTGGAGGTCGGGGAATGCGTATTGTACGCAAACAGTCCGAAATAAAACAGATGTATCAGTCTGCGGCATCAGAAGCATTGTCTGCATTCAATAACCCATCAGTATTTATTGAAAAATATTTAGAAAATCCCAGACACATAGAGGTACAGATTGTAGCTGACAATCATGGTAATGTTATCCATCTAGGTGAGCGCGATTGCTCTGTACAACGTAAGCATCAAAAATTACTGGAAGAAGCTCCATCGGCAGCCTTAGATGAAAACTTGCGAAAAAGAATAACTGATTCGGCAATTGCATTAGCCCAAAAAGCCGGATATGTAAGCTTAGGCACTGTAGAATTCTTGTTAGATAAGGATAAGAATTTCTACTTTATGGAAATGAATACACGTATTCAAGTTGAGCATCCTGTGACAGAAATGATAACAGGACTTGATCTCGTCGAACTGCAAATACAAATCGCGAATGGCGAAAAACTAAAAATAAAACAAGAGGATGTTGAGCTAAAAGGATGGGCTATTGAATGCCGTATAAATGCAGAAGATGTGCAATCGAGTTTCTCTCCATATTTGGGAACTATCAAAGCAATACGATTGCCCCAAGGTGAAAATGTCCGGGTTGACAGTAGTGTAGTTGTAGGATCTGAGGTAACTCCTTTTTTTGACTCAATGATTGCCAAACTGATAGTCCACTCCCCAGATCGTAAAACAGCAATAGCAGATATGCTCAATGCTCTAAATAATTTTCAGGTAAAAGGAATTAAAACTACAATTCCATTCGATAAAGCAGTGTTACATAATGAAGTATTCCAAAAAGGGGACTTTGACACCTCTTTTATCGAAAAAGATATGGATTCTATGGTATACCGGGAAAAAGACGAAGACCTTTTTGCTGCACTATTTTCAGTAAAGCATTTCAATGATCAGAATACCCCACAAAAAGAAATAACCGAGACTCCTGACACCTGGGTATTGCGTAACAAAATTAACAATATGTAAATTATGCATAAAACAGAAAAAAAGTTAATCGCTTTAGATAAAGACTCAAACAAAGAATATCCATTTACATTGACTGAAGAAGGTAAATATATATATGAGTCGAAAGAAATAGAGGCAAGGATAGAACATACCAAAGATGGATTTTCTGTAATGGTAATCAATAACGTTCATTATCCGATAGATATCTTGTCAAGACATCAGAATGAATATGAATTGCTAATTAACGGGGTTGGTTACAATTTTTCTGTAGAAACTCCTTTCTCTTTGCAACGTGGTAAGGAACTTGCTTCTCAGACCAATGAATCAACAACGATACGCCTCAAAGCTCCGATGCCGGGCAAAATATTAGAAGTACTGGTAAAAACAGGAGACACTGTAAAAGCTGGAGACACTTTACTAATATTGGAAGCAATGAAAATGCAGAATGCTATACTAGCCAGTACAAAGGGTACGATAAAGAAGGTGCTAGTAAAAGATGGCGATAACACGAGTAAAAGCGATCTATTGATTGAACTGGAAAAGGAACAATAGAACTACTAAAAATATATCCACATAATTAAAAATAAGAATGTTCTAGCTGCTATCGAAGCTAGAACATTTTTTTATAACAGAAACCCATCATCTCAAAGTTTTTGAAAAAAAACATCTATTTTTTACAACAATAAATTTTCTTTTTAGGAAAACTTATTTCAAAAATTTAAATATAAAATTTTCCATTTATAAATATTATTGATAGATCATAATTAATAATATTTTCTCTTTAGAACATTTCTCTAAAATAATTGTTTCATATTTGTATACAGTTTTGGTGTCGTAAATTCGATTCCTCGAAAATGCGATGAAAAGGGAATCAGGTGTAAATCCTGAACAGACCCGCTGCTGTAAGCTCTTATAGATTGTTTTTCACAATACCCATTGCCACTTCTGTATATCGGAGGGAAGGCTGTGAAAAAAGAGTAAGTCAGAAGACCTGCCAAGACAATAAGATTTTTTTCTTTCGGGATAAAAGAAAAAAATTACACAAAAAGATAATTCAAGAGAAAGATTAATAAAAGAGTATAGTAGCTTCTACTAAACCCAAGTCCGTTATATATTAATATAAAAATAATATGAAAAAGATTATCAAATTCGAAAAAGAAGACTGTAATCCGTGTACAATGGTTTCTGAATATTTTAAAACACAGAATGTTGTTTTTGATGCAATCAACCCATTTAATGATCCCGAATTAGCTATGAAATATAGAGTTCGTTCTGTCCCTACAACTTTGCTTATAGAAAACGATGAGGAATTAATGCGGGTTATAGGTTTTCAACCCGCCGAACTTAAATCAATGATAGAGTCTCTATAAAAAATGATTGTCTATTACGATAGCAAGACCGGAAATGTAGAGCGTTTTATAGACAAGATACGTTCTGCCACCCATTGGGATTGCTTAAAAATAACTGATTTGCTATCTGCTAAGGAAGAGGGTCACTTGGTGACATACACCACCAAGATAGGATGTGTGTCTGAGACTACATCTTGTTTTATGGAGCAATATGCCCATCTTGTTAAGTCTGTTTCATCCAGTGGTAATATGAACTGGGGAGTGAACTTTGCTTTAGCAGCGGATAAATTAGCAGAACAATATTCCATACCTGTTTTTATAAAGTTTGAATTATCAGGACTAGAGCGAGATGTAGATAGCTTTATCCACAAAGTAAATGAATATGCAAATCAAAAAATGGATACTCCTCAACAATGAGGTAATGATAAAGAAAGACGATGACTTCCAGCTAGATAAAGACAAGGATGCTGTGCGGTCTTACTTTTTAGACTATGTAAACAAAAATACTGTCTTTTTCTATACCTTGAAGGAAAAGATTGACTACCTGATAGAGAATAATTATTATGAAAATCTATATGACCAATACTCATTCGAAGATATAATGCGAGTTTATGCTCTTATTTATGAACGTAAATTCCGGTTTCCTTCATTTATGAGTGCATTCAAATTTTTTCAGAACTACGCTTTAAGAGACGACAGTGGCGAAAAGTTTCTGGAACGATACGAAGACCGCGTTGCCTGTATTGCCTTGTATTTGGCACAAGGTGACTTGGCACAAGCTATAAAATATGCTGAGCTACTTGTAAATCAAGAATACCAACCTGCTACACCAACTTTTCTAAATGGAGGGAAACGCCGGTCGGGCGAATTAGTATCTTGCTTTCTTGACGAAATCGACGATAGTCTGAATGCTATTGGATATGCTATAAATTCTTCGATGAAACTCTCTTCAATTGGCGGCGGCGTATCGCTCAATTTATCTAAGCTCCGTGGGCGATCAGAAGCCATCAAGGGTGTAGAAGGGCGTGCCAGCGGAGTGTTGCCGATAATGAAACTACTTGAGGACGTTTTTTCATATGCTAATCAATTAGGACAACGACCGGGAGCAGGTGCAGCTTACCTTAATATTTTTCATTCGGATATAGAAGAATTTCTGGATTGTAAGAAAATTAATGTAGATGAGAAAGTCCGTATCAAGTCACTTTCGATAGGGGTCATCATTCCTGACAAATTTATGGAGCTTGCAGAAAAAGATGAACCTTTCTATATTTTCTATCCACATTCGGTGTTCAGAGTCTATGGGCAATACCTCGACGAAATGGATATGAATGAGATGTATCAACAATTAGTTGATAACCCGAAAGTGAGAAAAAAACGATTAAATGCCCGTGTCTTATTAGTCAAAATAGCACAGACCCAAAAAGAAAGCGGATATCCTTACCTATTTTTCAAAGACAACGCTAATAGGGAACATGCACTTAAAGATATAGGAGAGGTTAAATTCAGTAATCTTTGTACCGAAATCATGCAATTATCGGAAGTCTCAGAAATAAATGATTACTATGAAAAAGATATTATCCGCCGTGGAATATCCTGCAATTTAGGGTCATTGAATATTGCTACAGTTATGGAAAACAAACGGGTTAAAGAGGCTGTATCTGTTGCAATAGATGCTTTGACTGTTGTTACCGACATCTCCGACATAGGAGTTGTACCATCCATAAAAAAAGCAAATGAGGAACTACATAGTGTAGGGCTTGGAACCATGAACCTACATGGTTTCTTCGCTAAAAACTTTATAGCATACGAAAGTACCGAGGCTCTCGATTTCTGTAATGTATTTTTTATGATGATGAATTTCTATTCACTACAACGCTCGATGGAAATTGCACGTGACAGAGGAATCACATTCAAAGATTGTGATAAATCGGAATATGCAAAAGGTACATATTTCGATAAATATATTGAAAAAGCATATCTACCAACAACAGAAAAGGTGAAACAACTTTTTGATGGCATACAGATTCCTGATATAGAGGACTGGAAAGTACTGAAAGAACAAGTGATGCAACATGGTATATATCATGCTTATCGCCTGGCAATAGCACCAAATCAGTCTACATCATATATTATGACATCTACTGCATCAGTAATGCCAATTGTGGATACAATAGAAGTGCGCGAATATGGTGACAGCACCACTTTCTACCCGATGCCATATCTCACAAATGATAATTTCTTCTTCTACAAATCGGCATACGATATGGATCAGAAAAAAGTGATGAAACTTATTTCTGTTATTCAACGCCATGTGGATCAGGGTATCTCTACTATTCTACACACCAAAAGCAGTGATACCACTCGCGACTTGGCAAAATATTATATATATGCACACAAGATTGGTTTAAAATCCCTCTATTATACACGTACGCGTAAGGCTACGATAGAAGAGTGTGTATCATGTTCCGTATAAACTAAAAATGTATCGAAATGAGCGAAATAAAGAAATTCAAAGCTGTAAACTGGAATACACCTGATAACGATTATGTAGAAATGTTTTGGGAACAAAATCTGAAACAATTCTGGATCGACACCGAATACATTCCATCCAAAGACATTGACTCCTGGAAATCCCTGTCTCCCGAAATGCGCGAAGCATACAAGAAAGCTTTAGGGGGGCTTACACTATTGGATACCTTACAAAGCCATACAGGCATGCCAAAAGTTATAGACCATATAGAAGGATTGCAAAATAAATCGGTACTATCATATATGTGTATGATGGAAGCTATACATGCCAAGTCTTATTCTACCATCTTTACTACCGTGGCAACAACTGCCGAGATAGATGCTATATTCGACTGGGCATCGAATAATGAACAGCTGCAATTTAAGGCAAAAACCATTGATGCTAATTATCGAAAATTAGACAAGACAAATGTTACGACAGAAGAGATATACATGGCTCTGGCATCGTCCGTAATGCTCGAAACATTCCTCTTTTACAGTGGGTTCTTTTTGCCTTTGTGGTTAGCAGGACAAGGGCAGATGGTTGCTAGTTGTGATATAATAAAAAAAATTGTTGCCGACGAATCCATACACGGTGTATTTGTTGGTCTTTTGGCTCAGGAATTCTTTGCAACCTTCAACGAGAAGCAAAAGACAAAAGTGAAAGACAATTTGTTCGATCTGATGGATAAGTTATATGAGAATGAATTAAAATATACCGACCATGTCTATGGTGATGTCGGGCTTACAGGGGATGTAAAGGAATATATCCGCTATAATGGAAACAAAGCCTTGATGAATTTAGGGTTTGAACCTCGATTCGAAGTGGGAGATGTAAATCCGATTGTCCTTAACGGGTTAAATGTGGAGACAACCCAACATGACTTTTTCTCTAAAAAATCTACTAATTACGAAAAGACATTAGAGGTTGTACATTTACATGATGATGATTTCGAGATGGATGAGGAACTAAAAATAGAAGTATAATCACTCTTTATTTTTATCTGCTTGCGTCTCAAATATTAACATCTATTATCAACTCGGTGTTGAAAAAACAATATAGACAGAAATAAGTAAAATTTTATGACAGAATGAGATAACTATAAAATCACAATAAAGATACTGATTACAATATACTCATAATAAATACCATAATATGAAATTTCATATTATGGTATTTATTTTATAAAAGTCTGATAAAAAAGCAGAAAACAGCCAGACGAAGACAACCGATTGATAATATTAGTAGAATGATAGGACATACCAATATCAAGACTGCCCAGATTTACGACAAAATCGCGAAAGAGAAAATCAGCCAAGACATGGAGATCCTTTCGCATAAGTTGGAATCTTTTAAAAAGCTGATAACGGAAAGGATATGAGAAAATGGATATTACTTTTTCACAATTCTTTTGCGAATACGACTTAACGATTCGGGTTTAATACCAAGATAACTGGCTATTTGATGTTGAGGAACCCTCTGAATCAAATCTGGTCGGTTTTTTAACAGACTTAAATATCGTTCCTCAGGTGAAGACATTTTAAAGTCAGCTAATGTATCCTGATATTGAATAAATAATTCTTCGCCCACCAATCGGGATAAAGATTCCAATTGCGGATATTTTTGATACATTTCTGATTCGGAATTAGGAGTGCCTATTCCAGCTATAGTATCCTCGATACATTCCAAAAAAAAGTTTGATTTCTCTTCCTTCCCATAGCAAGAAGGAGTTAAAGCTTGTCCTTCTGTATAAAATTCAGTAGTTTTTTCTTCGCCATCTTTCTGATAGTAGCATCTAATACAACCCTTTAATATGAAGTAACATTCGGTAGATAAATCACCTTCTTTCAATAGAATAGTCCCTTTTTTGAAATCTTTGATAAACGAGCTTTCATTGATTACTTTCTCAAGTTCCTCAGTAATTTCTACATATTGTGAAAGATAGTCTGTTATTTTGTTTGCCATAATTTTCTGATTACTCCATAGATTATAATTTCAAGCTCAATGATTTGCCGGAAAAGTCTTTTTATCTGCCAAAATTAATAAAGAATCACACTTAAGAGGCATAATTAAACTAAGATCATCACTTTATTGACTAAAGTTAATGTCTCGAAAGTCTATACCTCCGTATTTTTGCACTCATAGAATCATATATTAAAAGTGATATTCAAATATATGATTAGTTTCAGATTCTAAAGTGCTGATGATTTATATTGTTGGTTTATATCACGATGAATAATAAAATTAAAAACTAAAATTATGACAATATTAATAGTTGGAGCGAGTGGCAAAACAGGGAAACATATGGTTGAAGAGTTACTACAGATGAAACAACATGTAAAAATCCTTGTTCGCTTTTCGTCTAAAATACCTGACTCATGGAACGAAAACAATAATGTAACTGTAATAAGGGCAGAAATCACAAAAATGACTGTAAATGAAATTGCCGATATTATAAAAGATTGTCAGGCAATAGTATCTTGTTTAGGTCACAGTTTAAGTATAAAAGGTATTTGGGGCAAACCTCACAAATTAGTAACCAATGTGGTCGAATTGCTTTGTAATGCGGTTGAGATGAATAGCTCGGATAATGTGATGAAATTTATTTTGATGAGTTCCACTGGATGTAGAGATAAGAATTTGCATGAGCCAATTTCGTTTTGGGAAAATATAACAATGAAAATCATTCGTTTACTTGCCCCTCCTCACTCAGATAATGAAAAAGCATCAGAATTTTTAAGATTAAATGTTGGGCAAAACAATATCAAAACGCAATGGGTGATTATTCGTCCTGATACATTAATTGATGAAAATAGTGTGACAGACTATGAAATATACACTTCGCCAACTAGAAGTCCTTTGTTTAATCCTGGTAAAACAAGTCGAATAAATACAGGACATTTTATGGCGAAATTAATTGTAGATAATAACCTATGGGAAAAGTGGCAAGGTAAGATGCCGGTAATTTATAATAAGTAAGTAGCCGCCTTTAGACCAATCTTACTTATTATTGTTGATTTCAAAAAATAAGCGACTTATTACCTCAAAATGGATAATAAACTATCAGATGAGGCATAGAGGCTTTTAAATAAAGACGGGAAAGCGTTTTCTGAGATTTATCAGAAAACGATGTATATGTTATCAGAGAAAAATCTTCTATAGATATTAAGACTAAAAAACACTTAATATTCCTTAAAAAGAATTACCTTTGCCGCAGAATTGGTTCTTAGCCAACATCCGTTGGACAAGATTAAAAGGGAATCAGGTGAGAATCCTGAACAGACCCACTGCTGTATATTTTATAATATTTTTGGCATTCTCTTAGCCACTGTTCGTTCTTGAATGGGAAGGCGTCAAAAATAAAATAAGTCAGAAGACCTACCAATCTGGAAATAAGTTATCACACCAAGGGGAAAAGGGTGATATCGTTCATGCGATTATTCATTTGGGGTAATACCAAAATTATGTTTACAATCACAATGTGACTTGTATCGACAAACCTATTAATATATTAACAATGAAAACAAAATTTGTATTGTTTATATGTTTGTGTGCATTCATAAACATATTTACATGTTCGTCTCAAAATGAGTTCGAAAGCATGAATCCCCTACCCGACGACACAATCCAGGTTATTAATCTCAAAGAACAGATCGTAGTTGCCAACAAGGTACGTCGCATGAGCCTTTCTAAATTACCAGTTCCTCTTCTTAAAACACCGGCAAGTATGTCTGTTATAGAATCGGATGTTTTGAAAACACTGAATATCACAAACATTCTAAATATAGATAAGGTTACTACAGGCTTACGTGTAATGAACGTCTATGGAGGTTTTACACTTTTCCGTGCCAGAGGATTAGATGGAGTTACCGTCTTGTCTAATGGGATACGGGATGAACGTTTCGATCTATATTCTTCTGCACCTACTTCTTCTTTTGTTGGAGTTAACCGAGTCGAAGTCCTCAAAGGTCCTGCTTCTGCAATAAGCGGATATGGCAGCATTGGCGGTATCATAAATATTGTTTATAATCAACCTTCGGCAACCCCTTCTCTTGAGGCCAGAATCGGAGTTGGAAGTTGGGATACCTACTCTGCTCAGGTGGGAATATCATCGGCAGTTTCATCTAAAGTAAATATGCGTTTCGATTATACCGGTATAACAAGTGACGGTTGGCGAGGAAACTATCGTAAATCAAACAATGCATATCTCGCTTTCGATTATACACCCGATGAAAAAAATAAATTTTTATTTTCAGTGATTGCCTATGACAACCGAGTACATACCGATCCGGGTATTCCTCGTTTCACTAATGATATTTTTGACAAAAATGGAAATAAAATTTACTCTATAGGTGACATCCCTAAGAATATAGATCAAAAAAAAGTAAATTACACTTATGTGGATGACCACCTCAACGACAAACATATTTCTACCACAAACAGTTGGGAGCACAAATTCGACAATAATTGGAAACTTAAAGATGCCGTTAGCTTTTCATTCAATAGACTTAGTTATTTACAGTCAGAAGAGTTTTCTCA
Source organism: Dysgonomonas sp. (assembly GCA_047605185.1). Taxonomy (GTDB): domain Bacteria; phylum Bacteroidota; class Bacteroidia; order Bacteroidales; family Dysgonomonadaceae; genus Dysgonomonas. The sequence goes on from JASGGC010000002.1 coordinate 85,201, forward strand.
TCTAACATCGACAACTCCGGGAACTTATGACAATTATTATATGAAAGGAGATAATAAAGTTTATATCTCTGTTGACTCAATAGTTCGCGAACCTTTCCATTTCGATTATGATAATTACTATTTAGGAAACCAATTCGAAATACAAGGAAAAATCAATAAATGGGGCATGCAGCACACGGTGTCTATGGGCTATGATATGTTTTATGCACACCTGAAAAGGTTTCAAGGGGGAAATTTCTCGGGACCTGCCACTACAACCGTAATGTCTCTTTATAACCCAATCACTAACCCGGGTTACCTCGATGCAAAATTTAAAAATGCTGTTACATTCCAAGAGCTTTACAATTCATTTTTTGTATATGACTATACAGAATTTAATGACAGGCTGGGAGCGATGTTTACCTTACGTTATAATCTTTTCACCCGAAAAAGCCAAACAAGCATAACAGATAACAAAACGGTTACTGAAGATGGAACAAAATATGATCTTAATGATAATGCATTTACGTACAAAATAGGTCTGATATATAGATTTGCCGGTAGCAACCGTATCTATGCCTCTGTATCCAACTTTTTCCGTCCAATACGTACAGTAGGCTCCGATGATTATGTATATGTTGATAAAAACGGGAACGAAATCGAGCCAAACTCTTCCGGAAAAGTATATGTTCCGGAAAAGGGAATGCAATATGAAGCAGGGATTCATTCCAATATAAATAATATACTTTCTGTTGAGTTATCAGCTTACTACATCAAAAAGAGCAACATGGTACAGACCTTAGGCAAAAATGCCGATGGCAAAACAGTTTATGGTCAAGTTGGGGAGGTAACTTCGAAAGGAATGGAATTGGAAACTAAATTCTCTCCTGTCAATTGGTTCGATCTGCATGCCGGTTATGCATTGACTATTGCTAAAATGGGGGAATATTCGAGCACTGCTATTGCAAACTCAACCTACAAAGACAATTTCCTTGTAAATGCGCCAAAACATACAGCTTTTGGTTGGGTCTTTTTTAATGGGAAATCAAAAGAAAACCTTTTCCGTCTAGGGCTCGGTTTTGATTATTCAAGTAAGTCGTACGCCGACCTCGCAAACAAGATGTGGTTCAATCCTGCGTTTGTAGGCAATGCGATGGCTAGTTATGGTTATAAACAATGGACACTACAGACCAATATCAATAATATTTTTGATAAACGTTATGCTAAGGCCGCTGAAAATTCTATTCAATGGCTTCCCGAACAAGGACGCAATTTTACTGTAACTGCTATTCTTAAAATGTAAAAAAACAGGTTAGAAAAAGAAATAATGAGAAATGAGAATCAAGGCTAAGGTCTACAAATTGTTGTATGGCTTTAGTCTTGATTTTCGTTTTTCTTATAAAGATTGAGTCGCAAGAAACGATATCAATAGAAAAAGATATAGCTTTGTCTAAGCTAGATTATTATCGCCGAGATTTATATATCCGGTATAACCCGAAGGATTGACCTTCCTTAAGTAAAAGGTTCTTTTATATATCAAAAAACAATAAAGACCTATGTATGAGCAGTTAATAAAAGACATTTCTATTCTGGGAAAAATACAGCCTGAAGACATTGAATTATCAAAGAGCTTGTTTCAGCCAGTTCTGATGCCTAAGAATAGAATTCTGGAAGAGGAAGGAAAAGTTCCTCAACATCTTTATTATATTGTATCGGGATTTATGCGCCTGTTCTATTATAATGACAATGGAGATGAAGTTACCACACACCTCAATTGCCCTCACCGCTTTTTTACTGCCTTTTCTGAATTTACAAACCAAACAAAAGCGTCGGTCAATGTAGAAACAATCACTGAATGCCAACTGCTTCGCATTACCAAACAGGATTATGAAACATTGATAAGTAAAAGTATATTTTGGAAAGATTATGGAATGTATGTATTACAAGAGTCGGTGATTTATAATGAAGAACGATCTAAAGATCTGGCAACCTTAACTGCCGAACAGCGCTACCTTAAACTCATGAAATCTTACCCCAGTATTATACAAAATGTGCCATTACAATATATTGCATCTTTTCTAGGCATAAAACCCGAAAGTCTGAGCCGAATAAGACGAAACCTGATTAATTAACAAAAGTCAAGTATAATTGATTTTACAATTATGAATTTTGTGTCATAATTATTAAACAGAAAAAATAATGACACAGAAGAATCTAGTTTTAGTAACAGGAGCAAATGGACATTTAGGAAATAATTTAGTACGGTTATTAATCTCCAAAGGGTATCAGGTAAGAGCATCCATCCGCAATATTAAAAATACTAAACCATTTGAAGGTCTTGATTGCGAAGTAGTACAAGCCGATATAACCGACAAAGTCTCAATGGTTAGAGCTTTACGGGGCATTGAGACATTCTATGCAGTGGGTGCCGTCTTTAAACTGTGGGCAAAAGATCCACAAAAAGAGATCTACGACGTAAATATCAATGGCTGCAAAGTGATGATAGAGGCAGCCGCCGAAGCAGGAGTTAAACGAATAGTCTATGTCAGTTCGATTGCAGCATTAGATTATACAAAAGAATTACCGATCAGTGAAAACTCGGGATATAATCCTGATCGCAGGGATATGTATTATAACTCCAAGAATGATGGAGAAAAACTTGCTTTCGAATTAGCTAAAAAGTATAATATAGAATTAGTTGCGGTATTACCATCTGCCATGATAGGTGGTATCATTATTGATCGGCTAAGTAATTCGAATGAGATACTAAAAGCGATCTTGAATAATAAATTACCCATCGAGACCCAAATAACCTTGAACTGGATAGACGTAAACGATGTAGCAGAAGGATGTCTGTTGGCTGCAACAAAAGGACAGCCAGGAGAACGTTATATACTGGCAAACGAAAAATGTATGACTATCACTGAATCTATCAAGCTGGCAAATCTGTTGTTCCCGGAACTTAAACTTAAAAAGCCGATTCCTGTTCCTAAGTTTATATTATACACATTTGGAGCATTGCTAGGATTGGGTGCTAAAATCTCGGGAAAAGCTCCTGCTATGACAACTAAAGAAGTCAATATGTTTTACGGACTGGTTCAAGATTTTGACATCTCTAAGGCCAGAAAGGAACTTGGTTTTAATCCGAAACCATCTAAGCAAGCTTTAAAATCGGCTTTATTGTATATGTGGCAAGAAAGAGAAAGGCTATTAAAATAACGGTATAATAATGGTTAGAATGTAATTATAGAATCTTTTTTATGTTGATAGATAATGGAGCAATTTTTGAGTCGACAACAATCAAAATACAGTTAAAATCAACTAAAAAACACACCAGTCATTCTAACCTTACTCTTGCAACAATGGTAACTGATTGAGCATATTCTGTATCCTAATAGCAATACGTGGCATTGGTTCTGCAACAGTCAAACCAACCAAATCATAATTAGCTGAAATATCATTTATTAAACGTACAACTTCGTTAATCTTCAGTCCATTGGGCTCAACACCTACCCCAGCAATAATTTCATTCGGATCCAATACATCCAAATCGAAATGAATAAGGACTTTCGATACTCCTCTTTCGTCTAACCAATCCAGAACTTTGGTACTGTTTGGAATAACTTCAGTTGGGGATAGACTCTTTATTCCTAATTCTTTTTGGCGTTCTCTCCCTCCTTTTTCCCACGCACGTAATCCAACTATCAATGCGTTGTTAGCATCGACTCTTCCTGGCAAAAGAGCCACTATCTGCTCATCCCCCATACCCAAACTAGCTGTCAGCGCCATTGCATGATAACCAGTATATTCATCATAAGGCAGATTAATATCAGGGTGCGCATCAATCCAAACTATTGCAATATCATTTTTATATTTTTCAGCCAGATAAGTGAATGGAACTACACTGGCAGAACATTCCCCACCAAGGGTAATAATTCGGTCTGGATTGTTTGTTTCTAGAATGTTTAGCGCATCTTTTGTTTGCTTCAAGATAACATTGTATGAGTTAATACCATTCTCTGTTGCTCTATCATTTATATCCAACGAGATAGGGACTTCTACGGTTTTTTGTCCATTCTGCGGTGACAAAAAGTTTAATAAATGTGCTCCTAGGTAATATCCACGAGAAGCATCATCCGGATTTAATTCCGGCATCCAAGCAGAGACAACTCCTCCTTGCCATTGAGGATATATCAGACGAAGAGTAGACTTTTTATTTTCCATATTTTGTGCATTTATAGTTATGTTTCCAATTATCAGGATTACTGTCAATAATATATTCTTCATATCGATCTTTTAAAATATCCAATACAAAGTTATTTTCGAATATATAAAAAAACAAGTACTGGTAAATTATTCATATACTGATAAATTCCACTATATACTATATAAAATATAGATATACCTATCTTTGTATAAAAGATAATTATTATGTACGAAAAGAAGATTCCTTTTGATATAGACTGCGGTACTAAAATAACAATGGAGATTATTGGTGGTAAGTGGAAAAGCTGTATCCTATCGGAATTGAACAAAGGACCGATGAGACCAAGCGAACTCCATCGTGAATTTCCAGATGCCAGTCCAAGAGTCATTGATCAACAGTTGAAAGAATTACTCTTTTATGGAATTATTGAAAAAACAATATATCCTGAATTACCTCCCCGTTCGGAATATTCAATAACAGAGCGAGGCCGGTCATTAATTCCATTAATAAATGAAATTGAGAAATGGGGAGATAATTTTCGCCCGACAATGAAGGAGATATTAGGGATCGAATAATAAACTGTATCTACCAATCCTACTAGTCTTTGAAGAAAAATATCAGAATTGAAATCAGATTTTACGATTGACGATTATTTTAATCCGTTAATTTGTAGACTATATACTGCCAGTTCATCTTAAATAAAACCTTCTACACTTGTTCCTACCTTGACAGACATATTATTTAAATTCTATTATTATCTTTTTTGTAACCAGAATGTAATACCGTACGCTTAGATTTGTAAGTGATTATTTGACTTTTCATGCCTAATATTCAATAACGATTTATTAGAAGCAATTGCGTAGAAGAAAATAAAGGTTTATGATCAATTTAAAAATAAGGTTAGTAAAAAGCCTCAAAATCACAACGACACTTCTAAAAAGTGGAATAAGCTAGAGTCTTTCACATCTTCTTTTAATATGAATTATCACCATTAAAATATAAAAAGATATTTTATGAGAAAAATATTATTTATTACAATCTTACTCACAAGCCTCTCCAACCTATCGGCACAACAAATGGCAAATGGCTATGTATTTGAAGACATAAATAACAATGGGAAAAAGGAGAAAAAAGAAAAAGGAATTGCAAATATTGCGGTATCAAACGGAATAGATGTCGTACTGACTGACTCTGATGGGAAATATAATTTGCCTGTAGGGGATGATAATATCATCTTTGTTATAAAACCGACCGGATATAAAATTGTAGTAGATGAATACAACTTGCCAAAATCTTACTATATACATAAGCCCAAAGGCTCTCCTGCATCTACTTACAAAGGAGTAGCTCCAACTGGCGAATTACCAAAATCTATCGACTTTGCCCTTAGCAAATATGATGAGCCTGAAAACTACTCATCATTCATTTTTGGCGATTCTCAAACCTATTCAGAAGAGGAAGTAGAATACTTCATTAAAGGTATTGTAGACGAAGCCAAAAACAAAAGTGGAATTAGCTTTGGCATCACATTAGGCGATCTTGTCGGGGATGACCTCAATCTACATACAACATATAAAAATGCTATTAAGCAGATGAACCTACCTTGGTATAATGTTATCGGCAACCATGATATGAATTATGATGCTAAAGAAGATATATTTTCTGACGAAACATTCGAAGCTAATTTTGGACCTGCAAACTATTCATTCAATTATGGTAAAGTGCATTATATCGTACTAGATGATGTGCTTTATCCAAATCCAATAACAGGCAAAGGATATCTTGGGGGATTGAGGGATGATCAACTGAAATTTGTAGAAAATGATCTCAAATATATAAAATCAGATCAGTTGATAGTAATTAGTATGCATATCCCTCTATTGGACAAACAAGACCAAGATGCTTTTAGAAAAACAGACCGACAACGATTATATTCATTGTTAAATAACTTCCCTAACGTATTGGTCTTATCGGGTCATACACATGTTCAATCCCATAATTTTATTGGAAAAGAAGATGGTTTGGACAGAGAAAATCCGATTCACGAATATAATGTAGGAACTACTTGTGGCGACTGGTATTCGGGAGTACTTAATGCTAAAGGTTTGCCTACATCTACAATGCGTGACGGAACACCTCAAGGATATGCTGTTATTAATATAAAAGGAAATAAATACACATTAGATTATAAAGTAGCCGGACAGCCAGATAATTATCAATTATCTATTTATAATCCTAAAGTTGTACCATATAAAGGGAGGTGGATTACCTCCGGAATATACGTTAACTTTTTTATGGGATCAAGTAATGATACAGTGGAATATCGTGTTGATGAAGGCACATGGACGAAAATGGATAAAATAGAAGATTATGATCCTGCTTATTATCGCTATATGCAAGATTGGGATTATTGGGACGAAGTAAAACCCGTAAGAAGGCCATCGAATGCACAGATATGCCGCCATTTATGGCGAGCCAATATCCCAAGTAATCTCACAATAGGAGAACATCGTATCGAAGTTAGGGCTACTGATATGTTTGGACGGGTATTTACTCAAGATGCAAGTTATCAGATACAAGAGCTTTCTAAATAGAAACATAGTATGGAAATTTGTTTCGTTCCTATTTAAGAGTTACAGTACATAAGCAAGATCGGTTAATATGTATATCTTACTTTATTCTTATCTATTAGTAGATGCTATAAAAATTAGGTTTAATACATATACCGATCCGTACATTCATCGAATATTTGTTATAATCCAGAAAACTATCCCCATAGCCATCCTGTAAACGAAGAAACAGATATTGATTCGAACTTTGGGAAACTTTGAAGGCAATGCTCGCAACAGTATTTATATTTCCCAAACCCTTCCGTTGATTTAATTGTATCTCGAACCACCATTTTTGGCTATTATCAACGCAATTAATATTTATCTGTCCCAAACCTTTGTAATCCAATAGGTCTTTATTATTTCCACCATCCACATAAGGAATCCAAAATTCTCCCGATATATTAAATCTGGGATTGATATAATATTTTGCAGCCATACTCAGATAGTTCCAACTTCGGGAATCTGTGCCTTCTTTACCATTAGATTCGTGCTTAATCTGTAAAAATACTGTTCCGAATAATTGATTCCCCCTTAGAATAGGTTTAGCAAGTCCGATTCCCGGATTATAATTCGTATCACGAAAAGGGCTGGATTCTGCATAAATATTCCAGAACGATTTCTGAGTATAAGTTATATAAGCAAAAGTTTTAAATGGCAATATGCTTTTGGTCAAGCGGTGCCTTATACTTACCTGAAACATAGCATCTGCACTACTATTTGTCACTCTCTGGTTCAAAGGGACACCTGTAATAAAATAATTGTCTCTATATATGCCAAATGCCGGTGTCCTATCCAAAGCTTCGAGAGTCTCTTTCTCGGAACTGTATATTGTCTCCCTTTTAAATATACCCAACAAATCATGCTTGTTATGTATACTATCATTCACTGTCTGAGCTGATAGTATGAGTGGGGCTAGTAAACAGGCAAATAATAGATATATTAAAAATCGATTCATCTTTTTATTCGATTAAATAAAAAAGTCGGAAAGCACAATTCAACTTTGTTTCCCGACTCTTTAAAAATTTATTAATAAGTGCCACCTCCAAGAGCCTTGTAGAGATCTACCGAGCATTGCAATTGCTCCAGCCTATCACTAACCTGCCCCAATTGAGCCTGCAAAAGATTCTGTTCTGCTGTCAAAACTTCCGTATAATTAGCCTCTCCTGCCCTCAATAATTCGTGTGTAAAATCTACAGCTTTATTCAATGACAAAATCTGAGATTCTCGGATCTCGTTCTTGCTGATAGACGATTCGTAGGAATATAATATATTCGAGACTTCTTCTCCTGCTGACAGGACTGTCTTTTCGAATGTCAGTAAAGCTTCTTGTTGCTGGGCTTTGGCTATCTTAAGATTACCTGTCAATTGTTTTTTGGCAAAGATGGGTTGCGTAAGTCCTCCTATTATACTGGCAAAGATATTTTCAGGTTTAAAGAAATTCGACAGGGAGTTTGCTCCGTAACCAATCATGCCGGAAGTCAAGGTTATGGAAGGATAAAAAGCTGCGCGGGCTGCATGAGTCAGCTCAAAGGCTGAACGGAAAGCCAGTTCTGCTTGTTGTACATCGGGACGTTTAGCCAACAGCTGGGTAGGAACCCCATAAGCCAATTGGGGAACAATGGTTTGATCTGAAATAGTTGTGCGTGCCACATAACCCGGCTTACGCCCCAATAATATACTCATGGAGCTTTCCATTTGCCTGATCTGGCTTTCTAGATCAGGTATGGTAACCCAGGTACTGTACAATAATGATTTGCTTTGTTCGACTGATGCTCCGTTAAGCATACCGGCCTCCATCAATGCTTGCATTGTCGTTGTACTTTCTTCCAGCAAAACAATAGTCTCTTTGGTTATTTTGAGCTGTTCATCTAAGGCTAGTAGGGAATAATAGGAAGTCGCGATATTGGCAACCAGTGATGTTTTTATCAGGTTATGATAAGCATGGCTGTTGAGAAACTGCGCGTATTTAGCCTTCGACTGACGATTTAGCTTTCCCCATATATCTAATTCCCAGCTTGTACTGATACCCAAAGTGTAGGTGGTTGAGTGATAGCCTAAAACATCTTTGCCGTTAGTTCCATTACTCGATCTGGAATGTTCTGCCTGCCCGACTAAAGAAACATCCGGAAAATAAGCGGCTTTAGCCATTCCCAGATTTGCTTCGGCTTGTTGTATTCTTGTTACAGCGATCTGCAAATCGAAATTGTTTTGTAGACCTTCGTCTATCAGTTCTTGTAAAATGGGATCTTTGAAATATTCCCGCCAAGGGATATCAGCGATTGTAGCGGTATCAATTGATGATTTATCCCTGAACAGACTATCGGTATTCACTTCCGGTGATTTGTAGTGGTTTGTAACCTGACAGGAGGTTAGTCCCATTGAGGCTGTAAGCCCCAACAGAACAATTCCTTTTATATATTTATTCTTCATTTTTTATTTATTATTGTCGTTTTCTTCTGAATTTACCAAGCCTGATTTGGTAAACTTTTCTTGTAAAGTCTGAAAAATGATGTATAGAGATGGTATTACAAGTATACCAAGTATTGTTCCAACAAACATCCCTCCTACAGCACTGATACCAATAGAGCGATTACCAATGGCACCGGCTCCTGATGCAAACATCAGTGGTAAAAGTCCGCATATAAAGGCAAAAGAAGTCATCAGAATAGGACGCAGACGGGCAACTGCCCCATTAATAGCAGCATCCACAATACTCATTCCGGCCTGTCTTCGCTGTACGGCATATTCGACAATCAGAATGGCATTCTTGGCTAGCAGTCCGATCAGCATAATCAGGGATATCTGCACATAAATATTATTAACAATACCATCTTTCAACCCAAAGATCAGAATGAAGATATAAATTCCGGCAAGACCGATAGGTAGGGATAAAATTACGCTTAAAGGAGTTATATAGCTTTCATACAATGCGGCTAACAAGAGATAAACAAAGATCAAACACAAACCAAAAACAAGTACTGTCTGACTACTACTGCTCGCCTCTTCCCTAGTCATTCCTGAATATTCATACCCATATCCGTCAGGTAGTTTTAAAGCGGCGACTTCTTCAACTGCTCTCAACGCATCGCCCGTGCTATATCCTTCGGAAAAATTCGGAATAATTATTGCATCGATAGAAGTAAACATATTGAAGCGAGACAAGGTCTGTGGACCTGTTACATCTTTTATAGTTATAAATTCGGTAATGGATGCCATCTCCCCATTGGCAGTTTTGACAGATAGTTTATTCAGGTCATCCAGTTTTGTACGGTATTTAGGATCAGCCTGTACCATGACACGAAACTGTTTACCATAAAGGTTAAAATTAGACACATACATACTACCGATATATGCCTGCACGGTAGTCATGACGTCATTGAGTGTAATACCAGCTTCTTTAATTTTAGCGATATTAGCATGGATTTCTTTCTGAGGAAAATTAGGGTTGAAGTTAGTCATGGCAATCATAACCTCTTTTCGTTGCTGCATGGCGGAAAGAAAATCCTGTGATATTTCATAGAACTTATTAATATCTCCTCCGGTTTTATCCTGTAGCCGCATATCGACACCTGTACTCAATCCAAATCCTTGCAAAGTTGGAGAAGGACTAAATAAGAATGTGGCATTCTGTATACTTTTAGTTTTCTGAGTAAGAATTGCACCGACTTCTTGTACTGTTTTTTTTCGCTCATTCCATGGTTTAAGTTTTACAACAACTGACCCATAAGAACTCCCGACACCATTCATAAGATTAAGCCCTGACAATTTCATGACATGATCTACTTCTTCCATATCACTTATAATATGAGCAACCTGAGTCATCACCGAATCAGACCTTTCTAGGGATGATCCCGGTGGTAGGGTTACCATACCCATAAGGGCTCCACCGTCTTCTTGTGGAACAAAGCCTGTAGGGATAAACTTCATGATTGCAACAAGTATAATCATACTTATAGTGATGATAGCTCCCGTAATCCAACGATGTCCTTTTTTTCCCAGAAAGTGCAGAGACTTTTTATATTTGGATGTTCCATTACTGAAAAATATATTGAAATAGTAATAAAAACGCTTTATAAAACTTTTCTTTTCGGAAGGCTCTTCTTTATGAGGTTTTAGGAATAAGGCACAAAGTGCCGGACTTAATGTTAAGGCATTTACCGCCGATATAATAATAGCAATAGCTAATGTGAGTCCAAACTGTTTATAAAATACTCCTGTTGTACCTCCAAGAAAACTGACCGGAACAAAAACCGATGCCATCACCAAAGTGATTGAAACTATAGCCGGAGCTATTTCTTTCATTGCATCGATTGCCGCTTGTTTCGGATTCTTTTCTCCTGACTCTAAGCGTGCATGTACGGCCTCGACAACGACAATAGCATCATCGACGACTATTCCGATAGCGAGAACCAGAGCAAAAAGTGTAAGCAGATTTATAGAGAATCCAAACAGTAACAGGAAAAAGAATGTCCCGACAATTGCTACAGGCACGGCTATAGCCGGAATCAAAGTAGAACGTACATCCTGAAGGAATATAAACACGACAAGAAATACCAGAACAAAAGCTTCGATCAGGGTTGTGATCACTTTGTATATTGATACATCAAGAAACTCACTCGAATCCATTACATAAGTGACTTTCAGCCCCGGAGGAAAAGATTTTGAAGCCTCATCAACTGTCAATTTTATGTTTTTTATTAACTCTCGTGCATTTGAGCCTGCTGTTTGATTGACTGTTATGGCAACCGTAGCTTTACCATCAAGGTTGCTTAATACAGAATAATTTAATGCACCAAGTTCAATATCTGCAATATCTTTTAGTTTCAATATTTGCCCATCAATCGATCGGACTATAATATTGGAAAACTCATCTGTAGTACTTAACCGTCCTGTATATTTTAAGGTATATTGAAAACTTTGGTCACTATTCTGCCCAAGTTCACCCGGTGCAGCTTCTATATTCTGGTCACTCAGAGCTGCTATAGCTTCCGACGGATTTATCTTGTACGTATTCATTTTATCGGGTTTAAACCAAATACGCATCGAATAATCTTTGGCTCCAAACACGCTCGCATTGCCGACTCCATAAACACGCTTTATCTGAGGCAGTAGATTTATATTGGCATAGTTTTGGATAAACTTGTCATCATATTGTGCATTATCGGATGAAAAAGCAATCATCATAATCGTACTGGTTTGCTGCTTTTGTACGGTTACACCAACCTTAGTTACTTCTTGAGGTAATAAGGGCACTGCTTTAGATACCATATTTTGAACATTGACAGCGGCAATATCCGGATTTATTCCTTGCTTAAAGTATACAGTTACGGTAGCGGCTCCACTATTGGAGGCTGACGAAGTCATATAGGTCATCCCTTCTACTCCATTGACTGCTTCTTCAATAGGAACAATAACCGATTTCATAATTACATCGGCATTGGCTCCTGCATAAGTGGTTTGTACCTGAACAGTGGGCGGTGCTATATCAGGGTATTGTTCTATGGGCAATGATATAAGACCTATTAATCCTAATACTACAATCAGTATAGATATTACGGTAGATAATACAGGCTTTTCAATAAATGTTTTTAACATTGTTATAATGATTATAATTTATACTCCTGTTATTTAATTTTGATACTGATTTTTTTTCCATCATTCAGTGTCGCAATTCCGTCTGATACAATTAGGTCTCCATCCAAAAGTCCGTCGGTAACTACATAGCTCTTACCATCGGGCATTTCTGTGACCAGAATAATTGTTTGTTTTACAGAATCTGACTGAACTTTATAGACCAGTATTTTATCCTGTTGGGCAAAAGTTGCTTTTTGAGGTATAATAATAGCTTCTTCGATTTGCTCCGGTACGATTACTTTTCCGCTGGCTCCACTCCTTAATTTCCCTTGGTGATTTGGAAATTCAGCTCTAAAGTTGGCCGATCCGGTAGAAATATCGATAATACCGGATATAGTCTGAATTTTCCCTTGTTCTGAATAAAGGCTTTCATCGGATAATCGGAGGCTTACAGGAGGAAGATTCTTTATCTTTTCAGTCTGAGTTCGCCCTTCAGCTTTATCAAGAAAATGTTTCAGCTCGTTTTCATTCAGAGAAAAGTAAGCAAAGACACTTCCGGTACTAGCCACAGTAGTCAATATATCTGTTTTGCTGACAAGACTACCTATACGAAATGATACTGTACCAACAACTCCATCCACAGGGCTTGTTACATTAACCCAAGACATTGTGGCTTGTGCACTTTTTAACGTAGCTTCTGACTGTTTCAATCTTGCCAAGGCTGTTTTATAAGCATTTTCGTATGTTAATAGTTGTGTATTGCTGACAATATTTTTTTCAGCGAGTGGCTTAATTCGTTCTACATTCACTCGTGCTGTGTTAAGGTCTGCTTGAGCACTATAAAGAGAAGCTTCGGCCGCAGCCAACTTTTCTTCCGATTCGGGAGAATCTATTTTGAATAAGACTTGCCCTTTTTTTACAATTGCACCTTCATCGACATAAATGGCATTGATGAATCCTTCGAGACGAGGTCTTATTTCTATGTCTTCCTGCCCTTTTATAGTTGCAGGATATACAGATTCTAAGATAGCTCTTTGCTTGGATACTTTCATCACCGGATATCCTTGGTGTGGGACAACTGTATTATTTTCATTCTTTTTACTGCACGCGACTAGGAATAGTAGAATAGATATTCCACATAGAAACTGGTTTATTTTCATATGATTTTAATTATTGATTTTACCTAATTCTTGAGATAAGAGGAGTAATTCTTTTGTAAGGCTATTCGAATTAATCCTTTTGTATAGAGACTTGTTTAATATAATTATCTCTTTTGATGCTTTTTTATAAACTGTATATCCATCTGAAGATAGGTTGACAAAAATAACCCGAGTATTCTGAATGCCTCTAACTCGTGTTATTAACCCTTTCTTTTCAAGGTTGCGTAATATAGTGGAAGTAGTCATAGGATCTATTCCTGTTTTTTCGGAAAGATGTATCTGTATTATTTCTTGTTGGCTTGCTGTACAATGGTAAATAGCTGATAAAATTTCGAATTGAGAATGGGTAAGTCCACAGCTATCCAAAACTTGCTTTTTAGTTTTTGTCCAGAGCTTAGTTACCTGTCCAATGAGTAAGTCTATATTGTTGCTTTTTTCTCTCATAGATGCTATTTTTTAATGTTGTTTTTATACAATAAGTACACATATTCAGAGTAAATATGTTTTACTTGTATCGAGATTATTTAAAGAACTGCTTGATGTACAAAATTGAAATATTTTCATTGCTTGTAATTGTTCTAAAAATGACTTTAATTGTTCTATTATGTAGTTATTTCAATTGTTTTGATATTTTTATATGATTTCAAATTGTTCCAAATTTTTTATTTTATAATTTAGTAAATCACAAATTGAATATTCAATAATTACAATTGATTATGAATAAGAAAGAGATATGGAAGTCGAAGCAAACGACAAGATTAGACTTAAAAACACTGGGCTATCTGAATAATTTTATTCTATTAAAAAACCCGAATGCAGAATATCGAATAAATGAACCGTATGTATTTGAGGAGATTACTTTTGCTTTATGTACAAAAGGTTATGCGAGTATTAAAATAAATATGGAGGAGTATGCAATAGAAGAAGAGTCTATTCTGATTATACCCTCTGATCATTTAATAGAATTGGTTTCAAGAAGTAATGATCTGGAATTAAAAACTCTATTTTTTTCTTTTGACTTTATATCTGATCTTAACCTACATAACCGCTATGAAATAATAGAAAAAAACCGGAGGGTTCCTTGTCTAAAGGTTTCGCCAAAAGACATGTCTATTCTGATAGAATTCCATTCTCTTATATTGCATTTATATGACAGTGATGATGATACAATTCTTCGTGAGAATATGATAAAAGGAGTATTGTCAGGATATCTGACTAAAATTAGCAGCTTATATCTGTCTATTGATTTGAATCAATATAAAGCTCCGGTGTATAAGAACAATGTTATGAAGCAATTTATAGACTTAATCGGAATATATCACAAAGAAGATCGAACAGTCAATTTTTATGCAGATAAAATGAATATGACAGCACGTGGTCTTTCGCAGAATGTTTACAGAACAACAGGAAGAATGGCACTTGTTTGGATTAATGATTTTGTTATAACCAAAATAAAAGTTTTGCTACGAACTACCAACTTAACTGCGACACAGATTTCGGACGAATACAATTTCCCGACACCATCTTTATTTGGAAGGTTCTTCAAAAAACATACAGGTATGACTCCTAATGATTTCAGACATAGTTAAATTTCTTCAGTACCTTTTTTTCTTAAAAAAAGACAAAGATTAAATTGATAAACAATTAATCTTTTGTCTTCTTTTATAATTCATAATTAGATCTTCTCAAAAGATATAAAATAGACTTGCTTGTAATACACTATTTTTAAAATCAGGTTTTATGTTAGAAGAATCAAACTTCCCAACTTTAGTCAAACCAGTGTAATATCTTGCCCCAATTCCAATTTTATGAAATTGATAGCCGATTCCACCTGCAACCCCAACATCTATCTTATCAGCAAATTTGTCAAAGCCTGTATCTTTTACGTCCGAAACCAACATATTAAATTGAGGTCCTGCTTCAATATAAACCCCTATACTGGTTTTATATTTCAATAAAATAGGAACGGAGATATATGACAGTTCTAGTTTATCTTTATTGAAAAGATTATTGTCATCTTTAATTTCGGCACCTTGTGTCGAGAATAGAAATTCTTCCTGAACAGACAAACCTTTAATCAAATCAAAACTAACAATTGCTCCTGCATGAAATCCCATCAAAGGGTCTGTTCCAAAATCTGCATTTGTAAAATTACTGTAATTTCCACCTGCTTTAACACCAAAATGAAGACGACTAAAAAGACTCTGAGCTGAAGCCCCTGTTGATACCACTACTACTAAAAGAATTAAAAGAATTTTTTTCATAACATCTCTTTTTATTAATTACTTATTGACATTGGACTTATCCTTTCTAGAAAAATTATATCTTTTCTTGATTACAAAGGTCAGTCCTTTCACTTTATCTTTTTAGTTCTAAAAATGTTATTTTTTGTTCCAAAAAGACATTTTGAATATTCAATAAGTATTATTTTCTCTAATTCAATTATATGCACCCGAATTAAAACCCAAACCGGTCTAATTTTCGCTTTGTATCATTTAATGTTTTATTAACAAACTTGTTACCCCAATTAAATCGTTTTATAAATGTGAGTTGTATATTGAATTCATTTACACTCAGATTATCTTTTCCGTCAATAAATAAATATACCCGGTTGAAATAAGAAGATAAACCAAAAGACCATGAATCGAGGTTATATCCTACAGCTATACGGCTATTTAGTGTCGGATAGATATCCATCTTATGATTAAATATTTGTTTAGGGTTATTATGTCCGAAATTTATTCCCAGATCAAGAGAGCCTGTAACGAACCAAGGCCTGCTAAAGACCCATGAGTATGCATATCCTCCGGTGATTCCAAATTGTATATTTTCATGCATATTCCCAATATTCGAGAGTAGTTTCAAAGTATCAGTGTTCAGTTTTGTGTAATAGGCAGCTACTCCAAGCAAAAAACTACCAGACGATTTCAGTTGTCGCTCATTTTGATTGAACGCCGCTTTGTAAGAAAATTTCTTATTGTTAAAGACCCATTGAAAAGTTCCTCCATACATATGGAGCTTCATCTTGGGATATGTTGTATAGCTTCCGTTTGAATTGATTAGTGTATTATAAAATCCATCATGCTGTTGCAAAGACAGACTGTATGCAAACTTACGTCTATAACCGTAATACTGAAATTCTAATGAATTTGTTTTTCCTTTTTTAGGATCTCTTAGAAAATCAATCCTACGACTAAAGGCAAATGCATAATTCTTCCATGATGCACCAACACCTATTCCTACTGGAGCATTGATACGGTATATGAATCCGGAATATTCTTGTCTTGTCATTTTATCAAGACCCGAGATCTTTGTTGTTATATAGGAACGTGCCGAGAAATCCTGATTAAAAGAGCCTATATATGTAGTGTCTGTCTGAGAATATACCTTAATCCCAAACAATAATATTGGGAGAATAAATAATAAACGGGGTTGCAACATATACCTAAGAATTTTCTTATTCTTTACAAAAGGTAAAGATTAATTATTCTCTCTTCTCTAAGATTGTTCAATAAATGTATTTTTTTGTTCCAAAACGTATTTTGTTAATAAGGTATCATTCCATTCTAAAATGAGTAGGACAATTCCTTTGGCTATTCTTGTTCTTGTACGTGGGTTACCATCGGACAAAAGAAAGAATACGGGAAACCATGTAGCCTTAAAATCCATTCCATAGAGCTGATATATTGGTGAAGCATCTTCTGTAATTGTATTAGTTAGCATCCGCAGCCTACTACCAATAGCCATTATCCCTAATTTGTCAAAAAACTCCATAGCATATAATTTATAATGTAATTAAATACGTAATCAATTATGAAAATTTAAATAGTATTTTATTTTACATAAACAAGTCGGAAGATTTATTTTAAATATTGAATATTATTTTTTCTTACTAATAAACGAAGACGGACTAAATGATATCCCAATATTAAAATAGAATGCAGGATCAGCACTCATTTTCAGGACAGGATCACTATACGAATCCTGCTTTCTGAACAATCTGCCTGACGGAGTGAACCTCACACCTGTTTTGCCGGTAACAAGAAAAGAATTAGCAATAAGGTGTTCATAAACAAACCCAGAGTTAATATCCAGTTGCCTGTACTGATACTTTTGATCTGTACCGTCTATATTATAGAGATAAAAGGTTGTTCCATCCATTTCTGTACCTAATGAGAGTCTACCATTATTAAAGAGGTGTTTTCTGAGATACATATTTTTAGGAAGGATAATATCCACGATAAAACCATTTCTAAATTTATGCTCATATGAGAAAGTTGGAATGAAAGGCACTTCAGAAAGTGGATCGATAGGAATTGCAAATCCGACACTCATTCTTGTCCGATCATTGGCTTTAAGTATCATTGTTCCTGAAAGTAATCCTCTTACCCGTTCGAAATGCTTTTCACTGCCATCAACAATTATACTGGAAGTAAAGACTGTTCTTTTTTTGAGCAAAGTTGAGATGTAAGCAAGATTAGCACCTGCATGGAAATAATGAAAATCATTATCTATTTTCCTAATTGTTTTAGATAAAGGTTCAGTCATGTCAGCTTTCGCCGAGATATAATTGTATCCGAGTGTAGTTCCAAAAAGCCAATTCTTTTTCTTTATAAAATTGATATTGGTATTGACTTTTACTTGAGAGAGTCCTTTGACCCTGCTTTCGGGGAATGAATTATTTCCATCCTTCAAGGTGAAGTTGTATGGCATCAATTGGGTGAATTCGATATTTAAAGGACGGGCTATTGTAAATTTTGCGGCAGCAATAGCAGCTGCTTTCTGAGATAGGCTCAAGCTGTCTTTTGCTATCGGCGGTATATTGTCAGTCTTTTGAGAAAAAGATTGGATGGAGAGAATTAGGGCACCAAGGACTAAGACCATTCTTTTAAACGCTTCCATAGATATATTATTAAATAAAATGAGCATATTAACTGCTAAATACTAGCATGTGGCAAAGAAAGAAATAATGCAATAACCTTTTTTTGTTTTTATACCAAACCCGCTTCCTTTTAGACTAAAGTCTTTTAAATTATTTTCTAATTCGGATTTTGTATATCTATCAGATTGTTTGGTATAATATTTTAATAACAGGGAGGTTATTCTTTTATCTTTGTTTAAATTTTATTTCTATAAAATATGGAACATGAACCCGTTGTAATAAAGAATACAAAGATTCTCCAATTGATGGTTAATCCCCGATATAGGTTATTGCGACATGTGGTACTCTTATTGGGAGTCTTTATACTTATATTTTATTCTGGTCAGTTTTCAGAATACTCGGGTGCTTCCCGATATTATAGGTTACTCTTTGTTTATATTGTTATGATAATAACATTTTATGTCAATATGAATATTTTGGTTCCTCTATTCTTCTTTAAAAATCGATATATTGTTTATCTGTTATTATTGTTTCTATTAGTACAAATAGATCTTTTTGTAATAGGGTTTTTCTTAGATAATTTTTTTGATCCAATACAACATCTACACTATGATAGAGGTGTAGAAAAAGAAAATACTTATCGAGGTGTAATTACGATAGGAGCCGTTATATTAGTTACCACGATGATAAAACTCTTTCAGAGATGGATTCATGACAATGAGAAAATAAGCGAGTTGAATAACATTACATTGACAATGGAACTGAGCGAATTGCGGAATCAAATCAATCCTCATTTTCTCTTTAATATGCTAAATGGTATCAAAGCTTTGGTGCGTACCGATCAGGAGAAAGCAGTTATTGTTATAATGAAATTGTCAGAATTCCTTCGATACCAACTATATGAAAATAATGAAGAAAAAATATTGCTGAAATCTGAAATCATTTTTCTTACTAACTTTCTCGACTTGGAAAAACTCAGGAGAGATAACCTATCAGTAGATATTAGCCCGAGCAAAGATGATCCTTTTATTTTCAGAAGTATATTTATTCCTCCGAACCTTTTCACGACATTCGTTGAAAATGCAGTAAAGCACAGTGTAAATATTACAGGAAAGGAGTCTTATATTAAAATTGATATTGTAGTTGAAACGGATAAGCTCTATTTTACCTGTATTAATTCGATAGATGCTGAATATATTCCATCAAAAGGAAAAAGTAATGGACTGGGTCTGACAAATATAAAAAGACGCCTGGAGCTTTTATATGGTGAAAATCATTCTCTTAAGGTTAATATCTCAGAGAAAGAGTATAATGTCAAATTGATAATTCCGCTATGAATTGTATTATTGTAGATGATGAACCTTTAGCAAGAGAAGAATTGCAAGCACAGATAAAAGAAATATCCAAAGTTGAAATATTAGGTAAGTTCTCTAATGCTCCAAGTGCTTTAGCTTTCTTGAAAGATAATGATGTAGATCTTATTTTCCTTGATATAGAGATGCCAATGGTAACAGGGTTAGAGTTTGCTGCTCAGCTGCCAAAGAAAACTTTGCTCATTTTCACAACGGCATATTCACAATATGCGTTAGACAGCTATGAACTGGATGCAATCGATTATCTTCTGAAACCAATTTCAAAAGAACGACTGGAAAAGGCGATAAACAAGGCTGAAACATATAAGAAACTACTATCGGATGATACCGAGAAAAGTATAATAGAAGGAGGAACGGATGATTTTTTAATTATCAAGTCAGAACGCAGGTTTCATAAAATCAAGTTTTCTGATATCAGGTATATTGAAGGGCTAAAAGATTATGTTGTTATATATACGATCAGTCAAAAGCTTATTACGGCCATGAACTTGAAGAATATCCATCAAAAGATGCCTCAAGATATCTTCCTGCGAGTAAGTAAATCATATATAGTAAATACAAACTATGTAGAATCATTTGACCATCACAGTATATTTGTTGGTGGCTACGAAATCTCATTAGGTGAGGTTTATAAGAAAGAATTCTTTTCGATATATTCTGGGGGAACTCTTAATCTTGAATAAATAGATATAGCATTGATATCAAGTCTAATAATCACACACTATCGTTCAGCTTAATAATCAATCCATTATCTGTTTCCCAATAACCGATAATGTCTTCTTTCGATAACCAGCCAAGGACAATACATACATAATCATTTCTATATCCGGTTATTTCTACCAGATCTTCAATTGCCAATCCTCTATCGGACGAAAGCAATCCTTGTATATATTTTGCATCAATACTAATAGCCTCTTTCAACATAGTGTAATAAAAACTTATTCATGTAATACAATATACTGTTGAGATTGTCGGTAGAATACTAAAGTAGTACATATGATAATTGATATTTTAATTATTATACATATGCTTCTATTTTTTATACTAAGAGTGTTTCTTCGGCTACTTTATGAGAAAATAGGATCTGTAAATTGAATATTATTTTTTCTTTTCAACTGATAAACACCCCAATTAAAAAGAGAATAATAAAAGCAAGGTTTTGATAAATAATACTCTCCCAAAGGGTAGCAGATTATTTGTACAAAACTGAAAGGCTCAACCTTGCTGAATTATTCTCTTGATATATCTTTGTGGTCAGATTAAGGGAAAACTATCTGTTTTCCACTCGCTCTTTGAGTGCTTGATTCATTAATATGAAACCATTAAGAGTATTTACCCCAATTATCTTTTTACAAAACGGAATCAATAATCCGGAGAAAGATTCTTTTTGAATAAAAGTTGTTGTTCGATCTTCGTTTTGATGCAATTCAAAACAATGCTGTCCATCAAAGAGTCCTCTAACAATAGCTTTTCCTAACCAGATAATTTTTTTGTTTTCAACAACATTTGTTATTCTGGGTGTAAAAGAAAAAGGTTTACTCCCTACTGGTTTTATTGAAATATTCAGATTTTCTCCTTCCTTAATATCTCCTTTTGCCTTTATAATAAAAGGATTCCAATCTGGGTACGATTCAAAATCCAATAATATTTTCCAGACTTCCTCCGGATGGGCATTAATTATTATGCTGGATACAATTTCTTTTTTCATCACTATTTGTATTTTAATTATACAAATATGACATGTTTATTCTCTTACTCTCTTGATATTTATCAAGAAATGGCTTTTCTCTTTATTCTACTTAATGTCTCGGGAGTCATACCTAACATAGAAGCAATGTATTGTTGGGGTACTTGTGAAATTATATCCTTATTCTTTTCAAAATATAATTGATAGCGTTCCTCTGCATTTAGAGAAAGAAACTGAAAGACTCGATTCTCTAAAGTAGTAAAACAATGAGTAATAAATTGCTTTTCGATAGTTGCCCAGCTGGGAATAATACTTGCAATTTTCTCGTAATTACTATGAGTTATATTATATATGGTACAAGATGTTAATGCTTCAATATTCCATCGTGCCGGAGTTTTAAATAAAAAGCTGGATAAGTCTGTAATGAAATATTCTTCTCTAGATATCCACTGAGTAATTTCTTTTCCTTTATTTAATACAAAGACTCGCATTAAACCTTCTTTTATAAATGCCATGTGTTTACAGTAGGTGTTTGACTTCAAAAAAAGATCACCCTTTTCCAATTCTCGAATTTCAAATAAGTCACATACTGTATCCAGTAATTCCTCTCCGACCCTAAATTCAGCTTTGAGCTTTTTACGAAGTTGATCCATTATATAAAAGTATATTATAGTGAAGTGGAGTAAAGGTAATAGTAAAACGAAAATAATGAGACAAGAATGTTTTCTTATTACAACTTCACTTGTTTATATTTCCTTCAGGTATTTGTTCATCTTTTGGTTCGTGTGCATTGGTAGAAGTTTATCACTACCTAATTTCCTGTATTTACAAATAATACTCAAAGGAATTTCCAATAATGGAATATTGGCTTCCACATCTGATTTTTGTCTGCTTAGCCGTAACCATTTTTGCCTCAAACTGTCTTCGTAGATATTATCAGGAGTCAAGTTTGCTACATCTACATAGGCAATACACATGAAACACTGAAAAGCAAAAATATCTCTGACCTCCTCCAGTCTCTAATTATAAAACTGCTTAGAGAATAGTTTTTTTGAGGCTCTATTAAAAATTGTTTATGTACAGACTTATATAACAAAGAGAGTCCATCAAAAGGACTGCGTGTGGGGTATACCTAATTCTTTAGGCCATTAGTTATAATCTGTTTTAGATAGCGTAAATGCTTGACTAGTTATTTATTAACGCAGTCACAGACCGGCTTTAAGTAAACCTCATAATCAGTGATAAATTGAGACTCAACTTCTCTTATCTATAAATCTGCTTTCTTGAATTTATATAGGATAAAATCTGCTACACATTTTCGAGTAGCTAAATATATGATGAAAAATAAAAAAGTCTGCTAATCAGTAGATTAACAGACTTCATGTCTTGTTTTGGCTTTTGTTGTCTTCGACATTTCCACCTTTCGGTGGGCGTTGACGGATTCGAACCGCCGACCCTCTGCTTGTAAGGCAGATGCTCTGAACCAGCTGAGCTAAACGCCCTCATTGAGTTTACTCTTTTGGAGTAGCATTTTCTCTCAAATGCGATGCAAAGGTATGCATTTTTTTTTATCTGCAAAATATTTTCTAAAAAAAATGAAATCTTTTTTCATTTACATCCATATCCTATTATAAACTTCTTAAAAGTTATAAAGTGTTATTCCCTCCTTAAAATATTAATTTTTATCAATTTGGAATATAGATTCTAAAGATTTAACTAATTTCGCAAATTAGTATAAACACATACCGAAAATTCGTAATATAATGAAAGTAAAAATTATAAATAAATCCCATCACAATCTACCAGAATATGCAACACCATACTCTGCTGGAGTTGATTTAAGAGCCAACATAGAACAACCAATCACTCTAAAGCCTTTAAAAAGAGTCTTAGTCCCAACTGGTCTATACCTCGAATTACCTAAAGGATACGAAGCGCAAATACGGCCGCGAAGTGGTTTAGCATTTAAGCATGGATTAACAGTACTTAATAGCCCAGGTACTATTGATGCTGACTATCGAGGAGAAATACGTGTAATCTTAGTCAACTTATCTGATGAGGAATTTGTTATAAACGACGGAGAGCGAATTTGCCAAATGGTTATTGCAGCTCATGCTCAAGTAGAATGGAACCTTGTGGACACGATAGATGAAACTGAACGTGGTGCCGGTGGTTTTGGACATACAGGGAAGCAATAAACAATAACATATCTGAAATAAAAATAATGAAACATATTTTCTGCGCTGTTCTACTTTTCTCTATTTGTTATAGTTCTTTTGCACAAAGCTATGGCAAAGAAGATCATTCTCTTAAAAAAAATAGATTATCCGTTGAAGATCAACGTAAATTTGACTATTATTTTTATGAAGCTATGAACAAAAAGGCTGTAAACAAGTTTGATGCAACCTTTGATTTATTGAGGTACTGTATAGAAATAGATTCTACCAATGCAAATGTTCTCTATGAACTTGGGAACTATTACAGCTCTTTAGATAAAAAAAATAAGGCAATGGACTATTATCGGAAAGCTGTTGCCTACAGTTCTGATAATTTTTACTACAACATGGCTTATGCCAACCTTTGTCTCGAATTTAAACAATACAGTGATGCTATAGAACTATATCAGAAGTTACTCAAAGACAATCCGGACAACACAGAATTATACATATACCTTTCTGAAGCCAACCGCTTAGATGGCAATCTTCCAGATGCAATCAAGGCATTGGATAGTTTAGAACAAATAATTGGTCTAAATGAGAAAATTAGCATTCAAAAATATCAGCTATATTCTATGCTGAAGCAAGAGAATAAAGCTTTTGCCGAAATTGAAAAGTATATTGAAAAATATCCATCCGAAATTAAATATCAAATATTATTAGGTGATTTATATTTACAATCAGGGAAAACACACGAAGCTTTCATGGTCTACAGCAAAGCTAAAGCAATTGACCCGGAAGATCCATACCTGATTTCTTCGATGGCTGAATATTATGAGAAAACAAACAACAAAGTAGCTGCTGAAAATGAGTTACAAACGGCTCTGATAAGTCCTAAAATGGACATTGACACCAAGTTGGGAATTCTTGCCCAATACATTGGAACTTTGCAACAAAACAAAAAGGATACGCAAACTGCAAATGCCCTATTCGATACTTTGATGGTTCAACATCCACAAGAGCCAAAACTCAATCTCATGTATGGTAATTTATTGATGATACAAGACAAGAAAGAAGATGCACGATTTCAATACCAAATATTTGCAGAAGCAAACCCAACAAATCCGACAGGATGGGAGCAAATGCTTGGGACAGCTTTTCCTGACAGTATTGATCTATCGATAAAAATATGTAAAGAAGCATTAAACTATATGCCGGATCAGCCTCAGTTCCATTTCTATTTGGGAGTTGCAGAATACATGAAAGAGGATTATAAAAGTGCTCTTGCTGCACTACAAACAGGAGTAAACTACGTTGATGAAGACAATACTAAATTACTATCTGATTTCTATGGCCAAATAGGAGACCTATACTACCATCTAGAAAAGACAGATAGTGCATTTATTACTTATCAAAAGGCTTTAGAGTATAATCCGGGAAATATAGGTGTACTCAACAACTACAGTTACTTCTTATCCGTAGCCAATAAAGATTTAGACAAAGCAGAGAAAATGAGTAGTCTGACAATAAAAGCAGAACCTTCCAACCCTACCTACCTAGATACATATGGGTGGATATTATTTAAGCAAGGAGCTTATACAATGGCTAAGATATATATTGAAAAAGCCATACTAAACACCGAAGAACAGAATCAAAAAGCTAGTGCTGAAGTATTAGAGCACTATGGTGATGTTCTATTCAAAACAGGAGACAGCGCGAAAGCATTAGAGTATTGGACAAAAGCCAAAGAGGCTGGAGACAGTAAATCCAAAACACTAGATAAAAAAATTGAGACAAAAACATATATTCCTGAATAATGAAAACTATCAAAATAAAACAAAATATAGTACTGTTATTTACTCTTTCTACAATTATATTGGCAGGATGTAAATCAAAACAATCTGCATTTGAGATTGGTGGAACATTAGAAAAAAAAACACACAATGAGGTTATAACTGATGCATTAACCGCAGAATTAAAATATTCAACATTATCAGCAAAAGGGCATTTGGAGTTACGTAATGGAAAGTCTAGTAAAAAAATATCTACAGTATTTAAGATTTTAAAAGACAGCATCATGCAAGCATCAATCCGTCCGATGCTGGGCTTTGAAGCTATTAGGATGAGCTTTACCCCTGATAGTATTTACATAATAGACAGAATGAAGAAAGTATATGTTGCAGAAAGTTTTAATGGTTCTAATCTCGTTCAGAATCTTGATTTTAACTATTATAATTTACAAGCACTATTAACGAATCAACTTTTTATGCCCGGAGCAAAAGAAGTTTCCAAGAATGATTATAAACGTTACAATGTATCATCGACGAAAGACACCTATCTACTACAGACAAAAGACAGAAGTGACCTTCTTTACAATTTTGCCATAGGCGGATCGAACCGGATACTCTCAACCTTGGTTTATAATAAAGATAAGAATTTCACACTCCAATGGTCTTATGATGATTTTGTTTCAGACAATCAGCAAGGATATCCGACTTCAATGTCTGCAAAAGTAGACATTGCTAAAACCAGATTAGACCTCGGAATATCGTATTCTAAATTAGAAATAGATAAAGAATTAGAAATAGACAATTCAATTCCATCTAAATACAACAAAGTCAGTTTCAAGGAATTTCTATCGTCATATATGAAAAAATAATGAAGAGACTACTTCTTTTAGTTGTTTTATTAATCAGTATTTTATCCTTTGCTCAAAATTCAAAAGTAAAAGAATTGGAACAGCAAAGGAAGCAAGCTTTACTCGAAATTTCGAATACAGACAAGCTTCTACGGGAAACAAAAAGAAATACCTCCACCCTATTAGATCGAATCAAATTAATTTCAAACCAGCTATTATCCAGACAACAGGTATTAAACTTATTGAATCAGGAAATAGATGCTATCGGGATAGAACAAAAGAAAATAGAAGAAGAAATTACAATACTTGAATCTGAATTAAAAGACAAGCAGAAAAATTATGCCAAAGCAATTGATGGGATGCTATTAAACAGGCAAAGTAAAAACAAAATGCTTTTTGTCCTGTCAGGGAAATCTCTTACCGAGTCTTACCGCCGCTTCAAGTATCTCAAAGATTATTCCGAATGGCGTAGTGCACAGGCCGATGACATCAAGGACAAGAGAGACAAACTAAAAGAACGTAAAGAAACCTTGGACAAAACCAAGAGAGAAAAACTAATATTAGCCGGACAGAGAAAAACCGAACAGAACAACCTACAAGCAGAAGAGGAAAATTATCAAAAAGAAGTTGGAGAAGCTAAACAAAAGCAGACCGAACTTCAAAAACTACTTGCTCAAAAAAGGAAGCAGGCAGAAATGCTAGATAAACAAATAACTAAGCTAATTGCAGAAGAAGTTGCACGACAAGAACGTAAAGCAAAATCGGCTGCTGCAACTGCTGCTAAACCTACAACCAAAGGAGCTGAAAAACCAGCATCGTCCGCTACAAATAGTGAAAACATTACTCTTTCCAACAATTTTTCTTCGAACAAGGGAAAATTACCATATCCTATAAATGGGAACTATACTATAACCAATCGCTTTGGGACACACCAACACAGCCAATGGCAAGTAACAACATCCAGCAACGGTATTGATATACAATCGCAACCCGGAGCAGAGGCAAAAGCTGTTTTCAATGGAGAAGTATCACGAATCGTGGCATTTCCGGGTTATAATAATTGCATCATAATACGACATGGGAACTATTATACATTTTATGGAAATATCCAATCTGTATCAGTTAAGCAAGGAGATAAAGTAAAAACAGGACAAACACTCGGTACTGTATATACAGATCCTGACAAAGGGGTCTCCCAGCTACATTTCCAACTATGGCAGGGAACAAATAAGCAAAACCCTGAGCCTTGGCTCAGACGTTAAGAATACAATTCAATGAATAAAGAACGGATAATAAATTTACCTAAAGTCATTGACCGCCGAGGAAATCTTTCATTCCTCGAAGCTGAGGTACATATACCGTTCCGCATAGCACGCGTTTATTGGATCTATGATGTTCCGGGAGGGCAACGAAGAGGAAGCCATGCATTCAAACAACAACAAGAATTAATCATTGCTTTATCGGGCAGTTTCGATGTAGTGTTAGATGATGGCAAGAAGAAACGAAAATACAATCTAAATCGTTCCTATAAAGCCTTATATGTTCCTAATATGATGTGGCGTAGTTTAGAAAATTTTTCGACAAATTCCCTTTGCCTCGTCATAGCATCTGAGCCCTATAACGAAAATGACTATATAAGAAATTATAAAGATTTCAAAAAGCAAATAACATTATTAGAGACAACAGGCATTACTAAAACTGAGCCTCGGATGGTAAGTGACATAGGCAATCAGTACAATACTGTATTCGATTGTTCCTTAATAGAATTTCCCGTTATTAAAAACCGGGCAGGGAATATAACACCTGTACACAATTCTGAAAATATCCCGTTTGATATTGAACGCGTCTTTTATATATACGACATCCCCGGAGGAGAAAAGCGAGGAGTACATGCCCATAAGCTTTGCCACGAAGTTTTAGTCGCTACAAGTGGGAGTTTTGACGTAGAATTAGATGATGGCACCAACAAACGTACAGTCACGTTAAACCGCCCTATGTATGGTTTACATATTCCACCGGGAGTTTGGGCCACAGAAAAAGAATACTCATCTGGGGCAATATGCTTAGCATTAGCTTCTCATAAATATGAGATAAACGACTACATAAATACATATTCCGAATTCAAAAAATACAGAATAGATGGAGATAAGAATCTATAATCCGGAATATAAATCGGAATGGGACTCTTTTGTCCGAAATTCTAAGAATGGAACATTTCTATTCTATCGTGATTTTATGGAATATCACAGTGATCGTTTTATAGATCATTCTTTTATGTTTTATTCCGACAAGGGGCTAATTGGAATCATGCCCGGACATTTAAATGATAGAATTTATTATACGCATAATGGCCTTACTTATGGAGGCTTGATTATGAGCAAAGGAATCACAATGACAGATGTTCTTTCCATATTTGAGCATCTGACCATCACTTTACGTAATCAAGGAATAATCAAAATTATTTATAAAGCAATCCCCCATATCTACCATCGTCAACCTGCAGAAGAAGATTTATATGCATTATTCCGCTACAAAGCAACCCTTTCGGAGCGAAGCATATCTTCATCCATCCTCATATCAAATAAGATGGACTATTCTAAAATAAGAAAACGAGGTATAAAAAAAGCGAAGGATGCTAATCTTGAAATAGCCGAATCAGATGATATATCTACATTTTGGAAGATATTAAGCTCCAATCTGGAAAGAAAATACAACACAAAACCGGTTCATTCATTAGATGAAATTTCATTTTTGAAGAAAAGGTTTCCTAACGAAATTAAATTATTTAGTGCAACAGATCAGAATGGTGAACTTTTAGCAGGCTGCTTATTATTCGACATGGAATCCATTGCACATATACAATATATTGCAGGTACAACAAAAGGAAAACAATGTGGAGCAATTGATCTGCTTATAGATTACATCATAAATGTAATATGTTCTGATAAGATATATTTCGATTATGGGACTTCGACAGAAGATCATGGATTATACCTTAACGAAAAACTAATATATCAGAAAGAAGGTTTTGGTGCACGCGGCATTGTATACGATATTTACACAATTGATTTATAACTATTAATGAAATTAAATTCTCTATTCCGAAAGAAAAACATTGATGACATAAGTGCTATCGACGACACCTCTTTGTCTGGCATGAAAAGAGTATTAACGGTCAAAGACCTCACCCTATTTGGCATTGCAGCCATAGTCGGTGCAGGAATATTCAGTACAATAGGGCGAGCAGCTTATCATGGGGGACCAGCAGTGTCTCTTCTTTTTATTTTTGTAGCTATAGCCTGTATTTTCACTGCGTTATGTTATGCACAGTTTGCTTCAATGATTCCGGTTAGTGGAAGTGCATATACCTATACTTATATATCACTGGGTGAGATATTTGCTTGGGGAATAGGTTGGGCTCTTATATTGGAATATGCAGTATCGAATATGGTTGTGGCAATCTCATGGTCCGAATATTTCACAACCATGCTTCATGGTCTCGGTATAGAGTGGCCTGAATGGCTCGCAATAGGTTATGCAACCGCCCATAAATCCTACTTACTCGTATCTTCAGGTGCTACAGACCTACCGACTAACGTTTTGAGTGCTGCTGAAATATATCGTAATGCTCCAGAACTATTCGGATCTAAGATATTGATAAACGCTCCGGCAGGAATTATAGTTACTATACTTACCGTGCTGGTATATGTAGGGATAAAAGAATCGAAAGCAGTCAACAATTTTCTAGTATTCCTCAAAATCGGAATAATTCTATTCGTTATAGGCATTGGGGCATTTTTTGTCAAACCCGACAATTGGTCTCCTTTTGCCCCAAATGGGATACATGGTGTATTGGGAGGAATAGCTGCCGTCTTTTTTTCGTTCATCGGCTTCGACTCTATATCGACAACCGCCGAAGAGTGTAAAAATCCACAGAGAGATATGCCTCGTGCCATGCTCTATTGCCTTGGGATATGCACAGCCCTATATATAACAATAGCACTCATCTTGACCGGAATGGTCAACTATAAAGAATTAGGTGTCGATGATCCTTTAGCTTATGTTTTCCATAAAGTAAATATGGATTTTGTTGCTGGTATTATATCAGCCACAGCAGTAATTGCCCTCATGAGTGCAATACTAGTTTATCAGATAGGTCAGCCTCGTATTTGGATGTCAATGAGTCGTGACGGATTGCTATGGCCTAAATTCGGAAAAATACATTCAAAATATAAAACACCCGGGTTTTCGACCATCATTACGGGATTGATAGTGTGTATTCCTGTTCTGTTCTTAGATATGCAATTTGTTGTCGACCTTACTAGTGTAGGTACATTCTTTGCTTTCATATTAGTATGTTCTGGCATTCTGTTTTTAGACCATAAAGGATATAGTAAAAAAGCAAAATTCAAAGTTCCTTATATAAACGGTCAATACATCATTTTCATTTTACTGTTAGTTGGTGTATATTTGTTTATTCATTTTACTGATTACAGCGCAGTGATTGCCGACAAGCCACTCCTTTTAATATTTTGGGCTACGTGGCTAGGTTTATCAATAGCTGCCTTCAAATACAAATTTTCATTGTTGCCGGTACTTGGTATTCTGACCAATTTGTATTTAATGACCGAACTTGGATGGTCTAATTGGGTAATGTTTATAATATGGTTGGCAATTGGAATGATTATATATTTTTGCTATGGACATAGAAAGAGTAAGTTAGCCATCCAAAAATATTTAGACAAATAAAATATAATTTTGCATTATCAGAACAAAGGATTCTTATACATATAAATGAAAGAAAAAGAAATGATTTTCGGCATTCGTGCCGTTTTAGAAGCAATAGAAGCAGGAAAAGAAATTGATAAAATAATTGTCCGTCGCGAATTGCAAGGAGACCTCTCCAAAGAGTTATTTACAGCTCTGAAAGACAAGAATATTCCAGTACAACGCGTACCAATGGAACGCCTCGACCGTTTCACCCGAAAAAACCATCAGGGAGTAATAGCTTTCTTATCAGCTATCACTTACGAAAAAATTGAAGATATAGTTCCGTTTTTATATGAGAACGGCAAAGATCCTTTCATCGTTTTGCTAGATGGCATAACCGATGTCCGTAACTTTGGAGCCATTGCGCGGACATGTGAAGTAGCTGGAGTAGATGCAATTGTTATACCTGCACGAGGCAGTGTTACGGTCAATGCTGATGCCGTAAAAACATCAGCAGGAGCCCTTCTCAAACTTCCGGTTTGTAAGGAAGAAAGCTTGACAGGAGCTATCCAGTTCTTAAAAAATAGTGGAGTTAAAGTTGTTGCTGCCAGCGAACGTGGTGCAGTTAATTACACAGAAACCGATTATAAAGGACCTATTGCCATCGTAATGGGAGCAGAAGACACAGGTGTCTCGAACGACAATTTGCGTATAGCAGACAATCTTGTAAAGATCCCTCAGTTTGGAACTATCGGTTCATTGAATGTCTCAGTCGCTGCCGGCGTTTTGATCTATGAGGTTATAAGGCAACGGCACTAAACAATGTGAAAAACTTCACAGCATCATCCTTCAACAAAAGAGTTTATTTTTATTCTATATAAATATATTTTAATTAAAAGATATGAAAAAAATAATTGCAACAAACAACGCTCCTGCGGCTATTGGCCCATATAGTCAAGCTATCGAAATAAATGGAACATTATTTGTATCAGGTCAAATCCCTATCGATCCCGCAACCGGAGAATTTGTAGCAGGAGGTATTAAAGAGCAAACAGCACAATCTTTCAAAAACATTAAAGCAATCCTTGCTGAAGCTGGACTAACTATAGACAATGTAGTAAAAACAACTGTTTTACTTGCTGACATTAACGATTTTGCTGCTATGAATGAAGTCTATGCAACTCAGTTCGGAAGCACATTTCCAGCACGTTCTGCTTTTGCTGTAAAAGCACTGCCAAAAGGAGCATTAGTTGAAATAGAAGTAATTGCAGCAAAATAATTGTTGATCATACACAACAGAAGAAATGACAACTGACGAGAAATATATGCAACGCTGCCTCCAACTAGCCCTCAACGGGAAAGGACAGGTAAGCCCAAATCCGATGGTCGGTGCAGTTGTTGTTTGTGACAATAAAATCATTGGAGAGGGTTATCATCGTCAGTACGGAAAAGCCCATGCCGAGGTAAATGCCATAAACAGTGTAAAGGATAGATTGTTGTTAAAAAGGTCTACAATATATGTCTCCCTCGAGCCATGTTCACATTATGGGAAAACACCTCCATGCTCTCAGTTGATCATAGACTCACAGATTCCTCGCGTTGTAGTAGGTTGTCTCGACCCATATCCCGCAGTCTCGGGTAGAGGAATCAAGATGTTACGTAATGCCGGAATAGATGTTAAGATAGGGGTTCTAGAAAAAGAAGCTTTACAGCTTAACAAAGAATTCATTACTGCCCAAACAAAAAACAGACCATATATTTATTTAAAATGGGCGCAGACACAAGACGGATTTATCGACAAAATTCGAGAGGAAGGAGAGGAGCCTTGCCCTACTCCAATTTCGAATGATTTTACAAAAATATTAGTTCACAAAATCAGATCTGAGGTCTCTTCTATTATGATTGGGACTAATACTGCAGTCAAAGATAACCCATCGCTCACCACTCGACTATGGTATGGAAAAAGTCCTGTCAGGATTATATTAGACAGGCAAGGCAGGATTCCTTTTAATGCAACTATTTTTGATGGTTCTGCCGAAACAATAATATTTACAGAAAGAGATTCATACGAAAATCGAATAAAACACGTTTCTTTTGAAAAGGTTTCTTTTGATGACAACCTATTTGAACAGATTTTTTTAGTATTGAAAAGAAAAAATATTAATTCAATCTTGGTAGAAGGAGGACGTCAGACCTTACAAAGCCTTATAGACAAGCAATTGTGGGATGAGGCATACATAGAAATATCGAATGCGGTTTTCGGAAACGGGACAAAGGCTCCGACTATCGACGGACGAATTCTAGATGAGCAAAATTGGAAGACTTCGAGGCATTTACACCTCAGTCTTACTTAAGTATAAAATTATATAATTATTAGATTTATTGAGGCTCAAGCCGAAAATCTTTCTATTTTTGCAAATTGATATTGAACAAATCTGTTTAAACAAATGAATTTAAAGCAAATTTCTAATGTATTTCTGGCGCTCATTGTCGCTATTGTGTCTTTTAGTTCGTGTAATAATGATAGCACAACTACCTCATATGCGACAGAATCAGCGGATGCGCAAATTTATAAGTTTTCATTAAGCGCAGCTCCTTATACAGCTGCAGATACTACAAATTATGCTATTCTGAAAACAACCAGTTTTGTTATTGATCAGGCTAACCAAGTTATCTACAATCCGGACTCATTGCCATATCAAATACACTTAAAAAAGTTTGCTGCATCAATATCATTTTCGTCATCGTCACCTAGTGCTGTTTCATTAACATTAAAAGGTGTCTTAGAATCAGATTCTACAATTAGCTGGAATACTACTGATTCTATAGATTTTTCTATTCTTAGAACAATCAATGTAACTCCTCAGAATGGGAATAGCTTCTCACAGCGTGTCTACACTATCAATCTGAGGGTACACCAGATAGACCCGGATACTATATTATGGACTAAGAAACCATCTTTGTCGAATGGGGCTACCTCACAAAAAACAATATTGAAAGACAATTCTTTCTATTGCTACTCACTAAAAGGAGGCTCATTATCTTTAAATGTTTTTGACAAGACATTAAATACATGGTCTTCTATGGTACTAGTAACTCCACCATCCTCTATCATATTGCAAAGTATTACTTTATTTCAAAATAAATTTTATGCAATTAATTCATCAGGACATAGTTTCCGTTCTAATGATGGATTAACATGGAGTGATTTAGGAAATCATAATGTGACTAGTATATTGGGAGTATTACCTGCACAAAATACGGATGGAGATCGTCTGGCAGTTGTAGTTAATAGCTCGCCAAGTTACATTGCAACTACAAAAGATATGAATATATTCGAAAAAGCCTCTGAAATAAGCGATAGTGATATTCAATTCCGATTCCCTGCCAGTGGTTTTTCTTCGGTTACAAACTATAATAGAAACATATCTTCCTTGAATCAACTGATAGTGACAGGAGGAAAAGATTTCAATGGAGTTCAGTCCAATCTGACATGGCTACTCCGCTATGACGAAAACAATAAGTTACAAAAAGCGCCATCTCAAATAAATAATATTTATGATGCAGCTGAAGGTTTAGAAATATTTTTATATAATGATTCATTATACACTTTAGCAAATAATTTATTGTATATATCAACTAATTGGGGTATTAACTGGACGAAAGCGCCATCTAAGCAACAGTTAGATCCGAGTATGCTAAAAACAACAGGACAATCTGTTATTATAGATAGTGATAAATATATCTGGATATTTGGAAGCAAGGCCGGAAGCCCAATAGAAGTCTGGAGGGGAAGATTGAACAAACTAAATCCAAAACTTTAATAAAAGTTCAGAACAAATATACTTTTAGGCTTTATTTGTCCGTTAAAAGAGATACAGAATAAAAGATCATAAATGAAAAATAAAATAAAATCATATGTTTTCTTATTTATTATTTGTTCTTTATTCGCATCTACAGCGTGGGCTCAAGATGACTATAAGTACGAAATAGGTGGTGCAGTTGGAACTTCTTTTTATATGGGTGATGCCAACAAAACCAGCCTTTATCAAAATCCGGGATTTGCCGGAGGCGTAATTTTCAGATACAATATAGATTTACGTTGGGCAATGAAAAGTAATTTGGTGATAGGGCATGTATCCGGAGATACGAGAGATTCAGGAAATGCGTTTCCGTTAGGACAACAGACTTCTTTTAGCCGTATGTTCTACGAACTGGGAAGCCAAATTGAATTTAACTTCTTCAACTATAGCGATAAATTTGCATATCTAGGAACAAAACGAATTTCTCCATATGTATTCACCGGTTTAGGTTTTACACTAGGTTCAGGAAATAAAACTTTTTTCGATGCAAATATTCCAATTGGAATTGGAGTCAAATATAAATGGAAAGAACGTGTAAATGTTGGCTTTGAATTTTCATTCCGAAAATTATTCAGTGATTCTTTTGATGTAACTGAAAAAGGGATGAATAATTTCAATTTAAATGAACCTTATAATATAAGAAATGGGACATTTAAAAATAAAGACTGGTATTCACTGACAATGTTAAGTATAACATGGAATTTTGGGCCTCGGGTCTGCCCATGTTTAAATATTGATTAATGCTAAAACTAAAATAAAGACGAATGTCCTTTTTAGATCAAATAAACAAAGATAAGCTGCCAGAGCACATTGCTATCATTATGGATGGGAATGGCCGTTGGGCAAAGCAGCAAAATTTAGACAGGGCATGGGGGCACAAAGAAGGTGTAACCACTGTTAGGAAAATAATAGAAGCATCTGTCGAAATAGGTATTAAATACCTTACTTTATATACTTTTTCTACAGAAAACTGGAATAGACCGAGTGAAGAAATAAAAGCCCTGATGTCGCTAATGATACAGGCTGTAGCTCGAGAAACTCCCGATCTTATCAAAAATGATGTCAGGATAATGACAATTGGCGATTTAAGCCGCCTACCTGATGACACCAGAAAAGCAATGGAACAATGTATTAAAGATACAGCACATTGCAAAACATTGACTGTAGTCTTAGCCTTGAGTTACTCTTCAAAATGGGAAATAACAAAAGCAACTAGAGACATTGCAGAGGCTGTCAAGAATGGAGAAATAAAAGACCAAGATATTACAGAAGAACTGATAGACAAGTATCTTTCAACAAAAGGAATACCTGATCCTGATATTCTATTGAGAACAGGAGGTGAAAAACGAATCAGTAATTTTCTTTTGTGGCAAATCGCATACTCCGAACTCTATTTTACTGATGAACTATGGCCGGATTTCAATGAAGAGTCTTTGCAGAAGGTGATTGTCGACTATCAAGGTCGTGAACGCCGTTTTGGCAAAACCAGCGAACAACTTTCAGACCAGTTATAAAAAATAAAATAACAATTTAGCAAGTAATCACTCAATCAGATATGCTCAAAAAAGGTTTATTTATCCTGATTCTCACTTCATGTTCCACTGCATATATTTATGCACAAGGTACGGACAGTATAGAAATAAAAAATGTCAATGAAGTCCTTGGAAAAGACCGAGAGAATCTCCCTGTAATAACATATAATACAAGTAAGAAATACGAGATTGCTGACATAAAAGTAACAGGATCAACTATGTACGAAGATTATATACTAATCGGTTTCTCTGGATTAACAGTTGGTGATAAGATAGAGATACCAGGTAGTGATATTACAAATGCTATAAGACGATTTTGGAGACAAGGACTATTTTCGGATGCTAAAATCTTAGCAACCAAGATTGATGGAAATAAAATATGGCTCGAAATACAGTTAAAAGAACGACCTCGTATTTCAGACATTTTATACTCCGGAGTCAAAAAGAGTGAACGTCAAGATATTGAAGCTAAAATAGGAATGGTAAAAAATCTTCAGATAACACCAAACCAGTTAGATAAAGCAAAGAATATCATCAGCAAATATTTTGATGAAAAAGGATTCAGTAAGGCGGAAATTAATATAACACAAAGTCCTGATGTATCTAAAGAAAATCATATTTTCCTTAATATTGATGTAAAGAAAAAGAACAAAACTAAGGTTAATAAGATTATTATTGACGGAAATGTGGAGGTTAATGATAGGACGCTAGAAAAAGCGATGAAAAAGACCCGTCATAAAAGTAATTTTAAATCATGGGTAGCAAACTTCCTCCGTTCAACAAAATATGTTCCTGAAAACTTTGAAGAAGACAAGGAAAACATAATTGCAAAGTATAATGAGTTAGGTTATCGTGATGCAACAATTATATCTGACACTGTATATTCAGCGACAGCAGAAGGAAAACCTGACAAAGTAAATATTGAGATAAAAGTTGACGAAGGGCAACAATATTTCCTGAGCGATATAAAATGGGTAGGTAATACTGAATATCCGACATCACAACTACAAGCTCTCTTGACAATGAAACCGGGAGATGTCTATAACCAGAAAAAACTGACTAACCGTTTGATGGTTGATGATGATGCGGTCATGAATTATTTCTATCAGAACAATGGATATATATTTTCAAATGCAGATCCTGTAGAAGTCAATATAAAAAATGACTCTATTGATCTAGAAATCCGCATCACAGAAGGACCACAAGCTACCATCCGAAAAGTATCTATCTCTGGTAATGATCGGTTGTATGAAGATGTTGTTCGCCGCGAATTACGTATAAAACCGGGAGCTCTCTATAGCCGTGATGATATTATGCGTTCTCTCCGTGAGATTGCACAAATGGGACATTTTGACCCTGAAAATTTACAACCAAACATTGTTCCGGATTATGAAGCTGGTGTTGTAGACATTGGTCTTCCTCTTGTGGGTAAGGCAAATGACCAAGTAGAGTTTTCTGCTGGTTGGGGACAAACAGGGATTATTGGTAAATTAAGTTTGAAATTTACAAACTTCTCTATTAAGAATCTATTGAACCCAACTTCTTACAAAGGTATTTTACCTCAGGGAGAAGGACAGACGTTGACATTAAGCGGACAAACAAACGGACGTTATTATCAATCTTATTCTGTATCATTCCTAGATCCTTGGTTTGGAGGAAAGCGTCCGAATTCATTATCAGTAGGAGCATACTATTCGAAACAAACAGATGTATACAGCAACTATTATAATAATAGCAACTATTACAACAATTATTATAATAATAGCTATTATAATGACCCATCAAGCATGTACGCTTCTGCTGACCCGAATAAATCGATCCAGATGATCGGACTTTCAGTTGGATATGGCAAGCGTCTTAACTGGCCGGATGATTACTTTGTTGTACAGGCTGAGCTATCATACCAATTGTATAAGATGAAACAGTGGGCATATTTCATTGTAAAAGATGGTAACTGTAATAGTCTGAGCGTAAATCTAACATTAAGCAGACGTTCGATAGATAATCCAATATATACACGTCGTGGAACAGACTTTTCAGTTGGAGTTGAATTTACACCTCCATTCTCAATGTGGGACGGTAAGGACTATGCCAACATGAAAAGAACTAGTGATGGTTTTGAATCCGGAGAAAAATACAGATGGATAGAATACCACAAATGGAAATTGAAATCTAAAACATTCTTACCTCTGTCTAGTGCAAAGAAAACTCCAGTATTGATGACTCGTGCGGAATATGGTGTTGTTGGATACTATAACAAGAATAAAAAATCCCCATTTGGTACATTCTATGTTGGGGGTGATGGTATGTCAGGATATTCAAGTTCATATGCAACTGAAACAATTGGATTACGTGGTTATGAAAATGGAGCATTAGGCACACAAGCAAGTGCATATACCCGCTTAGCATTGGAACTTAGATATCCGTTGATACTAGAGCCTACATCTACAATATATATTCTAACATTTGCAGAGGCCGGTAATGCTTGGTACGATTTGAAAAAGATTAATCCATTCGACTTGAAACGTTCTGCCGGAGTCGGTGCACGTATTATGTTACCGATGATTGGACTAATGGGTATA
The DNA here is from genome assembly GCA_047605185.1 of Dysgonomonas sp. Taxonomy (GTDB): domain Bacteria; phylum Bacteroidota; class Bacteroidia; order Bacteroidales; family Dysgonomonadaceae; genus Dysgonomonas. Next base: position 124,156 of record JASGGC010000002.1, read on the forward strand.
GACTGGGCATATGGATTTGACCCAATTAATGGTTCAAGAAGTAGTGGCGGTAGCCAGTTCCACTTTGTTATCGGTCAGGAATTTTAAGAATACACAGATGAATTAACATAATTTATAAGGCACAAAGTAAACATTTGGAAAAACTTTGTGTCTTATATGTATAATTAAAATAGTAGAACTATGAAAAAAATATTATTACTTTTCACTTTGTTTATGGGTATAGCTTGTAGCAGCTATGCACAGAAGTTTGCACTGATTGATATGGATTATATACTAAAAAATATCAGTAGTTATGAAACAGCACAAGAACAACTTGAGGTAATGTCTAAAAAATGGCAAGCTGAAGTTGAAAAAGGACAACAGGAGGTAAAAACGATGTATCAATCTTACCAATCGGATCAAGTTTTTCTTTCAGCTGAGCAAAAGACAAAAAGAGAAACTGCCATAGTCGAAAAAGAAAAGAGTGTGCAAGAACTGAACCGCAAATATTTCGGGCCAGAGGGTGAACTGTTCAAAAAAAGAGAGGCTCTTGTTAAACCAATTCAGGATGATATTTATAATGCTGTAAAAGAAATATCCGAAACAAAAGGATATCAACTGATATTAGACCGAGCATCAGCCGAAAGCGTAATATTCGCTTCACCTAGAATTGATATAAGTAATGAAGTATTAGCTAAGTTAGGATATTCGAAATAATTATATATATTTGCGGGATAAAAAACAATAAAATTTTAAATAACACCTTATTATGTTGAAAAAACTATTCCTTTTATTATTTGTAGCAGCTCCTTTTACATTGTTTGCTCAAGATAAGATTGCATATCTAAATACTCAGGAAATTTTTGCAAAAATGCCTGAAATTAAAGATGTACAAGAAAAGTTAAAAGCAAAAAGTGAAGCAATGGACACCAGTGCTAAAGCTATTGAAAAAGAATATGCTGACCTGGTAGAAAAATTCCAAAAAGACTCAACAGAAGTGACAGCTAGTGTTGTTGCTGACCGTCAAAAACAATTGGAACAACTTCAAGAAAGATATCAAAATTTCGTACAAACAAGCCAAGCTGAATTGGAACAAGAAAGAGATAAATTATTTGCTCCTCTTCAACAAAAAATGAGACAAGCTATAAAAGACGTAGGTGATGAAAATAATTACACTTACATTATCGATGCAGCAGCATTAGTTCATGTCGGTAGCAATGCTGTAGATGCAGGTAAAGTTGTTAAAACTAAACTTGGTATTGTAGATTAATATTCAATATTCAGTACAAAAATAGAAAAGGGGATGTTTTTTAGCATCCCCTTTTTGTGTTTTATGAACTAATCAAATAAATAAATATATGTATCTTTGGACACAATTAATGCCCAACAGAAAACCGAAAGAACTAAATGGAACTAAAAACAGATATTGAAATAGCAAGAAGTATCAGTTTAAAAAACATATCACATATCGCAGATCAAATAGATATTTCTTCTGATGATCTACATAACTATGGCAAGTATATAGCCAAAGTTCCGATTTCATTAATAGACGAAGATAAAGTAAAAAAGAATAATCTTATTTTAGTAACAGCAATTACCCCAACTAAAGCAGGAATAGGAAAAACAACCATTTCGATAGGATTAGCTCTTGGATTAAATAAGATTGGGAAAAAAGCTGTTGTAGCCTTACGTGAACCTTCTTTAGGACCATGCTTCGGAATGAAGGGTGGTGCAGCAGGTGGTGGTTATGCACAAGTTCTCCCAATGGAAGATATTAATTTACACTTCACCGGAGATTTTCATGCTATTACCTCTGCACACAATATGATAACCGCACTTCTGGATAATTATCAGTATCGGAATAGAGGAACGGATCTGGCTCTTAAGGATATTGTTTGGAAAAGGGTTTTGGATGTAAATGATAGAAATTTAAGATATATTGTAACCGGATTGAATGGCTCTGAAAATGGATTACCTGGAGAGTCCGGATTTGAGATTACTCCAGCTTCAGAAATTATGGCAATTCTTTGCTTATCAAAAGATATTGACGATTTGAAAAGACGCATAAACAATATTATTTTAGGTTACAGAGCAGACGGCACTTCCTTTTTGGTAAGTGACCTTGGTATAGCAGGCTCTATCACAGTATTACTAAAAGATGCTATAAACCCTAATTTAGTACAGACAACAGAACATACACCTGCAATCATTCATGGAGGACCTTTTGCAAATATAGCACATGGATGTAATTCTATTATTGCTACTAAAATGGCTATGAGCCATTCGGAATATACTGTTACCGAAGCTGGATTCGGTGCTGACCTCGGTGCTGAAAAATTTTTCAATATCAAATGTCGTAAAGCTGGTATAACACCCAAATTGACCGTAATAGTAGCAACGACCCAAGCTTTAAAAATGCATGGAGGTGTTCCTCTTGAAGAAATCAAAAAAGCAAATATAGAGGGGTTGAAGAAAGGATTTGAAAATCTTGATAAGCATATTACCAATATGAAATCCTTTGGACAAAACATTGTTGTTGCTTTAAATAAATACGGATTTGATACAGATGAGGAGATTGCTCTCATCAAAAAACATTGCTTGATGCAAAATGTTAGTTTTGCGATAAATGAAGCATTTCTAAAAGGTGGGTCAGGAGCAATAGAATTGGCAGAGGTTGTTGTGGATACAATCGAAAACAGTACAGCTAGCTCTCTCAAATTCACTTATAATGATGAAGATACTGTAGAAACAAAGATTACTAAAATTGCCCAAACAATTTATGGAGCAGACTCGATAAAGCTGAGTGAAAAGGCTAAAAAGAAACTAAATCTAATATCTAAGCTAGGTATAGAAAATTACCCGGTATGTATTGCTAAAACGCAATACTCATTCTCAGATAATGCAAATGCATATGGTCTTCCCTCTGGATTTATATTCTCAATAAACGATATTGTGATTAATAATGGAGCAGAATTTATTGTTGCAATTGCAGGTAATATAATGCGTATGCCCGGCCTACCGAAGGATCCACAAGCAAATAGAATTGACATCAAAAATGGATTGATAGAAGGGCTTAGTTAATTCAAAAAAACCATGAAATTCACTAATGTAATTTTAATATTACTCTTTTCTGTAATATCGACAAATACTGCTAAAGCTAGTATATGCTATAACAAGACAGACTCTCTGATATATGAATCTTATATTCAGGAATTTTCCTCTATGCAACATTCTGATATTTCGGATTTAATTGCAAGTACTGCTCTATTTTTTATTGATAGACCTTATGTAGCATCGACACTTGATGAAAACAGCACAGAAGTATTAACGATTAATTTACATGAATTTGATTGTACTACTTTTGTCGAAAACTGTATTGCCTTGTCTAAAGTTATAAAATCAGGAGACTTCTCCTTTTCAAACTATTGCAATATTCTTACATCAATGCGTTATCGCAATGGAAAGATAGATGGATACACTTCCCGTCTACACTATACAAGCGACTGGATATATCAAAATGAAAGAAATGGATTATTAAAAAATATAAGTCTTAATCTGAATGGTAATCAGATTGAGAAAGAAATTAATTTTATGTCAAATCATTCTAAATTATATAAACACCTTAATAATAACCAAGAAAATTTAGATAGGATCAAAACAGTTGAAAATGAAATATCCCAAAGAAACAACTATAAAATTATCCCATTGCAAAATATTAAAACTATCTCAAACAACATAATTGATGGTGAAATAATTATATTTGCAACCAACATAGGAGGTTTAGACTATTCACATATAGGCATTGCCTATCATAAAGATAATAAACTCCGATTTATACATGCTTCTAGTATGGCAAAAAAAGTTATTATAGAAACAAAGTCTTTAATTGACTATTGTAATAACTCAAAACAATGTAGTGGTATAACTGTACTCTGCGTAACAAATTAGATAATTGATGATTAACAAAACCATATTCCAAGGGATGGGTAGTTGGTCCAGACTATTCTTCTTTCTCTTTTTTTTGCTTCTAGGAATTATTATAGCACTATTTATAGTTTCACTTATAACAATTCCATTTGCATCTGAAGTAGGAACAGGTGGACTAAGCCAGAATATACCTTTCCTCAAAATTACCCAAGTAGTACAATCTATTGGCCTATTCATTGTCCCTGTTATACTCTATACATATTTTTTTGAAGAAAATTATCAATCATTCCTAAAAACAAAATTTAATTCATCATACAGTGAATTACTAATTATAGTTATCTTAACAATTGCTATACAACCGATCATCCAACTTGTTGCCTACTACAACAACTTAATGAACCTACCCGAATCTATGGGAGCAATTGAAAAATGGATGAGAGCAAGTGAGGATTCTGTAAAAAAAATCATAGAATTGTTCATTGCTGATAAGTCCATTGGAAGTTATGCTTCAAATATATTAATCATAGCTGTACTAGCTGGGATATCGGAAGAGCTATTCTTTAGAGCTGGATTACAACAAATTATAAATAGAATTGTCCGAAATAAAAATATAGCAGTATGGATTACAGCCATAATATTCAGTGCAATTCATTTTCAATTCTATGGGTTTATTCCCCGATTATTACTCGGAGCCCTTTTAGGCTATCTATTTATTTGGTCGAAAAATATATGGATACCTATACTTGTTCATATATTACATAATGCGATCAATATCATTATTCCTCAAATATACTTTGGTTCACCGAAATATGAAATGATGGAAACAATGGGTATTGAAAATCATATGTGGCTTGCAGCAATTAGTCTAATCATAAGTGTAATTCTGATTACTACTTATAAAAAAAAGACTGAAAATAAAACTCTTTCGATTTGAGATTATGGTAAAAAAAGTTACACATAGGAAAGAAGGATATGGCTATCTAATCGATTGGCTTGTTCGCATAGGAGACTTGATTCTTATCAACTTATTCTTTATTTCTCTATATCTATATTTCAAGCACTATTCTCTCTTAGACCCATACTCTTTTAATGAAAATAAAGTCCAAGCTTTATTTTTAGTAAACTTGTCTTATTTTATTACTTCTACATTCGTTCGGATCAATATATCATCCAATATTGTATTTGTTGATAAGATAATTCAACAGTCAACATACTTTATCACTCTGTTTGCCATAATATTAACAGGTCTCATTGCCATCTTTAAAATAATGGTTCCACCTGTTCTTCCTTGGTTAGCAAGCTTTGCTTTACTTACAATTCTCTTCTGCTGCTGGCATGTAACCTTCCGGTCTGTATTAAAAATATACCGCCGCAAAGGCTACAATTATCGACAAGTAATTATTATTGGAGGTGGTATCAATGGATTAGCTATCTATAAAGAACTTATACAAAGTGATTTTGGATATCGGATACTTGGCTTTTTTGATGATAATTTAGATAATAAACATGTCCTCCCGAACTATTTAGGAGATCTGTCGGAAGTACAAGAGTATATAGAGAAAGAAAATATAGATGAAATATATTGTACCCTACCAGGTAGTAAAGATGCAAAAATAGTAGAACTCATAAGTTTATCGGAAAAGCATATGATCCGGTTCTACTTGGTTCCAGAATTTTATAAATACATTAAACGTAGATTCTCTCTTCATTTTCTGAATACAATACCTGTACTTAGCCTCAGATACGAACCACTACAACATATGTCTAATAGGGCTATAAAGAGAACATTCGATCTATTTTTCTCAGGATTTGTGTTGATTACAATATTCCCTATTATCTTTTTAGTTTTTGGAATCATTATCAAGCTAACATCATCCGGCCCTATTTTCTTTAAACAAAAAAGAACCGGAATAAAAGGAAAAGATTTTTATTGTTACAAATTTAGGTCAATGAGATTGAATGCATCTGCCAACCTAAAAAGTGCGACAAAAGAAGATCCTCGAATAACTAGAGTAGGTGCCTTTATGCGGCAAACTAGTATTGATGAACTTCCTCAATTTATCAATGTACTAAAAGGTGAAATGTCTGTTGTGGGACCACGACCACATATGCTCAAACATACCGAGTTATATTCGGAACTTATTGAAAAATTTATGGTTCGCCACCTCATCAAACCTGGGATCACAGGATGGGCACAAGTAACAGGATGCAGAGGAGAGACCAAAACAGTCTATGATATGGAAGAGAGGGTTAAAAAAGATGTTTGGTATATAGAAAACTGGACATTCTTTCTCGACATAAAAATAATCCTTAAAACGGTACTTAACGTTTTCAAAGGAGAGGAGAATGCTTATTAATATATCCCTCTCCTATTTAAAGCTTGCCTGTATTTATTTGCATTTTGTTGATGCTCCTCAAAAGTGACCGCAAAATTATGTCTGCCCGAAAAGTCCTCCTTTGCACACATATACAAGTAATTGTGTCTAGAATAATTTAACACGGCATCTATACCTTTTATCGAAGGAATACGTATTGGTCCGGGAGGAAGCCCAATATTTTGATAAGTATTATAAGGAGAACGAATCTCTAAATGTTTATTTAATATACGGCGTAAACTAAAATCTCCTACCGCAAATTTAACTGTAGGATCTGCCTGCAAAGCCTGCCCCCGATGAAGACGATTCAAATACAACCCTGCAACAACAGGATATTCATCAGAATATGTACATTCTTCTTCTACTATAGAAGCTAATATTGACACTTCGATTGGAGATAATTGAATTGCTTCTGCCTTTGACAAACGCTCCTCAGTCCAGAATCGTTTATATTCTTTATCCATCCGCGAAAGGAACATATCTAGTCTTGTATCCCAATATACTTCATATGTATTGGGAATAAACATAGCAACAATGGTTTGTGGAGTAAAACCATATCTTGCACAAACTACAGAATCATTGAAAGCTCCGAGCAGCTCACTCTCAGTCAACATCAATTGGCCAGACAGACGAATGGCTAAATCTTCTTTAGTCCTTATATTATTAAATTTCAAGTTTACAGGCGACTGTATTCCATTGCGCAATACTTGTAATACTTCCCATATATTCATATCGGAAGTAACAGCAAACCTACCTGTGCGCATATTGTCTGGATAATCAACCAAACCTGCAATCCGATCAAAATTACTCAGATTTCTAATCTTTGCAATTGTATCCAAATCAGATAATAATCTATTATAATTCTTATCTGTACCAATAGTTATATAAACAGTCTTATCTATATCAAAACCTGTTGAAACTATGTTATTAAAATAAATAGCAATACCTCCAATCGCAAGAAGGACAATTACCAGAATTGATATAATTATTTTTTTCATTTTCATAATTTTGCCTGATCTGATTACTCTTTCAAAAGTAGCGAACTATCTCCATAACTTAGGAAACGATAGTTTTGCTCCAGTGCATGTAAATAAATGCTCTTCCAACGGTTACCCGATACAAATGCAGATATAAGCAATAAGAGTGTGCTTTTAGGTTGGTGAAAATTCGTAATAATTCCATCTACCACCTTAAACTCATAACCGGGTGCAATAATAATCTGGGTAGAAGCAATAAGGGTAGATAAATTATTGTTGTCCAAATAAGATAAGATATTTGACAGAGACTGGTCTATGGAGATTTTATTATTTTCAGCCTTATATGGCTGCCATTGACCAACCTTTAAATCTGATACCCCATTCTGTCCGAGCAATTCTCCAATATAATATAAGCTTTCTAAAGTTCTGACAGAAGTTGTTCCAACAGCAATTATTTTTCCTCCATCCTTTTTCTTCGCTAGCAAATGTTTAATTACATCTTTTTTCACCGAAATAAATTCCGAATGCATCTCATGGTCTTTAATTTCTTCTGATTTCACTGGCTTGAAAGTACCTGCTCCAACATGCAATGTTACCTCAGTTGTTTCCACACCTTTATTTTTCAGGTCAGCAAAAACCTCATTCGTAAAATGTAATCCGGCAGTAGGAGCTGCTACAGACCCCTCTATTTTCGAATATACAGTCTGATAAGTTTCCTTATCTTGCTCTTCTGTATCTCTATTCAGATATGGTGGAATTGGAAGTTCTCCGACTATATCCAACAACGTTGAAAAACATATTTCAGGATCATCCCATTCGAAATCTATAATATGTGAATCGCCATAGGCTTCACGACGCGAGACTTCTATACATACATTTCTCCCTTCAACAATAATATTCCGAACAAGCTTACCTTCTTTCCATTTTTTGAGATTCCCCACAAGGCAAACCCAAGAACAATGGGTTGTCTGCTGAAAATTCAAAGCATAATCGTTTGGGGAGTATGGCTCCAAACAAAATATTTCGATAAGAGCACCCGTAGACTTCCGAAAGTGCATCCGGGCTTGAATAACTTTTGTATTATTAAATACAAGCAAGCTATTTTCAGGAAGATAGTTAGGAAGTAAATAAAAATTTGAATCAATAAGTTTATCTGGCTTACAAACTAATAATTTAGACCTATCTCTTTGTTTTATAGGATATTTTGCAATTTTATCTTCAGGTAAATTATAGTTAAAATTGTCAATATGAGTATGTCGAGGATCGGATATTTCCACTTTCATTTTTTTTATTCAACAAAAATAATGAACTTTGCGGAAATAAGAGTTGTTATCAGTGTTAGAACTGATATATAAATATAAATAATTACAAAACAAGCATTTTGGTTGACATTGAAACAGATATGTTTCAGTGAATGACTAGATAAAGTATCTGAGTATGAAAACGGGAGATAAAGTACGCTTTCTCAATACCACTGGGGGAGGTGTAATAATAGGTTTTCAAGGAAAAAATATAGTATTAGTTGAAGATGAAGATGGATTTGAAATACCAGTCCTTACCCAAGAATGTGTGGTTATAGAACCAGCCAACGACGCCCAAGTAAGACAATCTGCAAAACCATCAGCTGATATACAGAATGCATCAATTCAAAAGATTGAGGAAGATTATAAAATAGAAGAGACAAAAGAAGGAGAAATTATTTCTGCCTTTCTTGCATATCTCCCTAATGATATAAAAAACCTCAGTACAACCGATTTTGAATGTTATTTGATAAATGATAGTAACTATTATTTGTCATTCAACTATATGAACAAAACCGATGCAGGTTGGGTAAGCCGTTGTGTAAATACAATTGAGCCGAATACTAAGATATATATTGACGAATTTGATAAAACAGAATTAAATAATTTAGAGCATTTGTGCGTGCAATTGATCGCTTATAAAAAGGATAAGCCCTTTGCTCTGAAAAATACGTGCTCTGTAGAGCTAAAGTTAGACACTGTAAAATTTTATAAATTACACAGTTTCAGAGAAAATGACTATTTCAATGAAAATGCGCTAATATATCCTATCATTAGAAAAGACCTTCCGGAAAAGGAATTAATGATATCGCCCGAAGCAATAGCACAAGCAATGCACGAAAAGGAGACCACACGACCACGTGTACAGGATATAAAAAAAACAGAAAAAAAACCGATTCTCGAAATAGACCTGCACATAAGCGAATTACTCGATAATGTAGCCGGACTTTCATCTGCAGATATGCTAGAATATCAGCTTGAAGAGTTTAATAAAACAATGCTTGAGAATAAGCAAAATAAAGGGCAAAAAATAGTATTTATTCATGGCAAAGGAGATGGAGTACTAAAGCAGGCAATATTAAAAGAACTAAAAAACAAATACAAAACAGCATATTATCAAGATGCCTCATTCCGCGAATATGGATATGGAGCAACAATGGTTACAATAAAATAAAAACCAATTATATAATAAGGCGTGAGTCTTATTGCCCAAATTTACAATTTTACATATACACACATGAAGAAAAAAATTTTAAGTTTATTTATTGTTGCAGCGACACTATTCGGATGCGACGTGACCCAAGAATTCACAGGAGCATACAATATGCTTAACTGTGAGTATAAGTACCAATCCTTAACAGGATTTTCTGTTGCTGGAATAGATATATCCAGAGGACTTTCTTTAACTGATATACCCAAAGTGACAGCAGTTTTCTCGAGCAATGCCAAGTCTATTCCTCTTAATTTTACAGTAAATGTAGATGTAAAGAACCCACATCGGAGTGCGGCATTACTACATGGTTTGGATTATATTTTAAGTGTGGATGGTATTCAGTTTTCAAAAGGATCTGTTACCCAATCGTTAAGTATACCCGGAGGTGGTACACAAACTCTTCCTGTAAATGTTGGTACTGATTTAGCAGTATTAATGAAAGGAAAATCGAAGGATGCGGTAATTGATATTGTTAAAAACATGACAGGGGTTAATAGCAAACAATCAAATGTTACTGTGCAAATAAGACCAACCTTTATGGTGAGCAAAAAACAGGTAACAGCACCCAACTATATTCCAATTTCTTTTAGTTTCGGGGGTAGACAATAATGTCTAAATGAAGTAAAAGGAAACGGTTTTCAGTTTAGATTCTGAAAGCCGTTTTTCTTTTGTTTATTTTTAAATTTCACATTGGTAAATACAATTGCAGACAAAATCAAAGCAACACCTAGCCAACGCACCAATGTAACCCTCTCATGTAATATAAAGTTTGAAGATAATACAGCGACAGGCAACTCAGCTGCACTTAGAATGGCACCTAGAGACACTCCTACTTTGGGCACCCCGATAGAAAAAAATAGAGGAGGAATAACTGTACCCAAAACAGCTAATACAAGACCCCATTTATAGAGTCCATCAACAAATGTTCCATCAATAAAAAACAGGGGAGGAAAGATGATAAAGGTAAGAATACAAGAACCGGTTATCATTAAAGCACTTTTTTTCAATGCTGGTAAATCGTTACCGACTCGACCACTTGTAAGAAGGAAAAAAGCATATGAGGTTGCTGCCAAGAAACCAAACATAATCCCTTTAGAGTTTAACTGAAGACTATCCTCAAAAATACCTCCTGCAAACAGAGTTCCAATCAATACAACACCTGCTGCAATTAATTGTATTCGATGGGGTTTCTTTTTAAATACAATTGCTTCTATCAAGATACTGATCCAAAGATATTGCATCAATAAAATAATTGCAATAGAAGCGGGTAAGAGCTTTACACATTGATAGTAAAAAATGCCGACCAGTCCGGTAAATGAACCGGCAAGACATACTTTCCACCATGATGTCCTTACTTTTTGTTGAGTACCTATTTCTTCTTTATCTTTATTTGACCTGAAGAATGTACACTCTGCCAAATATAGTAACCATAGCAGAACTGCTCCAAAAAAAACCTGACTACCTGTTATATGTCCTAAAGTATAGCCTTCAGCATAAGCTTTCTTTACAATTGTAGATAATACGCCGAAGCTGCATGCTCCTAGAAAGACGAATATACCGCCCTTTAATTTATTGTTCATAATTTTGTAAATATCTACAAAGATACTAAAAATAAAAGAGATGATATATTCTGCTTCTAAGCATAAGAGACGCTAATAACTTACTCTTTCTTTTTTTTCTTCTTTTTACCCCACCAAATATAGAAACCTGTAACAGGTAATGATGTAGCAATGAGCCCTCCTAAGAATGTAACAAACTTACCCACCGGACCCATCCAGTTTCCCATATGAAGTACCCATACCAGATTTTCTATTTTTTCATGTTTCATTGTACTTTCCGGCATTGGAATCTCTATACCTGAATAACGGTCGTAAACAAGAGGTTGTGCGTTCTGTGCGCTTTTAAGCCCTACCCTATCCGCCAGACGCATCATATAATATCCGCTTGAGTCCATTTTATAAGTATATACCTGTATCTCATTCCTATTAGGATTTTTAGCAAAAGCTTTGTCGATAATAGTATTCAACAATATGGGCTGGGCGTCTGCATTATATTTCGGTAATGATTTTTCCCAATCGTGAGAAGTATCTGCTCCAAAGGCTTTCATCACCGAATGTGATAAAGGCTCAAAAGCAATTAAAAGCCCGGTTAGAGACAATACTAACATAATCGATAATCCATAGAAACCCAACACTTTGTGTAAATCATAATTAAGACGTTTACCAGTAGACTTCCATTTGATTTTTAAAGCTCCATCACGTGCTGTCTTACTCCACTTTTTGGGCAACCACAAAAATAGGCCTGTCAATAATTCTAAAACAAAGATAATAGTAGCAATATCTACAATCCATTGTCCGGTTTTTCCGAGTAGAAATGAATTATGTATATGAACAAGAATATAGAAAAAATAAATTGTTCCGTCATCAGCTAATATTTGCCCATTATAAGGATCTACATAAACCATACGTAAACCTTCATCTTTACTGAAAGTATTAAAACGGACAGTACGTTCCGGATCTTTATATGCAACCATATAACTCGGATTTTTCCTATCGGGAAATTCTTTTTTTACAATCTGTATAAGTTCCTCTGTCGGAAGTTTTTCAGATTTTACTTCTTTCACATAACGTGCATCCCCTGCCGAAAGGTCAATTATTTCGTCACAATAGACTGCAATAGTCCCGGTTATACATACCAAAAAGACAATTACGGAAGAGATAAGCCCCGGCCATAGATGAAACCAGGATATCAGTTTCTTAGTTGATATTCTACTCACAGTGATGTTTTTTATTGATTTATTATATTAGTTTTTTTCTTCGAGCGAGCATTGGCCAAACTTTGACGTGCATTTTTGCTATCAGGATAATTTCTCAGATTTAGCTTAAATATCTCTATTGCCCCATCATATTTTTCGACAGAAAGAGCATATTTGCCTAAATTATCGACAAGTGTTTCATCGGGCACAAAGGTGAAACCCATACGAGACGATAGTTTAGTATAGTATTCATTGATCAGTTCAGGGTTGTCCGGTATTTTTTTGACTGGCAGTTCTATACCTTCAAATAGAGTTCGAAATGCATCGAATGTACCTGATGTAAGGATTGTACCATGATTTTCTCCTTCATAATATTTCCAATACGCATTCAAGTTATTCTTGGTTGTGGGCAGTAAAATAGTAGTACAAAATTCATGAATTGTTTTTGAATGCTTTTGTTCATCATCTGGCCTATCTTCATCTTTTGCCATAGCAATATAAAGTCCTCTCTTCCCAAAATCTTTCGTTTGCCAAATAGCTTCTGCTTCATTATATACTTTCCTGTTATCCCACCACAAGCTGGGATCTAATACCACATATGCGTTAAAGAGGTCTGTATGTTGCACCAAAGTATTCATAGCAAACAATCCTCCGAATGAGTGCCCAACAAGTATATTGTAGCCATTGGTACGATACAAAGAATCAATGGTTGGTCGTAATTCGTCTGCCAAAAAGTGAGTAAAATTTTCTCCCCCTCCACTATTTGTAAACATATCCTTACCGTTATGTTTCATTGACGATTTGGAAGGTGTAAGATCACGGGTACGGTCTGTATTGGGGATTCCAACAATAATACATTCAGGCATATTATTATACATTCCTCTGGTAAATGATTTCTGAACAGCTACCAATGTATAGAAATTAGTATCTCCATCTAATAAATAGATCACAGGATAATTTGCCTTTCCAAAATCAGCATCATTGTATCTTGGTGGAAGATAGACCCAATAAGGTCTTTCTTCATTCAAGATGTCAGAATGCAGACTATACTTATTACCTATAATAATGTCTTCCTGAGCAAACAAATACAAAGGAAGCAAGGAGAAAATTAAGAAGTATATTTTAAATTTCGATTTCATAATTATTTATAAATAGTAAATCGCCCGAAGCCAAAATACTTCGGAGCGATTTACATAATATATCTATTTCATGCTCCTTTAGAAGCGGTATGTAATATTAGCTATTAACTGACGTGATGATTGAGGTTCTGCATAGTAATCAGATAACCAGTATTTTTTGTTAGTCAAATTATTCAACTTAACACCAATTCTGAATTTTGATTGTTCGTAAAATACTGATCCATCCAACTTGCCATAACCTGCAATATTAATAGTATTCTTATTATCCAAATAATGACCGCTTGCAAAATTTCCTCCCAGCCCCAAACCGAAACCTTTTAGGGATCCTGTTTGTAATTTATGGCTTATCCAGAAATTTGCCAAGTGTTTTGGTGTACCATAATCTCTTTTACCTTCCACATCAGACGATTTAGTGAACTCGTTATGATTGTAACCATAACCCATTATGATATGCATTCCCGGGATAGGATTTGCAATAAAATCCACCTCAACGCCTTTGCTTACCTGTGTACCATCTTGAACATTATATGATGTAACTGTTGAACCTGTTGGTGCAGCAACAGAGCGGATTCGGTCTTCGACCTTGATATGATATGCGCTGATTGTACCACTCAACTTACTTTCTAAGAACTCAAGTTTGAATCCACCCTCCCATTGAAATGCATGTTCAGGTTTGAAGGAAACAAGATCTCCATCAGGATTACCGATTGATGGTCCTTGATTCTTAAATCCATTCATATAATTTGCAAAAACAGAAGCTTTGTCTTTTAAGAATTGATACACTACACCAAACTTTGGAGACCATGCTGTTTGCAAATAATCGCTCTGTACATCTTCGAACCTATCGAAGCGAATACTCGCCATCACGCTTAATTGTTCAATCGGATTGATTACATCTGAGGCATAGGCACTATATGTACGTGTGAAACGTTCGTTTGCAGAAGTCCTATTCGGTGTTCCCATTTTCAGATTATACTGATCTAAATAGATCGGTACATCTTTTCCTTGTAATGGAATATTACCTGTTGGGAAATCTTTGCTTTTGCTATCGAAACTTGTCAATACCGCACGAGTATCAGATGTTGTCAATTTGGTATAATCTAAACCTATCAGAATACGATTGCGAATATCTCCCAGCTTAAAGTCTCCAATAAAATTCTGTTGTACCTGATTGGTAACAAACATACTTGGAATATGCATCAACTGACGATTTATACTATCCGGAGCAGAATTAACCTGCAAGAAGATATAATTAGCATCATTGTCGGTTCTGGAATAAGAAACGGCTGTCTGCGAAGTCCAACTTTCTGATAATTTATATTTAGCCTCAGCAAAGATATTCAAAACTTTAGCTTTACTGGTTACATCATTCGATGCATAAGAACGTTCCCAATCCCAAGCTACCTGATTGATATCAGTTATCCCAATTCCCGGTTTTACATATAGATAAGAAGTAGTACGATCAGAATTAAAATATTCAGCATCGAGAGTTAGTGTCAATCGATCATTCACATTATAAGTCATTGTCGGTGCTATCATGTAAGTCTTGTTGACACCATAGTCTTGAAAACTTTTTTCGCTATGTAGTGCAGTATTCACTCGAAACAACACTTTTCCTTCATTATCTAATGGAGTATTATAATCCGCAGTTATACGTCCCAATCCAAAACTACCGGTAGAGAAGCCGATCTCTCCACTCTTTCCTTCGTGAGCTTTCTTTGTTACACGGTTTATCAACCCTCCATAAGAAATCAAATTAGTTCCGAACAATGTTCCTGATGGACCTTTGATAATTTCTATACTTTCGAGATTGGCAGGGTCAGATAATGACACATAGTTTGTAGCCATACCATTGCGGATAGCTCCGGCACCATTAGCTCCGGCAAAGCCTCTCAGACGCATTGCCATACCAGTACCGCCTGATCCGACACCCAATGTTGTACTTGATACTCCGGGTGAAGAGGTTAATACACTACGAAAATCTATGGCCATCTGTTCTGTCAATAATTCTTTTGGAACTACTGTGTATACTTGTGGATTTTCGAGATTCTTTAATGGCATACGAGCTACATAAGCTGATTTTTTCTGAGCAAATTTAGTAATCATTCCATCTACTACAACTTCATCTAATGCTTTTGAAGATATATCGAAAGTTATGGTTCCTAAATCAACAATAGTACCATTACCAACATTTACACTTTTTTCTTTCGATTGGCTACCTAGATAAGAAAAGAGTAAAGTATGATTTCCTGATGATACAGTTATATTAAAATTACCTTTTTCATCTGTATAACTTCCTTGGCTAGTATTTTTTACACCAACAGAAACTGATTCTATAGGTTCACCATCGCTGGTTACAACAGTACCTTTTACGATCCCTGTGCTCTGGGCATTTGCGGATAAGCTGCAAAAAATAAAACAAAGTAAGCAGACAATGCTACATGTTAATATTTTTCTATTCATTTTGTTATTTATTTATTTTGACACATTTTAATAAAGACACGCAAAGATAAACAGCACAACGCAGTAAAAACAATCACCATATATTGCGATAATACCAGTGATAAATACCTATATATTGTTAGTAGAATACCACAGCACCTATTTTCATTATTTAATATTATATAAATTCTGAAAAGCTAAAAGAAAAGAATTATAATAACTCGCTAGCATTTCACCCCCCTTTACATAGAATAAGTAGTACTAGTACACCTAATTATAGCATCAAGGCAATAGAAGAATCGAATTTCCATCACAAAACACTATCACATAAACAATTTATTTACAGACTATTATATAGAATAAATATTTTATTTCAAAAAAAATATGGGAAAAGTTTTGCTAATATAAAAAACAGCTATATATTTGCAGTGTACTACTTCACTAGTACACCAGATTATTAAAGATAAAAAACAAAATAAAAAAATAAGCATTATGAAAACAAAAGCATTAGTATTAGCAGTAACCTTACTTTCTTCAATCAGTATTTTCGCAAGCAATGGAGACAAAAAGATTTATAGCAACAACAGCGAATTATCTAAAGAATATACCATCATGAATGAAGAGACTCTTGCCCCATCGCAAAAAATAATGTACAAGTACAATCAATTAGGAAACAGAACAGAAAGAGTTGTTTATAGCTGGAGTGTAGCAAAAGGATGGGTCGGAACACAAAAAACAGAATATATATATGATGCAGATGATCAATTGGTAACTATAGCATATACAAACTGGGATAAAGGAACAAATAACTGGTCAGAAGCCACTGACTATATAGCATATTCTTCAAATAAAGAAAATAATCTTTCAAATGGCACTTTGGCAAGTTTGAAATAAAAACAATGTAACAATCTGAAAAAAAGAACGTCATTAAAAATATAGGAACCAGAATAATTAACAAAATAATACATAGAATCATGAAAACAATAATAATGTCCTTTATAGCAGTTTTGTTTGCAACAAATAACCTTTCTGCTCAAAACACAAAAATGTATACCAATATCGAAGAAACAAAAGACGGTATCAATAAAGAATATACTATAATTGACAACGATACTGAAAAACCTATTACCAAATATGCATATAAGATAGATGCAGATGGAAACAGAATATCAAGAAGCACCTATGTATGGGATCAATATGAAGGTTGGGTCGGCTCACAAAAAACTGAATACAAATATGATGAAAAGAATAATCCTATTTCTTATACATATACAAAATGGGATAAGAGAACAAAAGATTGGGACAACGATATAAAATACTTCACTTACGGAGAAATAAATAATAACAAAGAAAACACATTACTTAGTTTTAATAATTAATATTAAATTAAGTCTACTGGTAGCCCGGAAATCAAACACATTCCGGGCTATTTTTATATCTGCGCGTCATAACAAACATGTATAATACGATATGCAAAATCATAATAAATAGGTATTGACTAATTCCCCATTTCTTAAGAACTTTACAAATAATCAATATAAAATATACATAAAAATGGAATATCGTATAGAACATGACACAATGGGAGAGGTTAAAGTGCCTGCCGACAAGTATTGGGGAGCACAAACTGAACGCTCACGAAACAATTTCAAAATCGGTCCGGCAGCATCTATGCCGATAGAAATAATTCATGCCTTCGGCTATTTGAAAAAAGCTGCTGCATATGCAAACTGCGACCTCGGAGTATTATCGCAAGAGAAGAGAGATTTGATAGCCAAAGTTTGTGACGAAATTTTAGAAGGAAAATTAGACGATCAATTTCCATTAGTTATTTGGCAAACAGGGTCGGGCACACAATCGAATATGAATGTGAATGAAGTTATTTCAAACCGGGCACTCGTATTAAGCGGAGGAAAGCTTGGC
This sequence comes from Dysgonomonas sp., assembly GCA_047605185.1. GTDB lineage: Bacteria > Bacteroidota > Bacteroidia > Bacteroidales > Dysgonomonadaceae > Dysgonomonas. Next base: position 142,187 of record JASGGC010000002.1, read on the forward strand.
GACAAAAGCCCCATTCACCCAAATGATGATGTAAATAAATCTCAATCTTCGAACGACACTTACCCAACTGCCCTACATATTGCAGCATATAAAAAAGTAGTTGAAAAAACCATATCAGGAGCTGAAACATTGCAACACAGCCTCGCAAAAAAAGCGGATCAGTTTAAAGATATTGTAAAAATAGGACGTACCCACCTGCAAGATGCAACTCCACTGACACTAGGGCAAGAGTTTTCTGGATATGCAGCACAGGTACAATATGCTATAGATGCGGTGAAAGCGACACTAGGACACCTATCTCAATTGGCATTGGGAGGAACTGCAGTAGGAACCGGATTAAATACTCCTAAAGGATACGATATAAAAGTAGCGGAATATATAGCAAAATTCACCGGCTTACCTTTCGTTACTGCTCCTAACAAATTTGAAGCACTTGCTGCGAATGATGCAGTAGTAGGTACACATGGAGCGCTAAACCAAATGGCGGTATCACTATTCAAAATTGCTCAAGATATACGTTTGCTTGGTTCGGGCCCACGATCAGGTATCGGAGAGTTGCATTTACCTGAAAACGAGCCGGGATCTTCAATTATGCCGGGTAAGGTAAACCCAACTCAGAACGAAGCTTTAACAATGGTATGCGCACAAGTGATGGGGAATAACAGTACAATTACATTTGCCGGAGCAAATGGCAATTATGAATTAAATGTATTCAAACCTGTCATAGCCGCTAACTTCCTCCAGTCGGCAGAATTGTTAGGAGACGCTTGTATTTCATTTACTGATCATTGTGTAGCGGGCATAGAGCCAAATTTGAAACGAATTAAAGAGCTTGTCGATAACTCGTTAATGCTTGTTACTGCACTCAATACACACATAGGATATGAGAAGGCTGCTAAAATAGCTAAAGCTGCTCACAAAAACGGAACAACGCTGCGAGAAGAAGCTATAAACTCAGGATTTCTGACTGGAGAACAGTTCGATGAATGGGTGAAACCAGAAGATATGGTAGGAAGTCTCAAATAAATAAATCCCCGGTTAGAATTCTAACCGGGGATTATTATATTTCATTTTTTAGAATACAACCTGAAGCTGGGCATAAACAGTATTAGTTGTTGATTGTCCTACCCATTTTGAATAGTCCGAAAACTGGTAATTGAGCTGAAAGCGACTATTTTTGAAGAAATAGTAATTAGTACCTATCATATAGTCTATTACTTTCGACCCAGCATCTTTGTCCGTATAGTAATGATCTACTTTAGCAAAAGTACTCCATTTCTTAGGCATAAAATACCATTGAGCCAAACCATAAAGCCCCTCACGCTTGATTCCTCCATCTTTTCCATGCAACCATTCGGCACGGATATTAAAACGGCTTATACTATAATCTGCACTCAGAGCCCAACGATTACGGACATGATCTTCAATCACATCAGAATTTTTGAATACATAACGAGACTGCCCGGCATAAAGTCCCCCCGCTAAGCGAAAGCCAGCTGATGGTTCTACAATTAATGTTCCGGCAAAGTCTTTTGTATTATTGTTATCCCGGGCATTAATCCCACGCCCTTGAAATATTCCGACTGCATAAGATACCAAATCCCTTTGGCCAACTTTCAGAAATGAACCTGATGCTTGTATTCCCATATCACGACCACCTCCATTGTTGACTCCGACATCTAAAGCCTGTCCGGAAAGTGATGCCACAGAGCGTGTGTTGGGTACAGATTCAATCACTGTGAGTGACAATGGATTTTCTAAAGTGAAAGGTACTTTAAACTGACCTGCACGTAAATTAAAAGATCTAGCAGGCATCCATTCTGCATAATATTCTAAAAGACCAGAATCGGCAAAATCATTCATAAGCATATAGCCAAAATGGTCTCCAAACTTACCTTGCATCCATAAAAGAGCAACCCGAGTCCTCAAATCCTGTTTTACATTAGCAGCATCATCATATTGATATGTAAGCATTCCATATCCCCCAAAGTTAAGGTATGGGGTATTGAAGCCCTTACGAATAAAACGTTCAACATTATCGACTTTATCTGTCAATGAATTTTTAGAAGCTTCTTTTATCTGATCAGCTTCAATTTCGGCTTTCAACTCGTCCGCTTCATCTTTTGTCAGAACCTCTTTATCGACCAATCTTTGGATAAGTTTAGAATTAACATCCTGCGAATAAGCATAAAGATGAGCCATGCATGATAATATGCAAAACAGAATTATTTTTTTCATAGATTCTTTGGTTTAGTAGTCCAAGTTGTAAAAGCTTATGCAATTTCAAAAAAGGACTGTTGAGGTTAATATTATTTTACTTCAACCTACAATAGTTAAAGAAACACAAAAATAGTATAATTTATTTTGTAACCTCATCTATTAAATAGAATATAGATTTAAAATTAATATCGCTATACTCGCTCATTCCTATTTCGCAAGTCCGGCTGGTAGAATAGCCATCCTTGCAACCATCAGGAATCTGTTCTTGCAAATGTCGTTGTCCATGCTCATTAAGTTCAGGATAAGTAAAACCTCTATCACCGGCAAAGCCACAACAATTGGTTTCGACAAATGAGACTTCTTTAGAACACATCTGAGCCAGCTTCAATAAATTTTGCTCCATTCCTATTTTTTTCACAGAACAAACAGGGAAAACTGTAACAACTTCACGAGGATTATTGACTGATAACTTTGGCATCACATGTTCTAGCATAAATTCGATAGGGTCATATATCCTGATATTCTGATTGGTATATCCCTCGTGGAAAGTATAGAAACATGGACTCATATCGAATAGGATAGGATATTTGCCTCCTTCTGATGATTCATACAATGCATCTTCAAGTTCTTTCAGCTTCCGACTGCCTTCCTCTTTCAACCCTTTACTACTAAAGGCCATACCACAACAGAGAGAATTCAACTTAGGAGGGTAAATGACTGTAAACCCGGCACGAATCAATAATTCTTCTGTTTTACGAGTCAATTCCACATCTCCTTTTTCGTAACCCACTGATTTACCCATTGTCCGATTTATACATGAAGGAAAATAAACAACTTTATTCTCTTGCCCATCATTTGCAATGGCATGTTTTATCTTATGTGCCCCTTTAGGCATATCTTTATTCCATTTTGGTATCAATTTACCAGATAAGGTACGCATACCACCTGCAATTCCTCCCATCAACCCATCGCCTAACAAGGAATGCCAGAAATCAACAAAATTAAGACCAACACGCCCGGCTGAGGTAACACCAGCCATATGACCACCGATGAATGCAGCAACACTCTTACTCATATCGCTTGCCGCTTGGTGACGATGATCTTTGATAAATTTACCAGTATCTATCTTTACCGGACAAAGTAAGCCACACAACCCATCTGTTGCACAAGTCTCATTCGAATAATAATTTGCATCTTTCACCATCTGTTTCAAGCGAGAAGGATCATCTCCTGCAACTTCAAGACGTGATATTTCACGAGCAATAACAATACGTTGGCGTGGAGAAAGGGTTAACCCTTCTGCGACACAATTAGGTTCGCAAAAACCACATTCCATACATTTATCAACAATCTCGTTAACAGCAGGTAATGGTTTAAGATTTTCAATATGTATTTCCGGATTCTTATTTATTATAACTCCCGGATTAATCAATTTATAAGGATCGAATATATCTTTTATCCTTTCCATTATCTTATACGCTGCCTCTCCCCACTCTTTTTCCACAAATGGAGCCATATTACGCCCTGTACCATGTTCTGCTTTCAACGACCCGTCAAATCGTCCAACTACAATATCAGCTAAGCCATCCATGAGATCAGCATATCTTTGTACTTCTGTTGGGGTAGAAAAATCTTGCGAAAATACAATGTGTAGATTTCCGTCTAAGGCATGGCCAAAAAGTGAAGCATCATTATATTCTAATTTCTTAAATAGCTCTTTCAAGGCAATACATCCTTCTGCCAGATTAACAATCGGGAATGCAACATCTTCAATTATACAGGTTGTTCCTGTCTTTCTCAAACCTCCAACGGACGACAATAATCCTTTACGTGCTTTCCAATTGAAATTATATTCTTTAGGATCGGATGTAAATACATAAGATTGAATAGTAGGGATTGATTCGACTGCTTTTCTGATAGCAGCCTCTTTGGTATCCATTTCAGCTTTATCATTACCCTGTATTTCGACTAACAATACACAAGCTGTGTCTGGCAATGTCTTAAAATAAGTCGGAGCATCCGGATCGTCCTCTACCGAACGAATAGAATCTCTGTCTAACAGTTCAACTGCTGAAACCGGACTTTCTTTCAATAAAGGAACAGCTTCGCAGGCTTTTTCGATAGTCTCAAAAATCATCAACGTACACATTTTGTGTTTTTCATCGACTACCGTATTATAAGTTATGTCCGAAATAAAAGCTAATGTCCCTTCTGCACCTATCATTAGATGTTTTATTATATCAAAAGGATCCGTATAATCAACAAGGGCATTGATACTATAGCCTGTAGTATTCTTTATCTTAAATTTCTTTTTGATTCGTTCGAATAATATACCATCTGCCTTCACATCATCTCTAAGCTGCTCTATATCTTTTATTAGATCGGGATGAGTCTCTACAAAAGCTTTTTTACTTTCGTATGAAGAAGTATCTAATATTGTTCCATCGTGTAAAACAATCCGTATGTCAGCAATTGTTTTATAAGAATTTTGTGAAGTACCACAACACATTCCACTCGCATTGTTCGACGCAATACCACCTATCATAGCAGCATTAATTGAAGCTGGATCCGGACCGATTTTACGTCCATAAGGTTGTAGAAAAATATTCGCCCGAGAGCCTGTAATACCAGGTTGAAGCTTTATTTTAAGACCCTTATTCAGAATCTCATACTTTTTCCATTTATGAGTTGCCACCATTAATACCGAATCGGTAATAGCCTGCCCGGCAAGACTTGTTCCGGCAGCACGATATGTAACCGGAATATGCATTTTACCTGTTAGCCGAATAACCTCCACTGCTTCTTCTTCTGAATGTACCTGCACTACAAGTTTAGGGATTAACCTGTAAAAACTGGCATCAGTTCCATAGGCTAATAATTGCAAAGGATTAGTTATAAGTCTTTTGGGATCAATTGTCTTAGACAATTCATTCTTCAATTGTTGATAAATCTCCGGTAACATAGTATATAGTTTTTTTAGTTGATAACTTAATACAAATGTAAATTTACAATTATTTCTTTTCCCCTATTAAGAATATAGACAATTAATTAGCAATAAAATGATACTTTATCTTAAAGAAACAATCAGCGATCGCTATAAAAAAAGAAGAAGGGATTAGTTCAGCTTAGGAGCTAATCCCTTCTTTTCGCTACCAGAATGTAGCCTAACATTGTGTGTAGTTTTGTAGTTTTGTTTCTTACACTTTCAATAATACAGTGTGTCTATAGTTTTGCGTTTGATTTGAGTTGGAAAGTCTATCCAATTTTCGTAATTAGTTTGTATATATAAGATGAGACAAATCAAGAAACGTTGCACCAACATATATATTTTTTTCTACTTTTTTTCTACATCACGCCCAAATACACACTTAAACATCTATAAATAAGATAATTAAAAAAATTATTTTATTGTAAATTTTATTGATAAATTTGCCCCAGTTTCATCGACAACAGTCAAAACGTGCTCACCCGAGGTTGGATTATACTCTTTTTTATGGAAATCTTTAGTCTCTCCAATATACTCTTTATCTAAATGCCAAAATACCTTATTAGCCGGAGAACGATGCGCCAGCTCAAAGACCACTCTTCCGGGCGATCCATCTAATTGCTTTGGTAAACTAATAAGGGCATTAGGAAATGGATATATAAACTCCATCAACTTGGCGTCCGAATCGGCTCTACATTCAGGTGAATATGGGGGTAATGAGCGGTAAACAGGATGCTGTTCTTTGTAATACCATTCCCATGAAGGTGGAAGTACAAACCAAGACTGATGTATTATACCCCTTGCTCCAGCACAATCTTCATAAACTTGATATTGCATATCTTCAGACAAATGGACAAGTTTATGATAAGAACAGGCTACTGCATCCAACCCTCTTTTACATATCCAAACTGTATCGATGGACGCATCAGGACAATTCAAGTTTTTCAGGCAACCACTTTCTCTGCATATCTCAGCTTGCACCAAATCGCCGTCAGGACGAGTAAACCATCTACTTTGCGGTAATGAGTTGAAAATATCGAACATAACCATACCTGCCGTCCTTGCCCCTGTGAGTCCGGGACGCCCTTCTCCATCCGAGTTTCCAACCCAGACACCAACAACATATCTTGTATTAAGCCCAACTGCCCAACCATCGCGAAATCCAAAACTGGTACCTGTTTTCCATGCTATTTTTTGAATGGACGGAATAGACTGCCAATCAATTTCCTCCGGTCGATTGACATTAGTCAGAGCCTCAAATGTCAACCATGTAGCTCCTGCTTTGAATAGAGGATTTTTCAAATAATCTCCTTTTGGCTCATCGTTAGTCACAAGATAAGATGGCGACTTATGATGATAATAATGACCTTCAGCATTATAATCAGTTAAAGATTGAGCCATCTGCAAATACATACAACTAATATCCCATAGTTTACCTTCTGCACCTCCAAGTATTAAAGACAAACCGTAATTGTCAGGTGAACGACTGAGGGTAGTCATCCCTGCCGATTTTAATAGATTATAAAACTTTGGTACACTATATTTTCGAAGAGATACAACAAAAGGCACATTCAAAGAACGGGCTAATGCTTCGGATGCATGAACAGCACCATCATATTGCAGACTAAAATTCTTCGGAGAGAATCCATTCAGGTTAATTGGTATATCTGCTAATAGTTGATCAGGTAGAAGCTGCCCTTCCTGCAACATGGCACAATATAGGAATGGTTTTAATATACTACCTGTACTACGTGGTGATTGTATTATGTCCACCTGATTGCCTGACAAACTAGTCTCGAAATGGACATTTCCACAATAAGCAACGACTTCATTAGCTTCTATGTCAAAAATAAGGGCTGCGATATTATTGACTCCATTTTGTGCAAACTCAGCATTCCAACGGGTCAATATACTTTCGGTACGTTCTTGTTGCTGTTTGTCTATTGTGGAAACAATGTATTTCCCTCCCTGCTCTTGATACAACTTCGTAACCAGATGTGGAGCTACCGATGGCAGCGCAAGAGGGTGTGGGGGCAGTGGTTCCGATATAGCCAGTTCGTAATCGACTTTGTCCAATATTTGCCTATCATAAAGTTGAGCTAGTAACAGATTTCGTTTGGTCAGTAATTTATCTCTATTACGCCCAAAATGCATCAGTGCGGGAGAGTTGGGTAAAACAGCTAAAGTTGCAGCTTCTGCCCATGAAAGATGTTTTGAATCGTGTCCAAAATAACGCCAAGAAGCAGCATCTACCCCAACCACATTACCACCCATGGGTGCATGGGAAGCATATAGATTCAGGATTTCATCTTTAGAATAAGAAAACTCTAAACGTGTAGCCAATATCATCTCGATAAACTTTTCACCAAATGTCCTGTTTTCTTTGCGGGATAGCCGGATAGTTTGCATCGTTATTGTACTTGCACCACTAACAATTCGCTGTTTAGATAGATTTTGCTTTACAGCTCTACCCAAAGAGAGCAAGTTAACTCCCCAATGATAACGGAAATGACGATCTTCAAATTGGATAAGGCATGTTTTATACTTTTCGGGAAGTGAGTCTGTTGTTGGAAAGCGCCACTGCTCATCATCCGCTATTCGTGCCCCGAGTAATTCACCATGACGATCTACCACAACAGTGCTATAAGGAACGTTAAAGAGAGGGCTGGGCAAACAAAAGATATAACAAATGGATAAAACAAGAAAGATAGGTATAGCTATTTGATAGCGTCTCTTTGCCTTCTTATATCTATCCCAGATACCTAAAATTATATTTTTTATATATTCAAAAAATGATATATTAATTTTACTTTTAGAAGTCTTTGTCAGGTTAGGCATAGGCATTTTGAAACTTATATTGTTATGTAAATGTACAAAAGAAAAGAAAATGATGAAATGTTTTCTTATTTTTGTAACTAATCAATGATAGAGCATTACTAAATGGGAAAATCGTCTCAGGGATTCAGTGTATGGAAGATTCTTTTACCCACTTTTATCGGGATGGGAGTCATCGTATATATGTTTAGTAAGGAATTTAGCCTAAGCGATTTACAACAGATTACATTTACCGGGCGTTCTGTTTTTTGGATTATCATTGCTTTTTGCTTTATGCTTGGACGTGACATTGGTTTTACGATCCGTTACCGCTATCTAACCGAAAAGCAATTATCGTGGAAACAGTGTATAAAAGTGACTTTGTTAGCCGAATTTGGAACAGCAATAACCCCATCTTCCGTAGGAGGATCAAGTATGGCGATCCTGTTTCTTTCGAAAGAAAATATTCCAGTGGGACGAAGTACAGCAATGGTTTTTGTAACCCTTCTGTTGGATGAAATGTTTTTTATTATCACATTTCCCCTCTTGTTACTTTTTATTCCTGTAGATGAGTTGTTCGGAAATACGACCACCTTGGGATCCAGTGTACTCGCTCTCTTTATTGTCGCATATGCAATCAAAGGTTTATTATGTACACTTTTGATTGTTGGTCTTTTTTTCAAGCCCCAAGCCATTCGTTGGCTAATTATAAAGATCTTTAGGTTGCCCATATTGCGCCGTTGGCACAGAGGTGCTGTCAAAGCGGGAGACGATTTGATTATAAGCGCAAGGGAAGTGAAAGGGAAGTCGCTATCCTATTGGGTCCCATTAATCATAGCAACTATATTGTCGTGGTGTTCCCGATACTTGGTCGTTAATGCCTTGTTTATGGCATTCTTTCCGGTTCATGACAATTTATTGATTTTTGCCCGGCAGTTTGTAATGTGGATATTGATGGTCATAAGCCCCACTCCGGGAGCAAGTGGAGTTAGTGAAGTTGTTTTTGAGCAATATTTAGGAGAATTTATCCCTTTAGCTGGTGTTATACCCGTTATTGCACTCCTCTGGCGATTGCTTACATACTATAATTACTTATTTATTGGAGCAATAATAGTCCCAAAATGGGCAAAAGGAGCTTTTAAAAAAACAGATAAAATATAAAATTATACTGATATGAAAAAGAATCTGAATCTACTACTTGTACTTTGCATCACATTATTAATGATACCATCTTATGCATATGGTATCGAAGGGAAAACAGATACTATTACGGTATTCAGTCAAAAGATGCAGAAAGACATTAAAAACATAATTATTTTGCCGGCAAACTATGATGAAAATAAAGGAGAGACCTATCCGGTTTTGTATCTTCTGCATGGTTATGGAGGCAATTATAAAACATGGGCAACTCAAACAAAGAAAACTCTGGCAGAAGAGGCTAATAAATGGAATATTATTGTCGTATGCCCTGATGGCGAAAATAGCTGGTATTGGGATAGTCCTATAAATCCTAAATCGCAGTTCGAAACTTATGTTAGTAAAGAGCTTGTCAATTATGTAGATAATAATTATAAGACTAAAGCTTCTGCTAAAGGACGCGCCATAACCGGGTTCAGTATGGGAGGTCACGGTGGCTTATGGCTTGGAATCAATCACCCTGATGTATTTGGTGCTTGTGGATCGATGAGCGGAGGGGTAGATATACGCCCATTCCCTAACAGTTGGGATATGAAAAAGCATTTGGGCACTTATAAAGCGAATCCTAAAGTATGGGACGACCATACTGTTATTAATCAGCTAGATAAGATAGAACCTAATACATTGTCTGTGATCATAGACTGTGGTTATGAAGATTTTTTCTATCAGGTGAATGAAGAATTGCATAAACAAATGTTGTATAAAAATATACCTCATGACTATATTGTACGTCCCGGAGGGCATACACATGAGTATTGGAATAATGCAATAGATTACCAAATGCAATATTTTTCTAAATTCTTCAACCAGAAATAAAAGAATAACTGAAAATAGAGTAGAATGATGAAAGATATTATAACTGCAGATAGACAAGATATTACACGGATTGGCATGGAGAGTCTACTCCGTGACACACAGAAGGTACGTTCTATCGTAAGTGCCGAAAATAAGAAAGAATTAATCCAACATTTAGCATCAAAGCCGGATGCAATTGTGATCTTAGACTATTCTCTTTTCGATTTTGCTAGTGCTGATGACTTACTCAATGTAAGTGCACGTTTTAGTCAAGCCCATTGGTTACTATTCTCCGAAGAATTAAGCGGAGATTTTCTTCGACGCCTTCTCTTCAGCAGTGAGCAGTTTAGTATCGTATCCAAAACTGGTGATTTGGATGAAATAAATATATCCGTATCCCATATTTTTAGGAATGAACGCTTTATCTGTGGCAAGGTTACAAACCAACTATTTATGAATCAAAAATCAAATACAGAAAAAGATACAATTCTGACTGCAACTGAAAAAGAGATTCTAAAAGAAATGGCTTTGGGAAAAACGACAAAAGAAATAGCTGCAACACGCAATTTAAGCTTTCATACAGTTATTACACATCGTAAAAATATATTCCGAAAACTAGAAGTCAATAATGTGCATGAAGCAACGAAATATGCTATGCGGGCAGGAATTATCGATGTAGCTGAATACTATATCTAGTCGAAAGAGAGATAGTATTTCAACCGTTCTATATCATGGTCTGAAAACTCATCAAGTAATGCTAAACGATCAAACGAATCAATTTTCCCTTTGCGTTCTCTCAAATCTACAATTATAGATGCTTGTTTATAATTAATATAGGGATGCCTTTTCAGGTCATCAAAGCTAATTGTGTTTATCTCTATTTTCCGGACACCTCCTCCAATCGTTATATATGGAGTTATTTTTTCATACAAATCATCATCAAGCCCATATACTTCTTTCAACTGAGACAATGACACATATCCTCCTAATAAATTCCGGTATTTCACGATACGATTAGCATAACCGATACCAATTCCCGGAATTTTCTTCAAGCTAGATGTATCAGCTTTATTCAACTCTATGGTTTCTCCCTTTTTCAACTTTTCCTGATAAGGATATAAATGATAATTTGCAGCCTTACTCATTCTGACCGTTTCCTGATCGGCTGTTTCCCGATCGACAAGCTGCTCTTGAAATCTCTCAAAATCATCTATCTTATCCAAGTAAACGATAGGTTGGCCAGATTGTATCCCTTTCATTATTAACAATATTCCTCCTGTCAATACTATCAATATAATCAATAACAGTATTGCAATCTTATCTCCTTTCTGAAAATATAAGTAATCTTTCCAATTCATTAGCCGTAAAAATAAGAAAAAAGCCTGTAAATATAAATTTACAGGCCTTTGCTCTATATTTGTTTATATGGTTGTTACAAACCTTTTTCGCTAAGATATCTTTCTGCCTCTATTGCTGCCTGACAACCACTTCCCGCAGCTGTTATAGCCTGACGATAGTGTGGATCAGCTACATCACCCGCAGCAAAAACACCCTCTACGTTTGTTCTTGGAGTACCTGGTGTGGTTACAATGTAACCAACTTCGTCCAAATTGAGTTGCCCTTTGAATATGTCTGTATTTGGTTTATGCCCTATTGCTAAGAAAAAACCATCTATAGCAATATCAAATTTTTCTTCGTTAGCTTCTCCCATATGTCTTACAAGATGAGCACCTTCAACTCCATTTTCGCCAAAAAGACCTAATGTATTGCATTCGAAAAGAACTTCAATCTTTTCATTTGCCATCACTCTGTCTTGCATCACTTTAGAGGCACGTAAGAATGGCTTACGAACAATCAAATATACCTTACTGGCAAGTCCGGATAAGTAAATTGCTTCTTCGCAAGCAGTGTCACCTCCTCCTACTACTGCTACAACTTTTTTACGGTAAAAAAAGCCATCACACGTAGCACAAGCAGAAACGCCCATGCCGGCATATTTTGTTTCGTCAGCCAATCCTAAATATTTAGCACTGGCACCTGTTGAGATAATAACAGAATCTGTTTCTACAACTTTATCTCCATCAATAGTCACTTTTTTAGGTGAAGACTTGAAATCAACAGAAGTGACTATGCCGGTTCTGACATCAGCACCGAAACGAGTAGCTTGCTTTTTCAAATCTTCCATTAATTCTGTACCGGTAATGCCTTCCGGATATCCGGGAAAATTCTCTACTTCAGTTGTTGTTGTCAATTGTCCTCCCGGTTGTATTCCTTCATACAGCACCGGAGATAAATTAGCACGAGATGCATATATTGCTGCAGTATATCCCGCAGGACCAGAGCCTATAATTAGGCAACGTACTTTTTCACTCATAATATAATTATTTTGTTTGTTTATTTCTAGTGCAAATTTATAGATAATATTTATATCTCCAAAATATATTCATTATCCTTTATTTATCATATAATAAACGGAATCTATTTCCGAAATTATCTCAGATCGATAACATCTGCTTTGGGGTAATCCTTCTTATTAAAAGCAAATATAGCATCAGATAAAGCACCTTGCTCAAAAGATTTTATTGATAAAATATTTTCTAAACCTGATTTATCAACCATAGTCACTTTGGAGAACATATTAGTTATCTTATCTATCTGGACAATTATTTTAGATATATCAGCATTTTTTTTCTGAGGAGTCATTTCAATCTCATAAACCAGTTTAGAATTAAGTCTCTTTTCTCCTTTATAAACCAGATTGAATCCCGATTTGTAAATACCAAAGATAGCAGCAGGGCTAATGCTTTGCAATTCCTCTCCTGTCGGATTACTTACGTTGACCTCTTCCGTATCTTTGACATATACCCACTGTGTCTTACCATCAAACCAGGTTACGCCATCCGGAACATCTATTTTAAATTTGTTTCCTTTCATATAAGCTTTACCATCCAAGCTATATGTTGTCTTATTCTTCACATCTTTCGTATCCAGTGAAAATGATGCAGTAATACCTCCCGATTTATTATAGGTTTCGGACGCTTTATCTAATATCGTTTTTGCATTCTGTGCGTGCAAAGAGATCGCAAAAACACTACAAATAAGAAATAATAATTTAAATCTCAGTTTCATATATTACATTGGTTTATGTTACACAAATATAGACAATAATATAGTTAGAAAGTTTAATCAATGTCAGTTTCTTATTAAGAAATGCCTATTAGAAATAATACATAGTACAGAAAAGAATAGAAAGGTAATGAGCTATTTTCAGCTATCTTTCTAAATTATTAAGTACTTTTGGGCTGTCCAATAACAAGAAAAAATAAAAACCATTTCAGCATCTATTAAAATACTATATAAGAACAATTTAAGACATGAAGAAATTAATCTTTAGAGCTCTTAGTTTAGAGAATTACTTACGCCTTTTGCAACGAGGATTTTTTATAAGTTATCGGCTAGGTCTTCTGAAAAGGTCACCCGAATATGTTTATCATTATTTCGATAAAAAATTGATCAACAAAGGCGATACTGTAATTGATATAGGCGCTAATCTTGGATATTATTCGAAATTATTCTCAAAATGGGTCGGAAACGAAGGCCGGGTATATTCTGTAGAACCCATTAAATTATACAATAAAATATTCAGCGAGGCCACCCGAAGATGTAAGAATATCACGTTACTTCCTTATGCCCTTGGTTTAGAAGAAAAGGATATAACCCTGGTCACTTCTTCTAAGTCCGGCTACCTGAGTACCGGATTACCTCACGTATATGACCCAAAGAGAGATGGAAGTTTTGAAAATCAAGCTTTCAAGTTCGATGCCAAAATGAAAATTCCGGCAGAATTATTCAAGTCCATTGAGCGAATAGATTATATTAAATGTGATATTGAAGGGTTTGAATATACCGTGCTTTCGGATATGGAACCAATCATTGCCAAACACAAACCTAAAGTACAGGTAGAAGTATGGGGCGACAATAAGGACAAAATATTGAGTTTGTTCGAGAGTTTAAATTACATCCCATATAAATTGTCAAACGGAAAACTTACTTCTGACAAAAAACAGATTGCGAATCTGAACGGTGACTATATATTTATCCATATTAATGACCTACCGGATTCTTCTTTGATCTGGGAATAAAACCTTTTTTACGATTTTGACTCTTGCAGTAGTGGATTATACATCATTATTGCATGGTTCTCAGATACTAATTCTTCACTAATAAAGTCCCCATCGGATGACATTTTCCTTTTCCAAATCTTATTGTGACGGGTATATCCTCCCCACCATTGTTGTTTGATCAAATGATCTGTCTCAACAACCTCGAAAGTATGTGTTATCTGCTCACTACATTTTATTTCACCATTCAGATATTCATCATCTAACCAAAGGGCAATCCTGTACGTATGAGGAGTGTTGTTCGTTAATTGGAGATCAACGTAATTGTATGATAGGGTAGCTCCACAAGCAAAGGGGATTTTACGGTTGATATCGGGAAAAACATCAAAGCCATGCCTCCACCTTTCGGTTACGTCCAGATCGGTATGTAATGCCATCCAATATAATAAGTTACCTAACTGGCATAACCCGCCCCCAACACCTTTCGATATTTTTCCATTGTGGAGTACTAACCCATCAAGATAGCCTTTTCGGGATGTAGGTCTGCCAACAAGTTTCCATATAGAAAACGTTTCTCCCGGCCTAATCGTAATACCATCTATATTCTCTATAGCTAACCGAAGGTTAGTTATCTTATTGTGTTGGAGAATCATATCCACATCTTTCAATGGACGCAATAGAAAAGATTTATGGATAACTATAGAATAAGGGCACATATCCGATTTTCTATCATGTGCATATTTATTTGTATCTCCCAGCCATTTTATTTTACGTTTCAAAATAAAATATTCTGTTCCCCAATACTTCCGGAATCGACTTCTGTCTTTCGGTTTTTCGACACTATCCTGATACATAATACATTGTGTTAAGATTTACAGAGAGAATTTTCTCTATAATTAAGATTTATTGGATAGAGCTAAGTTTCTGCTCCAAACTATATTCATCCGCAATCATTACATCACGGGCTTTGCTTCCTTGAGTTGGTCCAACAATACCGGCTGCTTCAAGCTGATCCATCAATCGGCCTGCACGGTTGTAACCAATAGAGAACTTACGCTGTATTAATGATGTAGATCCTTGCTGATGAACCACGATTAAACGCGCTGCTTCTTCGAATAAAGGATCACGATCGTTCAAGTCAATACTTCCGACTTTGTCCTCGCCTACCTCGCCAACATATTCCGGCAATTCAAAGGCATGGGCATAACCTTGCTGGTTACCTATATAATGAGTAATTTCTTCCACCTCTGGGGTATCTACAAAGGCACATTGGATACGTGTCAAGTCACTTCCTTGCGAGAATAGCATATCGCCTCGTCCTATCAATTGGTTTGCACCTGACATATCCAGAATAGTACGTGAGTCTATTTGTGATGTCACACGAAATGCCATACGTGCCGGAAAGTTTGCCTTTATGGTTCCTGTAATTATATTGGTCGTCGGACGTTGCGTTGCAATAATCATATGTATCCCTACAGCACGGGCTTTCTGTGCAATACGTGCTATCGGCATTTCGATCTCTTTTCCGGCAGTCATTATCAAATCACCAAACTCATCTATTATTACGACTATATAAGGTAAGAAGCGATGCCCTTTGAGAGGATTCAAGCGACGTTTTCGGAATTTTTCGTTGTATTCTTTTATATTGCGGACACCTGCATTCATCAACAACTCATAACGGTCGTCCATTTCTTTAGTTAAAGAATTCAGCGTCTGAGTCACTTTTGTGACATCCGTAATAATAGCTTTCTCTGCGTCAGGCAGCTTTGCCAGATAGTGTTTTTCAATAGTAGAATAAATATTAAACTCCACCATCTTAGGGTCTACCAACACCATTTTCATTTCGGCCGGATGTTTCTTGTATAATAACGATGTAATAATAGCATTCAAACCTACCGACTTACCCTGCCCTGTAGCTCCGGCAACAAGTAAATGGGGCATTTTGCATAGGTCGAACATGAATATTTCATTGGTTATTGTTTTTCCTAAAGCAACTGGTAAATCATATGCACAGTCTTGAAATCTTTTAGAGGCAATAACCGATTGCATGGACACGATCTGCGGATCTTTGTTTGGCACTTCTATACCAATTGTCCCTTTGCCAGGCATCGGGGCTATAATACGAATTCCTAAAGCTGAAAGGCTCAATGCAATATCATCTTCCAGATTCCTTATTTTAGATATGCGGACACCTGCTTTCGGTACAATTTCATACAACGTTATAGTCGGACCAACTGTCGCTTTTATAGAGGTAATTTCGATTCCATAGTTTTGCAGTGTAGTGATAATCTTAGTTTTATTTGCATTCTGCTCTTCCATATCGACTCCTCTATTACCATTATCATAGATTTTTAAAAGGCCAGTAGACGGGAATGCAAAACTAGATAAATCTTTAGTCGGGTCATAGTCTTCCATTTCTTCTGTTTCATGACCTGCCTCCAAAATATCTTCAGACTGATTTTCTGATACTACAGAAGGAATTATGTTAGTCTTATTAGTAGGAATAAACTCTTCATCTTTCGGGATCACTATCTCAAAGTCGTTTTCTACTTGTAGCCGATCTTGCACAATCGGGTTTAAAGGAGATTCTCCATTTACGAGCATAGCTTCATCCGGTACTACATCGTCAGCAATTTCTTCTTCTTTTTTCTTTTTAAAGAAACTAAAAATATTTTTCTTTTCTTCATGAACAGGCTCATCTTCTTCCTCTTCTTCACTTATTATTTCGTCCGGCGATTTCCGTAGTTTGAGCGGATTGCGAAATAAACTCCTAAAGAATTCGACTGATGCCTTTTTGGTTATTATCAAAAAGATTATAAGGAAAAGTACAATTATCATGACCACTCCAAAAATACCAATTGTATTTTCAAGTAATCGCTCTATGTAGTGTCCATGAGCACCACCCCAGATAATATGACTATCAGAAAAAATACGGGATAATAAGAATGAACTGGTTATAGACCCCCAAATGAGAGCAAATGAGAGTAACAGGAATGTACGCAAAAGAGATGTATGCAAGACACGCATCCATTTGAGTCCTACAATTATAAGAAATACTGGTATTAATAAAGAAAAAATACCAAACCATTGATTAATAAATTTTTCAGCAATAAATGCTCCGGCAACACCTGTCCAGTTACTAATTTCTTGTTTTTTAAAAATAAGTTCAAAAAAAGACTTATTAACCACTTTACTCTGATCAGCAGCTCCTGTAAAGAAAAAAGAAATCTCACCTAATAATATATATGCTCCGATAAAAGCTGCACATACACCCAATAGAAAACGTGAGCGTTCTTTTTTTATAAATTCTATAAATGAGGCTAAATTCCCTTCTATCTTTTGCTTCTTAACTGTTTTTTTTGCCATATACTGCGTAAAAATCCCCTAAATTTATTGAGATTGTCTGTTACAAAGATAGTTCTTTTTCAGAAAGGAGTGGTGATGTCTTTTTTATCTTTTATAATAATTAATAAGAGCAATCTGTTAAAAAAAATCACAAAAACACTAAACCTTTTAAACCTTTTAGTCCTTAAAGTGTCTTAGATAACAATGAATGTTAATTAGACAATTTGAGAATGAAAAAGAGTATCCCCCTTCTCCTGTTTTTCTGCTTGGTTTTACAATTAAAAGCCCAAGAACAAAATACGACTATAGTTGGAACAATATTTGACGATGTGACAAAAGAGCCTATCGAACTAGCAGGTATTCGAATACTAAATGCTAAAGACAGCGCCTACGTTACAGGTACTGCAACTAATGAAAAAGGCAAATTCAGTGTTAGCACAAAACCATCACAATACATTGTGCAAATTAGTTTTATCGGATATACAGATCAGTTCATAAACATAAATACTCGTAGTAAAACATCTATCGGAGACATTTTTCTTAAAGAAGATGCAATACAGCTATCAGAAGCTGTTGTAACAGCCAAAGCTGTAGAGATGCAAGTAAAAGGTGACACACTTGAATATAATGCTGATTCATATAAAGTACAGGAAAGTGCTGTTGTCGAAGACCTTTTAAAAAAGATGCCGGGTGTAGAGGTTAGTACCGAAGGTAAGATCACCGTTAATGGGAAGGAAGTTAAGAAAATTCTTATTGATGGTAAAGAATTCTTTAGTGACGACCCGAAAGTAGCTTCGAAAAATCTTCCAGCTCAGATGGTTGATAAGTTACAGGTGCTTGACCGAAAGTCTGACATGGCACTGATGACAGGATTCGATGATGGTGATGAGGAAACTGTTATAAACCTGACCGTAAAACCTGGCATGAAAGAAGGGATGTTTGGTAATGCATATGCCGGATATGGAAGTAAGGATAGATATGAAACAAACGCAATGGGTAACTATATGCGTAACAATACACAGATAACTGTACTCGGGGGAACAAATAATACTAATAATGCTGGATTTTCGGATTTTGCATCTGACCAATTTAGTGGAAATCGTCCACGGGGATTAAACTTTGGGGGCAACAATGGTGTTGCAAAAGCAACTAACGGAGGGTTTAACTTTGCGACAGAACATTCTGATAAATTGAAATGGAATGGAAATATTCGCTATGGTTCTGTCGACAACGATGTTTCAACGAATAGTATTAAACGATACACTGGTATTTCCCAAGTAGAAACATCTGTATCAAGAGGAAATAATAAGAGTGAGAACCTTGGTGCTGATTTACGATTTGAATGGACTCCGGACTCTCTCACTAATATTATATTCAGACCTAGTGTACAATATAATAAAAACAATGTGTTTGCAGATGGAACCCGAATCTCCGAATTTGCAGACAATACATCACTCAATTCGTCAGACACAACCTATAGTTCGTCCGATGGTAGCGGGACAAAACTAAACGGACGATTAGAGGTCAGCCGTAAATTAAATAATAAAGGACGTGTACTCAGTTTTAGTATATCAGGAGGAAATAGTGATGCTGACAGTGATGGGAACAATTATTTTCATCGTATATACAATGACCCTTTAAGATCAGATTCAATTCTCGATCAGCGATTTACACAAAAAGACAATAGTTACAACTGGCGTGCCTATGTTTCATATGTTGAACCATTGGGACGTAGCAATTTTCTACAATTTACGTATAATATAAAAAACACTCATTCTGAAACTGATAAACAGACTTATTCTTGGGACAATACATCAAATAACTATACTAACATAGATGAAGCATATACACGAAATGTAAAGAATGACTTTATAAATCAGAATGTTTCTTTAAATTTTAAAGCAGTAAGGCCTAAATATAATTATACCATAGGGGTTGGATTAGAACCATCGAGTTCTAAAACAGAAATATATCAACCAAACATGGAGAACTTAAATGTTCCAAGAAAGAATTTTTTAAGTTTTGCTCCAAATGCACAATTTAATTATTTGTGGGATAGAAGACATAATATAAGAATAAATTATAAAGGATCGACAAATCAGCCATCTACGACCCAATTATATAATGGTATTATATCTAATGATGGAACAAATATAACAAGAGGAAATCCAAATCTTCGCCCAAGCTTTGAGAATCGGATAGACCTTCGTTTTCAAAACTTCAATCCTGAAAAATCATCTGTAATGATGGTATTCGGTCGATTTACTCAGATTTCGAATGATATTGTCAGTACATCTGTTATGAACAGTGATGGAGGAAGGGAGATTACTTATGCCAATATAAATGGCAATATGAGTGGCAACTTACGCTTCATATACAATACCCCCCTACGCAATAAAAAATTCTCGGTGAATACTATGACATACGGAAACTATAATCGTAATAATACATTCATCAATAATAGTAAAAATAGAGCAAATACAGTTACACTACAAGAATCGCTAGGAATACAGTTCCGATCAGACAAATTCGATTTTACAACAAGAGGTAATATATCTTACAATAATATTCGTAATACAATATCGACAAATAATGATCAGGAGGTATATAACTATGGTGGATATGGTAGTTTCACTTTATACCTGCCATACGACTTCACTCTTGATAGTGATATGCAATATTCTGCAAATTCTGGATATTCGGATGGTTTCAAACAGAACGAATGGTTATGGAATGCATCTTTAGCGAAACAGCTATTTAAGGCCAAGAACGGAACTATCCGACTAAAAATGTATGACATATTGAAACAACGTAGTAATATTGCCAGAAATACAACCTCACAATACATTGAGGATGTTACAACAAACACGATCAATAGTTATTTCATGGTACACTTTGTATATAAATTTCAGATATTCAAAGGAGGTATGAAACGAAGTGACATGGGAGGTGATTTTGGTAGAGGACCCGGAGGATTTCCTGGTGGTGGCAGACGCTTCTGATAAAACAAGAATAATATTAATCTAAAACAAAAATAGAGTGAATCAATTATGATTCACTCTATTTTATTAAGTATATAAGAGATATTTATTACTCTTCTGTTTTTGGAGCTTCTTCTGAAGCAGCTGGGGCTTCAGTAGTTGCTGCAGCTTTCTTAGAAGTTTTAGCCGCAGGAGCTTCTACAGCTTCTGCATCTTTCTTCTTCCCTGCTCTACGAGTTTTTGGTTTAGCAGCTGCTTTCTTCTCTTTCAACATGTTTTCGTTGTAATCAACTAATTCAATAAAACACATTGAAGCATTATCTCCCAAACGATTTCCTGTTTTGATTATACGAGTATAACCACCTGGACGATCTGCTACTTTCTGAGATATATTTTGGAATAGTTCAGTTACAGCTACTTTATTTTGAAGGTCTTGGAATACTAGACGTCTTGAATGTGTAGTATCGCTTTTTGATTTAGTGATAATCGGCTCTACAACTTTCTTCAAAGCTTTTGCTTTTGCTACAGTTGTAAAGATGCGTTTATGCATAATCAAAGATACACACATATTAGACAGCATAGCACCTCTATGCGAACTAGTACGGCCTAAATGATTAAATTTTTTATTATGTCTCATGTCGCTTATTACTCTTTATCTAATTTATATTTAGAAATATCCATTCCAAAAGAAAGATTCAGGCTATCTAATAATTCATCAAGTTCAGTAAGAGATTTCTTACCAAAGTTTCTGAATTTCAAAAGATCATTCTTATTAAATTGAACTAGTTCGCCTAAAGTTTCTACTTCTGCAGACTTCAAACAGTTAAGAGCACGAACAGAAAGGTTCATATCTGATAACTTAGTTTTAAGCTGCTGACGCATATGCAGAATTTCTTCATCAAATTCCTCATTTCCATCAACTTCACTTTGCTCAAGAAGAATTCTCTCATCTGAGAACAACATAAAGTGATGAATAAGAATTTTAGCAGCTTCTTTCAATGCCTCTTTTGGATGAATAGATCCATCAGTTGCTATTTCTATCACCAATTTTTCATAGTCTGTTTTTTGTTCTACACGATAATTTTCTATCGCATATTTCACATTACGAATTGGTGTATAAATAGAATCAATAGCTATAACATTAACATCATCGGATAGATTACGATTCTCATCAGCAGGTACATATCCGCGTCCTTTGTTAATACTCAACTCAATTTGAAAGTTTGCACTTTTATCTAAATGACAAATCTCAAGATCTGGATTCAAAACTTCAAATCCTGAAAGGTTTTTACCGATGTCTCCTGCTTTGAATACTTCGGTACCTGAGACAGTAATAGTTACTTTCTCATTCTCGATCTCTTCTACGATTTGCTTAAATCTAACTTGTTTCAAGTTAAGAATGATGTTAGTCACATCCTCTATAACTCCCGGTACTGTAGCAAACTCATGCTCAACACCATCGATTTTGATAGAAGTGATAGCAAAACCTTCTAGAGACGAAAGGAGAATTCGACGCAGAGCATTACCAACTGTAATACCATACCCGGGTTCTAACGGACGAAACTCGAACTTCCCGAAGAAGTCGTCCGATTCCAACATCAATACTTTATCCGGTTTTTGAAATGCTAATATAGCCATGAATATTTTATTATTTAGAATACAATTCTACGATCAACTGTTCTTTAATGTTCTCTGGAATATCTGCTCTTTCTGGAATATGCAGATATTTTCCTGTCATTGATGACTGATCCCATTCAATCCAAGGGTATTTACTATGGTTGAAACCAGATAATGCATCATTAACAACTTCTAAAGATTTCGATTTTTCACGAACTCCTATCAATTGTCCTGCTTTTACAGTATATGAAGGAATATTTACAACCGCTCCATCTACTACAATATGACGGTGAGAAACAAGCTGACGAGCAGCTGCTCTTGTTGGAGCTAAACCCAAACGGTAAACAAGATTATCCAATCTTGATTCTAGTAATTGAAGCAATACTTCACCTGTGATACCACGACTACTGATCGCTTTTTCAAACAAGTTTCTGAATTGTTTCTCTAGAACACCATAAGTGTATTTTGCTTTTTGTTTTTCACGTAATTGGATACCGTACTCTGATGATTTTTTCTTTCTTCCGTTACCATGTTGTCCCGGAGGATAATTCTTCCTTGATAACACTTTATCAGGTCCGAATATTGGCTCACCAAATTTACGGGCGATTTTTGATTTTGGTCCAGTATATCTTGCCATTTTCTTTCTAATTAATAATTAATGAAAGCTAAAATTGTGCAGCCGCGATTACAGAGAGGGTTATTGCAATCAAAATCACAATTGAAGTCTTCAATTTTTAAATTTGATTAAACTCTTCTGTGTTTTGGAGGGCGACATCCATTGTGAGGAAGTGGAGTAACGTCTACAATTTCTGTTACTTCAATGCCAGCTCCATGTATTGTACGGATAGCAGACTCACGTCCATTACCCGGACCTTTCACATATACTTTTACTTTTCTCAAGCCAAGATCAAATGCAACTTTAGCGCAATCTTGTGCTGCCATTTGAGCTGCATATGGGGTATTCTTTTTTGAACTTCTGAAACCCATTTTTCCAGCTGACGACCAACTAATAACTTGGCCTTCGCTGTTAGTAATCGAAATAATAATGTTATTGAAAGAAGAATGCACATGAACTTGTCCGTTGGCATCAACCTTAACATTTCTCTTTTTCGCTGCGACTGTTTTTTTTGCCATATTAAATTAATTATTTTGTAGCTTTTTTCTTATTAGCAACAGTTTTCTTTCTACCCTTACGTGTACGGGCATTATTTTTAGTACTTTGACCTCTCAAAGGTAAGCCAATACGATGACGGATACCTCTATAACAACCAATATCCATCAATCGCTTGATATTTAGTTGTACTTCTGAACGAAGATCTCCTTCTACTTTAAATTTTGAAGAAATAATCTCACGAACAGCTCCTGCTTGATCGTCGTTCCAGTCTTTTACTTTAAGGTCTTTGTCAATTCCTGCTTCAGCAAGAATTTTATTAGCTGAACTACGTCCGATACCAAAAATGTATGTTAAAGCAATCTCGCCTCTCTTATTTTGTGGTAAATCGACACCAACTATTCTTATTGCCATATATTTTGATGATTAATTTGCAAAATTAATAATTTATCCTTGACGTTGTTTGAACTTAGGATTTTTTTTGTTAATTACGTATAAGCGACCTTTTCTTCTGACAATTTTACAGTCAGCTGTACGCTTTTTTAATGATGCTCTTACTTTCATATTGTTGTTTTTATTTATATCTGAATGAAATACGTCCTTTGGTTAAATCGTATGGAGACATCTCTACGCGTACTCTATCACCAGGAAGTATTTTTATATAATGCATTCGCATTTTTCCTGATATATGAGCTGTGATTTCATGCCCGTTTTCTAACTCGACACGAAACATTGCATTAGAAAGTGCTTCTACAATTACACCGTCTTGTTCTATTGCTGATTGTTTAGCCATATAATCCTTTAAAATTAAATTCCGTTATTTCCTAAAACAGCTTCAACATATTCGAATGTTGACAAAATATCTGCCTTGCCTTGACGAATAGCAACTGTATGTTCGAAATGAGCTGAAGGCTTGCGGTCTTTAGTCCGTACTGTCCACCCATCACTTTCAAATACTACATTTTTACTACCCATATTGATCATAGGCTCTATTGCTATACACATTCCTTTTTTCAATAAAGGACCTGTCCCACGTTTTCCATAGTTAGGAACTTCCGGTGATTCATGCATCTTACGACCAATTCCATGACCTACTAATTCACGAACTACTGAATAACGATGTTTTTCGCAATATGTTTGAACTGCATCCCCGATATCACCTACACGATTACCCTCTATAGCTTTTTCTATGCCTAAGTATAGAGACTCTTTTGTCGTTCTAAGTAAAGCTTTAACGTCTTCTGCAACTTCTCCTACACAGAATGTGTATGCTGAATCACCACAAAATCCATTTTTCTCAGTTCCACAATCAACCGATACAACATCTCCGTCTTTCATTTCATATTCGGACGGAAAACCATGCACAACATTTTCATTAACCGAGATACATAGTGAGAAAGGAAAACCATTATACCCTAAAAAAGAGGGAATAGCTCCATGACTACGGATAAACTCTTCTGCAACTTTATTTAGGTGCAGTGTAGTTACTCCCGGTTTGATGTGTTTGGCAACCTCTCCTAAAGTCATACCGACTAATCGGTTGCTCTCACGCATCAATTCGATTTCTTCGTCTGTTTTAAGAAATATCATTATAGCTTTTAATATGCTGCAATTGAACCTGAACGTCCCTTAATTCTACCTGTTTTCAACAAGCCATCATAATGTCTCATCAATAAGTGACTTTCGATCTGTTGTAATGTATCCAATACAACTCCCACAAGAATCAATAATGATGTACCTCCAAAGAATTGAGAAAACTCTCTACTAACACCAAATACACTGGCAAATGCAGGTAAAATAGCAACTAGAGCGAGAAACAATGATCCTGGAAATGTGATTCGAGACATCACTTGGTCTATATAATCTGCCGTTTTTTTGCCTGGCTTAATGCCTGGAATGAAACCATTATTTCGTTTCAATTCATCAGCCATCTGAACCGGGTTTATAGTGATAGCAGTATAGAACCAAGTAAAGATAATGATAAGGAATGCAAATACCAGATTATACCAAATACTGGTATGATCCATAAATGCTGCCCAGAAACCATTTTCTTTAGCTGTGAATCCCGCAATAGTAATCGGTATAAACATTATCGCCTGAGCAAAAATGATAGGCATCACGTTAGCAGCATTCACTTTCAAAGGGATATACTGACGAGCACCACCATATTGTTTATTACCTACTACTCTTTTTGCATATTGTACCGGAATTCGACGAGTCCCTTGTACAAGTAAGATAGCTCCTGCAATAATTAACAATAGCACAACAATTTCGGCTAAGAACATTACTAATCCTCCAGCTTGGCTATTGAGACGAGAAGCAAACTCTCCTATCAAGGCGTGAGGCAGACGGGCAATAATACCCACAAGGATAATGAATGATACACCATTACCAATTCCTTTATCTGTTATGCGTTCTCCCAACCAAAGGACAAACATACTACCTGCTGCTAAAATAATAGTTGCAGGAAGTAAAAATTGCCAGTTAGTAGGAGCAGCATTACCTAATGCACCTAATAAGTAAGCAGGACCTTGGAACAATAAAATAATGAGTGTAAAATAACGGGTATATTGATTCATTTTGGTACGTCCACTTTCCCCTTCTCTTTGCAATTTCTGGAAATAAGGTACTGCAATACCAAGCAACTGAATAATAATAGATGCTGAGATATAAGGCATAATTCCTAATGCAAAAATAGAAGCATTTGCAAATGCTCCTCCTGAGAACATATCCAAGAGGCTAAGTAATCCTCCTGATGCCTTAGACTGCAAAGCAGCTAAAGCATGAGGATCTACTCCCGGAAGTACGACAAATGACCCAAAGCGATAGATCACAACAAAAAAGAAAGTAATGAGAAGCCTTTTTCTTAGATCCTCAATCTTCCAAATATTTTCTACCGTTTTTATGAATCCCATCTTAACTTAATTTTGTTACAGTTCCACCTACAGCGACAATAGCTGCTTCTGCTGATTTAGAAAATGCATGTGCTTCAACATCTAATTTTGTTGTCAAAGCTCCATTTCCCAAAATTTTCACTAAATGTTTAGCTGAAATAAATCCGGCTTCGATCAATGTTTGCACATCAATTTTTGTAAGATTTTTAGCTTCCGCCAAACGTTGTAAAACATCTAGATTGATAGGTTTGTATTCAATACGGTTAATGTTTTTAAATCCGTATTTAGGAAGACGACGTTGAATAGGCATCTGACCTCCTTCAAATCCGATCTTCTTTGAATAACCTGATCTAGATTTAGCTCCTTTATGACCTCTTGTGGAAGTACCACCTAAACCTGAACCAGTACCACGACCGATTCTTTTTCTTGTTTTAGTAGCACCTTCTGCAGGTCTCAAATTTGATAAATTCATATTCTATATTTTTTATCTTATAAACTAATTAACCTTCAACAGAAACTAAGTGTTTCACTTTGTTGATCATTCCTCTTATTGCAGAATTATCCTCATGTTCTACAACACGATTCAACTTCTTAAGACCAAGAGCATCTAATGTTCTTTTTTGATCTTTCGGACAGTTGATTCTGCTTCTTACTTGCTTAATTTTAATTTTTGCCATAATTTTCTGAATCTCTTTCCAAATTAACCTTTAAAGACTTTTTCCATAGATACTCCTCTGTTTTGGGCAACTGTATATGCATCACGCAATTCTCCTAAAGCTTCGATTGTAGCCTTCACCAAGTTGTGAGGGTTTGACGAACCTTTTGATTTTGCCAATACATCTGTTACACCAACACTCTCTAGTACAGCACGCATCGCACCACCGGCTTTCACCCCTGTTCCGAGTGAAGCTGGCTTGATGAATACTTCTGATCCACCAAAACGAGCAACTTGTTCGTGAGGAATTGTACCTTTAAGTACCGGAACTTTTATAAGATTTTTCTTAGCAGCTTCAACTCCTTTAGCAATGGCTGTTGTTACTTCGCCAGCTTTACCTAGACCCCAGCCTACGATGCCGTCTTCATTACCAACCACTACGATTGCAGCGAAGCTGAATGTACGACCACCTTTTGTCACTTTCGTAACACGGTTAATAGCTACAAGTCTATCTTTTAATTCGATATCGTTGGTCGATTTTACTCTATTGTTAACTCCTGCCATTTCTATTAAAATTTAAGTCCACCTTTACGGGCAGCATCTGCCAATTCTTTAATTCTACCATGATATAGATAACCATTACGGTCGAATACCACAGCTGTAATGCCAGCTTCCTGAGCACTTTTAGCAATTAATTCACCTACTTTTGCAGCGATTTCTTTTTTAGGAGCTTTATCTGTTAATTTAAGAGATGAAGCTGCCGCCAAAGTTCTTCCTGTCAAATCGTCGATAACTTGTGCATAAATTTGCTTATTGCTTCTGAACACTGTCAGACGCGGACGCTCGGTAGTTCCTGAGATCTTACCACGTACGCGCAATTTTATTTTATTTCTTCTATCAGTCTTTGTTACCATGATTATTACAGTTTATGATTATTTACCTGCGGCTTTACCTGATTTGCGACGAATAACTTCACCAACAAAACGTATACCTTTACCTTTGTACGGTTCTGGTTTACGGAATGAGCGAATTTTCGAACAAACCTGACCGATTAACTGTTTATCGCAAGATTCTAGAATAATCAGAGGGTTCTTGTTTCTTTCTGATTTAGTCTCTAACTTAATTTCTTTTGGTAACATCATAAATGTATTATGTGTATAACCTAAAGAAAGTTCTAGTATCTGACCATTGTTAGAAGCACGATAACCAACCCCTACTAATTCTAATTCTTTACGATATCCTTCAGAAACTCCAACAACCATATTGTTAATCAAAGATCTATATAGTCCGTGTAAAGAGCGGTGAGCTTTTTCATCAGACGGACGTGTTACTGTCAACACAGCTCCATCAACAGAGACTTTGATATCAGGATTTACTTCTTGTGATAGTTCTCCTTTTGGTCCTTTTACTGTAACTAAGTTATCCTTGCTGACAGTAACTGTTACTCCTGCAGGGATATTTATGGGTAATTTTCCTATTCTTGACATAACTTATTATCCTCTCTCTTAATTAATAAACATAACATAATACTTCTCCGCCAACTTTCAAGTCGCGAGCTTCTTTGTCTGTCATCACTCCTTTAGAGGTAGATAATACAGCTATACCTAATCCGTTAAGGACACGAGGCATTTCTTTATACCCTACATATTTACGAAGACCTGGAGTTGAAATACGAATCAATTTCTTTATCGCATTAACTTTATTTACAGGATCATACTTCAAAGCTACTTTTATTGAGCCTTGAGGTCCTTCATCTACAAACTTATAGTTAAGAATGTAGCCTTTTTCTAAGAGAATTTTTGTAATCTCTTTTTTCAAATTCGACGCAGGTATCTCTACCACTCTGTGCTTTGCTTGGATAGCATTTCTCAAGCGCGTCAAATAATCTGCTATTGGATCTGTCATGATTTAATTGATTTAAATTAATTCCGCTAACCGGAACAATATTTAACTCTATACTAAAAATAATTTTTTACCAGCTTGCTTTTTTCACTCCTGGTATTAAACCTTTCGATGCCATTTCTCTGAATTGAATACGAGAAATTCCGAATTGGCGGATATAGCCTTTCGGACGACCAGTTAGACTGCAACGGTTGTGCAGACGTACTGGTGAAGCATTCTTAGGTAGAGCTTGAAGCGCTTCGAAATCGCCATCGGCTTTCAACTGCGCTCTTTTAGCTGCATATTTAGCAACTAGTTTAGCTCTTTTTACCTCACGAGCTTTCATTGATTCTTTTGCCATCTTATATCAATCTTTTTTTGCGTTCTTAAATGGTAATCCAAACTCTTTTAATAGAGCATAACCTTCTTCATCTGTTTTTGCAGAAGTTACAAAGGTAATATTCATTCCTAAAATTTTATTAATATTATCTATATTAATTTCAGGGAACATTATTTGTTCTTCAATACCCAATGTATAGTTACCTCTTCCGTCAAGTTTGCTTTCGATACCTTTAAAGTCACGAATACGTGGCAATGCTACACGTATAAGTCTTTCTAAGAACTCATACATTGTGTTATGACGTAATGTTACCATTACACCGATAGGCATTTTTTTACGTAACTTAAAGTTCGAAATATCTTTTTTAGAGAATGTTGCTACCGCTTTCTGACCGGTAATAGCTGTCATCTCATTGATTGCTGTTTCGATAATTTTTTTATCAGCTACTGCAATTCCTAAACCTTGATTGATAACAATCTTTTTAAGAACCGGAACTTGCATTGTTGATTTATAACCGAATTCTTTCATCAAAGAAGCTACAATACGGTCTTTATATTCTGTTTTAAGATTAGTTGTATTGCTCATTATTTAATTTCCTCCCCTGATTTTTTAGCATAACGTACTAGCTTACCAGTTGCCGTATCTTCTCTACGTCCAATTCTTGTCGGTTTACCTGTTTTAGGATCTACCGGATTAAGATTTGAAATATGGATAGCTGCTTCTTTTTTCTCTATACCTCCTTGAGGATTTTTTGCATTAGGCTTAGTCGCTTTCGATACCATGTTAAGACCTTCAACTACTGCGCGATTTTTGTCAACTAGGACTTTTAGCACACGACCAGTCTTACCTTTATCGATACCTGTATTCACATAAACTATATCGCCTTTTTTGATATGTAATTTACTCATTGCTTTTTAGTTTTTTGAATTAAAGTACCTCTGGTGCCAACGAAACTATTTTCATATTAGTTGCGCGAAGCTCGCGGGCAACTGGTCCGAAAATACGGCTTCCTCTGATTTCACCGGCTGCGTTCAACAAAACACATGCATTGTCATCGAAACGGATATAAGAGCCGTCCGGGCGACGGATTTCTTTTTTGGTACGCACGATAATTGCTTTTGTAACAGCACCTTTTTTAATATCACTCGAAGGGATCACATTCTTGATAGCAACCACAATCACATCCCCGACAGACGCATAACGTCTTCTTGTTCCGCCAAGTACGCGGATACATAAGCATTCTCTAGCTCCACTGTTGTCAGTAACGACTAGTCTTGATTCTTGTTGTATCATAATTATTTAGCCCTTTCGATTATTTCGATTAATCTCCATCTTTTAGTTTTACTCAACGGACGAGTTTCCATAATACGTACTGTGTCGCCTATGTTGCACTCGTTCTTTTCGTCGTGAGCATGATATTTCTTCGTTTTGTTAACGAATTTTCCATACATTGGGTGTTTTTCTTTCCATTTTACAGCAACGGTGATGCTTTTGTCCATCTTGTTACTGAAAACGACCCCGATTCTTTCTTTTCTTAAATTTCTCGTTTCCATCAGCTCTTAATTATTTTTTTAGTTCTCTTTGGCGAAGCTCTGTCAGAAAACGAGCGATATCACGACGTTTTTCTTTGATCTTTGTCGGAGCATCCAATGGAGATACACTGTGGTTTAACACCATTTGGTTTAATGCTATTCTTTCAGCATCTAATCTTTCTTTCAATTCTTTGTCGGAAAGTTCTCTTACTTCTGCAATTTTCATACTTCTTAAGCGTTTTGAGTTAAGTCATAATCTCTGCGTACTATAAATTTAGTAGTCACAGGAAGCTTCTGAGCCGCAAGGCGCAATGCTTCTTTTGCTACATCATAAGATACACCCTCGATTTCGAATATGATTCTTCCTGGTGTAACTGGTGCAACGAAACCTTCTGGAGATCCCTTACCTTTACCCATACGTACTTCGGCAGGTTTCTTTGTGATAGGTTTGTCTGGGAAAATTCTTACCCAAACTTGTCCTTGACGCTGCATGTAACGAGTTACTGCAATACGAGCCGCTTCTATTTGGCGCCCTGTAATCCATTTGTTTTCCAGGGTTTTGATACCAAATGAACCGAAAGCCAGTTCATGCCCTCTTTGAGCATTACCTTTCATACGACCTTTTTGCTGTCTTCTGAATTTTGTTTTCTTCGGTTGTAACATTTTACTTCAAACGTTTTTTAATTACTTTCTCTTATTTCTCTTGAAACCTCTTCCTTGATCGTCTCTGTTGCGACGGTCGCCACGGTCTCCTCCTCTGTTGTTATTAGAGTGTCCGCTTTCTTTCGCTGCAACGAACGAAGGAGCAAGGTCTTTCTTACCGTAAACTTCTCCACGGCAAATCCATACTTTAATACCAATCAAACCGACTTTAGTAAGAGCTTCGGCGTGTGCATAATCGATATCGGCACGGAATGTATGAAGTGGAGTACGTCCTTCTTTATACATTTCAGAACGGGCCATTTCAGCTCCGTTCAAACGTCCTGATACCTGAATTTTAATACCTTCAGCTCCCATTCTCATTGTTGATGCAATAGCCATTTTAACAGCACGGCGGTATGCGATTTTTCCTTCTACCTGACGGGCTACGTTATTAGCTACGATTACTGCATCTAACTCTGGTTTTTTTATTTCGAAAATGTTGATTTGGATATCTTTATCTGTAATCTTCTTCAACTCTTCTTTCAGCTTGTCTACTTCTTGTCCTCCCTTACCGATGATAATTCCCGGACGGGCTGTACAAACTGTGATAGTCACTAATTTAAGTGTTCTTTCGATAACGATACGAGATACACTAGCTTTAGCCAGACGGGCATTCAGATATTTACGGATTTTGCTATCTTCCAGCAAGGTGTTTCCGTATTTCTTACCGCCATACCAGTTAGAATCCCATCCACGGATGATACCTAAACGATTTGCTATTGGATTTACTTTTTGTCCCATCTGCTAATTAATTTTGATTTTCTTTATTAAGTGTATCTACGTGAAGAGTTACATGATTTGAGCGTTTGCGGATTCTGTAACCTCTTCCTTGTGGAGCCGGACGCATTCTTTTCATCATGGCGCCTCCGTCTACGTTTATCAATGACACAAATAGTTCACCACTTTCAGCTTTACGTTCATTCTTAGCTTCCCAGTTTGCGATAGCTGAACGTAATAGTTTTTCTAATTTAGCAGCAGCTTCCTTATTTGAGTATTTCAGTACGCCAAGTGCTCTGAACGCTTCCACACCACGAATCATATCTGCCACAAGGCGCATTTTCCGAGGCGAAGTTGGTACATCGTTCAACTTAGCAAAAGAAATAGTCTTTTGAGCTTCTTTTCTTGCTTCAGCTGCTATACGTTTTCTCTTACCCATTATTTTTAATGTTTTCTTTTTTTAATTAATTATTGGCTGCTTCAATTATTTTTTCTTGTTACCACCATGTCCACGGAATGTACGTGTAAGCGCAAATTCTCCTAATTTGTGACCTACCATGTTTTCTGTTACATATACGGGAATAAATTTATTTCCGTTGTGAACAGCAATAGTATGACCTACAAAATCAGGTGATATCATTGAAGCTCTTGCCCATGTTTTAACTACAGCTTTTTTACCTGACTCATTCATAGCCAAGACTTTTTTCTCAAGCTTAACATTAATATACGGGCCTTTTTTTAACGAACGACTCATAATTTTCTTTTAATTAATCAGGTTACTTCTTTCTTCTTTCAATAATGTACTTAGAAGAATGTTTCTTAGGAGCTCTTGTTTTAAGACCCTTAGTATACAATCCATTACGTGATCTAGGATGTCCTCCCGAAGCACGACCTTCTCCACCACCCATTGGGTGATCAACAGGGTTCATTACTACCGCACGAGTACGTGGACGACGACCAAGCCATCTAGAGCGTCCTGCTTTACCTGATCTTTCAAGTGCATGATCTGAATTACCAACACTTCCTACTGTAGCTTTACAAGCTAATAGTACTTTACGTGTTTCACCCGAAGGCATTTTCAGGATAGCATAAATACCTTCACGAGAAGTTAACTGCGCATAAGCTCCTGCCGAACGAGCCATTTTAGCTCCTTGTCCCGGGCGTAATTCGATATTATGAACAACTGTACCGATAGGAATATTTGCCAAAGGCAATGCATTTCCTATCTCAGGTGCTGCTTCTGCACCTGACATCACTGTCTGACCTACTTCCAAGCCTGTTGGGGCAATGATATA
Organism: Dysgonomonas sp.; assembly: GCA_047605185.1. Classification (GTDB taxonomy): domain Bacteria; phylum Bacteroidota; class Bacteroidia; order Bacteroidales; family Dysgonomonadaceae; genus Dysgonomonas. The sequence continues at coordinate 175,390 of JASGGC010000002.1, forward strand.
GGCTTTAGCTCCGTCTACGTAATAAAGCAATGCGATACGAGCCGAACGGTTCGGATCGTATTCGATTGATTTAACAGTAGCAGGAACTCCGTCTTTTGTTCTCTTGAAGTCTATGATTCTCAGCTTTCTTTTGTGACCTCCACCAACGTTACGCACGGTCATTTTACCGGTATTGTTGCGGCCACCTGAAGCACTCTTACCGACTACAAGAGATTTCTCTGGCACACTAGCAGTGATTTCCTCAAATGTACCAATAACTTTGTGTCTTTGCCCCGGTGTTGTGGGCTTTAATTTACGTACTGCCATTTTTGTATTTAGATATTACTAAAAAAGTCTATAACTTCACCTTCTTTCAAGGTAATGATTGCTTTCTTGTAAGCAGAAGTTTTGCCATTAACAGCACCTGCTTTAGTAAAACGGCTTTTGCGTTTTCCAGGATAGTTGATGGTATTTACACTTTCTACTTTTACTCCGTAAACTTGTTCTATAGCTGCTTTAATTTGAGCTTTGTTAGCATCTGGAGTCACACGAAAACCATAGCGGTTAGGAAATTTTTCCGAGATCGCTGTTTGTTTTTCTGTCAATATAGGTTTAATCAAAATTCCCATTTTTACCTCCTTATGCTTTTAAAAGTTTATCAATTACCGCAACTGAAGATTCCGCCAATACAAGACTTGAGCAATTCAAGATTGTATAAGCGTTTATATCAGAAGCAGTTACAACTTTAACTCGTTCTAAATTACGAGCCGACAAATATACGTTTTTATTTTGATCAGGCAAAACCAAAACTACCTTTTTATCAGCAACTTGCAAATTTTTAGCTAATGCTACAAAATCTTTAGTTTTTGGAGCTTCGAAGTTAAAGTCTTCAACTACTAAGATCTGATTGTCTTTCGCTTTGTAAGACAATGCTGATTTACGAGCAAGAACTTTCACTTTTTTATTCAATTTAAAGCTGTAGTCTCTTGGTTTAGGACCAAATACACGAGCACCACCAACCAATACTGGAGAGTTGATATCACCACGACGGGCTCCACCACCACCTTTTTGTTTGATCAGTTTACGTGTACTACCAGACATCTCACTTCTTTCTTTAGACTTGTGAGTACCTTGGCGTTGGTTTGCCAGATACTGTTTTACGTCTAACCAAAGAACGTGGTCGTTAGGCTCGATTCCATAGATCGCATCGTCTAACGACACTTTCTTTCCGGTATCTTTACCGCTTATATTTAATACACTAAGTTCCATTATTTTTCAATTAATACGATTGAACCTTTGCTTCCCGGAACAGAACCTTTTACTAGCAAAAGATTGTGCTCAGCGATCACTTTAATTACTTGTAGATTTTGTACAGTAACACGTACATTACCCATTTGTCCACCCATTCTTGTTCCTTTGAACACCTTAGCAGGGTAAGAACAAGCACCGATAGAACCCGGAGCACGCAAACGGTTATGTTGTCCGAGAGTAGCTTGTCCAACCCCACCGAAACCGTGACGTTTAACAACACCTTGGAAACCTTTACCCTTTGATGTTCCGATAACATCGATAAATCCGTTTTCATCAAACAGATCCACCTTCAATTCATCGCCTGGTTTGCAACCTTCAAATCCTTTGAACTCAGCCAAGTGTCTCTTAGGTGCTACTCCTGCTTTTTTGAAATGACCGGCAAGAGGCTTAGTTGTATGTTTGTCTTTTGCATCGACAAAACCCAACTGAACAGCTTCATAACCATCTGTTTCTGCAGTTTTAACTTGAGTAACAACACAAGGACCCACTTCGATAACAGTGCATGGAACATTTTTTCCCTCGGCACTGAAAACGGATGTCATTCCGATTTTTTTTCCTAATAATCCTGGCATTTCTCTAATTATTTAAAACTATAAAATTTATCAAACTTTAATCTCTACTTCTACTCCACTTGGCAATTCTAATTTCATCAATGCATCTACTGTTTTTGCTGTAGAGCTATAGATATCAATTAGTCTCTTATAAGAGCTAAGTTCAAATTGCTCACGTGACTTCTTGTTTACGAAAGTCGAACGGTTTACAGTAAAGATACGTTTATGAGTTGGCAACGGAATTGGACCGCTAACTACTGCACCTGTAGCTTTTACTGTTTTAACGATCTTCTCTGCTGATTTATCAACGAGATTGTAATCGTAAGATTTTAGTTTAATTCTAATTTTTTGACTCATCTGAGTTTTATTTATAAATGGTTTAATTTGAGTATCCGAACTGCGATTAAGAGTCATATACTAAACGCAGTTCGGCATCCCCTATATTTTTATTTTACAAGATCAACACGTCCTTTAAATTCTGTAAGAACTTGTTTAGCTATCGATGATGATACTTCTTCGTAATGAGAGAATGTCATCGCTGAAGTCGCTCTACCTGATGTTATTGTACGTAATGATGTTACATAACCAAACATTTCAGCCAAAGGAACTTTTGCTTTTACGATACGTGCTCCTGAACGACTAGATTCCATTCCTTCTACTTGTCCACGACGTTTGTTCAAGTCAGAGATTACATCACCCATATTATCTTCAGGAGTAACCACCTCTATTTTCATAATAGGCTCAAGTAATACCGGACGTGCTTTTTCTGCTGCTGATTTGAATGCAAATTTAGCACAAAGTTCGAACGATAATTGATCTGAGTCAACTGGGTGGAAAGATCCATCTACCAATACAACTTTCATTTTGTCAATAGCGAATCCTGCTAATACACCATTTTTCATAGCTGCAAGGAATCCTTTTTGAACTGAAGGGATAAATTCTTTTGGAATATTACCACCTTTTACTTCATCTACAAATTGAAGGTCACCTTCAAAGTCACCATCTGCAGGACCAACTTTAACGATGATATCTGCAAATTTACCACGTCCTCCAGATTGTTTCTTGTAAACTTCACGAAGTTCAACTTGTTCAGTAATCGCTTCTTTATACGAAACCTGAGGACGACCTTGGTTACATTCTACTTTAAACTCACGTTTCAAACGATCGATGATAATTTCTAAGTGAAGCTCACCCATACCTTCGATGATAGTTTGACCTGAATCCTCGTCTGTATGTACACGGAATGTTGGATCTTCTTCAGCTAGCTTAGCTAATCCGTTAGATAGCTTATCTATATCTTTTTGAGTTTGTGGCTCAATAGAGATTCCAATTACTGGTTCTGGGAAATCCATAGATTCTAATACAATCGGATTATTTTCATCACATAATGTATCTCCTGTACGGATATCTTTGAAACCTACTCCTGCACCAATATCACCACAACCAATCACATCTTTTGGATTTTGTTTGTTTGAGTGCATTTGGAACAAGCGTGAAATACGTTCTTTTTTATCTGAACGTGGATTATATACATATGATCCAGCTGGAAGTTCTCCTGAATATACACGGAAGAAACATAGACGTCCTACGAATGGGTCTGTAGCAATTTTAAATGCTAAGGCACATAGAGGTTCATCTGGACTTGGATGACGAACAACGATTTTATCTGTTCGTGGATCTGTACCTTCAATAGCAAGTGTATCTATCGGGCTTGGCAAATATTTACATACTGCATCCAATAGTGGTTGTACTCCCTTGTTTTTGAAAGAAGAACCACAAAGCATTGGATTGATATGCATACTTAGTGTTCCGATACGAAGACCTGCAAGAATTTCTTCTTCTGTGATTGTTGAAGGATCATCAAAGAATTTTTCCATCAATGTTTCGTCACATTCAGCAACTTTTTCAAGCATTTTATCTCTCCACTCTTGAGCTTCAGCTAGATATTCAGCAGGAATTTCTGCAATATCATAATCTGCACCCATAGTTTCGTCATGCCAGTACATTGCTTTCATTGTCACTAGGTCAATGATTCCAGCAAATTTTTCTTCTGCTCCAATCGGAATTTGAATAGGGCAAGGGTTTGCTCCTAACATATCCTTTATCTGACGAGCTACCTCAAAGAAGTCTGCTCCAGAGCGGTCCATTTTGTTTACATAACAAATACGTGGAACTTTATATTTATCTGCCTGACGCCAAACTGTTTCTGATTGAGGTTCAACACCACTCACAGCACAGAATGTAGCGATAGCACCATCAAGTATACGTAGGGAACGTTCTACTTCTACTGTAAAGTCAACGTGTCCCGGAGTATCTATCAAGTTTATTTTGAATAACTCATTGTTATACTTCCATTGAGCTGTTGTAGCCGCAGATGTGATAGTAATACCACGCTCTTGCTCTTGCTCCATCCAGTCCATTGTAGCACCACCATCGTGTACTTCACCAATCTTATGAGTAAGACCTGTATAGAAAAGGATACGTTCGGAAGTTGTTGTTTTACCGGCATCGATGTGGGCCATGATACCGATATTTCTTGTATTTCTTAAATTGTCAAGAACTTTTGCCATTGTTTATTTGTCTCCTTAATTAAAATCTAAAGTGAGCGAATGCACGGTTAGCTTCCGCCATTTTATGCATATCTTCTTTTCTTTTATATGCACCACCTTGACTGTTAAATGCATCTGTAATTTCTGCGCCTAATTTATCCGCCATTGTCTTACCACCTCTCTTGCGAGCATAAAGGATAAGATTTTTCATAGAGATTGACTCTTTGCGGTCAGGGCGTATTTCTGTTGGAACTTGAAATGTAGCACCACCTACACGGCGAGATTTCACTTCCACTTGAGGAGTTACGTTATCTAATGCTGCTTTCCATATTTCTAAAGCAGATCTTTCTTCGTTCGGCAATTTATTTTTCACAATTTCAAGAGCCGTATAGAAGATACTGAATGAGGTAGATTTTTTACCATCATACATTAAGTGGTTAACAAATTTTGTAACCTTTACATCACCGAAAACAGGATCTGGTAGGATCTGTCTTTTTTTTGGTTTTGCTTTTCTCATTTTTTCTTAAAAAATTTTGTTTTTGTTTTTGGTTGCCAATTTCCTGATGTCTTCAACAGTTCCGCCGAACCATTTACTCAACCCATGTATAGCCTATCCAATAAACTTAAACCGTTTTAATACTAAATTAAAAATCTCGGTTAAGAGGGATGCTTATAGGGATTATTTTTTCTTACCCTTAGCTGCTGCAGCAGGTGCTGCTCCCGGTTTAGGACGTTTTGCTCCGTACTTTGAGCGACGTTGTGTGCGACCATTAACACCGGCAGTATCCAATGTTCCACGAACAATGTGGTAACGAACTCCCGGAAGGTCTTTAACACGACCACCCCTAACAAGTACAATAGAGTGTTCCTGCAAGTTATGCCCTTCTCCGGGGATATATGCATTTACTTCTTTTGTGTTTGTTAAACGTACACGCGCCACCTTACGCATCGCTGAATTAGGTTTTTTAGGAGTAGTAGTATACACACGGATACAAACGCCTCTACGTTGAGGACATGCATCTAGTGCACGAGACTTACTCTTTTCAACCAAAACAGTCCGTCCTTTTCTTACTAATTGTTGAATTGTAGGCATCTTGTTTTAATCTTTAGAACTTTAAATTCAATGTTTTTGTTAAACTTTCATTAATCAAACAATACGAAGAAACAGAAACCAACTCAATGTAAATCAATAGATTATCATTAAATCCGGCTTCAACTCCATTATTATTTGGGTTGCAAAGATATACATAATCAACAAGATACACAAACATTTACATAAAAAAAGCGAATAGAGTTTTCACCCTATCCGCCTTCAGTATTTATATATTACTATCCGCGTTAAAAAGAAAAATCAACTCCTGCACTGAACACTTTATTTTTACGTGTATAGGTTTTATTTATAGCTGCCGTTTCTATTGTATAATCAGTGTAGTCTGTATAGAAATATCCGACATTGATTTGTACATTTTTAGATACATTTACGGCTCCTCCAAACCCAAGTGAGTATGAATTAACTGAAAAGCTCAAATCTGATTGAAAACCATCACCAATCCCATAGCGAGTCACCTGCCCGCCAGCACTCACCAAAAACATCTTATTGATCTGATATTCTGCCCCGAAAAGATATTCGTTGGTATCGCCATCCAAATATTTTTGTTTTCCTTTATCCATCTGTGCGTCTTTATCAAAGAAACGATGATATCCAACAGAGAGACTTAACTGAGGAAGTACCTGATATGAGGCTCCAATTGTGAATAATGCCGGGATATCATGATCTGAATTGACTCCATTACCGAACATACCCGTATTATTTTTCCCTGTATCATCTATTATTGTTTTATTCTCAACATTCAATGATGTTTTAAATTCATACTTAGCACCTATATTAAGTTTATTATAGCTGAAATTAAAGCCAACAATAGGTGATATACCCCATCCTGATTGTTTTGATTCTAATTGGGCACCATCAGCAGATCCAGCTTTCGATAATAGAAATAAATTATTTATATCTTCTTGCGCCCCACCAGTAGCTTCTAATTTTGCGATAACCTGATCGAACAGTGCACTAGGACTAGACATGCCGGAAGGAGTCCAATTAGTCTGAAGATTTTTTAAATAACCTTCATATTTATTATTTACAATATTGAGACGAAACCCGCCATATACGGAGAACATTTTATTAATTTCATAGGCTCCACCAATCTGGGCACCATAAATAAAGTTACTTCCTGTCATATACTGATCCATTACATAGCGATCAGCTTTGGATGGCGCACCAAACTTATTCACCAATCCCGGAACTGCAGCCCCAGCCATCTCAAACATGGATAAGCCTTTATTAAAGGTTGCTTTTCCACCACCACCTGTAACCGCCAAACTTCCAGACAATGCCCATTGGCCTTTCTTATAAACACCTTGTATACTTGGAATAATAGGAGCAGAGGCTGTTCCTACATACTCTTTATTCATCTGCCCATCTATAGATCCCGCAAAGAGTGGAGACGAAGCATTAATAATGCGTTTTTGGAAAGCACTCTGATTACTAAATGTAAAATGAAATCCTTCAGAGAGTTTTATTGTTCCGGCCGGATTATAATATGCAGCATCGGCATATTGAGTTGAAGCCTCTAATGCCATCAAACGAGCAAATCTTGCACTTTGATTTGTATTAGTCAATATTCCTCCGGCAAAAGCTACGGGTATATAACATAAGGCTAATATATTTACAGCCAATCTTTTTTTATTCATCTTTTACTTGAATTGATTAAAATAGGCGGCAAAGTTAGAATTAAAAAATTAGTTTCAAAAGAAACTATATTAAAATAAGAATTATTTTATTGGTAACCAAACAATTATTGCATACACAACTACTATGCACAAGTATAGATTATCAAATCATTGCATGATATAAACAACTAATAGTAATACAATTTAGTTATCTTTGCTTCATCAGTTTATCGAACAGATAATCAAAAAAACAGAAACTTGAATGCTACAAATACAAAAAAATGAATGCAATTATATTGATATAGCAAGAGTTATAGGAATATATCTAGTCATATTGGGACATGCCCCTACATATGGCGGCATTGGCGAATATATACACCCTCTGATATACACATTTCACATGCCTCTATTCTTTGCAATATCAGGAATATTGCACAAACAAGAATCTCTCAGAACAGAATCTATTCTCAAGTTAGTGAAAGCATTAATAATCCCTTACATATTATACAATATAATTGGAATTATTATAAAGTTGGCATCATGCCCACCAAGTCATATGCAAGATACGATTCATCGTATAATAGATGGTGACATTATTCCAAACGGCCCCACCTGGTTTTTTCTATCTCTATTTGGAGTTAAGTTTATTTCTCTATTTCTGAAAGATAAAAAATCCTATGTTATTGCTAGTATTATTTGTGTTTTATTACTCACTTTATTCAAAATATACATAAAAGAATATAATCATTCATTCACATATACCGCATATAGATTAAATGCAACTTTGATGGCATTTCCGTTCTTTGCTTTTGGATATTTAATGCAGGACAAGATCAACTACATCACCAAGCCTTTGGTCAAATGGATCATTATCTTTCTTTCGGCAATAATAATTAATGCAATATATAATATTTGGGGATCTATAGATATGTTTTTCGGATCTTATAATAGTTTCATTGCAACTTTTATTGCCGGAACTGTTAGTTTTATTGCTATCATCTACTTTTCTCAAAACATATTCAAATATTTAAAATATGAATGGATTAAAACGATATCACGGGGAACAATGATCATTGTAGCACTTCATATCTATTTTCAAGATCTATTCTCTTATGCATTCGGAGAACAATCATTTGTAGTACATATATTTGTATCTGCAATAATTCTCGGTATCTTCTACTTTATTATAAAACTAACATACCACCGTATACCTGTTCTTTATGGAAAAGAAGGAAAACACAGATAACATCATAAACTTTCAAGTTCTTTCAGCCACAATGCAAACGAAGCATCGCTAGGCATACGCCAATCACCACGAGGAGACAAATTTACAGACCCAACCTTAGGTCCATCGGGCAAACATGAGCGCTTGAACTGTTGAGAAAAAAATCGACGGAAAAATACTTTCAACCATTTCAAAATTTCCGGTTTTTCGAATTGACCTTTAAAAGCATATTGAGCCAAAAAATAAATTTTGGAAGGCGAAAAACCAAACCTCAATACATAATAAAGATAGAAATCGTGCAATATATAAGGTCCAACCACATCTTCGGTTTTCTGTATAATCTGACCATTGGTATCAGCAGGCAATAACTCGGGACTCACAGGGGTATCGATAACATCATCTAAAATAGTTTTCGAAACTGCATCCATTTGCGTATCCGACACCCATTTTACTAAAGTCCGAACCAAAGTTTTAGGCACACCGGTATTTACAGCATACATAGACATATGATCTCCATTGTAAGTACACCACCCTAGTGCCAATTCAGAAAGGTCGCCAGTGCCAATCACCAAACCATTCACCTTATTGGCATAGTCCATCAGAATTTGTGTACGTTCCCGAGCTTGCGAATTTTCATAAGTAATATCATGAATATTTGAATCATGATCAATATCGGCAAAGTGCTGCATGACAGCCTTATTTATCGCTATTTCTTTTATAGTTACGCCCAATGCTTTCATCAAAGCAATAGAATTAGCATAAGTACGGTCTGTAGTTCCAAAACCGGGCATAGTTATACCATATATATTGCAACGAGGAATACTAAGTTTATCAAATACCTTCACCAACACCAACAAGGCCAAAGTAGAGTCCAACCCCCCGGATACACCAATCACTGCATTATGGCAAGATGTATGCAACATACGCTTTGCCAAGCCTCCTATTTGTATCTGAAATATTTCACTACATCGTTCATCTAACAGATTGTCAGCAGAAGGGACAAAAGGTAATGGATTTATAGTCCGATTCAACTCGAATAATGGCTCACTACCTTCTCTTTTTTTGAATAGAGAAATATCCTTCTTGAGTGGCATTCGATTATTAACATTAATATATATATACTCAAGATCGTCAAAAATTTTATACTCTGTAGATGAGAATGATTTGTTTCTCAAACGATCATTCCTCAAGCGGTCAATATCTATCTCACTTTGTATTAATTGGTTATCAAATGAAAAACGATCAGCCTCAGCTAGTAAAACTCCATTTTCGGCAATCATGCTATTTCCTGAAAATACAAGATCAGTTGTAGATTCTCCATTGCCAGCCGCAGCATATACATATCCGGCAATGCAACGGGCTGACTGTTGAGTGATCAACGTTTTACGATAATTCTGTTTTCCCGCTGTCTCATCACTTGCCGAAAGATTAAAGATAATATCTGCACCGTATAACGAATGAAATCCGGAAGGAGGGAGAGGTGTCCACAAATCTTCACAAATTTCGAGAGCAAAATTAAATTCAGTAGTTTTAAATATCAGATTCAATCCTATCGGAACGTTCTGACCACAAATATGAATTGTCGATTGTTTCAAATCCCTTGAAGATGCAAACCAACGTTTATCATAAAACTCATTATAATTAGGTAAAAAAGTTTTGGGCACTACTCCATAAATTCGCCCTCGACAGACAACAACACCAACATTATACAATTGATTGAAAATTCTTAACGGCATCCCGACAATAATAATCATAGAAGAGTCGTTTGTAGCATCACAAATTTCTTTTAAAGATTGTTCTGCCCCATCCAACAATAACTGTTGATTGAACAAATCGCCACATGTATAAGATGTAATGCTCAGTTCGGGAAAAACAACAGCGGAAACGGCCTGTTTTTCTGCCTCATCAATCATCTTTAATATCTGCTCTGTATTATAATCGCAATCTGCGACTTTAACAGATGGTGTTGCTGCTGCAACACGGACAAATCCATAATTAATCATATTGCCTAGAGTAATGTATTTAATACAAACTTACAAAAGTTTTTGAAAACAGACTTTAATCTTCAAATAAGTACAAATTGTATTGAAGAATATAAAATCATATTTAATTCTTTTTGCTGAAAAATAACTATTTTTGTGTAAATGTCTCTCAAAACAAAACAATCTCATTGTCATGAATTTATCCATTAGTATCACCCAAATTTTAAGTGCATTTGTAGTTCTCTTTGCCCTAATCGATGTATTAGGTTCTGTTCCGATATTCCTCAACTTCAAGAAATCCGACCGGGATGTAAACCCTCTTCAAGCATCAATCTATTCATTTATTATAATGACAGCTTTCCTTTTCGTGGGAGATTGGGTGCTGAAATTATTCAATGTCGATGTGTCTTCCTTTGCCGTAGCAGGAGCTTTGGTTATTTTTATTATATCAATTGAGATGATCTTTGGAATAGAAGTTTTTCGTAATGATGCACCGAAAGGGAATAGCACTTTAGTGCCGATAGTCTTCCCTTTGATTGCGGGTCCCGGAACATTTACAGCACTTTTATCAATGCGTGCCGAGTTTGATGTCCCTAATATTATAATAGGGTTATTATTTAATATGATAATTGTATTTTTTGTTCTCAAGAATCTAGATCTTATTCAACGAATAATTGGCATTGGAGGGGTTTATGTAATGCGCAAGTTTTTTGGGATCATACTTATGGCTATATCAGTAAAACTTTTTACATCGAATATAAATGCACTATTAAATAGTTTATAAGAATATTATTACAATCTTGTTAATACTTATGAATATACGTATTTAAAATATTCAGTCTTGATAGTTTTTCATTTATTTAATATCCAGATATTAAGAAAAAAAAGTATTTTTGTAGTGCAAAATTCCAGAATATAACAAAACGAATATATTATTTATTTAAAACAAACAAAAACAATGAGAATCGAGAAAATTTTCGCACGTGAGATTTTGGACTCAAGAGGAAATCCTACTATCGAAGTTGATGTAACATTAGAATCTGGCGTGGTTGGCCGTGCAGCAGTTCCATCAGGAGCTTCTACTGGTGAAAACGAAGCTCTAGAACTTCGCGATGGAGACAAAAAGAGATATCTTGGAAAAGGAGTTTTAAAAGCTGTTGAAAATGTAAACACAGTTATTGCTCCTGCTCTTATTGGTGATTGTTCTTTAGATCAAAGAGGTATTGACCTTAAAATGATCGCCCTTGACGGAACAAAAACTAAATCTAAATTAGGTGCAAATGCTATACTTGGAGTTTCACTAGCTGTTGCTAAAGCGGCTGCAAACTATCTTGATATTCCATTGTATCGTTATATTGGAGGAACTAACACTTATACTCTTCCTGTACCAATGATGAACATCATCAATGGTGGTTCTCACTCTGATGCTCCTATTGCATTCCAAGAGTTCATGATCCGCCCGGTTGGTGCTCCTTCATTCAAAGAAGGTTTGAGAATGGGTGCTGAAATATTCCATGCTTTGAAAAAAGAATTCCATGACAGAGGTCTTAGCACTGCTGTAGGTGATGAAGGAGGTTTTGCTCCAACTCTAAACGGAACAGACGATGCTCTTGAATCTATTATCAAGGCAATCAAAGCTGCTGGATACGAACCTGCAAAAGATGTAACTATTGCTCTTGACTGTGCTGCTTCTGAATTCTTCAAAGATGGTGTTTACGACTATTCTAAATTCGAAGGTGCAACTGGTGCAAAACGTTCTTCTGCTGAACAAGTTGAATTCCTTGCTAGCCTTGTAGCAAAATACCCTATCGACTCTATCGAAGATGGTATGGGAGAAAACGACTGGGACGGATGGAAATTACTTACTGACAAACTAGGCGATAAAATTCAATTAGTAGGTGATGACTTGTTCGTAACTAATGTTGATTTCTTGAAGAAAGGTATCGAAACAGGATGTGGTAACTCTATCCTTATCAAAGTAAACCAAATCGGTTCATTAACTGAAACTTTGGATGCTATAGAAATGGCTCACCGTGCAGGTTATACTTCTGTAACTTCTCACCGTTCTGGTGAAACAGAAGATGCTACAATTGCAGATATCGCAGTAGCAACTAACTCTGGACAAATCAAGACTGGTTCACTTAGCCGCACAGACCGTATGGCTAAATACAATCAATTGCTTCGTATCGAAGAAGAACTTGGTGACAAAGCTGTTTATGGATGGAAACGCGTTCAACGCAAAAAATAAGAAGAAGAATACTTTTATTCTTAATTATATTAAAAGTCGGTACCTCTATAGGTACCGACTTTATTCTTTTATATATATTTGTAATATACTAACAATAATACAACAAAACGAGAAGACATATTTGGAACATAAATTGTATTAATGAAGCGTATATATATTATCTTTTTTATATTATTATTTTTCATTCCGGCTTATTCATTTTCAGCACCTTCAGAAAAAGACGATCGTGCACAAAAAGGTGAGGGTATATATGCGTTCCTCAAAAGGAACGGATATAATAAAACTGATCATTACGAACAGTTTATAGAATTAAACAAAAAGCAATTCAAAAATAACACACAGCTTATAGAAGGTGTTCGTTATCAATTACCTTCGACAACATCATCAATCTCTACCCCTTCTTCTACAACACCGAAAAAAGGAGTCACAAAGAAAAATAAGTTGTTTGGAAAAAAATATGAAAAATACACGATCAAGTCTGATCGTCTCAAAGGTGCATGTTTTTTTCTGTCTAGTGGACATGGAGGTCCTGATAGTGGTGCTGTTGGCAAAGTAGACGGAAAAATATTACATGAAGATGAATATGCATACGACATAACATTACGATTGGCCCGCAATCTACTCGAAGAGGGAGCAACCGTACACATTATTATACAGGATGCTTTGGACGGAATCAGGGATGATAAATATCTGGCTAATAGCAATAGAGAAACTTGTATGGGAGCCGCTATCCCTCTAAAACAAGTGGCAAGACTAAAACAACGAAGCGATAAGATAAACAGCCTAAACAAGGCCGCTAAAGAAAAATATAAAAGAGCTGTCTTTATACATTTAGATAGCCGAAGTAAAAAACAACAAATCGATGTGTTTTTCTATTATTCCAATAATAGCGTGAATGGAAAAAAATTGGCTAATACAATGCGAAATACATTCGATGAAAATTATAAAAAACACCAACCAAACAGGGGCTTTACAGGAACTGTCAGCACACGAAGCCTCTATGTATTGAACAATACAACCCCTGTTGGGATCTTTACCGAACTAGGAAATATCCAGAATAGCTTCGATCAAAGACGCTTCCTACAATCAGATAATAGGCAAGCATTAGCAAACTGGATGTGTAGAGGATTTATTAAAGATTATGAAAATTGGAAAAAATAAAACAGAAATCAATATGACTAAATTATTATTACTCAGCAATTCGACTAATCCGGGCGAACCTTATTTAAATTATCCGAAACATAATATCAAAGCCTTCTTAGGAGATAAACCAGTCAAAGCCGTATTTATACCTTATGCTGCGGTAACTTTCTCTTATGATGAATATGAAAATAAAGTAAATAACCGATTCGAAGAGATTGGACATAGTGTCGTTGGCATACATCATTTCGATAATCCAAAGCAAGCGATACAAGATGCGGAAGCAATAGTAATAGGTGGAGGAAACACATGGAAGTTAGTTCGCACAATGCGTGATAATGGGCTAATTGACTTGATTCGAGAAAAAGTAAAAAATGGAGCGCCGTATATAGGATGGAGCGCCGGCTCGAACGTTGCTTGCCCAACACTTCGTACTACAAATGATATGCCGATAATCGATCCTCTCGGATTTGATACGATTAATTTAGTTCCGTTTCAGATAAATCCGCATTATACAGATGCCCATCCCGAAGGACATGGTGGAGAAACTCGCGAAATGAGAATCAATGAATTTATTATTCAAAATCCGGATGCCTATGTTGTAGGGTTACGCGAAGGTACAATGTTGTGGGTGGACGAAAATGATAGCAAGAAGCCAATTCAACTTATTGGAAATAAGACTGCTCGTATATTTAAAAATGGGCAAGAGCCTTATGAACTAAACAACAAAGATGATTTCAATTTTCTAATGAAATAAATGAATATATAAAATGTGTGGAATAGTAGGTTATATAGGTTTTCGTGAAGCATATCCGATATTAATAAAAGGACTTCACCGATTAGAATATAGAGGTTATGACAGTGCCGGTGTTGCTTTGATAAATAAGGAGAATCAATTATCTGTATTGAAAGCAAAAGGACGGGTTCAAGATCTGGAAGAGTATGCAAAAGACAAAGACACATCGGGTACTATCGGTATTGCTCACACGCGTTGGGCAACACATGGTGAACCAAGTAATATAAATGCACATCCCCACTATTCACAATCAGAAACATTAGCCCTAATTCATAATGGGATCATAGAGAACTATGCTGTACTCAAAGCTGAACTAATAGCAAAAGGTTATACTTTTCAGAGCAGTACAGATACCGAAGTTTTAGTGCAATTGATAGAGTATATAAAGTCTCTTAACAAATGTGATTTATTCTCCGCAGTACAGATCGCACTCAATCAGGTAGTAGGAGCATATGCAATTGCAGTCATAGAAAAAGGTAATCCAGATCAGATAATTGCTGCTCGTAAAAGTAGCCCTCTAGTTGTGGGTATCGGTGAAGGAGAGTTTTTCCTCGGTTCAGATGCATCGCCAATCATAGAATATACCAATAAAGTTATTTATCTGAATGATGAAGAAATTGCAATTATCAACCGTAATGATCAAGAGCCCAAAATAGTAACAATATCAAACATTGAAAGAACTCCGGAAATTAAAGAACTGGAAGTAAATCTCAGCCAACTAGAACGTGGCGGATATCCGCACTTCATGTTAAAGGAAATATTCGAACAGCCTGAAACACTCAAAAACTGTATGAGTGGACGGATTAATGTGGAGGGAACTAATGTTACTTTGTCCGGCATTATAGACCATAAAGAGAAGTTCATAAATGCACGCCGAATCTTAATTATTGCTTGCGGAACATCATGGCACGCAGGATTGATAGGTGAATATCTTTTCGAAGAGTTTTGTCGAATTCCGGTAGAAGTAGAATATGCGTCTGAATTCCGATATCGCAATCCAGTAATTCTGCCTGATGATATTGTAATAGCAATTTCCCAATCAGGAGAAACCGCAGATTCTCTGGCTGCAATTGAATTAGCCCGTAAAGCAGGAGCGTTTGTATATGGTGTTTGTAATGTTGTAGGCTCTTCTATTCCACGTAACACCGATTCGGGATCGTATACACATTGTGGACACGAAATAGGTGTGGCTTCAACGAAAGCGTTTACAGCACAAGTTACTGTGTTGACAATGATGGCTCTAACGATAGCTAAAGAGAAAAAAACAATAGAAGAGAAAGACTATTTACGAATCATCAAGGAGTTACAAAACATTCCATCTAAAATAGAACGAACTCTCACCTTGAATGACAAAATAAAAGAACTCTCTTTAATATTTACTTACGCACAGAATTTCATTTATCTAGGGCGTGGCTATAACTACCCGATAGCATTAGAAGGAGCTCTCAAACTGAAAGAGATTTCATATATCCATGCCGAAGGATACCCTGCTGCCGAAATGAAACACGGCCCTATTGCTCTTATCGACAACGAGATGCCAATAGTAGCCATAGCAACCAACAATGCCATATATGAGAAAGTTGTTAGCAATATCCAAGAAATAAAGGCTCGGAAAGGGAGGGTGATCGCTATTATCAATGAGGGTGATGAGACAATAAAAGCCCTTGCTGACCACTATATAGAAGTGCCAAGTACAGAGGAGTGCCTAGATCCACTCCTGTCTTGTATTCCATTACAGCTATTAGCTTACCATATTGCTGTCAACAAAAACAGAGATGTAGATATGCCTCGTAATTTGGCAAAATCAGTAACCGTTGAGTAAGCTTAATTTATAAAAAAGCTTACCAATAACATCACATTCAGTATTGCCACAATTGTGGCAATACCATATAAAACCCATTTAGTAAATGGCTTATTGGCATATTTTCCCATAACTTTTTCAGATGAAGTCAATCGGACTTGCAGAAATACAGTTATAGGTAATTGCATACTAAGTATAGCTTGCGAAATAATAAGACCTTTGAATGGATCACTTATCAGGAATATTATCAATAAGCCTAAACCTAGTGATATAATCACCCCTGTACGTGAATGTATATCTTTTATGTTATAAGGCTCGTTATACATACCTGCAAATATAGAGCCTGCAGCAATACCTGATGTCATAGAGGAAGAAATACCTGCAAAAAGGAGAGCTAAAGCAAAAACAACGACTGCATTACCACCCAATAACGGTTCTAAAAGAGAATGTGCCTGCTGTAAGTCATCTACAACAACACCTTCTTTGAAAAATGTAGCTGCTGCAAGCAGAATCATTGCACTATTGATAGCCCACCCGATAAGCATAGAGAAAAACGTATCAAAAAATTCGTATTTCAATTGCTTCTCCATCACTTCTTCATCCTCTTTGTTCCACTGACGGCTTTGAATCACTTCTGAATGTAGAAATAAATTGTGTGGCATCACTACAGCACCCAATACACTCATTATGATAAGCATACTACCTTCAGGAAACGAAGGCTTCACCCACGATTGGGCTGCCACAGGCCAATCTATATCTATAAGGAACAGTTCATATATGAATGAGAGTCCAATTAGAGATACAAAAGCTATAATATACCTTTCTATTTTTTTATAAGAATTAGAAAACATCATAGCAAAAACAAAAATTGTAACCAATACAGCTCCAATTTTGATAGGTATATCAAATAACATTTGCAATGCGATAGCCCCTCCTAATATTTCGGCTAAGGAAGTGGATACCGATGCTGCAATAGCCGACCAGAGAACGAATCGCGAACCCGATCGGGGTAAATATTTATTAGCAGCTTCGGATAGACAAAGTCCGGTTACTATTCCTAAATGGGCAACATTATGCTGTAATATTATCAGCATAATAGTAGACAAGGTTACGACCCACAATAGTGCATAACCAAATTCTGACCCAGCTGCAAAATTAGAAGCCCAATTGCCGGGATCAATAAAGCCAACAGTGACTAACAGCCCTGGCCCAATATATTTAAGAAGTTCAAATGCTCCGGATTTCTGTTTTGGATTAGTAGTCGTGTAATCTTTCTTTATCCTCTTAAAAAAATTCTTCATCAATTATATCTGATTTGTCAGTTCACACAATAAATTATTCATAATGCGATTACATAACATTATATAATGCATATTGGTTCGGATAAATGTTTCGGATTGAATAGTAGGGGCTTCTTGCAATTCATCCAGACCATCAATAACCATCGCTAAACAGCTCTCTTCAGTTACCTCGATATGGAACTGTAAACCAACTACTGTGTCTTTATATATAAAAGCTTGATTGGGACAGACATTACTTGACGCTAGAAGTTCTGCTCCCTCCGGCAAATCAAAGGTATCACCATGCCATTGAAAAACAACAGGAGATTTATCTACACTTTTAAAAAGATTATTCTGGTAGCTGGCATTAGTAAAAGTGACAGGAAGCCAACCAATCTCCTTTTCCTTATTTGGATACACCTTTGCGCCTAAAGCTGAAGCTATGAGTTGTGAACCCAGACAAATACCAAGCACAATTTTGCCCGCATCTATTGCTGCTTTTATAAAAGCTTTTTCCGGCACAAGCCACGGATACTTATCTTCTTCATAAATACCCATCGGACCACCCATCACAACAAGCATATCGAATGATTGTAACGCAGGGAAATTATGCCCATCATATAACTTAGTTACAGACAAATCGCATCCTTTTTCATTTGCCCACGATTGTATATACCCTAAGCCCTCGAAAGGGACATGCTGTAAATAGTGAATCTTATATGCTTCTCTGTCCATTCCTCACTTATGTTTAACTTATTAAACTGCTTTCGAATATTAAAATTAATATAATTATTCGATTTATATGAGATGGATATAAAAGAAAACTATGTTCAAAGTCGTATTTTGAGTGAGGCTCCCCATCTGACAGGTTTACCTTGTTGGGCAAAATGATTACCCATAGATTCGAAAAGAAAAGTATTATATTTTCGATCTAAAACGTTCTTACCCCAAAACTCAAGAGTAAAAATATTTTTCTCTAAAGCCAATTGAATATTTAAAGTTCCATAGAAGCCTTGCGATGTAGCATTAGATTCGTCCCAATATATCTTTCCAACACCTGCATAATATGGATTTATCACAATACGATCTAGCAATGTATTTCGCTTAAGGTCATAAGATATGCTACCTCCAATACTAAATGTTGAACGTGGAGCAAACGGAATATAATTATCAGAATAATCGACAGCTACCTTAGAGCCATTATCTCCCACGCCATCAGTTATATATTCCCTGAATTTAGCATCTGAAAATCCATAGCTGCCATAAAGGTAAAATCCTTTGCATGGACGAACTTTTAAATCCATTTCAAACCCTTTGCTCACAGCTTTTCCACCATTGGTTACTATTCGTCCGCCTCCACTCTGTACAAACTGGGTAAGTTGTATATCACTTACATCCATATAGTACAATGCTACATTAGTAGAAATAGCATCATCCAAAAGATTAATACGCCCTCCTAATTCATAATTCCAGCTATATTCGGGTTTGTACGATATACGATCATTAGTTGTAGGAAGACTTTTGAGATTTGCTAACATATCCTGTACTTTTGGGGGTAACATAGGCAATATGGCAGGAGGCATCTGGTCGAACATACTAAGTGTCAAAGCTTCTTGCAACAAATCTGCAAATATTTGAATATTGTGTCCTCCGGTTTTGTAGCCTCTCGAAGCTGAAGTATAGACATAAGAATCTGAGTTGAATTGATACTTAACCACTGCCTTAGGTAAAAGTTCGAGAAAATCATCTGAAGCCTTTCCTTTCAGAACCGGCTTCGCTTCAAAATTCATTGTCGGCATATATCTAACATTAAAATTAGCCAAAGAAGAAGCATCATAGTCTAGCTTTGTTTTCTCATAATCGAGTCGCAAACCAAAAGTTGCCGATAAACCTTTGGTTAAAATATTATTGAAAGTTGACTGATGAAATATAGCTGCACCATAACTTGGTCTTTTATAGTTTCCTCCTAAATTAATCAATGTGTCCGAAAAATTGATAGGAGCACCTACAACAGTCATTTGGTTTTGTAATATATTTTGAACACCATCTTCCATCATATAAACCGGTGGAGTAGTGTGTAAATAGTCATAGAATCCCATGACACCACTAGACCATTGATAATCGGACAAGCTATTTGATTTTATAGTAATTTCCTGACTTAACGAATTCTGTTTTTGACGCTGATTGATCTGAAACATTGACAAAGGGGTATAATCCTGATCCATATTCATTTCATCATTGAGATATTGATAACCCGTTATTGAATTTATCTCATAACCCTGACCTTCATATTTTAATGACAGTCCATTAGTAAGAGTCTTACGTCTGTAAAGACCTTCAGAGTTATAACTTATTTCATCTGTTTCTACATTCTTATAAGGGAATGCTCCTTGATCAACAAAATCAAAATTGGCTGAGTAAGTCGCTGTCAGGTTAGGATTCAATTTCCAAACGAATTTTAATCGGGCACCGACATTCTGTAAATCATCAACCAGTTTTCCTGTATATTGATTTCGGAAATAACCATCATTCCTATTATAATAAGTACCAACAGATATACCCATTGTTTTATTCAATCGTCGATAATGCGAGGCATTGGCTGAAAAATAACCATAATTGCCACCGCCTATTTTAACAATCGTTCCTTCATACGAAAGTGGTGAATAAGTGTATATATTCATTATCCCTCCCATCGCATTACGTCCGTATAGCGTTCCCTGTGTTCCCCGAAGCACCTCTACTCTCTGTATATCAACCAATTCAGTATCGAATGTAGTAGTATTGAAATATGGTATATTATCTACATACATACTTACAGTCTGATAACCCGAACGAGCACCGACTCCCCTTATGTAGATAGGAGCAGTCATTTTAGACCCATAGTCAGCTACAAAGTAGTTAGGAACAATAGCACTCAAATCTTTTAATGAATGGACTTGCAATGCATCCAGATTTTTAGGCGAGAATATAGAAACTGAAGCAGGCAAAGCTCGTAAGCTATTCGTCTCTTTTATCGATGATAAGATAACAATATCATTCTTTAATTCTGTAAATAAGGTATCTTTTAAAACCGGAGTTTTTTGTTCTGCCCGAAGGGATATTATAGAACAAAAAGCAATGATGAGTACTATATATTTTTTCATATTTTCATAGTTTGGAATTAACCGTCCTTAGTTGATCTTAAACTTAATGGTGCAAAGGAAGTTTAACCATTCCTTATTATCAATCACTAGATATGGTGATTTATCACATTAAACATTGGTTACAATATCCTTTTCTCAAAATAATCTTTATATTTGCCTATACCAATTTTGATCTTGTTTATTTTAACACAAAACCAATAATAAGTATGAATAAGAGAATTATTCTTTTCAGCCTCTTTAGTGCAATCCTTCTTTTACTATGTAATTCGTGTAACAGGAGTGGAAATCATGAAATAAATCCTGAGTTTGCTCGCTATATAGCAGCCTTCTCGTTTGGTAAAGTATCTTCAACTTCTGACATCCAAATAGAGTTAACACAAGATATACCAAGTGTTGAGCTTAATAAAGAAATAGATCAAGAGTTATTTGAATTTTCACCGGCAATCAAAGGTAAAGCATATTGGACAAGCACCCGAAATATTAAGTTTGTTCCTGAACCGGGAGAATTGAAGGCCGGAGAAAAATACGAAGCATGGTTTAAGCTTGATAAAGTATTGCAAGTAGACTCTGACTTCAAAGAATTCTACTTTTATTTTCACGTTCCGGAACAAAACTTCAAGATCGATCTGCTTCCTTATTCACCCATCAAAGACAATGATCTGACGTGGAATGCTGTACAAGGAACACTTTTGCTTGGCGACGATGCCAACATCGACAATGTACGGAAAATGCTCTCGTTATCTGGTGACGGATCGAAAGATGCTAAAATCAAAATTAATCCAACAGAAACAAAAGGACGATATTCAGTTCTTATTGATAGTCTGCGTCGTGGAAATAATCCTCAAACATATACTCTAACAGTAAAAGGCGAACCAATAGCAGCCAAAAGAGATGAGGATGTTACGATTTCGATACCTGCACTGAGCGGCAATAATTATGAAGTAATAGATGTACGAACAGTATACGAACCACAAGAATGTATACGAATCACCTTTAGTGACCCATTGTCTCTCAATCAAAATATACAAGGACTTGTAAATCCTAACGGTATTGAGAACTTCTCGTACGACATACAGAAGAATGTCTTAAAACTTTATCTAGATAATTATCAAGGCAACTCAAATGTCAATTTACAGATCTTCAAAGAACTAAAGAATTTTCAAAACAAAACACTGGATAAAAGTTATACATTCAGTTTAAATTTTGAAAAAAACAAGCCATCTGTAAAGATGATTAGTTCGGGAAATATTTTACCTAATTCGGACAACTTGATTATCCCCTTCCGGGCGGTCAATCTATGGGCTGTAGATGTGAGAGTAATTAAGATCTTTGAAAGTAATATATTAGGCTATTTGCAGTCGAACAACTTTGGTGGAAGTGACGAGTTAAAACGATTCGGAAGATTAATCCTCAAAAAACGTATCCGCTTAGATGAAGACCCTACCTTAAAACTTGGGGAATGGAATGATTTTTCTCTCGATCTTGCCACTATGATAAAACAAGATCCCGGAGCAATTTATCGCATCGAATTTTCTATGAAAAAAGAATACTCTTTATATCCTTGCGATGGAATAGTGCCACAAATCCCAACTGAAGCAACTCTTGAACGTTTCGATGACAAAATGAGCGAAGAAGATGAAGCAAAATGGGATGTGCCGGGATACTATTATTATGACAGCTATGATTACGACAACTATGTATGGTCGGAACGGGATGATCCTTGCAAGGACACTTACTATATGAATAAAACTGAAGATTGTATTGTACTTGCTTCTAATATTGGGATAACAGCCAAACTTGGATCTGATAAAAAAATATTTGTTGCGCTTAACGATATACTCTCCACAAAACCTTTATCGGGCGTTACGGTCGATGTTTACAACTATCAAATGCAACGAATCGGGAGCGGAAAAACGGATGGAGACGGGTTTGCCAATATAGAATATAAAGGTGGTGTGCCATTTGTAGTAATAGCAACTAATGGTAAAGAAAAAGGTTATCTAAAAGTAACTGCAAACCTATCCTTATCATTAAGTAACTTCGATGTAAGTGGTAAAGAAATTCAGAAGGGATTGAAAGGATATATATATGGCGAACGAGGCGTATGGCGTCCGGGCGATTCTATATTTGTGACATTCATACTCGAAGACAAAGATCAGACTTTACCGAAAGACCATCCTGTTTCATTAGACTTCTATACCCCACGCGGACAATTATATCAACGATATATGTCAACATCGGGCAAAGATGGTTTTTATGCATTCCGAATGGCAACAGACCCTAGTGCGATCACCGGAAATTGGCAAGCACAAATAAAAGTAGGAGGAGCAACATTTTCTAAAACATTAAAAGTAGAAACTGTAAAACCAAACCGGCTGAAAATAAGGCTTGATGCCGGTAAATTGATTAATGCCAGCCTTGGTTCATTCTCTGCCTCCCTGTCATCTCAATGGCTGCATGGGGCAACAGCATCTAATCTGGCTGCAAAAGTAGAAATGACTTTATCGACAGCAGGGAATCCGTTTGAAGGATATACGCAGTATTCATTCAACAATCCTGCAACCAATTTTGCATCCGACACATATACCATTTTCGACGGTCGTCTGGATGCTTCGGGCAATGCTACCGTTCATGCCAATCTTCCACAGGCAGCAAGTGCACCGGGTATGCTGCGTGCCAACATCGTATCGCGTGTATTCGAATCGGGAGGAGATGCCAGCATCTACGCACAAAGCATTCCTTACTCTCCATTCTCTTCATATGTCGGTATCAAAACATCACAAGAGACTGAATATGGTTGGCTCGAAACAGACAAAGACAATCCAATTGATATAGTAACATTAACACCTGACGGTAAGCCAATCAACCGATCAAATATCAATGTAAAGATCTATAAAATAAACTGGTCTTGGTGGTGGAGTTCACGGAGCGATGACCTCTCTTCGTATGTCAACAATACATCTACAGAGGTCGTTCTCGATAAGAATATATCTACCACAGGTGGTAAAGGAAAAGTTAATTTCCGAATTGATTATCCTCAATGGGGACGTTATTTAGTAATAGCTAAAGATACCCAAAGCGGACATACTACCGGAAAAGTGATTTATGTAGACTGGCCGGCATACCGTGGCCGATCAGAAAAACAAGACCCTAATGGAGCAACAATGCTATCTTTCTCTACTGATAAACAATCTTATAAAGTTGGAGATAAAGTAACAGTTACATTACCGAAAAGTTCCGACGGACGTACTTTGATAAGTATAGAAAACGGTTCGCGCATTCTTTCTCGTGAATGGGTAACAACCAGTGCCAAAGAAGATACTAAACATACATTTAAGGTTACTGAAGAAATGACTCCGAATTTCTACATATTTGGTACCTTATTACAACCACATGCACAAACGGACAATGACCTTCCTATCCGTATGTATGGTGTATTGAATATCAATGTGGAAAATAAAGAAACAGAGCTGTATCCTGTTATTAACATGGCTAATGAGTTAAGACCGGAGAAAGAATTTTCAGTTTCCATTTCTGAAAAGAATAAGAAAGATATGACATATACCCTTGCCATCGTAGATGATGGATTACTGGATCTTACTTCCTTCAAAACACCAAATGCGTGGTCTGACTTCTATGCGCGTCAGGCATTAGGTGTTCGCACATGGGATATGTATGATCTGGTAGTGGGTGCTCAAGCTGGCAAATTTGGTCCATTGTTAAGCATTGGTGGTGATGAGGCTCTGAAACCATCTAACAATACGATGAGCCGTTTCAAACCGGTAGTTAAATATATGGGACCTTATACTCTGAAAGGAGGAAAAACAGATACTCATAAAGTAACCCTACCTCCATATTTTGGATCGGTTCGGGTTATGGTAGTTGCCGGGAATCAGACAGGTGCATATGGAAATGCCGAGAAAACAGTACAGGTAAAAAATCCATTAATGATATTATCTTCACTTCCACGTGTGGCAGGTCCTGACGAGGAAATATTGCTTCCTGTCAATGTTTTTGCGATGGATAAGAAAGTGAAAAATGTAACAGTAAGTGTACAAGCTTCGAATTTATTCCAATTCACAGATGGTACTACCAAATCCGTTTCGTTTACCGATACGGGAGATAAAATGGTATACTTCAAAGTAAAAGTGGCAAAACATATCGGACACGAGAAAGTAACAATTAAAGCAAGTGGAGGTGGTGAAACTGCAACCGAAACTATAGATATTGAAGTCCGCAATCCGAATCCTCCTGTATTGCTTAGTGATCAGGCACTAGTATCGGCAAATGATACAGCAAGCCTAAAAATTACAATGGATGCATATGGTGCTGAAGATTGGGTAAAACTGGAAGTGTCTCGCATGCCGGGCATCAATCTAAACAAAAACATGGCTTATTTGCTCGAATATCCACATGGATGCACCGAACAAGTAACATCTAAAGCTTTTCCTCTTCTTTATGTTGGCACTTTCCGACAATTTACTGATAAGGAAAAAGAAAAAATAGATTTCAATATTAAAGAAGCAATTAAGATTATATCTTCCCGACAATTGAGTGATGGTGGTATAGCTTATTGGCCGGGCGACCGGTACCCTACCGAATGGGTAACAAGCTATGCAGGACATTTCTTGATTGAAGCTAAACGTTCAGGGCGTGACGTTCCTGCGTCTGTAATAGAGAAGTGGAAGCGTTTCCAGAAAAAAGCTGCACAAAACTGGGATAGACGTGACATATATAGTTCATATTATAGCTATTCGATGAGCGACTTGCAACAGGCCTACCGCCTGTACACACTTGCACTTGCCGAATCTCCTGAATTAGGAGCTATGAACCGTCTAAAAGAAATGGATGGACTATCCGTCCAAGCTCGTTGGCGTTTGGCTGCTGCTTATCTGGTGGCCGGTAAGAAAGATGCTGCAACACAACTAGTGACTAATGTGAGTGACCAAGTTGATAAATATTCATTCAATAATAATACTTATGGTAGTTCTTCTCGCGATATGGCAATGATAATGGAAACATATCTATTATTAGGCAATACACAAAAAGCACTAAACCTATCGAGAAAAGTATCGGAAGATCTTAGCTCTAATTATATTTCGACCCAATCTGCATCTTACGGACTAATTGCGATGTCTAAACTGGCGGAGAAAATGGGTAAAGGTGTTATAGCATATGAATGGGAGCTAAATGGAGTTAATCAAAAAGCAGAGAATTCGGGAAGTGTATTCCAAGAGATCAACATCAAGCCTCAGGAAAAAATAAATGTAACATTCAAAAACAAAGGGCAAGGAGAACTATTTGTTCGACTGCTTGGACGTACACAACCATTGGTAGACCACACTCCTCCTCAGCAAAATGGAGTTAACCTATATATAAAATATGTAGATGAGAATGGAAAAGATATTGATGTTACATCATTGCGCCAAGGTACTGAATTCTATGCAAGTGTTATAGTACAAAATATATCAGGTCAATATCTTACTGATATGGCATTGAGTCAAGTATTTGCTTCAGGCTGGGAAATCTTCAATGACCGATTATTCAATAGTGCAGACAATACAACTAAGTCATATAACTATCAGGATATACGAGATGATAGGGTATTAACCTATTTCAATATAAGCTCCGGCTACTCTATGGCTTTCCGTGTAAAACTGCAAGCTGCATATTGTGGTCGTTTCTACTTACCGGCAACTACTTGCGAGGCCATGTATAGTCCCGAAGAACAAAGCCGTACATCTGGTAAGTGGGTAGAAGTAAAACCATAATCAATCCACAGAACACCCTATTATATCCTAATATATAATAACTTAGGGCAAAATAAAAACAGGAAGAGTTTTCTATAATGAATGACTCTTCCTGTTTTTTTAGTTTAACCCAAAGAGACTTTATAAAAATAGTTATATATTTGCAACCGATTTTGGTGTCATTTGTCCACATTGCCACAGGACAGATGATGAAAAGGGAATCAGGTGCAAATCCTGAACAGAACCCGCTGCTGTAAGCTTCGCCAGAATTTTTGAATAATACTCATACCACTGTCTAACACAAAGATAGCTTATGTAAATAAGTTAAATGGATAATAGACGGGAAGGACATTCAAAAATGAAGTAAGTCAGAAGACCTGCCAGAATTATATTTGAAATAGAGACTTTCGGGAGCTAAAGTTTATAGACAGTATCTTCAGTAAAAATTATCCTTTGCGAAAGGAAAAACAAAAAAGAATATCAGAAAGCCATTATATATAGGTATCTGATATATATTATTTAATTAGATATAGGGATTGTGACGCCTATTTCTCTTAAATACTTTTGGAAATATATTATTTATTAATCATAAAAATAGGAATATGGATGCATATAAAGACTTTCGTGGCGACCGCTGGAAAGAAGAGATTGATGTAAACAATTTCATCCTCGAAAATTATACAGAGTATACAGGAAATGAAGATTTTCTTAGCCAGCCGACACCGGCAACCCAACAACTTTGGAGTCAACTACAGGAAATGTTTAAAATAGAGAAGGAAAAGGGAGTATACGATGCTGAAACACGTATGCCATCACAAATAGATGCATATGGAGCCGGATATATCGACAAAAATCTGGAAAAAATAGTTGGTGTACAAACTGATAAGCCTTTGAAAAGAGCTATTTTTCCAAATGGTGGATTACGGATGGTACAACAAAGCCTTGAAGAATATGGCTATAAGTTGGATGAAACAACAGCTGAAATTTTCAGTAAATATAGGCGGACACATAATGAAGGTGTATTCTCTGCTTATACGGATAGCATCCGTAAGGCACGGACAAATGCAATTATCACCGGACTGCCAGATGCTTATGGACGTGGGCGAATTATAGGGGATTACCGAAGAGTAGCTCTTTATGGAGTAGATCGCTTACTGGCAGAGCGCCAACGAAGATTTCAGGAATGTGACCCAACAGAACTTACTGATGACCTTATACGCTTACGTGAAGAGTTAAGTTCTCAGATTTCAGCATTGAAAGCCCTAAAACGGATGGCTCAAGCTTATGGTTTTGACATTTCGCAACCGGCAAAAACCGCACAAGAGGCAATTCAATGGACATATTTTGGATATCTGGCAGCAATCAAAGACCAAAACGGAGCAGCCATGAGCCTCGGACGTGTTTCTACGTTCCTCGACATCTATATTGACCGTGACCTCAAAAACGGAACTATTACCGAACAGGAAGCACAAGAACTGATGGATCATTTTGTAATGAAACTTCGTATAGTACGCTTTCTTCGTACCCCTGAATATGACGAATTATTTTCGGGTGATCCTGTATGGGTTACAGAATCGATAGGTGGTATGACCAAATCGGGCAAAAGCCTCGTTACCAAAAACAGTTAT
This sequence comes from Dysgonomonas sp., assembly GCA_047605185.1. Classification (GTDB taxonomy): domain Bacteria; phylum Bacteroidota; class Bacteroidia; order Bacteroidales; family Dysgonomonadaceae; genus Dysgonomonas. The sequence continues at coordinate 203,500 of JASGGC010000002.1, forward strand.
CGTCTATTACATACATTGTATAATCTTGGTCCTGCTCCAGAACCAAACCTAACAGTGTTATGGAGCAAGAATTTACCAGATAGCTGGAAAAGATATTGTGCTAAAGTATCAATCGACACCTCATCTCTCCAATATGAGAATGACGACCTTATGCAACCTCAATTAGGTGATGACTACGGCATTGCCTGTTGTGTGTCACCAATGGAGATCGGAAAACAGATGCAATTTTTCGGTGCACGTGCCAATCTTCCAAAAGCCTTATTATATACAATCAATGGAGGAAAGGATGAACGCACTAAAGCACAGGTTACTCCTGAAACTTTTGAGAAAATAAAAGGTGATTATCTTGAATTTGATGAGGTTTGGACTAAATTCGACAAACTTCTGGACTGGCTTGCAGAGACTTATGTTAAGGCTCTGAATATCATCCATTACATGCACGACAAATATTCATACGAAGCATTAGAAATGGCTCTGCATGATGTTGATATACGACGTACACAAGCATTTGGTATTGCCGGTATATCTATTGTTGCAGACTCATTTGCAGCCATCAAATACGGTAAAGTACGTGTGGTAAGAGACCAAGATGGTGATGCAATAGACTATATTGTAGAGAAAGACTATATTCCATTTGGTAATAATGACGAAAAGACAGACGAATTTGCAGTCAAGATCGTAGAAATGTTTATGAATAAGATTCGTAAACACAAGATGTATAAAAATGCAATTCCAACACAGTCTGTATTGACTATTACATCGAATGTTGTTTATGGTAAAAAAACAGGAAATACTCCTGATGGACGTAGAGCCGGGGAGCCTTTCGGACCGGGAGCAAACCCAATGCACGGTCGTGATACAAGAGGTGCAGTTGCATCCTTGTCATCTGTAGCCAAATTACCATTCGAACATGCAAATGACGGAATATCGTACACATTTGCAATCACCCCGAATACTTTAGGTAAAAATATAGACGAGAAGAAAAATAACTTGGTTGGGCTTATGGATGGCTATTTCATGCAGACAGGACAGCATCTGAATATTAATGTATTTGATAGAAATCTATTGATTGATGCAATGGATCATCCCGAAAATTATCCACAATTAACAATCCGTGTATCGGGATATGCTGTTAACTTCATCAAGCTAACAAAAGAACAACAGCTTGATGTTATTAACAGAACAATCACAACGACATTTTAACCAATAGTGATAGTAATATAGTTGAAGACGGTAAAGTAGCAGAAATCTGTTATCTTTACCGTCTTATTTATCAGTCATGAATCGGACAAAAATGACCTCACCAACAATAGGTTCTTTACATTCATTTGAATCATTCGGCACAAAAGATGGCCCGGGCATTCGTTTTGTTTTCTTTGTGCAGGGATGTCCACTTCGCTGTCTCTATTGCCACAATCCGGATACTTGGAACATGAATGATAAGAAATATGAAATGACTCCGGAAGAGGCTTTTCACGAAGTACTTAAAGTAAAAGGATTTATTCAGAATGGAGGAGTAACCGTTTCGGGTGGAGAGCCCATGTTACAACCCGATTTTGTTCTGGAGTTATTTAAGCTCTGCAAACAGGAAGGATTTCACACTGCAATAGATACATCAGGTAATCTATTCAATGACAAGATTAAAGAAGTTTTGGAATATACAGATCTGGTGCTATTAGACATCAAACATATCAATCCTGAAAAATACCAAAAACTGACAGCACGACCATTAGAGCCAACTCTTCATTTTATTAAATATCTGGCAGATATACACAAGCCTGTTTGGTTACGATACGTACTTGTTCCTCAATTTACAGACAATGATGAAGATCTGCATAAATGGGCTGAATATGCTTCAGGTTTCCCAAATGTAGAACGTGTTGATATTCTCCCATTTCATCAAATGGGTATCTACAAATGGCAACAGCTAGAAAAAGATTATCAATTAAAAGATATAAATCCTCCAAGTGAAGAAGAGGTACTGAAAGCTGAAGGTATATTCAAGTTATACGGGTTACCGATCCATTAAAAGCTTATTTTAATTTTACAACGAATTGTAAGCCTAAGTGAATATTTTCGTTACATAATTTCATTCGCACACAATATCGCTCTCTACAAGGCTCTGTTTTTCATATTTTTTTAGTTATTTTGTCAGTCTAAGTTGGCCAATACCATTTTAGTCAAGACATATTTCATTTATAAAACAGAATACAATTTAACCTAAATAAAGACAGTCGAAATTATGAACAAAAGATTCCTCTTTTTATGCTTCTTTGTAATAGCTGCTATACAGACATATAGTGAAACAAAAGAAGCCCGGCTACTCCGCTTTCCAAGTGTATATGGAGATCAAGTCGTATTTACCTATGCCGGCGATTTATACACTGTGTCATCGAATGGTGGTGTTGCCCGCAAATTAACAAATGGCAATGGTTATGAGATGTTTTCACGCTTTTCTCCCGATGGTAAGACAATTGCATTCACAGCTCAGTACGACGGTAATACAGAAGTTTACAGTATGTCTGCCGAAGGAGGCGAACCTAAGAGACTGACTTATACAGCAACTCTTGGGCGAGATGATATATCGGATCGGATGGGTCCTAATAATATTGTGATGGGATGGAAAGACAACGAGAATATTGTGTACAGATCGCGAATGAAATCTTTTAATGACTTCAAAGGGAAATTATACTTGGCATCTGTAGATGGCGGATTGTCAGAAGAACTACCATTTCCCGCTGGAGGATTCTGCTCTTATTCTCCTGACAAATCTCAAATTGCATATAATCGTGTATTCCGCGAATTCCGTACATGGAAATATTATCAAGGAGGTATGGCTGATGATATTTGGATTTATGATTTCAAATCGAAAAAAATCGAAAATATCACAAACAACGTTCATCAAGATATTATCCCAATGTGGGCAGGCAACACAATCTATTATTTATCTGATCGCGACCGCATTATGAATATGTTTGCATATAACACGCAAACAAAGGAAACAAGAAAGGTTACAAACTTTGACAAATATGATATCAAATTTCCTTCATTGGGAGATAAATCAATTGTTTTCGAAAATGGCGGATATATTTACACATTTGATCTGGCAACACAGCAAATCAATAAATTGACTATATACATCAATGACGATGGTGTTGGCGGACGTACTCAACTAAAAGATGCATCCCGACAGATTGCAAATGTAGACATATCGCCCGATGCTAAACGTATCGTTGTTGGAGCAAGAGGAGATGTCTATACCGTTCCGGTCAAATCAGGAATCACATACAACCTGACCAGCACATCAGGCGTACATGAACGTAACTCAAGATGGTCGCCAGATGGAAAATGGATTGCATATATATCGGATACAACAGGCGAAGACGAATTGTACATTTGCTCGCAGGATGGTGTAGGTGATCCTATCCAATTGACAACAAAAAGTGATACATATAAATATAGTTTCGAATGGTCGCCCGACAGTAAAAAAATACTATGGAGTGACAAAATGCAACGATTGCAATATATTGATATTGATTCGAAAAAAATAACAGAAGTTGAGCATACATTAGAGGGTGAGTTACGTGATTTCAGTTGGTCACCCGATAGCCGATGGATAGCCTATACCCTACCTCGTTTTCAGACTACATCGGTAATCGTTATCTACAATACCTCAACCGGAAAGAAAGAGGAGGTTACTGACAACTGGTTCGAATCGGGTGCTCCATCTTTCAGCAATGATGGCAAGTATCTGACATTTATTTCTGCCCGCGATTTTAATCCAACATATAGCTGGACGGAATGGAATCATTCATATAGTGAAATGTATAAGATATACATCATTCCATTGAAAAAAGATACACCATCCCCATTTGCTTATGAGAATGATATAGTGACCGTAACTAAAGAAGATGAAGCAACAAAAGGGAAGTCGAATAAGAAAGAAGATGTGGATAAAACACAAAAAACGATAAGTGTTGAAATCGATTTTGATGGTATAAAAGGAAGATCACTATCACTAGATATACCAAATGGCAGTTACAGTAATGCCACCTGTATAGATGATATGGTTTACTATACGAGATACGGAAAACAACAACCTGAGTTATTTGTATTTGATCTTAAGAATAAAAAAGAAACCAACTTAGGAAACTTTAGAATCCGTGCTATAACAGCCGATTCCAAAAAATTCTTAGTTGCTTCCCAACAAGGGTCAATGGGAGTTATTGATGCACCTAAAGCTCCGATTACTCTAGACAAAACGATTGATCTGTCGGATGTAAAAACAGTTGTAAATCTGCACGAAGAGTGGAAACAGATATACGATGAATGCTGGAGACAAATGCGCGACTTTTTCTACGACCCTAATATGCATGGTGCTGATTGGAAATATGTCCATGAAAAATATGCTCCTCTGGTAGAATATGTCAACGACAAGAATGATCTTAATTACATCATCGGAGAGATGATAGGAGAGCTAAATTGCGGTCATGCTTACATAGGAGGTGGAGACCGAACATCCCCAACACGTGTAACGACCGGACTACTCGGAGCAGAACTTAGTCGCGATAAATCGGGCTATTTCAAAATAGAGAAAATATTAGAAGGACGTAATTGGTCTAAAGATCTCCGTTCACCACTAACGGAGATTGGTATAGATGCAAAAGTTGGAGACTTTATAACTTCCGTAAACGGAAAGTCTACTAAGAACATGAACGATATCTATGCAGCACTATATGACAAAGCCGGGAAACAAGTCGAGCTAGGTTTGAACAATAAAGCATCTGATGCTGGTAACCGAAAGGTAATAGTAAAACCTACCGATAGTGAGGCTGCACTTTACTATTTCGATTGGGTACAATCAAATATAGACAAAGTAGATAAGGCAACTAATGGACAAGTGGGCTACATCCATATCCCCGACATGGGAGTAGAGGGTCTGAATGAGTTTGTAAAACATTTCTATCCACAATTGAACAAAAAAGCATTAATTATAGATGACCGTGGCAATGGTGGTGGCAATGTGTCGCCAATGATTATAGAACGTTTGCGACGTGAGCTAGCTATGATGGCAATTTCGAGAAACGGACGTCCATATCCGAAACCGGGAGAAATGATAGCCGGACCGAAAATTTTGTTGGTTGATAACTATTCAGCTTCGGATGGCGATTTATTTCCATATCAGTTTAAACATTACAAGCTAGGTAAACTAGTTGGAGTACGTACATGGGGTGGTGTTGTCGGTATCAGAGGTGCACTTCCGATGATCGATGGAACATCTCTGAACAGACCTGAGTTTGCACATTTTGATGCTGAAGGAAATAAATTTATCATAGAAGGTCATGGAGTTGATCCTGATTATGTTGTAGATAATGATCCTGCTAAGGAATATGCTGGTGAGGATCAACAGTTGAATAAAGCAATAGAATTAATTCTTGAAGAATTGAAAACGAATCCGGGAACTTATCCTGATAAAGCACCGCCTTATCCGAATAAGTCCAAATAATAGACATAAAAAAGGTCGCAATATGTATTGCGACCTTTTTTATAATTGATATATAGAATTATAATTTTCTAGCTCCATCTTTGATTACAACATCATAAACTTTCGGTTTAATTCTAAACTTCTGTTCATAAGCTTCTGTAGCTCGTTTAATGAAGCCGTCATGCAATTCATCTTTCACAAGATTTATTGTACAACCTCCAAATCCGCCTCCCATGACACGTGAACCGGTTACGCCACATTCGCGGGCTATATTGTTCAAGAAATCCAATTCTTCACAACTCACTTCATATTTGCGACTCAAGCCGATATGTGTTTCATACATTTTTTTTCCTACTGTTTCGTAATCTCCTCTTTTCAGAGCATCGCAAGCTTCGCCCATACGATGTATCTCTTCGATTACAAATTCGGCACGCATATAATCTTCAGCACTTACTTCATTTGCCACTTCTTTCAGCATATCTAATGTAGCATCACGAAGCAACTCAACTTCAGGATGGTATTTGCGAATGTAAGAAGCTGCATTTTCGCACGACTCGCGACGCTTATTGTAAGCCGACGAGGCCAGCTCATGTGCTACGCAGGTATTAAGAAGCACCAGACGATAGCCTTTAGGATTGAATGGAATATATTCATACTCTAACGAGCGACAATCGAGACGAATAAGGGAACCCTCTTTTCCAAAACAAGAAGCAAACTGATCCATAATTCCACACTTCACTCCTACATAATTGTGTTCTGTGGCTTGTCCTATTTTAGCTAGTTCGAAACGGTCAAAGCCCAAGTTATATATATCATTTAAGGCAAATCCAAAACAACTTTCGAGTGCTGCCGACGAAGACATTCCTGCCCCTAGAGGCACATCGCCAGCAAATACGCAGTCAAAACCTTTGACTTTAGCACCACGTTTCATCATTTCATGACAAACTCCGAAGATGTATTTACCCCATTGTTTGATTGGAATATCATCTAAACCAAATTCGTCCATTTCGGAGAGATCCATTGCATATGCTTGCACCCTATCTTCTGTTCCATTTGGTTTTATAACACAATACATCGCTTTATCTATAGCGCCCGGAAGAACAAAACCTCCATTGTAATCGGTATGTTCACCTATCAGATTTATACGACCCGGTGATGTATATGTAACACCTCCTTCGCCAAAAAGCGATTTGAATTTTTCTTGGATTAATTTAATGTCCATAGTGAAATTAGATTGTTTTGATTTTAAATTTAGTTATTTCGTTGTAAACTTATATATACACGTATGTTTATACACCTCGTTCGGATTGAGGCGACTAGTCGGGAAGGTTGGCTGATTGGGGGTATCCGGATATTTTTGTGTTTCTAATGCAATAGCCTCTCTCCTATTGTGAGGTTTATTATATTTCCCATTGGTTTTGCCATCAAACCAATTGCTAGAGTAGAATTGAATGCCCGGCTGATCGGTATAGACCTCCATTACACGACCACTAGTCGGTTCGTAAACTGTAGCAGCCAATGCAACTTCAGATTCTGATTTACGGTCAACTACCCAACAATGGTCATATCCTGCCCCATTCTTCAATTGAATGTCATTATTTTCTATTCGCTCTCCGATCACATGTGCCGTTCTGAAATCAAAAGGTGTTCCCTCTACCGGTTTTACATCTCCCAAAGGGATACAAACATCATTTATGGGAACAAACTTACTTGCATGTAAAGTAAGTACATTATCCATTGCTGTCCCATTACCTTCTCCTTTCAGATTAAAGTAAGAGTGATGAGAAAGATTTACATGAGTCGATTTATTTGTTGTTGCCTCATATTGTATTTTAAATTCATTCTGAGGAGTCAATGTATATATCATCTTTACTTTCACTTCGCCCGGAAACCCTTCTTCCCCATCGACAGAAGTATATGACATATGTAGTTCTGAAGATGTTATTTTATCGACATCCCAAACTACACTATCAAAAGCTTTTAATCCACCGTGTAGACTATTCGGCCCATTGTTTTGAGCTAAGGTATAGATAGTACCATCTAATTCGAATTTACCATTTGCAATACGATTTGCATATCGTCCTACCACAGTTCCCAGATAACGTTCTCCAGTATTATTCAGATATCTGTCTATGCTTTCATAACCCAAAACGACATCTTCATAATGACCTGTTTTGTCAGGAACCCACAGTGAAACAACCCGTCCTCCGTAATTTATGACCTGCATAAGAAGTCCGTTTCCTGAATCTAATGTATATAATGAAATGGTTTTGCCATCTAATATTGCAGTAAATTTGTTTTTATCAAACAATGTAATTCCTCCTTCGATCATCGTATTATTCTAATTTAAAGTTTGTCTAAAAATACAATTTAATAAAAAGATGACATAATTAATTTAACAAAAAAAACAATCATTATAATACTTTGTAAAGTCCTAACAATTAAGCATAGCAATACCAGAACAATCGGACTCCCAAAAACAGACAAAAGAAATTCAATATTAAATAATACAAGCCAAAAGGAGTTTTTTCGTTAGATATTGAATCATTTTTTATATTTTTGTAATAATATATAACATTTTATACAAACATGGATATTCCCACCACGCCTCAAAAGAGCTCTAACAATAAACTTTTCTATTATATAATCATTGCTCTATTATTGGGAGTTATCATCGGACAGTTGGCTCATACATTTTGCAGTGTGGGTATGATCACATCCATATCAACTAATATAAAACTATTGGGTACTATATTTATCCGGCTTGTACAAATGATTATTGCCCCTCTTGTATTTTGTACTATAACGGTAGGAATATGCAAAATGGGTGATATGAAAATGGTTGGTCGTGTGGGTGGTAAAGCTATGTTATGGTTTATTTCAGCATCTCTTGTATCGCTACTCATCGGTCTAGTTTGGGTCAATATTACTCATCCAGGCACATCTACCCACCTCGATTTATCGCAGGCTACAGCCACTGATGACCTCATCGCCAGTAGTAAACAACTGACCATTGCTGAATTTGTGAATCATGTTGTTCCCAAAAGTCTCTTTGAAGCAATGGCTCATAATGAGATACTTCAAATCTTAGTTTTTGCAATTATATTCAGCATAGCTTTAACTTCTTTTGGCAAGAAAGCAGAACCTATCATTAAAGCTTTTGACCTAATAGCACACGCCATTCTCAAAATGGTGAATTATATTATGTGGGTAGCTCCCATTGCAGTTTTCGGAACTATTATGGCAGCCGTAACGTTACACGGACTCTCTATTTTTAAAGTATATGCACACTTTCTTCTTGCATTTATTTTAGGCATTATCACTTTATGGATTGTATTGCTTATCGTTGGGTTCATTGTGTTGGGAAAAGACCTTTTCCCATTATTAAAAGCAATCAGAAGTCCTTTATTAATTGCATTCTCGACCACAAGCAGTGAAGCTGTTTTTCCAAAATTAGTTGATGAACTGGAAAAGGTTGGCTGTAGTCCTAAAGTTGTATCGTTTATCCTTCCTCTTGGTTATTCCTTCAATTTGGATGGTAGTATGATGTATATGACTTTTGCAAGTATATTCATAGCTCAGCTATATGGGGTAGAAATGAATATCGTGACACAGATAACAATGCTTCTTGTACTAATGTTAACTAGCAAAGGAATAGCAGGAGTACCAAGAGCTTCACTTATCATTATTATCGCCACTTGTTCTATGTTCGGAATTCCTCCCGAAGGTGTAGCATTGCTTATACCAATCGATCACTTCTGTGATATGGCACGTAGTATGACCAATGTATTGGGTAATGCACTGGCAACAACTGTTGTAAGCAAATGGGAAAATAGTTTTGGAAATAAGGAAGAAGCTCCCTCACACGTTGAAGATTAAACAATAGATTTCATTCTAATTCTTTTGCATAATCCAAAGCATCGGACAATGAAAAGACACGTTCTATTAATTGCCATTTCTGTTCGGAACGTAAATCCCCTTTCGCATTCTGAAATTTAGCAACAAAAGCTTCCCATTCATTTTGACGTTCATAGGTAGCTAGGCGTCCAAATGCCTCATCCCAGTCAAAATCCATAGAGGTTTCGATTATCATAAAAGACATATCGGCAATCACATAAATTTCCATATCCAGAACTCCAGCTTTGCGAATACCTTCTGGTATTTCTTTCCATACATGGTTACTACTATGCCAGTACTTATATTCCTCAATAAACTCCGGATGAAGACGCAGAAATTGGCAATAACGCTTTGTAGTTGGCGCCAAGGTTCTTTTATAGCCTTTTTTTAGATTATCACTCTCTATCATCCTCTTCTTATTTTTATTTGTATTGCATTTTTCACAGGCTGATCATTTACAAATACTAAATAGCCTCCACCTCCTGCTCCAGTCATTTTCCAACCCAATACCTGAGATTTATAACTTTCTAAAACCTCACTTATATCCGGCGTAATCATGTTAGGATACATATTAATTTGAGCATCGAAGCTAGCTGTCATGCTTTTACCAAAGGCAACAAGATCTTTGTTTAGGATAGCTTTCCAAGTAGCTTCCGAAGCTTCGCTTAATCTCTTTGAACCATCTTCTGTTATATTCGTATTTTCTAATGGATTATAGCTATCGAAACGTGGATAAAGAGGTATTAACCAAAGATTTTTCTCTATCCAGCTTAATACGCTTTCATCAATAACACTTTCTATTTCCGAAGGCCAATAGTCACCATTGTAAAACAATCTGTTTAATCCGGGCATTGTGATCCCGATAGAATCTTGGGAACCACTTATATACTTAGTCCCCGGAGGATTTTCAAAACAGAAAAGAGTACGTGCTAATTGTTCTTTATCACCAGACGGAATATCTACATGCCATAATTCAATTGCTTTTTTGCGTGAACTGGTAGACATACCACTTCTGTCATTAAATTCATAATCAGGTTCTATACATATCGTCAAAACCGGACCGAAATACAAGGAACTCACATTTGGTTGATCAAGCCATCCCCCTGCTAAATCTATCCGATAAGGAATGCGGCATTCTTCGCGTAAGGCTGTTGTAGAACGAATGGGAAGTCCCTCATGAGGTTTTCGTTGGCTAACAATATATTCTATCCCCAGTTCCTTACAGAGATTCTCTTTCATAGAACTGTGACCATCAGAATTGACGAAAAAGATATCAGGTTTAAGCGATTTTACTTCTTCTAGAAAATCCATAAGTCCACCTCCTTGATTAATCCATGCCTCTTTTACCGATTTTAAGGATTTAACCATGTAAAGACGTTCCTCTTCATTATTTATGGTTTTGCGAGATTTCAAATCATAGATCGTTTTGTCAGAACCTATTCCAACATATAAATCACCATACTGGGCTGCTTCTTCAAAGAAAGCTACATGACCACTATGGAGCATATCGTAACATCCACTAACGAATACTTTTTTCCTCATGTCTACGTATTTTGTATTTTTTCTAACAAATAGATAAGTTTGGAAAAGGAAAAGATTTTGAATCTATTTTACCAGATTCAAAATCTTTTTCTCTGCTTTATTCTAATAAGCTCTTGCAAAAATAACTCGCTGTGCTGATGGCTTACCTGTCACCATACATTTACCGGGAGTTTTATCTCCTTCGAGCGGAATACAACGAATTGTTGCTTTTGTTTCTGCTTTTATTTTTTCTTCTGTTTCCGATGTCCCATCCCAATGAGCCATAATAAAGCCTCCTTCTTCAATTTTGACTTTGAACTCATCGTAAGAATCGACATTTATAGTTGTTTGAGTTCTAAAATCAAATGCTTTTTTATAGATATTATCTTGAATTTCAGTCAATAGATTCTTGATATATACATCTATATTGTCACATGAGATTGTTTCTTTCGTCAAAGTATCGCGACGCGCCACCTCTATTGTATTATTTTCAAGATCGCGTCCGCCCATTGCTAAACGAACCGGAACCCCTTTCAACTCATATTCAGCAAACTTCCATCCCGGTTTTTTATTATCTGCATTATCATATTTCACACTGATACCTAATGCTTTCAGTGATTTTACAATAGGCTCTATTTTTGCATCAATTGCAGCCAACTGTTCTTCGCCTTTATAGATTGGAACAATAACAACTTGGAATGGAGCCAATTTAGGAGGAAGCACCAACCCATTATCATCCGAGTGCGCCATGATAAGGGCTCCGATCAGACGGGTCGAAACTCCCCATGATGTAGCCCACACATAATCTAGCTTACCTTCTTTATCTGTAAATTTCACATCGAATGCTTTTGCAAAATTTTGTCCTAAGAAATGTGATGTTCCTGATTGTAATGCTTTACCATCTTGCATCAGCGCCTCAATTGTATATGTTTCTACTGCTCCGGCAAAGCGCTCGTTAGCCGATTTTACCCCTTTGATTACAGGCATAGCCATATATTCTTCTGCAAATTGAGCATATACTTCTAACATTTTACGTGCTTCTATTTCGGCTTCCTCTTGTGAGGCATGGGCTGTATGGCCTTCTTGCCATAAGAATTCGGCTGTACGAAGAAACAGACGGGTACGCATTTCCCAACGAACAACATTTGCCCATTGATTACATAGAATTGGTAAATCTCTATAGGATTGTATCCAATTGCGATAGGTATTCCAGATAATAGTCTCAGATGTAGGACGAACAATAAGTTCTTCTTCCAACTTTGCTTCCGGATCTACAATAACTCCTTTACCGTCAGGATCATTCTTCAATCGATAGTGCGTAACTACTGCACATTCTTTTGCAAAACCTTCAACATGGTCGGCTTCTTTACTCAAAAAAGATTTGGGGATAAACAAGGGGAAATAAGCATTTACATGCCCTGTTTCTTTAAACATATCGTCTAGTTGACGCTGCATCTTTTCCCATATCGCATATCCATAAGGTTTGATAACCATACAACCGCGTACTGCTGAGTTTTCAGCAAGGTCTGCTTTCGTTACCAAATCTAAATACCACTGACTGTAATCTTTACTTCTTGATGTCAGTTCTTTGAGTTCTTTAGCCATTTCTTTATACTTATTTAATTTTCTTTTTCAGAAATGCAAAGTTAGTAAAAGGCATTAAATTAAAAACGCTAATAATCTGATATTTTAAGTATCTGTAAGAATAGAAAGATATTAAAGCCAATTATTTTAGTAAATTTGTTATAAAATAACAATGACTCTTACTTAATTAAGCCACTCAACTAATTATGTACAAAACGATATTTTTTGACCTTGATGATACTTTATGCGATACTGTCAGCAACTCCAGAGAATGTTTATACGACATCTATAATGAATATGAGATAAGCAAATTTTATCCGACATTCACCGATTTTTTAACTATCTATACCCCCAATACTGAACGCTTATGGGCTATGTATAGCAGAGGGGAAATAAGCAAAGATTATCTATTGAAAGAACGTTTTTTAGTTCCTTTTCGTCCGTTTAAGGAGGTTACGGAAGATATGGCTATGCAAATGAATAAGGATTTTCTGGGAAGAGTAAAATTTAAGAAGAAAACAATCGAAGGCACCAAAGAAATTCTAGAATATCTAAAACCTCGATATACAATGCATATTATATCTAATGGTTTTTCTGAAATACAATATACTAAGATGGAGAGTGCCGGAATAACATCTTATTTCGATAAAGTCATATTGTCTGACGCCATTGGAGTCAACAAGCCACATCCTGATATTTTTGACTATGCCTTGAAAGAGACCGGAACTGATAAGAAGGATGCTATTATGATAGGCGATAACCTGTTTTCAGATATTAACGGCGCAAAAAATAGTGGAATAGACCAAATCTGGTTTAATCCGAATGAAGATCATGATGAGGGGCTACAGCCGACTTACACTATAAAATCCTTATTTGAATTGAAAGATATATTATAAGAAAAATAGCTGTAAATATTGATTTACAGCTATTTTTATGTCCTATTAGCTTTTCAGCTTTTTCTATTTGATATATTTTTTTAGTTCTTCTACCCACGCCTTGATACGTGAATCTGTTTGATCATATTCATTATCTTCATCTAACGCCAAACCTACAAATTTTCCATCTATTACAGCATCCGATTCATCGAAGTTATAACCATCTGTAGATACTTCTCCAACAATATTTACTTTTCCTTTTAATGCCTTATAGATATAATACATAGCTCCAGCAAAGCTTGTAGAGAAAGATGCACTATCTCCTAAACTGAATAAGGCAACTGTTTTTCCTGTAAAGTCCATTTTCTCAACTTTAGGCAAAAGACCTTCCCAATCATCTTGCAAATCCCCAACTCCTGTTGTAGAGGCTCCAAAGATAAGAAAGTCGAAAGGTTTTAAATCTTCGATTGAAACATCTGCTGCATTAAATAGTTGTGCATCATCAAAAGATGCCTGAAGCTTTTCTGCCACCGATTCTGTAGCTCCTGTAGATGACCCGTAAACTATTGCGATTTTACTCATAACAAAATAACTTTATTGATTAATTTTCAATTATTTAGACTCATTCAAAATAGAACGAGACATAAAAGTTTGGACTATCCCTCTGATAGCCAAATACAAAGTAAACGAAAACCATAGAATATTGTTCAATAAATAAATGTTAAAAATAAAATAAATTATAAAAAATGCAGTAGCAGCTATCAACATCGAATTACGCATCTGTTTGGAAGCTGTTGCTCCAATAAAAATACCATCCCACAGAAAAGCCGAAAACCCGGCTATCGGAATAAAAAGAACCCACCATTGATATTCTTTACAAAGGGCTATAATCTGCGATTTATCTGTCAGTAAAGATAAAATTTGATCTGTAAACAAGCCATATATGAGTGTAAAACCTATTGCTATGCCGGCTCCCCATAAAAATAACTTCCGAACCAGAATTTTAAGTTGTACTCTGTCATTAGCTCCAATAAAGCGACCGGTCAATGCTTCTGCAGCATAGGCAAAGCCGTCCATCATATACGAAAACAATATGAAGAATTGCATTAATAAAGCATTAACTGCTAAAATATCATCACCTAGTTTTGCTGAAGCAGACAGGAAAAAGGTCGACACAGCGATTAATGCCATTGTACGGATAAAAATATCTTTGTTCACATTGAAAAAGGGACGAAACGAAGAGATGTTTTTAAGTATATTGAGATCAATATATTTTTTCATTTCTTTATACTGAAAACTCCAAATAATAAGAGTACACAGCAAGCCGGTATATTGGGCACAAACAGATGCCAAAGCAACACCTTCTATCCTCATATCAAGTACATATACAAAGAAAAAACACAACCCAATATTAACTATATTTATCCCTATAGCAACAAACATAGGTACTTTTGCATTTTGCATACCAACAAACCAACCATTGAAAGCATACATACTCAAAATAGCAGGGGCAGCCCAAATATAAATTCTAAAATAATCAAGCGCATATTTTTTCACCTCTACTCCGCCGTCTAAAAATTTAAACCCGACAAATGAAATCAACGACTGTAAGATCAATATCATAAAACCTAAAAATAATGCCACAGCCAGAGAACGGCATAGTATATTTATTTCTTCCTGTGGATTGTCAGCTCCAAAGGCTTGTGCAGTAAAACCACTTGTGCCCATTCGCAGAAAAGAGAAGCTCCAGTAAATAAGATTGAAAAGCATAGCAGCTAAAGCAATGGCTCCAATATAGTATTCGGAATCTAAATGCCCTACTACATACATATCTACCATTCCGAGTAACGGGACAGTTATATTGGATATAATATTAGGAATAGCTAAGTGTAATATATTTTTGTTCATAAAATTGAAGGGGATTAACTGAAAGTTTATCAATTAACAAAGATAGTATTGTCTCACTTATTATTTTATATATCTTTGCAAATCTGAGGCAAATATGTCTACCAGAGAGTTATAAAAACAGACTTTATTATCAATATATTATTTATATCTATCAATTTATAAAATAATGAATTCATATTATTACATAGACGAAGCCACTAAACAGCAATGTGGTCCATTTCCGATAAATGAATTACAAACCAAAGGTATTAAGCCGACAACAATGGTATGGTGTACAGGTATGGGAGATTGGGCAGAAGCACAAGCAGTTACTGAGTTATCTTTCTTGTTTGACACTAACAGCAGTGCATCTCAAGGAAATGATAATATACAGCAAAACCCGAATACAGGAAACAACCAAAGTTATAACCAGCAAGGAGGAAACCAACAGATGTATGGTTCAAACGTTTTTGGAAGACAAAATTCAAGTAATCTTGATGTTCGTCCTATGCCTAAAAACTGGTTGATAGAGTCTATTCTTGTTACAGTATTATGCTGTCTTCCATTTGGTATTGCAGGTATCGTTAATGCAACAAAGGTAGAATCTCTGTATTATGCAGGAGACTATGAGGCTGCAGAACAAGCATCGAAAGATGCAAAAAAATGGACACTTATCGGTCTTGGTTCAACTGGAGTCTTACTAGTTATCTATTTCATATTTATCATTATAGCTGCAGTAGCAGGAAGCCTATAATCTACTTTTAATAAAAGTAATTAAATATTTGACTTTAGGGCTTTACTTATTAGTAAAGCTCTAAAGTATTAGTTGAATTGCAAGTTGACAAAAAGAACAACTAAACTTACAGCTAGTATAATTATCCTGCTGATTGGAATAGCAATCTATTTCATATTCAGCCCGGAAGATTCTAAATACTTCCCTCAATGCCCCTTCCACTACTTTACGGGTTTAGATTGTCCGGGATGTGGATCTCAACGGGCAATACATAGCCTACTTCATCTCGAAATAAAAAAAGCATTTTTATACAATCCACTACTAGTGGTAGCTATTCCCTATATAATTATGGGAATATATATGGAATATTTTGGAGGAAAGGAAAAATATCCGACAATCAGAAAGAGATTGATGGGTCGGAATGCCATTTTTATCATTTTTTTTATCATTGTTATATTCTGGATTGTACGAAATATTATTAAGTTCGTATAACTTTTTAGAATTCAGACATAAAAGCCCCACCCTATTTATTAACAATTGTTTTACATGGTCTTATAAATAAAGAATTAAATTTGTCCAATTTTTGAAAAAGGAAATATAATGAAAGATCACCACAAAGTACCCTTTAATATAATAGGGGTTATAATGGCTGTCGGTATTGTTTTCGGTGATATTGGGACATCGCCTTTATATGTAATGCGAGTTGTAATAAATTCGCTTCCGGATGGAGAATTAGCCAGACCTGAATATATACTCGGGGCTGTATCCTGTGTCATTTGGACTTTGACCATACAAACTACACTGAAGTATGTAATTATTACTTTACGGGCAGATAACAAAGGAGAAGGCGGTATATTATCACTCTATGCCCTGATCCGGCAAAAGTATAAATGGGCTTATTTTATTGCAATCATAGGAGCTGCAACCTTATTAGCTGATGGAATTATAACACCTGCCATGACCGTCATGTCTGCTGTAGAAGGACTTAATACTATTGCCCCCCATATTCCGGTAATTCCTCTAACTATACTGATTGTACTAGGTGTTTTCCTTGTCCAACCATTCGGAACAGGATCTTTGGGTCGCTTCTTCGGAATATTTATGGTTGCATGGTTTACCATGATGGCTATAAATGGAGGTAGCCAACTAATATCCGATCTGAGCGTTATTAAAGCATTTAATCCGTTATATGCTATTCGGTTCTTAATTCAAGTTCCACAAACCTTAATCATTCTAGGTGCTATTTTCTTATGTACAACGGGGGCAGAGGCATTGTATTCTGATTTGGGACATTGTGGTTTAAAAAATATCAGAACATCGTGGGTATATGTAAAATCAGCCCTGATAATAAATTATCTAGGTCAAGCTGCATGGATAATAAATCATCCGGAACAAGTCACCCGTGACATCAATCCTTTCTTTGCTATGATGCCCGAATGGTTCTCATTCATAGGAGTTCTGATGGCTACATTAGCAGCTATTATAGCAAGCCAGGCTCTTATCAGCGGTTCATTTACTGTGATAAGTGAGGCTATTTCCCTAAACATATGGCCTAATGTAAAAGTAAAATATCCAACCAACCTGAAAGGGCAAATGTACATACCATCTATTAACCATACAATGATGGTGTTATGTATCCTCATCATATTGTTATTGCAATCGTCTATGCGGTTAGAAGCGGCATACGGTTTAGCAATCACACTCAGTATGTTAATGACCACTTTATTATTATTCTTATATTTCATGAAGAATAATAAGCCTTTATGGTACAGTATCCCTCTGACTATATTTTTTGGAATAGTAGAGCTATCTTTCTTTATAGCCAATATGCAAAAATTTGCACATGGGGGGTTTGTCCCAATTTTTATAGCAGGAACACTGGCTATCATTATGTACTCATGGTACAATGGACGTAGAATAAAACGGCACTATACGATTTATGATCAGGTAGATGACAAGTACATAGATCAAATTGTCAAAATAAGTGAGGATGAAACAATACCTAAGGCGGCAACAAACTTAGTGTATATCATAAAAGCGAATAATAAAAACTTTATGGAGAGCAAGATTGCATACTCGCTTTTCAGAGGGACTCCCAAAAGGGCAGATACTTATTGGTTTTTCAGAATAAAAAGAACTGATGAGCCATATGAATTCAGCTACGAAACAACAGTTTTTGTGCCTCGCAAAATATTCAGGGTTGATATCCGTGTCGGATTCAAACTAGACATTCATACCGAAAAATATGTTACCCTGATAACTAACGAATTAGAGCGTAGTGGAATGGTAGATCTCAGCTTCCGCTATCCATCAATGCAATATGCAATCGATAAGCGGGGAGATTTTATGTATATGATTGTGGATCGTATTTTCCGAAATGTACAAATGAATCCTTCGCGACAAATTATCTTCAGTTGCTACAATCTGGTTAAACGCCTGACAACATCTGATACACAGATGTATGATATTGACCCATCACTAGCTGTGATAGAAACAGTTCCTCTCAAGGAAAGCAACCACTCGGAAGAACAGTTGATTGATCTACTTGTAAAATCAGAAGTTACATGTAAATCAGAAGAAGAGCCCGTCGAGTAATTTCACATACAATTCTATTGCTTCACGAATTTCGTCAAGCATAATATACTCATCAGCTGTATGGGAACGAGCTGAATCACCAGGACCCATCTTAACTGTAGGGAAAGACATCAAGGCCTGATCGGATAAAGTAGGTGAACCATAGGGTACTTTTCCGATCATAGTGGCACGTTGTACGAAGGGGTTATCTAATGAAATCCGAGACGAGTTTAGACGAAATGAACGAGGCTTAACTTCACAATCTGTATATTTATTTATCAAATGAAATAATTCCTCATTGCTATACAATTCATTACTGCGTACATCTACAACGAAGGTACATTTGTCCGGAACAACATTGTGTTGAGTACCTGCATTAATCATCGTTACAGTTAATTTAACAGGTCCGAGCAAATCACTTTTCTGAGGAAATTCTATAGTCCTGAACCATTCTATATCTTTCATTGCTTTATAAATAGCATTCTCTCCCTCATTACGTGCAGCATGCCCCGAACGCCCAATAGATGTACAGTCAAGTACCATCAATCCTTTCTCTGCAACGGCTGGATGCATACCTGTAGGTTCGCCAACAATGCCAAAATCGGGAATCGGCAAATCAGGCAAAACTAATTCGACACCTCCTTTGCCGGAAACTTCTTCTTCGCAAGATGCTAAAAATACCAGATTATAGTTCTGGGGTTTAGCTGCTAACATAAAGAATGAATGCATCAGTGAAACCAAGCTGGCTCCGGCATCATTACTTCCTAAGCCATAGAGTTTATCGTCTTCTGTAATCGGGTCGAAAGGATTTTTTGTCCATCCGGCAACCGGTTTGACGGTGTCAATATGTGAATTGAAAAGTATAGTAGGCTTCTGTTTGTCGAAATCTTTATTTTGAATCCATATATTATTCCCTTTTCGCTTAGGTTCGAATCCCTTTTGTTTTATATAGTTTTCTATATAGTCTGCAACTTCTCCCTCTTCTCTGCTGAATGACGAAATACTTATCATCTTCTTCAGCAAATCTATTGCATCATAATACAATTCATCAATGCTCATGTCTATTTATAGTCTTTATTCAGAAATACCACATTTACCATTATATATAACTTCACCTATCTGCAAATCGAAAGATGTAGTTATCTTTATATTAGTCACTTCACCTTCTACCAGATGAATATCAGTACCCATAGCCTCAACAACTGATGCATCGTCTGTATATGAATCTTTAAAGCCAGATTCATATGCTTTTTTTAACAAGATTGCATCAAAAACCTGAGGGGTTTGTATCAATCGGATATTTGCCCGATCAACAATTCTACTTCGTCCCCCTGCCGAGACTTCACGCAGGCTATCGATAGAAGGAACAACAGGGATAATCGCTTTATGGATAGCAGCAGCTTCAAAACATCTGCGAATAAGTGCTATGCTACCAAAAGGGCGAACACCATCCTGCACGGCAACCAATCCTTCATGTACAAATTCCAGCCCATTGTCTACCGAATGAAAACGAGCTTCACCACCAATTGCGATAGTATGCGGAACCGTAAATTTATATTCTTCACAGAGATCCGCCCAATAGCCTTGATGTGACTGGGGCAATACCAATATTATATTGATAGCTTGATCGTAGTCATAAAAGTTCTGAATAGTATGCATCAGTATTGGCCTGTCACCAATAGGAATAAATTGCTTGGGCAAGTCGGTCCCCATTCTCAATCCTTTACCGCCTGCTACTATTATAACATTATTTTTGATCATTCTATTTTATCTAAAATTTTCTGAATTTCACTATTTGTTTTCTGAAGCTTTTCTTTGCAGTATTTAATTAATGTTGCTGCTTTCTTGACCTCTTCCAACAATATATCTACATCAAGCTCTTCGTTTTCTATCCGATACATAATATCTTGCAATTCGGCCATTGCTTCACCGTATGTTTGTTCTTTCTTTGCCATTAGAATAACAAATTATATATTATAACTATTATCAACACAATTAGAAAAACCAGTCTTAACACCAATTTTCCAAGCATCATTTCTCTTTTTATGAAAAAAACAACTCTATTTTGCTTATCAATAAAGTAACCTTTCGAACTAGTATGGTTTACATAAGCCAAACCATCTGAGAAATGCATAGCACTGTCATATTCAAATGGGATTACAGTTTCATTTTTATGATTTATATAACCCCACTTATTATCCTTCTGAGCTGCTATTAATCCATCATAGCTCCATGATAATATATGATATTCACATGGTACAACCAATTCCCCGAATGAATTTATTACTCCATATCTTTCATTATCACCTTTCACAATAGCAACACCTTCTTTGAAAGGAGTAATCTTCGCATACTCCAGATTCTCTTTAACCAGATTACCTTTTATATCTAATATATTCCATGTTGTTCCTTCATTTTCGGATAGCAATATCCAATCTTCAAAGAAAGAGATCATTCCGGTATTATATCTAATAGGAACAATAATTTCCCCCATCCTATTTATACAACCAATAAGCCCATCAATCCCCACAACATATAATTCTTTGGAAACAACATATACGTCATCATATATAAAAGGGATAATTTCTATTCCTTCTTTGTCTATAAATCCCCATTTGTCTCTTTTAAAAACAGCTACCTGTCCTGCTGTAAAAACATCAAAATCATCATAAACAGGCTCAATAACAAGAAGTCCCTTTTTATTAATAAAGCCCCACTTATTATTGACACAAACTCCGGCTAGTCCTTCAAAAAAGCTATCTACTTCATCGAATCGGGGTGACAATACAATCTCTCCGGACTTATCAAGAAACAACCAATTCTCTTTTTGCTTAACCAAAGCCAATCCATCACTAAAGCCATATGCCATATCATAAATAGTAGGTATTACAATCTCTCCGACATTATTTATATACCCATATTTATTTTTTTGCTTAATTACATTGTATCCATCTTCAAAAGATGAGATACCAGCACAAGTAATAGTTCTATAAGTGTTATATTCTTTCTTCATTTGATTATTGTAATTAGCCTATTGTTTCACAATTGAGTCTACTCTGCCTTCCGAGAAAATTGTTGTTATCTCATCCCCTTTATTCAGATCTGTTGGGTTTTTCACCATTTTCCCATTCTTTAATGTTAGGGTATACCCCTTTTTCATAATTGCATCAGGAGAAACCAATTGCAGATACTTATCTAGGTTATCTAGTCTATTACTATTATCTTTCAAAATTTGCAAAGAAAGCTTTTTCAAATCACTTTCTAAAACAGGTAATTTATTATTTTCGTTTTTCACTAGCTGATAAACCGATTTTAGGATATCTGATTTCATCTGATCTAATGAATTTTGCTGAATTCGCCTCCAATTTTTTAGATGAAGTACAGCCTGAGTGCTAAATGTATTCAATAGTAATGATTCTTCTTGCAACCGAGTATTCACAATAGAAATTATACCATCTTGCAATTCTTCTAATGCTAACATAACATCAGACATACTACTTATAAGAAATTCTGCAACAGCTGTCGGAGTTTTTGCTCTTGTATGAGCCACCATATCAAGTACTGTTTGGTCACGTTCGTGCCCTATACCGGTAATGATTGGCAACGGAAACTGAGCACAACTAGCTGCTAATAGATAAGAATCAAAACAGCTTAATTCGGATGTTGCACCACCACCCCTGATGATAACTACCAAATCGAAACAATCCTGATATTGATACACTTTTTCAAGAGCATCTATTATTGATTTTTCGGCTCTTTCACCCTGCATTATTGCAGGAAAAAGTTTCGTATAAAAAGCAAATCCATAAGGATTATGTAATAATTGATTGCAGAAATCTTCGTAACCTGCTGCTGTCGGCGACGATATAATGGCAATCCGGCTGGAAGGCACAGGCATTTCCAGTTCTTTGTTCAGATCGATCACTCCGTCTTCTTCCAATTGCTTTAGTATGGCTGCTCTGTTTAGTGCCTGGTCGCCTAATGTGTATGACGGATCAATATCATGTACAGTCAAGCTAAAGCCATATAACTCATGAAACTCGACACTTACTTTTACCAAAACCTTGAGTGCCGATGTGAAGGGTTGATTTGTAGTACTTTCAAAATAGGCCTTTAACATAAAAAATGTATTAGACCAGATCATTGCCCGAGCTTTAGCTACAATAGCTTTGCCCACTGCATCTTTCTCTATAAATTCCAGATAGCAATGTCCATTCTGATTGATGCGCACATCGCTAGTCTCAGCCCTGATCCACAACATATCCGGAAGACCTTCGTGTAGAATGCCTCTAACGAGATTATTAAGTTCAAAAAGCGAGATTGCATTATTACCCATTCTACTTCTGTTTTTTCAGCTTTGTATCACTTAATTGCTGTGCCAATTGCATTGCTTTCTGCATATCCGGTATGCCATAACCATACGAATCGTCGGGAGAATCATATTTATTAGATGATTCTCTGATAACTCGCAACAATTCTTTATTGGTCAGCATTGGAAATGCCTGCCACAAACAGGCCACTAGACCACACATGATTGGTGATGAAAAAGAAGTTCCACTTTTCAAGGCTTCCTGCCCCCTGTCATCTATCACACCACTCATAGAGCCTAATGCTACAATATCAGGTTTGATACGCAAGTCGGCTGTAAATCCGCGTGAACTAAAACCTGCAATTACAGAATCGCGTTGCACGGCACCAACTGTCAGCACCAAATTTCCATCAGCTGGAGGAGTAATTTTTCGCCATTCCGAATTTCCGGAATTTCCGGCACTACAAACAACAAACATTCCTTTTCGAACAGCCATATCTGCACCTCGGGTTATTAATGCATTTTTCCCATTCAGGTCAGAATGTTCAAAGCTAACTGCCGGAGCATCAAAGCGATTATACCCTAACGAAGAGTTAACTACATCTACTCCTATACTATCAGCATATTCTATTGCTGCCACCCAATAATCTTCTTCGATAGGAAATTCACTCCGTGAATCTTCCGAACGCAATAATATATAGTTTGCTTCGGGTGCAGTACCTACAAACTCATATGGTTTATTTGTAGCCATACATGACAAAACATTCAGACCATGTTGGCTAGGGGTCATAAATACACTGGTATCTTTATATACAAAAGACTTAAAGCCTACAATATTTATATTATCGAGCAAGGATATCCTTTTCAGGTTATTATATCCGGCATCCAGTATTGCAATATCTACTCCGACTCCCTTATAACCCTTTTCATGAAGAATGTGTCCATTCTGTAATTTTATATTTTTCGAAGCCCATCCATAGTAATCTTCATATGGCCCACTCTCTCCTATAAGTAATGTGTTGACTACAGGTTGTGCATTACTATCTGCTGGATTCCGAGTTATGGGAATTTCTTTTTTACCTTTCCAGACAAACTTAGCATCCTTTACAAATGGTAATTCCTTCAACTGATCGACCATCGAACTATCAGGACATTGAACACTGACAGTATTGAGCCAGCGGCTCTTGGTCACGACCATGCCTCCGTTTTTCTCCAATACTCGGATATATTCTTGAGAGATAGGAATATCAAGACTATCAACTGCTATATTTTGTTTCTTACGCCGATCCAAAGCTTTTTTAGAAAGAAATTCATCCGGCCTATCAATCGAGTAAATATCTGTTCCTTTATCTTTCAATAACAGTCTAAATTTGTAGTCATAGTCAGAAGCCCAAACAACAGATACAGTAGTTATTAAAAACAGAAATAACAACAATCTTTTCATCTCCATATACCAATCACTCACTTGTTGTATTTATTATATTATGCTATTTATACAAAAGTACAGATAATTGTCTAATCTAAGGAGGTTATCACATCCTAAAATAACAATATCACTTTCCCCCTTATAAAGGGAATAATTAAAAAGGCTAAAAGCGTTTTAATAAAAGAATTATTATAATTAACTTGCGCTCGTTTTCACAAAACCAATTAAAAAATTTATCTACACCTAATTAATTTTTGATGAGAGATTTTATTGCACTAATAAAACGCTTCGTTCCTCCATACAAGAAGCAAGTGATATTGAATATAATATTTAACATATTAAGTGCAATATTGAATGTTTTTTCATTTGCTCTGATTGTTCCTATCCTTCAGATACTATTTAAAGTTAACAATAAGGTTTATGAATACATTCCGGTTGACACATCCAGCATCAACAACATCTTCGACTTTAAAGTACT
This sequence comes from Dysgonomonas sp., assembly GCA_047605185.1. Lineage (GTDB taxonomy): Bacteria > Bacteroidota > Bacteroidia > Bacteroidales > Dysgonomonadaceae > Dysgonomonas. The sequence goes on from JASGGC010000002.1 coordinate 228,269, forward strand.
CGAGAACAATTTCTATTGGTATCTGACTGATATTATGGAAACCCACTCAGGCGGGCTTGTACTACTTGTATTAGGATTAATACTTGTTGTTATGACCGGATTGAAGACACTTACAACTTATCTGAGCGGATATTTTATCGTCGCTGTACGCACAGGTGTGGTTCGGGATATAAGGAAACAAATTAATGACAAAATACTATCCCTCCCTCTAGGCTTTTTTTCAGGTGAACGCAAGGGAGATATAATTGCCCGAATGACAGGAGACGTTAGCGAAGTAGAGAACTCAGTTATGAGTTCGCTCGATATGGTAAGCAAGAACCCTATAATGATAATTATCTACTTGGTAACTATGCTACTTATAAGTTGGCAATTGACAATTTTCGTCCTCATACTCCTTCCCATTGCCGGATATATAATGGGAAAAGTAGGAAAAAGCCTAAAGCGCAGATCAGTTGAAGCTCAAAACCAATGGGGAAATTTGATGTCTCAAATAGAAGAGACATTAAGCGGGTTACGCATTATAAAAGCATTCAATGCCGAGCCCAAGATAGCGAAGAGATTTGATGATGCCAGTAACGAATTCCGGGATATGTCGAACAAAATAGCACGTCGCCAACAAATGGCACACCCGATGAGCGAATTATTAGGTACTATCACGATCGTATTTGTACTTTGGTATGGAGGCTCTCTTATCTTAGGAGAAAGTAGCACCATAGATGCATCTAAATTTATATATTATCTTACTATTTTCTATTTGATTATAAATCCTGCAAAAGACTTATCCAAATCAGCTTATGCCATACAAAAAGGGATGGCTTCTGTAGAACGGATAGATATGATACTAAAAGCAGAAAACACAATAAAAGATCCAGTAAAGCCGGTAGCAATAAAATTTGACAAAGAAATATCATACCGCAACATATGGTTTAAGTATCAGAACGATTGGGTTATCAGAGATGTTAGTATAACTATACCAAAAGGGAAAACAATTGCTTTGGTAGGACAGTCAGGATCAGGAAAATCTACAATGGCGGATCTTTTACCCCGATTCTATGATGTTCAAAAGGGTGGTATATATATAGATGACGTGAACATCAAAGATGCTACGTTATTTGACTTACGTGCGCTTATGGGTAATGTAAACCAAGAAGCAATTTTGTTTAATGATACGTTCTTCAACAACATATCATTTGGTGTAGAGAATGCGACACTAGAGCAAGTGGAAGCTGCTGCTAAGATAGCAAATGCACATGATTTTATTATGGCAACCGAAAATGGCTACAACAGCAATATCGGAGACCGGGGAGGAAAACTATCGGGAGGTCAACGTCAACGTGTAAGCATAGCGAGAGCCATTCTTAAAAATCCTCAAATATTAATTTTGGACGAGGCCACATCAGCACTCGATACAGAATCGGAACGCTTAGTACAGGATGCCCTTGAAAACCTGATGAAGAACAGGACAACTTTAGTTATTGCTCATAGATTGTCAACAATCAAGAACGCAGATGAAATATGTGTAATGCATGAGGGAGAGATTGTGGAAAGAGGACATCACAACGAACTGTTCGAAAAAAATGGCTACTATCGCAAATTGTGTGATATGCAACAATTCTAAGATATAGACTATTAATTTATAAAATAATACTGTTTACAATTAAATAAGAATATGGGTAAAAATAAGCTTGCCAAATTTGCAAACATGGAAGAGTATCCACATGTGTTTCAATATCCTTTTTCTGTACTAAAAGAAAAAGGGTTTGAGTTAAAAGGTAGATGGAAGCAGGATTTTTTTAAGAATGACAACCCTATTGTTCTGGAGTTAGGCTGCGGCAAAGGTGAATATAGTGTGGGATTAGCTAAACTATTTCCTAATAAGAATTTTATTGGTGTAGACATTAAGGGTGCACGTATGTGGACAGGTGCAAAACAATCGCTGGAAGATGGGATGACTAATGTTGCATTCTTACGGACACATATAGAATTGATCAACAATTTTTTCGAAAAGGAAGAGGTGTCAGAGATATGGATTACCTTTCCCGATCCGCAAATGAATAAGGTAAGTAAGCGAATGACTTCTACCCGATTTATGAAAATGTATCGGGAAATATTGACTGACAACGGAATCATACATCTGAAAACAGATAGTAACTTCATGTTTACCTATACATGTGAAATGGTTAGAATAAACCATTTGCCTATCCTATTCGAAACATCAGATCTGTACAATTCAGGATTGGTTGACGATATCCTCAAAATTCAAACACACTACGAACAGCAATGGCTGGCACGCGGATTGAATATAAAATATATAAAATTTGAATGTCAAGACCGTTCAGAATGGATAGAACCAGATATAGAAATCGAAAAAGACAGCTATCGAAGCTATGGACGCAACAATAGCCAAACACTAACGAGTAAAGAACCGAAAGAATAAACTTTCGCCTGTGGCACTTGTTAATATAAGAGAATGAAAATATTAAGGTTATCAATCATATTATCTTTATTAATAATAACATTTTACACTTCTTGTAAAAAAGAAACCCAAGGTTCACAAGAGATTAAATCATCCGACTCAATCTCTTCTGTAATAAATGGGATAGATTCTTTTTATGTTTCAGAAGAAGAAAATTACCCTATATGTATCCGTTCCCAAAGCTACAATACGATAAGGAAAGGAGTCTACGAATCAAAAAGTACTGATCAACAATTCACTGATACCCGAATAAATTTAATTGACACTTATCAACTTAGAGACACGATGCTGCTCTACGATGGGCATTGTATGTACATCGCTAATGAAAAGCCTATTGCTCTCTTTAAAACACGGTTTCCTAAAAACAAAGAAGATGTAGCAGGTATCCTCAACGGAGGATCGCTAGTCTATGTTGATAGCATTTTTTATAATTCTATTTATTGCAATTCGGATAAGGCACCAATGAGTATGGAAACGTGGTATAAGGTTGTTGAAAACGAATCGTTCGATAAATATCCTCTTACTTATGATGTATGGTACGCAATCACTATCAATGGTAAGATGTATTATACAGATTATAAACTTCATAATTACATAGAAGCATCTATCTATATCCCAGCTAAAGGACAAATGGTTCTTTTCTGCTCACAAGGTACAGGCTATGATGGAGATTATGACAGAGGCTATCCCGATCTGTACGAAATTGTTGTATTTCAGAAGCCAGAAAATACAGGAGATATATGGAAACAAATATATCGTTCACAGAAATTAGACCTCAACGATGGAGGTAGTGATGAATATGGTTTAGGCGAATCCTTGATGGACAAAAATTCTTTGATCGATTCGAATAATAATCTGGTATTAAAAGTAGAAGATTCTTATCAATTGAAATGGGATGGAAAATCACTCTCTGTTCAGTGGGATAAGAATTATCATAATAAAGACAATAACAATTAAAAAAGGAATAAAAATGGCAAATATATACCCCAAATTAATCCTTGATGCATTGCGTAATGTTCGCTATCCCGGCACAGGGAAAGATGTCGTAGAAATGGGATTTGTATCCGATGATATTCATATAGACGGGATGAAGGTAAGTTTTTCAATGTTGTTTGAGAAACCAAATGACCCTTTCATCAAATCGGTAGTGAAGGCTTGTGAAACAGCTATATTGACGTATGCTGATCCTAATATAGAAATAAAAGGAAATATAGAAGTTCTAACAAAACAGACCGAAGCCCCTAAACCGGCTAAACTATTGCCACAGGTTAAAAATATAATTGCCATATCATCAGGAAAAGGTGGTGTCGGTAAAAGTACTGTATCAGTCAATCTTGCTATAGCTCTGGCACAGAAAGGATACAAGGTAGGATTACTTGATGCCGATATATTTGGCCCTTCGCTCCCTAAGATGTTTAATGAAGAAGAGGCTAGACCTGTATTAGAACCAATAGATGGAAAAGAATGGATCGTTCCGGTCGAAAAATATGGAGTAAAAATGTTATCTATCGGCTTTTTCGTAAACAAAGACGAAGCTGTTGTATGGCGAGGAGCAATGGCCGGAAATGCTCTAAAACAATTAATAGCAGATGCCAACTGGGGCGATCTCGATTATTTTCTCATCGACTTCCCTCCCGGCACAAGCGATATACATCTCACACTTGTACAAACATTGGCCATCACAGGGGCAGTAGTAGTGAGTACTCCTCAGCAAGTAGCATTGGCTGATGCTCGCAAAGGAATAAATATGTTTACAAACGAAAAGGTAAATGTGCCGATACTTGGTTTAGTAGAGAATATGGCATGGTTTACTCCGGCAGAATTACCCGAAAATAAATATTATATATTCGGAAAAGAGGGATGTAAGGAGCTAGCCGAAGAAATGAATGTACCTCTTTTAGGTCAAATTCCTATCGTTCAAAGCATTTGTGAAGGTGGCGACAAAGGTGTTCCAGTTGCGCTTAATGAAAACTCGATAACCGGAATGGCTTTTGCATCGCTAGCCGATAATTTTATTACATCTGTCGATAAACGAAATAATGAAAAAGCTCCTACTCAAAAAGTAGAAGTCCATAAATAGTTAAAAGACTTTAAGTTTTCATATAACATATAGCAGATTTTATTACTTTTCTGCTATATGTATTATTTTTGATACCCGATACGACCGCTATTAAAAATAATATTTATGAAAAAACTTTGGTTTGGTACCATTTTGGCTATCGGATTATTGTCTGGGTGCTCTAAACAAGCACATCAGTCTGATTTCGAAATAGTTAAAAATGGCCTTAGGGCGCCTGCTTATCCTCTGATAACAGTTGATCCCTACACAAGCGGTTGGTCGTTCACAGACAATCTCTACGATTCATCTGTCAAACATTGGACAGGTAAAGATTTTCCTCTGATCGGGGTTGCTAAAGTAGATGGCAAGACCTTTCGATTTATGGGTAAAGAAGAAGTTGAGTTAGTACCTATTGTCAAAACTGCTGACTTAGCAGCATGGTCTGGTAAATACACTACACAAAAACCCGGTGAGCAATGGACTAGTCAAGATTTTAACGACTCGTCATGGAAAGAAGGAACAGCTCCATTCGGAACATTCGAAAATGAACCTACTGCAAAAACAAATTGGACTACTGATTATATCTGGGTCAGACGCTCTGTGAATATAGATGAAGATCTGACTGGAAAGAAAATATATTTAGAATTTTCGCACGATGATGATGCCATCATCTACATCAATGGAATAGAGGCTGTCAATACAGGCAATTCCGCATTAAAAAATGTATCAATACAACTTCCGCAAAAAGCTGCATCATCTCTCAAAAAAGGAGAAAATATCATTACAGCTTACTGCTACAATCGTGCAGGCAATGCCTTTCTTGATTTTGGCCTGTCATACGAAAAACCAAATAGCGATATATTGGAAAATGCAGCAACACAAAAATCAGTTGATGTACAAGCAACCCAGACACACTATACATTTACTTGCGGTGACGTAGACTTAAAACTCTCTTTCTCTGCACCTTTATTTATGGATAACCTAGAACTTGTGTCACGCCCAGTCAACTATATTACTTACAATGTAACTTCTAATGATGGAAAATCGCATCATGTAGATTTATACTTCGAAGCATCATCACACTGGGCATTAGATAAACCAATTCAGGAAGCTATTAGTGAAGGGAGCCAAAGTAATGGATTGATTCTGGTAAGAACTGGAAGTAAAGATCAGAATATACTTGCAAAACAAGGTGATGACTTACGCATAGACTGGGGCTATTTCTATATGGCTGCCGAAAAAGAAAATACAACTTTCAGTATTGGTAACAGTACTGCCCTAAGAAGCGGATTTGTAAATGGAGATAAGAATCTACCTCAAGCAAAAGTGGAAGGGGTAAATAATAAAATAGCTCTTACCCGTTCGCTTGGCTCTGTCAATAATAGTTCAGGGAAAATAATGATTGGATATGATGATATATATTCGATACAATATTTTGGGGAAAACCTTCGTCCATACTGGAATGTAAATGGAGACCAAACAATAGAAGGGCAATTTGATAAAGCTAATAAAGAATACGATAAGCTTATAGAACAATGTTATAAGTTCGATAAAGATTTAATGTTGGAAGCGGAAAAGAGTGGAGGCAAAAAATATGCTGAACTATGTGCATTAGCATATCGTCAGGCTATTACTGCCCACAAACTGGCAAAAGCTCCAAATGGTGATTTACTTTTCTTATCGAAAGAAAACTTTAGTAATGGTTCCATCGGAACAGTCGATGTCACTTATCCATCAGCACCTCTATTCCTTATATATAATACAGAATTGGCGAAAGGATTGATGAACCATATCTATTACTATAGTGAAAGTGGCAGATGGAAAAAACCTTTTCCGGCACACGACATAGGTACATATCCTCTTGCTAATGGACAGACTTATGGTGACGATATGCCAGTGGAGGAGGCAGGAAATATGCTAACCCTTACAGCAGCTGTTACAGCTGTGGATGGTAATGCAGACTATGCAAAAAAACATTGGGAAGTATTGACTATATGGGCAGATTATTTAGCTGCAAATGGACTAGACCCCGACAATCAGCTATGTACAGATGACTTTGCTGGACATTTTGCCCACAATGCGAACCTATCCGTTAAAGCAATTATGGGTGTGGCATCTTATGGATATATGGCTGATAAACTTGGAGACAAAGAAACGGGTAAAAAATATACAGATAAAGCGAAAGAAATGGCTCAACAATGGATGAAAATGGCTGATGATGGTGATCATTATCGTCTGACTTTTGATCAGCCGGGCACATGGAGCCAGAAATATAACCTTGTATGGGACAAAATATTGAAATTCAATATATTCCCCCAAGAAGTGATAGAGAAGGAAATATCTTATTATTTGACAAAACAAAACAAATATGGATTGCCTCTCGATAATCGTGCAACATACACTAAAGCCGATTGGATCATATGGACTGCAACGCTGGCAAAAGACAGGGAAACATTCGAAAAATTTATTGATCCTCTATATCTCTTTATGAACGAAACAACAGATCGTATCCCTATGTCTGACTGGATTTTTACAGACCAGCCAATACACCGGGGATTCCGCGCTCGCTCTGTAGTAGGTGGATATTATATAAAAATGTTAGACAACCAATTAAACTATAATAAATAAGAATGATGAAAAAAAAGAGTTTCGGTCTATTACTCGGATTGCTATGTCTTTGTTCTATAAGTGCAAAGAAAGCGACCAGTCTGGTAGATTATGTTAACCCTTTGGTGGGGACACAATCAAAAATTTCGCTATCGACAGGTAATACGTATCCTGCAATAGCTATGCCTTGGGGTATGAATTTCTGGATGCCACAAACAGGGAAAATGGGTGACGGATGGGCATATATTTATGATGCTGACAAAATCCGTGGATTTAAACAAACCCACCAGCCAAGTCCGTGGATTAACGATTACGGACAGTTTTCGATAATGCCTATTACCGGGCAAGTGGTATTTGATCAAGATAAAAGAGCAAGCTGGTTTTCACACAAAGCAGAAACAGCTACTCCATATTACTATAAAGTATATCTTGCAGACCATGATGTAGTAACAGAAATGGCTCCAACCGAACGTGCTGCCATGTTCCGCTTCACATTTCCTCAAACTGACAGTTCATATGTAATTGTAGATGCTTTTGACAAAGGATCGTATGTAAAAGTGATTCCTTCGGAAAACAAAATCATTGGTTACACGACTAAAAACAGTGGAGGTGTGCCTGATAATTTTAAAAATTATTTTGTAATCACATTCGACAAACCATTTACTTATACCGCTACTGTTGCTGGCAATTCGATCAACAAAGGCACTTTAGAATCATCTGATAACCATGCAGGTGCAATAATAGGTTTTGCAACTAAGAAAGGAGAAAAGGTCCATGCCAAAGTTGCTTCTTCATTCATAAGTTATGAACAAGCCGAAATCAACTTGAAAGAGCTAGGGAATAAATCTTTCGACCAGATTGCACAACAAGGCAAAGAGACTTGGAATAAAGTATTAGGACGTATAGAAGTAGAAGATGATGATGTAGACAATCTACGCACATTCTATTCATGTCTTTACCGTTCTGTACTATTCCCTCGTAGTTTCTATGAAATAAATGCTCAAGGAGAGGTAGTTCACTACAGTCCATATAATGGAAAAGTTTTACCGGGATATATGTTTACAGACACCGGCTTCTGGGACACATTCCGTTGTTTGTTCCCATTCCTCAACCTCATGTATCCATCTATGAATGAAAAGATGCAGGAGGGTTTAGCTAATACTTACAAAGAGAGTGGTTTTTTACCCGAATGGGCTAGTCCCGGACATAGAGGGTGTATGGTTGGTAACAACTCGGCATCTGTTGTGGCCGATGCTTATTTGAAAGGTGTGAGAGGACAAGATATGAATACATTGTGGGAAGCTGTGGTGCATGGAACTAATGCCGTACATCCAACTGTCAGCTCAACAGGCCGTCTTGGTTTCGACTACTATAACAAATTAGGATATGTACCATATGATGTAAAAATAAATGAAAGTGCTGCCCGTACATTAGAGTATGCTTATGACGACTGGACTATCTATGCACTTGGAAAAGCATTGAACAAACCAGCTAAAGAAATAGATATATTTGCAAAAAGAGCTTTCAACTATCGAAATCTTTTCGATCCGGAACACAAGCTAATGAGAGGTAAAAATGCTGATGGAACTTTCCAATCTCCATTCAATCCGTTGAAATGGGGTGACGCATTTACTGAAGGAAACAGCTGGCACTACACATGGTCTGTATTCCACGATCCTCAAGGGCTTATTGACCTAATGGGTGGCAAAGAAGGATTTAATTTAATGATGGATTCAGTATTCAATGTTCCACCATTGTTTGATGACAGCTATTATGGTGGTGTAATCCACGAAATCCGTGAAATGCAAATTATGAATATGGGTAACTATGCTCATGGTAATCAACCTATTCAGCACATGATATATCTATATAACTATTCGGGTGAACCTTGGAAGGCTCAATACTGGGTACGTGAAGTAATGGATAAATTATATAATGCTAATTTCGATGGTTATTGTGGCGACGAGGATAATGGACAAACTTCGGCATGGTATGTACTCTCAGCTATGGGATTCTATACTGTATGCCCTGGTACTGACCAATATGTATTAGGTTCACCATTGTTCAAGAAAGTAACATTGAATCTTGAAAATGGAAAACAAGTAGTTATAAAAGCCGATAATAATGATGTAACTAAGCGGTATATATCTTCAATGACTCTTAATGGCCAACCATATACTAAAAATTATGTGACTCAAGAGCAATTGTTTGGTGGTGCAATAATAGACTTCAAGATGTCAGAAACTCCGAACAAGCAAAGAGGTATCAATGCAGAAGACTTCCCTTACTCGTTCTCTACAGATTTGAAAACAAATAATCCAAAACTTTGGAAAGAAATCAATACTGTAAAAAAGAAAAAGTAATATAGTGTATCAATAAAAAAGAGACCATCGTTATGTTACGATGGTCTCTTTTTCTATTTAATCCAGATTAAAATAATGATTAATCTTTAACACAGCGTACAGATAAGTAACCATTCTTTGGTGCTATACTTTCTACTTCCTTTTTTAGAAATGTTGAATTATATTCTAACAGAACACCAGTGTTTGCTGTTGTCGACCACCAACATGCCCGACTAGAGTATCCGGCAGAAGAATCGCCATTTAATATTGTAAATGTCGAATAACCGGATGGCAATGCATTGAATGGTGAAAGCATTGTTCTTGCAGGATCATTTTCACCCCATTTATGCGAACTACCACTGTTGACAAAAGCCATGTAATAATTATTATTACCACGTAAAGCTGCACCGGCAGTATTGGATGCCAATGTACTAGATGGTTCTATCGATTTTATAAGAGTTTCCCAATCTGCATCTGTTGGCACATGCCATCCTGTGGCACATGCTTCTGTTATTTGGTTGGAATTATAAAGTAATCCGAATTTCTTTGCAAAATCAGCATACGAGATAGTAGTATTTGTTGTATTTATGGTTGTATCACTTTCTCCAAAATCAATAGTTAAAGTAGTAGACAAGCCGTTAGGTGGAATAGAAACAGGAGCTTTTTGATTAAGTTTTTCTACGGATGGATTTAAGTACACATTACCGGACGAAAATGCACCTCCTCCATTCTTTTGAGTAGAATAAAGATTCTCCAATGTCCAATATGCTCCGGGCTGTGTTTCATCGCAAGGATCGGAACTAAACCATTTGGCCACATATATATTCCCATCACCATCAGTCATTGTCATATCAGGATATGCACCACCTTTGTGTCCAATAGGTTGCCATAACGTCCCATCCCAGACATAGATACCGGGACAGAAGTTTCCATTATTATCAGACTGATATAAGGTCAATCCTACATGTGCATCTTTATATCCAGTCGGAAAAACCGATAAAATATCAGTCAAATCATCACGGACTGTCAGTTTCACTCTAGGCAAACCCAGTCCTAATACCGAATTAGCTCCTACATTATTATTCTGTTTTAGTTGCAGTAAAGCCCCTTCCGCTGGAGGTAAATCTACTCCGATCGAAATCTGAGCTTTAACGTAAAGTTGTGGGATTAAGAAAATAGTGCATGCAAGAATGTGTTTAAAGAATAATTTCTTCATATATTCATTTCTATGGATTAAATTGTTTGTGCTAGAGTTATAACAATAACAAACTTTATCTTATCGGCTTTCTGTAAATCATACATAAATATAAATTATCATCTGATTCGTCTATAACAAATAAATAGTCTAAAGTTTTGACAAACACAATTCCTATTTTACTGTTATTACCACATTTTTCAAATCTTTCATAGCTGCCTCTTCAGTCGAGTTGAGAGCAAAGCTCACTAATTGATAAGATCTGTTTTTACTATGTTCATCTACCACAATTTCAGCATCTTTCGTCAGATAAATACGACCATCCGTACTACTAAATTCAAACTTACAAGAATACTTCCCATTTTCTTTAATGATAAAATAGGCGTCTACCACTGGGCGTTGTTTATATATTCCAATAAAATCCATTGCTATACCCGATGGGAAATTCTCAGTATATGGCAATATGTTATAATATGACTTTACTTCATCTGTTATGCCACTATCCAGTCCATCTACTGTTTGGACTAATGTTCTTCCAGCTGAAGAAGCAATTTTTGTAGCATGCTCATCTAATTGTTTATCAAGGCTTCGACCTACACCTAATGCGACTTTTCCGGCTGCACTAGTTGTCTTTTCAGCAAGTTTTTCTCCATTCTCGTCTATTGCCTCTATAGCCCCTTCCATCGCACTCATTCCAAGTTCGGTAGCCTTTTTTGTTGTTTTTTTTACACAACCTGAACACGAGCTGAAGGATAAAAAGCCTGCAATAGCAAAAACGAGAAGAGAAGTAAAATACAATTTTTTCATTCTATAAGTTTGTTTAAGTAATAATATAAAGTTATTATATTCAGTATCACAAAGAAAACAAAAAAACTATTACAAAGCAAAAGGAGATTCTCCCGACCTTTTAAGTTATTCAGAGAGACAGACATGTGTTGAGAGCTAGATCCTTTTGTTATTTCTTAATGTTTTATTGCCCTGTTATCTTTGACTATAAATATCAAAAAATAACAGAGATTATATTTTCCACTTATATTTATATACCTTTGTGGGTATTATCATTCAAAAAATATAGAGAAAGGACACAAACTTGCTTACAAATATATTATCGGCTGCTTTTGCTCTTGGAATTGCGTTTTTTCATACAATTCTTATACAACAGGGCTTCTCAAAAAAAATAAAACCCAAAGGGCTTCTCTTTGTCATATATCCACTTGCTGTTTTAATAATGGGTGCCATTGATGAAGATTTTGCTCTTATTACAATTATAGTTCTTTTTGCCCTCACATTTGTTGCTATCATTGGCCTTTATATCTTAAGCATCTTGCTTAAAATATTCCTTTTTACAAAAGATGTATTTAGCGGAAAACGATCTTTCTGGAAGAAAATAGGCGAGATTGTCTTTTTGGGTACTCTTGCATTTCTGTTTTTCACTACCGGGCCTTTCTTCTTTGTTATTTTTGCCTTTTTTATTTATATACATAAATTTATCTTCCCTGACCATAAAGAACGTTTTTTGAACCTACAAGCAAACCTACCAACCTCCAAAATTAGATCCGCAGCAATGGGACTAGTTGAGGTGGAAGGGCTTATTGAAGCAAAAGAATATCTTCAAGCACCGATTCGGTCAAAAAAATGTATTGGCTATTATTATACAATAGAAGAAGAATATAGGGATAAAGAAGGTAAATATTCATACAAAACTATTCATACTGAGCAAAAGTGTAATCAATTTGAGATTGTTGACGAAACCGGAAAAGCAATCGTTCATCCGGATAATTTAGAATTTATCTGGTTCAAGATAGATGAAAGATATTCTTATTCAGGCAAACGTTATACACAATATCTTTTGACAGAGAATCAGAAAATGTTACTTATAGGAAAAGCTACAACCCAAAACAATCTACTTCTTATTGTTCGGGAGGAAATTAAGAAAGTATTTGCAATAGCCCCTGTAACAAAAGTAAATACATGGAACAAGAATAAGCCTTTGATTCGTCAAATCAGTATGTATGCTTTATTATTAGCTTTTATTATTTCAATAATACTTATGGTTCCGATAAATGTTGAAAATGGCATAGTTACAATCCATATAGGTTGGAATATGTTCTCTTGGTAAATATCTTAATATATAAATTAATAAAAAAAATATGACTAAACTTATTGCTCTCATTATTTTAGGGTTGGTTATAATTAGCATAATCAGTTTATTGATCAATGTTTATAACAATTTGATAATGTTAAAGAACAATGCATCTAAAGCATTCGCCAATATAGATGTATTACTGAAACAACGGGCTGACGAAATCCCTAATCTTGTAACCATTGTAAAGGCATCTGCCAAGTACGAACAGGAAACATTACAAAAGTTGACAGAATTGAGAACGCGGTATATCAATTCTAATAACATAGATGAAAAAGTAGAAATCAGTAACGAAATAGGAAGTTCTCTGAAAACATTATTTGCTGTGTCTGAAAATTATCCTGCTCTGAAAGCTAACGCTTCATTTATGCAACTTCAAATACGCATCTCACAAATGGAGGATAATATTGCAGATCGCCGCGAATTCTATAATGAGAGTATCAATATGTATAATATTGGAATAGCAGAGTTCCCGAATATAATACTGGCAAAACTATTGGGTTATAAAGAGAGAAATATGTTGTACATATCTGACGAAGAAAAGAAATACGATGGAGTTCAATTTTGATTATTATTGGTGGCTGCAAAACATCGATAAAGAACCTCCTATTATGGTTTTTGTCTCTTCATTCGGTGTTATAGGTGTTTTAATAGTATTAGCCTTAATCCGTTTATTGATCAAGAAAATTGGATTTAACCGTTTGGCAGACTCTACAATACTAGATGGCATAATGGTTTCTTTAGGTTTAGCCGGCTTCTTTGGTTTTATCACCATTATGCTTTTAATATTTTCTATTCACCAAATGAGTCTCGGAAATGAAGAAGAACATCTGGGTATCCGCTTCGTTCTGATTTGGATTACACTTTTTATATTTATATTATTCGTTTATTTCTCGAAACGTAATATGTTGAAAAAATGGTTTGACGGGATAACAGCTTTTAACCGCAATACTGATGAAAAAGAAGTAAAGAATAATACCTCTATTTCTAAAAGGAATAAAAAATCTCATGTAAAAAAGAAATAAATATTAGACATCTATTTCTTCTTCATGAGGCTACATTACATAGTTATATTAAGTATTAATATCTATTCTCTTGTTTTTGCTTCATTCCATAAAGCATCCATTTCGCCAAGAGTCATATCTTTTAAGCTACGACCCTGTTTTTTTGCTTCCTGCTCTATATAATTAAAACGACTAATGAATTTTTGATTTGTCCGCTCCAAAGCATTGTCCGGATTTACTTTATAGAGACGTGCAGCATTGATAAGGCTGAAAAAAAGATCACCAAACTCAGCTTCCATTTTGTCGGAATCCATCTTGTTTATTTCGGTTTTCAGTTCATTAAACTCTTCTGAAACCTTATCCCATACATCTTCTTTCTTTTCCCAGTCAAAACCGGCATTGCGAGCCTTGTCTTGTATGCGATGTGCTTTAGCTATAGATGGTAGGGATGCGGGCACACCTTCGAGAACCGTTTTGTTACCTCCTTTTTCTTTTAATTTCAATTGCTCCCACGATTTTTCAACCTCACCGGCTGTATTTGCAGCATCGTCTCCAAAAACATGAGGGTGTCGATAAATAAGTTTGTCGCATAGAGCATTACATACATCAGCTATATCAAAAGTCTCTTTTTCGGATCCAATCTTCGAATAGAAAACAACATGAAGAAGTACATCGCCAAGCTCTTTCTTTATCTCATTATCATTTCCTTTTATAATAGCCTCACACAGTTCGTAAGTTTCCTCTATCGTATTAGTGCGCAAGCTTTCGTTTGTTTGTTTTGCATCCCACGGACATTTAATCCGTAATTCGTCCATTATATCCAGCAGACGGGCAAACGCTTCTTTCTTTTCTTCTGTTGTATGCATCTTATTCAATGTTCAGATAGTTAATTCTTTGGTAAAACAAATGCTACTTTCTATCGCTTTATACTGTCCGTAATTAGAGATCCGAGAATAATTGTTCTTTTCATATAGCCTGATAGCATCCGGAAATTTCAGTCCTGTTTCCAATATAGCAGTCTTATAATTAAGTTCTTTAGACCATTCTTCTAGTTCTTTCAGTATTAGTGATGCAAGACCTTTTCCACGTTTATTTCTTTCAACAAACATTCGTTTGATCTCAATCGTATCAGATGCATATTCCCTGATAGCACCACAACCAACCGCCTTGTTATCCTCGTAGGCTACAATTACATGTTTGATTGTATCTGTATTATTATATTGTGCACATACAGAATGTGCTTCTCTATCCCTATTGTCCAGATCAGCATCTAAATGCAATATTAGTTTTTGGAAATCCTTATTGTCAGAATTTGTCCTTTCTATTTTGACCATTTTATTCTTATCCGAGATAATAATACCATTTCGTCTTCTATCAAAAACTAACGATTCTCTTTATAGTTTTTCAAACCTATTTCTAAAAAATCAATGTATTTTTTTACATCCTCATCATAAGCATAAGAAGGACCTATCGGTTTACCCTCATGATTAAGCAATACATAATAAGGTTGTGAATTTGTCCCAAACTTGTGTCGTTGCAGATAGCTCCATTTGTCGCCAATAGTTTTTAATTTGCTTGTTTTTCCATTCTCTTCAACTTCAATTATTTCGGGGAGCTTCTTCTTGTCATCTACCATCAACGTGATGAGTACATAGTCCTCTTCAAGAATCTTTTTCACCCGAATATCTGTCCATACAGAAGCCTCCATTTTGCGGCAGTTGACGCATCCATATCCGGAAAAGTCGATCATTACAGGTTTGTTGTTTTTACGAGCATATTCCATTCCCGTTTCATAATCATCAAACTTGGCATGCACTTCTCCTTTATATAAGCTGAAATCTTGTGTCCACAAAGGAGGAGAGAATGCGCTGATCGATTTTAATGGTGCACCCCATAGTCCGGGTACGAGATAAACAGCAAATGCAAGTGATACGATTGCCATAAACAGACGTGGTACAGATACATATTTAAGATCGCTATCGTGCGAAAATTTCAATTTGCCCAATAAGTACAATCCAAGCAATGTAAATATAATGATCCATAGCACAAGGAATACTTCTCTATCTAGGATACCCCATCCGTAAGCAAGATCGGCAACAGACAAGAATTTAAGTGCCAAAGCCAATTCTAAGAATCCTAGTGTTACTTTTACCGAATTGAGCCATCCGCCTGATTTAGGCATACTCTCCAACAGTGAAGGGAATATCGCAAACAAAGCAAATGGTACAGATAGTGCCAAGGCAAAGCCAAACATACCTATTGCCGGAGCTGTGATATTGCCCGAACTTGCAGCTTCTACAAGCAATGTCCCGATAATAGGACCTGTACATGAGAAGGAAACAAGAGCCAATGTGAACGCCATGAAAAATATGCTGACAATTCCGGTTGTAGAGTCTGCCTTGCTATCCATCTTATTTGTCCACGATGATGGTAATACCAAATCAAAAGCCCCAAGGAATGATATGCCGAAAAATACTAATAAAGCAAAGAATATCAGGTTGAATAGAGCACTTGTAGCCAAATCATTCAAAGCACTTGCTCCAAACAGACCTGTTATTATTAAACCTAAAGCAACATATATTATTATAATAGCCAGTCCGTAAACAATGGCATCTTTTATTGCTTTACTTCGGCTCTTTTTGTTACGCTTCAAGAAAAAACTAACCGTCATGGGTATCATTGGCCATACGCATGGAGTAAGCAAAGCCACTAAACCACCTAAGAATCCACCAATGAAGATCATCAATAAAGATTTATCAGAAGTGCTCCCTGCTGCTCCGTATTCTTGTAATTCTTTGATTACAGGTGTCCATAGATCCGCATTACTAACAGATGTTGTCTGATCTAAAGAATCTGTTACTATGTTATTTATAGAATCACTCTCTACTGCAATACCACTATTTGTTGCATCACCTCCCACAACTGTTAATGTAGTCGGTAAGTCCTTTGCCGAAAAAGAAAAATCATTCGGAAGCGGAGGAGTACATTCACTATCATTGCATGCCTGTGCACGGATATCGCCTTTCAGAGAAAAAGAAGCCTTATCTGTTACTTTAAACCGTTGAACAAAAGTCGCTTGATTTTCATAATAGCCTATCTCCATCTGGAATATATCATCGAAACCTTTATGCAATTTTGAATCTATAACCTTAAATCCACCAACTTTTGTTGCTCCCTTTATCTGGTCTATAGTAAGAGCAGTAGGATTAGGTCCTCCATCGGGAATAACAATATCATACAGATGCCATCCGGCATTTATTTTAGCTACTGCAGTCAGTTCGACTTCACTATTGCCTTTGTCCACTAATTTAAATGACCATGAAACAACATCCTGAGCATTCACTCCAATTGTAAAAAGGATGGACAAAAGTAAAAAGAGTATACCTTTTTTCATAAATAGAATCTATTATATAAAAATATTTATTCAGATGAACAAAGGTATGAAAAAGCGAATAGATAACGATTCGTTCATTCCTTTTTTTACTTTCTTTAAGCCCTCACCGCAATATTTTTTATTACTTTCGTACATATTTTCTCAGAAACGATAAATGATCGATCAAGGTACCATAGACCGCATTATGGATGCTGCACAAATAGTAGATGTAGTGTCGCAGTATGTGACGCTCAAGCGTCGCGGTATCAACTATGTAGGTTTATGTCCTTTCCATTCCGACAAAACTCCTTCTTTCTACGTCTCTCCATCCAAAAACATATGTAAGTGTTTTGCGTGTGGTGAAGGGGGAACAGCTGTGCATTTCATAATGAAACACGAACAGCTATCATACTACGAAGCCCTAAAATTTCTTGCCCGAAGATATAACATAGAGATAGAGGAGCGTGAATTAACAGACGAACAGAAGAAGGCTTATAATGACCGCGAAAGCCTTTTTATCCTGAACGACTATGCTCGCGACTATTTTGTAAATATATTACATCAGCATGCTGAAGGAAAAGCTGTTGGGTTAAGTTATTTCCGTGAACGAGGGTTCAGAGAGGATATCATCAACAAGTTTCAGTTAGGCTATAGCCTCGAACAGCGGGATGCTCTTACACAAGAAGCTCAAAAAGCAGGATATAAGCTCGAGTATCTTGTAAAAACAGGACTTACGATAGAAGGGGATAATTATACAGCTGACCGTTTTCGAGGGCGTGTTATGTTCCCTGTCCATACTCTTTCCGGTAAAGTTATTGCTTTTGGTGGACGTATTCTGAGAAAGGCAGAAAATACAGGTAAATATGTCAATTCACCGGAAAGTGAAATATATCATAAAGGAAATGAATTGTATGGCATTTATTTTGCCAAGCAAGCCATAACTAAACTCGATTGTTGCTATTTGGTAGAAGGGTATACCGATGTAATATCGATGCATCAGTCTGGTATAGAAAATGTTGTAGCATCTTCAGGAACAGCACTTACACACGGACAGATAAAACTGATACACCGCTTCACCAACAATGTAACAGTCATTTATGACGGTGATGCAGCCGGTAT
Organism: Dysgonomonas sp.; assembly: GCA_047605185.1. Lineage (GTDB taxonomy): Bacteria > Bacteroidota > Bacteroidia > Bacteroidales > Dysgonomonadaceae > Dysgonomonas. The sequence goes on from JASGGC010000002.1 coordinate 246,587, forward strand.
AAAAGCAGCATTACGGGGTATAGATATGCTCTTGGAAGAAGGAATGAATATCAAAGTGGTATTACTGCCCGATGGTGAAGATCCTGATTCATTTGCCCGTAAGCAAAATGCCGAATCATTAACAAAGTATATTAAAGAGAACGAGGTCGATTTTATACGCTTCAAAACTCAATTATTATTAGACGAGGCAGGAAATGACCCAATCAAAAAAGCTGCGCTTATTTCGGATATTGTAAATAGTATATCCGTGATTCCTGATAATATTGTCCGCACAGTTTATATTAAAGATTGTAGTATACTACTAGATGTAGATGAACGCATCCTGATTCAGGAGGTGAACAAGAAGCGTTTGGCTTATCTTGAAAAAAGTACTGCAAATCAAAGACCTTCTACTCAATCTGAGATTGCTGAAATAAATATTTATACACAGCAATCAAAAGCATTTGAGCAAAAGGGTGAAGCTTCTAAACCACACAAAGCTCCACTTGCTAAATATGAATTAGCCATTTTATACTATGTCGTTCGCTACGGTATGGAGAAACTGTTGGAAGAAGGGGAAGAAGAAAATCCAGAAGAGCCTCCAATGACAGTGATAGATTATGTGAAATTCGATTTAGAACGTGACGGATTATGGTTCACCTACCCTATTTATAAGCAAATATTAGAGGAAGCAATCGCACATTGTGAAGATGGAAATTTTATTCCAAGCCGCTATTTCTTAGCACATCCCGAACAGGAAATAAGCCGCATAGCAGCCGACTTGATAAGTGACAAATATGAATTGAGTAAAGTCCACATCAAACAATTTGGCGAAAATGTAAGAAAAGAAGATACTCCTTTAGCAGAAGAGAAACATCTCACTAAGAATGTTCCACGTGTACTTACAGAACTGAAGTATACTTACATTTGCGATCAAATTACCGAAGTTACCGAATTACTCAATAAGAAAGATAATGATTGGGAAACCACTATGTCTTTGATCGAGCAGTTGAAGAAACTAAAAGACATAAAAAATGTTCTCGACAAGATTTTAGGGGAACGTATTATTTTACGCTACTAACCGAGCCTTTCAATTTATTATCTCTCATCACTTGAGAGAATATCAAAACATCACCCATTAATAAATTTAATATCTTTTTGTTTGCAGAATAAGCTTATTTAAGTAACATTGTATAATAATTATACAAATCCAAACCTTCACGATCTCTTTTATTGAGATTCCTTACTAACTTAACACTAATTACTATGAAAAGAAGCCAAACCATCAGCTTTATCTTAGTCATCCTATCTTTTTTATTACTACCTATTTACGGACAAAATAACAGGACAATAAAAGGTGTTGTTGTTGATGAAAATCTAGATGAACCTCTTATCGGAGTATCAATAATACTAAAAGGTACAACCAGCGGTACTGCAACAGACATAGATGGAGAATTCAGTCTTACATTGCCGGATAATAATAACAAAACCTTAGTTATATCCTACCTCGGCTATATCACTCAGGAAATTGAAATAGATAACAAGTCCACCTATAAGATAGTCCTTAAAGAAAGTGCGCAAACCCTAGACGAAGTTGTCGTTATGGCCTATGGCATCCAAACCCGTAAATCTCTTACGATGGCTTCTACTAGTGTGGTTCGAGAACAAGCAGATAAGAAAAAAAGTACATCTACATGGAAACGATCCGGAATGGCTGACAATTCGATTAGGCTACAAGTAGGCGAAAATGATTATATCCCCCTAGATGCTGCACAGATAGCTGTTCAGATAGATGGATTTCGCGTACGTGTGCTTATGGATTGTTTCTTTTACAACAATAAAGGCAATCAGTTGGAAGGTGTTTTCAAATTAAAACTACCATCAGAAGCAACTCCTTATTATTTTGCTTTTGGTGAAACAGAATATATGAACGAAAAAGAGTGGGATGTAGAAGATGGCATATTCAACAAATTCCCATACAGCAAATATGAATTAGATGATTTCAATCTCTATTATCAAGATATTGAAGATAGTAATAAAAGAAATTGGAATCATGTGAAAGCAGCCCGTATCGTATCGAAGCAAAAAGCAGCTAAGGCTTATGAAAAAACAGTATCGGCACAGGTAGACCCGGCATTGATGGAATGGGGAGGAGCTGATATGTTCAGTTGCAAGGTATACCCTTTAAGCAATAACACTCTGCATCGGGTAGTAATCGGTTACGACCTGAATATGACTGAAGCTCTCGACTTTAGAGAATATATAATGGGATTGCCCAAAGCAGAAACAGAGCTTAAGGTAGACATTGTAGCGTATGACTCTCCAGCATATCAACTCGATTTTCCGGCCAAATATACTCCGAATCAGAAAGAGGGCAACCGTATCTACTATTCTATAACTAACCCTGAGGAAAAAGAATTTACAATACGATACAATAATGTAGCGCCTGTATTATTATCATACAGTAAAGAATACAGCGAAAAGATAAACTATTCTGAAGAATTAGACATCCCTTATTTTGCGGCAAATTATCGTGTCAATCTACCCGAAATTACACAAGAGAATCTACCTACAGATGCAATCTTTATGTTAGATCTTTCTATCAGTTCCAACCCCGACAAATTTAATGTATGGCTCAAACTGGTTGATGAGATATTAGACAAAAACCGTGATATTATTAAACGTTTTGCTGTATTGACATTTAATATAGAAACAAGGTGGTATAACAGACACTACCTAAATAATAACTATTACAACAAGGAACGTTTTCTGGAATATGCAAATACTCTGGCTCTGGAAGGAGCAACAGATATATACACAGCCCTGAAAGAAGCATCCAATCCCTCGTGGCTAAAGAAAGATAAAAATGTACCCAAACATATATTTTTGATGAGTGATGCAGACTGCAACTGGGGTGAGACTAATATGCATAAATTTGCAGCGATCATTAATAAAGGTGACCACATACACACCTACAAAACAGGATTGCCGGGAACAAACGTAAGCGTAATCAACTATCTGAGCAAGGTATCAAACGGATTCGCATTTACCGTTACAGGAGAAGAAGAAGCCGCTCTCACAGCTAAATCGTTCCGATATAAGCCATGGAGCATCGAGAATATCAAAGTAGAAGGAGTTACAGATTTTCTCATATCAGGGCAACCGACACAACTCTATAATGGACAAAAACTGATATTGACAGGCAGAGGTGTACCAAATGGAAACATCTATATAGATATAAACAACGGAAGCGAAAAAAAACAACTAAATTACAATGCAAATATCAAAATAAATTCGCCTTTGGTTTCACGCATATACGGACAGATAGCGACTGCATACCTCGAGAACTATGGCTTTCATGCAGAAGATGCTGCCGTCAATTATTCCACCTACTACCAAGTGCCGGGTATATACACATCATTGCTGATGCTAGAAAGTGAATGGGATTATGATAATTTTGGCATAGATACTAGTGATGCAAAATATTTTGTAGAAGATAATCCGGTTACAGACATTATCAAGAAAATGGAAGATGCCGGAATCGGTTCATTATTAAGTAACGATAAAGAGTCTTTTTCGAGATGGCTCGAAAAAATGGAAGAAGGCGATTTAAGACTTGATGTTTCGGATGAATTCAAAAAATATTATGACCAGATAGAAAACTCGAAATTCACAATAAACCTAAAACCTAAAACATTTAGATTATACCTGAATGAACAACAAACTGATATAGAAAAAGAACTGCTGGCTGATGAAGACATTCGCTTCGACAATTTACAAAATATAGCAAAACGGAGAAGATCTTCTTATGGCAAAGCTGATGCCGTTAAGTTATTAAGTTCCGTGGTAGAACGTAATGCATCCGACATACAAGCAATCCGGGATGTAGCCATGGTTGCCATAGACTGGGACATGGGCGATCATGCTTATTATATGATGAGACGCATCGTAGACTGGCGCGAAGGAGAAGCACTAGCCTACTTGACTGCAGCCGAAGCTCTGGCTAAAAGTAATAACATAGATATGGCATTAGTCTACTATTATATTTGTCTCATGTCTGATTGGGATAGCGACTATGGAAGTTTCAAATCTGTAGCAGCCCTTAAATGTATCAAATACATAAATGAACTTTCGGACAGTACCAAATACACAATTACGGATCCGGCAAAACGATTTATGCAATACATCAAAAATACGGCTAAAACAGAACTTGAATATGAGGGTGTAGGTGACGCAGAAGAAGCTGATATATTAATTGTTGTAAACTGGAATATCAACAACACAGATATAGATTTGCATGTAATTGAACCAAGTGGCGAAGAATGTTATTATGGACACAGAAAAACCGAAATAGGAGGTCAATTGTCTATTGATGTTACAGATGGATATGGACCGGAAATGTACATCCTCAAAAATTCCGTTCCCGGAGAATACTCTATCCTACTCGATTTTTACAGAAGCGACAGATCCAAAACAGCATCTAAAGCGAAAGCATATATCGACATATACAGAGATTGGGGACGCAAGAATGAAAAAGTAACAAAGAAAGTAATAGATCTTGAAAGATTAAATCAACCATCCAGAAACGAGGAAGAAGACAAAAAGAAAAAAACTGTGTTAACTTTCAAAATAAAGTAAGAATTTATAATAAAAGTAGTGTTGGCGAATTGAGGTATATAAGAGCATATACTTCAATTCACTTGCTTTATTTATTGATTTAACATTATATTTGTGTGACTTATGGACAGAAATACCGACTAATTAGATAAAATAAAAATAAATAATATGTTCTATCTCGAAGCACGAGACATAGTAAAACAATATGGTAATTACACTGCTCTTAATGGGGTAAATCTACAAGTACCGCGTGGTTGTGTATATGGACTATTAGGACCCAACGGAGCAGGGAAATCATCTTTGATACGGATAATAAACAGGATCACGGCTCCGGATAATGGTGAAGTGCTGATAAATGGAAAAATATCAACGCCGGATGATATTTACAATATAGGGTACTTACCGGAAGAAAGAGGATTATATAAGAAAATGAAGGTTGGTGAACATATCATTTTTCTTGCCCGCCTTAAAGGATTGTCGAAAGAAGAAGCTAAGAAAAAAGCAAACTTTTGGCTTAAAAAGTTTGATATACTTTCTTGGGAAAATAAAAAAGTAGAGGAGTTGTCGAAAGGGATGCAACAAAAGATTCAATTTATTGCTACCGTAATCCACGAACCTGATCTTTTTATTCTGGATGAACCATTTAGCGGATTCGACCCCGTGAATGCAGAATTGCTCAAAAACGAGATACTTGATCTGAAGGCAAAAGGAAAAACAATTATCCTGTCTACACACAATATGGAATCGGTAGAAGAACTGTGCGATGAGATAACACTAATCAATAAATCTCATGTCATGCTGCAAGGTAATGTAAAAGACATTCGGGCACAATACAGAAAACATATATTCAGATTAAAGGTATCAGGCGACAGCTTTGATATACAATCATCACACTTCAAAGTTTTGGAACAGATACAAGAAAAAGGATGTATCAGCATTCGAATACAACGTAATGATGAAGCTTCGAACTCCGAACTAATTAAGGAAGTGGCAGACAAGTACGAAGTACTTTCGTTCGACGAAGAACTACCTACCATGAATGACATATTTATACAAATCGTATCTAAACAGAGATAATGAAAGCATTAGGATTAATCATACAACGCGAATATACATCAAGAGTAAAAACCAAAGCTTTTATTCTTACTACACTATTTACCCCTCTCCTATTTCTAGCCATTTCGATACTGCCGGCTTATCTGGCATCGATAAATGAAGCGAAGATTAAGAAAGTATTTGTGATCGATAACACGGGAAAGTATGCCAAGATGTTTGAATCGTCCGACAACTATCAGTTTATCGATATAACAAATGCTCCGACTACCGAAAAAATGGATGCTTTATTGCAAATAGATGCAGACCTGAATATAAACCCTAAAGCTGTAACATTTTATTCAGAACAGCAGCAAGCTCCACGTGATCTGACCCGATATATCAATGATGTATTGAGCGATGCCGTGAAGAATAAGAAGATAGAAGATTTTACCATAGCCAGCAATATAGAACCTCAGATAGTAAATAATCTGCAAGAGATACTAAAATCAAAAGACCGTATCAGTATCAATATAAAGCGATGGGACGAAACCGGAAAAGCAAACGACACACTGGGTGAAGTAGCTTCTTATGCCGGAATGGGGCTAACATTTTTCATGTTTTTCTTTATCATGATGTATGGCTCCATTGTGATGCAAAGCGTAGTAGAAGAAAAAACAAACCGCATTGTAGAAGTTATAATCTCATCGGTGAAACCATTCGATCTGATGATGGGTAAGATAATCGGTGTGGCACTAGTGGGCATTACTCAACTTATAGCATGGTTTGGTGTAGGAATCATTATATTTGTTGCCTTTTTTATTTTTTACGGAGGTCAAGCACCTGAAATCAGCTCGCCCGATATGCAACAAGCAATGGTAATTATGCAAGATAATCCTGATTTTATGAGCTCTGCAGCCAGTGGATTACTCAGCATTAATTGGACACAAATAATTGTTTGCTTTATAGTTTATTTTATCGGAGGCTATCTTCTTTATGCATCCATCTTTGCAATGTTTGGCTCTGCGGCTAACGACTCGCAGGAGGCACAACAAATGATGATGCCTGCAACAATTCTTCTAATGGTAGCATTTTATGCCGGATTTGCAGCAGCCCGCAATCCTGAAGGGGATGTAGCATTCTGGTGTTCATTAATTCCTTTTACATCACCTATTGCAATGATGGTACGCACACCTTTCGAAATTCCATTTTGGCAACTTGCGACTTCGATTGTCTTGCTGTATGCAACTTCAATACTTACGGTAAGAGTAGCTGGCAAGATATACCGGACAGGTATACTGATGTATGGGAAGAAAGTAACATTCAAAGAAATATTCAAATGGCTTAGTTATAAGTAAGATTCTATAAAAGAATCATTTAAAAAGAAAGTTCATTTACCCTTCGGGCACATTCATATCCTTCGTCATAAAGAGCCTGAAGTTTATTTGTGTCTTTTTCGATGCGATCTACATTGACCGGATTGACTGGGCGAATAACAAAGATAGAGCCTTCTTCTTCCAACTTATCAACTAAATCGAGTTGTGAATTATACAAAGCATTACGATTGCTTAAAGCCTCGCGCACGGCAGGATATTTTTTATAAACAAAAGACGGGACTTTAATATCCTTACTTTCTTTGCGATACCCTTTATTACGAGTCAGCACGACAATATTTTTAGAATATCCTTGTTCCATAGCTCTCTGCACAGGTATAGAATCACAAATCCCTCCATCTAACATAGGCACATTATCGACATAGGCAATAGGACACATAATCGGTAAACTGCTTGATGCTTTTGCAATATCAATGATCCGATTGGGATTCGATTTCTCTTCGAAATAATTTGCTCGTCCTGTCAAACAATTTGTCGTTACCATTTCGAAACGGAATGGTGATTTGGAATAAGCCTCATAATCGTAGGGAATTATATTATCGGGGAATTCATGAAACAACAAATCGAAATCCATTATATTCCGCTTTCTCAAGAAATGCTTTATACCTATATAATTATATTTCGCCAACAAATCTATATTGCTATATTTTGCTCTTCCTCTCTGGCGCGACATGAAAGACAAGCCATTGCAAGCGCCGGCTGAAACACCTATCGTATATGGATAATATATATCATTATCCATAAAATAATCTAAAACACCACAGGTGAATACACCACGCATTCCACCACCTTCGAGTACCAGTCCTATATCATTTGTGCTTGTCATTTTACTATAGTTATAATTATGCTAAGGTAATAATTTTTATTATTTCTCTTTTTAAAATGTTTTAATATCATAATCATTTTCATTATTTTTGTTTTATTCTAATACTCACATATCTATTATCTGTAAAAACACGATCTCTGTAATCAATATGTTACCAGATCATATCATAAAATTGAAAAACCAAATGAAGACAACCAAGCAAGTATTTCTTTTTCTGGCTCTGATACTCTGCCCTATTGCAGTATCATCCCAAATTAGTATTGTAAAGAATGGACAACCAACAGCACGCATTATTGTAGACAAAAATGATAGTATTGACCTTAGAGCAGCATTATTGCTACAGGATTTCACGAAAAGAATCACAGGGAGTACAATTGATATTGTAGACAAAACGTCTAAAGCAAAAAGTGGGGACATACTGATTGGCAATTTCCAACTACCAATTAATAAGCTAGATGCCTCAAAAATAACAGAAGATGGATTTTATTTATCTTCTTCGGATAATTATTTACGTATTGTAAAAGGAGAAGGTAAAGGAACTATATATGGAGTGGTCACATTGCTCGAAGATTACTTCAATGTACGCTATTACGCAGCTGAAACATATACGTTCGACAAAACCTCAACGATGGTTGTACCTAAAGGTATTGACCGTATTGACAATCCGACTTTCAGGTACAGACAAACCCAATCTTACAGCCTCAAAGACCCTATCTACCGGCTATGGTTCAGATTAGAAGAGCCCAAAGACGTATTTGCAGACAATCTTTGGGTACATACATTCAACCACATACTTCCGGCAAGTGAGTTTGGAGAAAAGCATCCCGAATATTATGCCTTCGTAAACGGAGAGAGAAGACCGGGCACTGCAAGCCAATGGTGTCTGACAAATGATGATGTATTTGAAATAGTATCGCATCGGGTAGATTCTATCTTTCAAAAAAATCCGGGTAAAAATATTATCTCTATCAGTCAGAACGATAGTCAAAACTATTGTACTTGCGACGCCTGCAAAGCTATCAATGATCATGAAGCTTCACCATCGGGTACAATCATTTATTTTCTAAATAAACTTGCAACCCGTTTCCCGGACAAAGAGTTCTCTACATTAGCATATCTATACTCTGTTCCACCTCCTAAGCATATTAAACCACTACCTAATGTAAACATCATGCTATGTGATATAGATTGCTACAGAGAGGTAACACTTCCCGAAAATCAATCAGGACAAAAATTTATGACTGATATGGAAGGATGGGCTAAAATATCTAATAATATTTTTGTTTGGGACTATGGCATCAATTTTGACAATTACATATCTCCGTTTCCGAACTTCCACATTCTGAAACCCAATATGCAACTATTCAAAAAGAATGGTGCAACAATGCATTTCTCTCAAATATCTAGTGGTAAAGGCTGTGACTTTTCCGAGCTTCGATCTTATATTGTATCTAAACTATTGTGGAACACAGAAATCAATGTAGACACAGAAATACAATCGTTCCTCAAAGGATACTATGGAGAAGCTGCCACTCCATACCTATATCAATACCTGAAATTACAGGAAGGTGCTCTGATCGGAAGTAATATCCCGTTGTGGATATACGACACTCCCATAACTCATAAAAATGGAATGTTGAACGACCGGATGATGAGAAGATACAATATCTTGTTCGACAAGGCTGAACAAGCAACCTCCGATTCTACTTATCAGAACAGAATCCGTGAGGCACGTTTACCAATCCAGTATGCCGAACTCGAAATAGCACGTACTAAACCCATCAGTCCGGATGAGGCTGTGGTTCTGAGAGCTAAGCTAAATTTGTTCCAAAAAACAGCTAATGAGTTCGGTGTTGAAGATCTGAATGAAAGATTGAATAAGATCAATGACTATTGTGTGCTGTACGAAAAAAGAAATCTGGGCGATAACAAAACCAGTCTGGCACATGGAGCACAAATTCATTACGATATTTTGCCCAATCCACCTTACGATAAAATAGCAGACAAGGCTCTTACCGATGGTTTGTATGGTAGTGCCAACTATAATGAGAGTTGGGTTGGCTGGGTTGGAAAAGATGCAGAATTCACTATTGATCTAGGCTCGGTTAAAGATATAAAAACAGTGGAAGCTGATTTTCTAAACCATTTGGGTGCATGGATTCTTCTGCCTAAGAGTATGACTTGTTATACATCTGTTGATAATAAAGACTTCAAACTAATGGGAAAAGTTGATATACCTGAGGATCAAGATCGTGAAGTAAAATATGTAGGTGTGCCGATACAATCTTCATCTAAGATAAAAGTACAATATATAAAAGTTAAAATAGAATCGATCGGCCTATGCCCAACATGGCATTATGGTGTAGGTTATCCGGCATGGTTCTTTCTCGATGAGATAGTGGTATACTAAGAATAATTGAACAAGAGAGAGTCCTGAAAAAATTAAATTTCAGGACTCTCTCTTTTATTTCAACTTATGATTTTCTATTTATTCAACTACCGAAATTGTATATGAATATTTATACTCTTTAGCAGTCAGACGATACTGATCGAGAGGTTGCGCACCCCAGGAGTCGACTCCTGCCACACCCCGCTGTAGAAGATCAACACAAAGTACAACTTCGCCACGAGGGATTATATCGGAAGCATGTTGTTGTTTCTTGGTCAATCCCGGATCTAAATCTTCAGGGCGATTGTTGGTTGCACTGACAGACAATGGTTGGCAACCATCAATACGAACTCCTTTTCCATCAGCGTCGGTCAATGTCAACCAACGAACATCTGTTTTATTACCAGCCTCTTGCGGACGTATATAAGCAAAGACATCCTTTTCAACTGTTGTATCATAGATACCCATAAATGTTGATGTTTTTCTATCAATATAATTTTCCCAAGGTCCACGTCCATAATAAGAATAGTTATCCAATGATTTTGGAAGAGTCATAATCATACCAAAACGCATCAACTCCGGAAGATTTGCACTAGTACCTGCTTGGTAATGTGCACCGATAGTCAAACTACCATTACGGTTTACAGTATATACAATTTCAGCACTGGCATCTATTCCTTTTAATTGACATTGATAAGTAATTGCTATATTACCATCACTTTCTTTTGCATCTTTGTAGCGATAGATTACATTATCCCCTGCTGCCCGCCAGATATTCAATTCAGATTGCATATTTGCTCCGAAATCATTATCTGTAGGAGCCCTCCAAAAATTTAACTTAGGCATATCATTCATCACCCGCTTGCCTTTATTGGTAAACTCAGCCAAGGCTCTCCAATGGTCTTTCGTTGAGAATACATACTGAATATCACGAGACTTGACTGTTATTTTATCTTCCGATTTTTCAACACTCAAAGAACCCTGATCAGCCTTTGGCACAAAATAATTATTAGCATCGAAAGCAAATTCTTCTTTAGCCGAAACAAAGCCAATTGGCAAAAAACCACCGGGAACCTCTTTATTCACATGCGCATATACTTGTAAGAAATATTCACTACCCTCTTCTTTAGTTATCTGAGGTATTGGTAATGTTACATCTTTTTGAGAATTAGCAGGCACAGAAACTTTAAAGAAATCTTCAGCAATCGGTTTTCCATTTTTCAACAATACCCATTTGTAAGCATAATCATTTTCAAGACTTTTGAATTTGAAATCATTAATTACAGTTATTATTCCTTTACTCAAATCTTTAGCCTTGAATAATATATTTTGATACACTTTCCCTATTTCATGCGTATGAGGGTTATATTTACGATCAGGAGTAACAACACCATCAATAATAAAATTACCATCATTGTAACGGTCATATGCACCTAAGTCTCCTCCATAAGCCCAGTATTCCCGACCTTGCTCATCTTTAGTTTTGAATCCTTGGTTGAGCCATTCCCAAATAAAACCTCCCTGCATATTTTTACTCGAACGCATTACATCCCAATATTCTTGGAAGTTACCCATACTGTTCCCCATCGCATGCGCATATTCGCACATAATGTAAGGGCGTCCTAAATCTAGTTTAGCGTCACGAACCAAGTCATCCCAACGGGAATACATAGGGCATATAATATCTGTATTCCGATTACGCCCTGCTCCTTCGTACTGAACGGGACGACTCTTATCTCTATTTTTTGCCCAATCGTACGTATCATAGAAAGCCTGCCCATTGCCCGACTCGTTTCCTAACGACCAGATAATTACAGAAGGATGATTTTTATCACGTTCTACCAATCGGGTTATACGATCCATATGGGCTGCATGCCATTCAGGGAAGTTAGCATTGGCTACATTCTCAGGACCATAGCCTAAGCCATGCGATTCCTGATTAGCTTCATCTACCAAATAGATACCATACTCGTCACAAAGTTGATACCACAACGGTGGCTGCGGATAGTGGCTTGTGCGAACTGCATTGATATTCAGCTCTTTCATCAATGTAAGATCACGCATCATTACACTACGATCTACCACTTGTCCCTTTTCCGTGTTGAATTCATGTAGATTAACTCCTTTCAAATATATTTTTTGTCCATTTACAAATAGTTGACCATCCTTTATTTCTACTTTACGGAACCCTATTTTAGATGAAGTTGATTCTATCAATTTACCGGACGCATCCTTCAGATTCAAAATAAGTGTATACAAATCAGGTGTTTCGGCAGTCCACTTAAGAGGGGAAGCAACAGAACCCGACAATGTCAAATCTATTATACCATTAGCAGGAATAATTATTTTAGAGTTTTTAGAAAAGACTTTTTTGTTTTGATTGCCAACAATATAAGCTTCTATTGTTTGGTCTTTCGAAGCATCTGTATAATTCTTCAGTTTGACATCAACACTAAAAACTCCATTTTTATAATTTGCATCTAAATCAGCATGTGCAAAGAAATCCTGAATACGTGTCTGAGCTGTGCTATAGAGATACACATTACGATTGATCCCTCCTAGTCGCCACATATCCTGATCTTCGAGATACGATCCGTCACTATATTTATAAACCTCACAGGCAATCATATTTTTACCCAGTTTAATATATTGGGTAATATCGAATTCGGCCGGGCTTTTTGCATTTTCGGTATACCCTACTTTCTGCCCATTCACCCATACATACATGGCTGTAGTACCACCCTCGAAATGTACAAATACACGTCGTCCATCCCAATCGGAAGGTACTGTAAAATCACGGCGATATGACCCTACCGGATTATCTTCTTTATTTACAAAAGGCTGATTATTCGGAAATGGGTAAGTTATATTTGTGTAGATGGGGACTCCATAACCATTAAACTCCCAATTGGAAGGTACTTCTATATTGTTCCATTTACTTACATCATAATTTTCCTGATAAAAATTATTCGGTTTCAGCGAAGGTTTAGACACCCAGTGAAACTTCCATGTTCCATTTAAGAGTTGATAAAATGAAGAAGAAGCATAGTCGTCAGCTAAAGCTATGCTTTCTGATTGGTAAGGTAGTGCCGTGGCTCTGGTTGCTTCTTTATTGATTGCAAACACTTCCGGGTTTTCCCAATCGTGTTGCTGAGCATTTATAGTGCCTGATAACAGGGTTGCACAAAATGATAGCAACAAAATTTTGTTCTTGTTTTTCATAAATTTGTTAGTTATATATTAAATTAAGATTACACACACCCATTTCTATTCCTACGATAGTATATAACTTAACACTTTAGGAACATAGAATATCCAGAATATAAAAATAATCAATTTTATGATAATCTATGAAAGTATATGAAAGAATATGACAAAGAGAATCTTATAAAGCAGTAGATTACATTCGGTTATTTAATAAAAAACATATATATTTGCGGAATATACTATAAACAAAATATTAAAAACCAACACATGAACAAGTATTCCATTCAGAGTTTCATCCAGGAAACAGCGCAGGATGACAGTAAAAATGATTTCTTCCAGTTAGAAAAGCCTTATATGCTCGAACTAAATGTTCAGAACCAATCTATAATGTTAAAAAAAGGTTCGATGGTAGCTTATGACGGAAATATAAAATTCGAAAGAGAAGGAATTTTAAGTAAAGGGATTGGAAATCTCCTTAAAAAAGCAGTTTCGGGAGAAGGAACTTCTATGATGAAAGCAGCAGGTACAGGACGCATATATGTAGCTGATTATGCAAAAAAAATCCGTATATTATATTTGGAGAACGAGGCTATTACTGTAAATGGCAATGATGTTTTAGCTCATGAAGAATCGGTTCGTTCAGATGTTAAAATGATGACCAATGCAGGTAGTATCATGGGCGGAGGTCTTTTTCAAGCAAGACTATCAGGTACAGGACATATTGCAATCACAACTCATGGCGATCCCCTTACTTTACTTGTAAAACCGGGACAACCTGTATATACTGACCCCAATGCAACAGTAGCATGGTCGGGCAACCTGACCCCCTCCATGAAAACAGATATTTCTCTAAAAACATTTATCGGACGCGGAAGTGGTGAAAGTTTCCAAATGAAGTTTGAAGGTGAAGGATGGGTTATCGTTCAACCATACGAAGAAGTATATACTGTAGATAAATAACAGATACAATATATCTAAATACAAAAGGAGCAAGCATATAAAATACTTGCTCCTTTTTTTGCAGTAAATTTCTATATTTGCATTATTATAAGGTTATATCTTCATACTCAAAAAAAGATAATCCTTAATAATTAATCATCCATAATAATATAGTATATTAGTAATATACTTTTACTCAAAACAGTTTAATAAATAATGAAAAATAATAGAATAACATCTCTTTTTGGTATCAAGTATCCAATTATTTCCGGAGGTATGGTATGGTGTAGTGGTTGGCGCTTAGCAGCAGCAGTTAGTAATGCCGGAGGGTTAGGCCTGATTGGTGCAGGTTCTATGCATCCCGATACCCTGCGAGAACATATACAAAAATGTAAAGCAGCGACAGATAAACCCTTTGGAGTAAATGTTCCGATGCTGTACCCACAGATAGAAGACATTATGGATATAATTATATCAGAAGGTGTCAAAATCGTATTTACATCAGCAGGAAATCCAAAAATCTGGACGAAAAAATTACAAGACAATGGAATCAAAGTAGCCCATGTAGTATCTAGTTCTAAATTTGCCTTAAAATGTCAGGAAGCAGGAGTAGATGCTGTTGTAGCTGAAGGTTTTGAGGCCGGTGGGCACAATGGACGAGAAGAAACTACGACAATGGCACTTATACCCCAAGTAAGGAAAAGCATAACGATCCCCTTAATTGCTGCCGGAGGTATAGCTACCGGAAGTGGTATGTTAGCAGCCTTGGCTCTGGGAGCGGAAGGAGTCCAAATGGGAACACGTTTTGCATTGACAGAAGAGAGTTCAGCTTCACCTGAATTTAAAAATCTGTGTATCGGATTAAACGAAGGAGATACAATTTTATCTTTAAAGAAATTGAGTCCCACCCGACTTATTAAAAATGATTTTTATAATCAGGTACAAGAAATGGAAAACATTGGAGCATCTGCCGACGAAATAAGAGAGCTACTAGGTCGAGGACGTGCTAAAAAAGGAATCTTCGAAGGCAACCTATCACAAGGTGAGCTTGAAATTGGTCAAATTGCCTCACTAATAAGAACCCTTCCTTCTGCCTCAAAAGTTATTGAAGATATTGTTTCTGAATATAATAACCGTATTGATGAACTGATTACTCTAGAATCAAAATTCGCTTAAAAACAGGGTTTATCCTTAATCCTGTTACCAATCTATCTTTCAAGAAAAGAAGTAAACAAATGTGAATTTTAACAAACTTATGTTAAAATTCACATTTGTTTATATATAGTTTATAGAACAAGGGCTATGTTTGTGGCTCTTGTACAAGACTTGTGTGGCCTCACAATGTATTTAAAGATAGATTTAACAATCTAAATGTTTAATTATATTTTAACAAATTTCACAAATGAAAAAATATATCACAGTTTTACTACTTACGATTTTATTATTCTCTTGTTCGAATGAACTATATGACACAGATAGTAATGAGAATAATCAAAATACCCCATCACTCAAATTTGGCGGTGATGGAAAGTTTGATGCATTGGGATATGGTGCAGATGTTACTCAAGAGTTTCTCGCTACAGAGAAAGCAGCTGTTATTGATAATGATAGATTAGACAAAGAAGCTCCTAATCGTATAGCATGGAACCTCAACAATAGACAGTATTACACAGAATATAGTGGGGCTACTGCGAGTTCTATGCTAAAAGAAATAGCATCTAAAAAAGCCATAAGCATATCAGCTGGCTACAGTGGTGTTTCTGCATTATTCAAAGCTAGTTTCGAAAATAAAAACAGCACTAGAAAAACAACTAATTATTCTTATGGAGAATATCATCTTATAATTAAAAAGAAAGAATTTCGTTATAATTTTAGTTTTAGCGAGACAGGATCAGATCAGTTGCGTAAATATGTTACCGACAATTTTAAGAAAGATGTTGAAAATTTACCGCCTAGAGAACTTATCAAGATCTATGGAACACACGTTTACACACACGTTGTACTAGGAGGAGAATTGACAGTGACTTATTCGAGCGAGATTTTGTCGACAGAAAATAAAGAGACTAAAAAAATGGCTGTAGAAGCAGGAATGGAAGCCTCTATAGGAAGCCTATTTAAGCTCAGTACTTCTGTTGAAGTCGGTGAAGAAAAGAACAAGGAAATGACTCAAATGAATTCTAATCAAAGAATAAACTATGAAACAAGAGGTGGAGATGCCAGATTGGGCGTTGTAGGATCAATATCTTTTGATGGTAAGACTCAACAACAAATAGACCTTACTAAATGGCAAGAATCGTGTACAAGTGAGAATGTGAATCTAATAGATTTCGATCCGGGCACACTCATTCCACTATGGATGTTTGTAGAACCAGGTGCTAAGCAAGATGAATTGAAACAAGCAATAGCAAAATATATTGAAGAAAATGAATTTGAAGACAAAAAGCCTGAGAAAACAATTAATTATATTAAAAAAATATATATTAGCGCTAACTCTTGTGAAGAAAAGGCTATTTCAAATTTACGTTCTCAATCATGGGAAAAGCTAAATGTTATCAAAAAAGATTTGAACGAAGGAGCTGGAGGAGACTACATCTATATAGGTTATACAACAACTACAAAAAAAGAGGAAGCCATAAGAGACTTGATCATCCGCTTTCATAAAAATCCACCTACAGCATATTTCGTAAATAATTCGTATTACTCTAAAGTAGCTAATATTAACTTGAATAAAGGAACTGGGGAAAGCACGGAAGATATATGGCTTTACGAATCACGAAACAGCAACTTAGGAAATCCTATAACTGATCTGTATGTGGAAACAGTCAGAAACTACTCCGATAGAAGAGTTCCGTCTGGTCAATGGAGGAAAGTAAATCTTATCGATGGTAGCAGACGTGATCCAGATTTGAATGCAAAAGCTGGAGGTGAATATATTTACCTTTGGATGCAAAAATAATATAAAAAGCAGTGTTTGTCTTTATTCCCAGACAGCCACCACTCACAGTCTACCTAATATACACGACTGTTAATGAATTTATGGTAGAAAAATCTATCACTACTTATTCAGAGAATGGAAAGCTTTTGAAAATTTTGACATATATGCTATGATACGTTTATTTACATATACTTAAGAACATTATTCAATTTTTTTAATCATAATTATTTAATTTTAATTAATCTGTATCCCTAAATTAAGATCAGAAAACATAAAATAATTATTTTATGTTTTCTGATCTCTTTTTGTTATTGTTGAAATTTACTACTCCAAATAAATCCTAGAAAAATAAACTAATAATTCTTATTAACTTTGCCTGAGTTACTCATTGATAAACAACACACAAATGTACAAATATCAATATTTAGTATATATACTATTTGCATTTACTATATTTTCCTGCAACAGCAAGGATAATAAAGATATTGACGACTTTGAACAAATCAAGCAAAAAGGAGAATTAACAATCCTAACCCTCAATAGTTCTACATCTTATTTTATATATAAGGAAGAACCAATGGGGTATGACTATGATATTGCTCAAGACTTTTGTGATACATATGGACTAAAACTGAATGTTAAAGTTGCCGAAAATGTGAACCGATTAGTAGAAATGCTAAATAATGGGGAAGGTGACCTTATAGCTTATGAAGTCCCTGTACAGAATGAACTAAAGGACTCAATTATTTATTGTGGTTTGGAGCAAATATCACATCAGGTACTCGTACAACAAGCCAATAAAGGAGATACTCTTATTAAAGATGTTACAGAATTGATAGGAAAAGAAGTGTACGTAAAACAAGATACGAAATACCACCAAAGATTACAAAACTTAAATGCCGAATTGGGTGGAGGCATAATAATAAAGAATATAGACAAAGACACCATCACCTCAGAAGAACTGATAGAAATGGTAGCAGTTGGTGAAATAAAATATACAATAAGTGACGAATATATAGCTAAATTGAACCGTACCTATTATCGAAATATTGATATATCCCTTCCAATCAGTTTCGACCAAAGATCGTCGTGGGCTGTACGAAAAAACTCACCCGGCTTGGCTAAGATTCTGAATGAATGGTTTGTAGAAAATAACAATACACCTATCTATAAAGGCATCACAAAAAAATATTTTGAGCTAAGCAAACAACCTTTTGATGGCGAATACGAAATTCCGAAAAATCTCCCCAAAGGAGCCATTTCTGCATATGACAATCTATTCAAAAAGCATGCAAAAGGGACAAAATATGAATGGGAGTTTCTTGCTGCAGTATCTTACCACGAGTCACGCTTTCAGAACAATCTGACCTCTTGGGCAGGCGCTGCCGGTATAATGGGGTTAATGCCACGAACAGCCAAATCGCTAGGTTTATCAAGCGAAGACAGAATGAACCCTGACCTTAGTATTGGAGCTGCTGTAGACTTGCTAGACAGGCTGGACAAGATGTTCTCTAAAATATCAGATCTTAATGAGCGACAAAAAATTATATTGGCTGCCTACAATGCCGGCAATGGCCACATCAATGATGCACAAGCCCTTGCCCGCAAATATGGAGCGGATCCTTATATCTGGGAAGGAAATGTAAAAAAATATCTAGAGCTCAAAAATATTCCAGAATATTACAATGACCCTGTTTGTAAATGCGGTTATTTCAGAGGAGCCGAAACCGTGAAGTATGTAGATAATGTTATCAATACCAGTAACCGATTTAAACAAATAGAGAAAAATAAATAAAATTTAGATATCCAAATACAATCAAAATGACTAAAACTATATTAATAATTCTATTATTCCTAACATACACAACTACACATGCACAAATTCTAAGAGAAAAACGAGAGGGAAAATATATTGGATTGATTAATGAAAATGACGAAATTGTAATACCCATTATATACGATATGATAAAGGATCCATATGGGGGCGCCATTGTTGCAGAAAAAGACAATAAGGTCGGACTTATATCCAGAGATAATAAAACGATATTACCTTTTAACTACAATGGATTCATGCATGGAGACTCACGTATCTATCTATGGGATGACAAGAACAAATGTGGTGTATTTGACAAATTTGGCAACAATCTAATACCTTGCAAGTATGACTATATTCAACTGAATGAGTTTGATCATGATTACTATCTAGTAAAAAATAAAAACAAATATGGAATTATCAATAGCAATGATAGCGTTGTCATTAAGATAGAATACCAGTCAATTGATTTTGTTGGTGAAAAATATATAAGTGTCAAAGATTCTATATCAGAACAATGGGGAGTGTTTGATTTGACTGGTAAAAATATTATACCCTATGAATATATAGATATAAAACCCTCACTAAATGATAAAGCATTCATCGTAACAGAAGCTACAGAATGGAATAAGGGAATTATAGCAACTAGTGGAAAAGAAATTATCCCTATCAAATATGGAAAAATTAAACCTTTGGACAAAGATACCTATTTAGTAGAATCTGAAAAGTACTCATCGATATATGGACTTATTGATACATTAGGAAATATGGTTATACCATTTGAATACAAAGAAATAGAAGAACTAAGTAATGGACGTCGACAAGTGAGTAAAGATGGTATTCATTACGGATATATTAACAATAGGAACGAAATAGTAATAAAACCTGAATATACATTTTATGGATTTACATCCTCCAATCTACTTATAGTGCAACGGGTAACTGATGCCAAATGGGAAATTATAGACGGCAAGGGAAATAGATTAACTCAATATGAATATGATGATTATGACTACAACTTTGATACAGATCAAATTATTTTAGAACGAAATGGAAAATTTGGAATAGTAAATAAAGATGAGTTAACAAGTGTATTACCATTCAACTATGACTACTTAAGTTTTGGGGATAATGGTGCAATCCTTGCTCAAAAGAATGATCTGTGGGGATTTATTGACAACAAAGGTAGAACCTTAGTTCCTTTCATTTATAAAAGACTAAAAAGCATTTCTAAAGATTCAAATGCTTTTTTGAAAGACAATGAATGGACTATACTTGATAATTCAGGAAAAAAGCCTACGTTAAATACTTTTGATGAGATAATCAAGGACGAATTCCCTCAAACACATATCGCTCGTAAAGGGAAATATTATGGCATAATAGACCGTTGGGGTAATATTATGGAAGACTTCATTTATGACAAAATTAAAAGAAATCAAAATGTTGATTTCGAAACCTGTAGAAATGGGAAATGGGGAGTGATTTCCATGCCTCTTTTTGGCGGTGGACGGCTTGTAACAACATTACCATGCGAATACGACACTATTTCCCCAAATATAGGAGAACAAAAAGCTCTTTCGTTTGATCTCTTTATTAAAAAGAATGAAAAATGGGGAGTCATAAACTCCAACTATATAGTCGAAATACCATGCGAATACGATAGTCTTAGTTCTATTTCAACAGATAAATTTAGTGGATACATAACATACAAAGAAGGTAAATATGGAATGATAGACACATCAAAAGACACAACAGAGATAGTACTCCATAACGAATATGATAAAGTTGAGAAAATAAAAAGAACAAACAATTGGTGGTATAAAGAAATATTCTTAAAAATATCAAAAAATTCCAAATGGGGTTTATTGAATTCTGATAATAAACTTGCTATTGCATGCGAATACGATCAGTTGATCCCTGTAGATTCTTCAACTCTTAAAATCTATATTACCTCACGTGACAGTAAGTTTGGATTAATCGAATTATCTGATAACAACTATAATATAACTGTGCCTTTGATATACGAAACTTTAGAATATTTAGATATGACGGGATGTGGAGACAGAACCTATTATAAAGTCCGGAAAAATGAGAAGTGGGGATTTATAGATAATAAGGGAACAGAAATCATCCCATGCATTTATGATGAAATAAATATATCAAAAGAAGAACAAACAAACTATAACTCCAATAAAAAATTCTTCCTAAGACAAGGAACGAATATACAAACCAATTCAATTCCGTTGTATAAGGAAGAATATTAACTCGTTCTATTCACCTTATTACAACACACAATAGAAATAAATCTTAATTGCAATGTTTACTATGTAGATATAACAGTCTTTTTTAATATATTCCGAGAATTATCAATCCTTATTATGTTTTAATTGCAAATGAAAAAGATATTATTTCATATATCATTTGCATCTTTTTCGTACTTTTGTTTCCTCAAAAGATTTTATTGTAAAAACATGGAAATTGCAAGCAAATACAACCCCTCAGAAGTAGAAGACAAGTGGTATAAATATTGGATGGAAAAACATTTTTTCCACTCCGAACCGGATAATCGCGAACCTTATACGATTGTTATTCCGCCACCAAATGTCACAGGTGTGCTTCACATGGGACATATGCTTAACAATACAATACAAGATATATTGGTTCGCCGTGCCCGTATGCTAGGTAAAAATGCATGTTGGGTACCGGGAACAGACCATGCTTCTATTGCAACCGAAGCTAAAGTAGTCGGAAAATTAGCAGCAGAAGGGATCAACAAAAATGACTTAACCCGCGACGAATTTTTAAAGCACGCATGGGAATGGACGGACAAGCATGGGGGTATCATTTTGGAGCAATTAAAAAAATTAGGGGCTTCGTGTGACTGGGAACGGACTTGCTTTACTTTAGATGAGAAACGATCTGAAAGTGTATTCAAAGTATTTACAGATCTTTACAATAAAGGGCTTATATATAGAGGCATCCGCATGGTAAATTGGGATCCGAAAGCGAAAACAGCTTTGTCGGACGAAGAGGTTATCCATAAAGAAGAGCATGGTAAACTATATTATCTAAGATATAAAATAGAAGGAGAAAGTGGCTATGCCGTGATTGCGACTACCCGCCCCGAAACAATATTCGGCGACATAGCAGTTTGTATCAACCCTAACGATCCGAAAACTGCACATCTGAAAGGGAAGAAAGTAATAGTACCGATTGTCAACAGAGTAGTCCCAATCATCGAAGATGAATATGTAGATATGGAATTTGGGACCGGATTCCTTAAAGTTACACCTGCTCATGATGTAAACGACTACATGCTAGGTGAAAAATACAATCTCGAAGTTATCGATATTTTTAATGATAATGGTACATTAAATTCGCATGGACTTCAATATGAAGGCATGGACAGATTCGATGTTCGCAAAAAAATAGAAAAAGATTTAGAAGAACTTGGATTAATAGAAAAAGTAGAAGCTTATACAAATAAAGTAGGCTATTCGGAACGAACTAATATTCCTATCGAACCGAAACTATCTATGCAATGGTTCCTAAAAATGGAGCACTTGGCAAAACCGGCTTTGGATGCTGTCGAAAATGACACCATAAAATTCTATCCAAATAAGTTCAAGAATACATATCGCCATTGGATGGAAAACATCAAAGACTGGTGTATCAGCCGCCAACTATGGTGGGGACATCGTATTCCGGCATATTACTTACCGCAGGGTGGGTATGTTGTAGCAGAAACACCGGAACTGGCATTAGAAAAAGCACGCAAGGAGACAAACGACGCTAACCTTCAATTATCAGATCTACGCCAAGATGAGGATTGCCTCGATACATGGTTCTCTTCGTGGCTATGGCCAATATCTGTTTTTGATGGCATTAACGATCCTGACAATAAAGAGATCAATTATTACTACCCGACAAGTGACCTTGTTACCGGACCGGATATTATCTTTTTCTGGGTAGCGCGTATGATTATGTCAGGTTACGAATACCGCCAGCAACCTTGTTTCAAGAATGTATATTTTACAGGTATTGTTCGGGATAAGCTAGGACGCAAAATGTCAAAGCAGCTAGGTAACTCTCCGGATCCTCTCGATCTGATAGCCCAATATGGAGCCGATGGTGTGCGTATGGGATTACTCTTAACTGCACCAGCAGGAAACGACTTACCGTTCGATGATGCTCTTTGTGAACAAGGACGTAATTTTAATAATAAAATATGGAATGCATTTCGCCTTGTGAAAGGTTGGGAGGTAGATCATTCTATAGAACAGCCGGAATCGGCAGCTATTGCAATCAAATGGTTTGATAGTATCTTAGCCAAAACTATCAGTGAAGTAGAGGATTCTTTCGGGAAATATCGTTTATCGGAAGCACTTATGTCTCTTTATAAGCTATTCTGGGATGAATTCTCGTCATGGTATCTCGAAATGATTAAACCGGGCTATCAGCAACCGATAGATGCTAAAACATATGGAGCAACATTAGGATTTTTCGATGCACTCTTGCGTCTGCTCCATCCATTTATGCCATTTATTACTGAAGAGTTATGGCAGGCTTTGACCGAACGCAAAGATGGTGAAAGTATTATGATAGCAGCAATGCCTCGTCAAACTGAATCTGATAATGAATTGATAGCCAATTTCGAAAAAGTCAAAGAAATTGTATCAGGTATCCGCACTATCCGTTTACAAAAGAATATACCGAATAAAGAGGAACTTAACCTTGAAGTTATTGGTGACTACAATAGCAATTTCTCTTCTGTAATATCCAAGATGGGAAATTTGGCAGAAATTAATCTCATTACAGAAAAAGATCCGACAGCTGCTTCTTTTCTTGTAGGAACTACTGAGTTTTCTGTCCCATTAGGTAACAATATTGATATAGAAGCAGAACTAGTGAAACTTAATGAAGAGCTTAAATATCTGGAAGGATTCCTTGTTTCTGTAGAAAAGAAATTAAGCAATGAGAAGTTTGTAGCTAATGCTAAACCTGAAATTGTAGAAAACGAACGTAAGAAACAAGCCGATGCTGAAAGTAAGATCAAAACTATAAAAGACAGTATTGCAAACTTAAAGAAATGATAGACACCGTTTGGATTTTTAATGGGGACAAGAACATGTTCCCCAGTGCCATTTTTTCAACTAAAGAAAAAGCCCTAGTGTGGATAAGAACAAATAAACTGACCGGAACGCTAACAAAGTATCCGGTTGATATAGCAATTTATGATTGGGCTATAGAAAACAAATTTTTCGAACCTAAAAATGAGTTTCAGAAGAATGCCAGATCTATAGCAAACTATAGTTCAGCGCATTTAGAACATTACCATTTTGAGGATGGATTTTCAGATAAATAAATAAGTATAATTCTCTAAAACAATCTCTTATAAACAATAAAAAGAGCCAACTGCAACAGTTGGCTCTTTTATATTTTTTGATACTATTGTACAAATTATTTTGCAGAAACAGTACGTTTTTCTTTGATTCTTGCCTTTTTACCAGTAAGATTACGAAGATAATACAATTTAGCACGACGTACTTTACCAACTTTGTTGACAATGATACTGTCGATAAATGGAGATTCTAGAGGAAAAATTCTTTCAACACCAATGTTGTCAGACATTTTACGAACTGTAAAGCGTTTTTTATCGCCATGTCCTGCTATTTTTATAACAACACCACGATATTGCTGAACACGTTCTTTATTACCTTCTTTGATACGGTAAGCAATAGTTACTGTATCTCCACTTTTGAATTTAGGAAACTCTTTTCCTGTAGCAAATGCTTCCTCTGCAACTTTAATTAAGTCCATGATTATATCTAATTTATCTATTTATTACGCAATATACACGAGCTCGTCCCGTCAGAGATTACGCTAAGCGGATGCAAAAATAGAAATATTTATCGAATATACAAAGAGTTAACCACCTTTCTTTTAGAAGCAAATGACTTTGTTAATCTATGTTTATAAATTATCAAAACTTTTGCATTTAATATATTAGCCCTATTTTTGTAAATAGAGAGTATAATCCCATTACAGAACGAACATGAAACAAAAATACATAATTACTATCTTTTTTCTTTTTCTAGTTATAACAACATCAGCCAAAGGCAAAATAATACCCTCTTTATATAACAATGTTGATCAAAGTAAAATGAATCATTGGGTTGATTCTGTTTTCAACCGATTAACACCAGACGAGCGTATTGGGCAGTTATTTATTGTTGTTGCAGCAGGCAATAATACTACAGCTAATACAACCCGAATACAAAACCAAGTAAGAGACCTACATTTAGGGGGAATCTTATTCTCGAAGGGGAATCCTATAGATCAGGCAGAGTTGACCAATGCAGCACAAAGTGTTGCTAAAGTACCACTTATGATTACGTTAGATGGTGAGTGGGGACTATCAATGCGACTCTCAAACACAACAGTGTTTCCTCGCAACATGATGTTAGGAGCACTACAAAACGACTCACTTCTTTACTACTATGGATTGGAAGTTGCACGACAATGTAAACTGATGGGTATTCATGTCAATTTTGCACCCGATATTGATGTTAATAGCAATCCAAGTAATCCTGTAATTGGGAATCGTTCGTATGGAGAAGATCCATTAAGAGTTGGAAAATTAGGAACAATGTACTCAAAAGGGCTTGAAGCCGGAGGTATTATGGCTGTATCTAAACACTTTCCGGGACATGGAGACACTTCGACCGACTCTCATTATACTCTCCCTGTTATAGATCATGACAAAGATCGATTTTACGAATATGAACTTATACCATTCCGCGAATATATAAATGCGGGATTGTCAGGAGTTATGATTGCTCATCTGAATATTCCGGCATTGGATAGCCAAAAACAACCAAGTTCGCTATCAAAAAAAATAGTTACGGATTTACTCCAAGATGAATTGGGCTTTTCCGGCCTTATATTTACCGATGGGTTACAGATGAAGGGTGTATCTAATGAAGATAACCATTGTGTTAGAGCATTATTAGCCGGAAATGACATTCTGTTAGGTCCGACTTATATTCAAAAAGAGTATGAGGCGGTAAAAAAAGCAGTCGCAAATAAAACTCTAAGTGAATCTCTGATCGATGCAAAATGTAAGAAAGTTTTAGCATACAAATATATTCTGAATGTCAACAATACTAAACCGATAGAAACATCAGGTTTAATTGAAAAACTAAATACTCCTAACTCTGAATGGTTAAACAGAAAATTGAATGCCGAAGCGATTACTGTATTAAAAAATAATAACGAGGTACTCCCTTTGAAAGATCTGAAAACCCGTAAAATAGCTGCAATATCGATCGGGGTATCATCTAATAATACATTTCATTCAACACTGAAACAATATGGTAAGGTTGATTGCTTTAATGTTGCAAATGCAGATGCATTAGCGCCCCTCAAAAAACAATTAGATTCATATAACACTCTTATTATTTCGATACATACAACCAAAGTAAATGCTAACGCTGCTATACGAAGCATTAGTCAAGGAAAAACAACCATCCTCTCTTTTTTCACAACACCCTATCGTATGACCTCGTATGCCAGCGGTATACAGGATGCTGATGTAGTAATAGCGGCATATGAAGGAACTAAATTAGCGCAAGACTATGCTGCACAAGCTATATTTGGCGGGATAAATGTAAATGCTAAGATACCAGTATCTATCGGAAATATATTTAAGGTTGGTGATGGCATAACTATCGAGAAGAACAGGTTAGGATACGGTGTTCCGGAAGAAGTTGGTATTGAGTCTAACAAATTCGATAGCATAGCATCCATAGTTCAGGAAGGAATTCAGGCAGAAGCATTTCCCGGCTGTCAAATACTGATTGCGAAAAACGGGATTGTAATATATGACAAA
Source organism: Dysgonomonas sp. (assembly GCA_047605185.1). Lineage (GTDB taxonomy): Bacteria > Bacteroidota > Bacteroidia > Bacteroidales > Dysgonomonadaceae > Dysgonomonas. The sequence continues at coordinate 273,609 of JASGGC010000002.1, forward strand.
TCATTTGGCTCATTCGAGTATGATGAAAAACGACCAGTTACAAATGAGGATATATATGATATAGCATCGATGACAAAAGCATCGGCTACACTTCCGGCCATAATGAAACTGTACGACAAAAAAAAAATATCACTCAACGACCCTATCAGTAATTTTGTTGATGCATTAAAAGGGACTGACAAAGCTGATATTACAATCCGTGATGCATTATTACATGAATCCAGACTTCCATCATTTATCCCTTATTATATGGATGCCATTGATGGATCTAGTTATGTAGGACGCTTATTTAATAGAGAAGGTACATCTCTTTATTTGGCTGAGTTTGATGCAGGCACATGGGCTAGAACGGACTATAAGTATAAATCGAACCTTGTATCAAATACAGAAAAAGAAGGTTTTGCCCCATTAGCTGACAATCTGTTCATCAACAAAGCATATAATGATACAATTATTTCGGCAATAGCAAAATCAAGACTTTCGAAAAGAAAAAGTTATGTATATAGTTGCCTCAACTTTATGTTATTGAAAGAAATTGTTGAAAAACAGTCCAATCAAGATCTAAACTCATTTGTTCAAGACAACTTTTTTGAGCAGCTCGGCGCTACGACAACAACATATAATCCTCTTACTAAGTTCGAAAAAGGACAAATTGCACCAACGGAACAAGATGATTTTCTTCGGAAACAACTCTTGCAAGGATATGTCCATGACGAAGGGGCAGCTTTCATGGGAGGCATATCGGGTAATGCCGGATTATTCTCGAATGCTAACGATTTAGCAAAACTATACCAGATGTGGCTAAACAATGGAGTGTATGGTGGAGAAAGGTATCTTTCTAAAAATACTTGTACTGTATTTACCAATACCCGAAGTGGAATATCTCGTCGAGGATTAGGGTTCGACAAACCTGAAACAAGAACAAATAAATCAAGCCCAACCAGCATCAGTACTCCTGCCAATACATATGGACACACGGGATTTACGGGAACATGTTTTTGGGTAGATCCGGATAATGACCTTATATTCATATTTTTATCAAATAGAATATTCCCGAAACGAACACACAAAGACTTAATGAGTTTAGGTATACGTCCTCGCATCCAAGAAGAAATATATAAAGCAATAAAGAGTAGTAAAGTTAAGAATGTTGGTATGTATAATAATTAAACAAGAGTAATGAAGCACTCCTTATATATAATTTCTTTTATCTCTATTGCATTATTATTTTCTGCCCCAATAAATTTTATAAAAGGGCAAAAACATGAAAATAGATTATCGAAGCTAGAAGCACACATGAAAGAGGAGGGGTTAATAAATGTCCGATCTTTAGATCCCTCAATACGTGTTGACCTGAAATATGCAACAACAGATAATTTCACAAAGGTTATTCTGTATGACACTTTAACTAATGCTTATCTACACCCATTGGCTGCAAAAAAAATCGTAAAAGCACAACAATATTTAAAACAACTGGATTCTAATTTGTGTTTACTTATATATGATGCTGCACGACCTCTAAGCATCCAAAAGAAGATGTATAAAGTTGTGCAAGGAACCCCACAGGCCCCATATGTTGCAAATCCTACACGTACAGGACTACACAACTATGGTATGGCTGTAGATTTGACTATATGCAATAAAGATGGAACTCCGTTAGACATGGGAACACCATTTGATTATTTTGGAAGTGCCGCCGGGATAAACAAGGAAGCAGAACTGATAGAACAAGGAAGGCTAACTACTCAACAAGTGAAAAACCGGACTTTGCTACGAAAAGTAATGGTGTATGCAGGGTTTCAAACTATCCGTGGAGAATGGTGGCATTTTAATGCCGTATCATTAACAGAAGCTCGAAAATCATATAAAGTAATAGAATAAATATATGAAAAAGATTAGTTCAGTTCTATTTATATTACTAATATTGGGGTGCTACTCTCCCACTATTCATGCGCAATTTGCAATTGTAAAAGATTCTATTAGAGGTGAGACGCCTGCCCTAGAACGCCTAAAAGGAAATACAAATCCGAGAATTAATATTTTGAATAATTCTGTAGTCTATATGTATCCACGAAATGCAGACATAGAACCTTGGCGTTATGTTGATTACTTCAAATCAGGAGGGAACAGTGAAAGAGTATATATACATAGTAATTTTCTGGTTAATGTCGATAATTTCGAAATTATAGAATCGGAGCGTTTATCTTCACATGGAAGTATTTCTTTCAAAAATGATTCTATCCGTGTCGCCATCTCTCTCTCAAATATATCACCGAATGATAAATCATTAAAGATTGGGCAAGGAGGTAAATTTTTCATTAATGGACGACAGACATATGGAGCAAATAATACTCTTCCTAGATTTGGATACCAATCTATTGTAGTTACTCTGAAAGGCAAAAGGTATATTCTGCCTAAGGAACAAATAAATTTCCTATTTGCACCAAGCCTGATCGATACAACTGTTTACTATGATCATGATAGTGGTATAGTTTATATAATGGCAAACAATGGAGAAGCTGATAATACTTACCATGTGCTATGGACTATTGATAAAAAAGGACAGTCTAATGTTTTTGTGAAAAGCTGGAATATATTATAAAAAATAAGAGGCTCATGCATGCTATCACAGCTATGAACCTCTCTCATTTAAGTAATGTTATCTATGAAAAAATAGATCAAATTATTCTACTGCTTCTAAAACATACCCTTCTTTCGCAAGCTGATATAAAAGGCCATCGTCACCAGCGAGATGCAATGCCCCTACAGCAATAAAGCTAGGTTTCTCTCTCATCAGATCGGGAAGTCGAAGCATCCATTTATTATTCCGATCTTTATATATCGCATCCCTATAGTCTTGAGAATCCGAACAAAGCCGATCCGTATTATACATTTCATATAGTTTGTCCAATTGTCCGTTACGATAATACTTATTCATATTATCTATCATAGATTCTTTATATTCACCATTCCTAACATTACAAACAAGAGACTGAGCTTGCTGTTGATCCGATTGTATATCTAACAAAATATATAATTGATCTGCGATTGTTTCTAAACCGATAACAGGCTTATCTTCGCTTCGTGCCAAACGTTGAATATATGAATCAACCGGTTCGTGGGCTGCCCAATTAATATTGGGATATTGTTTGGAATATATAGCTATGGAATATACCATAGACAATACTGCCGGCCTGAAAGCTCCAAATCGATTTAATCCTGCACCTAGCACTTCTTTCAAACCATTATCCAATATATGATAGTCTTCATCAGAAAGTAAATCATGATATGTTACAGATGAATCAAGCAATGAAACCGATTGTATCTGAGACTGCATTTCAGCCTGATCGGAAAGAAGCACTTCACCGACAACCTGCCGAGTTTCATTAAATGCTTCATGAATATGAGGGATACTATCTATAAAAGATTGAGAAATAAGATGGTGAGTCCCCAAAATATAAGATGGTTGCGATAAACCGTTGCCTGATACCCTCCACAATAAAGAACCTGTGAGCTTATGTATATCTTGTGCAGATAAACTAATCGTTAAAAAGATAAACGAAAGCAATACATATATATATTTCATTGTATTAATATTGATGTAGTTAATTATTTTCTTTCTCGAACTCTTCAACTTCTTGAATAGACTTTTCTAATACCTTGATATTATTAAGATATAATAATCGATATAAGGTGTAAGCGAAACTAAAGATGAATAAAATGAGGGCTATAAATACGCCAACTATAATGAGTGGAGAATTTTCTCTTACCAAAAAATCTTTTGATATATCTTGGTCTACTTTTTTATATAACCAAGCCAAACAAAATAGGAATGCCCATATAAAACCCAAAATAATCTCTTTGTAAAGATATTTCTTATATCGGTTTATACTAGCTGATATCTGTAGTATACCCATCTTGACAATATCTATTTTTTTGAGAAACCGATATTTATATATTTGCCAAACAACTGCTAATACAATACTACACAAATAGAATATAGTTAGAAATACGTCTTTAAACAAGAATGACATAGGGATACATAAAAAACAGATTATCAAACCTATCTTTTCATATCTCAGCAATTTTTCAAATGCACTCTTGCCGCGATTGTCCAACATTTGTTGTATTTCACAATCTGTAATACTTGGTACTACAGTTGTTTCCTGCCAAACTTTTTTTATGTTATCTATATCCATTGATAAATTTATTTGCTCGACATTTCTTTTAATTTTTCTTTTATTCGACTCAATTTTGTGGCTACATTGGTGACAGTAAGACCAGTAATCTCTGCGATCTCTTTATACGATTTATCGTCAAGATAAAGCAATACTAATGCACGTTCTATTTTACCAAGCCGATTAATGAGAGCATATAATTCTTTTATCTGCTCATTGTTGTCGATTGTTTCGGGAATATCTACTGATATATCTATATATTCTATACTCCTTTTATTCCTTCGATAGAAGGAGATACAAGTATTTAATGATATCCGATATATCCATGTCGAATATTTACTTTCGCCCCTAAAAGCGGAAAAGGATTTCCATAGATTCAATACTATTTCTTGGTACAAATCTCCTATCGGATGCTCTCTTCCATCAGCATAAAATGATGCAACTTTATAGATTACGCCTTCATTCTGACGAATCATTTCCATAAATTGCTTATCCACTTTATACTCGTTTTAAGTTAATACTTTATCATATAAGTCGCATTTTTGTGAACTTAATCACAACAAGAAGAGATTTTTTTGAAGTCATCAAGATTTTGTTGCTTTATTTATTGGGGGGGGATGTCTACTTGTCCTATTCTATAAAATGCTCGCTAAAAACCAAAACAGACCTGATAGGATCATTAAGACTCCAGCCACTCCGGCAACAACACGAGCAGCTTTCACCCCGAAGATATTTATCCAGCCATCTATCTTGTCCAAACTGTCAGTTGATCCGATTACATCGTTTTTAAACAACCAATTTGAACCTCTTATTGCCGAAACAAGCATCACTACTCCAAATAGAGTAAGTAATAATCCAAATACTTTCGGGTTTTCAGAAAGATAGCTCCTTATTTCGTCCATTTATATCCTCTTCAATTATAATCTTTATCTCTAATCAGTTTTTATAATTTCTATCAAATTTATTCCCGGACGGTAGTAAAAATTGCTATTGTTATACAAATATAGGACAACATTCCCGACGGTTTCACTTTTCGGAACTACAATATCTATTTCTGCATTGAACTTATTGTTATTCAATGCCGTGAATCCACGATTGCCGACATTTACAGGTGTTCCTTTTACATCATCAACATCTATTCTATACCAACTATCAGACAATTGTGCCGCATTGAGAGCTGCATTAGCTGAAGCCGACATTAATAGTTTTAATTTATATGACCCTTCCGGCAATGTGAATACAATGCGACCTTTCTTAGCACCCTTCTCTCCACTTCCATTTATTGTCCATAGTTTTGACAAATAAGTATCCGGATAAACACCTGTGTCTCCAGACAAAGATGGTTGTAAATTATTTACTACAGTCAAATAAGTCCCTTGAGCCTGGGTCTGATCATTACTTTGGTATAATGAAGAATTTAATTCTATTGCCCACGATGTTACATGGTCGCTTACAGACCTCAGTTCTTTTGCTGAATAATTAGTGTTAGGAGCTATTTGTAATAAATTGATAGTCGTTCCGGCATCCGTTTTCGGATATGCAATCTGATTCAACGCTGTTCCGGCAAATGATATGACGACACCTTCTTTAATATAGTCTATACTATTATTAACCGCCAATTCTATTGAATCATTTTTCATTTTGGCATATAAAGTCTTCTTGCCATACCCAGAAGATAATGAAAATAAAATAGGAGAATCATCAGTCCAACTTTTCCACTGAGTATCAATAAAGCTTGAATCTTCGCTCAACTTATAATGAGTCGGCAAACCAATATAGTTAAAGCAAACTGATACTTCATTACTTTCTGTATTTATTGCATTACTATTTATTGCAATGGACTTTAAATCGAGTGGAGGAGGGGTATAATGGATCGAACTTTGGCATATATTTGTTTCTCCAAATGGATTTCTCAATTGGACATATAATGTTTTATCTCCTCCGGAAAGCGATAATTTATAGACAATAGGATCCTCCATCGGTTTCCATTGCGCATTACTAAAATCATTTGATTCACTTATACGATATTGCATCGGAATGCCTTCTTCATAATCCAGATTAACAGAAACATTCCGATCGGAGGTTTCTCTTGCACCAGAATTTATAATAATACTATTTAGAACAGGGGCTTTAGCAATAGAATCAATACGTTGCCTAAATGGCCCTTGCAAAGATGGTCGTAATCGCTGAATAAAATACTCTGCATCTCTTTTATATTGTAATGATTGATCTGTCAATTTTTCAGCTAAAACATTTGTTTCAAACAAAGACGTATATTTATCTGCTCTGGTCAAAAGAGTTGTATCATAGTTAAGATTCAACATTAGTTGACCTTCTGATTCACCATACGATAGTCCAATTAGGTCTCTTTTTGAGTTTTGAACCTTGACGTTATCTATATCACTAACATCTAGACCATCTATCAGTAGTGTATATTCGTACCAATAAAAATCATCAAGTTCAGGAACTTCTAAATTTATTGTTAATGAATCATTGTTAACTGAATAGTTGAGATTTGTAACACTATTTAGATATTTATACTGGATAACTTCATCATTGGTTGCAAACCACATCTCGTCACTTCCATGCTCTCCGTATGTGTCACACAGCCAATCAAAAGTCTTAATCTTTGCTGATGATGAAATATTAGATGCTGTATAGTTCTCTATTATTTTATCATGTAGGCCATGCAATCCGAATTCTCCATAAAAGTGTGCTCCATTAATCGACTTATTTATGATTTCGCCTTCTATCTCTTTCTTATGTTGATCAAATGTGTTTTCATCTCTAAAATATCTGCCAACTTTCAATTTTGTAAAATCTGTACTATCTGCCAAATTCACATAAGTAAATCCTAAATTAGTCTTATGTTGGCTGGTTATCATTTTTATATTCGGGTATAATCCTGCAGCTTGGCTGTATTGACTTTCTCCACCGGGCTCAGTCATAACCATTAACTTACGTCCGAGTATTTTATAAACATAGTTATCATTAGCATCTATCAAGCCATTGAGGACTTGATTGACTGTTCCTCCTTCTTTATCGGCTGCTGGATCCTGGACATCATGAAAAGAACATGCTCCATCAAAATCATTAATTTCCAATTGTTCTGCCCAAACCAAATAAGGCCAATAATGATTTGGATCTTCATGCTCCATTGGGTATTGCCAATACTGCCCACGGGAATTATACCAATTGGCTGAGTTAATAGAAAAACGACGAACAACACCACACCCGTCTGTATAGGTCAAAGCCCGGGGAGCGTAGGCTCCTTCTGAGCGAGACATATTGGGATGATAATTTTTCTCATCATCTATCCACCTTCCATTGAAATAGGAAAAAAGACGATTCCAAGCTGTAATACCTTGGTCATCTGAGGTGACTCCTATTGCGAACCTTTTATTATATTTTAATGGGGCAAAACGCACTGAAACTCGTTTGTATTTCTCCACCGGGGCTACTTTAAAAGATATGATACTTTTAGCCATAAGCTTAGGGCTATAGGTATAGACATCTGAATAGACAATAGACCCATCGCATAAGCCATCAAGAATCATTGCCCGATAGAAAGTCTTTACAGGTGCATTAGGAGTATATTGGGCTTCGTTAGCTCGTGGAATATTGGTCCAAGAAGCGCTATCGCTAGAGGATTGCCATTGTATAATTCCCGACCGAAAGTTATCGTAAGTAAATGTTTGAGCATAGAAACTACTAACAGATAAAAGAAAAATAACAATGGGTAAAACTAATTTTAGTTTCATAAAAAGAAGTTACTTAGGTTTAGTTACTTTATCAACTCGTCACTTCTAAATACCAAGACCAACAAACAATGCCTCCTACTTTCAATGATATTGTTGCAGAACCTACATTTCCTTTCAATTTTACAATGATTGATCCATCTCTGTCCTGACGAGTTATTTGAGGTGGTCCATCAATAATATCACCATTTTCAGCAGAAATTAGAACTGAAAGATCTTCAATAGTTTTTATGCCGGACAAGAGGTTCCCCCCTGCCGGTGAAGAGTAATACTCCCAGGCAGTAATAGCCTTAGCTACAGGAATACTTAATGTTCTTGACATCTGGGATACAACATAAGAGTTAGGTAAACTTAACGCTCTTAAGTCTACTGCATCAAAGACCGAACTCCATGCCTGCCCCGACCAAACATACAGCCCTTTGCCCTTATAAAAGCACTTATTTACATTATAAACAAGAAGACCTACATGTTCCAGATTAGTAGTAAGGTCTGTAGAATCAAGTATATCTGTCAAATCATCTTTATTGGAAAGACTGACCCTTGGTAATACTATTCCTTTTCTAGAGTTAACTCCTCCCCTACTATCAGGTACAAATTCTTTTAGATCAAGCAAAGTTCCGGGGTTAGGCGGAATAGAAGATCCGATTGTTACTTGTGCAAATAGCCCCGCAGTTTGTAATATAACAAACAGAATAAGTAGAACCAGCTTAACATGATTATACTTCACCATTTCTAAAATTGTGATATTAGTAGTCTTGAAAGCAAGCTATCTTAAGTTAGATAAAATTTAATTTCCTTTTGGTATAGTAAAAGTAATAAATATTTGATAAACTCTTCAACAGATAATGGATTATGGTTGTTATCTGTAATAAATTGAACTATTTAGCTTGCTTTGTATAAATATTATTGTCTTCAACAATTGTATCAATTGTACTAAAACCATATATATTAAAACAGCCTAAAACATCTCCAGAAAAGTTTGTTGTCGGATTGGTGCCACCTCCTGATGCTATTGAGTTCATTGAAACAAAATAATTATATGCACTTTGAGTAATTGTTCTCATTTCAACTTTCACGAGATCTCCTTTTTTTAAGTCTTCATCTTTATTATTATCCCCAGCATAGAATAGAATATTCTCGACACGCATCCCATCTTTATATTCATCGTCAAACAAATATGGCGACCTCAACCGTCTTCCATTGATGTATAATGTAGCCATATAATAATTGTCAATCCCTTTAGGATCATCGAAAACAAGACATGGTGAATACCAATCCTCTTTACCTATTGGGATATTGTATATGTAAAGAGATTCTACTTCTACAGTATGTGGCATAGTGGATGTTGCGACATAAGTTTCCCCTCCTGTCGTTACTTTTAAAGTGTAGGTTTTTTCAGGCATTCCGATTATTGTATGCGACTGGTATATCCCCGAAGATGTTTCTTTCAGCTCCTCTACATTACCCTCATTATCTGATAATATTATAATAGCACTTTCTACTGGTATTGGGTAGTCATTATCATAATAGTCTTGTGTTTCAGTAAGGAAGACAGTGCAAGGGTGATTTTCTTGCATAAAAGCATCTATAACCAACCGTGGCTCTATAGAGCGTAAATTCAACAAAACATCCTTCTCACAGGATAATAATGTGGCAATAAAGAGTAAGGATAATATGATATATGTATATATTTTCACTTCTTCTAAAATTTAAAATTCCAAGATACAGACGGAATAACACTAAATAAATAAATCATATATGTTTCGGATACGGATTCATTATCATCTTTTTGTCGAAAGCCATACATATATGGATTTTTCCGTCCGTAAGCATTGTACAAACTAAAGACAAGTTCTGAATAACGGTTTTTTGTTTTTTTTAAAACACACGTTGCTCCCAGATCCAATCTATGATATGCGGGTGCACGGTATAGGTTACGACCTTCATAATACAAAACTATACGATTATCCAGAATATACTTTCCACTGGGAAACGTCATCGGACAACCGGAAGAATAAACCCAAGCAGTGGATAGTGACCATCTTTTATCTAACTCAAATATTCCAACCACAGATATATCATGTGTTCGGTCTTGATTAGATACATACCAACTATTACTATTAATACCATCTATCTTTTTCTCACTCCGCGAAAGTGTATATCCAATCCATCCATTAAAACGTCCTTGTTTTTTTTTCAGAAATACTTCCAACCCATAGGCACGGCCTTTGCCAAAAAGCAAATATGGTTCTATATTTTCTTTTCGTAAAATATCAGCTGTGCCATCTTTATAATCAATTTGATTTTCGAGATTTTTATAATACACTTCTGCACTGAATTCAAAAGTATTATTTGCAAAATTTTGAAAATATCCTAACGATATTTGATTCGCAATTTCGGGCTTTATATAATTATTGCTTGTTACCCATCTATCAGAAGGAGTAGTTTCCATATTAGAAACTTTGAGCATATGCATATTCTGGGCAGAACGTGTATAACCAGCTTTTAAAGAAGAGGTTGGTGAGATTTGATTAACGATTGATAAGCGAGGTTCAATATTCCAATAAGTTTTGATAAATTCTCCTTTCCGAGATGTTATTGTATCTACTATATTTTGTTTGTTATCATAAGTATAGAAGTCTCCACCCCCAAGTGTACTAAATGAAGACAAACGAAGTCCATAGCTGAGTTCTAATTTATCAGTCAACTTCATATCATGAGTTGCAAAAATGGCATTCTCCCATGAATAACGTTTCGAAAAAGATGTCGCATCTAGAGAAGAGGGATCAGCTACTGTTATTTGTCCCGGAGATATACGCTTATAAGTTGTAGTATAGCCAACTTTTATTGAGTTTTTGGTATTGGGAAAGAGGTTCAATTCATGATTCAGGTTATAGTCTGTTATATGTGACGCTATTTTAAATTTATCTGTAAGATCTACATTTACATTATACATATAATCTGTTGCGGTTAAGGATGTGATAGAAAACATCTTGTTGTTGAAACGATGATTCCATTTGAGGCTAGCTAAAGAGTTACCCCAATCAATAATGGCAATATCTGTTAACCCTAACTTGTCTTTACCATTATAGGCTGTAAAAGTCAGTTTATCCTTATCTGATAACACATAACTCAATTTAGCATTCAAATCATAGAAATATAACGTTGAACTCTTAATGGCATTTATCCCTATTGCATGCCCTAAAGCATCGGCATAAGTACGGCGGGCCGAAACGATAAATGATGATTTATCTTCCTGAATCGGTCCTTCCAATGTCAATTTGGATGATATAAGCCCAATGCCTCCACTGATATCATAATTCTTCCTATTCCCATCTCTCATACTGACATCTAAAACTGACGATAGGCGTCCTCCATACTGAGAAGGCATGGTACCTTTATATAGAACTAAATCATCAACAGCATTAGAATTAAATGTAGAAAAAAATCCGAATAGGTGAGATGGATTATATATAGTGGCATTATCAAGCAATATCAGATTCTGATCATTACTCCCCCCACGTACATAAAATCCGGTATTGCCTTCTCCTGCAGTTTGAACACCAGGCAGCAATTGTATCGTTTTCAGGATGTCTCTCTCTCCCAATAATACAGGAAGTTTATTTACCATTTCTATTTCGAGGCGATCAACTCCCATCCGTGTACTTTTCACGTTTTCGTCTCGCTGTATAGCAGAAATTTCAACTTCGTTTAAAGATACTGCTTCCGATTGAAGATCAATATTTAGAGCTTGTCCCTTAACTAAAGTAACCCGAACCTCTTTGGTATAATATCCAAGTAATTTATAGATGAGTGTATATTCACCGGAAAGAAGTTGTAAACTGTAATTTCCTGATTGGTCTGTAAAATCACCATATTGGGGTATTTCTTTTATGCCAACAGACACACCGACCAACCATTCTTGCGAAACATTATCACTGACTTTTCCTTTTATCGTGAATTTATTTTGCGCCGTAATGACAAAGCTTATGAAGAAAAATATTGTAAATAAAATAATACATCTCATAGCTCGCTGGGTTCCTTTATTATTCCTACATCTATAAACGTAGAATTTAAACGATTATTAAAAAATATAACTAATTAATTTATCGTCTTTATTTTATAAAGATAGGACAGAAGAGCTAAAAAATCTGACAAATAAAAAGCTTTTTTATGAAGAATGTTCTTACTCCACAAAAAAGCCATTTATTTTTATTAATATATTCGACCGACTACTTATTCTCGATCTGCTTTTTTCTTCTTTTTCTTCTTTTTTACAAAAAATAGATAATATCCGGTTATTGGAAGGCTTGCTCCTATCATAGCAGCAATGAAAGTGAATATTTTCGACCACATCCCCCAATAATTTCCGACATGTAAGCTATAAGCAAATCCCCATATTTGAGTTGTTTTAGGTTGTTGCCCATACAAAGTTACTTTAGTTATCTCACCCGTTTTTTTATCGAAATCATACTTATCTGTAGCACGCGACCTGAAAGAGGATGCCATATGTATAGTAGCTGCTCCGTCTTGTACCCGAATATATTCGTAACCCGGATTAGACACCTGTAGTGCGGATAGAATTGTCTGCCAATGTATAGTGTTTATTTCTTTTTTCTTTTTTTCTGAATCCGGTTTATCACCTCCACGTGTATGCGCCCTTTGAGCAGGAGCTTCTGTTCCGAAGATTTTAAAAACGCCATTCCGATACCATTCAAATGACCACATTAGTCCAGTTAAAGCACAGACAAGCAAAACAAGTCCGGCATAAAAACCTAGTACATTGTGTAAATCATAAAACAATCGTTTACGACCTGATTTTGTTTTTATTGTAAAATAATTTTTCAACTTCTTCTTACTCCTAGGTATCCAAAGGAAAAATCCACTAATCAAAATAAAAGCAAATAGCAAGGTTGCAATACCAACCGTGTATTTTCCCCAAGTGCGACTTCCATCCATCAACCAACGATGGATAGACATAACTGTCCAAAAAGCACTTTCTCTGGCTTTATACGAGCCTGTAATCTCACCAGTATAAGGATTGACAAATATAGACTCTCGGAAACCGTCTGAAAGAGTCATCGTATATGTTCTGGATGGATCTGAAAAAATTCGAACGTCTGAAACTGTTGTAGAATCAAGTTGAGTATTGACTATCGGTATTAGTTGTCCCAAAGGAATCGGTTGCTCTTTGGCTTCTTTTACAAAATAATGTTCAGGATTGCATAATTCTAATATCTCTTGCTGAAAAACCAGGATTGCACCAGAAAGACATGTAATACTAATTATTAACCCGGCGGGAATAGCCAACCATTTGTGGAATCGCTTAAAAAATTTTCTCATTTTAAGTTTGTTCAAAAAAAGTTCCGATGTCTTGATCTCTCAATGGCATCGGAACAAATATCATCAAAGTTGAGTAATTATGAAATCATATTAATTATGAAGTGCCTGCATAAATACATTACAAATATCTTTTATTTTACGATTCTAAACAATCACTATTTATTGTTATATTTTTAAGTTAGAATCACTATTTGTAGTGATCATCATCTAACACACTAGTTTTTATCCCACATACTTTCAACTGCTTTTGTTGCATTAGCCTTGAATAACTGCATACGGTTATAAGACTCATCACCCATATATTCTTTACCTGTCTGATTGTCGAACAAAGACACAGGTATTAACTCGAAATGGTATGGGATCTTATTTTTCATTAGTTTATGTACCCAAACTAACGAATAATTACAAGTATCTATTTTTACTGGAGCATCTCCTTCTTTACTGATATTTATTTTTGCCATTAATCCCCCCATCGTATCAACAGGTTTCATTCCGGAAATAAAATTACCCATTGAATACACAATTACAGACTCAATACCTTCCTCATTTTTTCTTATATCAATCGGTTGAACAACATGGGGATGTCCTCCTATTACTAATCGGACTCCATTTTCGATAAGAAAGTTTGCCATATCTTTTTGACTCTTGTTCGGATATAACTTATACTCATCACCCCAATGCATATTAGCAATAATAATATCAGCTTTCATCTGTTTAGCCAGATTGATATCTTTCTGTATCTGTTTCTTATTTATCTCGTTAACTATATTAGGAAAAGTAACCGTAAAACCATTCATACCATAGGTATAATTAAGCATGGCTATGCGGATACCATTTTTTATCATCATCAAAGGATAATACAAATCTCGTTTCTCTTCATTTACGAATGTCCCGGTGTGCTTTACCTTCATTGAGTCCAAAATTTCAATTGTTCGCTCTAGTCCTTTTTTACCTTTATCAAGACAATGATTATTAGCAGTCAAAAATATATCGAAACCAGCCTCTTTCAGTGCTTGCGCAAAACTATCAGGTGCACCAAAACACGGATATCCGGTATAGTTCTTTCCAGGCAAAGTAACTTCTAAGTTGACAACGGCTATATCAATATCTTCTATTTCTTTTTGCAGATGTGTAAAATATTTTGAATAATCATAAATGCCATCAGTAGTTTTTGCGGCATCTAGTTGCGATTTGTGCTGCATAGCATCACCTGCAAAAAGGAAACTGACTTCTCTTTTTTGTGCTGAAAGGGCTATAAATGTAAAAGATAAAAGAAAGAATGTTAGTTTTTTTCTCATTGTAGTTGTAGTTTGTGAAATTATTTCTTCCAGAAAGCCGGCATAAATAAGGATAAAACTGTAAACAATTCTAATCGACCTGTTAGCATTATAAAGCAAAGATACCATTTGGAAAATGTCGGTATATCAGCAAAATGCCCACTAGGACCCACGCTGCCCAGACCGGGACCCACATTTCCCATACAGGAAATAGCAGAACCGACTGATTCTTCAAAGCCCATCCCTGAGAAAGAAAGGACTAGAAAACTGATGATCAGTATTGCCAGATATAGAAACATAAATGCCAATATTTTAGTCACTATATCGATTGGTATTACTTGCTTATTGAGACGTACAGGTAAAATAGCATTGGGATGCACCTGCCTTTTAAATTCATTAACCGCATTCTTACACAGGACAATAATACGAACTATTTTTATACCTCCTGATGTAGAACCGGCACAGGCACAAAAAAGCATCAACAAACAAATCATTAATGAATAGAATGCTCCCCAACCCATATAGTCTACAGTAGCAAAACCTGTTGTGGTAATAACAGATGTGACTTGAAACAAAGAGGTACGAAATGCATATTCAAAATCATTCATCTGTCCCGAAAAATAGAGACAGGTTGATATTATTAAAATGAAAACGAAACAAATAGCTGCATACCATCTGAATTCTTCATCATATATTAATTTCTTTGGAACGCCTTTCAAGAGGAAAAAAATCAAAGAGAAATTAACCCCTCCTATAAACATAAATATGCTTAGAATATATTCTAAGTAAGGGGAATTCCAATAAGCAATACTCGCTTGCTTTGTCGAATATCCTCCGGTCGACATTGTTGCCATTGCATGACAAACAGAATCAAACATATTCATTGGACCCAGCCACAACAAAATGAAAAGAATACCTGTAACCAGAACATATGTTATCCATAAGCGCTTTGCAACTTGGGTAACACGTGGTCTGAAACGTTCGTGTACAATTCCAGTTGTCTCTGCATCATAAAGTACTGAAGCATTACCTCCTAACATGGGTAATATGGCTAGGGCAAAAACAATAATACCGATACCTCCAATCCATTGCGTTATACTCCGCCAAAACAGTAACCCATGAGGTATTTCTTCTATATTCAGAATAATAGATGAACCAGTAGTTGTGAAACCAGACATAGTCTCAAAATAAGCATTGCTTATATCTGGAATCGCCCCACTAAGATAATACGGTAACATACCAAAAGCAGACATGATAATCCATGCTAATGATACTACAAGAAAACTTTCGCGCTTACCTATCGGTTTTTCATAGTCGTCAGTACCAAGCAAGCGAATAAAGATACCGGCAAAGAAGGTAATAGAGGAACTGATGAGCATAGCATCGCCACAGAATTCATGAGAATAGAAGGCAACAATAGTAGAAGCCATCATAAAAAGAGATTCTATGATAAGCAGAAAGCCTACTGTTTTAAATATAAATCGGAAATTAAAACTATTCATCGCTATTCTCAACGGAAAAGTTTCTCGGCCTCACGTATAGCATCGTCCAGACAGAAGACCACTACATGGTCATAAGGTTCTACAATTGTATCTCCATCTATCATCATGGCATTTCCATTACGAATAAGGCCTCCTAATGTTACATTTTTAGGTAAAGATATCTTTTTTATTTCTTTCCTTGTTATTTTCGAGTTAGGACGTGCCACTATTTCAGCAACATCTGCATTTGCAAAAGTCAATGATTTCACATTAGATACATCTGCACTAAGCAGAAAACGGTAGATATTACCAACGGTTATTAATTTTTTATTGATAATAGAGCCAATATCCAAATTCTCAGCCATAGAAATGTAGTCCATATTTTCAACCTCAGCCACAGTCTTACGCACTCCCATGCGTTTTGCAGCCAAACAAGCTAAGATATTGGCTTCAGAATTTCCTGTTACTGCAATAAAAGCATCCATACTCTTGATCCCTTCATCAATCAGAGAGTCTGCATTTCGTCCATCATCATAGTATACAGTCACATTTTCGGGTACTTTCTCCAAGAGTTTCTGACACTTATCTTTATCGGACTCAAGTAATTTTATATTCATACTATCAGGAAGGTATTGAGATGTACGTATCGCAATACGGCTACCACCCATGATCATGATATTCTTGACTTCAAATACTTCTTTACCCGTTATAGAAGGTATTTCGTTTACATCTTCTTTCTTTGTTGTAAAATAAAGCACATCACCCGGTAGTATCTGAGTACTTCCTTTAGGAATCAAGGTAACATTATTTCTTTTGATTGCAACGATATGATACTTTTTCATATCGTTACCCAAATCATATAGATATTTATTTACAATAGAAGCATTCTCCCTGATCTTAACACCAACAAGAATAATGGCTCCTCCACACAACTCAACCCATAGACGTATCCAAGGTCTCTTTATGGCTGAAACAATCTCTTTGGCAGCCAACATCTCCGGATAAACCATTGAGTTGACCCCTAGTTTTTCAAAAAATTCTTTATTTTTAGGAAGTAAATATTCATAATTATCAATACGGGCAAAGGTTTTCTTTGCTCCCATATTAGATGCTAACATACATGAGGTAATGTTGACCGATTCATCCGGAGTCACAGCAATGAACAGATCTGTATCTTTTATACCAACTTCTGTCAGATCCTTCAACGAGGTTGACGATCCGGTCATTGTCATCATTTCCAAATTATTTTTAGAAAAATTCAATTTTTCTTTATCGGCATCCATCAATATGATATCTTGATTCTCAGCCGAAAGCAATTTGGCCAGATGTGTTCCTACTGCACCGGCACCCGCTATGACTATTCGCATATTCGTTAAGGAACTATAAGTTTACTGACTTCTGCCGATTGGGTAATTTCACTTTTCCCTACCGGATCAGAATTATTTTTAGTTAAAACAGCAAGCATTCTCTTTGTTAGCCCTTCCACATCTATTTCACATAGCCTGTTTAAGTCTTTTACAGAACCATGGGTTACAAATTCGTCCGGCACACCAACTCGTACAGTATTTACATTCTGACAATTGTTGTCGGCAAAATATTCTAACACAGCACTACCGAAACCTCCGGAAATAACTCCGTTCTCGATAGTCATAACATTGGAATAGTTTTCTGCAACTTCTTTCAGAATTGCTGCATCTAAGGGTTTCAAGAAAATCATATCGTAGTGAGCAATCTTAAATCCTTGCTTTTCAACTTCACTTATAGCTTTAGCTGCAGTGTTCCCAATAGGACCAATCGATAATACAGCTAAATCCTTACCATCTTTCAATTTCCGACCTTTTCCGATCTCCAGTTTTTTCATTTCACACTCCCAATCATACAATTCTCCTTGTCCTCTCGGATAACGAATCACAAAGGGACCATCATACCCATATGCAGCAGTATACATCAAATGACGTAAAAAATGCTCATTGTATGGTGATGCTATAACTAAATTAGGAATACAGCGCATATATGCCAAATCGAAAACCCCATGATGAGTAGGTCCATCTTCACCGACTAATCCTGCCCTATCGAGACAGAAAACCATATGCAGTTTCTGTAAAGCAACATCGTGTATCACTTGGTCATAAGCCCGTTGCATAAAAGATGAATATATATTACAAAAAGGCAATAGACCTTCTTTAGCCAATCCGGCTGAATATGTAACTGCATGTCCTTCTGCAATACCGACATCAAACGCCCTGTCTGGGATTTGTTTCATCATGAATGACATAGAACAGCCTGAAGGCATGGCAGGAGTAACACCTACTATTTTTTTATCTTTTTCTGCCATCTCCACCAATGTATGGCCAAAAACATTTTGATATAATTGAGGTTGATCTTTTGATGTAGCAACAATACGTTCTCCTGTCTCTTTATCGAACCGACCGGGAGCATGCCATTCAGTAGCCGATTTTTCGGCAGGCTCAAATCCTTTTCCTTTTACAGTATGAATATGTAAAAGTTTAGGACCTTTCATGTCTTTTATATTCTGTAATATACGAATCAATCCTTTTAAATCATGTCCATCAACAGGTCCAAAATAACGGATATTAAAGCCTTCAAACAGATTTTGCTGTTTGGTTATCAAGGATTTTAAACTATTATTGAAACGTAAGATGAAATTTTTACCTTTTTCCCCTATCAGATTTCCTTTTTTGAATTTCTGATAAACATCATGTCTGACACGGTTGTAGGTAGGGGATGTGGTCATCTTGACCAGATAATCTTTAAGTCCTCCAACATTATCGTCAATAGCCATCTCATTATCGTTCAGAATAATTAAGGCATCATTTGGTTGTGATGCTGCATTATTCAAACCTTCGAAAGCCATTCCACCGGTCATAGAACCATCACCAATGATGGCTACAACATGACGATGTTCATTTTTCAAAGAGGAAGCAACAGCCATCCCTAATGCTGCCGATATTGAATTGGAAGCATGCCCTGCAACAAAAGCGTCATATTCACTTTCGTCAGGATTGGGGAAACCTGACAGCCCTCCAAACTGACGATTTGTAGAGAATCGATCTTTCCGTCCTGTCAATATTTTATGGCTATAAGCCTGATGCCCAACATCCCAAACCAAACGATCATAAGGTGTATTATACACATAATGAAGTGCCACAGTCAATTCGACTGTGCCCAAGCTAGATCCAAAGTGACCCGGATTGCACGATAACTGATCTATTATAAACCGGCGTAAATCTGAACATAAAGTTTCTAATTGCTCTATTGTCAGTTTTTTTAAGTCTGCCGGATAATTTATTTTATTTAATACTGATGTATTACTTTGCTCGCTCATGGCCATATCTCTATAATATAGTATCCCGTTGTGTTGAGATTAAGATAACAAATATATAAAACAAATGCTATTTAACCGCTTTTGTGGCTAGTTAAAATTGATCTGTTTAACTAAACAGAAAGCCTGTAGATAAATATCAACAGGCTTTAGCTATCTAATGTTCACTAATTTATGAGAATTTAGGCTTTCGTCCACCCTTGCGGTGCTCTTTCGAACCTCCTGAGGATTTACCGGAATTTCGTTGCGATCTGTCACCACCCTGTTTGTCACCACGTGAAAAACCACGATTATTGCTTCCTCCACTAAAGCCACCACTACGTGACCCACTTCTTCTTGGTTCGCGTTCACCACCTCCGCCTTGTGCTATTTCAACTGAAATACGACGTCCATTATGGTCTTGTTTATTCATTGACCCTAATACGTTCGATGCATCACGCTCTGGAACTTCGAAGAATGAGAAGTTTTGCAAAATATCAATACGACCAATATTTACTTTGTTTGGCATATAGTCATTTACTAATCCCATAAGTGTTGCCGGATTGGCTCCGTCTGTACGACCAATATTGATAAAAATACGTGTATAACCTTTTTCAGCTCCTCGTGCTCCTCGTTCTGCCCGATCTCTACGTCTAGGGAAGCTTTCGTCACGTGCACCCCCTCGTTCTGCCGGAGCTTCTATCTCATCTGCATCACGATAGTAGTCTAATAGTCTATTAAACTCTAAAGATACAATACGTTTGATAATATCTTCTTTTTCTAGCCAGTCTAGCTTACGATAGACTGCCGGAAGAAGTTTATCAATCTCCTCTTCGTTTACCTTGACTTTTTCAATTCTGTCCACAAGGTTGAACAACTGTTTTTCACAAATAGCATCGCCACTCGGAATAACACCTTGTTCGAATTTACGATTTAATATTTTTTCTATTTCGCGAATTTTCCCTTTTTCTTTTACGTGCGTTATTGCAATGGCAATACCAGTTTTTCCGGCACGTCCTGTTCTCCCACTTCTGTGGTTATATGATTCTATATCGTCAGGCAATCCATAGTTGATTACATGTGTAAGGCTATCCACGTCAAGACCACGAGCCGCAACATCTGTAGCAACTAACAGTTGAATTGCTTTTACACGAAACTTCTGCATTACATAATCACGTTGTGCCTGAGACAGATCACCATGTAGTGCATCTGCACTATAACCATCTTGTATTAATTTATCTGCAATTTCTTGTGTCTCGCGACGGGTGCGACAAAAGATAATACCATAAATATTAGGGTAATAGTCAGCAATACGTTTCAATGCCAAATATTTATCTTTTGCATGAACCATATAGTAGACATGCTTAACATTGCTCGAACCTTCATTTTTACGACCTATCGTAATTTCTTTAGGATCTTGCATGTATTTTTTTGTAATCTTAGCTACTTCTTTAGGCATAGTTGCAGAAAAGAGAAGCATTGTTCTTTTCTCAGGCACTTTAGCTAAAATCTCATCAATACTATCCAAGAAACCCATATTAAGCATCTCATCGGCTTCGTCCATCACTACGTATTTCACGTTTGATAGTTCTACGGTTTTACGATTGATAAGGTCTATTAGACGTCCTGGTGTAGCCACTATTATTTGCACACCTCTTTTTAAAGATTTAATCTGGCTTTCGATACTTGACCCGCCATACACAGGAAGTACTCTTAAATTATCAATATATTTAGAATAATCAGCTAAATCTCCTGCTATTTGCAGACATAGCTCTCTTGTAGGACAAAGTATTAGCGCCTGCGGCACATTATTTTTTACATCTACTTTTTGTAATACTGGAAGGCCAAAAGCAGCCGTCTTACCAGTTCCGGTTTGGGCTAATGCGATAACGTCGTTCATTTCGCCAAGCAAGTATGGAATCACTTCTTCTTGCACAGGCATCGGGTTTTCATAACCCATTTCTTCTATTGCTTTGCGAATATTCGCTGCAACACCTAACTCTTCAAATGTTTTCATTAAAAATTTTTACGTGTAATATGAGGTAATCTTCCTTTTCACAAATCTTACTCTCACCCCAAATAAATAAAGAGAGCTAGATCATAAGGAGGCGCAAAGGTAATCATTTGTTTTCATCTTTTTATAAGATTTTAAAATAAGTTTAATCAGAATATACTGATTGATAGGTAAAAAGTATTATTTTTGCCCCTCTATTTTAACTTTTGGAATAGACTTTTAGGAAACTATTTAGAAACAATCATTTATCAAATTCTATAAAACATATTGAAAATGAAAAAAGTATTATTACTTAGTTTAATTTCATTTGGGATAGTTATGACACCAAATGTTTTTGCTCAGAAAAAAGGAAAAAACCTGAACACATCTACAGTTCCAAGTATCAAAACAGAGGCTGACTCTCTTTCTTATGCATACGGTGCTGCCATGACGCAAGGGTTATCTCAGTATCTCATACAATTGGGGGTATTAGGTGACACTGCAACAATAACAGCCGACTATAAAGATAAAATAAACTCTGCGGCTGATTCCAAAAAGGCAATTTTAGAAAAGGAATTGAAAAATAAATTAGATTCTGTGAATGCAGCAAACACACAAAGCATGGAACAGTTTATATTAGGATTCAAACAAGCTGCTTTTAGTGACAATAAAAGTCAGGCTTTCAATTCGGGAATATCTATTGCAAGTCAGGTATTAGGAATGAGCCAGAATTTCTCTAAAGAGATGCTAGGTGATGATGAAGCATTTAATAAAGATGCTTTTGTTTCATCTTTTTCTACTGTATTACAAAACGGAACTCCACTTATCAGTTTGGAAGATGCTCAAAAGATGCTTCAAACAAAAGGGGAAATCCAGATGCAAAAGAAACAAGCTGAAATGGAAAAGACACAAAAAGAAGAAGCCAGCAAGATTGAAGCTCAACTAAGAGTTCAATATGCAGAACAGATTGCCGCAGGTGATAAATTTCTAGCTGAAAACAAGACTAAAGATGGTGTGGTTACCCTACCTGATGGACTACAATATAAAATCATAACTGAAGGGAATGGTAAAAAACCAACAACTGAGGATATGGTAAAAGTACATTACAAGGGAACGCTTATTGATGGCACACAGTTTGACAGTAGTTACGAAAGGAATATGCCTGCAACATTTGGGGTTGGACAAGTTATAAAAGGTTGGACAGAAGCTCTACAACTTATGCCGGTTGGATCTAAATGGATTCTGTATATCCCTTACGATTTAGCTTATGGAACAAGAGAACAAGGTATAATCAAACCATTCTCTAATTTAATATTTGAGGTTGAGCTACTGGATATTGTAAAGCATGGCAATGCAGAATAATAACTATATAAAGGTTATCTAGAATAAAAATGAGGGCATTAAATGTCCTCATTTTTTTATATCTTTACCCAACAAACACAAACAAAAATAAAATCATGAACAAATCGTTTAAAAAGCGCGTACAGCAATTTTGGGAAGCATTCACAAAAGAGGAAGGTCAAATAAGAGATATGATGGACAACAAGGCTGAGGGAGAAACTCTACTCAATTTTGTTAACAGCATATTACAAATTGCATTTACGGAAGTCTATTTCGAAATGGGAGTAAATAAAGAAGACAAATATGAATTAATACTTACTCCTGAAGGTGACCACATTCGCTTACTACAGCTTTACTATTGGCAACAACAGTCTCCAGCAGAACTGAGTGAAAAATGGAATTTTTATTCTTCAAAACCGAATTCATCCAATTCTAATTGGAGGATGGAAATGTATGGAGTAAGCATCGATAGGGATGATATAACTCTTTATGCAGAGATTGATAATGAACGTCGTAAATTTAATTTAGAAATATATTGTACTAAGTTAATGTCGCTTGATGAAAATAAACGATTCAGTATGTTCTTCATTTTTCTAGACCAAATGATTAGTGAATTATACACAATGGAATACATCGGCTATATAGATTTTGTAGAAACAGAATTAGATAAAGAGCCTATTAAGATAAATGAGCTAAAGGCATATATTGATGATACAATAGAGAAAAACGAGTGGAGTACCTATACGAATCCATATGAAATTTTCCATGCATATCAAATGACACCAAGCGAAGCTGAGAATTGGACTCTCCGCGAAGACATCGCGATGGGTTACACCTCTTGCACTGGTGTATTAAATGCATTCTATAAGAATGATGAAGAAGTTATTAATAAATATAAAGACGATGGCGTTGTATTTGGCTTCTTATTTGTTAACAATACACATATTCCACGTGAAAATGTCGTGAATTTTAGAGCTGAAATAGAAGACCTAATTATAGAAAAAACCGCACAGTCGGGCATCGCTTATTGTCTGGGAGGTGCTACCGGTTTTCATTTTTCTTATATAGATCTGATAATTTTCGACTTTGATGCTTTTATCGACATCATAAAAGAGGTTATTCCTCTTAATAAATATGAAGAGTTTGGATATTCTGATTTCGTAAGCAACAGTACACCTATAATGCTTTCGTAACAGGAAATAACTTCAGTCAAAAAAAGAATAGCTGTGAAAAATTCCACAGCTATTCTTTTTATATTTTCGAATTAATACAATAACAACTGTTTTAACTTTTTCCTTTTTTCAGGTGTCAATTTCAACTCTTTAGTCATATATTCATCCACAGAGCCACTTTTATTTCTCATACAGGCGATACCATATTTAAGAAAGGAAAGATCTGTTTTGGTGAGTAAAGTTAAAGCTTCCTGGCTCGGCTCGGACAAGCCAACCCCCTGACGAATTTTACTCCTATCTACTCCAACATTAGACAGCAGATAATCTTCTTCCACCACATCAGTGG
Source organism: Dysgonomonas sp. (assembly GCA_047605185.1). GTDB lineage: Bacteria > Bacteroidota > Bacteroidia > Bacteroidales > Dysgonomonadaceae > Dysgonomonas. Next base: position 297,820 of record JASGGC010000002.1, read on the forward strand.
GCACACCTAAAGCCCTCAACAGAAGATATGACAGCAACCCACTCTGATCCTTACCTAAGTAACAATAAAAAGCAATGGGGTAATTTTTTTCGTCACACAAATAATCAAAAAGCAAGGCATATTGGACAGTATAATTCTCTACCATATCTTTATAGATATCCTGATTATAAATGACTGCATCGCCCCTTAAAAAAACACCATCAATAATTTTTTGTGTTACTGCTGAATATCCATTTTTAACAATAGGAACTCTAATATAATTATCAACACCCAATTTATTTATATATTTTTCTCGCCCTCCTTCTGACCGCAAATCCAAAACTGTCTTTATCCCAAGGTTAAGCAATTCAACCCTATCAGAATCTGTTAATTGACTAAAATTTCCTGATCGAAATACTCTTCCCCAACGAACCTGACGGTAATCCTCGGTATAATACCCTCCAATATCTCTGAAATTCTGAACACTATCAAGTTCAAAAAAACGATTAGATATCACTCCTGACAATTCACCCCCGATTTTAAGTTTAAAGAAACCACGTTTCATACGTTTCAGGGTATCACTTATTACAGTAATATAGTCATTGGAATAGACTGTCCTTATTGGAGTAGATGGAAATAAGGTATCATTATCCGAAGCATAGATATCAATAGGTACATTATCAACATCCGGAAAAACTTCCCATCTAAGGACATAATTATTCTTTGCATCTCTTTCACACAAAACTGATAACGATGGTGGCTGAGTACAACTGCAAAATGCGGAAATCACCCCGACTAGAGATACAATCATCTTTTCTTTCATGCAATCAACAAATTGGATATCACTATAAACAAAGATAGGTAAGACAAGGGGCTAAATCAATACACTATCTTCTTTTATTGAATATTTACCTTTTTTTCACATTTAAGAAATAATAAAGCTAAACAGATCAAAGGGTTTAAACATCAACGGTTGTTTAAATTTCAATTTAATAAGAGTAATAATGTAATTAGTGTTTTAAATATCAATATATTTGCAAGCTGGAATTGTTATCTAAATTTTAGATATCATACTAAGGTCTTTATGCACAGAAAAGAAGATATTAGAAAAAAAGTACAAATAACACGTAATAAATACACAAAAGAGGCTATCTTAAATGTATATTACACAGGCAAATGGAGTCTATTTGCCAACAGTTCTACAGATTTTGATACCATAGCAGAACCTATTATGAAAAATAATGGGGCGGGTAACTTTACTTTAAATATCAACAATTCGGAACGCACTTATTTTCTATTTAAAACTGAAACTGAAAAGTTTATTTTTGCTGAAAAGCTAATTCCTGTAGAAGGGGGATACAATTTCAGAGACCTTGGTGGCATCCGTAGTAAGAATGGCAAACATGTAAAATGGGGAAAATTATTTAGGGCTGATGACATGTCTCACCTTACGGAAAGCGATTTAACTTATCTGGCCTCGATTCCAATCACTTCAGTTATCGACTTCAGAGCACCTAGCGAGTGCAAAAGATCTCCAGACAAATTACCTCATACAGCACGTTTTACATACCCAATTGCAATAACTCCCGGCAATTTGAGTACGGAGGGCATACAAGCAAACCTATTGAATAAAAATATCAACATTCACATGAAGCAGATGAACCGGCTTTTAGTCAGTGACCCTGCCTGTGTGAGAGCTTATCGTATTCTATTTGCCATTATTCAGAATAACCTGAGTGCCCCTATCGTATTTCATTGTTCTGCAGGAAAGGACAGAACCGGCATGGCGGCTGCACTGATACTATTCGCTCTGGGTGTAGATGAGGAAACTATTATAAATGATTATTTGATGTCAAAAGACTTTTTGACTGACAAATATGCTGCATTTATAGCTAAATACCCACATACGGAACCTCTTTTTACTGTTAAGCGTATATATATAAAAGCTGCCATCAATCAAATAAAGAGGGAACATGGGTCAATAAATAATTTTCTGACAAAAGTACTGAAAGTAGATATTCCAAAAATGAAATGGTTATACCTTGAATAATAAATACCAATTACTTTAATAGATCTAAAATAGTCCAAAACACAAAAAATAATCTTACCGCAACCTTGATTTAAAACATCATTATCCTATTATTTTTCATGAACAAAAATCTATTTGACTTGTTTTAATAATAAGTAATTAGATATTTCAGTACAAAATATCTGACAACCAGATTACCTTATAGCGACTACATAAGTTTATGCTGCACTGAATCTAATCTGCCTTGATAGAACAACAATAGCTTTGCTTGATAAATTACATCAATATGGAGATGTAAACATTCGATCAGAAAGCTTTGTTCTTTATCTTGATTTTAATTATATTTGTCTATATAAAAACAATATTCATAAATAAAAATTATAAAGCTATGGCAACTTCAACATCAGTAAAAAAAACAAGTGTGGCATCTGCAAGTGTAGAGATAGCCGATTTTTTAGGAAAAGTATTTGCATTTAACAGCAGTTTGAAATTACATCACTGGCATGTAACAGGCAAAGGTAGTTATGCACAACACATTGCATTAGATCAGGCAATCGCTGATTTGCTTGACGTTACAGATCGTTTGGTAGAAACTTCTTATGCATTGAAAGGCGATTTAAATATTGTAATCCCTGAAACAAAGAATCCAACAGACATCATCAAACATGCTGAAGACTTCTTTGCTTATAGTGAATCTCAACGTGAACTTTTCGCAGAAGCATTTACTCAAGCAATTATCGATGACTATCAGGAAGCAATACAACAATTATTGTATCGCTTGAAAAGACTTCAATAAGATTTTAAACAATAATGGAAAGCGAACCTTTGTAAGGTTCGCTTTTTTTATGACCTGACGTCAACTATGTAATCTCTGTATCAAGAATGATTTGTACTTTTGTAAAAAAAAGGATATGAAAATATATATTAGTATTATATGTATATCAATTTTATTCATTTCTTGTAATTCAAACAAAATAATGACCAATTACGAAAAAGAATTAATCAATAATGGAAATCTCCAAACTCCAATGAGGGTATTGTTGACAACAAATCTCCAAGATTCTCTATTCTTACGCAAAAAGAGTTTGGACATACCTGATGTCGAAAATATTGCTAATAATAAAGATTTACAGATATTCATAGAACGCCTAAAACAAACATTGGTAGCAGAATCTGGTGTAGGGATTGCAGCTCCACAAGTAGGAATAGGACGGAATATTTTTTTATTTTTACGTATTGACAAAGAAAACCATCCTGTACAAGTTGCCATCAACCCCCGAATCATAAATCATTCAACAGAGACTATTTGTTTCGAACGCGACGGCTGCCTTTCGGTACCCGAATTGAGTGGCAACACAAAGCGATACGAATGGGTAGAAGTAGAGTATTATGATGAAAATGGGAAAAAGATGCATGAAAAATTGAGTGGAACTTCTCGTCAAAGCGATTTCACGGGAGTCATTTTCCAACATGAATTTGATCATTTACAGGGAATTCTCTTTATAGATAGGTTGTGCGAATAGTCTGTCTAGTATTTAGAAATAAAGCTTACTTTTGAAAGATAATACTACACAAATAAACTTTATCCCAATGAAAATTATACTTTTGTAAAACGAAGTAAAATTTTTAATAACTATGGATTCAATAGACTGGGCTAATCTATCTTTCGGATATCGAAAAACAGATTATAATGTAAGAAGTTACTATAAGGATGGCAAATGGAGTACTCCAACTGAAACAACATCTGAAGAAATTAACATCCATATGGCTGCAACTTGTCTTCATTATGGACAAGAAGCATTCGAAGGATTAAAAGCTTTTAAGGGAAAAGACGGCAAGACTCGTATTTTCCGAATACGGGAAAATGCTCTCCGCATGCTTTCTTCATGCCATGGTATTATGATGGCAGATCTACCAGTCGAGATTTTTGAGGAAAGTGTCATTAAAGCTGTCAAATTAAATGAAAAATTTATCCCACCATATGGCAGTGGGGCTTCCTTATATATTAGACCTTTACTATTGGGCATCAGCCCACAAGTAGGAGTAAAGCCATCGACCGAATACTTATTCCTTGTATTTGTAACTCCTGTAGGTCCATATTTCAAAGAAGGCTTCAAACCAACTCCTGTAGCTATTTTGAGAGGGTACGACCGTGCCGCACCTCTAGGAACAGGAACTATCAAAATTGGAGGCAATTATGCAGCAAGTTTAGTCGCTGGCCATAAAGCACATGAGATGGGCTATTCAGCTGTATTATATTTGGATGCAAAAGAAAAAAAATACCTGGATGAATGTGGCCCTGCCAATTTCTTTGGGATTAAAAACAATACTTATATAACCCCATTATCATCTTCTATACTTCCATCAATCACAAACAAAAGTTTGATGCAATTGGCAGAAGATATGGGAATGAAGGTTGAAAGACGACAAGTACCAGAAGATGAACTAAGCACATTTGAAGAAGCCGGCCAAGTTGGCACAGCCGCTGTGATAAGTCCAATTCTTCGTGTAGATGATGTCGAGGAAAACAAATCTTATGTCATATCAAAAGATGGTAATGCCGGCCCTATAAGTACTAAATTATACAATAAATTAAGAGCCATACAACTCGGAGATGAGGCTGATACTCACGGATGGGTTACGGTACTAGATTGATATCTGGAATTATTAGGCATGGAACAAGAGCAAATGGTGCTTCGCACTGAAAATTTAGTCAAAAAATACAAATCCCGAACAGTTGTAAATCACGTCTCAATAGAAGTGAAACAGGGAGAAATTGTCGGCTTACTGGGGCCAAATGGAGCCGGTAAAACAACAACTTTCTACATGACTGTGGGTCTTGTTATGCCTAATGAAGGTCAAATATTTCTGGATGAAAAAGAAATAACAAAATATCCGGTTTATAAAAGAGCTCAAAATGGCATTGGATATTTAGCCCAGGAGGCATCTATATTCCGCAAGATGACTGTTGAAGACAATATACGGTCTGTGCTGGAGATGACTAAAACTACCAAAGCTTATCAAAAAGAAAAATTAGAAAGCCTGATTGATGAATTTGGATTACATAAGGTGAGGAAGAACTTGGGAGACCGTCTTTCGGGAGGGGAACGCAGGCGTGCCGAAATAGCACGTTGTCTTGCTATCGACCCTAAATTTATCATGCTTGATGAACCTTTTGCCGGAGTAGACCCGATTGCGGTACAAGACATTCAAGAGATTGTCGCAAAACTCAAATATAAGAATATTGGAATACTGATTACAGACCACAATGTGGACGAAACACTAAGTATCACCGATAGAGCTTATCTTTTGTTCGAAGGAAAAGTATTATTTCAGGGAACGGCCGAGGAGCTTGCTGAGAATGAAATAGTAAGAGAAAAGTATCTAGGGAAAGACTTTGAGTTGAAAAGACGTAATTTTGAGCATCTGAAAGAATAATTACAAATAAAAAATATAGAAAGAGAAAACATTCCCAAGGCATAAACGAGGGTATTTTTTCTCTTTTTGCATATCACGAAAACATTATTGCTCCTTTGAGGGTTTTAATAATGCGTTCTTATATATTATCTAAGTATATTACAGATATATAAAGTTTTTTTATCTACCTTTACGTTGTATTATGGGACGACTTTTAGCTATAGATTACGGAACTAAGCGAACTGGTATTGCCGTTTCGGATACATTAAAAATCATTGCGAACGGACTGACTACTGTTGCTACTCATACTCTTATAGATTTCTTAAAGTCCTATTTACAAAAAGAAAGTGTCGATTGCATTATTGTTGGAATGCCTAAGCAAATGAATAATGAATATTCTGACAACATGAAGCATATCGTTCCATTTGTAAAAAAGCTACAAGGACTTTATCCTGATTTAAAAATTGAATATTATGATGAGCGTTTTACGTCGGTACTGGCTCATCAGGCAATGCTAGATGGAGGCTTAAAGAAAAAAGATAGGCAAAACAAGGCTTTGGTTGATGAAATAAGTGCAACCATTATCCTACAAGATTATATGGAAAGTCTTCGATTAAAACAAATATAATATAACTAATGATTTTACCTGTATATTTATACGGACAACCTGTATTAAGAAAAGAAGCTCACGAAATAAATAACGATTATCCTAATTTGAAAGGACTTATCGAAAACATGTATGAAACAATGTATCATGCAGATGGTATTGGGCTTGCAGCCCCTCAAATAGGATTAGACATTCGCCTTTTTGTAATAGATTTAGAACCTCTAGCTGAAGATGACCCTAAATATTCGGGATTCAAAAAAGTCTTCATCAATGCTAAGATAGTTGAATATAAAGGAGAGGTCGTAAAGATGAACGAAGGCTGTTTAAGTTTACCGGGTATCTCGGAATCTGTGGAAAGAGAAGCAGTTATACGCATTCAATACCTTGACGAAAATTTCGTCGCTCACGATGAAGTATATGATGACTTCTTCGCCAGATGCATCCAACATGAATATGATCATATAGAAGGAAAGCTTTTTATAGACAAAATTTCTCCTATCAGGAAACAACTTATAAAAGCTAAACTAAATAATATGATAAAAGGACGAGTTAATTGTAAATATAAGACAAAAGCTATTCAGGACAAACGGTAAACACTGATATCCATATGAGAAGTAATATTAAAATATTTCCTATATTAGCTTGCATTATTTATGCATTCTCGGCATGTATAACCCCTAAACAAACAGACCTTCTACAAGATATACAGAAAAACTATCCACAAGTTGCACCCGAAGAGTATAGAATTATCCCTGGCGACCAGCTCTTAATATCTATATATGCACTAGATAAAGAAACGGCTGAATTGTTTAGCGAATATAACACTTTTCTCGTTGCAGATAATGTCTATGATGACCAGACAACTGTATATACCAACAAAGTGCGCGACTTGGATGTAAAAGGTACTTCACTAAGAGCAACACCTGTTTATGCCGACGGAACCATCACTATTCCTTATGTTGGTAAAATATATGTAGAAGGAAATACAATGCTGGAAGCGCGAAATATTATATCGGATAGGCTTAACCAATTCTCGGAAGGAACAAGTGCTAATATTACACTATATAACAGATATTTTAGTATTCTTGGCGAAGCTGGTGCTAAACGCGTTACAATGGATAACAATCAAGTTACCATATTTCAAGCGCTTGCTATTGCTAACACGATAGGACCGTATGGGGACAGATCGAAAGTAAGTATTCTCCGTCAAACAAAAGATGGGTCGATAATAAAAACGTTCGATCTAAGATCTAAAGATATTATTGATTCGGAATTCTATTATATCCAACCAAATGATGTCATATACATACCTCAGGCTACAAGAAAATTATTTGGAGCCACAACGTCTTTTGCTGGTGTATTCGGACTTCTCACATCTATAGCAGGTGTAATTGTTTTTGTATTCAGAATAATTTGAAAGATGAAATATATTTTACATTATTTATTGTGCGGAATAGCAATTATCTCTTTATTTTCTTCTTGTATATCGCAAGAGGAAACAAATTATTTGCAAGCAATAAATACGTCTTATGCAAAGCAGGCTTATAAAGAATACCGTCTACTTCCGGGCGACTTAATATCATGTGGTTTAACAACTTCTGATAAGGAATTTTTAGCTACCTTCACAGGTATCTTATCTGCAAGAACAAGTGACACAAAAACATATACAATATATGATGATGGCACTATAACATTACCATTATTTGGGAGTATACAAGTGGCAGGAAAAACTGTTCAAGAAGCTGAAGATGCAATTCAGAATAAGATGCAGGAATCCATTAAAGATGCACAAGCCAGAGTGACTCTTGCAAGTAATACTTTCTACATCTTATCTAACAACAAGCAAGGTAAATATGCTGTGTATAAAGACAATATGACTATATACCAAGCGCTTGCAATATCTGGTCAGACAACCGAAACAATGGATTTGAAAAATGTGAGCATTATAAGAAAGGATGAACAAGGAAATACCATTGTTAAGAACTTCGATTTAAGAACGCAGGACGTTATTCAATCTGAATTTTATTATATTCAACCAAATGATGTTATATATTTTCCAACAAACAAGAATGCCTTCTTTAATATAACATCACTTAATTCGTTCATTACAACAATAACAGTTCCTCTAGTGTTCTTAATATATGTATCAACAGCTAAATTCTAGAGATTTTTTAATTTATGAATGTAAATAAGCAAATAACTGAATTTAACGATCCTTATTTTGATGAAGTAAAATCAAAAACATCAATCTCTTTCGACTTTGTACTTTGGTTTTACAGAATATTGAAATACTGGTATTTGTTTGTAATATCTATTTGTATTTGTTTAGGAATAGCATATCTGAAAAACAAATCATGGATTCCTTTCTATGCTGTAAGAGCATTGGTAATGCTAGAACAAAGAGGAAATACAGGAATTGTGTCCGGAGCAGTGCCTACAGGAAGTATTTTGCGTAGCACATCTAATCAGCAGACATTACTACAATCGTACGGAATGGCAGAACGGACAGTTAAAAAACTTCCTGCAAAAATGTTTATCGATTATTATCAGAAAGACTATTTTAAATCTATTAGTATATACTCGTCAACTCCTTTGGAGATAGAGACAATCACACCCCCTCAGACTAATTATCATGAGTATAATGTTACTCCCATAGACGAATACTCATGTATGATATATTATGATGCTGATAAGAAAAAAAATATTCAGGAATTTTCTGTCATAGCGAAATATGGTGAAGAAGTAAAAAATGATCAATTTGCAATAAAAGTCAACAAGACCAAATTTTTCAAGCCTGATTTTACTCCATTCTCTTTCCGATTTTTGACAGAAAGCCAGCTCATAGGAATGTATAACGGACGTGTTGTATCAGCACTACTAGAAGAAGAAGGCTCTGCACTTATAGTGATGCTATCAGGTTCAGATCCATATCGGGATATAGACTATTTAAATACACTACTTAGTGAATTTGAGAATTATAACCTTTACCTCAAAAATCAGCAGGCTGAATTGACCATCTCTTTCATTGACAAACAGCTCTCGATCATCAAAGATTCTTTAGACAGTTCCAAAGCGATCTTAGACCAATTTCAAAAAGAAACCGGTGTCTATGAAATCACATCTAAAGATTTGAGATCCAACATAGATAAAGCTGATTTAGAAAAAGAGAATTTAGCCATCCGCGAACGAGCGATATTAATTCTCTCTCAGAAAATAAAAGAAACAATATTAGGTAATAGTGAAATTATAAGACCTAGTTCTATTGGACTAGATAACAATAAACTCGAGGGTTTGATAACAACCTATAACGAAACATTAGATCGGGCAAAATATCTCGGAGCAAAAAATCCATTATACAATAAGATGACGGATGAGCTAAATGCCAGTAGGGTTGCTATACTTGAAGAATTACATTTAGCCCAAACCAAATTACAAGAAGAAAAAGACTCTTTTGTGAAAAAATATGAGCTTTTGGAATTAAGAGTTGACAACTTACCCCCACAAGAGAGAGAATTCCTTTCTTTCGAACGAGACTATAAAGTAAATGAGGTATATCACCAATTTTTGACACAAAAAAAATATGAGGCTCAAATACAAAAGGCATCCAACACACCGGATAACTTTGTATGGGAAAACCCCAGGATATTCTCAGGACCGACAAATGGTGGTGTAAAAGGTAAAAACTATATGTTTTATTGCATTGTAGGTCTAATAATTCCTTTCGTATTCATCATTCTAAAAGAAGAAGTCCTGAACTTCACAATAGCAACAAAAGAAGAATGTGAGAAGATATCGGGGTTGCCGGTAATTGGAACCATCGAAAATATCGCTAAAAAACTTAGTAGTGGGGTCGTGCTTGTCAAGAATTATCCAAAATCAAGTTTTGCCGAATCGTTCCGTAATATGCGTGTCCGGATCGAATATATGGCACGGCGCGAAAGTAATATATCCGTATTGGTAACATCTACAGAGCCGGGTGACGGAAAAACTTTTATAGCAACAAATATCGCATCTGTTTATCAATTAATAGGCAAAAAAGTCGTAATTGTCGATTTGGACTTACGACGTCCATCTGTAGCAAAAACACTACAATTAGAAAACAAAATTGGAGTTTCTAATTATTTAATAGGACAAGTTAGCCTAGAAGATATTATTATTTCTAATGCCGATTACGGATTTGATATTATATCTGCAGGAACACTACCTCCTAATCCAAGCGAATTGATCAAGACAGAAAAGACCAGACAATTGATAGAACATCTGAAACAAGTATACGACTATGTCATAATAGACTGTAGCCCTGTCGGATTGGTTTCTGATGCCTATATATTAGCCCGCATGGTAGATACAACTATATTTGTTGTGCGTCGGGCCAAAACAAATAAATCTTTCTTCAAAAGCGTTATTAATCAACTCAGGTTTGATGGTATTGAAAATGCTGCGCTTGTTTTCAATGATGTAAAAGGAAGAGAAGGATATTATGGTACATCGCGTTATTATGGAAACAAGACATATTATCTGAAGAAAAATTCATATTATCACGACGATTACTTCGAAAAGTGAAAAATATATTAAAAAAAGAGGCTCTAATCAGTCTCTTTTTGTTTTCTTCATATATTTGCTCATCAATGAATAATCGATTTTAGAGTGAAGAAATTAACTATTCTTTTTTTAGCTCTGTTTTGCAATTGCATAGCTTTTGCACAAATAAATACAGAGAGAGTTATACTCATCGGGCGCAATGCATTATATTTTGAAGACTATGTTTTGGCGATACAATATTTTAACCAAGCCATAAAAGCAAAGCCATACCTGCCAGAGCCCTATTTTTACAGAGCTATCGCTAAGTTCTATTTAGATGATTCTAAAGGAGCCGAAGAGGATTGTACATTGGCTCTAGAGAGAAATCCATTTATGACCAAGGCTTATCAGTTAAGAGCTGATGCCCGTCAAAGCCAATCCAACTACGATGGTGCCCTCGAGGATTATACAATGACTTTAAAAGAATATCCTAATGATAAGTTTGCCCTAATTAACTTAGGAATTGTAAATATTCAGAAAAAAAATTACGAGGAGGCCGAAACCGATCTCAATAAATTATTGGAATTATACCCTACGTATACACAAGGATTTCTTATGCGTGGTGTATTGTATCAAGAAAAAGGAGATACCCTAAAAGCTTTCGACAACTTCAATGAGGCTATAAACATAGACAAATACTTACCTCAGTCCTACTCTATGAGAGGATTATTATACTATCAGAAAAAGAATTATGATGATGCTCTTGCCGATTTTGATGAAGCTATAAAATTAGAACCTTTACAAGCCGGCAATTATATCAATAGAGGACTGGTTCGCTATTCAAAAGACGACTTACGTGGAGCAATGGCTGATTATGATAAAGTCATAGACCTTGAGCCGGAAAATATTATTGCCCGATTCAACCGTGGACTATTAAGAGCACAAGTCGGCGATGACAATAGAGCCATCAGTGACTTTGATGTTGTTATCAAATATGAGCCAACTAACTATATTGCTCTCTTAAATAGGTCATTAATCAAAAATAATATTGCTGATTATAAAGGAGCACTTGAAGACTTGAATGAAGTTTTGGCAGAGTATCCCGAATTTTATCATGGATTCTACACACGTGCTGAAATAAAACGTCGCCAGAATGACCTAAAAGGTGCTGAAAGAGACTTCAATTACGCACGTAATGAAGAAGAACGTACCAGAAAAGCTTTAATTGCAGGTAAAGAACCTGAGGCTAAGGAAAAAACAAGAGAGAAATCGGATAAAGACCTCGACAAGTTTAATTTGTTGATGGTAGCCGATAAAAAAGAAGAAGAAAAAAGCAAATACAATAGTAGTAGCAGAGGTCGTATACAAAACAGAAGGGTTGAAATTAATCTGGAACCACGTTTCATTATCAGCTACTATGAAAAACCAAGTGAGCTAAAACGTTTTGTCTACTTCAGCCAATTAGTAGATGCGATGAATAAGAAAAATATTCTTGATCGCAAATTACGGATCACCAATAGTGAGGCTGCACTTAATGAAATGCAAATACAAGACCATTTCAACTCGATCGACAACCTATCAAAACGTATAGCCGAAAATTCGACTAGTGCTGATTTATATTTTGCTCGGGCGATGGATTATATGCTTGTACAAGATTTTGCGAACTCTATAGAAGATTTCAATAAAGCAATTGAAATAAATCCTCAATTTACGTTGGCCTATTTCAATCAAGCAATAGTATATACCAAACAACTTGAATTGAAAGAAAATACACCGGATTATGACCGGAAACCGGAACAAACGGACATCTCTTTACTTGGCGGACAGAAGAGGGATACTAATTTAAGTAATCCCACTGCTGAACCATCCAAGATCGAGTACAACTTGATTATTCAGAATTATAATAAAATAATAGAACTGAATCCGGACTTTGTATATGCTTATTATAACAGGGCAGAAATCCGCTACAAACAAAATGATTTTAGAGCTGCCATATTAGATTACAATGCAGCAATAAGCTATGATCCTGAATTTGCAGAAGCATACTTTAACAGAGGACTAAGTCGTTTTCATGTAAAAGACAAAGACCGTGCCCTCGAGGATATGCGCAAAGCCGGAGAAATGGGTGTAATTGAAGCATATAGTATTATAAAGAAAATGACAGAATAAACGGTCGTTTATTATAATCTTCTAGACATTCAATTTAGTAAATATAGATTCACTGTTTATAGTGTCTCAACAATAAAATTGATCGATTAACATAATAAACTCTTTCAAGCTTTTTTTCTAAAAAAAGCTTGAAAGTTTTTTATATACACTTTCTTCAAAAAAGAAGCTATTCGAACCAATTTATCATATAATAAGCTGAAAAAGAATAATATTCCATTCGTAAAATATATTTTCAGCAAAGATTTATCTTTCAGACTATAAAAATTCTTATTTTTGTCAGCTATAAACCAAGAGGACTCGTTTGTATGAGTTCCAGTATAAACATTTTATTTGTAGAAAATGATTAAAATTACTTTTCCGGACGGTTCAGTTCGTGAGTTCCAAAAGGGAACTACTTCAATGCAAATTGCAGAAAGCATCAGTTCACGTTTAGCACAAGACGTACTTGCAGCCAAAGTAAATGGGCAAGTATGGGATCTGACAAGGCCAATTGATGAAGATGCCACGATAGAACTATTGAAATGGGAAGACGAAGATGGAAAACATGCCTATTGGCATTCTTCGGCACACCTTATGGCCGAAGCGATTCAAATACTATATCCTCACGCTAAATTTGGTATTGGCCCTGCTATCGAAAATGGGTTTTATTATGATATAGATTTTGGCGATACGCCAGTAAAAGATACTGATTTCCCTCGAATAGAAGCTAAAATGATGGAGCTCATAGCCAACAAGGAGGAAATTAAACGTCAGAACATTACTAAGGCAGATGCTTTAAAAATGTTCGAAGGTCGTGACGAAAATTACAAGGTAGAACTAATCAACGACCTTGCTGACGGAACAATTACAACTTATACCCAAGGTGTATTTACTGACCTTTGCCGCGGTCCTCACCTCCCTAATACATCATACATCAAGGCAGTAAAAATATTAAGTGCTGCAGGAGCATACTGGAGAGGCGACGAAAAGCGTAAACAATTGACTCGCCTTTACGGAATCACTTTCCCTAAAAAGAAAATGCTAGACGAATATCTAGTATTATTGGAAGAGGCTAAAAAACGTGATCATCGTAAGATTGGCAAAGAACTTGAACTATTTGCTTTTTCCGAAAATGTAGGTAAAGGATTACCATTATGGCTACCTCGCGGAACTCAATTACGCTTAAAACTGGAAGATTTCTTGAAAAAAATCCAACGGAAGTTCGATTATGAACAAGTTATGACTCCACACATTGGTAGTAAACAATTGTATGTAACATCTGGTCACTATGCGAAATACGGTAAGGATTCGTTCCAACCGATCAATACACCGGAAGAAGGCGAAGAGTTTCTACTAAAACCAATGAACTGTCCTCACCACTGTGAAATTTACAAAGTCATACCACGTTCATACAGAGACTTACCTTTGCGTCTTGCTGAATTTGGCACAGTTTATCGCTATGAACAAAGTGGTGAATTACACGGTTTGACTCGTGTTCGCGGATTTACTCAAGATGATGCTCACATATTCTGTACACCAGATCAGTTGAAAGACGAATTTATAAAAGTAATTGATATTATTTTCATAATTTTCAAAGCATTGGATTTCGAAAATTTCGAAGCTCAGATTTCATTACGTGATCCTGAAAACAGAGAAAAATATATAGGTTCTGACGAGAACTGGGAAAAAGCAGAGAACGCCATTATAGAAGCATGTGCAGAGAAAGGGCTTCCGACACGTACAGAATTAGGTGAAGCTGCATTCTATGGCCCTAAGCTAGACTTTATGGTCAAAGATGCGTTAGGACGTCGTTGGCAACTAGGAACAATTCAGGTAGACTATAATCTCCCAGAACGGTTCGGGCTAGAATATACAGGTGCTGACAATCAGAAACACACTCCTGTTATGATTCACCGTGCGCCATTTGGTTCAATGGAACGTTTCATAGCAGTACTAATTGAACATACTGCCGGTAAATTCCCATTATGGTTAACTCCCGATCAAGTTGTAATTATGCCTATCAGTGAAAAATTCAATGATTATGCACACCGCGTTGCTAATTATTTCAAACAACAGGATATTCGTGCACAAGTTGATGATCGGAATGAAAAAATAGGTAGAAAAATTCGTGACAACGAATTGAAAAGAATCCCTTATTTACTCATTGTTGGAGAGAAAGAAGCAGAAAGTGAAGAAGTTTCGGTAAGAAAACAGGGCGAAGGTGATAAAGGTTCAATGAAATTTACTAACTTTGCTGCCCAATTGTGTGAAGAAGTAGAGAAAATGATGAATGCATGGGAAAAATAAAACCATGTACTCATTATTGTATATTATAATCAATAATTAAAAACATAAAGAAGATTCAAACGTTCCTGAATGAGAAACAACAGAATTAATACACGTAAAGAAGATTTACATAAAATCAACGGAAATATCCGTGCAAGAGAAGTTCGCCTAGTGGGAGAT
Organism: Dysgonomonas sp.; assembly: GCA_047605185.1. Classification (GTDB taxonomy): domain Bacteria; phylum Bacteroidota; class Bacteroidia; order Bacteroidales; family Dysgonomonadaceae; genus Dysgonomonas. The sequence continues at coordinate 312,987 of JASGGC010000002.1, forward strand.
AATGTCGAGCAAGGCGTTTTCACAATACAAGAAGCACTTCGTCGAGCGGACGATTTAGAACTTGATTTAGTTGAAATCTCTCCAAACGCTGATCCTCCGGTATGTAAAATAGTTGATTATCAGAAGTTCCTTTATGAACAAAAGAAAAAGCAGAAAGAAGCTAAAGCTAAATCTGTAAAAGTAGTGGTTAAGGAAATACGTTTTGGACCACAAACTGATGATCACGATTTCAATTTCAAATTGAAACATGCCAAAAGCTTCTTAGAAGAAGGATCTAAAGTTAAAGCATATGTGTTTTTTAAAGGTCGTTCTATCCTTTTTAAAGAACAAGGAGAGGTCTTGCTACTTCGCTTTGCAACAGAACTTGAAGATTTAGTAAAGGTGGATCAACTACCGGCATTGGAAGGTAAAAAGATGATTATGATGCTTTCTCCTAAAAAAACTCCAGCAAAAGCTCCTGTTGCGAGTAAGCCTAAAGAAGTTAAACCTCCGAAAGAGAACAAAGCTGAAGAAAGCAAAAAAGAAGAAGAATAAACAATTATTATAAATTGTATTCGTGTTTAAATAACTTAATTAATAAACAAAGATGCCTAAAAAGAAGACTAATTCCGGTGCCAAAAAGAGGTTCGCCCTTACCGGATCAGGAAAAATCAAAAGAAAACATGCTTTCAAAAGTCACATTTTGACTAAGAAAACGAAAAAACAAAAAAGAAACCTTACTCACACAGGCGTAGTAAGTAAAGTGGACGAAAAAGCTGTTAAACAGCTATTAGGAATGAAATAATATCATTCGTTTTTTCAAGCAAATTTCTTTAAAAGATTTATTAACCGGATGTATGCAACAAAGAGTTCTTAATGAAAAGAACCGCTAACATTCAAAACATCGAAAATTATGCCTAGATCAGTCAATCATGTTGCTTCACGCAACCGCAGAAAAAAAGTTCTTAAATTAACAAGAGGCTATTACGGAGCTAGAAAAAATGTTTGGACAGTTGCCAAGAATACTTGGGAAAAAGGTCTAACTTATGCTTTCCGTGACCGTCGTGCTAAAAAACGCAATTTCCGTGCACTATGGATACAACGTATCAATGCTGCAGCACGTCTTGAAGGACTATCATACTCTCGCCTTATGGGAGCACTTCACAAAAATGGTATTGAAATCAACCGCAAAGTCCTTGCTGACCTTGCAGTAAATCATCCAGAAGCATTCAAAGCGATTGTAGCTAAAGTAAAATAAAATTACTTCGCAATAAAAAATAATAGGCGATTCCTTTACTGGAATCGCCTATTATTTTTTTTATTATCTCGCCTTACTTGATCAACAAGACGAGATAATAAACTCTATATTATTGCCTTTTATATTTCAATGTTTGTTCTGGTTTGGATAGGGAAGGTGCTACCGAATCATCAGCACTACCCCACTGTTTATTAGGCTCCTTACCTAAAACAAACTTAATATCTGCTCCATTTTTTATGTCATCATATGTCAAATATGTCTTATTATATGGTTTACCATTCAGGGTCATCGACTGGATATATACATTTTCTTTGCTATAATTTTCAGTTGTAACTCTGACTTTTTTACCATTATAAAGGGTCATCTCTACTGCCTCTAATCCGGGTGAGCCTATGGAATAAATATTACTTGACGGGCAAGTAGGGTAAAATCCCATGCAGTTGAATATATACCAAGCCGACATTTGTCCACAATCATCATTTCCGCTCAAAGCATCAGGAGTATTACCATACAGATTATCTATTATATAACGGATTTTACCTTGTGCCTTCCATGGCTGTTTCAGATAATTATACAAATATAATATTTGATGACAAGGTTCATTGCCATGCCAGTAAGCACCAATGCGGCCTTGAATGTCATGTGCACCCGGAATATCGTCGGGCAGTTCCATTGTAAACATAGAGTCGAGACGCTGAGTGAATAGATCAGCTCCCATCTCATTTATATATCCTTGTACATCCTGTGGCACATACCATGTATATTGATATGTAAATCCTTCCGTAATATCACCCCAGCCATGTACTGAACCGGGCCCTGTATAAGCAATAGCGTCGAATGGTGTACGCCAATTGCCTTCAGAATCTCGTCCGCGCATAAATTTAGTATCGGGATCAATTATATTTTGATATGAAAGTGACCTATTCAAGAAATATTCATAATCGGATTCCTTGCCTAGTTTCTTTGCAGCCATAGCAATACAATAATCATCGTATGCATATTCGAGTGTTTTTGATACTGATTCGGGCTCTTTATCAAATGGAACCCATCCCATCTGTCTATATTCAGGAAGGCGGTCGTAATTGGGATTCATTGCAGTTGTTTTCATAGCTTCGAATGCACGCTCATAATCAAATCCGGGCACATCTTTCACTATAGCGTCTGCGATGACAGATACGGCATGGTAACCAATCATACACCAGGTCTCGTTCCCATAGAAAGACCAAATTGGCAACATATGCTCTACACTTTGATCGTAATGAGCTAGCATGGAATTAATCATATCAGAATTACGATCCCTATTAATAAGGTTCAATAATGGGTGGTGTGCCCGATAGGTATCCCACAATGAAAATACTGTATAATTTGTAAATCCATCAGCTTGATGTATATTAGAATCATAGCCACGATATTTACCATCTTTGTCCTCATATATAAATGGATGGACAGATGCGTGATAAACAGATGTATAAAATGTCTCTAGTTGCTCTTTAGTTCCTTTTACTTTAAATTTACTCAACTCTTTTGCCCACAAAACCTCTCCTTCTTCTTTGAGGCTTTGGAAATTGTGATTATCTAACTCTGTCAAATTAAGGTATGCACCAGATGTACCTGTAGATGAAATAGCAACTTTTACTTCAATCTGCTCTTGATCTTCTGTTTTGAAATCGAAACATCCTATTATTTTATTTCCATATGCTATACGATCACTTCTAAATCGTTTGGTATCGTAGATAACTGGTTTTCCATCTTGCATTATCCGAAAACTGGCAAATGGCTTTGAGAACTTTGCTACAAAGTATACATATCTTTCAGGCCCCCATCCTTTAACCAGCTTAGAACCACAGATAGTGGAATCATTTTCGACACGCAATTGTGCCCAAGTAGTCTTAAACATTAAGACATGATCCATATCGATCATTACAAAAGAGCTATCTGATTTTGGATATGTAAATTTCAAAATACCAGACCTAAGCCCTGATGTCATTTCTGCTTTAACACCATAATCGAGAAGATCTACACCATAATAGTTGGGTGAAGCCCACTCTCTATCATGGGTATATCTTGAACGGTATCCACTGTCGGGTTTATCATGAGTTCCAGCTTCTAGCTTTTTAGTTCCGGTACCGGGTATAAACAGAAAGTCTCCTAAATCGGGAATACCTGTTCCACTCAAATGGGTCAGACTGAATCCCATTATTGTAGGATGATTATACTTGTATCCTGATGCAGCATCATAATAATCATTATCTGTATCTGGACTGATTTGTATTCCTCCAAATGGAATCTGAGAACCGGGATATACATTTCCAAATCCGGATGTTCCAACAAAAGGGTTTACATACTCAATGAGGGACATATCAACCTCATTTTCAACTACATTTTTCTGTTCGGTACAAGAGAAAAATGCACACACAATCGACAAGAAGAGTATTGGCTTACGCATGTTTAAGATTAAATTTATATTTAGATTAACTTCATTAAAATATAAAGGAGTAATTAAGAATATAATAGTTTTTTATATTCTTAATTTAAAAAATTCGAAAAACACAATCCTTGTTAGTAAAACGGAGAAGATAGCCTTCTCAATATCGTCTATACTTATTCTAACAGATAAAATTATACATTTTAATGCTATAAGCAAAGAATCCCAAACATTTATATTCTATATAAATGAATAAAAAACAATTTGCCTCATGGCAAGACTGCAATGAGGCAAATTATCTATTATTTTCTTTTGTCAAATTATTTATTCATTGAATAGACTTACGACAAAGCCACTAAATAAGGCACCGATACTACAATCGACCCAACACTCGGACGATAATGGATATGTTCCCCAATAACAACCCAAGTAATACCAATATATGTAACCTAATATACAGCCGATAAGCATTGCCAGTAAGATTTTACTATTAAGACTTATAAATTGTTTAATATATCCCATATATCATTCTTTTTATTAACACATTATACAGTTATACACTTAACTTCTGCTTTTTTCACATCGTTTTGCATACAATCGCGAATGGCTCTTGCAAATTGATTATTTATTTTATGCCCCGGGCAATTAGCCACGATTTTGCCTTTTATAAATCCACCGCAAAGAGCTAAATCTCCGATTATATCCAATACTTTATGTCGTGCAGGTTCGTTGGGGTATAATAATGGCTTATTCATTATATATCCTAAAACAGCTGCATTTTTATGCTTTGCTCCAACCATATCTGCCAAACGGTCAAAATCTTCTTGCGGAATAGCTTTATCATAAATAATGATTGCATTGTCAAGATCACCACCTTTGATCAGATTATTTTTGATCAATGCCTCTACTTCTTTCACAAAAACAAATGTGCGTGCAGATGCAAATTCACGTACAAAATCGGATAAGTCTGATAAACAGGCATATTGGCGTTTTAACAAAGGTGAATCGAACTCAATATGCGCCTCAATAGTATACGAATCATCCGGAATAAATGCCATGGAGGCTCCTGTTGCTTTATCCACTACTTTTATCTTCTTTCTTTTGAAAGAAATAAATTTACGAGGAGCATCTTGTTGATCTGTTCCAACTTCTATAATCTTACTTATATATAATATGGAACTACCATCCAGAATGGGAAATTCGGGAGCATCAATATCTATAAGGCAGTTATCTATTTTACTGGCATATAGTGCAGCCATTGCGTGCTCAATCGTGCTTATCTGGACATCATCTTTTACGAGTACAGTTCCTCGCTGCGTATTTCCCACATTCTCGGCAAGAGCATCTATTATTGGTTGACCCGGTAAATCAACTCGCCGAATTTTATAACCATAATTCTCAGGAGCCGGATGGAATGTAATACATGCTTCCAATCCTGTATGCAGCCCTTTACCTTCGAGCGTAAAACTAGACTTTAAAGTTTGTTGCTTTACCATAATGTTTTATTGTTATAGTTTATCTTCTTTATACAATTTCAAATAAACAGGATCCTACCGAATAGCCACCTCCAAATACCGAAAGGCAAATAAGATCCTCTATTTCGTACCGATCATAGTTCTGAGCAAAAACAAGTAATGATCCGACAGAACCTGTATTTCCTAATTCCTCAATATTACTTAATACCTTTTCTTCAGGAATTTCCAATTGCTTAGCTACATTTTTTAATATCCGTTGATTGGCTTGATGGCCAATAAAATAATCTATATCGGATATAAGACAATCATTGCGTTCTACAATTTCCCGAGTGATTGATGTCATATAAGTACATGCATTTATAAATACATCTTTCCCATAGGGCATTTGCAAACCACCATCAAGTGGATTTAAATACACACCTTGAGGACCATGGCCAATATGGCCGAGACCATAAGATATTAAATCGACAAGCTTTACATCTTTATGTCCATATTTATTATCTGAAAAGAAATAGGCTACTGCTGCATCGCCCCATAAATGTCCTGATTGAGGATCTTCTTCGTTCGAATAAGTCGAATTTCGATCTGCACATATAAGTAAAGCTTTAGAGGCTTTTTTTGTAGCTATAAATGCATCAATTATTTCAATACCATTGACTCCTGAAGAGCAAGCAGAAGAAACCATAAGTACTTTAGCTTTATCTATATGGAACTCTTTTTGAATAATATATGCAGAATTTGCAATTATATCTGATGGGGTATATGAAGCAAATACAATCAAATCTATTTCTTTTAATCTATAGGGCAACTGAACCATCGCATTTTTTACTGCTTCGATACACATATAGTCCATAGTTTCTATTTCGGAGGCTCTCGAACGAGATAAAATTCCTGTACGTTGCTGAATCCAATCTGATGTAAGTCCGTTTAGTTCTGTAAAATAGTTATTGTCAATTCTTGTTTTAGGAATATAATATCCTACTGAATTTATATACATTACTGTTCTTTTTTATTTAGTAACTCTATTATTTATCATTCGAAGATTAGACACAGGAACAACCCCAAATATCTCTTCGACAAGTTTTCCGTCCTTAAATATCATTGTATAAGGGACACCAGATATATCATGACTAAATGTATTCTTAGTTAAATCCAATTTATAGAATTTTGCTTTGCTGGAATCTCCAATCAACTTATTTAGATTATAGTCCATTTGATTACAGATCGTCGAATTTTCTTTATAAAATAAGACATAGGATATTCCGGATGATATGCTATCTTTAAATGAATCCATATCTAAATCTGTCAGTTTAGTATTACTCTTTACTGATGCATATTCTCCTTCCCCCTGAATCGGAAATATATTAATAAGAAATATGAAAATTCCAAATACAAACAATATATGCCACGATTTTATACGAAAAATATTCATTTGTACATATCATTTAATAAATAAACTTATAATACAAATTACATCATTTTTGATGGAAAATCGATATTCTCCAATTCGGGTAAAATGTTCTAAAACACCTTTTTTTCAATTATTTTTTAACATTCAAGATTCTATGGAACGATATTGACTTTAATTAAGAATCAAATTCGTTTTTTTAAGGGTAGGTAAGTTTGTGTATCAGCTTAGAGATATTAACCTTAAGACATATCTGCAATGATTAATGCCAGAAGTCTAAATAAATATAACTTAAAAATCATTATAAATCAGCAGGATATACAACGTCTAGCTGCTTTCTTATTTCATCAATTATCTCCATTGTTATAAGAGAGTTTTCATGGCTGTTGATCTCAGACTCTAGTTTTCCGGCTTGTACCAAATTAATAAACTCGGCTACTTCATGATAGTATTCGTCTTGGTCGATAGGCTTACTTATAACTTCTTCTTTTCCGTTCCTATGTTTAAGAGTGACATGACTTATGATATTTATTCTATCGAGAGTAATAGTTCCATCTTCTCCCTGAATTTCGGTAGGTAAGGAGGAATCTGCAATTTTAGAATAAAGAACTGTTGCATTCATTCCTTCATATTGAAAATTGACAGCACCTTGTCCATCCACGCCCGTGGATAGTTTAAAACCTGTTGCACTAACTGTTTGTGGACGACCAAACAGAACAACCATCGGATAGATAGTATAAACACCTAAATCCATAACAGCTCCATTGGATAGTGAAGGATCGAATGCATTTAATACAACCCCGGATTTTAGCTGGTCGTAACGGGAAGAATATTGGCAATAGCAAGAAAAATAGCGACGGATAGTCCCAATATTATTTATATGTTTCTTCACTGACAGAAAATTGGGAGTAAGTGAAGGTTTCATAGCTTCCATCAATGTAACATTATTTTTGATCGAAGCTTGTATCATCTCTTTTGCTTCACGAGCATTCGATGCTAGTGGTTTTTCACATAAAACATGTTTACCATGATTCATAAACAAAATACTCTGTTCTGCATGCAATGAATTGGGAGAAGCAATGTATACTGCATCAATCAATGGGCTAGCAGCCATTTCATTAAGCGATGTGAATGTGTATGGTATATTATGTTTGGCTGCAAACTCATCGGCACGTTTCTGGGTTCTTGAATAAATAGCAACCAGGTCGAAGCGCGGATCAAGCTGTGCCGCTGCTAGTACCTTATCTACTATAAAATTAGAACCGACAACACCAAAACGAACTTTAGAGATTGTTTCCATGAGATAATATATATTATGTGTAATACAAATATAAAAAATATAATATAAGTAGAAATACTTTGATATAAAACGATGTAATCACCTACTTAAACTGTTCTTGATACAAAGAGTAATATTTTCCACGCATTTCAAGCAATTGTTCATGATTCCCTTGTTCTACAATACGCCCATCTTCCATTACCAATATCCGATCTACATTGCGCACGGTAGATAATCGATGTGCTATTATGAAAGCTGTACGCCCCTCCATTAGTTTATCCAGCCCTTTTTGAATTAGCATTTCACTTCGGGTATCTATATTACTTGTAGCTTCGTCTAAAAGGAGAATTGAGGGATTAGCAACCGCTGCCCGTGCTATATTTAGTAATTGGCGTTGTCCCTGACTCAGGTTTGCACCATCGTTTTGCAATACTGTATCGTAGCCTTGTGGCAAACGTTTGATAAAAGAATGTGCCGCTGTTAGCTTTGCAGCTTCTACAATCTCATCATCAGAAGCATTGAGCCTTCCGAAACGAATATTTTCACGTACTGTTCCGGAAAACAAATGTGTGTCTTGCAATACTATCGCCATAGACTGCCGAAGACTTTTTCGTTCCATATCCTGCAAAGGGATACCATCAATCTTAAATTCGCCGGACAATATATCAAAAAATCGGGGAAACATGTTCAATATGGTTGTTTTGCCGGCACCGGTAGCACCTACTAATGCTAGCTTTTCGCCCGGTTGAGCATGGAGCGAAACACCTCTCAATATCATCTTATCTTTTTTATAGGCAAAATAGACATCTTTCATTTCTACTTCACCCCTCACAGATCGTAATGCTATTGCATTAGGACTATCCTCCGGTTCGGATGGTTCATCCAATATTGCAAATATACGCTCTGCCCCTGCCAATGCCGCCTGAATATTATTGTAGAGACCGGCAAGTTCGTTGATCGGACGGCCAAACTGACGGGAATATTGAAGAAATGCAGCCAGTCCTCCGACATCAAAACCTCGGAATATAGCTAATAATGCACCTACGATCGTTATTATAACATAGCTCAATGTATTCAGGTTTTGCATTACAGGCATCATCATACCTGAATATAATTGTGCTTTTTCAGACTTTGCCCTCAGTTTTTGATTCAATTCATCAAAATCAGATACAACCATCTCTTCACGTCCAAATACCTTCACTACTTTTTGCCCGCTCAATATTTCTTCTATATATCCATTAGTGGTACCAAGTACTTCTTGTTGCTCTTTGAAATATTTCTTACTCTTCTTTACTATATTTTTTGCACTTAAAAACATTAGAGGCAATGTAATCAATGTTACCAGTGTCAGTATAGGGCTTATATATATCATAAGCACAAGAACGCCGACAAGCATAAGAAGGCTTGACAGCATATCCGACAAACTATCGGTTAGCGTATCACTTATCTTATCCACATCGTTTGTATAACGGCTCATTAGATCACCATGCTGGTGAGTATCAAAATATTTGATGGGTAGTGTTTCCATTTTCTCAAACAATTGCATCCTCAACCGGGCAACGGTTCGCTGTCCTATTTTATTCAGAAGCCTGTATTGTATATATACGGCGACTACACCTGTAATATAAATAGCTACCAGGAGGGACAATACTTGAATGAGTCCGGAAATATTGCCAGGAATGATATAGTCATTAATTATCGGGCGCAACATATAAGATCCAATCAGATTGGCAAGAATACTGATTATGATCAAAAAAACAATAACAATAAGTAAAGAACGGTCGGCTGACAAATAAGACATCAGCCTAAAAAAAGCTTCTTTAGAGTCTTTTGCTTTCTCATTTTGCTTAAAACGATCACTATGCCCCATATCAAAATGCTGTTTGTTGTGAGTTATATATTTCCTGATAGACCTTTGACTTCTCAATAAGTTCCGAAGGTTTACCTATTACATCTACTTCGCCATCCTCGAGCACTATAACTCTATCTGCTGATTGCATTGTATTGATACGCTGCGTTATAATAAAAACTGTAGTTTCTTTTAAAAAATCTTTCAGACCGGAACGAATCTTTTGTTCTGTCTCCATATCTACGGCACTTGTACTATCGTCCAATATCAAAATTTTAGGTTTCCGCAACAAAGCACGAGCTATGCAAATACGTTGCTTTTGCCCCCCCGACACATTTACCCCTCCTCTGCCTAACAAGGTATCGTATCCATTGGTAAAAGACATAATAAAATCGTGTGCCTGCGCTATATTAGTAGCTTGTTCTATTTCATCCATAGTTGCCTCAGGATTTCCCCATTTCAGATTATCAAGAATAGTCCCTGTAAAAAGCTCATTTTTCTGCAATACCATCCCAATTTTTGTATGCAGTTCTGTCAGATTATAATCTTTCACATTTATATTGTCTATCCTGATCTCGCCCGACGAAACATCATAAAGACGCGGGATTAACTGTAACATAGAACTTTTTGCTGCACCTGTAGCACCTACTACAGCAATTGTTTCACCTTCTGAAACATGGAAACTAATATTTCGGAGAACATCATTTTCCCCTCCTGCATATCTAAAACTTACATCTTTAAATGTAATGCTTCCTTTTTCTATTCTATATTTATCTAATAATCCGGTTGGAGTATTTGTTAATGAAGATGGGGTATCCAATACCTCAACAATACGCCTCGATGAGGCTGTGGCACGGGCATACGACATAATAACCATAGACATCATCATCAACGACAGGAGTATTTGTACCAGATAATTTACAAATGAAACTAACTCCCCGACTTTCAAACTACCTTCCGAAACTTTCACTCCTCCAATCCATAGAATAGCAACTACCGACAAATTCATTATGAATTGCATAACTGGAAAAATAGATACTATAATATTGGATGCCTTGATGACCATATCACGTAAATCATCACTGCTTGATGTAAATTTCTTAGTTTCAAAATCTTCCCGTACAAAAGATTTCACGACACGTATATTGATAAGATTTTCACGAACTACAGCATTCAATACGTCTACTTTTTGCTGTACTTTGATAAAGAGAGGGAAAGCTTTAGCCAAAATCAGATAAATACAGATACTAAGTATCGGAATAGCAGCAAGAAGTATAAGTGCCATATCCGAATTTATTTTGATAACAAAAAATACGGCCATTATAATCATCATCGGCGAACGTAACAGCATCCGCAAAGACATTAAAACCAAGTGTTGAATCTTTGAAATATCGTTAGTCAAACGCGTTATTAGTGATGCTGAACTGAAGTTGTCTATTTCTGAAAATGATAAGTCTTGTATTTTACGAAAAAGTTTATCCCTGAGGTCTGTCCCAAAACCTATGGATGCGCGTGAAGAAACATATACATTTATAATATTTACCACCAAACCAATAATAGATATAAGAATCATTATCAGCCCCACTTGTGTAACTACAGACAAATCCTTTACCATTACTCCATTGTCTATTATTTTAGACATCAGGTATGGTTGAATCGTTTCACACACTACAAAAGCCAAAACCAATATGGGGCTAAGAACTAAATTTAGTTTATATTTTTTGAGTATTTGCCAATATCTTTTCAAAAGCCAATTAATCTGATTAAATAATTATTTATGAAATTTACAATATGTAGCATGTAAAACTATAATCGTCGAAAGAATTGTTTTGTATCAATTCTGTGCTTATACCCCATGCATCTGTCATAACCCAAGTTCAACTTTAAGTTTACTTCTGTTAAACTCAAATATAATAAGAAACTTGCTAATATTTCGAATACAGAAAAGAGAATGACTCTAAAAAAATCATTCTCTTTTTTCTATACTCTCAGTTTAGTATATCATAAAACGTCCAAACAACGTTCTAGCTGACCTCCCCTCGATCCTTTTATCAGAATATAACTATCTGTTATCGGGTGTTTTACTAAATATTCTTTTAGCTCATCTAAATCCTTATATCGAGGATATGATGTTTTTACCTTATTAAAATTCTCACCAACAAAAAATACATGATCAAACTCATGTTTCATCACATAGTCCACAACTTTTTGATGTTCCATATCTGTGTCAGGACCAAGTTCTTTCATATCTCCAAGTATCAACACTTTATGATTAACCTCCATCTGGTCAAAATTTTCTAAAGCTGCTTTCATACTTGTCGGATTAGCATTGTAAGCATCAATGATAAGCATATTTCTGTCTGTCTCCTTGAGTTGAGATCGGTTGTTTGTTGGCTCATATTCCTCTATAGCCTTGCATATCAATTCAGTTTTGACACCAAAGTACTTGCCAATAGTGATAGCAGCTAAAGCATTAGACAAATTGTAACCACCAATCAACTTAGTTTTCACCTTGTATCGGCTATTTACAAATTTCCATTCAAATTCGAGATAAGGATTGATAGATTCTATCTTACCCGAAATGAATAAATCCTCTTGCAATCCATAAAATATAGAAGTAATGCCATCTGCCATTTTTCGAAGCAATGGATTGTCATAATCTACGAACAATTTGCCATCTTTTGAGTCTCTTATGTGATCATACATCTCACCTTTTGTTTTTATGATATTCTCATAAGATCCAAATCCTTCAATATGGGCATGACCAATATTGGTTATCATTCCATAATTTGGGTCGGCAATATCAGCCAAAGCTTTTATCTCCCCCACATGGTTAGCACCCATTTCTATGATTGCTATTTCATGTTCTTTATTAATTCGTAATAATGTTAGAGGTACACCAATATGGTTATTAAAATTCCCATTGGTAGCAATTACATTATACTCTGTCGACAACACAGACAACACAAGTTCTTTGGTTGTTGTCTTCCCATTGGTTCCGGTAATTCCGATAATAGGTATTTTTAATTTTTTTCGATGAAATGCTGCTAACTCTTGCAAAGTTTTCAGACTATCTTCAACCAAGATAATATTAGGATGAGTTGCATACTCTGCCTGATCTACAATAGCATAACAACTGCCTAATTCAAGAGCCTTCATGGCATACTGGCTTCCATTAAAATTATCACCTCTCAATCCAAAGAATATTGAATCCTTAGGACAATTTCGGGTATCAGTGGTTATTGTGGGATGTTCTTTATATAAGTTATATAGCTGGGATATCTCCATGATGATAAAAAATATTGAATGTTTTCTAAACGAAGAACGTTTTTCTCTCTATTTTGTTCTATCTTTAATCAAACTCAAATACTAAATTCTAAGGTTACGCGAATATAAGACTAAAATGTCATATCATCTTGGTAAGATTATCGTTTTTAGTTTTATTTAAGGCATTTATAAAAAATACAAAATACCATATTTATGGTATAAAAATACCTTACTTTAGTGATTTTAAGATTGAAAAATACATCGTAATTTTGTAATAGTAGAATTCAAAACAAAAATATATAAACATCATGGGAAAAATAGCTAAAAAACTAACTGACTTAATCGGAAACACCCCCTTATTAGAACTTTCGAATTTTAATAAAAAGCATAATTTAGATGCTCCAATTATAGCAAAATTAGAATATTTCAATCCGGCATCAAGTGTTAAAGACCGAATTGCAAATGCAATGATAGAAGATGCTGAAGCCTCAGGGTTACTTAAACCAGATAGCGAACTCATAGAGCCAACTAGTGGAAACACCGGAATAGGCTTGGCATTCGTAGCAGCTGCAAAAGGGTATAAGTTGACTTTGACTATGCCGGAAACAATGAGTATTGAGCGTCGTAATTTACTGAAAGCTCTTGGTGCAAATATAGTATTGACTCCCGGCCCTGAAGGAATGAAAGGAGCAATAGCTAAAGCTGAAGAACTTCAAAAAGAAAATCCAAAAGCGATTATACTTCAACAATTTGCCAATCCTGCTAATCCTGCTATTCACAGGAAAACGACTGCCGAAGAAATATGGCGCGACACTGACGGAAAGGTAGACATCTTTATTGCAGGAGTTGGAACCGGAGGTACAGTTAGTGGTGTAGGTGAGGTTTTGAAAAAATATAACCCAAATGTAAAAATTGTGGCTGTAGAACCAACAGATTCGCCAGTCCTTTCGGGAGGAAAACCGGGTCCTCACAAAATACAAGGTATTGGTGCAGGCTTTATTCCTGCAACTTATGATTCTGCCGCCGTTGATGAAATATTCCAAGTCAGTAATGATGATGCTATCCGAACCAGCCGCGAGTTAGCCCGTGAAGAAGGTCTATTAGTTGGAATATCATCAGGAGCAGCTACATACGCCGCTGTACAAATAGCAAAAAGACCGGAGAATAAAGGTAAAAACATCGTAGTTATCCTTCCGGATACAGGAGAACGCTACTTATCTACTGTATTGTATGCATTCGAAGAATACCCACTCTAATTAATATATAGTATTTGTTTGTTTTTGTATTAAAGAGTAACCATGTTTATTGGTTACTCTATTTTTTCACCTAACAAAATAATGAGATAGTATGAGTAACTATAAATTTGAAACCCTACAAGTACATGCCGGACAGGAGAAAGAGCCAATCACCCACTCCCGTGCCGTGCCTATCTACCAAACGAGCTCTTACACATTCGATGATGCACAAGAAGGAGCTGACTTATTTGGATTACGAAAATTTGGAAATATATACACCCGATTGATGAATCCAACCACCGATGTTTTCGAAAAACGCATCGCTGCACTTGAAGGTGGTGCTTCGGCATTAGCAACATCGTCCGGACAATCTGCCCAATTCATAGCATTAAACAATATTGTATCGAATGGTGATAATTTTGTTTCTACCTCTCATCTTTATGGAGGGACATACAATCAATTCAAAAACCAATTTAAACGTTTAGGAGTAGAAGTGCGTTTTACACCCGACGACGAACCGGCATCATTCGAGAAACTAATTGATAGTAAAACGAAAGCGATCTACCTTGAAACTATAGGAAATCCGGATCTAAACATTCCTGATTTTGAATCCATTGCAGCAGTTGCAAATAAACATGATATACCATTGGTAGTAGACAATACATTCGGAGCAGGTGGTTACCTATTCCGACCAATAGAGCATGGTGCAACTATAGTTGTAGAAAGTGCTACTAAATGGATAGGTGGTCATGGAACATCGCTAGGAGGTGTAATTGTAGATAGTGGAAAATTTAATTGGGGAAATGGAAAGTTCCCAGAATTTACTGAACCATCAGATAGCTATCATGGCCTTGTATTCTGGGATGTATTCGGTGCAAATGGCCCTTTTGGGAATATAGCTTTCACGTTGCGTGCACGTGTAGAAGGGTTACGCGATTGGGGAAATACAATTAGCCCGTTCAATTCGTGGATATTGATACAAGGATTAGAAACGCTTTCTTTGCGTGTAGAACGCCATGTTGAGAATGCTTTAACTTTGGCTAAATGGCTGGAACAACATCCAAAAGTAGAATATGTAAACTATCCCGGACTGGAAAGCAGCCCTTATCATACCCTAGCTAAGAAATACCTTAAAAAAGGATTTGGCGGGGTCATCTCTTTCAAGGTAAAAGGAGCCGGAGAAAATGCAGATACTGTAATCAATAACCTTGAACTGATAAGCCACCTTGCGAATGTGGGCGATGCTAAATCACTGATTATACATCCGGCATCAACCACTCACGAACAGTTATCGACAGAAGACAAGATATCAACAGGAGCAATACCTGGATTGTTACGTATATCAGTCGGTATAGAGAATATCGAAGATATCAAGGCTGACCTAGATAAAGCTCTATCGAAGGTATAAGAATCATTGTTGAGAAAAACACCAGATAAGTCAGTTATTATGTCTATTTTAGTAGATCAATATCAATGAGTCAACAATGGAAATTCTTCGAAAAAATTGGTCTCGTTTATTTAACTATAACTGGAAATTTGGTGTTTTTCTTATTCTCCTGTTTGGAGTTCCCCGGTTTATCTTTGTTCTTTCAGCCAATAGTGGATCAGACTATCGATTAGTATCTATTCTTTTTATACTTATGTGGGTTACTCCCTTCCTTCTATTATCTAAAGAAGGACGCAACTATATCGGTATAAGGAAACCTAAATCAGCTATCCCTGTTATGTACTCATTTATAGCCGGATTTATCTTGTGTGCTATAACATTTGCCTTGTTTGCAATGCTTGGAGGAGGTACAATAAACAATGCCTTTGTTTACATATCACAATCATATAACTTACCGAAAGAGCTTTTAGCCTCAAACAAAACCAGTTATTTCATTATGTTTGCTTTGGTCAGTATGACCTTCAGCCCCATTGGCGAAGAATTACTATACAGAGGAGTAATACATGGTAGTTTTGTTAAACAGTTCGGAGAAATAAAAGCTTCGATTTTCGACAGTCTTGCTTTTGCACTCACACACATAGCCCATTTTGGGCTAGTGTATGTATATTATGTAGGTTGGAAGTTTTTACCTCTGCCATCATTTATGTGGATACTCTCAATGTTCTTTGCCAGTCTACTTTTTTTTGCCTGCAAACAGTATAGCCAATCTATATTCGGTGCAATATCAGCACATGCCGGCTATAATTTCGGAATGATATATTTTATCTTTTATTTTATTTTCTGATGTCACAAATACATATCAAGACATATAACCCCCAATACAAAAAAGATTTTATCAGACTTAATAAAGAATGGATTACGACTTTTTTCAAGTTGGAAGAATCAGATATAAAAGCTCTCGAAAATGTAGAAGAATACATTATAAATAAAGGAGGACAAATTTTCTTCGCCGTACTTGATAGTTGCGAGACTGTGGGATGCTGTGCATTAATAGCACACCCGGAGCAAGGCAGTTATGAACTGGCCAAAATGGCTGTCACTCCATCCGCTCAAGGACTAGGAGCCGGGCGAAAACTAGGAGAAGCTGCAATTTCATATGCACGAGCCAGAGGAATAAAACAGATATTCTTAGAAGGCAACACAAAAATGGAAGCTTCCATCAGCCTATACAAAAAGCTGGGTTTTGAAGAAACACCAATAAAAAATGCTGCTTACGAACGGTGCGACATAATGATGATCATCAATCTATAATAGCTGATCACTTTTGTGCCCTTATGCGACTCAGTGAGACCTGAGTTATTCCTAAATAAGAAGCTATAATCCTCAACGGAACTCGTTGCAATAAACGAGGATATTTGGAAATAAGTTCATCATAACGTTCTTTAGCTGTCCGAAATTGATGCGATATTAAACGATTTTCTACCTTCATCACTTCCTTTTCTATAAACTTACGCCCCCAATTTGCAATCTCTATATTTTCTTTATACAATTGGTCCAAATCTGCCATTCTAATTCTATATAGAGTACAGTCTTCTAACAATTCAATAGTTTCATAACCTGGCTGTTGCTCAACATAATTCTTCATAGAACAAGCGATGCAACCTTCTTCCCCGATCCAAAAGGTAACCTCCTCCCCTTTTTGTGTTGTATAAGCCCTTATTATGCCCTCTGTTAGTATATATATATCATGACCAACTGTTCCTTGCTCAATCAATACATGCCCTTTGGGGTATTGGACAAGTTCACCACAAGACAAAAGCAGATCTAAAGAATAATCAGTCAAACTACTAATTAATAATATAGCATCTTTAACATACATAATATAAAATACTATTTAGAGTATAACCCAAAAATACAATCTATATCACAATTTTTTATCAAATGATAAATAATATCGTTGTTTAGGGACAATTTATTGCACTTATAATACAATTCGGCTCTATCAAATTACCTTTGCATCAAATAAATAAAAAAATTACAACATCATGGCATGGGTTTTCTTATTATTAGCAGGCATCAGTGAAATAGGATGGCCGCTTGGGTTCAAACTGGCAGATACAATGCCCAAATATCATTACGCATTCATTGTATTTTCAATCATCTCGATGGCTTTAAGTGGATTCTTGCTATTTCAAGCCCAAAAAACAATTCCAATAGGAACGGCTTATGCTGTATGGACAGGGATAGGAAGTGTGGGTACATTCTTGATCGGAATATTCTTCTTCAACGATGCAGCAAGTTTTCTTCGGATATGTTCCGTTAGTTTCATTGTCATCGGTCTGGTAGGTCTAAAGCTTGCAAGTTAATATAAAAATACATTTTTAACTTGAAGCATCTTAAGGTGGCTATACCTCACTATCAAAAAGCTATACAAGGATAATATTCTCTCTTTTTCGAAATAAAACTCATTTTAGTAATAATGATTTAGGGTATTTATACTACTTTTGCACTTTAATAACAATATGATATAGCAACCCCTATGAAAAGTGTGAAGATTAAGGATAAAGAATTTGAGTTATTCTTAACGCAAGAAACAATAGAAAAAGCGATTGATGATATAGCCGAAAAAATGACTAAAGACTTAGATGGCAAAGACCCTCTATTTATTTGTGTCCTTAATGGCTCGTTTATGTTCGCTTCTGAATTGATGAAACGAATATCTATCCCTTCAGAGGTTTCTTTTGTAAAAATGTCTTCATATAGGGGAATAAATTCGAGTGGAAAAATAAAAGAAATATACGGACTCGAAGAAGATATTAAGGGGCGTACTGTGGTAGTAGTCGAAGATATAGTAGATACAGGCTATACAATGTCACTTATGCTGGAACAATTGGAGGCAGACCAACCATCTGACATAAAAGTTGCAACATTATTATTAAAACCAGATGCACTAAAAACAAAAGTACAATTGGATTATGTTGCATTAGAAATACCTAGTGATTTCATTGTTGGATATGGCTTAGATTACGATGGTTATGGCCGGAATCTTCCTGATATATATAAAATAAAATCATAATATAAACTTTGTAGGTATAAACAAATACCTGCAAGCGTAATTTAGAAACAATGTTGAATATTGTAATTTTTGGAGCTCCCGGATCAGGAAAAGGAACTCAAAGCGAAAATCTGATAAAAAAATATAACTTAGCTCATATATCTACAGGAGATGTATTGCGTGCTGAGATGAAAAACGGTACAGAGCTAGGAAAATTAGCTGAAGGATATATCTCTAAAGGACAATTAGTTCCGGACGAAGTCGTGATAGATATGTTGGCAAAAGTACTAGACAGCAAGAAAGATGCTGCCGGAGTTATTTTTGATGGTTTCCCTCGTACAATTCCTCAAGGCGAAGCTCTAGACAAAATGTTAAAAGAAAGAGGTCAGGAAATATCTACAGTTGTCAGTCTTGAAGTTGATGAACCGGAATTGATAGACCGCTTAATCAAACGCGGACAACAATCGGGACGTTCTGATGATAATTATGATACTATTAAAGCTCGTCTAGATGTTTATAACAATCAAACATCACCTCTAAAAGAGCATTATACAAAATCGGGAAAACTGGCTTCAATAAAAGGAGTAGGTACTGTTGAAGAAATATTTGATCGCATCGTAGAAGCGGTTGACAAGGTAAAATAACAATAATCCATTTATATAAAAGAAGTTATAAGATAATCTTATAACTTCTTTTTCGTCTTTGCATTTCATATCTTTGTAAAGATTTTCCAAATAAAATAATGAGCAGATTACTATCCAAAACATTAATACTCTTGACAATATTATCTATTAATATTCTATATTGTCAAGCCAAAGAACCTCAGGAAATAAAGGACCTAAAACCGATATTTGATAAGTATAATGTAAACGGTTCTATCTTAGTTTTTGATTGTAATAATGGTGAATATAAGGGATTTAATATTGAGCGGTGCAATCAAGGCTTTAGTCCAGCATCTACATTCAAAATCCCAAATACACTAATTGCATTAGAAACAAAAACTGTAACAACCGATTCTGTTTTCAAATGGAATGGAGAAAAGCAGGATTTACCTGCATGGGAAACTGATATGAATATTGCTCAAGCATACAAAGCATCTTGCGTCCCGATTTATCAAAGTATTGCAAAGAGTATTGGTGTAGAACAGATGAAAAAGTATATTCGTTTGTTCCATTTTGGAAATATGATTATCAATCAAGACAATATAAATAGATTTTGGTTAGAGCAGGAATCTAAAATAACTCAATTTCAACAGATTTACTTCCTCAAGCGTTTATATAATCTGGAATTACCCATTAGCAACCAAACAATGTTGACAATGAAGCAGATTATGCTACAAGAAGACATGAATAGTTATAAACTATATGCAAAAACAGGATTAGACGTAAGTGGGGAAATAACACACGGATGGTATGTTGGGTATATAGAAACTAAGAATAATGTTTATTTCTTTGCAACCAATATCGAACCAAAAGAGAAAATAATACCGGAAAAATTCAATTTATCGCGAATCGAACTCACAAAAGATGTACTTGCATATTTAGGTGCAATACCTTCAAATTAAAACAATAAACAAACAAAAATATGGCAGAATCGAATTTTATTGACTACGTCAAAATATACTGTCGCTCAGGAAAAGGAGGTAGAGGATCTACACACTTCCGTCGCGAAAAATACATTCCCCGTGGTGGACCCGATGGTGGAGATGGAGGACACGGAGGAGATGTGATCTTACGTGCAAATCGAAATTTCTGGACTCTATTACACCTACGTTTTCAACGTCACGTATTAGCCGACCATGGTGAAAGTGGTTCAGGACGTCTTAGTTCAGGAAAAAGCGGTGTGTCGAAAGTAATAGAAGTACCTTGTGGAACAGTTGCTTATGATGCTGAAACAGGAAAGTACCTTTGTGATGTAACCGAAGACGGACAAGAAGTAATCCTTATGAAAGGGGGACGTGGAGGACGTGGAAATAATCATTTCAAAACTCCAACCAATCAAGCTCCACGCTACGCTCAACCGGGTGAACCCTACGAAGAAGGACGTGTCATCTTAGAACTGAAAGTATTGGCAGATGTTGGTTTAGTAGGTTTTCCGAATGCAGGCAAATCAACGTTACTTTCTGTAATGACAGCAGCTAAACCTAAAATAGCAAACTATCCCTTCACTACTCTTGAGCCAAATTTGGGTATTGTTAGTTATCGCGATTATAAATCGTTTGTAATGGCTGATATTCCCGGAATTATAGAAGGGGCTAGCGAAGGCAAAGGACTTGGATTACGTTTCTTACGCCATATCGAACGCAATTCTCTGCTATTATTTCTCGTTCCGGCTGATGCCGACGACATACATCAGGAATACAGAGTACTATTGAACGAGCTAGCTCAATATAATCCTGAACTGTTAGATAAGCGGCGTATTCTGGCTATCTCCAAATCGGATATGTTAGACGATGAACTAAAAGAAGCATTATCTGCCGACTTACCTGATATTCCTCACATATTCATATCATCCATATTAGGACAAGGTATACCTGAGCTAAAAGACTTATTATGGAAAGAGTTACATGCTGATGGTGAATATAAAAAATCATTCAATATTACGCATCGCAATCTGGATGTCAAAACTCTCGAAATGGACGATGATGATGATGAAGATATCCCAGAAGACGATTATGAAGATGATTGGGTAGACGAAGATGAAGATACAGACTTCGATCCGGATTTCTATTATGGAGAAGGGTTAGAAGATATAAAAGAATAAATTTTAATCCCTCGAAATAAATTCGGGGGATTATTATATATTTACAGTCATGTCTATGAAGCATATAAGTATACACAACCTGAAACTATTACAATTTGAATCCTTTCCTTCGGATTCATTATCCCATTTCACTACAACGACAGAAGGAGGTGTAAGTGAGGGGAATTATTCGTCTTTCAATCTAGGATTATATTCGGGTGATAGCAAAGAGAATGTTTCCGAAAACAGAGATCGGCTAACTAACGCATTAGGGATATCGCCACGAAACTTCTTTGTCCCATATCAAACACATGACGACAAAGTTTGCATTATAGACCAAGACTTTCTCTCGATGACTGACGAAGACAAATCATTATCCTTAAATGGTATTGATGCACTAATTACCGATCAGAAAGAAATAGGTATCGGTATTACTACCGCCGATTGTGTCCCTCTATTAATATATGACCCTATTAAAAAAGTTTTGGCAGCTATTCATGCAGGGTGGAAAGGTACAGCAGCACGTATAGGATATAAAACAGCACAAAAGATGATCGACCATTTTGGCTGTAACCCTTCTGACTTATTGGTCGGTATAGGTGCATCTATCTCACCGGAATGTTTTGAAGTAGGCGATGAGGTAGGGAAAGCATTCACCGATGCAGGTTTTGAATTATCCGAAATCTCATATCGTAATACTAAGACCGGAAAATTACATATAAACCTGTGGGAAGCGAACAGATTGCCACTTATTGATCTTGGTATATTACCTCAGAATATTGAAGTATCTCAAATATGTACTTATTCTAATTCTGACTTATTATTTTCCGCTCGTAGGCAAACAATCCACTCGGGACGAATGATTACAGGTGGAGTTATCAGATAAAGACTTAATATTTATTTTCTAAACTAAAATAAGAAAATTCACCGGAATTTGAACCTGTACCATTATTTTCGACTAAAAGCCCGATACGCACACCTTTACCCCATTGTGGTATAGACTTGCCATCAAGACCCTCATCATTTTCAGAGAAAGACTTCCAATCTTTTTGATTATCAGAATAATAAAAAGAGAAAAGTCGTCCGTTTTTTGATTCTACTTTCAGATAAACAATAGAAGAGGTGAACGGGATTGAAAATAACTCTTTCTTTGTATCATTTTCCAATTTATATAATTTGATATAAGAACCTTCTACACCCCACGAAAACATATTGCTACGGTTACCATAAACCGACAAACCTTTAAAATTCGCGCTACCAGCTCTTACACCTGTCTCCGCAATATAATTCCCCGTCATAGCATTCACTCCTCTGAATACAAAAGCTGATGAAGCAGTCATTGTCAATTTACCATTGTCTTTTGACAATATTGGTTTTGGCAGATTCATATCCCACAACCAAAACTTATCGGAAGTGTCGGTTGCAAAATTATCGTAAAACGTGGCATTTTCTCTATATTGGATCGTATTCTTGAATGGAACCTGTGCCTGTGCCGATGGAGTACGTCCATAACGGAAATAAGGCCAGCCTGTTTCTTCGTTCCATAATAGTTCGTCCAATAAACCTTGTCGTCCTACAAATTCGAAATCATAAGCATGATAGGCATGATATAGATAGAAATAACGATTATCTTGAGTTTCTACTAAAGTACCGTGTCCCGAACATCGCCAAAGTTCACCACCCTCCAATATGGGGTTCTGATCATATTGCTCCCATACGCCTTTCATGGTTTTAGATCGGGCTACCTGCACATGATAGTCGCAACGATTATCACAACATCCTCCGGCGGAATAGATAAGATAATAGTAACCATTATGTTTAACTATACACTGCCCTTCGTCACCATAGCCCTTCCAGCCCTTGTCATGATGGGTCAATGTAAAATGTTCACCAACTAACGACAAACCATCTGCACTAAGTTCCGAACCCAATATTTCGATCGGGCGATCTTGATTCAGTCCATATGCTTTCCAAGTGATGTACAATTTACCATCATCGTCTTTAAATATATAAGCATCAATGGCTTCTTTGCCCCACTCTATCAATATACCATGATCTTCAAAACCTTTTGTTATATCTTTGCTGGTAGCAACACCAATGCAGGTTACATTGTCACTCTTGCGGCGTGCTGTATAATAGACATAGTATGTATTGTCAAGATAATACAATTCAGGAGCCCAGCAATCACCTTTTATCCAAGCAGGAGGATTGTCGAAAACAGAGCCAATCCGATCCCAGTTAATAAGGTCACGCGAATGATATAATGGATAACTTGGGGCAAAGTCGGATGTTGTACCGGCAGCATAATAATCGTCCCCGACCCTGATAACCGTAGGATCGGGAAAATCGCCGGAAATAACAGGATTGCGATAAGTTTGCTCTATATTATTTTGAGCAAATAATAAACTGGTGGTGAAAAGTAAAAGAAACGTACATAAAAATTTATACATACTATATTTTATTTAAGGTTAGCAGATAACAAAGATAATTTTTATAATCAACAAAAGGATAAAAGCTTAGCTAATGAGAATCTAATAAAGCAATTTATCCAAAATCCCTGAAAATTTGTACCTTTGCTTTCCATCATATATTTAGATATAAAAATATGTCGCAAATAACTCTTTTACCTTCCGAATGGTATCCACAAAGTGCTATTCAACTTACATGGCCTCACGAAGAGACCGATTGGGATTATATGCTCGAAGATGTCACCACCTGCTATGTAAATGTAGCTACAGAAATTCTGAAACGACAAAAATTGATAATTGTTTGCAGAAGTGCAGAAATTGTGAAATTTGAACTTCGGAATGTTAAAGATTTATTTAATAACCTTATTGTCATAGAATTGCCGACTAACGATACGTGGGCACGTGATCATGGTGGAATATCAATATTAAGAAATGGGAAAAGAGAAATCCTTGACTTCACATTCAACGGTTGGGGATTAAAATTCGCTTCCAATTATGACAATCAGATCACAAGAGGACTATTTGCAAATAAAGTGTTTAATACTCTTACGGAACTAGTCAATAAAAAAGATTTTGTTTTAGAAGGTGGAGCGATTGAATCGGATGGAAAAGGAACATTGCTTACTACATCAGAGTGTTTACTGTCGCCTAACAGAAACTCTTATTTGACAAAAGAACAAATAGAAAGCTATCTAAAAGAAACATTCGGGCTAAATCGGGTACTCTGGCTAGACCATGGCTATTTAGCAGGTGACGACACCGATAGCCATATTGATACTCTTGCACGTTTTTGCGACGAGCATACTATTGCTTATGTCAAATGCACAGACAAATCGGATGAACATTATGATGCATTGGCTAAAATGGAAGAGCAATTAAAAACCTTTGTCGATAACGAAGGTAAGCCATACAATCTGATTCCGTTGCCAATGGCGAAAGGTGTCTATGACGAAGATGCTACACGCCTACCGGCTACATATGCCAATTTTCTGATAATGAATAGTTGTGTTTTATTACCTTTCTACAACAATAAAGAAAAAGACGAAGAGGCTCGTAAACAACTTCAAAAAGCATTTCCGACACGCGAAATTGTTGGGATAGACTGTTCCGCCCTCATTCGCCAACATGGTTCATTACATTGTATTACAATGCAATATCCCGAAGAATTTATTTAGAATGATAGAACTCAGAAACATATCAAAAATATTTCATCTGAAAGGAAGAACAATTTCAGCTCTCTCTTCTGTTTCTCTCACTGTTCCCGAAGGAAAAATAATGGGGGTGATAGGAGAATCGGGAGCAGGCAAAAGTACATTGATTCGTTGCGTCAACTTATTGGAACGACCAAACAATGGAGAGGTATACGTTGCAGGACAAGACTTGATGAAATTATCTCCATCACAGCTAGCCATAGCCAGACGAAATATCGGTATGATATTTCAACATTTCAATTTATTGTCATCTCGCACAGTATTCGACAATATAGCCTTTCCTTTAGAATTGGTAGGCACTTCGAAGGTAAACATAAAGAGCAGAGTACTTCAATTACTCAAACTTGTAGGCTTGGAAGACAAGGCACAAGATTATCCATCAAAACTGTCAGGCGGCCAAAAACAGCGTGTAGCGATAGCTCGCACACTAGCTTGTAATCCCAAGATTTTACTTTGTGATGAGGCTACCAGTGCACTCGATCCGGCAACAACACGTTCGATATTGGCACTGCTAAAAGATATCAACAAAAAACTAAACATAACAATTCTCCTCATCACGCATGAAATGGAAGTTATTAAAGAAATTTGTGACGAAGTAGCTGTATTAAGCGATGGAAAATTGATAGAATGTGGTACTATTGCCGGAATATTTTCTCATCCCGAACATGCTTTAACGAAACGATTTGTAGAATCATCCATTCAGGTAAACATTCCTCTCGATTATCAAATTCGCCTCAGCAACAAAGCTGGAGAAGGAAAGCATTTTCTCATTAAACTTATTATATCAGGACAATCAGTAGCCAATGCTTCCCTATCCGAAGTTGCTCGTGAATTTCATGTAAACAGTAATATAGTATGTGCCCAAATGGATCATGTCGGTGGTGCTAAATTCGGAGTGATGCTTATTGAACTGATAGGAGCTATAGGGAAGGAACAAGAAATAATTTCTTTTTTAGAAAAGAAAAATATTAAAATAGAAACATTAGGATATGTCTAGTTCGGTAATTATTTTTTTTCTGAATGGTATCTGGGAAACAATTGCCATGACATTTATCTCCGGATTCTTCGGTTTCGTGCTGGGGCTTCCTATTGGTACTTTATTATTTATAACACGTAAAGGACAGATAAAAGAAGATGTAGCGTTGAATAGTGTATTATCTTTTATTGTAAATATATTCAGAGCAATACCTTTTATTATACTCATTGTATGGATGATTCCTTTTACCGATTCTATAGTCGGCACATCCATTGGCATGTGGGCAGCATTAGTCCCTCTGAGTATTGGTGCAGCACCATTTGTTGCACGTATGGTAGAAAACAGCCTATTGGAAGTTCCGAACGGATTGATAGAAGCTTCGCGGGCAATGGGAGCCACCCCATTTCAGATAATAAGGAAAGTATTACTGCCAGAGGCACTACCTTCTTTAGTAAACAATGCTACAATAACTTTAATAACATTGGTCGGATATTCTGCCATGGGAGGTGCTGTAGGTGCAGGAGGATTAGGGCAAATCGGGTACAGATATGGTTATGTAGACTATGACCTGACAACTATGAACATCGTTCTGACCTTACTCGTTATAATTGTATTCCTTATCCAATTTCTTGGCGATTATGTTTCTAAATTAGTAGATCACAGAAAATAAAAAAATAGATATGAATAAAAAAATTCCTTTTTTTATAATAGTAGTTCTTACAGCTGTCTTAGTCATCTCATGCGGCACAAATAGAAAAGATGACCCTAACTATATAAAAGTAGGAGTACAAGTGGGGCCGGAGTTTACTGTTGCCCAAGAAGCTCAACGCATAGCTAAAGAAAAATATGGGCTTGAAGTGGAACTTATAGAATTTAATGATTACATCATGCCCAACACGGCTCTTAAAGAAGGAGATATAGATGCAAATGTATTTCAACATAAGCCTTTTTTGGAAGATCAAGCTAAACGTAGGGGGTATAAATTTGCAGTTGTAGGTAATACCTTTATATATCCATTGGCAGGATATTCAAAAAAAATAAAATCATTGGACGAGTTACAAAGTGAAAGTACAATTGTAATCCCAAACGATGCCACAAACGGAGGGCGCGCACTATTACTTTTACAAAAGGAAGGATTAATTCAATTAAAGGATAATGTAGGATATTCACCTCGTGTTATTGATATCACAGAAAATCCTAAAAGCTTAAAGATTGTCGAACTCGAAGCTCCATTATTGAGTCGTATGCTTGACGATAGCAATGTTTCAATAGCAATCATAAACAATACATTTGCCTCGCTTGCAGGACTTACTCTTGACGACAGCTTATTTGCAGAAGACAAAGATTCTCCATATGTGAATGTGATTGTAACAAAAGAAGAAGATAAAGATAATGATAAAATAAAACGATTTGTTCAAGCTTTCCAGTCAGAAGAAGTGGCTAAAGTGGCTGAAAAAGAATTTAAAGGTGGAGCTGTAAAAGGCTGGTAAAAAGAAAAGAGACACAAATGAAAATAGGATTAATACAACAGGTAAATACGCCTGATATAGAAAACAATAAAAAACGGCTGAAAGATAAAATCAGAATTGCGACGGAACAAGGAGCACAACTCGTTGTACTTCAAGAGTTACACAATTCATTATATTTCTGTCAAGTAGAAGACACTACTATTTTCGATCTGGCAGAAACTATTCCCGGACCATCTACCGAAGAGTTTGGAGTATTAGCAAAAGAATTAGGTGTTGTGATTGTTCTTTCTCTTTTCGAACGCCGTGCACCGGGATTGTATCATAATACAGCTGTAGTTTTAGAGAAAGACGGAACCATTGCAGGTAAATATCGTAAGATGCATATACCTGACGATCCGGCATATTATGAGAAATTCTATTTTACACCCGGCGATTTAGGGTTTAAACCAATTGAAACATCTGTAGGAAAGTTGGGCGTACTTGTATGTTGGGATCAATGGTATCCTGAAGCTGCCCGCTTGATGGCAATGGCAGGAGCCGACCTTCTTATCTACCCTACTGCTATTGGATGGGAATCGACCGACACGGCCGAAGAAAAAAACCGTCAGCAAGGTGCGTGGGTGATCTCGCAACGAGGACATGCTGTAGCCAATGGACTACATGTTATTTCTGTCAATCGTACAGGCTATGAGCCAGACCCTTCAGAACAAACAAATGGAATTACTTTTTGGGGAAATAGTTTTGTAGCAGGCCCTCAGGGAGAAATTATTTGGCAAGCTTCGAGCGATAAGGAAGAAATACAAGTAGTAGAAATAGATATGAAACGATCGGAGCAAGTCCGTCGATGGTGGCCTTTTTTCCGAGACAGGCGCATTGATGCCTTCGGAGAGATAACGAAGCGTTTTATTGATTAATAGTCGATTTCCTTCTACAAAAGATGAAATACCTTTACACAATATTACTAGTTTTATCGATTATCTCATGTTCAACTAAAACTGAAGAGAAAAAGGAACCGATTGAGATCAATATAGGTGAGGAAATTGCATTAGAAGATCAAAAGCCTTATAGTGAATTAAAAACAGAAACGATCAATAAAAGGGATGAATTTCGCGAAAGATATACGGGCTGTAAAGGTAATAGACTAAAACAAGATTCTGTATTAAAAGAGGCTCAAGCGTATTTACTTAATACAGCAAATCATTTCTTTAAGGCTTGGTACAATACGCCTTGGACTTTCGAAGGGCACACACAAACACCACGCGAAGGTAGCATTGCCTGCGGTTACTTTGTTACCACCACATTGCGTGATATGGGATTTAATATTCCCCGTATAAAGTGGGCACAACAAGCTTCGGAATCTGTGATTATAAAAATGACCTCAGATATACGACGTTTTCAGAATAAACCGATAGGAGATATTGTAAAATATATTGAAGAAAAAGGAGAAGGGTTGTATATTGTCGGTCTCGACTGTCATGTAGGATATATCTATTATAAGAATAAAAATATGTCTTTTGTACATGCTAATTATTACAAGCCCAAAATAGGTGTAATGTCCGAACCATTAGTAGGACGTAATCCATTGAATGATTCAAAATATAGAATTATCGGTAAGATATTTGATACAGATATAGTACGTAACTGGATATTAAATACTTCCTATCCGGAATAAAGGAACAAGAATAATGTCAATCTACGAAGAAAAGAATAAACAATATTTATCCAAAGCAACTCTTTGGCTGATGACAATCGGTGCAGGTCTTGTAGTTGCTAACAATTACTATAATCAACCCTTGTTGGGAATGATCTCTAAAGAATTTGGAGAATCAGAATCTGCGACAAGTAATGTAGCCATGTTCACACAGATTGGATATGCAGCTGGACTATTACTCATCATCCCATTGGGTGATATGTTTAAACGGAAGAAAATAATACTAATTGATTTTGCTCTCATTATTATATCTCTTCTTATGGCAGCATTTAGCCAATCTTTGGAGGTGCTGATTGCAGCAAGTTTTTTGATAGGCCTTACCTCTGTCGTTCCTCAGATATTTGTCCCGATTGCGGCTCAACTATCTGCACCTAAGGATAGAGACAAAAATGTGGCACAAGTGATGAGTGGTTTACTTATTGGAATATTGGCCTCACGGGTATTCAGCGGATTGTTAGGCGAATATCTTGGTTGGCGCGAAGTATTTATGATAGCCGCCGGGATTATGCTTGTATTAGGAGCTTTGATTGTCTGGAAATTACCAGATATGAAATCCACATTTAACGGCACATATGGCCAATTAATGAGTTCCATTCTATATTATGCAAAAACCATCCCAAGCCTCCGCCTAGCTTCTTTGCGTGGAGCGTTAGGTTTCGGATCATTTTCTATATTCTGGACAACTCTTACATTCCATCTCGAACAACCTCCTTTTCTGAGAGGAAGTGATGTTGCAGGCTTACTCGGTTTGGTTGGTATAGCCGGAGCCTTAGCTGCATCATTGGTCGGTTATTTTTCCGGAAAAATTAAAAAGAATCATATTATACTTATGGGATGTTCTATGATGATCCTATCATGGCTAATATTTGGATTGTTTGGACTGACATATGCCGGATTGATTGTCGGAATTATATTCTTAGATATGGGGTTACAATCGATGCATGTAACCAATCAGACAATTGTATTTTCGACTCATCCCGAAGCAACAAACCGTTTGAATACAGTTTATATGGTTTCCTATTTTATTGGAGGGGCAGTAGGTACTTTTATCGGAGGAAAAGCCTGGGGCTATGCAGGATGGAACGGAGTTATTTGTGTAGGTGCTATTTTTGTCATATTATGCCTAGTGGCACATTTATTGTTAGCAAATATGAAAAAGTACCAGATATAAAGTGGAAATACTTATATTTGTATTATTAACAACTTGCAAAAGTTTTTTTATTGAATGAAATTTTTAATATTATTATTCATTATTGCCTTTCTTATATTTTTTGTATTCGGGTCTATTTTAACTAAAATAATCCGATTATTTGGGAAAGGTATGACTAATCCACAACAACAGCGACAAGGTTATAATAACCAATCGCAAGATGATTATACATCAAAACAGTCAGGCAATCATAAACAATTCTCTAAAGAAGAAGGTGAATACGTTTCGTATGAAGAAATAAAAGATGATGATAAATAAGAAATTAATTCTTATTTATTCCTGTCACAAAATCATATGTCCGTGAGAATTGATAACCTTTACTTTTCCCCCATTCTATAAACCGTCCAAATCGTTCGACCATTTTCATATCTGTATTTTTAGTTACATAAAATGGAAAATTATATTTCCCTTTCGGTCCTATAGGCATAAACTCCCACGGATGGAAATAAACATTTAAATACCCATCTTTTTTTAAGGCCCTGTTAGCCAAAGCACAATAAAGGCTCAAAGCTAGGTTATGAAATGAAATCCAGAATAATGGAAAACGAACCAATGGAGTAACTGATGCCGGCAGTTGCAATACACCTTCGCGCATAAAATAGGTACGAGGTTCGTTAAGTTTATTATATCTTCCGGGCAGATAGGTCGGGTTGATTGACGAATTATATATATATCCGGCTTTGAATACTTCTTCCTCAGGTACAGGCATCATACGTGCCATACGATAACCATACACTTCTACATTTCCAATTTCTTCAAGAACATCTTTCGACATTCTCAGATGTGGAGGTTCAAAATGATCATGTACATACCCATGCGAAGCCAACTCGTGCCCTTCGGTTACTATTCTGTGTACAATATCTTTAGCATGAGTCGCAAAATTGGCTGTAGTATAGAAAGTCGCTTTTACATCATGCTTAGCCAACAAATCCAAAATACGGGTTGTCCCTTCTATCGAGACTTTCATTTGGAGGTCAAAATCGATAGGATCACCATATTCACGAGGCATTTCAAATTCCTCAATATCAAAGCTTAATAATATTTTCGAACTCATTATTTTATCAAATTTGTACTTCTCATCACATAACCCGGAAATCCTTTTGTCTGAGCAAATATACGTCCGATATACAGACCAATGATTCCTAAAATGAATAGTTGCAGACCGCCCAAAAACGAAACGGTCAGTATCAATGAAACCCACCCCGACATGACATGACCCGAATATAGGCTAATAATAGCATAAGGGAAGCAAAGCAAAGATAGTAAAGCTATTCCAAAACCTAGATAAAGAGCCAGGTGCAGAGGCTTTGTACTGAAAGACAGTATTCCCTGCATCGCCAGATTTACCATCTTCTTGAATGTATATTTTGTTTCACCCGACAGACGTTTATCGGGCATATAATCAATAGCAAGTTGCTTAAATCCCATCCAATTAATTATTCCCCTTATAAATAGATCGCCCCCTTCTATTTTCACTAAAACATTAGCAGCACGTCTATCCATCAACCGGAAATCGGCAACCCCGTCTTCTAATTTTATATCTGCCATAAAATTAAGGAAACGATAAAACAATTTAGATGTCATTCGCTTTCTTTTCGGTAACGAAGGATCATCCATACGACGGGTATAAACAATATCATAACCTTCTTCCCAGCCTCTTATCAGATCAGGCAGCATACGAGGTGGGTGTTGCATATCGGCATCCATAGATATAATGCAATCGCCTCCGGCAATATCCAAGCCTGCTTTCAAAGCATTCTGATGTCCGAAATTACGAGATAGCTCAACATAAAATAATTGAGGATCTTCAGCTGATAGTTTCTCTAACAACTCTTGGCTACCATCGCTGCTACCATCATTTACTGCAATAATTTCGTAATGGTAACCTGTAGTATCCATACTCTCATGAATAGCTTTTACTACGGTAGGGATATTTGTTACTTCATTGTAACAACAAATTACAATTGATACTTTTTTCTGATTTAGAGTCATTGTCATTGGTACTAAGAAATACTAATTGTAGATTTTTTGAATAAAACAGGTATACTTATTTCTTATGACTAAACAACCATTTGAAAAGATCTTTTTCTTGAAAAACATTATCCCAACTATTATGATTGACATTCGGATATTCTGTGTATTTTACATCACGTCCGGCTTCTTGCATCGCCTTGTACATATTCTGTGAATTAGAAGCAGGCACTACACTATCTGCACTTCCATGAAATATCCAAACCGGAGTATTACGTGTATTATCAACAACCTTAGCAATGTTGCCACCTCCACAGATTGGGAATGCAGCCGCAAAAGTATTAGGCATACGCCATAGAAGTTCGAAAGTACCCATCCCTCCCATCGAAAGACCACCGACATAGACTTGTTTTGAATCTATTTTACCTGACGAAATCCATTCATTTATGAGTGTTACCAAGGCCTCCATAGCCATAGTAGGTTTATCGGACGAGTCAAAAGAAAATGGTTGTTCTTTATTCAAAGAATGTATCTTTACATTAGACCAATAAGAGTATTCAGGGCATTGCGGCACTATCACAATAGCAGGATACTCGCTTTGGGTATTGTTCAATAAGAAGTCTTTGCCATGTACTAATTGCTTCTCATTATCGCTTCCACGCTCCCCTGCCCCATGTAAGAATATAAGTAATGGGTATTGTTTATTTTCGTCATAATTAGCAGGAAAAGAGACCTGATAAGATAAATTTATACCATCTATCTGATAACGGACTGGTTGAAACTGGGAAAATGCAAATAATGTATTTGCACACAGTAGAAACAGAAGTAATCGAATTTTCATAATACACTATATAAAATATTACTACAAAGCTACTAAAATGTATTGGGAAACAGATAAGCCTGATACAAAAAGAAATGCTCAGTACCTTATTCTTTAATCATACGAGTCAACAATAAGAATAACAATTTCCCCAATCAAGCTTATTTTTTGCTTATTGTTCTTAAAGCCTTTTTGATTATATATTTTGTTTCGGAAGAGAGACCATTTGAACTCCATTGTTCACAAGTATCAATCACGAACTGAGGTTGAGTTTTACTTGCATCATTCAGCCAATTAGCTACACTATCTTGCACATATCTTGAATTATCAGTTTTCAATTGTTCTAAAATAGGGAGTGCCAATTGAGGTGTCTCTTTTAATTGTTGTATTTGTCTGCACCAAACACCATTTGGACGGATTGATTCACTTACGAAACGACGTATATTAGGATCTTCATCCATTGCCCATCCAGCAAGAGTAATTATAGCTTCATTAAGATTATTGGTAATATCTTCTCTGACCGCCATCCATGCTATTTCTCTGACACCAAAATGAGTATCGGCAGCAAAAGGTTTTATCTCTTGAAGTTTTGTATCAAGTGACATCGTATTGTCCGATCCAACAATATAGGCAGCCCAACAGCGCACACTATCTGAAGTATGATCTTTTAACTTATCAAACAACTGTTTATCCTTCTGCTTTTTGGTTTCAACAAACAGAGTCTGCCCGATTATTTTTATCATCTGCATTGCAGATTTCGACTTTAATTCTCCGATTTCCGTAAGGCATGCATCATGATATGCAATAGGTAAAACAGACCTTATCAACTGCTCATGATCAACAGCTAACCATTCAGTTAGATTCACAGATTCTATTTGTCCTTCGTTCAGTTGCTCCAATATGAGAGGGGATATATCCTTCAAAGATTTTGGACCTATTCTTTTTGCTCCAGTCATTAGCGGTTATTTCTGTTTCGTTAAATTTTTTCTTTAAATATAAAAGTCGTCATATTTATTCAGATATACAATATATCTAAACAGATATAAGACAAGGCTAGAGGTAAAAAAGCGTAGAGTTAATATTAACTCTACGCTTTTGCATATCAAATAGTATTTTGGGACTACCAATTACTATCTATTATTTATTCATAGGGAGTACCCTTGTACATATCTGTTATATCTGTTGCATTCGACAGATCCAATTCCGGTTTGCTCTTAAGAGATGCACAGTTCTCAAACATATTCCTAAAGTCTCTTCCACTTGAGGTATTAAGATTGGACACATATTCTAAAGAAGAGCATCCTGAGAACATATAAGGGAAACCAGAAGCTCCACTAGCATCAAAATTTTCGACATATTTTAAAGATTCACAACCATTAAGGAAAGCACCACCAAATTCAACTACTCTGGGCATACTTATATTTGATATACGAGTAAGAGAAGAACATCCTTGGAACATCGAAACACAAGATTTAGCATTTGGAGCTTCAAAATTATCAACACTAACTAAGTTTGTACCTTGAAACATGCAATAAAAGTCTTCACCTTTTGGGAATTTTAGATTCGAAATACGTGTGAGACCTGTGCCCATGAATGCGGCACTAACCTTTACTGCATTTGAAAAATCAAATTCTGGTATTTCTACCAAAGACCTACACCAGGCAAACATAACTTCTATATCAACAGCTTTTGATGTATCATATTTAGGCACCTCAGATAAATTACGGCATTCCCAAAACATAAATGTGAATTTCGTTATATTAGATGTGTTAAATATTGGTGCTTTTTTTATTACAGCTCCCGCAAACATTTCATATGCACTTGTCAGTTGCTCTCCATCCGACACATCTGGCAAATATTCTTGCTGACGACCCAAAGATGTAATTTTGAGAGCTGTTTTTGTGTTATCAGTCCATGTGAAGTAACCTGAATCTACCCAAGCTTGCTGAATAGTAGGTAAGCTTTTTTTAGGATATAATTGAGCTATGAATTGTTTGTCGCCTTCGGATAATTCGAAATTCGCAAGCAATTTGGTTGTCTGTGCTTTATTATAATAAGGCCATGCCATAACAGATTGTTCATCAATATCTTCAGTCGAAAACAATTGTAGTGTATTTTGTTCGGTAAGTGGGTCAAAAACATATTCACGAATTTCATCCCAATCCATGCTATAACCATCAAATTGACCTTCCCAATATCGCTGTAGCTGTGTTTCACTTTTCCAATAGCCATTTTTGCTCCATTCTTGGTGACGTTGTTCATACTCCAAACCTAGAATCTGGCCGAAAACCCGAAGCACATCTCCCCTGAAAGTTTCTTCATCATCATACTCTAATCCTCCAAACACAGCTGTCGGTTGATTTTGAGCATGCTCAAATTTGGCATCTGTTCCAGTATAAGACCATGTGAGCCAGTCATTACCATTCCAATCGAAAGCAATCCGAACTGGGGCTTTTATATCCTGATCGACAAAATGGAAATTAATTCCTGCATATTGCTCCCATTCGGATGCAATTGTCTTTATTTTCCCAATTAACTGAGAATCGGATGGTGTGTTAAGAAACTTAATAAAAATACCTGATTCAGCATTCCACCGTTTTGAGCCATCTGCAACACCTCTTGTTTGAGGTTCTGTGATTCGTTTTGTCCCATACCAACGGACATTCTCAGATTGTGTGTGTGTTGTCCCTGAGTCTGAATTCATATCCAGATCATCATTACTACAACCTGTAAGAAGAAAGATCAGGCTGCTTAAAAACAATAATGTTTTTCTCATTCTGTTAATTTTAGATTAATAATTTTAGTAATAAGGTTAAAAAACCTCTTTTATGTATATGTTTTGATTCCCCCTCTATCTGTTATATGGAAACAGATATGTTAGCAAATTAAATATTTTTTTGATTATTCGAGAAGCATTTGTTAAAATTTATTTGAAAGAATGTTATATACATATAGATAAAACAAGTATATTTTTATTGAGATCTTTTTTGTAAAAAATGTAAGTAGAGTGAAATAAATCATTTTTTACTTTTTCAAAAGCAGATGCGTTATTCAGAAAAAATACTAAACAAAAGTTTTAATAAATATATATTCAGATACATATTTCGGAAAGTAGCATCTTGGTCTGCTGAAATATTTTCTCTATATTTGCTTTATTAATAATATTAGAAAAATTAAATATCAAATACAAGGAAGAATATGAGATTTGTGGTATCTAGTACGGCTTTGTTAAGCCATCTGCAAGCAATAAGCAAGGTGATAAATTCAAAGAATACATTGCCTATTCTTGACTGTTTCTTGTTAGACCTGAATGGTTCCAACCTGTCACTTACAGCAGCTGATTCGGAAACCCGTTTGGTAACTTCGATAGAGGTAAGTGAAGCTGAAGGTAGTGGAAAATTGGCTGTGAATGCAAAAAATCTACTTGATCCCCTTAAAGAACTTCCGGAGCAACCTCTTACATTCGAAATAAATGACAATTTAGAAACATTCATTTATTTCCATAATGGTAAATATAATTTTATCGGACAAAACGGAGATGATTATCCTCAACCGAAAGAATTGAAAGAATCAGCTGTTAGCTTAACAATCGATCCGCAAGTACTATTTTCGGGTATAAACCGTACTTTATTTGCTAGTGCTGATGACGAACTCCGCCCTGTGATGAATGGCGTTTATTTTGATATTACAGCTGACGACCTTACGTTTGTAGCATCTGACGGACACAAATTGGTACGTTGCAAAACTTTAGCAGCCAAAGGTGCTGAACGAGCTTCGTTTATCCTCCCTAAAAAACCGGCTAACTTATTAAAAGCAATTCTTCCAAAAGAGGCAGAAACTGTTGAAATCAAATTTGATGAAAACAATGCTTATATAAAAATGTCAAGCTATACAATGACTTGCCGATTTATAGAAGGTCGTTATCCTAACTATAATTCTGTAATTCCTCAAAACAATACAAATAAAGTTATTCTGGATCGCCTCGCATTCTTAAATGCTTTGAAGCGTGTTTCTGTATTCTCTAATCAGGCAAGCAATCTTATCAGACTGCAATTAACTGATAGAAATATAGTCGTATCAGCTCAAGACATTGATTTTTCAACAGCTGCCGAAGAAACTATCCCTTGTGAATATACAGGAACTGCAATGAATATTGGTTTCAAATCAAGTTTCCTAATTGAAATATTAAATAATATTCCATCAACTGAAATATCACTTGAACTTTCAGACCCTTCTCGTGCTGGACTTATCATTCCTGCCGAAAACGAAGAGAATGAAGATCTATTGATGTTATTGATGCCGATGATGTTAAACGACTAATAAATAACTAATTTTAAAATATCAAGAAACTTTATCAGGTAATCCTATATGGAGAAGCCTGATAAAGTTTTTTCGTAACAAACTTGCATTATGAATCTGAACCTCAAAAATCCTCTTATATTCTTCGATTTAGAAACTACAGGAACGGATACTGTTCACGATCGGATTGTAGAACTGTCTTATCTGAAAGTATATCCGAATGGTAAAGAGGAGGTGAAGACTAAAAGAATAAATCCTGAAATGCCTATACCACCGGCATCGACTGCTGTACATGGTATTTCGGATGAGGACATCAAAGACTGCCCGACATTCAAACAAATTGCTAAATCGTTAGCAGACCAAATGGAAGGCTGTGATCTTGCCGGATTCAATTCGAGCCGTTTTGATATTCCCCTCCTTGCAGAAGAATTTCTTCGTGCAGGTGTAGATATTGATTTTAGTAAACGAAAAATGATTGATGTACAAATCATTTTCCATAAGAAAGAACAGCGTACTCTGGAAGCTGCTTATAAATTTTATTGTGACAAAACTCTTGTAGATGCTCACTCCGCCGAAGCAGATACACTAGCAACTTATGAGGTATTAAAAGCTCAGTTAGACAAATATCCCGATCTGGAAAATGATATGGAAGCATTAGCCAGCGAATATTCATTCTTTAATAACAATGTGGATTTGGCCGGTCGTATTATCAAGGATGAAAATGGTATTGAAGTTTTCAATTTTGGTAAACACAAGGGTAAATCTGTAAGTGAAGTTTTGAAAAAAGAACCAAGTTTTTATGCATGGATGATGGATGCCGACTTCCCACTAAATACAAAGCAAGCTCTCACCAAAATAAAACTCAGAGAAATGAATAAATAACTTTCTGTATAATAATCACATACATAACAATTGATCATAAGTCCATTATCTATGATCAATTGTTATTATTTTATAATTTAGATAATTTATCCAATTCCTCCCAATCAATATCAAGTTTCATATATTTTACATCATCTTTGTCTTGAGATGATTGACTAACCATTGGGATATAAACGCTATTACCAATCCAAATAAGACTCTGATAATCTGTATACATTTCTGGTTTCCATTCATCATAAACCAGAGTTGCTAACATTACTGGTTTGTTGTCTTGAATTTTGTACAAACAAAGATAAATACCACTACTATCTATACCATCATATTCTCCCGTTATCATGTGTTTACCATCAGGTGATAGGATCAGGTGACTGAAAGATAACATGTTTTCTCCATTTTCAGCACTGATCAACTGATAACTACTTGTCTCGATATAATTTCCCAAAATAAGATATGAATTTAGGACACTCAATTTTCCGACATATTCATACTCAGAGTAATAGCCATATTCATCTTCGGGAGAATCTTCTAGTATTACAATTGTATCTTTACATGGCAATTCAATTTTTCCTTCTGATACTTTAACTAAGTTACTATCTGTATCTATGAACTTTAATGAATTCAACCCTTCTCCATGAAAGTCTATGTTATCGATAGTTGAATGAGAAAATATATGATCGAGCAACCATTGTTTATCTGAATCATCCTTATCTGTTATATGTATTTCGGTTGGAATAATTTTAACAATATCTTCATTCGTGTTATCTGTTACTAAAACGTCTTTTGAGTTTCCGGAATGGATGCAACACGTGAATGAATAAAATACAAACAGTGTGAATAATAAGCGTTTAGTCGTCATATAAATTTAATTGTCTAATATATACATCAAAGATATTAAATTCTGAAAACAAACGAAATTACTATTTTTCTAAAATATAACTCTTTAGTTAAATTTATTTTCAATCGAACATAATCCTATTTATATATCATTCATAATGACATCTTGCTTCTCTTACTGCATATTGAATCTTTTAAGCAAAGTCTATCAATAATTTATCTGTATGGACATATTCTTCTCTCAAAAATGTATTTTATAGATATATAAATATCTTAGCTTTCAGCTTCTATTTTAAAGCCTGCTTTTTGTACGGTATCTATTATGTCTTCTACTGAAATACCATCCGATACAACTGTCAACACTTTATTCTTATTTGCTGTATCTACACTCCACTTGACAACACCTTGCAATGAGTCTAAGAAAGGGGTTACTTTAGCAATGCACCCGTCACAATTAATATTTGTTTTGAAAGTAAATGTTTTGTTATTTGTTGTTTCCATGTCGTTTATGTTTTAATTTATTAATATTAATTTTTCCATTTCAATCTGAGGCTATTTGTCACCACACTTACACTACTCAATGCCATGGCTGCACCTGCAATCATCGGGTTAAGTAAGAATCCATTAATAGGATATAATATTCCCGCAGCAATAGGTATACCTATAAGATTATAGATAAATGCCCAGAATAGATTTTGCCTGATTGTAGCGACTGTTTGTTTCGACAGTTTTATAGCTTCGGGTATTTTGGTCAGATCAGATGATATAATTGTCATTTTAGCCACATCCATCGCTATATCACTTCCATGCCCCATAGCAATACTCAAATCTGCTTGTGCTAAGGCTGTACTATCATTTATCCCATCGCCCACCATTGCAACTATTTTACCCTTATCTTGCAATTGTTTCACAAATTCGGCTTTTTGTTGTGGTAAAACTTCTGCCTTGAAATTTTTTATTCCGGTTTGTGTTGCTATTTCTCTAGCAGTTGCTTCATTATCACCGGTCAGCATATAGACTTCTATGTTGAGCGCTTGCAATTGTTGTACTGCTTTTTTGGATGAAGCTTTGACCTCATCTGCAATGGCAACAACAGCCAATGCCTTCGTGCTATCAGAAAACCAGACAACAGTTTTTCCTTGCATACTAAACTCTTGTGCCTTAGTAACCAAAACAGCAGCTTTAGGAATATTGTTGTCATTCAATATGCTGTCATTGCCAACAACATAAACCTGCCCGTCAACAACACCTTTTATCCCCTTTCCCGTTACGCTTTCAAAATCCGATATAGAAATAATTGGTTGTATATCAAAATGACTGACTACAGCTTCTGCAAGAGGATGTTCAGATTGCTCCTCAAGAGCTGTCAATATATATTTTTTACTATCATCATTATCGAGCCATACAACATCTGTTACTGCGGGGTGACCTTCGGTAATAGTACCTGTCTTATCTAATACTACTGCGTCTATTTTCTTAGCCAATTCGAGACTTTCGGCATCCTTTATCAATATTCCTTTTTCGGCTCCTTTACCCACACCGACCATTATAGCTGTAGGCGTAGCTAACCCCAATGCACATGGACAGGCTATGATAAGAACTGTAACTAAAGCTAATAAGCCATGTATAAATCCGGTATTACCTCCAAAGACTATCCATATTACAAAAGAAAGAATAGCTATTGAGATAACTACAGGTACAAAAATACCTGCAATCTTATCAACTAGTTTCTGTACGGGAGCTTTGCTTCCCTGTGCATCTTGCACTGTTTTGATTATTTGTGCCAATAATGTATCCGCTCCCACCTTTTGAGCCATAAAACGGAAACTACCTTTCTGATTGATAGTACCTGCAAATACTTTATCTTTTTCCTGCTTTAGGACAGGTACAGGCTCGCCACTCAACATACTTTCATCTACAAACGAGTCCCCTTCTGTAACAACTCCATCTACAGCTATTTTTTCACCGGGTCTTACCATAATCAGATCGCCAATATTGACATTCTCAATGGCAATTTGCTCATAGGCCTCTCCTTTCACAATGGTTACTGTTTTAGGCTGTAAGCCCATCAATTTTTTGATAGCGGACGAGGTGTTTCCTTTTGCATTCTCTTCGAGCAAACGCCCTAAAGATATAAAAGCAATAATTACACTGGCCGCTTCAAAATATACATGAGGATGTATACCACGTGCATACCAAAAATCAGGAAATAAAGTATTGAATACACTAAACAGATAAGCCACACTTGTACTCAAAGCAACAAGTGTATCCATGTTCGCTGTCCGATGTTTTGCTTGTTTCCAAGCATTTATAAAGAAATCTTTTCCTAGCCAAAAGATAACAGGAGTAGATAGTATCCACATTATTTCATTGGCAAAGGGCATATTCATAAAAAACATCCCGATGATAACTATCGGAATTGACAGCGCAATAGCCAAATAGGTCTGGCGTTTTAGTTTATCAAATTTCTGTTTATGTATTTCTTCCAATGCATCAGCAGCTACACTCTTATCTTCTTCTATAAATAAATCATAACCTCCGTCCTGAACTGCTTTTTTCATCTCTTGAGGAGATATAACAGTAGGATCATAATCAATTATTGCATTTCCGGTAGCAAAATTGACTGATGCCTTTTTCACTCCTTCCAATTGCTTTATTATATTCTCGGCACTAATTGCACACGAAGCACAACTCATCTGGAGTACCGGAAACGTCTTTTGTTCTATGGTTGTATGATCAGTAATTTTCATCTTTACGTTGTATTATTATTTTAATCACATTGTAAAGTTCGGTACAATATTACCTTTTCGTGTTACATATTCTCTTGTAAAGTTTATATAATTTACACCTCATCGAGTGGTTTTCTTTTATTTTCTTTTATTTGTTTAAAATGGCTCGGGGTCAATCCTGTTATTTTCTTAAATTGGGCACTTAAATGAGCTACGCTTGAATAGTTCAATTTAAATGCTATTTCATTGATTGTCAATTCACCATAGACCAACAATTCTTTTACTCTTTCTATTTTTTGAGCAATAAAATATTTCTCTATCGTAATACCTTCTATTTCTGAAAACAGATTACTTATATACTTATAATCATGATGCACTTTGTCACTTATATAATTTGAAAGATTTACCTTCAAATTATTATCATTGAAATGTACCAACTCTATCACTGCTGTTTTAATCTGTTCTATCAGATGTCCTCTACGATCATCGATCAGAGCAAAACCAAGTTCTTCCAACCGTATAGCTAGTTGTTTCTTTTGTTCTGAGGTAAGTTCTTTTTGTAAGCTTACTTCTCCAAGTTCAACTGACAACGGGATTATATCCAGTTTACTCAATTCTGCCTGAACAACCATTATGCAACGGTTACACACCATATTCTTAATATATATCTTCTTGTCATCCATCTTAGGTATGTCTTTTCTTAATGTAAACTTATGAAATTAATTCATTTAGTGCAGATTTATATCTACTTTTATAATTCTAAAAAATTACAATGTCAAGAGTAAGGGGTTATACACATAAGGAAGAGGTTGCTAATACACTCTCACACGGATTAGGTATTCTATTAGGTGCTTTTGCCGGATATATTCTTTTATCCAAAGCAATGGCAAGTGGAGATATGTGGGCTGTGGGATCTGTAATGACTTATTTATTCGGAATGTTAGCCTCCTATATCACATCTTCAGTTTATCATGGCAGTATTAATGAAAAGCGAAAAAAATTACTTCAAAAATTTGATCATGCTGCTATATATCTCCATATTGCAGGAACTTATACGCCTTTTACCTTAATCAGCTTACGAGAATCAGGTGCATGGGGTTGGTCATTATTTATATTTATCTGGTTATCTGCTATTGTAGGAGTATATATGAGCTTTCGGGAGATGGACAAACATAGCCATATCGAAACCGTATGCTATGTTGTGATGGGATGCAGTATCCTTGTAGCCATAAAGCCTCTGTTAGACGTACTTTCATTGGCAGGGCACGAATCAGCCCTCTATTGGCTCATTGGGGGAGGACTATCTTACATCGTCGGAGCTTTATTTTACTCATGGACTAAGAAAA
This sequence comes from Dysgonomonas sp., assembly GCA_047605185.1. Lineage (GTDB taxonomy): Bacteria > Bacteroidota > Bacteroidia > Bacteroidales > Dysgonomonadaceae > Dysgonomonas. The sequence continues at coordinate 356,272 of JASGGC010000002.1, forward strand.
AATATATGCATACAGTTTTTCACCTGCTTGTATTAGGTGGTAGTATTTGCCATATCATTGCAATTTATATAATCTTGTAATAATAAACCTTGATTCAATATTAAATTACTCATAGAACCTTAATACATCAAAATTCCCAAAAGAGGCTTTTAATTATTAGACACTCTTAATCAATATTATTTAGGTAAGAAAATAATCTGCAACAAGATATATACATTTCCTGTTATTAAAAAAGATGAGTCAATATCTATTGTATTTAGCTAGATTTTAAATATATTTACTAATTCAAAGATGGAAAGGCCAAGTATATTTAAGATATAATACTGTATCTAACACAATAAGTATTTTCGTAAATAATTGTTGCACATATCAGTAAATACTGAAACAATAGAATATCCTCACAATAACTAAGGATACACATCAAAATATTAAGAATAGCTTAAATCCCAGAAAAATGAAGTTCCAAAGAAGATTATTAGTTCTATTACTATTTTTTACATCATTTAACTTATTTGCTCAAAAGCAACAAACATTTGAAATAAGGGATGGTCATTTCATGTCTAACGGAAAACCAACACAGATAATTTCCGGAGAAATGCATTATGCCCGTATACCGCATCAATATTGGCAACATCGGCTAAGGATGTTGAAAGCAATGGGGCTAAATACTGTTGCAACCTATGTGTTTTGGAATGCTCACGAACCAGAACCCGGTAAATGGGATTTTGCAGGAGACAAAGATCTGGCATCTTTTATTCGAATAGCCGGAGAAGAAGGGCTTAACGTTATATTACGTCCGGGTCCATACGCCTGTGCCGAATGGGAATTTGGAGGATATCCTTGGTGGCTACAAAATATTGAAGGCCTAGAGTTGAGACGAGACAATGAGCAATTTCTAAAATATACTCAAATTTATATCAACCGCTTGTTTCAAGAAGTAGACAAGTATCAATGTACCAAAGGAGGCCCTATCATTATGGTTCAGGTAGAAAATGAATTTGGATCATATGCTTCGCAACGTAAAGATATACCTCTCGAAGAACACAGAGCCTATAATGCAAAAATTAAAGATCAATTATCAGCAGCAGGTTTTGAAGTTCCTCTTTTCACATCTGATGGAACTTGGTTATTTGAAGGTGGTGCTATCAATGGTATTTTGCCAACTGCTAATGGCGAAGGTGATATTGCAAACTTAAAGAAAGTTGTAGATCAATATCATAATGGAAAAGGTCCTTATATGGTTGCAGAATTCTATCCGGGTTGGTTAGCTCATTGGGCTGAACCACACCCTTCAATAAGCCCATCTTCAATAGCACGCAAAACGGAAGAATATTTGCAAAATGATGTTTCTTTCAACTATTATATGGCTCATGGTGGAACAAACTTCGGATTCACGAGTGGTGCTAATTACGATAAAAAACACGATATACAACCTGATCTGACCAGCTATGATTACGATGCACCGGTCAGCGAAGCCGGTTGGGTGACCCCCAAATACGATTCCCTTCGCAATGTGATCAAGAAATATGCAAAATATGATATTCCAAATGTACCCGCTCAGATTCCTATAATTGAGATTCCATCAATTAAATTAAATAAAGTTGCAGACGTATTAAGCTATTTGACAAAGCAAAAACCAATACAAAATGATACGCCGTTGACATTCGAGCAACTAAATCAAGGATATGGCTATGTCTTATATTCCCGCCACTTCAACCAGCCGATAAGCGGAACTCTAGACGTATCAGGATTGCGCGATTATGCTGTGGTATATGTTGATGGTGAAAAAGTAGGAGAATTGAACCGCTATTATAAGAACTACACTATAGATGTTGACATTCCTTTTAATTCGACACTCGAAATATTAGTTGAGAATATGGGACGAATCAATTATGGTGCTGAGATAGTACATAATACAAAAGGAATAATAAGCCCTGTTACAATAAATGATATAGAAATCACCGGAAATTGGGAAATGTATCAACTCCCAATGAGTAACTCTCCTGAACTAGCTAAACTTCCAAAGTCAGATGTATATCAAAATATCCCTGCAAAAACAAAATCTATTGCGGGAAGACCTATTGTATACGAAGGAACCTTCACGTTGAATGAAGTTGGAGATACATTCATCGACATGGAAAGCTGGGGCAAAGGCATCATCTTCATTAATGGACGAAATATTGGGCGCTATTGGCAAGTAGGTCCACAACAAACCCTATACATTCCGGGGGTGTGGCTCAATAAGGGTGAGAATAAAATTGTCATCTTCGAACAAATAAATGATGATATCAAGACTGAAGTAAAAACAACAAAAATACCTGTATTAACTAATCTGAAATAAATCGTTAACTTATGTCATGTAAATCACTGGCACTATGTGCTACTCTTGCAATTGGAGGCTTATTCTCCTCTTGCAAAAACCAGATAGAAGCGCCAAAGCCATATGGAGCTATCCCGACAGCAGACCAAATGGCATGGCAGCAGCTTGAATATTATATGTTTGTCCACTTTGGGCCTAACACATTTACCGATGTGGAATGGGGAAATGGTAAAGAAGACCCGAAAGTATTTAATCCATCTGCTGTTGATTGCCGCCAATGGGCTGCAACAGCTAAGGCGGCAGGGATGAAAGGGATCATCATAACAGCTAAACATCATGATGGATTCTGCTTATGGCCGAGTAATTATAGTACACATACTGTACGCGAAAGTTCTTGGAAAGATGGCAAAGGTGATTTATTAAAAGAACTGTCCGAAGCCTGTAAAGAATACGGTTTAAAATTTGGAGTATACTTATCTCCATGGGATCAAAACCATCCTGACTATGGGACACCAGCCTATAATCAAGTTTTTGCAAATACACTTACAGAAGTGCTTTCCAACTATGGAGAAGTTTTCGAACAGTGGTTCGATGGTGCAAACGGCGGTGCCGGACATGGTGGCAAAGTACAGGTATATGACTGGAACCTATTTCACGAAACAGTATATAAACATCAGCCACATGCTGTCATATTCAGCGATGTGGGTCCCGGATGCCGCTGGATGGGCAACGAAAGCGGAGTGGCGGGAGCGACTAATTGGTCAACACTTAACACCGAAGGGTTCGAACCGGGAGCAAAAGCACCTGCTGCCGATACTCTTAATATAGGAAATGTAAATGGAAAAAGCTGGGTTCCGGCTGAGACAGATGTATCTATCCGCCCGGGATGGTTCTACAGCCCATCTACAGATGAGAAAGTAAAATCGATAGAGCAGTTGGTCAATATTTATTATACATCTATTGGACGTAATTCAAATTTATTACTAAATGTTCCACCTGACAGAAGAGGACGTATTCATCCAAACGATTCGACTCGTTTGATAGAATTTCGTAAGACAATAGACGAATCATTCAAAGACAATTTGGCAAAAGGGGCGAAAGCAACAGCTTCTACAACACGCGGAAACTCCGATCAGTACGGAGCAGCTAATTTGCTAAACGGAAATTACGATTCTTATTGGGCAACAGATGATGCAATCACTACAGCCTCAATCGAAATCAGTCTCGATGGCAATAAAGACATCAATACTGTATTGTTGCAAGAATATATCCCCCTCGGACAACGTATTGCTAAATTCAATATAGAATATTGGGATGCTGCCTCAAATGCTTGGGTAATTGCAACACAAGCAACAACAATCGGATATAAACGTATCCTACGGTTCCCAACTGTCAGCACAGACAAGATCAAAATTAATATAGAAAATTCGCTTGCTTGTCCGCTATTGAACAACATTGAGCTATACAATACACCGGAACGCTTTATTGAAGGAGCTCAAAAAGAAGTGGCAGTAAAAACAAAAGATGATTATCCATCTACAAAATGGTCAGTAATATCTACTAGCACTAAAGAAATCAACAACATCATAGACGGGAAAAATGAAAAGGCTTATGTCGATACAAAAGAAAGCATCATCATTGACCTAGGCGAAGTGCTTTCTCTCAAAGGCTTTTTCTATGTTCCTATCAGCAGTGTTTCTGCACCTAATATATCCAGATATAACTTCTATGTGAGTCTAGATGGAAAAGATTGGAAAAAAGTAAAATCAGATCAACTATTCAATAATATTAAAAATAACCCAATCCGTCAGGATATCTTTTTTGACAACACGGAAACAGCTAAATTTATTAAACTAGAGTCAGTCGAACTGACAAATAAAGCAGATAAATATGCAGTTGTAGAACTAGGTATCATAACAAAATAACAATGAAAAGAATAACTTTAATATTTTTAATTCTTCTGTTGGGAAAAGTAGCCTTTTCCCAACAGTCTGCTACCAATAATGTGCCGTCCTTAATCCCTTTTCCTCAAAAGTTGGAAATGAAACAAGGCAATTTTCTATTGAATGAAAAAACTCAATTAGTTGTTTCCGATCAGGGGCGTTTTTGGAACGAAATCGCATATCTACAATCAATGTTATCACCAGTTTTAGGACAACCATTGTCATCCGAAAAAGGGAATAACATTCTTGAAATTAATTTTTCTGATAAGGTATCAGGTGATGAGGCATATACTCTGGATATAACAACCGATAAAGTTATTTTATCAGCCAGAACATCAAAAGGTATATTCTATGGCATGCAGACTATCCGCCAGTTATTGCCATACACAATCGAGGCAGGTGTAAAGATCAACAGCGAACTACTATTGCCTGCTCTCCACATCGAGGATCAACCATCGTATGCCTGGAGAGGGTCGATGATTGACGTATCACGTCATTTCTTTTCTATAGAATATCTAAAAAAACACATAGACAGATTAGCTCTGTACAAGATGAATAAATTACATCTGCATTTGACAGACGATCAAGGTTGGCGTATCGAAATAAAGAAATATCCTGAACTAACAAGTCAAGGGGCTTGGCGTACATTCAACAATCAGGATTCAGTTTGTATCAAAAAATCAGCTGAAAACCCTGATTTCAAGATAGATTCCCGTTTCATTTTAGAAAAAGATGGAAAACAAATTTATGGAGGATATTATACACAAGACCAAATTAAAGATCTTATTAAATATGCATCGTCTAAACATGTCGAAATCATCCCGGAGATAGATATGCCCGGACACATGATGGCAGCAATTGCCGCTTACCCATACCTTACTGATAGTAAAGAGGCTGGTTGGGGAAAACTATTTTCTATCCCATTGTGCCCATGTAAGGACGAGGTATACACATTTGTAGAAGATGTCCTTTCGGAAGTAATGGCATTATTCCCTTCAAAATATATCCATATCGGGGCAGACGAAGTTGAAAAAACAACATGGAAAGAATCGGAAAGTTGTATTAAATTGATGCAACAGGAAAATATCAAAGATGTTAATGAATTGCAAAGCTATTTTGTACATAAAATACAAGACTTTGTACAAGCAAAAGGAAAAACCCTAATTGGTTGGGACGAAGTACTCGAAGGAGGTATCAATTCAGATGTTAATATAATGTATTGGCGTGGATGGGAAAAGAATGCACCACAAAAGGCAGCATTAAATAATAACCAGATTATAATGACTCCTAACACCCCACTCTATTTTGATTATTTGCCGGACAAAAATTCACTTCGTGATGTTTATGCTTTAAAGGTAGTTTACGATAATGTCCCTAAAGATAAAGCACACCTCATAAAAGGAGCACAAGCTAATATGTGGACAGAAACTATTCCGTCGGAGCAAAGAGCAGATTTCATGCTATTTCCTCGCCTATCGGCACTAGCTGAACGTGTATGGACTAATCAGGAACTATTTGATAGCTACAAACAACGTATATTAGCCCACTATCCCCGATTAGATGCCATGCAAGTAAATTACCGTTTGCCCGATCTTATGGGATTTGCACTAGAAAGTGTTTACATTAAAGAAGCCAATTTTGCCATCGCCAGCCCAATGGATAATATGGCAATCCACTATACATTAGATGGAAGCGTACCAAGCCAAAATTCCCCGATCCTAAACAAAGGAATTAAAATAACAAAACCTGAAACAATCAAGTTTGCACTATTTAGCCAACAAGGAGCAAAAGGAGACATTTATACGGTCAATTATAAACCTTCGTCATATGCAAATTCGGTTAATAAAAAAGCAAAAGATGGCGGATTAGTAGCCAATTTCTACAACAAGGCAATGGACAAAACAACTAAGATAAGCGGAGAACCCGATCAGAAATTTACAGTAAATAATATTGTTGTTCCTGACGAAGTAAAAGCTTCTTCTTTCGGTATCAGATATAGCGGTTACATCAATATACCTGAAACAGGCATATATAACTTCTACTTCTTATGCGACGATGCAGGAATGCTCCGTATAGCAGACAGATTAGTTGTTGACAATGAAGGCCCGCACTCTCCTGTCGAAAAAAGTGGACAGGTTGCACTCAAAAAAGGATTACATCCATTTGAATTAGACTTTGTTGAAGGCGGTGGCGGCTATTCTCTTCTTTTACAATATTCGGTTGCCGGAGGCGAAATAAAAGATATACCGGATAACTGGTTTGTACATTAAGTTAATATCAACAATATACCATAAAACTGTTTTTATTATGAGGACTTATAAGTCTATTATTATACTTACTTTAATTGCCTGTTTTAGCCAATCAGCCTTTGCTCAGAAAACGGCAAAATATAAAAATCCCAAATTAAGTATTGAGGAGCGTACCCAAGATTTGCTAAGCCTTATGACGCTCGAAGAAAAAGTTGGCCAATTACTCTGTCCTCTTGGTTGGGAAATGTACAACAAACAAGGTTCGAAAATAACCCATTCTTCCAAATTCGAGAAGCTAATAAAAGAGCAACATGTAGGAATGTTCTGGGCAGTCTACAGAGCAGACCCTTGGACACAGAAAACATTAGAAAACGGACTTAACCCCGAGCAAGCAGCAGAAGCAGGTAATGCTATGCAGAAATATGTAATGGAGAATACACGTTTAGGCATCCCTGTTTTTCTTGCAGAAGAAGCTCCTCACGGACATATGGCAATCGGAACTACTGTTTTTCCTTCAGGCATCGGTCAGGCATCTACATGGAATGCTGCATTACTTGAAAAGATGGGAGCAGTGATAGCCAAAGAAATAAGATTGCAAGGTGGCCATATTAGCTATGGGCCGGTGTTAGACCTTTCTCGCGATCCTCGCTGGTCGCGTGTAGAAGAAGCATTTGGTGAAGACCCTGTTTTGAGCGGACAACTAGGTGCAGCAATCGTAAAAGGGAACGGTGCAGGAAATCTAAAAAATGAGTTTTCGACAGTGGCCACTCTAAAACACTTCATTGCTTACGGCATACCAGAAGGTGGCCACAATGGAAACACAGCCCTTGTTGGTCCTCGGGAATTAGAAGAAAGCTTTTTACCCCCTTTCCAAAAAGCAATTAATGCAGGTGCATTGTCTGTCATGACAGCATACAACTCTATTGATGGAATTCCTTGTACATCAAACAAATACCTATTGACTGATGTACTACGCAACCAATGGAATTTCAGAGGGTTCTCCGTATCGGATTTAGGCAGTATAGAAGGTATCCGTGGCAGTCACCGTGTAGCTGAAACAATTGCAGGAACAGCTATCTTATCAGCAAATGCAGGATTGGATGTCGATTTGGGTGGTAATGCATTCATAAATCTTATTGATGCAGTAAAAAAAGGACAAGTAAAAGAAGCTGTTGTAGACACTGCTGTGGCAAGAGTATTACGACTTAAATTCGAAATGGGTCTTTTTGAAAACCCATATGTGAAACCAAAACAAGCTAAACAAGGAGTCAGAACAGCCGAAAATATCGCTTTAGCGCGTCAAGTAGCACAAGAAGCTATCGTATTATTGAAAAATGAGAGTAGCATTCTACCTCTAAGTAAAGATTTAAAAGTTGCTGTAATAGGTCCGAATGCCGACAACAGATATAATATGCTAGGAGACTATACTGCTCCGCAAGAAGATAGCAATATCAAAACTGTTTTGGATGGTATCAAATCGAAACTAAAAACAAATCAGATAGAATATGTAAAGGGATGTGCCATTCGCGATACTTTAAACACTCAAATAGATGAAGCTGTAGCTGCTGCCAAAAGAGCAGACGTGGCAGTAGTAGTAGTGGGAGGATCGAGTGCACGCGACTTCAAAACAAAATATATAGAAACAGGAGCAGCTGTTGCCTCAGAAGAAAGTGTCAGCGATATGGAATCTGGCGAAGGATTTGACCGTGCATCACTCGATCTGCTAGGCAAACAAATGGATCTGTTGAAAGCTGTGAAAGCGACTGGCAAACCTGTAATTGTGGTTTATATACAAGGACGTCCATTGAATATGAACTGGGCAAGTGAAAATGCAAATGCATTACTTACAGCATGGTATCCCGGACAAGAGGGAGGAAATGCAATTGCAGACGTTCTATTTGGTGACTATAATCCCGCAGGACGCCTTCCAATTTCGGTACCACGCAACGTTGGTCAACTTCCGGTATATTATAACCGAAAGAACCCATGGGGACACAATTATGTAGAGATGACCTCTAATCCTCTTTATAGCTTTGGTTATGGCCTTAGTTATACAACATTCGAATATAGCAACTTACAAGTAGATCAAAAAGACAATCATACATTTAATGTTTCGTTAGATATTAAAAACACAGGAGATTACGATGGAGACGAAGTTGTACAACTATATTTGAAAGATGATTATGCATCAGTTGTTCAGCCGGTGAAACAATTAAAACACTTCGATCGTGTTAATTTGAGAAAGGGTGAATCAAAAAAGATTAACTTTGTTGTAAATCAAGATGATTTATCAATTGTAGATCAAAATATGAGCCGTGTTGTTGAACCGGGATCATTTATTCTAACGATTGGTTCTTCTTCAGATGATGTCAGATTAACAAGTAAATTAGTAGTTAAATAAAAAATAGTTAAATTCTTATTTATGAAAAATGGTAATAATAAGTCGTTAGGAGCAAAGGCTTTTCTCTTCTCTCTAGCAATTATTTTTTCATTCAATATCAGTGCCCAAGACCTGACAAAACTTTGGACAGGATTGAGAGCACCTCAGGACCAGAGTGAGCTGCCTAAAGGCAAGGCTCCTTTTCAAAAGTCAGAACGCATTGCCAAAAAGAATGCAGTGACCAAATTAGAACAAACCCTACCGGGAGAATGGATTATAACTAACGGATGGGAAATGACAGATGCTACAACCGTAGTAGAAAGTAAACAATCTATTTTCGATCCTCAGCTAAATACCGACTCATGGTATAATGCTACAGTTCCGGGAACTGTCCTTACTACATTGGTAGATCAGGGTGTATATCCCGATCCGTATTTTGGGTTGAATAATATGTCAATTCCTGATTCATTAAGCCGAATGGATTGGTGGTACAGAACAAAATTCGAATTGCCGGAGGCATCTAAAGGTAAACAAGTAAGATTACTTTTTGAAGGTATCAACTATATTGCCGATGTATTCCTGAATGGTAAAAAAATAGGAAATATAACCGGAGCTTTTATCAGAGGAGAATTCAATGTTACAGATTTAGTAAAAGATAAAGACAATGTATTAGCTGTTCATATCTACCCTCCTAAAAATCCGGGAATACCTCACGAACAATCTATGGTTGCCGGACAAGGATTAAACGGTGGTACATTATCGCTCGATGGCCCTACATTTATATCATCTATCGGATGGGACTGGATACCGGGTATCCGCGACCGTAACACTGGTATATGGCAAGATGTGAAACTAAAAGTTGGTGGAGATGTTGTGATTGGTGATCCTCTTGTTATCACAGATGTATTGCTACCAGACACAACAAAAGCAAAAATAACCATCAAAACAAATATAAGAAACATCTCAGACAGAGCTGTTCAAGGTGTCCTAACCGCAAAAGTGGAAGGTATAAATATTCAACAATCTTATTCATTAAAAGCAAATGAAGAAAAAGAGCTGGTATTCGCACCTGAAATGTTCAAAGATCTAAATATCAATAAACCTCGCCTGTGGTGGCCAAATGGATACGGAAATCCTGAACTATACGATTTGACATTAGAGACAAAAGTAAACGATAAAACATCAGACACTAAACAAATTCGTTTTGGTATCAGAGAGTTATCTTACGAATTGATGGTAAATACGCCCGACAAAGGTAATAAGCGAGTTAACTATACTCCAACAAATACCAAAACGGAAGGAAAACCAATCTTTGATTTTGTGAAAAGAGTAGTTTACTCGAAAGGAAATGAACTGCCAACTCTAGTTGCAGGAGCAGATACTTCAGGCTTAGAAGATCTTTCGAACGATGATCCGATGGGACCATACATTGTGCTTAAAGTAAATGGAAAAAGAATATTCTGCCGTGGTGGAAACTGGGGTATGGATGACGGTATGAAACGTGTATCGAGAGAAAGACTTGAGCCATACCTACAATTGCATAAAGATGCTAATTTCAATATTATCCGCAACTGGACAGGAGAATCTACCGAAGAACTTTTCTATGCCCTTTGCGACGAATATGGAATGTTGGTTTGGAACGATTTCTGGATTACAACAGATGATACGGTAGAGCCAAACGATATGAATTTGTTTGTACGTAATGCTACAGATGTAGTACGTCGCTATCGTAACCATCCATCCATTGCTGTATGGTGTCCTAGAAACGAAGGTTTCGCACCTGACGAAATTGCATATATCTTACCCGAAATGGTAGCTAAAGAAGACCCGACAAGACACTATCACGGACAATCTCGCCACCTAAATATGGATACAAGTGGACCTTGGGGCTATTTCAAAGATCCATCTTTGTACTATACTCAAAATGCAAAAGGTTTCTTGACTGAGATCGGTTCGTTTGCTGTACCAACTGCCAACACGATACGCAAATTTATTGCACCGGAAGATCAATGGCCAATCAACGATGTATGGGCTTACCACGATTTGCACCATAAATCTCAAAACTTTGGAGATTTTATCAATGCAGTTGATCGCTATGGCAAAGCACAAAGCATGGAAGATTTTGCAGTTAAAGCTCAGTTTGTGACTTACGATGCTTGGCGTAATATTATGGAAGCATGGAACAGCAAAATGTGGAATAATACATCCGGTCAAATATTGTGGATGAGTCATCCGGCGTGGCCAAGTATGATATGGCAAACATATACTTACGACTATGAAACTCCGGGATCTTATTTTGGGGCTAAGAAGGCTTGTGAGCCGGTACATATTCAAATGAACCTACCGAACAAGGACGTAATGATCGTAAATACAACCCTTATTGATATGAAATCGATGTCTGCAAGTTTAGTTTACATAGATTTATCAGGAAAGGAATTGTATAAAAAACTGGTTAAGATAAATGCACCGTCTAATTCAGCAACTCAATGTTTCACTCCACAGCCTACAGTTTCGCTTCCATCTATATATCTAGCCCGTCTAGAACTAAAAGATAGAAAAGGGAATGTAGTATCAACAAACGACTATTGGGTTACTGATGGTCAAGATACATCTCATCAGAAATTGAACGATCTTGAAAAAGTGAAGGTTGAAATCTCGACAAAAACATCAAAAGGTAAAACAATCGTCGAAATTTCAAATCCATCAAAAACAATAGCCACTGCAATTAAACTAAATGCTATAGACAAATCGACTGGTAAAATTATACTTCCTGCTTATTTCTCCGATGGATATATTAATCTATTGGCAGGCGAGGAACGTAAGATTGAATTAAACTTACCATCGCAAGAGACATCTGATTTTGATGTGATTGCAACCGGATATAACTTAGAATAAAATAAACATTATGAATATTAAAAAGATTTCCTTATTTACTATTGTTTTAGGACTATCCTTGGGTTTCTTTTCTTGTAAAGAAAAACAAGAGGCTTCGGCTGGGTTAGAAAATCTGACTCAATATGTCGATCCATTTATTGGAACAGGTGATCATGGGCATGTCTTTATGGGTGCAAACGTTCCTTTCGGACTTGTACAATTAGGACCTACCCAATTCAGCCAAGGTTGGGACTGGTGTTCCGGCTATCATTATTCCGATTCCACTATTATCGGTTTCGGACATATGCACTTGAGTGGAACAGGAATAGGTGATTTAGGTGATATTGCCTTAATGCCGGCTACCGGAGAGGTAAAAAATACCAGAGGTAAGCTGCCGGACGAATCAACAGGTATTTATTCATACTTCTCTCATGACAAGGAAAAAGCTAAACCAGGATATTATTCAGTTCATTTAGATCGTTTCAATATCGATGTTGAGCTGACTGCTACCAAAAGAGTCGGTTTCCATAAATATACATTCCCTGAGTCGGCAGACTCTAAAGTTATATTCGATCTGGAACATGGTATTGGATGGGACTCTCCGGCTGAAGGTAATTTAATCCAAGAGAATGATACAGTAGTGTCCGGCTACCGGTATTCGAAAGGATGGGCTAAAGACCAACGTATATTCTTTACGGCTATTTTCTCTAAACCAATCAAGCAGTTTACTGTATCGGATAGCATTGCAGTGAAAGAAGGTAATTCTATTACAGCCAGAAGAGCATATGCGCAAGCTTCTTTCGAAACAAAAGACAAAGAAGTTGTTTATGTTAAAGTTGCCATATCTCCGGTAAGTATCGAAAATGCAAAATTAAATATGCAGGCTGAGCTTCCGACTTGGGATTTCGACAAAACTGTTGCTGATGCCGACAAAGCATGGAATGAAGAGCTAAACAAAATCCAGATAGAGACTAAAGACAATGTAGTTAAACGTACATTCTATACTTCTCTTTATCATACTATGATAGCTCCATCCGAGTTTTGCGACGTGAATAAGGACTATTATGGAGCAGATCAAAAAATGCACCAAAAAGGAACTTTCACAAATTATACCACATTCTCCTTGTGGGATACCTACCGCGCTGCTCATCCATTGATGACTATTATTCATCCGGAAAAAATGAATGACATTGTGAATACGATGCTTACTATATACCAACAACAAGGAAAACTTCCGGTTTGGCATCTTGTAGGTTGCGAAACTGATTGTATGGTTGGTAATCCGGGCATATCTGTAGTAGCTGATGCAATCCTGAAAGGTTATGATGGCTTTGACAAAGAGTTGGCATATGAAGCAATGAAAACATCTGCTATGCTTGATGAAAGAGGATTAAAATACCTGAAAGAATATGGATATATCCCTTACGACAAGGAACCAACAGAATCATTAGCTAAGTGTATGGAATATGCAATAGCAGACTGGAGTTTAGCCCAAGTAGCTCAGAAAATGGGAAAAACAGAAGATTATGAATACTTCTTGAATAGAAGTAAATCTTATAAACATTATTTCGATAAATCGACAGGCTTTATGAGAGGTCTATCTTCTGATGGAAAATGGAGAACACCATTTAATCCATTCGAATCTGTACACGAACAGAATGATTACACAGAAGGCAATGCATGGCAATATACATGGCTTGTACCTCATGATATAGATGGGCTAATAGATCTATTTGGAAACAAAGAAAAATTTGTACAAAAATTAGATTCCCTATTTCTTGTTGATGGATATTTGGGTGACCACGCATCTCCTGACATTAGCGGATTGATAGGACAGTATGCACATGGTAATGAGCCTAGCCATCATGTATTGTATATGTACCCTTATATCGATCAACCATGGAAAACTGCAGATAAAGTAAGAGAAGTATTAACAACTCTTTATCATGACCAGCCTGCCGGAATTTGTGGAAATGAGGATGTAGGACAAATGTCGGCTTGGTATATTCTTTCTTCTATCGGATTCTATCAGGTAGAACCTGCCGGTGGTAAGTATGTATTCGGAAGCCCAATTGTAGACAAGGCTACTATAAAGGTTAAGGATGGTAAAACTTTTACTGTGGTAGCTAAAAACAATAGTGCTGACAATAAGTATATTCAAAAGGTAACGCTAAACGGAAAACCATATAACAACTTCTTCATCAATTTTGAAGATATTGCAGCTGGTGGAACATTAGAGTTCGAAATGGGAAATACTCCAAAAAGCTATCTGAACTAAAGAGAGAATAACTATAAAACAAATAAGGGGTAGATTATAATTATCTACCCCTTATTTAATTCTTTGATTCATCCTAAAGCAAGTATCTACTAAAGACTCATCATATATTTGTTATAGAAAAGAGTTTAACAATTTATTTGTAGATATTTGTACCTTCAACATCTACTTTTGTATCATGAAAATAGAAAATAATATATCAGCCATATTAGCAAATCTTGAAATTGAATCTCTGAATGAGATGCAACAAGAAACACAAAAAGCTGTACTCAATCAGCAAAACACAATATTGCTATCCCCTACCGGTTCGGGTAAAACACTAGCATATCTTTTACCTGTTTTAGAGATATTAAAGAAGGACGTGAATGCTGTACAATGCCTTGTTATTGTACCTGCCAGAGAATTAGCCTTGCAGATAGAACAGGTCTGGAAAAAGATGAAAACAGGATTTAAAGCCAATGTATGTTATGGAGGACACTCTATGGATACGGAGCTAAAAAATCTAAGTAATCCTCCGGCATTACTGATTGCTACACCGGGACGATTGGTTGATCATTTAGACCGAGAATCGTTCGATACTTCCCATATTACAACATTAGTTCTTGACGAGTTTGATAAATCGTTACAATTGGGCTTTCAGGAAGAAATGAGTTCAATCGTTAATCGATTACCGAATTTAACAAGAAGAATATTACTATCAGCTACATCTGATATAGAGATTCCTGAATTTGTAAATATAAAGAATCCAACAAGGCTCGATTATACAAAAGATCAGGAAAAAATCTCTTTATCCTATAAACTTGTCGTATCGCCTGAAAAAGATAAGGTTGGTACTTTGTTCCAATTATTGTGTTGCCTCAATTCAGAACCGGCTCTTATTTTCTGTAACCATCGCGAGGTTGTAGAAAGAATAAGCGGTATCCTCAACAAAAAAGGAATCCTGACAGGATATTATCATGGTGGGATGGATCAGGAAGACAGAGAACGTGTACTCATCCAATTTCGCAATGGGAGCTTAAATTACTTGGTAACAACAGATCTTGCAGCACGCGGACTGGATATTCCGGAAATGAAACATGTAATACATTACCATTTGCCAAATAAGGAGGATGAGTTTATTCACCGGAATGGACGTACTGCACGTATGCAAGCATCCGGAACAGCTTACATCATACAACATAAAGAGGAGAATACTCCTGACTATCTAACAAATATATCAACAGACCTACTAAAAGTATCGGCAGATAAACCTTTACCTCGTAGACCTGATTTCCAGACTATATATATAAGTGGGGGCAAGAAAAACAAATTAAGTAAAGGCGATATTGTCGGATTTTTTATACAGACAGGAAAGTTAGACAAAAACGATCTGGGACTGATTGAAGTAAAAGATTTTATATCATTTATTGCAATCCGATCTAAGAGTGTAAAAGATCTCCTAAACAACATCAAAGATCAGAAAATGAAAGGTAAGAAATATAAAATAGAAATAGCATATAATCATCAGAACTAATGCTATATAGTATTAAATGACCCAATATAATTTTATATCTTTACAAAAAACAAAAATCCTATTATACCATTATGAAAAAGCTTTTAGTATCCATCTATGTATTTCTTGGAATAGGATCACTATGTACGGCACAAAAGCAACCCGTAGATTATGTGAACCCATTTATAGGAACAACAAATTATGGAACAACAAATCCGGGAGCATTATGCCCACAAAGTTTCATGTCAGTTACCCCATTCAATGTAATGGGATCGGAGATAAACAAAAGAGATAAAGATACCGGATGGTGGTCAACACCCTACTCTTTTGACAATAGTTATTTCACTGGTTTTGCACATGTTAATCTGAGTGGAGTCGGTTGTCCCGACATGAGTAGCCTCTTGCTGATGGCAACAACCGGAGAGTTAGATGTAGACTATCGTAACTATGGGAGTCAATACAAAGAGGAAAAAGCATCGCCCGGCTATTACTCCAATATTTTGACAAAATACAATATCAAAGCAGAAGCTAGTGCAACACCACGTGTAGGTATCTCTCGTTTTACTTTTCCAAAAGGACAAGGAAATATCCTTATTAACTTGGGAGAAGGGCTGACTAACGAAACAGGAGCTATGATACGCAAAGTAAGTGATACGGAAGTAGAAGGCACTAAGCTCTTAGGCACATTTTGCTATACAGCGAATCAAGCCGTATTCCCAATTTATTTCGTTATGCGAGTAAGTAAAGCTCCCAAAACAATGGGTTATTGGAAACTCCAACGCCCGGGTATGAAATGGGAACAAGAATGGAACACCGATGCCGGAAAGTATAAATTATATACAAAATATGAGAAAGAAATAGCAGGGGATGATGTAGGAGCATATTTCACTTTTGACACCGAAGAAAACGAATCTGTTATGGTACAAATGGGAGTCTCATTTGTTAGTATAGAGAATGCTCGCAAAAACCTGAATGCAGAACAACCTGAGGCTGATTTTGACAAAGTCCATATGGCTGCACGGAAAAGATGGAATGATGATCTATCTAAGATACTTGTAGAAGGAGGAACCGAAGATCAAAAAGCTGTGTTCTACACAGGACTTTATCATGCGCTTATCCACCCTAATATATTACAAGATGTAAATGGGCAATATCCAGCAATGGAAAGTTCTGAAATTAGAACTACAAATGAAAATCATTATACTGTCTTTTCCCTATGGGATACATATCGTAATGTACATCAATTGATGACCCTTATTTATCCTGACCGTCAGCTACAAATGATGCATACCATGATAGATATGTATAAAGATCATGGATGGATGCCTAAATGGGAATTATATGGCCGTGAAACATATACAATGGAAGGTGACCCTTCAATTCCGGTTATTGTAGATGCCTGGATGAAAGGGCTTCGTGACTTTGATGTAGAAACAGCCTATGAAGCATTCCGTAAGTCGGCTCTTACGCCCGGCCCTCAGAATATGCTTCGCCCTGATAATGATGATTACATGAAATACGGCTATGTACCACTCAGAGGCCAGTTTGATAACTCTGTTTCTCATGCATTAGAATATTATATTGCCGACTGGAATTTAGCGCAGTTTGCTGAGGCACTAGGCAAAAAAGAAGATGCTAAATTATTTCAAACACGCTCGTTAGGTTATAAACATTACTATGACAAAGAGTATGGTACCTTCCGTCCAATTACTCCTGATGGTAAATTCCTAACCCCATTTAATCCTCTTTTAGGTGCAAACTTCGAACCTAATCCGGGTTTTCATGAAGGTAATGCATGGAATTACACCTTTGCCGTTCCTCACGATATTCCAGGTTTAATGAAATTGATGGGCGGCTCCAAAAAATTCACAGAGAAATTACAATCAGTATTTGACCATGGCTATTTTGATGTCACTAATGAACCGGATATTATATATCCTCATTTATTTAGTGAAATAAAAGGAGAAGAATGGAGAACTCAAAAATTAATCAAAGATATTTTAGCGGAGCATTATACAAATACACCCGGAGGTCTACCTGGTAATGATGACACTGGAACATTATCGACATGGGCTGTATTCAATATGATCGGACTATACCCTGTTTGTCCCGGAAGACCTGATTATACCTTGGTGACACCGACTTTTGATAAAATAACAATCAAACTAGATCCGAAATTCTATAAATCGTCTGAAGTTGTAATCGAAAAAATAAAACCAATGGATGCTGCAGACCCTGATTATATTAGTAGTGTACGTATAGATGGTAAAACACTCAAAGGCTATCATATCACGCATGAGGAATTAACAGGAGCAAAAGAAATACAATATATAGTAAAGCCTAAATAACTTTATATATTTAATATAAAAGAGAAGCGATGGGATATCCCATCGCTTCTCTTTTATTGATACGAATTTATTCTAAATAATCGGTAATACCAAGCCTGTTACCTGACGGGTCTGAAAATTCAACAGCCCAACCTGTTCTTATTTTGAAAGGTTTGGAAAGAAAAGATACTCCTCTCTCTTTCAATTTTTGATACATATCTTTTACATCCTGAACTTCGAACCAAATTGTAGGCTTCGCGTCGGGAAATTTTTTACGGTCTTTCAAAATAATAGCCGGCTCTTCGTCCCCAACTTTATAAGCAACCATACCTTTGTCTGAGAAATCAAACTTTACAGCAAGACCTAAGGTTTCAGAAAAGAACTTCATGCTCTGTTCCATATCATCAGCAGGAAGAAAAACATTATCGTAATTTTTCATTCTTCTTTCTTTTTATAAGCATTTTTATACTCATCCGATGGTTCTCTATCTGAATAGATATAAAGAATGGTACCTAATGGATCGATAGTCCGAAAAGAACGGTCTCCCCATGGCTGATCTTCAATTGGGCTAAGAGTTAGTCCCATATTCTGCAATCTAGCATATTGTTCGTCAACATTTATCACATTTATATTAAGAGTTGTACCCCCAATATAAGATGGTTTATCATCTTGAGGAACCATAAATGAAATAAATATTTCTCGCTTGTTCCCTACAAACTTTAGGCTAATATACCAACTGCAGTCAAAAGTAACCTCTGTTCCAAAGTACTTTATATAAAATTTTTTACTTTCTTCGACCTTATTAGTCGCATAGCATACACTTAAATCATTTATTAGCATAATTTCTTTATTTTGTTTTTACAACCCAAAATTAGAGTATCAATAATATGATTTTGTGTAAAAAAACGACATTCTGATTAACGATCGATCGGTAGTGCCCCTGACAATTGTTTAAAATCGCGTATAAGGTGTGAATGATCTGTATAGCCACAAGATAATGCAGTTTCTGTTAGATTATCTGTTGTACTCTTCAAATAGTGACGAGTATGATTGAATCTGATTATACGGCTGAACATTTTTGCAGAAATACCAATCGCTGATTTAAATCTACGTTCAAATTGTCGCTCACTCAAACAAGTTTGTGAGGAAATAAAGGATATAGGTAAATTCCCATTTTCTTGCTTAATCAATGAAATTGCATAATTAATTCGCTCATCGATTTCTAACCCAACTAAGAATTTTTGATAGAAATAACAATTAAGGTGTGTCAAAAAATCTTGTATACTTATCAAATCATTCATCTTTGAATAAAAATACTCGTCTAAAATAGAATCAAAAGATAAAATATCGATTCGGGTATTTGTAAATTCATAGATAGGAGTGGGAGTTAAAGCAGCAATTCCTCCTGGACAGAAACGTATTCCCAACATTCTTACATCTCCCATATATTCTACATCTAAAAAAGTAGTCATTGTTCCTACAATATAGGGAGTAAACAACTTCATCTCACTCTTCTTATTTTCTCCTAATGAAATAATAATATCAACACACCCATCAGGTAAGATGCGTTGTGTCATCTCTGATTCGACAAATCCATTACTCATCCAATATACTTCAATATATTGTGCTAATGATGGATGAGGAAGATATTCTTGATACATAAAAGTGAACCTGATGAAATACAAATATATAAATAAAAATTCATCATAAATAAGACGAATTATTGCTTAAAAATTATTAATATTGAATTCTATATATTGTTTAATTTAAATTTATTGATTATGAAAAAATTAATTCGTTTTTCTTTAGTTTCTTGTATCTTACTAACCATTTCTTTTATGTCTTATGCACAAGGTACAACGATTGGCAAAGGTCATGTAACTTTAAATTTCTGTAACTATAACTCGCCAGACATGTTTAATCCAGACTATGCAATTGTCGAGATACCGCTCCCAAGTGGCTATCAATATTCAGGACATAGTTTTCCATTTAGGCATGATGTTTTGTCCATAAGTCCACTAAAGCTCAAAATATATAAAAAAATAGGAGCATTAAAGATATTTATGTTTGATACAATTGAATTCGGATATCCTGCCGGACCACTTGTTGTTGAAATTTATACAGACAAAAAATCAGCTTTTGGTGGTACAATGACCTATTATGGAGAATTACACTGGACTGTTGCAGATGCAACACTATATTATAAACATTGGTTTCCTGGACAACTTAAATAAAAAAATTTATATTAAGGAAGTACTTCTAAAAGAAATTTTATCTCTATGAGAATGAATTTCGAAAAGGATATAAAATATCCTATGATCTCAAAAAAACATATAAAAAGAGGTTGTTCAATGAACAACCTCTTTTTATATGTTTACAAATCCCGACGATTTATTTAGGACCTTCACCCCATTGTGGAGCACCTTGATCTTGCCATAAACGTTCTGAATTTAATTTCGTTCCAGAACCGACAGATAGTCCTTGAGCTTTATATGAATTTATTAATACATCATACATCAAGTCTGTAGGAGATGGCTGATTTAAGGCCATACGACGAGGAATAGCAGTAGTTGGAACTTGAGTGTAATTTACACGTGGGAAGATTGCAGAGCCAACCTTTGGAACTCCTGAACGACGAGCTGTAGTATATTGATCAACTGGCTGTAATGAAAAATGCAGAATTTGTTGAATATATACTTTTTCCAAATCAGATGCCTTATCACCAGTCAATTTATAATCAGTATTAGACATCATAGTTGCGATTTCACCACTAACTAGGTCAATAGCTTTTTCATTCGGATCATAACCATTATAAGTTGTTCCATAGTAAGGAATCTTATTTTTACCTGCCAATAAATCATATTCTTGAACTGAGGCTTCTAATGCTCTATTGAAATAAGCAGATGCCGATTCAGGAAGCGCAGCTCCTAATAATGAGAATTCAGCCAAATATAAATTTACTTCAGCAGAAGTCATATACATTCCCCACCAAGGTACATCTTCAGTATCTTGAATTACAGGATCACCAGGGACAGTTGGATATGTAAAATCAATACGACCTCTAATCATTTCATCTTGGAACAAAGAGTAGGGACGGTATGTATGAGTATCATCATATTTACAGTTAATTGTATAGTTAAACCAGTCTCCATACAAACCTGCCTGTTGTCCTGCATCAAAAGCTAAAGGCAATCCATAATAACGTACCCATGGTTCGCCAGCTCCTTTCCATGCTTTAAACTTATAGATACCATTCGCTCCGACTTCATAGTCTACATTATCCATAATGTATTGAGGAACATCATTTTGACGTTTTGCATCAAAGAATAGTTGAACAATCTTAGAGTTCCAACCATTTTTCTTAAATATAAAACGTACACGAGGATCATTATTCTCGATCATAAAGTTAATCATAGATTGAGAACCTCCTACACTTTGTAAAACATCATTACCAAAATGATAAGAGTAGTCACTATTAGTTGTACTGCTTATAGATTTATTAAATAGAAAGTCTTCGGAAGAGCTAGATATAACACCAGCAGTAGATTTTGCAACTTCTTCTGCAATTTTTAAAGCTTTTGCTCTGTCTTGACTGATTAAACGTGCAGCTATTTTCAATTTCAAAGAATTTGCTAACTTCGCCCAATTTGCCACTTTACCACCATAGATAGGATCTTGCGACGCTATAAATACTTGACCTGTTGCTGTTGTTAATGTCTTGATATCATTATCCAGATTTTCCAACCAAAGAGTATATAAATCTGCTACACGATCATACTTTGGTGTCAACGTGCCTCCATGAGCAGCTTGTGCTGCTTCTGTATAAGAAATATCACCAGTAAAATCAGTATCATATATACCCATATATACACATAAGACATCAATTGCAGCAGCGTATTGTTCATATTTTGCACTTTCTTCTGCTGTCATAAGAGAACGAGAATATTTCAACTCGTTAGCATATTTCAATACATCAATTGATCTGAAATTTTGAGCTGCAGCTCCATCTGCAATTGAAGAAGAAACCCCACCTGTACTTACTCCGGTTTGAATCCATTGATATATCTCTGAAGCATTATAGAACCAGTAAAGATATCCTTGAGGTTCAAACTCTACAACTGCCTGCGCAAAGAGATAAGATGGATTACCCTTTGTAACTGCTGTTTGATCCGTATTGATGTCAGCAAACTCGTCTTTACAACTATATGTAAATAAAGACGCTGATGCTAAGATCAAAACTATTATTATATATTTTATTTTTTTCATTGCTTATTCAATATATAGTTATTTTTTATAAAGCTGAACAAATTTAAATTAGAAACCTACATTTACTGTAAAAGTAAAGCTAGATGTTACACCTTGGAATGAACGTACACGGAATTCAGCTGCAGCAGTACCACTTACTGATTCTGGATTTTCTCCATTAGGCATACTATTCAACAAATATCCTAGATTATGTCCTGCTAATGTCAAATTCATATTTTTTGCTTTGATCTTTTGGCAGAAAGTACCTGGCACACGATAGCTTACAGATACATCTCTTAAAGCAATATAGTTCAATTTTTTAACCCAATCTTCAGAAACAACACCATAATTACGTCCAGCCATAGTCCAAGCATTGTTTCTATAATTCCATGCTGAAGCATGTGTTGGTTCGATCACTCCTTTATCAATCAATTCTTGATAAGATTCTCCTCCTTGAGAAACTCCTCCACTTCCAACTGTATAAACAGTACCATTAGCTTGAGCTATTGAAGTTCCTGTTGGGAAAATTCCATCTGGCACAACGCCGTCATTATAGGTTAATCCATCAAATTTAGATGTCCATGTAATACCTCCATGTCCCGGTGCGCCATTTAATGAGCGTTCTGTATATCCATAAGCTGTACCATAACGAGAGTTGTAAGACGCTACATAGCCACCAAAACGCATATCTAAACCGACATGTAATGACCAGTTTTTATATTTCAAATCTGTAGAAACAGATCCTAAGAAGTCAGGAATCATCGATCCTATTTCCTTTATTTCTGATTCATTACGTAAATAATTAGCCCTTTTCATAGATTCTGTCCAAACTAAAATTGGCAAACCAGATGTTTCATCAGTTTTAGTATAACTATCTGTCATCAATAGACCATAAGAAGAACCTACTTTAGCCACAGAACCAATACGATAGTTACCATAAGCCACATCTCCACTTAATGGAATGTAATCTGCTACATTTTCATGTAATGAAATAATCTTATTATCATTTTTAGTATAAGTAAGACCGATATTCCATTCTAAGTCTTTAGTTCTCACAGGAACAATATTGGCAGCTACTTCTATCCCTTTATTTTGAATATTACCTGCATTTATCAATTGAGAAGTAATCCCTGACTGATAAGGAACAGATATTGTCATAATCTGATCTTTTGTATTTTCTTTATAATAAGTGAAATCTACACCAAAACGATTATCTACAAAACGCCAGTCTAAACCAATCTCCCATGCATTTTTACGCTCAGGTTTCAAATTGGTTGCATTCATTTTAGTCGGAATTTCTAAACCATAGTAAGAAGAACTTGCTGCAGTAGATGTCGTTAATTTATAAGCTGTATTAATAGAATAAGGATCGGTATCGTTACCTACCTGTGCCCATGAAGCACGCACCTTAGCAAAAGAAATCCATTCTGGTAACTTATCACGGAATGATGAAGTTATCAACCAAGATCCATTGATAGAAGGATAAAAATAAGAATGTGTTCCATGACCGTCTGAATAAACTAAAGCTGATGACCAGTCGTTACGTCCTGTTACATCTACAAATATTTGATCTTTCCAGCTAGCTCCTGCCTGAAAAGCAATAGAGTACATTCTCTTGCGGTCTGATACTTTTGCTGAATATATAGGTGTTTGTTTTGAATTCCCTATGAAAAACTGGTTAGGAACTACTAAACCTCCTTCGGTATTCATACTTTGCATTTGAACAAAATTTTCATAATACTCACCACGTAAGAATCCGTTTACAGTCCAGTCTCCAAAAGTTTTATTTGCAACAAAATTTACATTCAAGTTTGTTTGCTCCTTTGTGTTTAGACGCATTTCATATTTACCTGTAAACTCATTTATATCTGTACTAGCTTCTTTTCCTTCATATCTGGTATAGTAATAATTATAGCTCCCCTCTGTATTAAATTTCAACCAATCTAATAGGTCGACTTCTAATTTCACAACTGGACGAACAGAAGTTTCTTTTTGCTCATATGTATTTTCATATAAATCCCACCATGTGCTTATTCCAGGCATATTAGCATATTCATCTCCATATTTAGAACTAGCTCGACCATTAGCTCCTTTATATAGTTTCTTAGAATAAGATGGATCATATGAGCGATTCCATGTTCCATTTACAAAATTTTCACCAATATTTTTTTGTGGATTCTTAGGAAGTGAGTTAGCAAATGACATACTTACATCTAATTTTACTTTATCTGTAATTTTATGAGTTGCTTTTCCTAAGAATGACAAACGTTGAAATTCATTATTAGGAACTGTTCCACTAGCATATTTATATGATAATGATGTATAAAATGTTGTTTTATCATTCCCTCCACTTATAGACACATTTGTATTTGAGTTGAAGCCTGTATTATAAGCCTTTTTATAATTATTTTTAACTGGATTATAAGCTCTTACTGTCCCATCATAATATTCAACTTGTCTACCATCAAATGCTGGACCATAACCCATACCTTGATCTGGAATCAAACTAAATGATCCTGCAGCATTAGTTGGATATTGTCGGTAATTATCAAAAATATAATAATTTCCAGCAGCATCTTTTTCTCCATATTCAATATATCCAGCTGCTACACCATTACCAAATACGTTTTGTAAATTAGGTGCTGATGTCACAGCATCAATCCCTAGTGTTTGCGAAAACTGAATACCTAAACCTTGTCCACTTTTACCACTTTTTGTAGTGATCACAATAGCACCATTAAGACCACGAGAGCCATATAGAGCTGTTGCAGCAGCACCTTTAAGTACGGAAACTGTTGCAAAATCGTCTGGATTGAGGTTTTTCAACTCATTACCATAGTCATTAGGTTGTGAATCCCAGTCAGGATTTCCATCTTTAATTGAATTCGATAATATAACACCGTCTACAACATAGATTGGTTGATTATTTTTACCAAGGGTTGAAGCTCCACGAATTTGAATTTTAGTAGAACCAAACATACCACCATCAGAATTTGAAATCTCAAGACCTGCTACTTTACCTTGAAGAGCTGATACTGGATTGATTAGGTTTGAATTTAATTCATCTCCTTTCAACTCTTTCATTGCATATCCAAGTGATTTTTCAGAACGTTTCATCCCTAAAGCTGTAACAACGACAGCATCTAGTTCTGTTGTATTGGAAACCAACTGAATATCTAATGTAGATTGTCCTGTATAAGTTATTTCCTGAGATTTGTAACCTACACTGGAAATAACTATTACAGCTCCATCAGAAACATTAGATAGTGTATACACACCATTTTCATCAGCCATTGAGGCATTTGTTGTACCTTTTACAGATACAGTTGCTCCCGGAACTGGACCTAAGTCATCTGAAACGACACCGGTCAATTTTTTTTGTTGTTGCACATCTGCTATATCGTGCGAATTATGGCTAACAGCAGCAACCATAACTCCATTTGCACATAGTGCAGTAATGAACAGCGCACAACAAATTCTCTTTTTTATTCTATCCATAACACTAGTTTTAGAAATTTAAATGATAATTTGATTGAATAGTTACAATTAAAGGGTTTATAAATTGGGTTTATAAGGGTATACATTTAGGTTATATATTGTGAAACAGCTAACACATTTATGAAGTAGCGGGGATCAACAAGCAGTTGCTCCTCCAATGTTTTATCATGATGGGATCTTTCTAAAGAAGCAGGATCAGTTCTAAGGCTGTAAGAATATAATAATGCCTTAGAAGTTACTATAGTTATATTTATAATACACATATTATCTGTTAATCATCAAGTTATTTTTATAAATTCTTTATGTATATTATCAGGTAGAGTTATAAGATTTAATTTTATAACAATTTCTATAGATTTATGTGTTTTTAATTAGGAGATAGCTTAATTTCAATTAATCAAATTACAGATACTTACACAATTGCTATTTTATCGTATTTTACGAAAACATTATCCATATGTTAATTAATGTAACGATACAAATGTATATATAAAATTCAGTAAAAACTAATTCTTTTTCGACAAACTACAACACAATATCGATATTGTCAAGCTTTATAGTTAATTTATGAAAACAATATCGATCTTCTTAGATTGTCTTAATAGTACATATTTAGCAAATTAAGTAATATTTACATACAAATATATCACTATTCCTATCAAGCTGAAAGTATTATTAAAAATAATTAAAATACAATTTTATATTATAACAAAAAAACAAATATATTGTTCCCTTAAAATTACATTTTAATTGTTCTAGATAAATAAAAAGGATTCATCGAACACATAAGAGGCTCTTTTAAGAATTAAGATATATTAAATATAAACCCTTCTTCCCTAGATTAGAAAAGAAAGGTTTTACCTATTCACAATTCTTTATAAGATCATATATGTTCTCCGCTATCCCTGACGTTTCATATCTAACAGAAAAACTTATGTGTTTACAACATCACAATTCCATCTATGGCGGCTGATTGGCGATAATATATCACAATATCATCAGCATCATTTACTGACACTTTTATTGTTAGACTTGTATATTTACCATTCTTACTGTCTCTAGTCGAAATGCTCGGATTTGCACTACTGAATATTGAATGCAACTGAGCTATGACATTTTGTTCTGCAGGAACAATATATTTAAATACATAATCTGATGGAAACGAATGAGTCTGCTCCAATCTTTCTTTAAATTTCACATAGAAATCATCAGCATGTTGATTTCTGTCATGTTCTAATTTTTTAATATTTTCATTCATATTTATTTTAAGACAAATATTATACCAATGCGGTAAATATGCCAAACAGACAGAAAGAAGGAACTCATTTACTGATATATTTTTTAAGGTGCTTCCCTGTCAATGAAACTTTACTCGTAATTATATCAGTCGGAAAGCCTTCAAATACAACTTTACCTCCATCCCTTCCGGCACCAAGCCCTAGGTCTATAATCCAGTCAGCCTGAGAGATAATATCCATATTATGCTCAATAATAACAACAGTATTCTTACTATCCACCAATCTCTCAAAAAGCCTTATAAGTTTGGCTATATCTGAACCATGAAGACCAGTTGTGGGTTCATCAAAAACATAGACATTACTCTCATTTCCTAATTCTGTTGCCAGTTTTAGACGTTGACGCTCTCCTCCCGAAAATGTATTTAATGATTGTCCTAATGTCAGGTAATCCAATCCAACTTCACAAAGCATATTTAATGATTGCGTTATTTCTGGCTCATTGAAAAAAGCATTTGCCTCACTGATAGTCATAGACATAATATCAGTAATGGATTTTCCCTTTAGCTTATATTTTAATATTTCTGGTTTAAAACCTGTTCCATTACAATGTTCACAACGTACTTCAACAGCATCTAAGAAAGCTAAATCTGTAGATATAATACCGAGCCCTTTACATTCAGGGCAAGCTCCATCTGAGTTATTACTAAATAAAGATTGTTTTACTTTGTTCTGCTTTGCAAATAAGGCCCTTATCACATCCAGTATTCCTGTATAAGTTGAGATATTAGACCTTTTACTTCCTCTTAATGCACTCTGATCTATTACAACAATTTCTTTATACTGATTTATCAACGATTTTACAAGCGAACTTTTACCCGAACCAGCCACACCTGTTATAACGGTTAATACCTGCTTAGGTATTTGAACTGATACTTCTTTCAAATTATGGAGTGAACTGTTCTTTATAGCAAGATAACCTGATGGTTTTCTGTATTCCGCTTTGATTTGAGTTTTACGGTTAAGATAATTTCCTGTTGGTGTGTCTGCTTTTTTCAATTCTTCAAAACTTCCTTCATAAACAATATTACCACCACTTTTACCTGCGCCTATTCCCATATCTACAATGTGATCGGCAATAGCTATTACATCTGGATCATGTTCTATTATTAGGACTGTATTACCTTTATCCCGAAGCTCTATCAATAATTTATTTAGTCGTTGCACATCATTGGCGTGGAGTCCAACACTTGGTTCATCAAAAATATAGGTAAGATCGGTCAGAATGCTTCCTAAATGTCGAACTAGCTTTATCCGTTGAGACTCTCCTCCTGATAAGGAAGATGTTTCTCTACCCAAAGTAAGATAACCTAAACCAATAGATAATAGATTTTCCAAATTCTCTACAATTGCCTCTAATATGGGAGCAATAGAATTGTCTTTTATTGTTTTGATGAATGCAAGTAAATCATCAATTTGCATATTACAGCAATCAGCTATATTCTTATCTTCTATTCTGCAAGACAGAACCTGAGAGTTTAAGCGACTTCCCTTGCATTCAGGACAAATATCCTGTTTCACGACTTGCTTATATCTGGCTGCATTTTTCCCTGTAATTTCTTTCGATTCTTTTTTGAAAAAGCTACGTTCAAATCGGGGTAATACACCTTCATATATTCCTGTTTTTGGAAAATGGGAGTCAGGATATAGTAATTTTACATCATTTGCATAGATTAGATTATACCATTCTTCATCAGTGTAATCTTTTATCTTTTTGTCATTATCAAACAGTCCCGAATATACGTAACGTGTCCAACGCCATCCTCCTACTTCAAATGTTGGAAATCTTATCGCTCCTTCATTCAGAGATTTTTCTTTGTCTATCAACTCATCCAAATCAATAAGATTCGTTTTTCCCAAACCTTCACAGCATGAACACATTCCGAGAGGATTATTAAAAGAGAAAACAGAAGAATGACCAACAAAAGGTTGTCCAATACGGGAAAACAATAACCTCAGCAATGAATATATATCAGTAATCGTTCCAACTGTAGAACGGGCATTACCTTCAATCTTTTTTTGATTGACAATTATGGCTACTGATAAATTTTCAAGTTTATCGACATCGGGTTTACCATACTGTTGCAGCCGATGCCGGATAAAGCTATCGTAAGTTTCATTCAATAATCTTTGCGATTCTGCTGCTATTGTATCAAAGACCAATGAAGTTTTTCCTGAACCTGATACTCCGGTAAACACAGTTATCTGCTTTTTAGGTATTCTGACAGAAATGTTTTTTAGATTGTTTTCTCTTGCTCCTTTTACTATTATTTCCTGCATGTCCATTCGTCCTAATTCTTTCTTACAAAGTTAGGCACTCTTAATCATCTGATCAATAAGGGATAAATCTTTCATCGGGTGATAAATTAATCCCCACTTGATTAAGAATTAATTACCTTTGTAACCTAGGATAAAAAGTAAAATATTATGTATATAAAGAAGAGCCCAATGGACTATTCCGATTGTCCGGTACGCATTGCAATTGATATTTTATCATCCAGTTGGAACGCTTGGTTGATATTAGAGATCAGCAAAGGGATTGTAAGACCGTGCGATTTACAACGAAGTATAAGTATTGCTCCTAAACGAGTACTAACAAAACAGTTGGGCGAATTAGAGAAGATGGGGATTCTGGAGAAAAAGGTATATCCTGTATTACCTTTGAAAGTAGAATACTCATTGACCGAAGCGGGCAAAGGCTTAATTCCAATTATTGATCAGATGGGGCAATGGGGTAATAAATTTAAGGAGGATTATATCAACAATGTGAATAAATAATTTAGAAATTCATTTTACGATTATCACAAACTAGAAATGAGCCTTAAGAATAAAGGTGAAAATCAACAAGTTTTAGAGCTTAATCTCTCTATTTATGTATTTTGACAATAAAGCTTTAAATATATATAATTGATAATAGGTATATATAGCATCACATTTAGTTTATCTTTAAATCAATCTTTATTCCATAACGCTATTGATGATTTGAAAAACAAACCTGATAGAATAAAGAAAATAGGCATATGAAAACTATATAGTAATTTATTTCCTAGTTTAATCTGACACTATTGATGCAGACTCTAGTTCTCTCAATACATGACCATATACGACTAAAACTATGGCAATGCCTTTAGCTATCTACCCATTCTGAACGAGATTTGCTCATATTACTCATCTGTCAATTAAAAAGGAGAATTATAAAAATTAAATCTCTGTTTTATAAGATAATAGAAGAATATCATATCATCAATAAGATATCTTCGAACAAGTCTTTTGGGATCCATAAGCATACGATAGAACCATTCTAAACCAATCTTTTGTAAAAAAATTGGAGCTCTTTTAATATTTCCCGCCTCAAAGTCAATAGTTGCACCCAATGGTAAGAATATTTTTATTTTATCAAATTTTTGTCTATTCGCATATATCCATTTTTCTTGTTTAGGAGCTCCTACCCCTACCAATAAAACAGTAGCATCAGTATTATTAATCAGATTTATAATTTTCTCACATTCTTCTCCATTCTGTTCAAAACCAAAGGAAGGAGAATGGGCTCCGACGATTATATTTCGTCCTACTTTTTTATTTATATTTGATTTAGCTTTTTCGGCAACCCCCTCAGCCGCACCTAAAAGAAAAATTTTAATGTCATTATTATCTTTATGATGTATATAGAAAGAAGTAAAAAAAGAGGACCCAGGAATAACCTCTTTAATAGGCATTCCTAAAAAGTTTAATCCGAATGCTAGTATTCTACTATCACATATCACCCAATCTGCTTTTTGATAAACCTCATAGAAGTATTTATCTTTCTGCAATTTGACTAAATGATCTACATTAGGCGTGACAATAAAACCTTCTTTCAAATTAGATAATAATTCAGACTGGGTAACATTATCTAAATAGATATTTAACATTTGGATTTTATTTCTATTCATCTATTTATTTTTAAGTTAAAGAAAATTTTTATACACCTGCTTTAATTCCTTAAACACAGAATCGGCATAATATGGTTTAACCAAGTCTACGCCCATATTTTTATAGTCTTCAATTATTGTTTTATTATTTAAAAGATATAAAAGGGCTTCTTTTAATTCAACATGGTTTCCTGCTTCTATTAATACTCCATTAACATTGTTATGTATTAAGTCTGGTATACCTCCAACTTTCGTAGAAATAATTGCACATCTATAACTCATTGCCTCTAACAAAACCATAGGCAAAGCTTCAAAATATGAAGGAAGAATAAAAATATCTGCTTTTTGATATTCTTTTATTTTATTTTCACCTGAAATCCATCCTTCAAATGTAACAAAATGTTCCAAATTTCTTTCATGAATAAATTCTTGAATAAGAGCTTCATTTTTATTACCTCCAATTACTAATTTTATTTTATCCAAGAACAGATCACGATTTTCAGATATAACTTCTAATAAATCAAAGATTCCTTTTTCTTTAACTAATGTCCCTAAAAATAATAAATTAACAATTTTGTTTTCATTACAAGCTAGAGGTATACTTTTTTCTTTTGGAAAAGGAATACAGTTATTAAGTAACTTTATTTTCTGAGGTGGCACTCCAATGGATTCAAAGTAATCTTGCCATGATTGGGATAAAACGATTAGCAAGTCACAACAAGTATTTATTATTTCTAATATCTGTTTTTTGTTAGGGTTTTTTGAGTAGAAATCCATAAATTCACCTCCATGCATATGATAAATCACTTTTTTATTAAAATGTTTAGCTATTTTAATAAAATATTTTTTTCTAGTAAATGACGCATAGGCAGCTCCGTGGATATGTACAATTTTTATTTTCTTATCCAAAAGAAGAATAAAAAAGAATTTTATATAAGCAAAAAATGCAATTATTAGCTTCTTGAACTTATTTGATAGTTTCCAAGTATAGATATATCTCAAATCTTCAATATATTCTTCATAGTTCTTAATAACGGTAGCCATTCCTCCGGGGGCATTACGTTTATAGTAAACCCCAATCATTAATACCTGTTGAGAAATATCTTTTGTTATGTATTTCATAGTTTTAAATCAATATTTATATTTCTTTGAAAAGAGAATTTCCACTAGCTGTTTTCTTATTTTAGAATATTGAAACCAATGTATATGAAGAATTAAGAAGGAAAGTAATGATATTTTATTTATGCATCTAACTTTCTTTAATGATTTAAGTGAGATACTAATCATAAAGAATATTCTCCATAATGTAAATTCTGAGTACATTTCTTCGGAATATACACCTCCATTAACAATATCTTCAAAGTATTTTTTAAGATATCGATCTACTTCATTTAATTGCGAATAGTTTATACACGGAATATGCCCCAAAACTGCATCTATAACAAAATCAGGCAGGTCAGTATGCGCTCGTATTATTTTTTTTTGTCTATTGCTTTGAAGTAATCTATTTTGGTGCGTGATACTTGTTGAAAGTAATCTATAATAAAGTAATCTATATGGTAATGTATAGCAAATATGACCATCAGCTAATATTCTAACCCATAAATCGTAATCCTCAATATATTCGACATCTGTATTATCCCTATATTTATATTGTCTTAATAAACTTGCTTTAATCATTATACCAGGATGAATAATCTGATTTTGTAATACTGTTATATGCTTTACTGCTTCAGAATTACACATTTGAATATTATTAGGCTTCCAATAAGAATGACCATCCTCTGATAAATAAAATACAGAAATATTTACGAGATCTACATCTTCATAAGTTTCGAAAATAGATATTTGCCTTTGAAATCTTTCCGGAAAGCTGATATCATCAGCATCCATTCGAGCTATATATTGTCCTCTTGCTAAATCAATCCCTTTATTGAGGGTCTTTATTAAACGTATATTAATCTCATTTTTGATATATACAATACGAGGGTCATTATACGATAATATTATCTTTTCTGTCTCATCTGTACTACCGTCATTGATTATTATAAATTCAAAATCAGAATATGTTTGGTTCAAAATACTCTCAATCGCTTCTTTTAAATATTTTTCACCATTATAAACAGGCATTATTACTGAAATAGTGGGAATACTCATTATAGTAATTTTTATTAACTAACCTTTTTATTTCTATAAATAATATGTGCTTTTTCTACTAAATATAGTGCTATACCATGAAAAACGAATATACCTTCTCGATAGAATTCTGTATTAACAGGAGAAATAATTAGCAAAAAAAGGAACCAACAACCAATATAATAATACTCTTTATCGACTTTTAGAATAATTGCACGTATTGCATAAATAAGTAATGCTAGGACAGCAGGTATTCCCATAACCCAACTGAGTCCTATCAATCCCCAATCAAACCACCCTGTAATAGAGGTCCCTGACATAACCCCATATTCATCTACTTCATTAAATGAATACATATATTTTCCATATCCTGAATTTGGGTTTGGGACTCCTGATCCTCCAATAAATTCAATTATATTCTTAAAATGATGATGGAGGAAGTAATCTAATTGAAGGACCCTAACATAGTCCTCATTCCCCATATTATCAGTCTCTTGCCTCTGCATCATCTTATCTATAATTTCACTCACAAACGGTATTTGAATAGCAATAACTAAAAATATTGAAAGAATTATACTTAATAAGATGAATCTTTTTGAAACTCCATAAATTCGAATAATGAGAATTAAAGCAGTAAAAATAATCGCAAGTGACATAGATCGAAAACCCAACGAGAATAAAATAAAAAAGCATAGTATAATAATAGGAATATACTTTTTATGATTAGTCAAAAGATATTTATTTAGGCAAAAGAAAAAACCCAATGATACAATTCCTTGCCCAACCAACCTAAATCTATGTTCATCTTCAATCGCAGCAAGTAAATAAAAAATCTGAGTAGGGTAAATAATATATTGGAAAATATAACATATTGAAAATATAATAGTTAGATTTAATATTGCTTTTTCTATATTTTCTATTCCATAGCGCGTCCAAATAAGATAGAAATAAATTAATATCGGGAAAAAATTTCTATATACAGGAACATCAAAAGATTCTAAAAAACTTTGTCCTCTATAAACATCACATATATATATATTGAGAAAAAGAAATAGAAAGAAAATTATTATATTCCATTTGAAAATAGATCTTTTTTGCAGACATAACACCACAAAGATTAACAAAGGATAGGATAAGACAACTTTAGTATAACCGAACATCCCCCAAAAGCTCGTTAATGCAAGAACTATAAATGTCAACTTAGTACTATTATTTTTCCACATTTTTATTGAATATATTTATAAAGGAATCCATGTTTTTGGAAAAATTAACGGTGGTAAGAAAGTCGAATTATACCACTTTCTAGGATAAATTACCACATTTTTATTTTCATTAAAAAATGCTCCCCAATAACTAAAACTACTGTTTGCAATTATATTAGCCTTACATTGACTCATGAGATACATATCATAAAAACTATCTCCATTTACATTCCAATCTATGTAGGTAGCATTATCCAGATTCAAATTATCTAAAACCCATTTTATATCATTAGAAAAGATATAAAAATGTGGAGATAAGAATTTATTTCGAATTATATCAATTGCTTTAGCATAATATTCTAAAGTGCAGACATTTCCATATACATTTATATACTTAGGCAATAAATAATCCCCCCTTCGTATATGAATAGATATCGATTCTGTTTTCTGCATTTCATCAATTAAAACTAAATTCCTTTCACTTAAATCAAATTTTTTATAAGATGCAAATCGTCTATTACCATTTTCATTATTATAGAACTTAGCATCTTGCCACCAACCATCAAAGCAGATAGACTTATAATTGAGATTATTATCAGAAGATATTAATCTATTACTTTTAATAGCTTTATTAAAGATTCTTATTATCCAATATACGCATTTTATAGTAAAAGTTGCATATAAAATATCTACATTAAAGTAATTATCAAGCTCGAATAAGTTATGAGCTCCTCCTTTTTCTTTAATATAATATGCATATATTTTTTCCTTTCGAGACTTATTGCAAAGATGCTTATAAAAAGCATATTCGAATATTTGATTTCCAAGTCCTCCTCTAAATATTACAATTTTCATATTTTTTACTTAAGACTAATATCCCAAAAACGCCTTGATATTCTGGCTGGGTCATGATACTTCCGTACTTGAAACTGCCCCATTTTAGCAACTTCTTCATATTTCTCCTTATTGTTATAGATAGCTTCAATTAAACTAGGCACATCTTCTATAGAATTATATAACAAGCATGATTCATTTTTTCTCACGCAGATATTCTCTAATGCATATTTTGAGCCCAAACACAATAAGCCTGTTGATAGGGCATCCAATACTTTCCCTTTAGTACCTGATCCAACACTTATGGGAAATATTTGCATGTCATAT
This sequence comes from Dysgonomonas sp., assembly GCA_047605185.1. Lineage (GTDB taxonomy): Bacteria > Bacteroidota > Bacteroidia > Bacteroidales > Dysgonomonadaceae > Dysgonomonas. Next base: position 391,580 of record JASGGC010000002.1, read on the forward strand.
TTTGCAATCTCAACAAGATAATTTTCAACCCAAATAATATGTTTACAAATATATCCACTTTCGATAAGTCTTTGGACAAGACATTCCCAACCTTTTCCAATAAAGGTAATCTCAATCAAGTTTGTAAGATTTTTTGTATTTTCTAAAATTAAGATTAAAGCTTTTGCATCTGTATAGGTATAAATATCGAATTTCCCTGTTAATAATATTTTTATTCTTTCTTTAGAAAATTTTATATTTTTATCTACTAAACCAAAATGAGGATGTAAAATAAAAAAGGCATTCTGGTTAGGACAAATTTGATTAAACAATGTACAATCATCCATTCCTACAAAATGAATCTTTGCATTATCAATATTCCATTGTTTTTCTAATTGAACATCTTTATTATAGCTGATCAAAGCTCCTAACATTTTCTTTCTTGAAAGAAATGAGGAGCTATCTTTCAATACTCTATAAGAATGTAAAGATGAAGAATCCGGGCCAGTTATAACCTTTTTATAATCAATAAATTGTAATGCTATTCGATAATAAAAATGAGGATATATCCATATAAGGCCTGGATTTAAGTTAGTTATTTCTTTCAATTGAGCTTTGCTAAGTCGGATATAAGATTTAATCGGATATGTTAAGATCAACCCGACAAATTTCATCAATTTAGTTGATGAAAGGATGCGAAACCATAATGGTAATTTTAAAATATAAATTGAAATGTTTAAATCTTTTTCAATTTCTTTAATTTGAGATATACCAATGTTATTCAAATTATAAGAATAGACATTCACCATTACACAAGAAGAATCTCTATATTTCAATATGTAATAAGGTAAAGATGAAGGTCCTCCTACATTCTCTTTTGTTGGAACAAAATGGCTAATAAAAGATACATTTAAAGAATCCATAAACACTATCTAAATTAATGCTTCAGAAAGAAATTGAAAAGAAATCTTCCGCTCCTTTTCTAATATAGAATTTATGTGATCCCAATCTATATTATTAGATAGAATCTTACCTAAATCATTTGACGATAATATAAGCCTATCTTCCAAATTAAACTTGGACAAAAGAGAGGTAAATCTTCCAAGTCCCCTATCCTTATTTCCATAAACAATAAAAGGTATATTAAATATAATAGCGAATACGCAAGCATGAAAAGAGTCCGTAATTACAAATTCTGCTTTCTGAAATCCTCTTAACCACTCCTCAACAGGAGGTGCTATTCTTTCTTTTAAAGATGCAGAATGATTCTCTGTTTCTGAATTCACATGAAAAATTCCAGAACAAAGCTCCTGTTCGATTGTATGAATCACAGTCTCTTTGTCTTTATTACGATCTAATATATAAACAAGTATACCCTGATTTGGCTTATCAGCAATCGAACCACCAATGAGACTAAGATAATCGGATTGTTTTAGCAACATCGTAGGATCTAGAACATGCATAGCATCAACATTCAAATAATCTTTACACATTTTCACCCCACTATTTTCCCGAACTGATATGTGGTCGAATGATTGTGCCAGATATTTACAACGAGATGTTTGTTTTAGAGTAAAACTCCAATAATCAACACCAAAAGATGCTGCATAAGAAATTTTCTTTGTTTTACCTTTAATGAAATTGAAAAAGTAATCATAAATGTTAGACACATACTCGGGTCTCCACACCTGATCACTTCCAACAATACAAGCATCAAAGTTATATGCTTCAACTTGAGATAAATCTTTAGAAAAGAAATATTTATCAGTTTGGGGTTGAATATATTTATCTATAAATAATTGAGTATTTTGTGATATTACAGCTTCATTTTCCTTTTTTTGCTTTTCATTAAGAATTGAGATATCCTGCCCAAACAAAATGTTCTTCACCCCATGTTTGCTTTTTCGAATTAAATATCGCCACGAAGGTATTGGCTCTGACCTTTTGTTTATTAACCAAGCATCATGCCCCATTGACTTGAGAACTTTTTGTAGAGCATAAGCCTGCAGTATTCCACCATAGTTAGTTAATAAAGGCAATGTCAATATACCTATTTTCATCTCTTAATCAGCTTTATAATTTTTTTTACTCTTCCTTTTACCTTTCTTAATGCTTTTCTATATAATGGCAACTTATATAGTAAATTGTATTCTTTCACAAGGGCATCCATTTCTGATATAAAGATATCAAAGTTATCAGAAGCAATTGCTCTCTCAAATGCATTATGACTATTTTCTGCCAAAGAGGTCCTTAAGTCTTGTATTCTCTGTCTTTTCTTAGTTATGGTATTAGATGCTTTTATACGTTTGGGCGGATACCATTTACCTTCCTCATCCAGCTTATAAAGTCGATATGCAATGTCCTCTTTACGATGTGTAAATCCACCTTTTTGTGATTCAATAACATCTTTTTCGGTAACATCCTCTATATGAATTCTACTTTCATTATTTGCATTTTGTAGAATATTATCAATATTCGAATTTCTTACAACTATAATATTCGTTCCTTTATATTCGTTCACATATCGAGGCAGCCAAGCATCTCCAAAAGTAATGTCTGCTGTTTCAGCTAGCACATCGTCACAAAAATCACAGGCTTTATATTTAAAAAAACCATATCCCCAATTTGTTCCAAAAAGTTGACTTACTGGTTTACTCGTTTTTGTAATTAATTTTTCATTGCAGATTCCGGTAACAGTTACTCCATAATCATTAGCTCCAAAATTACTAAGTTTAGTCCTGAAATCTATCGATTGCAGATTCTGAGGCTTAATTCCACATTGCCATGAAAATGAGCGGGCAAAGTTTGCACTTTTAAGATGACCACAAACCAATCCTATACAATATTTGATTCTAGATTGTAGCAATGAGTCTTTTTGTGTCAATAATCGAACTGCTTTTATAAAACAAGGGATACCTACAATCGCATATTTTCCTTGCATCTTTTTAACTTGAGCCAATACATGTGACATTTCTACAGGATAATACTTAGATTTTGCACCGGATTCCACCTCCTCTACAGAATGTGAAATCGTATAGGCAAACATTTTTTCACCTTTGTCAGCTCTTACATGTATTACTCCATCGATTAGTTTTCTATTTAAAAGTTCCACAAGAAACCAAGATACCATTCCACCAGAGCTACCCTTGTCTCGATAATCACTCTCTTTTACATAACCTGCATATGTTGAATAGAAATATCCCAACTCACCACTATGGCCAATACCATTCTCGTTAAAAAGCTTTTTAGATATAGTATCTTCATTCTGACTTCTTTCTGAAAAAGGACAAACCTCAGAAATTTGATTATCCATATCCTCAGAAATTTCTGTATCACGAGTCTGAACTGCTTGTAATTGATAATATTTATCAAATTTTATAGAAAAAGGCGAATTATCTAATATAGCACATGCTCCACAGCCAATGCAATATCCCCCTTCTATTACAGAAGACAATAAAGTAAGCTTTTTTTTATCGTTCACTTTTTTATTCTTTTAAAAACCATTTGTATATACTCTTTTTCATCTTTCTCTAAACTTGTTTTATAAAACACGAATGAAAATACAAGTGTCGAAAATAATCCAGTTATTAAAAACCTAAATGTGATATCAGATAATATTACATTTGTTATTAATATACAAATCATTATTGAAGATAGTGTAGGTAAAAGTTCTTTCATCAATACTTTCTTAAAATACAGACTTATAGAAAATCCACTTTCCTTTTTTAAAATTAGTAATCGAAAACAGCAGGCAATTAGTTCTAACAAAATTAACCCTAATATAGTAGAATATGCTGGCAATCCTAATTTTAATAAAATAAATGAAACAGGTATATTCAATAAAAGTATTGTACCAACAGTGAGCTGATATAATTTAATCCTTCCAATCGCTTGAAGTGCAGATTGTAATCCTATCGTTAGTTGATTCACCATAATACTGACAAGTATCAGATTACAAAAGATCAATGTATTATCAGGAACCTCTTTTAACCATAATGATAAAATTGTAGCCATCTCAAACATACAAGGAATACTTATAACAGCAAGAAGAAAAAATCCGAATTTACAAGCCATCATTGATAAATCAAGCATTTTAACTCTATTCCCCATACCTTCGTTTTTCATGATTTGAGGATTTAAAGCTTTAAGCATAGTCACTGATAAGAAGCTCATCTGACTCGAAACTTGATTTGCAATGGCATAAGCTGCATTAATTGTCGCTCCGTAAAATAAATTCATAATTATCGCCAATCCCTGAGTTCTTCCGATACCACATAGAGAACCAAAGAGATTCCATCCTGCAAATTTAGACAACTCTGAAAGAATTCTTTTTTCGATCTTTCCTTTCATCTTGAAAGAACACTCTTCATAATTAGATATAGTAAAAATAGCATAAATTCCGAAACTCACTATACCAATACCTGCTATTGCAGCTCCATAAAATATTAAATTATCTATAGCCAAAATAGAATATGACAAACCTATGGCAATCAAAAGTTTTAATAAAACTTCGCAAATATCAACTATTGCAACCCAAAGCATATTTTCATGTGCATTTAATGAAGCGACAAAAGGCACAGATACTACAGAAAAAAAAACAGAAATTATCATGAACTGAAAAATCACTCTAGCAGCAAATAATCGTTCTTCTGGTATATTTAGAAAACCATCAAATAAAAATAAACCAACAATTTCAAGAAATAAAATTAATAATATACCTAATCCAATATGCAAGAAAAGACTGTTTGCAAAAATTGTTTTCTGAGCAGAATCATTATCAATTCCCTGATAATATGAAAGGTATCTTTGTGTGGAAGTAGACATAGCAGCATTAAGGAACGAAAGCATTGCAACAACACCAGCCACCAAATTATATATACCAAAATCGGTCTCTCCTAAAACATGAAGAACTACGCGAGTTGAATATAATGATACACAAACTGTAAAAACAGTTTTTCCATAGAGTATACCTGTATTTACAACTACTCTATCTGCTGCTTTTGGCATAATTTTTATTTCACGATTCAAAATCTTTTACAAATGACAAAGATAGTACAAATAACCTATGTATACTATTCTTGTATTAGAATTCCCACGACAGGACTTCTAAACAATCATTTAATTAAATCCTAAATACCGAATTAATCTTGACCCTAATAACTTAGTTGCAATATGCACCGTAAAATAACTGAGAATTATTGTTATTGCTCCTACTAAAAATTGGTATAGTAAAAATTGAGGCAAATCTGAGAATGTATGTGTAAAAGGAACTTTATGAATAAAACTTAGATAAAATATATGTATAAAATATATCCCAAAAGAGTAATTTCCAATTTTCACTAATGTTTTACAATATGTTTCAGAATGAGTATTTGAACTATTAAAAAGAATAATTAAAGAAAAAGAATACAGAAAAGATGTTAGTGTAATTTGAGAAGATGCAAAATTACTATCATAGCCATAATTTATAAATAAATTAGCCTCTGCCATTGACAAGATAATTGCAATAATAACAAATAGCATCCTAGTTGTAATACTCCAGTCAATCTTTATCAAATTATTTCTCATTAATATTCCGAATATGTAGAATAATATCCAAGCAGGAAATAATTTATGATAGTTTGGTAAAATACTGTTTGTACTTATATTATAATAATATAAAAAGAATATATATATCGGAGTAAGAGAATAAAGCAAAAGTTTGCTCCATTTACTTTTTTTCTTAATCACACTTATTATTAATGGAGTAATTAATATTAGTTGTAATAAAACAACAATGAAATAAAGATGATCTGCCGCTGCACCAAAGAATATAATTTCGAAAATCTTATTAAAAGTCAAATTGTGATAATCTTTCAAGATCGGAATAGAAAAAAAAAGACTCCAAACGAAATATGGTATCACCAAACGAATAAACTTCTTCTTATAGAAAGTGATAAATCCAGATTCAAATTCATTTAATTTTAAGAAATACCCTGATATAAAAATAAATATAGCTACAGGGAAATTTATAACTCTTCTAAAAGACAACCAATAATCGAAAGAGTTTGTTTCAATAGACCCAGGCAATAGATGTATAAGAATAACCGCAATAATACATAAGCCTCTAAGCTCTTGAAATTTATAAGATCTCATTTTTTACTATTAAAATATTTTGCTTTAAATATATAAAAAAGATATAATAAGCTAAGATTATGAACTGAAAAACTAAATTTTTTAAATTAAAAAAAATAAACTTTTATAGATTGCATATCTAACAATTAAGATTAACAATACCAATTTATAATCCTTTCATCATCTTCTCAAAAAAGGAATCATGATAAGAATTACCAATTGCAATCTCGTGCTTTCCAATAAATACATCATTATTATCGAAAGAATCAATTTTATCCTTATTCACTATATAAGAACGATTTATACGAAGAAAAATATTTTGAGGAAGTAGCTCATGCATATTCTTTACAGTCATTCGGGTAATAATCCGTTGATCTTCCATCTGGATAATCACATAATCTTTTAGCCCTTCTATAAAAAGAATCTCATTTAAATTGATTCTGAAAAATCGCCTGTCCGATTTGACAAAGATATACTCCTCTGCAATATTCTCCACACTTTTCTTCTCTTCCTCTAATAAAAGAGAATGATAAGCAATTGCTTTTTCTACTGCTTTTCGGAAACGAGCAGCGTCAATCGGTTTTACCAGATAATCGACAGCATCCAACTCATAGCTATCTAAGGCATACTCCGAATAAGCTGTTGTAAAGATTATAAGTGTTGCCTTAGGTATGTTTCGTGCAAACTCGATCCCATTGATACCCGGCATATTAATATCTAAGAAGACAAGATCTACATTTGTTTCTTTTAAAAATACTTCGGCTGATTCTGCACTATTGAAACTATCTAATAATTCCAATTGAGAAATTTGATCTACTAATTTCTTTATGCCTTTACGAGCAATGGGTTCATCATCTACTATAATACATCTCATATCTCTAGTATTAATTTTACAGTATATTGGTGATCTGTCTCATATTTTTCCAATGAATAGCTATTCTCATAAAGCAAATTTAATCTGCGGGATATATTAACTAAACCGATCCCTCCCACTTTTTGTCGGTTTGGATTTGCAGGTTTAGAATTTTCACAGATAAAGGTCAATTTATTATTTGCTAGTGTAAAAGACAAATTGATATAAGAAGAACCTCTGTTGTCCGAATTGTGTTTAACCGCATTTTCAACAAAGGGAATAAACAGTAGAGGGGCTATAAAAACATTATCAATATTCCCTTTCGTTTCAACTATATATTCAAATTGATCCCTCCTTATTTTTTCCAAATCCAGATAATCAGTTAAGAAACGAATATCGTCCTTTATGCGAACTTTTTCTTTGTGACTATCCTCGAGTTGATATTTCAATAGATCATCCAGTTTGATCAAAATACCGGAAGCCATTTCGGGCTCATCATCTACCAGTATATTAGCATTATTAATTGTATTGAATAGAAAATGAGGATTTATCTGACTTTTCAAAAACTTGAGTTCTGATTCTGTTGTAGCTATTTTCAATTCTTGCTCCCGGATATTTTTCTGCATCAGTTGTTTGAATAACAATAATGTCGACACCCCACCTATAAACAATAGAATAGCCAGAAAAGAAGATGATAGACTCAGAAAGATAGCCATTAAGCCAGGATCATGATGACTAACAGCAATATCATAAAAAGAATCTTGTAGAATCATCAATATAAACAAGGCAAAAAAAGTGAATAGTCCTACTGCTACAATATATTGTATAATTTTGCTTTTAGCCAAAAAGCGAGGAAATAATATGTAAATATTGACAAAGATCAACATATTCATAAATAAATAATAGGCAACCCATCCACAAAAACGGTTGAACGAAATATTTAAAGTGTCGGGAGTATCAAAAAATATACCAACACTAATTAGTAATATAATTATTTGTAAAAACACATGCCTAAAGATGCAGTATCTGCGATCTACTAAGAGAGCTATTCCTTTGTTAATATTATCATCTATTGTTAGTTCCATTATTTAATTCTTAGTTGAAGTTCTACTCTTCCCGATTCAATATTCAATTTGTATAGATTGGGATATAGAATATTAAGCCTTTCTTTAACCTCTCTGATATCACTATCCGTCAAAGTATAATTTCTTGTAAAATTACAATCGAAAAGTATGCTATCATCATTAATATTGATGATAACAGCCAAGCAGGTTACACTTTCTTTCTCCAAAACAAACTGAATCAACACAATTAATAGAAGTGGAGATACCAGGATATTATTTGCACTCCCCTTGATATCAATAGAATAATAAAAATGCTGATCATCTACCAGTTCTCTTAATTTCAAGAAATTAGAGACAAAATTGATTTCGGAACCAAGCAGCACTTTCTCTCTATTGCAATCATACAATTGATAACGTAGTAATTGGCTTAATTGCATTAATATTTTAGATGCTCTCTGTGGGTCGGATTTGGCCAATGCAGATGCTTTCTGTAAAGCTGTTGATAGAAAAATCGGAGATATTTGCCCTTTCAATTTATTAATCTCAGATTGAAAGGACTCATATTCCAATTTGCTGATTTGTTCGTTCTTCTCACTCCATTTACGAAGTAATATTATAATTGCCATACTCCCAAAACATATGATCGTAATCATTGAGGATGACAAACTATCAAGCAGAATAAGAGGGTTGGTGTATGATCTTATCCGATGCGGCAATTCTAAAAATACTCGCGTTACATACTCCATAAATATGTTAGCAAGCAACAGAAAAAATACCAAGACTATTAGAAATAGAATATATTTAATATACTTTCCCCTCAACAGCAATTTTGGAATCAGAAGAAGATAATTAATATAAGTAGCTATCACATAAGTGATAAATGAAATCAAACAGATGAGATATATCCTATTTCCTAAAAGATAAGTACAATCCTGATAGGCTATGAATATTTGATTGAAGGTGATGATACCCAATGTAAAAATAAGTAGTGCATGCCTCCAAATTCGGTATTTGGGATCGACAATGAGGCCATATAATTTACTTTGATTCATATCATTATCAGAATTGTACCAAATATACATTAAAAATCAAGTCGGTATAGTATGTTGAATAATGAAGTTGCTTCTTTTTTAGGTTCAATAATACCTTTTTTCAGATTATATTCATGTCCGTAATATTCTTTAGTACTTGTTGCATTCAGCCCCTTAATTGCAAATTCATGAGACAACTTTGACCTATTCATTCTGTAACTGATTGAATAATTGACGAGAAACATTGGCGAAAACTGTTTCGAATATGCTTTTGTTTCATCATATTGAGTTTCCTTGTCAGGATGAGCAAGTGAAGCAGCTTCATCAACAGGTGAATAACGGTCACCACCTTGCAGAGTAAGTTTTAAATTAACGCCGAATACATCTCTTTTGAATCTGCCTACCATCCATTCTTTCCCTATCAACCCATTCACAATAAAGCGTCTGTTATATTTGCTATTGTGCCATACTCCATCACCCCCTGTATATTTAGAATCGAAAACAGAAGCCGTTGCCATATAATACAATCCATTGGTCAGATATTTTTCTAATGTTACGTCTATTCCGAAATTTCTCCCTTTCCCTTTGTTTATTAAAGCATCCTCTACATAAAACAGGCTCCGATTAAGCACCGAATAAGAACTGTCAGCCATAACTGGCACATCAAACAAATATTGAAAATAAGGTTCTACTTTCAGATTCATATTATCCGATATTTTATAGTTAAATGACAACGATATATGGTGTGTTTTTGTGAAATCAAGATCTTTGTTCAACTGTTTTCCACTTACTTTATCTCTCACATAATAGACATCCATTTTTTCCATGCGGCTATGCAGGCCGTAAGCTAACGCAAAGGAGCTTTTACTTGACGATTGCCATTTGACAGATGCACGAGACTCTATTGTCCAACTATTGTTCAAAGTCAATATTTGAGAATTTATTCCTAATGTAGCAGATACTGTATGGCTCAAATTAATCAAAGAGCTACTGTATGCCGAAATCAGATTAGTATTTCCTGCACCTTCCGAAATCGTTTCTAATGGCTTACCAATAAAGGGAGCAAGTTTTATATTCATATCGTAACGCATATTGGTGATGGTAAAGCCTGTTTTATTTGTATGTATAGCACTATATTTCTTATCGAAAGAAGATGTTAGAATCAAATTTGTATACTTGTTGTCAAAATTTAAAAAAGGAGATTTATTCAACTTATCATCATAATAATCTTCGGATGCTTCATTTTTAGAGTAGGTTGTTGCAAATGTTGTCCGTAATGCTCCGCCATTGACAAAAAAGTATTTATGACTTATCCCTGATGAAGCTGAAATCTGTTTCATCTCTGAATATTTGCAATCATCTTTATATTCCCACTCTGATGGTTCTTCTCTTTCTGTCCTGAATTTATCCATCAGCCCTGTACCCCATACAGAAAACACTCCGGCATTTTGGGTTGGAAAATTTAATTTAAAGTTTAAATCCTGATAGTCTAACAGCTGATCTAGTTTGTCCCCTGGATTCACCTTATTCATCAGCCCTGTGGTAGAATAACGATAATTGAACAAATAAGACGAATTATATTTCTTACTGAATGGACCTTCTGAAGCAAAATCCAATCCAAGTATGCCCACTTGAAAAGTATGTTCTTTGTTCTGATTGTTTCCATTACGCATCTTCATATCAAATACTCCCGACACAGCATTGCTATACTCGGCAGGAAAAGCACTACTATAAAAATCGGAATTACCTAAAACATTTGTACTCAGAGAGGATAATATACCTCCACCTAAAGTAGCAATATCAGCAAAGTGATTCGGGTTAGGTATTTCTACTCCTTCCATTCGCCATTGTAACAGACTAGGAGCATTACCGTGAACAGATATACCGTTGTTGCCTACACTTGATGATACTCCTGCAAAAGAACTTACTAAACGAGCAGGATCATCCATCCCTCCTGCATAGCGGCTGGCCTCTTCCATGCTAAGTAACTGTCCTCCTGCCAGAGCCATTTTATTAGAAGACTGCTCTTTGTTTGTGGTATTGGTTACAACAATTTCGTTTAACTCTAATGCAGTAGGATTCATAGCAATTTCTATGAATACTTCTTTGGCTGAGGTAAGCATAACTTCTTTGACAATAGTTGTTTCGTATCCGACAAATGATGCTTGGATATTGTGTCGGCCGAGAGGTACATTTTTAAGTGAGAATTGTCCATTATCATCCGTTGTTATTCCTATACTCGGAAGATCAGATAATCCTATAGATACAAAGGGTAATGTTTCGCCTGATATACGATCAGTAACAACCCCTCTTATCGTTTGAACAATTTGTTGTTGAGCCGACATATTATATAAGACAAAAATGCTTAATATCAATATTATTAACTTCTTCATCATCTAATTGATTTATTATTGGTTTTTCAGAATGGACATTAACTTATAAACCTTATCAAAGAAGCTTCTAATCCCTTTTGAGTCTTCCAATTCATTACTTAAAACGGTCTCGAATGCATCCAACACCTTTTCACAATCAGAAATTGAGACTTGTGATATCTGTGATACTTTTTCTATTGTTTCTTTTTTATTCATTTTGTATATATTTATTGAGTTATTAATTTGGTTAATAATACGAAAGTATATATTGAAAGGATCTGTTTGGGAAATATGAGACTGATCTTCATTTTACTGCGACAGAAATAGCCCTATTGTAGATTAGATATGTAAAGTTTAGATTAATTATTTTTTGAAAAAGAGGTCTTTATCTTTCATTACCACTACCGTTGCAAGCACTATTAATAGAATAGTCTGAATAATTTTACTATCGGGATGGGGTGCAAACAATTCATTAAAAAATCCTGCTGTTATATGAAATATGATAGCGATAAGGATATTTCTATTCGTTTTGTAATAAAGCCAATTCATAAGGATAACAAAAGGAAAAATACTAATCAGGAAGTTCAATCCGTAAATTAGCCCATCGTTTACAATATTGCTCTGATAATAATCACGAATGGTAGACAACGGAATGTGCCAGATGCCCCAAAACAAACTAAATATGAAGCAAACATGCAACAGATTGAATTTGTTCCTTAAACAATCTGTACCATAGGAATGCCATGCCAATTCTTCAATAATGGGAGCAATGATAAGTAGAAACCACACAGGGAATATACCGGAGGTGAATGTGAAAGTCCCTGTAATAATAAATTGATCTGAACTATAGCCAAACAGTAAAGAAATGGTTTGTGCTAATATTATACTGACGGGCATAATCAAGCAAGCTGAAAGAAAATAACCGACTTTAATGCCTCTAAAGTTGAAGAAACGTTTTATGATATCTCGTCTTATACCTGTGTGTTTCATCATTAATACATAAACAACAACTAATGGTGCAAGCAATCCGATGAAAGCTAATAGACTTGCTATCATTAGATATTTATCCTGATGAGGTGTTATATGACTTACATAACCTGCTACAAACCAAAAGCACCAAGGAATAAAGGTTGACAGAGTATAAAACAGTACTGGATGATTAAAATGTAAAATAATTTCTTTTGTTCTCATTATACTTGATACTTTTATTCGTTTCTACAACGAAAGTATCAAGTACTTGAAGCGGGATTGGAAATATGAGACAAAACATCTGATTTCTGAGATAAAAGATTATTTTTTACTTTCTCTAAAAGTACTATTCTCCCGCTATTGTTCTACCGAATTATAGCACTACTCTGAGACAGACTCCTTCGATACACATTTTCGATACCCTCAATAAATAAGCTGTAAGAATATTACATTTCATTTGGTACGATAGAAATGCGCCGAACCTTCATCTTATTTCGATATTCACTAGGAGAACTACCTGTATGCCTTTTAAAATAGCGACCTAAATAAGATTGATCCGGAAATTTAAGATCTTGTGCAATCTCCTGAATTGATAGGTCAGTAGACTGTAATAATATCTTTATTTCTAGAATAAAACGTTTGTCTATAATCTCTTTAGGAGATTCATGGGATGCCAATTCATCCGTAATCATCCATAAATATCTGGTAGTAATGCACAACTGTTCTGCATAGAATGAAACATCACGTTGTTCTCTACAATGCGTATCAAGTAAAGAAAGAAATTGATGATACAGTTCTTGCTTTCGGCTATATTTTTTTGTCAAAAATCCAAAATGATCTTGAACCGCCCCATACAGATACATTAAATAATTTTGTGCAAAATTTCTCTGCATCTGCATTTGGTATAACTCATTGTCCTGATTATAAAGCAAATCTGCCATATCCATCCAAATCTGAATATTCTTTAAATACTGAGATTGATCTTGATGTATATAAAAAGGACATTCAATAAGAAATCTTGAAAATGAAACTCCTAACCTTAAGCCAACTTCATGGTATATCTCCTTTGAAAAGATAAAAATCCTATTCTTAAAATCTTCAGTAGATTGCAACAAACAAAAAGTAGTACCCGGCAATATAATCATCTCTGCATTTCGCCTTATTATATGTTTTTGTACACCAACAGAAATAACAGCTTCTCCTTCTGTACAATAAAGAACAAGTACTCCTTCTAACTGGTAAGGACAATCTAAAAACATTTTTAGATTAGATTCTCCTGACCAAAATTCTTTATTAAATAATAAAAATGCAGAATCCATATTTTACTTGATGCATTAATTAAAATAAGACATAGTCAAAGATAATTAATGCTTATTATAACATTGTTGTTAATACAAGATTATATAAATCATTATTCTATTTGGCGTTCATATATCATTTCCAGATTTGAATATGGAACAATGCCCATTATTCGTTTATCTTCTATTCCATTCCTAAATATTACTATATTAGGAACTCCGGATATATTATATTTATCAATCAGCTCGGGATATTTATCCACATTGATTTTATAGATTGGAATATTGTTCGTATTTCGCCGAAGATATTCCAGATTTCTTTTCATTTCGTTACAGATATCAGAATCATTTATATAGAACAGTAAAAAGCATAAATGCTCTTCCTTTAACGAATCTGCTAAGAAAGTATCCTTGACTTCAGGAATATTATCTTCTATTAGTTTATATTCTTTCCTCTTAAAGTTGCCAATAAGGAGCAATATCCCCGTAAATGCAATTATCAGAAAGACAAAATGAATCTCTTTAAGTTGAAATATTTTCATAAACAGATACTTATAAGAAACTATAAAAATCGGGTTTTATACAAATACCAATTCGAAGATTTGTACTGTATTTATTATAATTAAGCAAGCTTTCACCAAGACCATCACTAAATCTCAAAAAGAATGATTGATTCATTTTCCCAGATGGTTTATAACCTAAACTAACTACTGTATTTATATTTCCCCATCCCTTACGAGGTGTCAGTTCTGTTGTGATCCACCACTTTCTATTTCCTGTGATCGCATTGAAAGATATTGTACCCAATCCTCTATGTTCTAGTAAGTCTTTATTTTCACCACCGTCAACATACGGAATCCACACCTTGAATCCGATTGATAAAAGCATATTTATAAAATATTTTCCATTAATACTTATATAGTTCCAGCTTCGGGATTCTTTCTCCTCACGTCCGTTAGATTCATGCTCAAACGCCACTAAAATACCTCCTCGAAGTTGATTCTTTTCAATGATGTATTTTCCAATTCCAATACCCGGATTATAATTATTGTCACGAAAGGGTGAGGACTCCCTGTAAACATCCCAGAAAGACTTTTGAGTATATGTCAGATAGAGAAATGAATTAAAAGGCAGAATACTTTTTGTTAAACGCTGTCTGATGCTAATTTGAAAAACAGCATCAGCCGTGTTACGGGTAATTTGTTGATTCAAAGGAATTCCCGTTACAAAATAAGTATCTTTATAAATGCCAAAAGATGGCATTCTATCCATTAGTTTGATTATTTCCGACTCATCGACGTTTATACCTCTGTCTCGATAGGATGCAACACGGAATTCTTCTTTTATTACTTTTCTTAGACTGTCTCCGGCCATATAAATTAGTTCATTTTCCTGAGCAAGTAATGCTTGATCACTCAATCCAGTTAAAAGAACAAACAAATAAATAAACTTTATAATTTTCATATTTAGATTATTGCTTATTTATATGTGTTTGATCATTTTTGAAAATTGCGAGGATAATATAGCCGAAGAATAATGCTCCATAGGTACAGTTAACCCAGCACTCAGACGACAAGGGATACGTTCCCCAATAACAGCCCCACAAGAACCAATGCAGATAACCAAGAAAAAGACCAATGAAAACACCAATCAAGGGAAGAACATTAATTCGGATAAATTGAATTATTATTTTTATCATATTCTAAACTTAAATTATCTGATGATGATTTGTCTCTAGATTTATCTTTCGGATATTAAGATTATCTTGATTTATTTTCATGACAATCCAATGTTGCACACTCAAGTTGTCTCGTAGCATTTTTAACTTGCCTTCAGTCTTATGCCTATATTTTCCTTTTGGTAAGAATATACCTTTGGAGAATTCATTTTCCAGATATAGCTCCTCTCCTTCTATAGGCATTGTGGTCTCATGAAAGAACACATGCAATTCACCAATAGAATCTGAATTAGAAATGAAATTATAAACAATTCTGACTCTAACGCTTTCTGTTTGTTTCGTTGACATTGAATACTTTTTTATTGTCATTTATAAGCTAATACATGTTTTTATTTGGGCATAAGAAGAACACAGGAACCGGATTCTATAAAGAATCGGTTCCTGAATTCAAACTAATTAAGGTATGAAAAGTAGTGTTTATTCAGAGCCTCCACCGAGGGCTCTGTATAAGTTTACAGAATATTGCAATTGTTCCAGCTTATCACTAACCTGTCCAAGCTGCGATTGCAGTAAATTCTGCTCGGCAGTCAAAACTTCCGTGTAATTTGCTTCTCCGGCTTTCAGCAGTTCTTTAGTAAAGCGGACAGCTATAACAGTCGATTCAACCTGCCTATCTCTGATTGGATTTTTGTCGATTGATGATTGGTAGCTAAACAGAATATCCGATACTTCTGCACCGGCAGCTAACACTGTTTTTTCGAAATTCAGTAATGCTTCTTCTTGTTGAGCTTTGGCTATTTTCAAATTTCCGATAAGTTGTTTTCTTGCAAACAAAGGCTGAGTTAATCCTCCAATAATATTGGCAAAGATATTCTCAGGTTTGAAGAAATTAGACAGCGTATTTGCTCCATAGCCGACCGTTCCTGAACTTAATCTGATAGAAGGATAAAAGCTAGCTTTAGCTGCATAAGTCAGTTCGAAGGCAGAACGAAAAGCTAGTTCTGCTTGTCTTACATCTGGACGTTTGGATAACAACTGAGCAGGAATACCTGTATTTAAGTCTTCTGCAATGATTTGTCTGTCCATCGTCGATCGGTCGATATTTCCAGGTTTACGCCCTAGAAGAATACAAATGGAATTTTCAGTTTGCCTAATCTGACTCTTTATTGTCGGAATAGTAACCTCCGTGCTATATTGAAGCGATTTACTCTGCTCTACTGATGCTCCGTTTAACATTCCGGCATCCATCAAAGATTGCATTGTTTGTGTGCTCTCTTTCAGCAGGTTTACTGTTTCTTCTGTTATTCGTAATTGCTCATCCAAAGCCAGCAATGTATAATAAGATGTTGCAATATTAGCAATCAATGATGTTCTTATCAGATCTTTATAAACATGACTATTTAAGAACTGAGCATATCTGGCTCTTGATTGCCTGTTTAGTTTACCCCATACATCAAGTTCCCAACTCGCGCTAACTCCTAAAGTATAATTAGTCGAATGATAGCCTAAAATATCTTTACCGTTGCTCCCATTACTATTTCTCAGATGTTCAGCTTGTGCAACCAAAGATATGTCCGGAAAATAAGCAGCCTTTGCCATCGACAAATTTGCTTCGGCTTGTTTAATGCGGCTCACAGCAATTTGCAAATCATAATTACTCTGTAATCCTTCATCGATGTATGCTTGTAATAGAGGATCAGAGAAATAAGTTTGCCAAGGAATATTAGCAATCGTATTTGTATCGGCAGCCACTTGTTCCCTATATAAACCGGCAGTATCTAAATCGGGTGATTTATACTTATTTGTTACCTGACAGGATGTAAATCCTATTGAGGTGATAAGCCCCAAGAGAATTATACGATTAATAGGTTTTGTCTTCATTTTTGTATTTTTGAAATCATTTTTATTCTTCACTATCCTCTTTTTCTGTATTTAATAATCCGGAGTGAGTAAATTTGTCCTGAATGAGCTGAAAGATTATATATAGAGATGGAATAACCAAGATACCAAGAATAGTACCGATCAACATACCTCCGACAGCACTGATTCCTATGGAACGGTTACCGATAGCACCGGCGCCGGTGGCAAACATCAGCGGAAGAAGTCCGGCTATAAAAGCAAAAGAGGTCATCAAAATAGGTCGTAAACGTGCGACAGCTCCATTTACAGCAGCATCAATGACACCCATTCCTTGTTTTCTACGCTGGATAGCATACTCTACAATAAGAATTGCATTTTTTGCTAAAAGCCCGATAAGCATAATAAGCGATATCTGAACATAGATATTATTCACAATACCGATATGCAAGCCAAAAATCATCAGAAATATATACACACCAGCTAATCCAACAGGTAACGAAAGAATAACGGCAAGGGGAACAATATAGCTTCGGTATAATGCAGACAATAAGAGATATACAAACACCAAAGAGAGAATAAAGATAATAACTGTTTGGTTACTACTACTTACGGCCTCTCTGGTAAGCCCCGAATATTCGTATGCATAGCCTATAGGTAGAGTTTGCTCACTAACTTCTGTTACAGCCTGTATCACATCTCCGGTACTATATCCTTCCATAAAGTTGGGGATAATAGTCACATCATTAGACATAAACATATTAAATCGGGTTAGATTCTGTGGTCCTGTCACATCTTTTATTTCTACAAACTCGGTAATAGGAGCCATCTTTCCGCTATTTGTTCTTATGGAAAGAGTATTCAGGTCATTAAGTTTTGCCCTATATTCCGGTGCAGCTTGTACCATTACACGAAATTGTTTCCCATACAGGTTGAAGTTGGAAATATACATACTACCGACATATGCCTGTATCACTTCCATAACTTCACTCAGCGTCAAACCTGCTTCTTTTACCTTAGGAATATCAGCTATAATTTGTTTCTGAGGAAAATTCGGATTAAAATTTGTCATGGCTATCATCACTTCCTTACGTTGACGCATAGCATCTAAAAACTCATTTGTAATCCCGGTGAACTTATCCATATTTCCACCCGTTTTATCCTGTAGTTGCAGTTCTACTCCCGAACTCATACCGAAACCTTGCAGAGTAGGATTACTGAAGAATAGGGGATTCGCATCTTGTATATTTTGAGACTTTTCTGTCAATATAGCCACAACATCATTTGTTGATAACTTGCGTTCATTCCATGGTTTCATTTTAATAACAATTGCACCATAAGAACTTCCCGGACCAGTCATAAAGTTAATCCCTGAGAGATTTTGAATTGATTCAATATCTTCTATTTCATTTGCAATCTTTACAATATGTTGCATAATGGAATCTGTTCGTTCCAATGATGTCCCCGGAGACATGCTAATCATACCCATTATTCCATCACTATCTTCTTGAGGAACAAAATCGGTAGGCAAAAATTTTATCATCCCAAATAAAGCAATGGTGCTGACAAGTATAATCGTTGCTGTAATCCATCTATGCCCTTTTTTCCCTAAAAAGTGAAGAGCTGATTTATATTTACTTGTACCCACATTAAAGGCAATATTGAACGAATAGAAGAAACGTTTAAGAAAACTCTTATTTCCAATCTCCTGATCTTTATGCCCTTTTAAGAATAGAGCACACAATGCCGGACTCAGTGTTAAAGCATTTACCGCCGATATAATAATAGCTATGGCTAATGTTAGACCAAATTGTTTGAAGAAGATACCTGTTGTTCCACCAATAAGGCTGACCGGAATAAATACAGAAGACATAACCAATGTAATAGAAACAATTGCCGGAGCTATTTCTTTCATTGCTATTATTGTAGCTTTTCGTGCATTCTTTTCTCCATTATCAAGCTGGGCATGTACAGCCTCAACGACGACTATCGCATCATCGACGACAATACCAACCGCTAGAACTAAAGCAAACAAAGTGAGGAGATTTATTGAAAATCCAAATAATTGCAGGAAGAAAAACGTTCCAATAATAGCTACAGGAACGGCAATTGCCGGAATTATTGTAGATCTTATATCTTGTAGAAAGATAAAAACAACAATGAATACAAGAATAAAAGCTTCGATCAGAGTTGTTACAACTTTATGTATAGAAGCATCCAAAAACTCACTACTATCCATCAGATAGGTGACTTTAAGTCCCGGAGGCATTGTTTTCTGAGCTTCTTCTACAACTGCTTTTACGTTTTCGATCAACTCTTTTGCATTAGAGCCTGCCGTTTGGTTGATATAGAAAGAAGATGCTACATTGCCATCGAGATGATTTGTGAGTGTATAATCAACTGACCCCAGCTCTACATTTGCAATATCTTTTACACGTAATATATGTCCATCTTCCGAACGTATGATAATATCTTCGAAAGCTTTTACTTCTTTCAATCGACCTGTATATTTGAGAGTATATTGAAAAGACTGGTTGCTATTCTTACCAAGTTCCCCTGGGGCAGCTTCTATATTTTGGTCTTGCAAGGCAGCAATCACTTCAGACGGACTGATTTTATAAGATGTCATTTTATCCGGCTGTAACCATATACGCATCGAATAATCGTTGTAACCCCATAATTGAGCATTTCCAACTCCAGGAACACGTTTTATTTGAGGAAGCAAATTAATATTGGTATAATTATGAATGAAGGTTGCATCATGTTCAGGATTCTCCGAAGACAGACTGACTATCATGATCATACTACTCTGTTGTTTTTGAACTGTTACCCCTTCTCTTGTTACTTCTTGAGGCAATAGTGGAGTCGCTTTGGATATTCTGTTTTGCACATTTACAGCAGCCATATCCGGATCTATTCCCTGACGGAAATAAACAGTGATTTCAGCAGTACCAAGATTGGATGCCGTAGATGTCATATAGGTCATTCCCTCTACTCCGTTTATTGCCTCTTCTATAGGAATGACAACACTATTCATCACTACATCGGCATTTGCTCCTGTATAGAGTGTCTCTACTTTGACCGTAGGCGGAGCAATGTCAGGATATTGTTCGACAGGCAAGGTTGCCAGACCGATTCCCCCCAGTATTACTATAATAATGGAGATAACAGTGGCTAATACAGGATTGTCTATTATTGATTTTAACATCGTTTTATATTATATTGAGATTACTCATTCTTTAATTGCTATTTTTTGTCCGTGACGTAGAGTTGCTATACCTTCACTAACTATACGATCTCCAGCTGACAATCCGCCTGTTACTGCATAATTCTGACCGTCAGGCATTTCAGTAGCTGTAACTATTGTTTGCACAACAGAATCCCCTAAAACCTTATATACCTGAAGCTTATTTTGTTGATAGAAAGTAGATTTTTGAGGAATAACAATTACATTATTAATCATTTCAGGAATAGATATTCTACCACTGGCTCCACTGCGTAATTTTCCTTCTTTGTTGGAAAATTCAGCCCTGAAATTGACAGAGCCTGTGGTACCATCAATAATTCCCGATATTGTCTCAATCTTTCCCTTTTCAGAATATATAACTCCATTAGCTAATTTGAGAGTTACCTCGTGGAGATTTTTTATCTTTTCTTTTTGAGATCCACCTTCCGTCGCATCCAACAACCGCATTAGCTCTTTTTCGTTCAAAGAGAAATAGGCATAAACATTACTTGTATTTGCAACCGTAGTTAATATATCAGCGTTACTTACAAGGCTACCTTGACGAAAAGGAATTGTTCCTACAATTCCATTAACGGGACTAACTACATTAGTCCAACTAAGAGCTGCTTCTGCATTTTCAACTTCTGCTTGCGTCTGTGCAAGTTCAGCCTGTGCCGTCTCATAACCATCCTCTGCCGTTTGTAACTGAACCTTGCTTATAATGCCTTGTTCAGCCAAAGGACGCAGCCTGTTTATATTTGTCAAGGCTGTATTTAAACGAGCCTTACTACTTTTCAAGCTTGCCCTAGCAGATTTTAGGGCTTGTTCGGATGATGGTGAATTAATTTTAAATAAAGATTGTCCCTTTCTCACAATAGAACCCTCATCTACATGTATAGCATCGATGAAGCCATCTACTCGTGGACGTATCTCAATGTCTTCCTCTCCCTTAATAACTACCGGATAGGATTGTTCTAGTTTTGCACTTTGGTTTGAAACTACTACTGTTTGAAAAGATTGTTTGGTTTCTTGCTGGTAATTATCGTTTTTATTAGAGCAAGAAAATCCTAGCAGAGTTATTACTCCGCAAAAAATACACTTAAATTTCATATGACTTTAATTAGTTATTTAACTCTAAGGAAGGATCTTTAAATAATTATTTTACATCATTATTTGGTTAGATATTCACATAAAAAACATCACATTAATATTTATCTAGAATTCATATTTTTTAAATCATACTTGTGATGTTATTCTTATAGATACTTCTTATTTTATACCCAAAAGTACATGATGAAAAACAGAAATAAAAACTTATATTCCGATTATGAACACTAATTTAGTTTTTATGAAAATTTAGACAATCAGTAAAAACAGTAAATTTATATTAAGGTAAACCATTATGAAGATTCTTATAAAGAAGATATTATTTTTTTTATAAGATATCTAACTTAAAGTTATCCCTATAAATAATCTATTAAGAATAGAACTTTTTATCAATCAAGTTTCAAACGATGAGATGAAACTATCCTACAGTAATTTTGTGACACAAATAAAACTATTATTCAATTTGAGATTGATTTTTCTAAAATCTTTCGGATATTGAAGCTAACTCATATTAGGTTTAGAATATTACGGAAACAAACTTTATACAAGGAGGGAAAAATGTGCTAGACAAGCAAGATAGAGCAACTCTTTTAAATTTGCCATTTTTGCAGAATGGAGAAAATGAAGTATTGTCGCATTACTTTGCAGTAAAATTCTTCACTACAAATTTCCTATTACAAATAAGAAGAGAATTGTCATAATTTGGAAATGTAATATGATATTTTATCTATCACATTTATGTATTTACCCTACCTCTCTTTTATATATAAGCAACATCAAACTAGGTAATACGATTAATAACATAGGTAAACCTACAACAAATCCTCCGATCACAGCAATAGCCAAAGGTTGTTGCATTTGTGCTCCCAAACCAAAGCCTAGAACCAACAAACATCCGCTAATACTAAATACAGAGATGAAAAGTATAATAAAAGAAACCATCCATTCCCGAAATAAAATCATAAGTACTGTAAATACCAGTAAGATAGCCAGACACAGAATAGTAATTAATTCGGTAAAGGATTGTTGTTGTTGAGAATATGCACATAGAGCGAAAACAGTAAACGCAATCAGAGATATAACCTTCTTCATTGTTGTGTTTTTGAAGCAAAGTTATAGCTCGATTTTGCAGAAATTTAGAATTTAGATTTGCTGAAAAACAACATAAAAGCAATGTAATTCATCCGTGTAATTATACCCGACTTCCCATCCATGTAATTTACATATTTGGTTTACAATTGACAGTCCCAAGCCGTTTCCTTTCCTCTCTTCCGAAGTACGACTAAATCGACGGAATACTTTATCTTTGTCTAATGAAAACTTATCGCCACTATTACTTACTTGGAATGTATTGTCTTTCACTTCGATATTTATGAGCCCTCCATTGTAATTGTGCCGAATGGCATTTGAAATCAGGTTATTTATTAAGCTTTCCAGCAATACTTTATTTGCTGTAATCATCAATGGATTCTGAATGTCTACAGACAATTTAATCCCGTCATTGGAAAATAACTCTTTGAAATACATTAACTTATGCTCCAACAGTTGACCAAAATCAATCCTAATAGTTTCTTTGAACTGAGAATTATCTATTCTCGACAGTAATAACAAATTCTTATTTAATCGGGTCAACCGGGACGAAACATCATAAAGGGACTCTATAACATTCATTTGAGGTTCATTGAGACTTGAATCTTGTAGAAGAAGGTCTAGTTGAGATTGAAAAACAGCTAAAGGAGTCTATAATTCATGTGAAGCATTTTCGGTAAACTCTTTTTGTTGATTATAACTTGTTATATTATCCTGCATTAACTTATTCAGATTGTTATTCAATCTCACAAATTCAGTGGTTGTAGTCTGCTCAAAACTTGGAATTTTCCCTTTTTCGAGTTTGAAGTTTTCTATTTCATTCAGGCTATTATAAAAAGGTTTCCATAAATGTCGGGACAATATACGCTGAAGGGTTAACAAACCTGCAATAATGATTGCAAAGAATAATAGATACTGAGATCCAAGAGTTTGTAATAAATCTTTTGTTTCAATCATCGCAATACGAGACATAAATACATAAGATTCTCCTTCAATGCTGATTTGAGTATAATATATACGATAGTCTATTTCGTGTTTTTCAGCCTGACTGTAAAATGGTTTCTGTACAACCTTATTTAATGGATATGTATTTTCGAAAGGATAGATTTTCATATCCTCATTAAATCGGTTCCAATAATCAATATCAGATGTTTTAAGAGATAATAATTCTTTTTTCACAAATTGTTCACTGCGGAATTCTATTAACTCATCCAAATCTTCAGCATAGAATGCTTCCATAACAAGGAAAAACAGTGGGAAGCAACACAACATGATAATGGTTGTGAACAACAAAAATAACATGGAACTTTTAGTTAACAGACTTGTCATTTTCTTCTTCCCATTTATATCCTGTTCCATATGCTGTTTTGATACATCCCTCACACCCAGCATTCTGTAATTTGGATTTCAAGTTTTTTATATGTGCATATACAAAACTATGACTATCCAACATGTCAGCCATATCTCCTGATAGGTGTTCTGCAATGGCATTTTTTGAGATTACCTTATTTTTATTCCCTACCAAGAATAATAATAATTCATATTCCGATTTAGTCAATATGACCTCTGTTTCGCTCACAAATACAGTCTTAGCAAGGAGGTGAATAACAACCGTATTCGAAATTAAGGTATTGTTATGGGAGAATTGTTGCCGACGTAATAAGGCATAAATACGGATACTGAGTTCGGGTAGAGGAAACGGTTTTGCCAGATAATCATCCGCTCCGATTTGTAATCCTTTTATCTTATCGTCCAAAGATCCTCGAGCTGATATAATAATAACGCCACTGTCTATGTTGCGTTCTTTTATTTCTTCAAGAATCTTCAAGCCATCCCCTCCAGGCAGACTTAAGTCCAACAGAATGCAGTCATATATATACATATCTATCTTATCTATAGCTTCCCTATAGTTAAAAGCCTGTTCGCATAAATAATGGTCTGATGCCAGATAGGTTACTATATTATTGGATAGATCGCGTTCATCTTCTATTAATAAAATCTTCATACAGCATTTATTTGTCAGTTAAGATAACAAGTGAACCTCCTGCGATTAAAAGTCCGCCTAACAAGACCTTCCAACTGATAGGCTCTTTCAGTATTATATACGAGAGAAATATAGTTATTACTACACTTAGCTTATCTATAGGTGCAACTTTAGAAGCATCTCCCAATTGCAGCGCCTTAAAATAAAACAACCAAGATAATCCGGTGGCAGCACCTGATAGAATAAGAAACAACCAGTTCGTTTTACTTAGTTCTTTTATATCACCTAAGTTATTTCCTCCAATAACAATCCCCCATGTTATAAACAAAATAATACAGGTTCGGATAGCAGTGGCCAGATTAGAATCAATATTCTTAATCCCAACTTTAGCAAAGATTGCAGTGAGAGCCGCAAAGATTGCAGAAAGGATAGCGTACCATTTCCACATAATTCCAGTTTTTAGAATCAAATATATTCTATAAATTTAGTAGAAATTTAGAATATATAATCAAAACGGAAAATTCTAAATTTCTGCAAAATTGCAATTCTATATTTGAGATAATCAATATTAAAATAGATTATGCTCGAAAAAATTTTGCCATACGAAAAGGGTCTTTTCTTTTTTATAAACGGTTCTTACTCTTACTTTACGGACTATATTATGTGGTTATTCTCAGGCGGTGTCATTTGGATTCCCATTACATTTTTTTTACTAACTGTAATTATCTACAAAAAGAAATGGAAGGTATGGCTACCCATATTGATAACGATTGCCCTTTTATTTATCTGTTGTGATCAATTTTCTTCGGCAGTTTGTAAACCATATTTTGCCCGTTTACGTCCAACTCATTATCCCGGTATTGAAGAATATGTAAGAACATTATATGGCTACTCAGGAGGTAAATACGGTTTTATATCCGGACATGCGACTAATTCTTTCGGTTTTGCCACTCTCACAGCTCTATTATTCAGGAACAGATACTACTCCTTTGTAATTTATATATGGGCTTCCATTTTGTCATATTCCCGTATTTATTTAGGAGTCCATTTTGTTTCCGATGTCCTTACCGGAGCAATTGCAGGAAGTATAATCGGTGTCCTTGTATATTTACTATATCATTTTTCTCAGAAAAGAATTCTACGAGATAATTTTTCAGCAAAACCATATTCTACACAACAGATTAAATTAATAACTGTAGTATTAGCTTCTTACATACTATCTATCATATTATTCAGCGAATTACTAATATACATCTTTGAAACAAACCTCTTTTCATAAGCATTATGAAACAAATTATTCTAATAACAGCATTTATATTCAGTCTTACAATACAATTGAATGCCCAAACGGAGGACAGTATTCATATTAAGCTCCCCCTATTACCGAAAATGTCGTCTGATTCCTTAAATTTAAAATCCGGCAATAATGTTATTCCTTATATTTCTCATCCAATGAGAGAAAAGGGTTCATTACTATTAGGGAATACTAACGAAATATCAATGGAGTATAATATCCTAAGCAAAAAGAAAACTTTTTTCAACTCATCGTATTCCAGATTTATTATTCCAACGGCTTTGATCTCGTATGGAATAATTGCCAGAGGGAATAAATCCTTGTTAAATCTCGACTATAGTACAAATAATGAAATTGGAGAGCATCTGTCAAAACATGTTCCATACGATGATTATACCCAGTATGCACCTGCTATTGCAATCTATGGTTTAGATTGGGCAGGGATAAAAGCAAAGCATAATTTCAGAGATCGAACATTGGTTGTGGCTACCTCTTTCCTTATTATGGGTACAACAGTACAGACCATGAAAACCTCTTTCGGAGTAGAGCGTCCCGATAGTTCTAACTTCCATTCATTTCCCTCGGGGCATACAGCTACAGCCTTTGTAGGTGCACATATTCTTTTCAAAGAATACAAAGATGTTTCTCCTTGGATTGGAATAAGTGGATATGGTGTCGCTACAGCTACGGGAGCAATGCGTGTTTTTAATAAAAAGCATTGGGTAAGTGATGTTGTGGCAGGTGCAGGGATTGGTATCTTAAGTGCAGAAGTCGGATATATTTTGTTGCCTGTTTGGCATAATGTATTAGGAATTAAAAATAATGATAAAAGTTTAGTTATCGCTCCTATTGTCAGCACCGAAAGTGCTGGAATAGGATTGGCATATATATTTAAATAAATATAATAATATGATTAAAGTTACCTATCTATTTTTTACTTACTGATGGGTGTAAACTCAATGCAAAATTGAAGCCAATGTGATATTTCTAAGTTTTTATACATCTTTTTGCTGTCTTTACAAATACAAATCATTAATAAACGAGAGTTTAAAACCCTACTTAAACTAGAATCTGAACAATAAAAAAAGAGCTGCATTTTTATATAACTCTCTGTTTAATAAGTGGTGCCACTAGAGAAATGACAGTAAATCAAATTGACTTGTGTTAACGCTTACTGATTCTATTCCAAGTAGCTCAAATCAACATTTAGATATTACAAGAGTCGTAAGGAATTACCGAAGTGGGCACCTAGATAAAACAATCTACAAAATATAATATATCAAGATATAATAATTCGTATAAGATTTAACTATACATTTGCATATCGCGTATTTTAAATCAATATCAAGAAGTAAATCCTAATGCTAAAAACAATTTTTAACATCACAACTTTCAAATATTCACCCAGTTATACACAAGAAGACTTTGAAAAATGGGAGTTACCCAATGATTATCACTGTATTTACATATTAGAAAATGGAAAGGATGCTTATGTTGGAGAAACTCTAGTTGCTGCAATTCGGGCTTATCAACATATAAGCAAATTTCAAGCACTAAACTTTCAACGAATGCATATTATTACAAGTGATTTAATGGAGGAAACTCCTGCAAAGCATTATGAAAGACTTCTAATAAGATTGATGAAAGTGGATAGGCTATTTAATATTGTAAACGGAACTGATGGTAATAAAACTCATTATCAGAGGAAAAATGAATTCGAACTACACTTTGATAAATTATGGAATCAATTAATTGATAAAAAGCTAGTAAAACAGAAATCATTTCAACTTATCTTAAATTCTAACGCATATAAATATTCTCCATATATAACATTTACAAAGGAGCAGACAGATGCTCTAACGCACATTGTGAATGTTTTAAACTCAGAAGAAACAGCTCCTTTCTCAAGCAAGTATAAAAGAAGACCTGTTTTGATAAATGGAAATGCAGGAACAGGTAAAACAGTAGTAGCAACTTCTCTTTTTCATTATCTAAGAAACGACAGCCGTTATGCAAATAAAAAGATAGCTATGGTTGTTGCTAACGAACAGATGCGTAATATTCTGAAAGATGTATTTCATAAAACAAAAGAGGGTCTTAAAAAGGAAGACATAATCAGTCCGATAGAATTAACAAAGCAGAAGTATGATATCATAATATGCGACGAAGTACATGCCCTGAGACGTTATGAGAATCTGGTATTTTATAAAAAACATTTTGAAGAAGGTAATAAACGATTAGGATTAGATAATACACATAATGAACTAGATTGGATATTAGAACAATCCGAATATCAAATTTTGTTTTATGATGAAAAACAGATTATCAAACGCTCTGATGTTCGAGATGAATATATTAAGAAAAAGATTCTAGACTGCAAGCAAAGAGGATTTAGACCAATAGAGCTGAAAACTGAAATGAGAAATAAAGGGGGAGATGCATATATTGATTATATCTATGACATTCTATATCAGAGGATGCCTCAAAAACAAACATTTGATGATTTCGACTTTAAACTTTTTTCCTCATTTACTAAAATGAGAGAAGAAATATTGCAAAAAGAGGACAAGCATGGACTAAGTAAACTATGTGGCGGATATGCATGGAAGTGGGTTAGTAAAGATGATATTTCTAAACCAGATATTATCATTGAGGGGGAAGAAATTAGATGGAATAGAGATAAAAAGATGTGGATAGGAAACATAGACTCTAAACGTGAGATGGGAAGTGTCTACACACTTAGAGGGCTTGACTTAAACTATGTTGGTTTAGTAATTGGTCCAGATCTTTATTTCGATAAAAAGGATAACCAAATAAAGGTCAATAAAAAAAATTTGTTTTCGAATGATGTAAAAAAAGGGGCGACAGATGGCGAGCTTAAAGAATATGTTCTAAATACGTATGCACTTCTTCTTACAAGATCTATTAAAGGG
Source organism: Dysgonomonas sp. (assembly GCA_047605185.1). Taxonomy (GTDB): domain Bacteria; phylum Bacteroidota; class Bacteroidia; order Bacteroidales; family Dysgonomonadaceae; genus Dysgonomonas. The sequence continues at coordinate 420,428 of JASGGC010000002.1, forward strand.
GCGTATCTCTATGTCTGCAATGATGCATTAAGAAAATACCTAAAATGTTTTATTGAGGATGAATGCTAATTATTCATGAATATGCATTATACTTTTAGCCCCAATATTCCTAGTCTACTTTACCTGAAATAGATGGGAAGCTAAATCGATTAAATTCTACTACTTACTCTCTACTTGGACAACTGCATCTAAGTCTATCCTTTTCAAAAGTTATCAGGATGATAAACAACTAAGCTTTTGTACTTTTTCTTACTGTCTTTATATCTCTTTATCATTAAAAGATATTCTCCGTTTACTAGGGTCTCGATTTGAATAAACTCACATTAATAGTAGGTTTCATAACTATTTTTCATTTTAACTCACATCGTGGAAAGATAAAAAATAGAAAATAAAAAAGATAGCTACTTTCGTAACTATCTCATTTTAAAATTTTCTAGGTGGTGCCACCAGGAAGAGAACTACTTCTCTAACTATATTGACAACCAATATTTTATGGTTTTCTAAATTTGGAATCCCTCACGATTTAGCACACGATTTATTTTCATCGTTTTGCTCGCTATTGGCATGATTTCTAAAGCAAAGTTACTAAAACAATCTGTATATCCAAACTTTTACATATCTTTGTAACTGCCGTAACAGTTACGAGCGTAATTAAAAGGAAAGCATGAAGTTTTATAATAGAATAAGTGAGTTAGCAGAACTTAAACGAATACAAAATTTATCGTTCAACGACCATTCTCGTCTGACTGTGGTAACAGGTAGAAGAAGAATCGGGAAAACGAGTCTTATCATGAAGTCGGTTGAGGATTTACCGACTGTCTATTTGTTTGTTGGACGTAAAGGGGAAGCAACGCTTTGTTCCGAGTTTATTCCGATTATAAGTCAATCGCTTGATACATTCGTCCCCTCTGAAATACGCACTTTTCGTTCCTTGTTCCAGTACCTAATGGAATTGGCTTCTCACAAGCCATTCAATCTTGTTATTGACGAGTTCCAAGAGTTCTACAATATCAATGAATCGGTGTATAGCGATATGCAAAACATTTGGGACACTTATCGCAAGAAGTCTAAAATGAATTTGATTGTGTCGGGTTCTGTCTATTCGTTGATGCAAAAAATATTCCAAAATAAGAAAGAACCTTTATTCGGAAGAGCGGATAATATCATAAAACTTTCGGCTTTCGATTTGACTACACTGAAAGAAATTATGTGCGATTACAATTCCGATTACACGAATGATGACCTGCTTGCTCTCTATTCATTTACAGGAGGAGTTCCCAAATATGTAGAATTGTTCTGTGATAATATTCCGTTGACCATAGACGAAATGATTTCATTCATGGTTCGGGAAAATTCTCCTTTTACCGATGAAGGAAAAAACCTGTTGATAGAAGAGTTCGGAAAAAACTATGCTACCTATTTTTCTATTCTAAGTGCCATTTCGGGAGGGATCAATACACAACCGGAAATAGAATCGGCATTAGGAGATAAAAGTATCGGCGGTCAGATCAAACGATTGATTGAGGATTATAACATCATTGTTCGTCAACGCCCAATACTTGCGAAAGAAGGTAGCCAAGCTGTTCGATACGAGATACAGGATAATTTCGTTCGATTTTGGTTTAACTATTTTGACCGCCACCGTTCACTAATAGAGATAAAGAACTTTGTCGGTTTGCAGGCTATGATTAAATCCGACTATCCGACTTATTCAGGTATCATGTTGGAAAGATATTTCAAACAACAATTTGCTGAAAGTTTCGAATATCGTGCTATCGGTTCGTGGTGGGAACTCAAAGGCAATCAAAATGAAATTGATATTGTTGCTCTGAAATTGGATAAAAATCAGGCTGTCGTTGCCGAAGTAAAACGGAAGAAGAAAAACTTCAAGCCAGAATTATTGGCTACAAAGGTGGAACATCTTAAACAGAAGTTGCTGCCTAAGTATCAGATTGAGATGATTTGTTTGGGATTGGAGGATATGTAGGTTGTGTTTTTATGATAATTGATTTATAAATAGAATTGTGATAAAGAATGTCGAGTAAAATTTTATCGTATTAAAGATGAAAAACAGAAAAAAGGAACAATCGGAAGGAAAGCGTTATGCTAGAGGAAATTTTCATGCTATAAATGGAAGTCCTCAGAAAAGGAATATTGCTTTCTTTAAATTGAAGCAAAGTTTACTATTTCCAGACCTTTGTGATGCCGCCGACTTCCTAATGAATAATTTGCATACTTCTCGAAAGGAATTATTACTTGGTAAACCACTTCCTCAAAATTATTCTGAATTAGGTTTGTTAAAAGAGTTTCCTTTACTGGGACTTTATACTGAGAAAGGATTAACGCCCGTTGAATTAGCTTCAGAGTTGAATATAGTATTAATAGGAATAAGAAAATACAAATATGAAATCAATCTATTTCTCAAATACAAAGATATTTACGAAACTTATCTTCTCATTGGAGATTATGAAAATGCAGAAAAACAATTAGATAAAATAGAAAATAATATTTGCTTTTCTCTATGGAGTTTGGAAAATAGATTTGTTTTGAAAGAGTTGTCTGGAAAAGCCTCTGAAAACAAAGAATTTTTAGGTCAATTCAACGAAATAAATAATTCAAAAGGGATAACTAAATATCTTGCACATTATTTAAGTTTGAGAGCAGAACATTCTCTTTCTATTAACAGATATTTTAATGATTTAGAACTTTCTCTTAGTAATCTAAGAAGCACTGACACTAGAGAAGCATTTCAAAATTACTATAGATTTAAGCTGACTTTCTTAAATCACATCGATTTTAATAATTATGGTGAAATAATCGCTTTAGATTTTTCACATAGCATAATTGATAGATACTTGAATCTTACAAAAGTCCTTACTAATTTACTTGCTGTATCTAGCTATCTAGATGAGGCTAAGGAGAAAGAATTTGTACTGAAGAAATATCTTCAAAATCGTATTAATTATTTACTGAGAAAAATTGATGATCCTGTTTTATATAAATTAAAACTACTTTCTGGCGAAGCAATATTTCCTGCATTTGACATAAGAAAAAGTCAAAAAGAAATCAACATTATAGACAATTATACAAGTGGATTGTATGATATAGTCGAAAAAGAGCTTCGTAATCTTTTACTAATCAATCCTACACAGTTTGACTTATATGTGCTTTATATTAAGTCTTTGATTTACCAAAAAAAGAAATTTGCGCCCATTGGATATAAGAAAAGTTTACAAAACGAAATTTTGAGTGATTTATTTAAAATTATTTCCGTGACTACCAACCCTGACCAAGCGGCAATGAATTTACTGCGAATTGCAAATAATATAACAAGTTCTTCATTGAGCTATGGGATAACTGATTTTGTCTATTTTCAAACACAAGGCAAAAAAGAAAGGAAATTGCTTTCAAGAATTTCATACAATATTGCAAATCCAATCATTCATGATATTTTCACAGAAGATGCTGATAAGTTGAATTTTTTAAATATGCTTTCTGAAAAATTCCCTAATTCTATCACAGTTGAATTTTTCCAAGAAAGATTAAAGGGTCTAGATTATTTGTTCAAATATGAAAATAAAATACCAAAAGGGAAATTCAAAGTTGAACTAGCAAAAAAATATCAAGAGAAAAACGACTATGTTAATGCTGCGAAAGAGTGGGAATTCCTTATTTCAAACTATAAAGATACTGCGCCGATTTTAGAAACAGCAATTGTTAATTTGTTTCATTGCTATCTAAAACTAGAACAGCCAAACAAATGCATTGATTTATTTGTAGATGGATTCTTTTTCAACAATCATATTATTGACAAGATTGAGGTAGAAGAATTGTTAAACAAAATACATTCGAACAAATTTCGCAACGTAGAAAAAACAATAAATCTCCCTATATTTTATACTATTGTTGATGCAGATGTTGTTGAAACTCATATTGCATTTGAACTATTCAACATCTCACAAGGTGCAGAAAAACCATCTCAGCTCTTAAGCCGAATAGGAGAGTTTGACGAAAAGAAATTTATGTTCTTTTTGGAACACACTTGTAGCCCCAAAGTTTTAATGCATTCAACATTTATAGAAAATTCAAAAGAACGTTTGGAAGAACGATTATCAATAGCAAACTTCATTAAGGAAAAAGATCAAGGGAATAAAAGCATAACAGCTGAAATAAAAAGCATTCAAAATATACTTGTAATCCAACAAGGATTAATAGATCTTGATGAAAGTAAAATATATGTAAACGAACAAGGTATTATAGAGAATGAACTACAGGACTTTCAGGCTGTATATGAGCGTTTTGAAATAATATCAGGCATTACGGGTAATAAAAAGCTCCTTTGGTTGGAGGGAGGAAAACTCACAACGTATTCATCGCAAGAAAACACAGAACTAGAAAAAATTGAATACTCAAACAATCCTGTGTTTGATATTTATATGGAGTTGTTCAATGCCGTTAAAGACAAATTTCTTAACAGTCGATTTGGAATAGTCGCATATTTGAGTACGAGGATACGTCATGGAGTATTAGTTGGAGAATTAAGACCAATTTTTGAAAATCACCAGTTAATCACTCTCAAAGAGGGGAGCAGCTCTAAGTATCGTAGAAATGGTCATTGGGACTTAGTGTATAGCGGCTACAATCAAGTTAGCTCAATGCAAAAAGAGCAAGTTCAAATAATTCTAAGCGATTTTGCCAGTAAAATTGACGGAATAATATTTGACTTGATAAAAAAACACCTCCAAGTGTATAAGCCTGAAATCAATGAAGAAGGTTGGTTTAATTATGAGTTTACCCCCAATGAATTATGGTATCATTCTATTGTATCAATAAAGAGTGAAAATTTTGAAGATTTTGTACAAGGTATTTTTTCTGTTTTATGGTATAGGACAGACGAAAATCTAAAGTTTATCAGAAATGAAATAGAAAATGATATTCTTTCTCAATTCAACACGTCATTTGATAAACTGGAAAGAGAAGTTGTCAACCAACTAGGAGAACAAAATAGCGAGCCAATAAGAAAGTCCATCAAAGATTGCTCAACCGAAATACATACTGTAATCCAAAAGATAAGTAGGTGGTTTAAACGAAGTGAAATAAAAGCTTCAGATTTCAAATTATCAGAATTGATAAATATTGTAGCGGAATATACGAGTAAAAGCAGTTGGCATAAAAGATTGCAACTCAAACAAGAACTACATTTTGACTGTAATATAAAAGGAGAATATAAAACGCACTTTGCGGATTTAATCAGAATTTTCTTGGAAAACATAATCAAACATTCAAGTGAAGATGCCCTTGAATTAAAATGTAGGATTTCCTCACAATTAGATCAAGAAAGCAAATTGAAAATAACAATAGAGAACGATATTACAAATAATGCTTCAATTGAAATATTAAAATCTGTTTGGTATGGAAATACTCCTGATACAAGCAAGTTAATAAGTGAAGGGAAATCTGGATATCACAAAGCATTTAAAATATTAACTTCTGATTTGCACTGTTCAAAAAATGAATGCTTGAAAACAAATATCTCTGAAGATGAAAAATTATTTTCTGTTCTGCTTACTATCGATATTAAAGACTTGAAATTATGAAAATATTATTTATAGAAGACCATCCATTAAAACAGGCTCAAATTAACAAATATATATCAGAAACATTTGTTGGCTGTGAAATAGAAACAAAAAACTCATACATTAGTGGATTAAAAGAGCTTATAAAAAATCATAATGTTTACGACATTCTATTTTTGGATATTAGTATGCCAAATTATGATATTTCATCAGAAGATAGTGGAGGCGATTGGATGCCTTTGGCTGGAAAAAATATTTTGAAAGAAATGTATTTGAGAGATATACCAACCAAAGCTATTGTTATTACAATGCATGGTAGTTTTGACGATGGAACAAAAATAACCGAACTTGATAGCGATTTACAATCAGAGTTCCCTGACAACTATATTGGTTATGTTTATTATTCTCAAATAAATGAAGACTGGAAAGAAAAACTATCCCAACTACTTAATACCATAGAGAAATGATTAAAATACTAGTAGTTGATGATTTGCAAAGCAAAAGAGAAAAAATCGTGAATACGATTCTTGATAATCATGATATGCTTCAAAAAAATATTATAGAAGCAAAATGTGTTAAAGAAGCGAAGAAATATCTTTATAGAGAGCATTTTGATTTAATGATTCTGGACTTAGTCCTTCCGATCGAAGAGTTTGGCGAATGCAATGCGAAAAACGCAGTAAGTTTTATCAATGAGATTGGAATAAATCCATCTATTCATCCACCTATTCACATAGTCGGAGTTTCTGGATATAAAGACCAAGTTGAAGAATATCATCAAGATTTTAGTGAAAAACTTTGGAATTTGATAGACTATTCAGAAGATTCCTCGAATTGGGAAGATCAATTAAAATCAATCATTTTTCATTTGGTAAAAATCAGGCAGCAATTTATAAGTGCCTCATTTTCTAATCAATCTGATATAATAATTGATTATCTTGAAGACAATTCTTTACCAAATACCTTAATAGGCTTTAGCTGGAAAGAAATAGCAAATAATATTGCAACAATCGTTGAAAGATCATTAGATGTTCCCAGCAAATTCTCTAATGGGGCTAAAGCAAAGAATATAAACGTCAATTCTATCAAAATATCAAGCGAATACGATTTTCAAAATCTCATTCATTTACTATTACGCCCTTGGATGCCAAGCGTAGAAGCTGAAAATATAGCCATTATTTTTGATGGAAATACGAAAAATGCAGATTTTTCAATCAAGGGAAACTCTTTGATTGTTGAAGCAAAATACATTGATAGTACAGGCAAAAAAAACGACACTTTAAAAACTCTTGAAGGATTAAAATCATTTTACAGTTATAATGCTAATGTAAGAGCTTTGTTATTTTTAATTCTTGTAGAAGATGGCGTTATAATTGACAAACACAAAATTGAAGAAGAGTTTAGTCAACAAGGATCTGATCCCTCCATTTGTGTGAAGGTGATTTACAACAAACTGAAATAACCTAAAACGAACTTTAGAAAAGAGATATCAATCAATATGTGGTAAGAATATGGCTTTATAAAAAAAGGACATATTGGCGTTATTTGGCTGTTATTTTCTCTTTAAAATCATAATTGAACAGATAATATTTGTTTCAAATGAGGAATATTCTTTACTCTGGTTATCAATATATTCGTTAAATAAAGAAGATTTTTCCGGGTATTTAGCAATTAATTCGTTACATCGGTTTGTTAGTAATTGTAAGTCTTCGTTATTATCCTCGTATGTTTCTTCATCTGCACGTATCTCATCAACTATCTTCATGTTTGATTGCTCTATCTGCTTGAGCATCTCTTCTTTATTTAAAACGGAAGGATGCGGTACATCACTTGGAGTTTCTATATAGGCATCATTGATTATGATAACTCCATTGTGTTTTAGATGAGGAAGTAATGTAGAAATAGTTTCATAATAGTTACCATAAACTTGTCCTATCGCTCCAAGTATAATAACATCATATTTACCTAAACTTTTAATTTCCTCACGTATATCGGCAACTTTAAATTCACATAAAGAGTTAATACCTAACTTATTTACTTTTTCATTGGCTTCTGCGATAAATTCTTTTATAGCATCCAATCCAAGACAATGGCATTTAAATCTTTGCGACAACCTAATGGATACTCCGCCTTTACCACAACCTAAATCAAGGATATTAAACTCTGAATCAAGCTCTGTGTTTCTTTGAAGTAGTGTTATGACTTCTTCTAATGACGTTCCGATTTCTTCAAAATCTTGTAGTATATAAGGGATAAATGGAAAAATTGCCGTATCCAACCCATCCATTGCTATGACTACACTTTCTTCTGTTGTTTTCATAAAATTATATATTTGGAATAGATATAATATTCAGTCGCAAAGATAAAGATACTTTATTGATACGCCTTTATACAAAACAGACATCTTCAATTGTGCATCTTTGCGAGACTAAATCCTATTGATTACAATACTTCCGTAATCTGCTTTTCAAAAGCTTCCAACTTATGCGAAAGGGTTTCCATATCGTCTATTAATGGCAGATTTACGCCACTCCCTGCATCATAAAGCCATTGCTACCCATTTCTGAAAACCGTTCCATTCTTCAACTATATTTGTTGGCAAAATGAATAAAGTCAAACAAATATGAATATTGTAGCAATAGAAAAAGAATCCTTTGACACTTTCAAAAAAGCATTAGAGTGTATAGTCTCCATGCTTCCCGAACAAACATCCTTGCATTCACTCTGTATCGAACAAGAATGGATAGAGGGCAAAGAATTGGCTACCTGTCTAAATATATCTCTGCGTCGTTTGCAAACCCTGCGAGAAAACGGAAAACTCTCCTTCTCCACTATCGGCAAGAAAGTTTATTATCGGATTGCCGAAGTGAAATCATTGTTAGAGGAACATAAAATAAATTCAAATCAAAATAACTATCATGCAACTCTATACCAATAAAGATTGCCAAGAACTCTCGCAAGCCTTAAATAAGGCTTTGCAATATATTGAGCAGGTTTTGAAAACTCACAAACCTTTGTTCGATGGCGAACGTTATCTAACGAGTGAAGAACTTTGCTCTATCCTAAAAATTAGCAGGCGTTCTTTACAAGATTATAGGAACAATGGAATATTGCCCTTTATCCAACTAACAGGAAAAATTTTGTTTCGTGAATCCGACATCAGAAAAGTATTAGAAGAACGTTTCCGCCCTGCTTATGACAATTCTTTATGATTTTTATTTTCTGATTGCTTGAAACGGCTGATTATTCATAATTGAATGAATCAGCCGTTTTTTAAGTTTACTTCGCAAAACTTTCTTTCACTCCCTGCATATCTCGAAGAATACTCTGGTCAAGCACTTTTGCATAACGCATAGTCATTCGGGTATTGGTATGCCCGACCATTTTGGCAATATTTTCCAACGAAACATTGTTGGCGAGCGTAACCACCGAGCAGAAGGTATGTCGCCCTGTATGAGTCGAGAGCTTCTTTTTAATTCCGCACAAATCAGCGATTTCTTTCAAGTATGAGTTAAGCTTTTGATTCGCCATTACAGGTAATAGAATCCCTTTCTTCTGACAATACGGATGCCCTTCGTATTTCGCTAAAATCTGCAAAGGAATATCAAGCAGAGGGACGTTGCACATAATTTTGGTTTTCTGCCTTGCTTTGCGAATCCATAAATTCCCATCGTTGTCGGGAACGATATGTTCTTCTTTCAGCTCCGATACATCAATGAAGGCGAGTCCAGTCCAACACTGGAAGAGAAAAACATCACGAACTAACTCCAATCGGGGAATATCAAATTCTTTGATTCGCAAAATTTCCAATTCTTCTTTGGTTAGGAACTCCTTATGTACTTCCTGCTCGTGGAATCGAATATTGACAAATGGATTTTTTGTCATCCAATCGTTAGCCAAAGCCAGATTCGTAATTTTCTTGATAACCTTCATGTAGCGAATCAAGGTGTTTTCCGACAGACCTTTTTCTGTTTTCAAGAAATGAATGTAGTCTTGGATAAATGCGTGATTGACTTCTTTGAGAAGAATATCTTTCATTCGATGTTTTTTCAAAGCCATTTCTCTCATGTATTTTAAGCAAGTATCAAAACGAGAAATAGTAACTTTGGCGTAATCTATCCCAATCAGTTCCCTACATTTATAGTTATGCTCCTGAAATACCTGAAAGAACATCTTGTGTTCTTCGTCCAATCCTAGAAATTTCCGCTTGATCTCCATCGGATTGATAAGTTTCTCTTCCAACTCCATATTCCGATGAATATCCAACAAACGGAGCTTTACCGAATCAAGGTAACGGTTGATTTCAATAGATGCGGCATCTTTACCTGTGCATCGTTCTTTGTTCTGATTCCAAAGATTTGGCTTTACAGCTCTCTTTAACTGCATTTCGGCTAATTGCCCATCAATAGAGATGCGCAACATGATTGGATTTTCTCCCGATTTCAACGCTCGTGTTTTTCTAATGAAGAAAAGCACATTAAAAGTTTGACGTTTCATACACTATAAATTAATGGTTTAAAGATACTTAAACCATGCTTCATAGTGAGCGCTCAACAATAAGACAATCAGTGACTTATACTGCAATTAGTGGACACTTTTTTACGTGGATAAAATTGTCCACGATTTAGCCCTGCGGAATTGCCTAATATTGCTAAAAAAGTGGAGGGGCTTGGAAAAAGAAAATCCCTGAAAGGTTTAATTTTCAGGGATTTACTAAATTTGAAGTCTTTTAAAAGTGGTGCCACCAGTTCCGAAGAATCTTTCTTTCATTTTCCGAAAAAAAATAAAAAAACTTCTTGTTTTCTTGTTTTCAACCCCTTATCGACAAAAACTGATTTGGTGGTTTCAAATTAAATACTATATTCAATTAAAAGCATAGGGTAAATGTTTACCCCTATGTTTTACCCCTTCTTTCCCTAGAAATAAAACTCAAAACAATTATTTTATTTATTAATCATTTAAATTTTTTAGATTATGAAATTATCTAAATTTAAACTTGTCTTACGTCTAGACAAATTAGCGAAATCATCAAACAAAGCTCCAATTTGTTTGAGAATTACAAAAGACAGAAGAACTTTTTACAGAACAATTTCACACGTAGAACCCGAATACTGGGATGTAAAAAATGAGTGTGTAAAAAAACAGCATCCCAATGTGGCAGAGCTAAATGCTCTTCTTGATAAAAAAGTTGCTGAAATAAAAAAAGAAATATCCTTAGTAGAAATTATGGATGATGAAGCTAGTATTTCTATAATTAGAAATAAGCTGAATAATAGAACTTCTTTTGATGTATTTGAATACGCAGATAAGGAGATGGAACTTATGTTCAAAAGAGGGCAACACGCTACATACAAAAAATATAAATCTGTAATTAAAAAATTAAAAGCATATGTAAAAAAAGATGTTTTACCAATAAAAAATATTACGCTGGAATTTGTAAAACAATATGAGAACCATTTATTGAATGAAGTAAAAAATAATAGAAATACAGTAACTGTAAATTTAAAAGTTTTAGCAAAATTGGTAAATGATATTTACCGCAACTACGATTTAGAACTAAATAAAAACCCATTTAATCAAAAATTCAAGATGAAAAGAGAACAAACCGAACGTGTATATTTGGAAGCAAACGAAATCAAAAGAATCGAGAAATTGAGATTAAGAGTAAAATATCGAACTTATGATGCAAAAGATGTTTTCTTGGTCGAATGTTATACAGGTTTGCGAATATCCGATATTTTAAATTTAAGATGGAAAAATTATAATGGAACTGAATTATCCATCCGTATGCGTAAAACAGATAAAGACCATGTAATAAAAGTCAATAAAGTTGTAAAGGGAATTATAGATAAAAGGCTTAGAATATTAGAAGCAAACAACGAGATTATTACTCCAAACAGATATATTTTTAATATTTTGACTGTTGATATTGATAAAATATCTCCACAAGATGCCTTAAATGCAATTAGCGGAGCAACTGCACTCATTAATAAAAATCTTAAAAAGGTTGCAGAACAAGCCGAAATTCAAAAGAATATCTCCACTCACACAGGTAGACATACTTTTGCTTATTTAATGGTAGCCAAAAACGTGAATCCGTTTATAATGAAAGAACTGTTGGGACATAGCGATATTAGAGTAACTCAAATATATGCCAAAGCATCTAAAGCCAATAAAGATAAAGCAATTGATGCATTAGACACCTTAGATGATTTAATCACTGCTTAAATTCAACGAATAATAATGGAAAATGTATCAAATCATTTTTTGCCAACTGATATAGTTTGTAAGATTTTAAACGTTTGTCCTCGTACATTACAAAATTATAGGACAGATGGGAAATTAAGATACTACAAAATTAGTCCTAAGAAAATTCTATATCGTGTTGAAGATGTTGTATCATTTTTGAAAAAGAGTTCTTGCTCTTCAATTCAAAAAGATAAAGTTAATTCGTTATTAGAAAAATACATTGTCAGATTCTAATAGCAGTAAATTTAATTATATGCCCTATCAATTTTATGATGGGGCATTTTTTATGCTCTAATTAGTAAAAACATCTAAAAAATCTCACTATACCGTAGGTAAAGCACTTTTTGTATTTTTTTCTATCCCTTTTTTGAAGTAATTTTCACTAAGATTCTCTACACACAGAAAAAGTAACTCTATACAATAACTATAAAGAGGTTGCATACCTCTACGCAGAGAAAATAATTTGGTTATACCGTAGGTAAAGTAGAGAAAACACGCAAAAAACAGGGTTCTTTCTCTAAATACACACAAATAACAACAAAAGACATCAAGACGCACCCATAAAAATTACAGATTCGCGGGTGATAAATTCCCTTTCTTATATTACTAGTCTATATGATTACTTATATAATGTATAATAGATATGTTTATAACCGTATGGAAAGTCATTGGTGGGTAAGGGGGACATAAGCAAGAATTAGAAATTAAAATTAGACTACGGGGTAGCTCCGTAGAAAATAATAAGATTATGCACGCAGGAGATTTTAATTTGGATTGGTTTGACTCTCCAGAAGAACTGGAAGAGTTTGAAATGTTTTAGGAAGAAGTAGAAAAGTCTATTACTCCTAAGAAACTATGTTTTTATTTAGAGGAAGAGTTATTTGAAATTACTTTCTATGATTATAAAGAAGCGGGACATCCTAATTTTTACGAGGACGAAATAGACTTATTGGAGTTTGTATAGACGCTTCTATTTATAATTGCATAGGAAGACTATAAACAATGAATGAACTTTTATTATGACTAGACATTATTTAGATGTGGAAAAGGGTGCGTTGGGAAACGTGCCTTTTTTATTTATATATAATAATGTATGGAGATTAGAATAACTATAATAAGAGTATACACAGAAAGCAGTTCGGAAGTTTGCTTATTAATTGGCGATACTATTATAAATATATTCAGCGAAATTATTACCTACTATATAAGGTATGATGTCATAGGAAGTATAGTAGCAGGGAATAGATTGAATGATGTTGGATTAATTCCTTATGATGTTTTAAATCTAGCGAAAGGATTAGGTTTGGAAATTCCGTGAGTGATATTCTTCGTTTATTACTAAGCGTAGATATAGACTGGTGCTCAACCTTTCTGCTCAGAAGGGGGTACACCTTAAATGAGTTTTAGATTGACGTTGGCTTGGGGTACATCGCTTAAATCAGAATAAGAAACTTTAGAATACAGACATATTATATATAGGTGTAAACTTTTTACTATTTTTGTAACTGAACTAATTAAAAATAAAAACTATAAGAAGAAATATTTAAAATATACATATTGATTTAAGGCATTAGCTTTTTATTCTTATTATCGAAAATCGCCAATTTTTAAGTAGACAAGAATAACGAGATTAATGCTCACGCATGGTGCGTGGGCTTTTCTTGTTTGTCTACTGGGTGTTTGGCGATACCTCGATAGTAAGCAAGTTTAAGTTCCACGCACTTTTTATGTAATAACGAATCAAATATTAATTTAAAAACAAGTAATTATGAAAAGTAAAACAACTGCAGCTATTTTAGCAATTTTTCTTGGAGGTATTGGTGTACATAGATTTTATCTGAATCAATCAGGGTTAGGTATTCTATATCTTTTATTCTGTTGGACATTTATTCCTCTTATTGTTTCGTTGATTGATTTTATCTGGCTACTAACAATGGATGAAAATAGATTTAATCAAAAATTCAATTCTAATTATCACGCTCCATACCCAAATCACACAAATATTACAGTGAATAACGGAACTCAAAATCAATCTCACACAAGTACAAGCACCAGTGATGAAATTAAAAAATTGTATGATCTAAAAGAAAAAGGTATTATCACACAAGAAGAATTTGAATTGAAAAAGAAAATATTGTTGTAAGAATGAGCAAGGTATTTATTGTTCTATTGAGTATTATTCCATGTTCAGTAGTATATGCACAGGATGCTGTTACAATAGATAGAAATCTGAACAGAAGTACTCCTAGCAATTATAAACACTCTATTCCACCAATAGAGGAAGTTGCAGGAAATAAAGTATTCAGTTTGTTACTGGATAATATGATAAACTTTATGGGAAAAGTAGCTAAAGAAGAATTTGAAATTTATGTTGGAGAACCAGTAGGAGAAGAAGATGGATTTATTGTTTATGAAGTAGAAAGTTCTTTTGAGAAAATACCCATTGCAATAAGATGTTTTTATCACGAAAAAACAGGAAAGCTGATTAATGTACATTTTCCTACTCCAGCATATAATAATTACTTATATGGGATACTGAAATACAAAAAAGAAGAAACCATCGTTAAAACTTACAGAGACAGATTTAATGTACCTTATCAATACGATGTAACAGTTAAGGAACATTTATTACTTCAAATATTTTCATGGGGTGGAGTAAGTTATGGATATAAATAAAGTTATTGCTTAATATAGAAATGGAGGTCAAAACAACCTCCATTTTTATTTAATATTTCAACGTTCTGTAACTACAATTATCAAACGTTGAAAGTAAAATCTGCTTTAAATAAATTTTTAGAAAAGAATTTTATCTATAAAAACAAAAACCACTTTTTAGCAATTATTTAAATATAATTTAATATCTTTCACAATCAAATAATAAATTATTCAGTCCCATGAAAAAGATATTGTTGACCCTATTAGTTTTTTCCGTTAGCGTCGTTTTACATTCCCAAAACGAGAACCCATTTGTAGAGTTCGGTTATGATGTATTAGTGGCGACTTCGTCCAAAGGAGAGTTTCAAGAGTTTCACGACCAAACGGATATTGTTGAAATTGGCTCTGTCTTATTCAATAGACACACTAAAGAGATTGTAAAAGTTTTAGACAAAGAAGAAACTACGATTGATATTTCTTCGGCTACGGCTGCAATGTCAATAGACCCATTATGTGAAAAATATTATTGGATTTCGCCATATGTTTATGCTCTAAATAATCCATTGAGATATGTAGACCCTGACGGGCGTTTGGCACGGGATTCGGTGGGGAATATCATATATAATGTGACTGACAGAATTGACGACAATAATAATACTCGAAATATTGCTTTTAATGATGGACGCTCGGTCACTATGAATTACCAATATGTGACAATATATGCAGACGATGGAACACCTATCGAAGTACAACAAGTCACAGGAGCGACCTATACAAATTCAGAAGGTAATACTATGGACGTAATGGGAAATTCAGTTTTACAGGGACAATTAGGAATGGATGTTATGGCAAATTGTCACGGGCTTACCTTTGGTGATGGTAAATTTATAATGGATGCAACGGCTGTAAACTCTATACTCAAAGGGGATGGGTATTCGCAAGTCAGCAATCCTCTTGATGCACAAGTCGGATTAGTGCAAGACGGGCAGCTTGTAAAAATAGGAATGTCAGGAGAATGGTACCATTCTGCAAGAATTGATGGAATTGGTTTAGGGACATTTAGAGAAAAGGATGATATAGGAAAGGTTCGCACTGGCGTTCCGTACCATCAAATCAAAAATTATAACAAAAATCAAAATAGTTCAACATTTGTAACATCCTATTTTAGAAAAAGATGAAAAAATATAAGTTTTTTTTCTGTACATGGATATTATTGTTTTTTGGAGGATGCGCAGCTATAGCTCAAACCACACTGAAAGTGGATACTTATAGACCAATTGAATCAACAATAGTTCAAGAAAAGAAATTTACTTTCAAAGCGATAGAAACTTGTAATAATCCATTCAATTATAAAGGTGACACCATTAGCTATTTTATAGGTATAAAAACTCCAGTTGTAGCTCAAGATACACCTGAAATATTTACAATTTTGTATGAAGGCTGTTCTTATTATTGGAATAAAATATTTAATATGTACAGTAATGAGGATAAAATTAAAATTTTGGAAGAATTGTTGGAATATGGGAAAGATACAAGTTTGAGTGGTAAAAAAGTACGCTGGTATGGGAAAGGCATTGAAGGAAAGAAGCCCGAATCTGTTTCTTATACTCTCCAAGTCGAAGCACTATATATCATAACACTACTCACCACAAGTAATTATGCCCCGTATTATAGCCCTTATCCTGTTTTGATTGATAGTACCACAGGAAAAGAAATAACCGACAATCAAAAGGAAATTAATAAAGTGTATAAAATTTACTGTGATTGGGTAAAAAAGAATAAAAAGACAGGATTCAAAAATTTCCGACCACCACTGTATAAAAGTAAATATAGTTGGTATGCGTCCGATGAAAGGACGAAAGATGTTACCATTTCTGAGATAGTGTCGTCAGGTACAATTATTGGAAAATAGCTAGTAACCAATTTTTTTATTTATGAAGCTTTATGTAATCTTGATACTGATATTGGGAGTAGCGTTTTGTTCGTTTTCCACAAAAAGCACCAATGAATCAAACAAAGATTTTTATGATATTGCATACCGTGATATTTCTGATATGCTTTCAGGCAAAAAGGCTCTTAACTTCCAAAATGCCGTATTTATATCCGAAAATGCCTATCATGCTGATTCTTTAAATATAATACCTTTCAATGACCTTGTAAAGTTTTATTCAATGGTATCGAAAGATATAATGATTTCTGGTAATATTAAATATACAGAAAAAGACATAGATATAGCAATGACTCAATGTGCCGTATTCCTGTTCTTAACTGATTCTATACCTATCATAATCAATAACGAGCTTTTGGTTAGCTCCCCTTTTTCCTACAACCATGAAGATTTTGCAGGACAAAAAGATTGGTCAAATATGTTTGTATCTAAACTAATGGAAACGCAAAAAGGCAACTGTCATTCTCTACCCTACTTGTATAAAATCATCATGGACGAACTTGGTTATAAATCGCATTTAGCCCTTGCTCCTAATCATATGTACATCAAAGCCAATAACAAAAAAGTAGGTTGGTATAATATAGAGCTTACTTGTGGCGATTTTCCTACTGACGCATGGTATGCAGCTTCGGGATATATTCATACCGATGCTATCCGTAACGGCATTTATATGCGTGCCTTATCTGACAAAGAAGCAGTCGCCATGACTCTTGTAGACCTTGCACAAGGCTACCAAGCTAAGTTTGGGATCGAAGATGGTAGTTTTATTATAAAATGTTGCGATACAGCATTAGAGCATTTTCCCAATTATATTAATGCCATGCTACTCAAAGCTGAGATATTGACAGAACTCTATCGAGAATCCAACGATAAAGAACTATTCACGCAAATGACGGAGCTATATACCAATATTCATGAGTTGGGTTATCGTAAGATGCCTCAACAAATGTATCAGAATTGGATAAATTCGTTGAATGTAGAAGATCGTAATCAAGGAATTAAGGCTATCCTTAGTACTCAAACAAAATAAGTTATGTATGAAAAAAGCATGTGTGTTGTTGATGGTAATATTACTGATTTTGTCAGTAGATTATTGTTATGCACAAGCACCCAATGTTTCAGTACCACAAGTAAAACTCCCCCAAACACCTAACCCTCCAATCCCTTTTTCAGCAAACCATTCGGGTAATCCTTACAATTCGGATCTTTACAATAATAACTTCAATCGACAGACTCAACAAGCAAGTATTATAGAAGAAGTCCGGACTCATCAACGCCAACTACAAGACGCGTCCAATAATGAGGTTCAAAGTAATATCCAAGATGATATACAACGAGAGGCAGATATAATGATGCTGATTGAATCAGGTTTTCCGAAGCAGTCTGATAATGAAGGTACATCGGCATTTTATACAGCTTTCGATGAAATCAATAATATGTTAAGCGGCCAAGAAGCTCTTAACCTGGGACGTGCTGTGTTTCTTGTGGAAAATGCATGGCATAACAATAAGTATGATTACAATGAATATTTAACTGGAATAAAGAGCAGCGTCGGTTTCTGCAACCAAAAGATTGAGGAAGAAAAACTCAAGAAGGATGATAACCTTGTAAAAAACATGATGCTTTTTCGATTTATCTGTGACACACTCCAATTGAACGATAAGTCGGCACAAAAAAGACAAATACACCTTCCTCTCAAATATAACTATGAGGATTACGAATCAACGATCAATTATGACAGTCATTTTGTAACTACATTGATGCAGACAGGAGTTGGACAATGTTACTCCATGCCGTTATATTATCTCGTTCTAGCCGAAGCTATGGGTGCAGATGCTTATTGGTCTTTCTCTCCCCGACATTCTTTTGTAAAAATACAAGATCAGAAAGGAAACTGGCATAATCTCGAATTGACCGCAAAAGCTATTCTGAGTGACACACACTATATGAATAACAGCTATATTAAAGCCGAAGCCTTGCAAAATAAGATTTACTTAGAGCCACTGGATAAGACCAATACTGTCGCCGAGATGTTATTGGAATTGGCACGAGGATATTATCAGAAATACGGCTATGATGATTTCTATTTAAAATGTATTGATACAGCAGAGCAATATTTAAAGAATGATTTAAATGCCAAACTTTTGAAATCAGCATACCAAACACGGCTAACTCTTACTTTGGCTCATTTGCTCAATGCCCCTAAACCAGAAATCATGCAACAACTATCTCCCGCAGCTTATAAGCATTTTGAATTGATGCAATCTCAATATAAAGAAATTGATGATTTAGGTTACGAGGAACTTCCAATATCAATCTATGCCCTTTGGCTTGACCATATTGCGAAAGAAAAAGCAAAATCAGAAAAATTACCCTCTATATTTATTCCCAAAAAAGGCGGATAATATTTATTTCTACATTTGTATTTAAAATAGTAGAATTATTAATCGTAATCCATAGAATTTATATTCTATAATCGCATTCATGATAGACCGCATAAAATTTGAAATAAAGAAAGTAGACCAGAAATATATCGTAAGGAAATTAAAATTAAAAAGAGACCCATATCGAGATAGAACACAACCGAAAATATATAGAGGTAAGATAGATACGTTAAAAGTAAATTATTATGAACATACAGGGTCATTAACCATTGAAAATTCTTTACACGTATTTGCTAAAGGAAATAATTATTCTCAATTTACAATAGAAGAAGTCAGAAAAACTTTACTCGATTTAGAAAAGAAAGTAGGGATACCTTTAGAACGCTTCCTTGTCAAGAATATTGAATTTGGGATAAATATGTCAATGCCTAAAGACCCGATGGAGTATACTAATCTTATTCGTGGTTATGATAACCGAAGATTTCTACCAATGACTCCTTATGTCAGTACGGTAAAAGGTATTCATTGTGTTTTCGATGAATATCATATAAAGTTCTATGATAAGACATATGAAACGATTAAGAAAAAAAGGATAAAGGTAAAAGACAGAAAAAAAATTCCTCAGAATATATTACGTTTTGAAGTTAAGATAAAGAAAATGACATATGCCAAATCTAAGAAATTCCATAATATGACTGGAAAAACTTTATTGAGTGGGCATCATTACATCATGTTTAAAAGACTTCTGAAAGAATATCTTAACGAAGTGCATTTCTTGGAACTATCAATAGATTATGAGAAAATGTTGCCAAGAGATATAAAAAGATATATATTTGTGCTTTCTGATACATACGCTTTGTATCTAGATTATTTGAAAGAGCATAAAAGTGAAGAAGATTTCCGAAAAGAAAATCGTTCACGAAATAGGTTTATAAAAAGAATGAAACCTAAATTAACAGGAGAATTAGAACAAGAATTAAAAAATAAGTTTGCTGAAACAATAATCAGTATATCTAAAAAAGAATCTCCTGTAAAATAGAAGCTACTCCCCAACACAGAAAAAGTGTAAATTTTCCTGCAATCAATAAGCAATAATATATATTAGGATATAAAACAAATAAGCATAAGCTAAAATATTAAGATGCTATGATGTACATTATGGGTAAACAATAAATACCAGTAAAAACATTATAGCATATTTATTACATCACATACACAAAATACAATTCTAAAATAGGAATAGTAATTATTAGATAATATAGACAATAGAGGTTTACCCATAATGTACATCATAGCCATTCACGACTATAACATACTAATACATTACAAACCTCAATTTATTATCTGCCAATTGAGGAGATAAGTTGAAAATCTCAGAATCTATTTTTTTTACTGACTTATATTTCTGCAACAAATCAAAATACAATAATTCAAAAGCAGTACTTGCAATAAAATCTACATCTTTCCGATAACCCGAAATAAATTGGCAATTTGTAGTTGAAATAAAATCTTGGATATTCTTATCCGAAGTACGCAAAGTAGAGCAGCTCCCGAAGTGCACAATTTTGTCGGCTAATTTGCCCTCTAAATCCGTTGCAATCTCTTTTAGTGTTATGTATTGGTTTTCTACAATAATTCGGTTTGTACGACCGTGAAACGCTAAATATAAAACAGAGTAGTTTTTGTAGGTTTTAGTTGTAAATTGTTGTAGCCGGTAAAAGAATTCTTCTTTGGTATTACATTTGTGGTAGATGTATTTGACACCCGAAACGGTGCGGAGTAATTCAAGAATAGGTTTTATGCTTTGATGGCTTTTCGGATTCTTGTTCCAGTTGCCCTCTAAACAATAAATATACTTTTCGTATGTCTTTGTATTACTCAAAGTGTAATATCGCTAAATACGTTATAAAAACGTGGCAAATCCTGTTCTCTTATTATCTCGTCATTATAAACTTCTAACATTTGAATACTTCTATGACGGCTATATTTAGAAACAGTCAGTAATTCGCCTTTGTAAGACTTTATCAATTTAGTTATAAAAAAATGACGGAAGCCGTGGGTACTTCCGTCAATATTTAATTCATTTAGAACTTTCTTTATTATCTCTCGAATGGATTTTGTCGTTAACCGATTACCCGAAGAGAAATTACTTTCACTTCGAAATAGTGCACCGTCTCGGACTCGGTATTTCTGTAAATACGTTTTTAATGCTTTGACTGTTGAGGGATGTAAATGAATCAGCTCTTTATCGTCCTGTCCTTTTCCAATAATAAAAGCAGTTTTATCTTTCAAATTAATATCAGCAACATTCAGCCGTGTAATTTCTACTTGTCGCAATCCTTGAAAAATAAGCAATGATAAAATAGACTTTAAACGAAGATTTTGAATTGTCGGTTCTAACGAAGAACAATATTTTACAATCTTAGAAATATCTTCATCACATAGACCATCTTTTTTGTGTAGTTTACTTTGTTTAAATCCTCTAACCTTTGTATTAATCTGAAAAGGCAATCTTTGTAAACTATTCAGCCCATCAATAAAAATCTTAGCGGAAATCAAATACTTATTCTTTGTGGAAACACTTAGCGTGTCGATAGAACTTAAATACCGCTTATATTCTAAATAGGTATTAAAGTTAAGTTCGTGCAGTTTTACAAAATGGATGAAATGTTTAATTCGGGTCAGGTATTCTTTCCGTGTGTTCTCGGTAACATCTATACAATCAAAAATACCATTCTTTAATTGCAATATATCGTCATACTTTACTATCTCCATAGTCTTATTATTTAAATCGTACTATGAAGTTACAAAAAAATATCTATTTTTGCAATATATAAATAATTGAATACAAGCTTTTTAAGCTTAATCGAACTAAATGTTTTACCTATGTTTACCTTACCTAAATGAAAAAGCCATAATTCATTGAATTACGGCTTTTTATATCAGTGGTGCCACCAGGAATCGAACCGGGGACACAAGGATTTTCAGTCCTTTGCTCTACCAACTGAGCTATGGCACCAACATGTGCTATTTGTAATTAGCGAGTGCAAAGATAGGACAATTTCTATTCTTTCCAAATTTTTTGAATAGAAAATATTTATTTAGCCTTCTTTTTGTATAGAATCCCAGCCTTGAGCACGAAGTTCAATCTCTGTATTATCGCGAGTTTCCAATGCCAAACCTAAACTGTCTTTTGTTATATGACCTATTACATGCACACCTTTTATCTTAGAGACTTTATCATGCTGATGAAGAGGAACGGTAAATAGGAGCTCATAATCTTCTCCACCATTCAAAGCTACAGTTGTAACATTCATATTAAATTGTTCGGCCATCATAGCAGTTTGGTAATCGATAGGAATACGTTCTTCATAGATTCGACACCCTACCCCACTTTGTTTACAAATGTGCTTTAATTCGGAAGATAAACCATCCGAAACATCAATCATAGATGTTGGGACAATTCCTTCTGTTGCTAAAAACTCAATGATATCTTTACGAGCTTCGGGTTTCAATTGGCGCTCAAGAAGGTATTCTTTTCCTCCAAAATCGGGGTCAAAATCTTTTTCACCTCCATATACAGCTTTTTCACGTTCTAATAATTGCAATCCCATAAAAGCAGCGCCAAAATCGCCTGAAACACAGACCAAGTCAGTTTCTTTAGCACCATTTCGATAAACAATCTTATCTTCTTCTCCCTCACCCAAGCAAGTGATACTTATAGCCAATCCTGTAAGTGAAGCAGAAGTATCGCCACCTACTACATCAACCCCATAATGCTCACACGCTAAATAGATACCAGCATAAAAGTCTTCAAGATCCTCAACAGAGAAACGCTTCGAAACTCCTAAAGAAACCGTAATTTGTTTAGGTTGCCCATTCATAGCATATATGTCCGAAAAATTCACAACTGCTGACTTATAGCCAAGATGTTTCATCGGAACATAAGTAAGATCAAAATGAATACCTTCAAGTAAAAGATCTGTTGTAACAAGTGTCTTTTTATTTCCATAAGAAAGGACAGCAGCATCATCCCCTACCCCTTTTTGGGAACTTTCATTCTTAAGTTCTATTGTTTTAGTTAGATGATCTATAAGACCAAATTCTCCTAAACTAGCTATTTCTGTTCGTTGCATATATTCATTATTTAAAGAAGATTTCAAAGTTAGAGATAATTTATCTTGAAACAAACTATTTCATTTTAGGTTGAAAAATCAATAATTAAATCTTAATTTTATATTTATTATATAATGATCTTTAATTATACACAAATGGACTACAAAGCTGAAATACCGAACCAACCCATATTAACCAAAAGCGTTTTATGGCTAATGACTGTGGCAGCTTGTCTCGTGGTAGCCAACAACTACTACAATCAGCCTTTATTAGGAGATATTGCAAGAGAGTTTGGAGTATCTGAATCAGCTGCTAATAGAGTAGCTACAGCCACTCTGCTCGGATATGCAGGCGGATTATTTCTGCTTGTTCCATTAGGCGATATGTTCCATAAGAAACGATTAATTGTGGGAGATTTTATCGTGATAATAATATCATTATTGTGTTTTGCGTTTAGTCCAAATATAACTCTGATGGCTATTTCAGGATTTTTTATTGGACTTAGCTCTGTTGTTCCTCAAATGTTTGTCCCCCTTGCCGCCCAACTATCAAATCCAAAAGAGCGAAGTAAAAATGTGGGGATAGTCATGAGCGGACTTTTAGTGGGTATATTAGGATCGCGAGTTTTTAGCGGATTAGTCGGCGATATTTTAGGTTGGCGGGAGGTCTATTATATTGCTGCAGGAACAATGACTGTTTTATGGATACTTATCATATTTTTCTTACCCGACATAAAACCAACTTTTTTTGGAACTTACAAAGGTTTGATGAAATCAATGTTTGTTCTTATCAAAAAGCGTAAAGATCTTCGTATAGCAGCTTTAAGAGGAGCATTGAGTTTAGCTTCCTTTCAAGCATTCTGGACTACACTTACATTCTATCTTGAAAAACCTCCTTTCTCGGCAGGAAGCAATGTAGCAGGGCTATTGGGTATTGTGGGAATTGGTGGTGCTATTGCCGCTTCTTATGTGGGTCGTATAGCTGATCGTGTGAACAAGAATCATATTATAACTTGCTCCACATTATTAATGATTGCAGCTTGGATATTCTTTGGTCTCCCAGCAATGGGATATGTAGGATTAATTATTGGAATTTTTATTCTTGATGTAGGACTTCAATCTATACATGTGACCAACCAGAGTATAATCTTCTCACGAGATGAAGATGCTACCAATCGGCTCAATACTGTTTATATGACTTGCTATTTTGTAGGTGGCTCTATCGGAGCCTATATTGGAGGATTAGCATGGACACATTCAGCATGGTCAGGAGTTACACTAATCGGAATTGCTTTCGTTGTTGTGCTCCTCTTGATTCATTTAGCATTCACAAAAAATGGTAAGTCAAATGACTAATAAACATCAATCCAAATAATCGACATCTATATTCCAGTTCCATTTGTCGAAATAGATATTGCCTCCACGCCATTCAAGTTCGCCTCGTTGAAAATCTACTGTTTCGCTACGAGGATAAATTTTAGCAGGAAATAATGGACGTGAATAGTCATCATTAACTATCCAACGATAAGCATCTATGCCCTTTGAATAAAACATCTGAATATCTTTATCTGTACTGATATCTTTACGCCCAAATGACTGATCGACTGGTATCCATCCAACTCCTTCGAAATATACCTCAGCCCAATCGTGGAGATTAAGCCCATTAGGATGCATCATAAATCCACTCTGCCACTTAGCGGGAATACCATTATAACGTGCTAAGGTGATAAAAAGAAGGCTTACCTGTCCGCAATCGCCATGACCATTTTCTAACACATATTGAGGTATATTAGGCAAAGTAGAATATTCTCTTGCCCCTGCCCAAGGATAATTATCACTAATCCAAGTAAATATTTTTTGAACCTTTTTGTAAGGATCAGTTTCGTTGCCCACTATTTTCTTCGAAACATCTTTGATTGATTGACTGAAAATAACATGAGATTCTTTTTCTGCAGTATATATTTTATACAGATCCGAATTAGTGTCGTATGGTTTTATATCTTTTATTTTTGCTCCAAACCATTCTGCTGCCGAGGAATATGAAAATTCGATGGAGAACTCTAATGGTTTGTCTTTCTCTGTCACTTTTTCGAAATATATTGCACGATGTGCATATGAATCGGGAGTAATTACATAATTTACATCATTTACTGATAGTAAATTCACATTTGTTTGTCGCCTATTATCCTCACGTGGGTATGGTAACCAGCAACGGACTATTTCACCATCAGGTACAGAATTTGGCTTCAACGTAACTTTATATTTAATTCTCATTTTAATAGGAGTTGAGTAAGTTTCTCCCGATTGGCGCAAGGAGGTTACTACTTCAGGTAAATGAGTTTTCAGTATTTCCTCTTCTTTATTGACAAAGTTACCATCTGTTTTTATTTTTACTTCTCTGGCTTCTTTATTTATCCTGAACAGATTAGCTGCTGCACGACTAAAATAATGTTTCTGACCATCTATTAGCATATATTCTAACGATTTATCCGACTCCCATTTAGCCAACATAGCATCATCCACATTAGGATAATAATTCTTTATATAATCAACTACGAATTTCTTATCTTTATTGAAATCAATAGCTATCCTGTCCATTGTATCTTTTTTTGCATTCAAATTATACAAGTCAATAGCTGATAATTTATTTTCTGCAATGTACAAATCAATTAACTTTTTAGCAGTGGTAAAGTTACCAACACTTTGTTCTTTATTTATTTGATCTATAGTAACATTCTTTTGTTGTGCTACCAGATGACTAAACAAAAATATAACACTAATAATAGATAAAATCTTCTTCATATTAGAAACTATATAAGCAGCAAATAATTACTACGAACAATGGAAAAATTATTTTATATCAGAGGCTTTAATCCCAATACCCGGTAAATCATTTAGAGTTAATACTCCCTTTTCGACCGTTGTGCCTTCAAAGCAATCATTACTTATCAATAAATTACCATCCAGATCGGCCCAGTCTACAGCTGGAGATAATTGTGATGCGGCAGATATGGCACACGAGGTCTCAGTCATACATCCAATCATTACTTTCATATTGGCTGCACGTGCAACGGTTAGTATCTTCCATGCCTCACGCATTCCGGTACATTTCATCAACTTGATATTAACTCCCGAAAATGCACCCTTAAGTTTAAGCACATCGGATAGACGCTGAAATGATTCGTCTGCAAAGATCGGTAACGGACTACGTTCGGTAACCCAAGCTATATCATCCAAACGATGTTTGGACATTGGTTGTTCGACCATTACAATTCCTTTCTCATGCAGCCAATTAATCATATCTAAGGCCTGATGTTTATCTTTCCAACCTTGATTAGCATCTACAGCAATAGGTTTGTCTGTAACACTCCTTATTGCTTCTATCATTTGTTTATCTGTGTCGCGCCCTAGTTTCACCTTCAAAATATTGTACGGCGACGCTTCACGCGTTTTTTCTTTTACTACTTCGTCTGTATCTATACCGATAGTAAATGTAGTAGAAGGAGCTTTTGTTTTATCTAATCCCCAAATCTTATACCATGGCTGATTCATTAGTTTACCGACCAAATCGTGCAAAGCAATATCAACAGCCGCTTTAGCTGCTGTATTATTTTCAGCAATGGCATCTACATAAAACAGAATATCTTCAAGTTCAAAAGGACTTGAAAATTGTTCCAGATTTATTTTTTTCAGAAATTCTATAACGGAAGCTTGGGTCTCACCCAAATAAGGAGGCATAGACGCTTCACCGTAACCTATTATCCCATCGTATTCTATTTGTGTGAGAACGACGGGAGTTGTTGTTCGAGAAGAATTAGCAATTGTAAACACATGCCTTAACTGCAAATCGTATGGTTTAAATGTCAGTTTCATTTTTCCACTACCTAATGAAGTTTTATGTTTTCCTTTTTGAGCAGTTTGGGCCAATAATTGCAACGGATTACTCATTGCCAAACCAGCTCCTATGGCTGCTACGGAAGCTGTTTTTATAAAATTACGTCTCGACTGTGCCATCATATTTTAGAATTTAGTTCTCAAAGAAATAATTATTTATTAATACAAAAATATCAATTTATACTTCTTTATTATACTTATTAAAGCTAAATCAATCTAATATCTTTCTTTTAATAATAATATTTTTATAACATTGCATTTTAAATAACACAATGTTTCTATTTACTAACATACAAAATGAAAACAATATTTCCTATCTTTCTATTCCTTATTACATCTTGTATTGCAACAGCTCAAGAAGAACAAACAATAATCTATTCCGAAAATACTCCTTGCATATATTCTCAAGTGGCAAATATTAGACAAGGTGTAGGCACAAGTAGCCCAATAACAGACAAATTATTTCTGGGTGACAATGTCGAAATTGTAGAATATGAACATGATCCTGCTGATAATGCAGATGTGTACAATTGGGCTAAAATATCATATAAGAAAGGAGGAATTTCGAAAGAGGGTTACACACATTATCAAAATCTTGCTTTCACAAAACTAACCAAAGAAAACATTATGTTTTTAATCAAAACAGAAAGTGATAATAGTACAATTGAGGAGGATTATGGTATGGGTAGGTTAGTCACATATAAAGTGAAAGCAATTAAAGAAAATAAAGCTATTGCTGAATGTGAATTTAAAGGGAAAATAATCTCTGGTATATACGCATGGATAGGAACTGAAAGCAAATTGCCAAGCAATGAAGAGAAATTGACTAATGTCGAAAATATTTTGAATATATATTCCCCCGGAGAAGCATGTGCCATACCTTCTTTCTACTATTATCTGGCATGGACAGGCACAGAAATATTACCGATAATGAATAGCTGGGGAGCAGGTGATGATAGTTTTATTGAAGCTGAAGAAGTTATATTCCCCGGTAACAATGTTCCAGCAAACATTATCTTAAAGTTATATTTAAATGGAGAAGGAGAGGATGGAAATATTGAAACCAATGTTTATTACATGGAAGCTTATAAGTGGAATGGCAAAAAAGCAGTATTACTTAAACAATCGAAAGATAAAAAGTAAGAATAGAGTTATTGAGATAAAATTAGGGCATATTTATTAAGAATATGCCCTAATTAATTATATGATTTATATTACCTATTTAACAATCCAAGCATTTATATTCTGAAAGTTGGATAAAGCTTCATTTATGCCCATCTCATTTGCCATATAATTGGGATCGGATAAACCTCCTCCATTTTTTTGATCATATGACTTATTACAATCTAATTGTAGTTCGGGAGTGAACAACCTCAGATGAAGATTTTTTCTATTTTCATCTATAGAGGTGAAGAATTTATACGCCTCACTAAATTCTTTTCCTGATGTTGTATATAGTTTATTTATATATACTTTAAGACTATCTCCAATTGGCTGAGCTTTTTCACAATCAAACGATAAATACTCTTCATCAATTACCTGCTGAGGTGCAAGATCATCCAATTTTGTAATTTTAGGTCTTTGAAGTCCAAGATCTTCACCTATAAACTCAATAAACTCTTCTTCTCTGAAAAGTTTTATTTTCATATCAGCAGATAAATTGACACCTTTTGCTACATTCGTAACAATCTCTTCAGGCAAAGATGTATCCAAGTCATAATCCCATTTTCCAACATATCCTTCGATTATAAAAGAATTAAATACTCTGAATGGAACTTTTTCAATAACACCATCTCCAAAATCATAATCTTGTGAAAAACTATTGAGAAGTCTCTCTCCTCTATCAGTAGCGGCATCAGAGTCACTATAATAATAGATTTCGGCATACGAAATATAATTACTTAATGTCGGATTTAAGACTACAAGGCTAAAACATGGCTTTGCTATAAATTTTACTTTTTGTCCATCATAACTTAATTCATGAGTACCATACTCTATTTTAACTTTTATAGACGATTTAGGAGCAATTTTATGTTCTGCATCATCTATCTTAACTGTTATTTCATGATCTAAAGGATTGTCGATCCAATAAATTTTTCCGGAATCATCTAATAATGATGAACAACTAGCAAAAAATACACAGAGGGTAATGATTAGTAGCGTTAAAGTTTTTTTCATAAAATATTTGTGTTAATAATTATCATTACAAATATAAACAAAATAAATAAAGAGACTATTTTCATCAAAAAATAGTCTCTTTATATTCAAGTTAAATCATTATAAATCATTTTTGTAGCTGATAGAAGGGATTATTGGTTATTTTCCAAATACCTTCAGTATCTATGGCACCAACAACACGCGATGCACGTACAAATTCTTTCGTATTCTGCTCATCATAATCCGCATCGGAAGGATTCATACTGCTAATACGCACATAGCCGCTTGCATGTATAAATTTATTTTCTCCAATATAAAAGCCAACATGGCGTATACGTTCTTTCTTATTACCCTCAGCTTTCTTACCAAAAAACATTAGATCTCCTATCTGAAGATTATTATGATTGGTTATATCAACAGGAATACCTGTATTGACTTGCTGCGAAGCATCACGCATCAATATTACACCAAACATAAATAATACGCTTTTTGTAAATCCACTACAATCCATGCCCTTCACAGATGTTCCTCCCCATGTATAAGGAATGCCCATCAGTGTATATGCTTTGTTAACTATATTCTCGGGAGTAACCGGCAATGAATTTATCCATTCGTCGAAAAGCATGCCCTGCTCTTTCTTTATATAGGCTATACGACCATCGGGATAAGATACTTTGAAGAAATCACCTTCAACACCTTCATATTTGAGTATATTACCATTCACAATATCTGACACTCTCCTACCCTTCTCATCAGGCATTAGATATGTAAAACCAAAATAATCGGTAAATACTATTTTAGGTGCTTGTGTCCATATATTAAATTCATCTTTGGTCATGGATGTAAAGGAGAGGTTGTGTGTCCATGCAATATATCCATCGGGGGTCTGTACCCTACTCCACTTTCCTTTTTTTTGTAATACTTTTAGCGGTGTTCCTAATATGGATTGGGTTGCCATTTCATATTCAAAATCATTATTTACACGAATATCAGCAACAGAAACATTCACAATCCCATACGTTTTCCCATCCAAATCGGCTGCCGGTAATAATTCTATACTATCGATATATGAGGTTACTACTTTCTGAACCCCCAAAAGCAACTCGTTATATGCATCTTTACTCGTTGCGGCACCCTTCAATACGGGTTTACCATGATGGTCGGCAACCGTTATATCGAATAGTTCAACACGCTTATCGGGTGCATATTTTTTTTGTATACTATCAATTAAGGTTTTCAGTCTAGCATATTCTGTTTTCTCGGTATTAGTATGTGAATAACATATAGTATATGAAATTAAATATACAAAAAGTAGAATGGTCATTTTTTTCATATAATGTATTTTTAGTAAAAAAAGAATTGATTATGAATACCTTTGTACAAATCTAATAAAAATATTGACTTGTCCTTTTTATATAATTTATAATTACTATAAATAAAAAATTACGCTAACTAAGATTAAATCTCAATTAGCGTAGTAAATAATATATTTTATATTTGTATTATATCTGTTTGATTACTTCGCGCATAATAAATGCCATTTTGGGTTGTGCTATTTTGGCCGCTTCCTGCACATCTTCGTGAGTGACTTCTACTATCTTACCAATAACTCCCAAATCAGTGATTATAGAGAATGCCAGTACTTTCATTTTGGCATGGTTGGCAACTATAACTTCGGGCACGGTAGACATACCTACTGCATCACCCCCAATAATTCGAAAATAATTATATTCGGAAGGTGTTTCGAATGTTGGTCCTTGTGTACCTACATATACTCCATGTTGTAGTTTTATATTATTATTATGGGCAATGGTCATAGCCATACGGCGAAGATCTTTGTTATACGCTTCGCTCATGTCGGGAAATCGCACGCCGAATGTAGCTTCATTCTTCCCACGAAGCGGGTGTTCGGGAAAAAGATTGATGTGATCGTCAATAAGCATGATATCTCCTATATCAAAACTTCCATTCATTCCTCCAGCCGCATTGGATACAAAAAGATATTGTACGCCAAGTACTTGAAAAACGCGAATAGGAAAGGTTACTTCTTTCATGTTATAGCCTTCGTAGAAATGAAAACGTCCTTGCATAGCTATTACATCTCTGTCTCCCAATTTTCCGAAAATAAGTTTTCCGGAATGTCCTTCTACTGTCGAAACAGGAAAATTCGGAATCTGATCGTAAGGAATTTCTTTTTTATCGGTAATTTCATGAACCAGTTCTCCTAATCCTGTACCTAGTATGATTGCAATATTGGGAACAACCGCTATTTTATTTTTTATAAACGAGGCGGTTTCTTGAATTTTCTCTAACATGTTTATATATCTTTTCTTTGAATTGTTTTTCTTTTTCGTCTTCGAAAAACGAAATTTCTATGGGTAAATAATAGAATGATTTTTGAAAGTCTTCATCTATATTTTTACAGAAAATAAGTCGCGAATAATCTTTTTCTGTAACCAGAATTATTTTATTCTCAGCATTTATACTATCAAATCGTTTTTTGATATTATTTATATCTTTTGCTTTAAACATATAATGATCTTTATATGTCATCGTTTCTACATTATCTGTAAACTCAGACAATTTATTGAGGATCATTTTTGGTGAAGCAATACCTGTAACTAATAATATTGATTTACCTGAAAGGAATTCTAAATCGATATCCGTATTTTGATTTCCAAATACAGGTTTTAATTTTTTATATTTGAATAATGTGAAAAATAAGTCCTGATAGGGAAATAAGTTTATATCGTGCGATATGATCCGAAATTCGATTGGCTGCATTACCTGCGGGCATTTAGTAACAATCACCATATTGGCTTTATTCAGTTTGCGGGGAGATTCTCGCAAACGACCTGCCGGAAGCATTTTGTCCTCATATACAGGACGATTATAATCGGAAAGGACAATGGAATAGGATGGTTTTACATACCTATGCTGAAAAGCATCGTCAAGTAAGATTACATCAGGAGGTGTATCCAAATCGAGTAAATTATGGATTCCCCTTCTTCTGTTGGCATCTACAGCAACAAGAATTTCCGGAAATTTTTGTTTTATCTGGAAAGATTCATCTCCAATTTCAAGACTTGTAGATTCAGGGGTGGCAAGTACAAAACCTTTTGTTTTACGTTTATATCCCCTACTCAATACAGCAACATTATATTGGTCTTTTAATATCTTTATCAAATATTCGATATGGGGTGTCTTCCCGGTACCTCCTACTGTTATATTACCTACACAGATAACAGGAATATCGAACTCCTCACTTTTAAATATTTTCCAATCGAAAAACTTATTT
The DNA here is from genome assembly GCA_047605185.1 of Dysgonomonas sp. Classification (GTDB taxonomy): domain Bacteria; phylum Bacteroidota; class Bacteroidia; order Bacteroidales; family Dysgonomonadaceae; genus Dysgonomonas. The sequence continues at coordinate 452,704 of JASGGC010000002.1, forward strand.
CGCATGAATGTAATCGACCCATATATCCAAGAAAAAGGCAATAGCCAACGGTTAATATGGATTGGTTGATTCGTTATCATATTTATTTATTTTATGGTCAATAACCCTTAACAAAAATGCAGGCTATTAACAAATGTAGTGATTTTTGTGCACAAACAATAAATCTTTGACAATAGTTCTATTGACAATACTGAATACCTGTTTTTATATAATAACAAAAATCCCGGCAAGAAATGTATCTTGTCGGGATTTTTGTTATTTAAAAGTAATTTTAATTGATTTGGAATAATTACTTCATTTCAAAATCGTAAGGCATACGGGCCTGTATAAAATCCTGTTCTTTTATTTCTTTTATCTTTTTGAAATATTCGTAGTCGGTACCCAAATACTCTTTCATAACACGGGTAGCTACTTGGTCTTTTTGATCTGATAACAAAGATTCAAAAAAGTCAACTTTTTTAGGATAACTTGCTAATGAATAGTCTGACAATTCGGCCAATTTAGCAGCTTCTGCAATAGCATCATCAATGCCTCCGATAGCATCTACCAAACCTATTTTCAAAGCTTGGTTTCCTGTCCACACACGACCTTGAGCAATATTATTAAGCGAATCTTTAGCTATACCACGTCCATCGGAACAGCGGGTAAGAAATAAATCGTATCCACGCTCTATGTATCCCTGAAGTAATACTTTTTCATCTTCACGCATCGGACGGGTAACATCTCCAAAATCTGAAAATTTATTTGTCTTTACATTGTCATAACTCAATCCTATCTTTTTAGTCAATCCCTCTACATTAGGAAACATACCGAATATACCAATAGAACCGGTTATAGTATTTGGTTGTGCAAATATTTTAGAAGCATTGCATGATATATAATAACCACCGGATGCTGCTACATCACCCATAGATATAACAATCGGTTTTTTTATTTTCAAATCGGTAACAGCTTTCCATATTTGCTCTGAAGCATATGCACTCCCCCCGGGAGAATTGACACGGAAAACAACTGCTTTTACATTATCATCATCTTTTAGTTTTTCTAATTCTTTTACATATCTCTTATTGGTAATGCCATCTTTTCCACTACCATCTGTAATCGAACCTTCGGCATATAGAACAGCAATAACATCGTCTGAATTATCTTTTTTCAAGAATGGTACGGTCGAAATATTTTTTATCGAAGCCATACGCATATCTTCTTTTTTGTCTACGCCTACTAATGTTTGGATATATTTTTGTACATCTGTTTCGTACATAAGTGTATCTATCAAATGTTTTTCTACATTTTTATCTGCTTTACTAAACAGTGGAAGTGAATCTGTGATCTGATTCAAATCGGCTACAGAAATATTTCTCGATTCTGATATCTCTCCTATTATTGTTGCCCATGCATCACTCAAATAAGAAGTTACTTGTTCACGGTTAGCATCACTCATTTTGTCAAGCATAAATGGTTCTACTGCCGATTTGAATGTACCAACTTTAAAGATCTGCATTTCTATACCTAACTTATCAAGTAAACCTTTGTAGAAAGTAGGAGAAGCCGAGTAACCATGTAAATCCAAATTGCCTTGCGGATTCATTATTACTTTATCTGACACTGTTGCCAAATAATAACATCCTTGCGTATAAACATCACCATAAGAGACTATAAATTTTCCACTCTTTTTGAAATCAATCAATTGATCTCTTATTTCTTTTAATGATGCACCTGATGCAGAAAAAGCTCCTGCGTTGATATAGATTCCTTTTATCTTATCATTTTCTTTTGCTTTCTTTATAGATGAAAGAATATCATCTAAACCAAGCTCTGCTGTATCGTTCTGACCTAAAATTTCATATAATGGATTTGGAGTCACTCTGTCCGAAAGAACTCCTTCAAGCTTGAGAGTTAATACAGTATTGTCTTTCAAACTATATTTTTCGTCCGAACTTATCATCATGCCTGCTAACCCGACAATCATCATTAAAAAGAAAAGCCCCAATACAATAAAACATCCTAGTATAGAGGCAAATAAATTGCTAAAAAATCCTTTCATTTGTTTCGTAATTATTTATATTTAATGAATAAACAAAAATAAGATATATATATTTATCTAATGCTATGTATCTAAAATAATAAAGGCTCAATAATATATTAAGCCTTTATTATTTTTATTGTTTTATGACATTACCTTTACTGTCGAAGTAGATATTGCGATGGCGTGTATGCCCACCTTTATCAAATGCAATACCAACATCATAAGAAGTTACTCCTGAATTTACTTTTTTCTTTGTTCCAAGAATTTCAGCTCCTGAATAGTTTTTTTGTACAAAATCTTGTGCAAAACTCGGAGTATCTTTTATTAGTAGTTCTTCTTCTGAACTAAGGAGCTTTCCTGAAAGATCAAGCTCTAATTCTACTTCTCTACCATCTATTTCGAATTCTACTTTGTAATAAAAATATGTATCATTTTTATCCTTATATTTCCATTCTTTACCAACAGCTTTTGGATAATTTTTTGATACATAATTTTTCACTTCATTTGGTACACTACTCTCCGGAACGTCTTTGGCATTTGCCGAAAGTGACAGTAAACATAATGTAAAAAATGTAAAAATGATTCTTTTCATAAATAACAAGTTACGTTAAACAAATTTTATAATTTCTATTCAATTAAATATAATTAATGAAGGTAAATAGTTTTATCTCCACTGTGTAAAATTAAACAATAACTCTGTTGAAAAACTGTTGAAAACTGTTTATATACTTTTATAATAATAATACACATATATTGAATTAAAAGAACATATATACAATTTGTCGCAGATAACAATGAAAAATCACAGTCATTTATAAATGATATATCAGACCTTTATGAACAAAATTTTATAAAAAATAAAAAAATACTTTTTAACAAGAATAGTTATTAACAAGATTTTAATAAAGTATATAATCTTCTTTCTATAAATAATTTGTATAATTTTATGCCTGTTAATAAAGTTAGTTTTATTACTAATGAGTTTTTAATAACTATATATGCAAGCTTTTAAAGAAAAAGAAGCTAACAGTATTAACAACCTATAATTATCATCATATATTAGTTTGAAGGTTTTAAAATAAAAAAATTAATATATATATTTTTTAAAACTAAGTTTTTGAAATGAAATTTAAAGTTTGTATTCTTCTTTGTATTCTTATAACTTCGTGTAATCCTAAACAAAACAACACAGTAATATCAGAAACTATTAATACAGATTCTATCCTTGTTGATAATACAATAGAAAGTTCTATTGATAACAATGATGAATTTGATGATCTAGATTACTATGCTAATTTTTCATATAAAGGTATACAGATATTTGAAGATCGATCTTATGGTGAAGATGATTATACGAAAAAACTTTTGCACATAATGGATACTATTGTTGGTTTATTTTCTGTTGATAATCGATATATATTGAAACAATGTAGGATTGTAAAAGTAAATACTTACGAACAGGATTGTGGATATACTGTTATTGAACCTACTTTAGAAACAAAGGATACGTGTTTCTATTTAATACGTGGACTGAAAGGTTTTAATAAAAATGATGTTAATATAGTTCACCATTTACAAAACATAAATCTATGGGCTAATACATCGCATAATTTTAAATATTCTGGTGTTAATTATCTGTTGAAATCAGAAGGCGAAGTTTTGAGTAGTCAGGGAGAAGGAAATGATAAATGGGAAGATACTGCCAATTATAAACTGTACTTGATAAGTGGAGAAAAATCACAATGTTTATTAAAAATGAAATCGTTTCAGGATAGAATAACTGAACTGCGTTTGGTTGGAGATCTGGATGGAGATAATAAGCCTGACTTCATAATTTATTCACCGCAAGGGTATGAAGATAATAGATTACTACTATTTTTATCTTCCTTTGCAGACAAAGACGAGCTAGTTAAATTAGTTTCTATTACATTTGATTCGTTTGCCTGTTAATTTAAAACTTGATATATGGTAAAGAAAATTTTCTTTTTAACTATGTTTTTCTGTGTGTTCCATATTGCTAATGCTCAGATATATGTAGATAATGAAGGTAATGTATACGACCAACGTAAATCTTCTTACAATAGTGGTAGAACTAATACTTATAATAAAAAAGAATCTTCATCTGGTTTTGATATTTCAAAGTTGACAGTAGGAGGTAGTTTTGGACTCCAATTTGGAGATTATACAGTTATAAATATATCACCACAAGTGGGTTATAATTTCTCTAAATACTTAACTTTAGGGGCAGGTTTCGGATATACTTATTTTAAAGAAGATTATAGTTACGTAGATTATAAACAAAGTTATCTTAGTTTTAATCTTTTTGGACGTTTCTATCCTATCGAAAATATAGTGCTGAGTGTACAACCTGAAATAAGCCGTATGTGGCAGACTGTAGAAGAAAGAGGGACTAAGTATAGCGAAAGCAAATTTGTACCTTCTCTTCTTCTTGGTGGCGGTATACGTTATAGTGGCCTTTTAGCTATGATACAGTATGATGTAATACAAGATAAAAATACACCATATGGTGATCGTCTGTTTTATACTGTTGGTTATTATTTTAATTTCTAATATATTAATATCCTTCTAAATCTATAAAAATGGAAAAAGTATTGTTAACTCTATCTTTCTTTTTTGTTATGAATTTATTTTCATTTATCTCTCATGCTCAAACAAGTCTTAATGAGTCGCCTAACTTTGCTAAATATGCAAAAGAAAATGCTGAATTGGATGTACTTGCACCTAATGAGAAAAGAGTTGTATTCATAGGAAATTCTATAACAGAAGGTTGGGCACATTCAAGACCTCAGTTTTTTAAAGATAATAATTACATTGGGCGTGGTATAGGTGGACAAACAAGTCCTCAATTACTTATGCGTTTTCAGCAAGATGTTATAAATCTTCATCCGGTAGCTGTAGTTATCAATATTGGTACGAATGATATAGCGAAAAATACAGGTGATTATAATTCTCAATTTACTTTAGATAACATAAAATCGATGGCCGAAATAGCAGATGCAAATGGTATAAAAGTTGTTCTTTCTTCTGTATTACCTGTTGGAGAATATCCTTGGCGACAAGAAGTAAAGAATGTACCTCAAACTATAGATGCACTTAATGCTCATATTAAGGCTTATGCAGATAATAAAGGTTTTGTATATGTAGATTACAATACACCAATGCGCCAACCTGATGGATCTATGATAAATGGGTATGCAAATGATGGTGTGCATCCTACTGCTGCAGGTTATGAAGTGATGGAAGGTATTATAAAAAATATATTAAGTACTTTGCTCGAATAAATAAGTAATAAAGTATTGATTATAAACACAAACATGAAAGTATTTGATTTGAAATATTTGGCTTTTGTCATTATTAATTTTTTATTAGCAGCTGTTCCTGTATCGCTAGTTATGATTTTTTTTAATATGGGACATGGCATCCCATATAATATGATTTCTATAGCGCTAATATGTGTCTTATTGATAGTTTTGATTCAGTATCCAATATTGAAGTTAACAAAAAGCTGGTTATTGAAATCTCTTATTTTTTTTGTTTCTATGAATTTATTTTTATTTCTGTATGGTGAATCTTTTTGTTTAATTGAAGAATGCATTGGAGATTTTACGGGGTTAAAAATGATAATATTTGGAAACATGTCGGGAGCTATTGTGTGGTTTTTTATTATAACTTTAGCCAATTACTGTTTAAGAAAATACTTATTTTGAGATTGAAAAGTCAATATCAACTATAATATTTGAAACCCACTTCCTATAAGTGGGTTTTATTATTATAAAATAATATAGAATAGAAAAAATATATATATTTGCTTCAATTCAATTTTTATTATTGTCTGATACCTATACTATCCATGAAAAGAATAACATACATATTTCTATTTTTCTTAATTGCACAGTTTTCTGTATCTCAAACAATGGTTTTGAAAGGAAAAATTTATGAAAAATATGAGGGTAAAGAAGTACCTCTCGAATATGTTTCCATAAAAATAATAGGTAATTCAGATGGCGTTACTACCAATTCGGATGGAATATACAAAATAGAATGTTCTAAAGGTGATGTTGTAAGAATCCTTTATTTAGGATATAAACCTATAGAATGGACTGTAGACGATTCGTCAAATAAGGATTTTTGTTTAGAGATAATTGAAAATCCTTTAGAAAATCTATCTGATACTATTTTAAATTAAATTGGTTATTTATAGTATAAAATGGGCAATGCTATTTATAGTAAATACCTCCTTGTATTATTTTATGTAAAGTTTACTTAACACATATTGTAACTATTTTCTACTATATTATATGTTTATAAACATATATTATCGCCTGTTTAACAACAAATTGATAGTCTTCTTTTTAGATATAGTATCTGTAACACATTGAATATTAATTTTTTTTAATATCTCTATTTTTTTCAATTCTTAAATTTTTTAAATAATACAATTCTGGGTGGTTTTTGTATTGTTAACTTAATATATAAATTTGCTAACGTTCTTTATATATTATATATACTATGATTTTCAGTGTGATGCTTATTGTATTACAATTCTACATTATTAATATAAACTATTAGCAAATGAAACATGAAAGTGGATGCACAAATCTTAGACGCCACAGATTTAATCTGACAGCGCTTGGTGTACGTATGAGTTTAGTATTCATAATATTACTGTTTTGTTCAGTAAAATATTTGAATGCACAAACAACGGTAAATAAAACTACAATCACAGGAGTTGTATTAGACAATTTAGGAGAACCTCTTATAGGAGCAAGTGTTTCTGAAAAAGGAACTACAAATGCAACTATGACAGGTATTGATGGAGACTTTACATTATCAGTTCCTTCCAATGGAACAATTACAGTAACATTTGTAGGTTTTAATTCTAAAGATGTTCCCGTAAATGGACAGACTAATTTAAAGATTTCATTAGAAGAAGATTCTAAACTTCTAGAAGAAGTAGTAGTGACTGCTCTAGGTATCAAGAGAGAAACCAAATCGTTAGGTTATTCGATGCAAGAACTTAAAGGCGATGCTTTATTAGAATCACGTGAAAGCAATGTATTAAATGCTCTATCGGGTAAAGTATCTGGTTTGCAAGTAATAAGATCTAGTAATGGGATAGGGGGGTCTACCAAAATAGTACTTCGTGGAAGTAACTCTTTGACAGGTAGTAACCAACCTTTAATTGTTATTGACGGAGTTCCTATGGATAACTTTACTGGTGGTGTAGATGATGCTTTTGGGCAAAATGGACGTGATATGGGTAGCGGCTTGTCCGATATTAATCAGGAAGATATTGAATCAATGTCAGTTTTAAAAGGTGCCTCTGCTGCTGCTTTGTATGGTTCACGTGCTGGTAATGGTGTTATCTTAATTACCACTAAATCAGGTGGCGAAAGACCTGGTATAGGAGTTACTATCAATACTGGTTTATCTATCGAAACGCCATTTATTAAACCTAAAATGCAAAATTCTTTTGGTCAGGGATTAGATGGAATGTATAACAACCAAAGCCCATATACCTGGGGACCAAAAATTACAGGACAAACAGTTCAAAATTGGGAAGGTAAAGATGTAAAGTTAAGTGCATATGATAACTATGATGCATTTTTCCGTACAGGAGTATCTTTTAATGAAGGTGTTAGTTTTCAACAAAATATAAATGGAACATCTGTTTTTGCTTCATTAAATCGTTCTGATGAAAATGGAACAACTCCCGAAGCATCTATTGCTAAAACTTCTGTTAATGTAAGAGCAACTTCATTTCTTGATAAAGCTAAAAAATGGCAGATAGATGCTAAAGCAAATTATGTAAATGTAGATGCTAAAAATAGACCTATTCTAGGTATAAACCCTTCTAATGCATACAATACAATATATACTTTACCTGTCTCTATTGACATGAAAGAATTTAAAGATAGAATTTATAATGATAGAGGAGGTATGCTTTGGTGGTATGAATCTGATACACCACAGGAAAATCCATATTGGGTTGTAAAAAATCGTTTGAATAATGACAAGCGTGATCGTTTATTAGGAACTCTTAAATTGAAATATACAGCAACTGATTGGTTAAATCTGGAAATAAGTGGAGGTACTGACTATTATACTACCAGAACAACTGAAAAAGTATATGCAGGTAGTCCTAATGCTAAAGGAGGTGGTTTATACAATGAAGGCAAAGAAGTTTTTTATGAAAATAACTATAGTTTCCTTGCAGTTGCCAGAAAAGATAATCTAATTGATAAATTAAGTGCTTCAGCTACTGCCGGAGGTAATTTAATGTTTCAGGGAAGAGACAAAACAAATGGATATTCAGGACAATTATTGGTAGAGAACAATTTTTCACTCAATAATGGTATTAATCCTGCTACTATGTCATCTTCATTAGTTAAAAGAAGAATGAATTCCTTATATGGTGTAATAAACTTAAACTGGGATAATTACCTATATTTTGATGTTACAGCTCGTAACGACTGGTCATCAACATTGAGCAAAGATCATAATTCATATTTCTATCCATCTTTCAACTTAGCCTACATAGCATCCGAAATGCTACACAGATACGATATAAACATGCCATCATGGATTAGTTTTGCTAAAATCAGAGGTTCTTATGCTGTAGTAGGTAATGACTTAGATCCATATAGATTATACAATATGTATAAGATGGAAAAGAATAATTTAGGATACAATATGATACAACCATTGAGTACTACTAAATTTAATTCAGATGTTAAAAGCGAGTTGATCAAGTCATGGGAAGCTGGTTTGGATATTCGTTTCCTTGATGGTAGAATTGGTTTAGATGCAACATGGTATAAGAAGAATGCGACAAATCAATTATTAGATATTCCATTACATCCATTTTCGGGGTATGATAGAAAAATTATTAATGCAGGTAATATCCAAAATACAGGTATAGAACTAGCTATAAATGGGACTATCTTGAATACTAAAAATGGATTAAATTGGGATGCTACCTTTAATTTCTCCCGTAACAAAGATAAAATTATCGAATTGGCAGATGGTATCACTACATACCAATTGCACCAAAGAAGTTTAGAAAATATTCAGATAGTAGCAGAAGCAGGAGGTGAATATGGTGCTATATATGGTCAAAAATACAGAAGAGTAACTGACAAAAATAGCCCTCACTATGGTAAAATTATTGTAGACAAACAAGGTCTTCCATTATTTACTACAGATAAAGAATATTTAGGAAACCAAAATCCAAATGCTATGATAGGGATTACTAACAATTTTTCTTATAAAGGATTTAATCTAAGTTTCTTAGTTGATATGCGTTTAGGAGGTAAAATATTCTCAGGAACAACTGCTGTTATGAATAAATATGGTTTAGGTAAAGAAACTGTTGTAAATGGTGATCGTGCCAATTTTGTAGTTCCTAACTCAGTAGTAGAAGATGGTACAGGTTATGCAGAAAATACAACAGCAACTTCTCCTCAAAAATATTGGTTAAGGCTTACAGATACATCTGCAGGTGGTAATTTTGGTTTAGGAGAAGAATTTACTTATGATGCTACCAATATACGATTGAGAAATATTACACTTGGGTATAATTTTGATAAAAAATTATTAGTAAAAACACCTTTCCAGCGTGTTCGCTTATCAGCTACATGTAATAATGTATGGATGATACATAGTAAATTGGACGGAATAGATCCGGAAAGTGTTACAGCTACAAATACAAATGCTTCTGGATTTGAAGCAAATGGTGCTCCTACATCTCGCACTTTTGTATTTAACTTAACAGTAGGTTTCTAAATAAAATCAATTAAGAATATGAAAACGAAAAATATAATATTTACCGGATTATTAGCTTTTTCAGGCTTATTCGTATCTTGTATAGATGAAGATATGAATGTAGATCCTATGGCTATAAATAAAGACCAATTGAAACCGGAATGGTCATTAAATGCTTCCATATCTAATGCACAAATGGATCCACATATTGCAGAAAGAATATTTGTTTTATCATGGAAATCCGCATCACGTTTCGATAGAGCAAACGGTCTATCATTAGGTAGTGATAATAACTCATGGGCACTCGACTATTTAAGTATTGGTTGGGGAGCCGGATGGCTTAGAGATGCTAATCTGGCAATAGATAGAGCTCAAGCTAAGATTGATAATAAGGAAGCTGAAGCAGGTGCTTATCCATACTATAAAAATGTATTGCAAATGTCACGTATTTGGAGAGCTTACCTTTTATCAGAATTTGCAGATACATTTGGGCCTATGCCTACAGTTGATTCTTTCACCGGTGAGAATCCATCTTTCGAAGATCAAAAAGCAGTATATACATTTATTCTTACTGAATTGAAAGAGGCTACAAATGCACTGGATACCTCAATAAAAATGGCAGATTTAGATCCTAATTTAGATTTATTTTATGCTTCAGATGTATCTAAATGGGCTAAATATGGTAATTCTCTTCGTATGCGTATAGCAATGCGCCTATCAGAAATTGAACCTCAGTTAGCAAAACAACATTTTGAAGAAGCTGCTAGTAAGCCATTTATTTCGACACTGGCAGACATTGCACAAGTTCAGGAAAATGACGGATGGAGTTCTTTTACAGGAGTTATGACACGTACATGGAATGCACAGCCTATGTCTAAAACATTCTATAACTTAACAGTAGGTCTAGGAGGATTGGAATTTCCGGTTCCGGCAGCATTAGCTTCTCATATCAAAGATCCTAATACTTATATGGGATTGAAATTAGACAAACATTTCCCTACCACTACTAACGATCCTAGTGCTGGTTACCTATTCAATGGTATTCCAAAATATGTAGACCCTAGAGCACCTTTATTATACCACATAGTAGGTTATAGAGACGATAAAGGTGTTTATCCTGAAACAATATTGAAAAATGATGGGGATGCAGCTATTAATCCACAAAATTTCAATGCCATTAAATTCCTTAAAGAAGGAACAGAAGAAACAGCCGAAGCTACTGTTGATATCACTAATATTTGGAGTACTGCTGTTGCAGGAGTTTGGGATCAAAAAGGATCTTTATCTGCTGATTATATCAAAAACAGAAACTTCCCTTCCCTTTCTAATAAATACCGTACAAGTACTAATAAACGTGTATTTTTTGGGAATTGGGAAAGTTATTTCCTATTAGCAGAAGCTAAATATAGAGGATGGAATGTTCCGGGAACAGCTCAAGAGAATTATGAAAAAGGTATAGCTGCAAGTTTCGAATATCATGGTATCTCATCTCAATTGACAAGCTATCTTTCTTCTACTGCTTATAACCGTGTAGGTACTTCAGTATTATTCACACATACTGCCGAAGCAGCAGATTATTCTATTAACTATGAGGATGGATATACAGGTACTACAGGTAAAGTAACTTATAAATATCCGGAAAACACTATATACAACAGTGGAGCAACCAACAACGATGTATTGACTAAAATCATTACTCAAAAGTATTTAGCTCAGGTACCTTGGTTACCACTTGAAGCATGGTCAGATCATCGTCGTCTGGGATTACCATTCTTTGAGAACCCGGCAGCAGAAGTTGCTTATGACTCTCAATCTCAAATTCCATTAACTCCACAGAATAGTAAGACTTCTTCTTGGGATTTTTATCCAAAACGTATGAGATTCCCTGTCGATTGGAAAAATAGAGATCCTAAAGGATATGAGCAAGCTCAAAGTTTTTTGAACGGTCCTGATAAGACTTCCACTCCATTATGGTGGTCTAAATAATTTGCCAATATCTCTTTTTAAAGTTAGACAGAGAATAACAATTTTGTTATTCTCTGTTTTTTTATGTAAAACTCTTTCTATCAACCAAAATAAAGTATTGATAAAGAATTATAAAAAGAATAGTTATCTTTGCACTTCAAAAAGTTTGAAATAAATAATTTAATATAAATAATGGCATTACAATGTGGTATAGTAGGACTTCCGAATGTAGGTAAGTCTACTCTTTTCAACTGTTTATCGAACGCTAAGGCACAATCTGCTAACTTTCCTTTCTGTACAATAGAACCAAATGTAGGAGTTATTACTGTACCTGACGAACGCTTGAATAAATTGGCTGAAATAGTAAAGCCAAACCGTATCGTACCTACCACAGTAGAAATAGTAGATATAGCCGGACTTGTAAAAGGAGCCAGCAAAGGTGAAGGATTAGGAAATAAATTCCTTGCAAATATTCGCGAAACGGATGCAATACTTCATGTACTTCGTTGTTTCGATGATGATAATATTACACATGTAGATGGCAGTGTTAACCCTGTTCGTGACAAAGAAATTATAGATACAGAGCTTCAGCTGAAAGATTTAGAAACAGTAATTTCACGTATTCAGAAAGTTGAAAAACAAGCTAAAACGGGTGGCGATAAAGACGCTAAACGTATGTATGATATTCTTATACGTTTCCGTGAAGTTTTGGAACAAGGTAAATCGGCGCGTACAGTTACTTTCGATAGTAAGGAAGATGAAAAAGCTGCTAAAGAATTGTATTTACTTACATACAAACCTGTACTTTATGTTTGCAATGTAGATGAAGCAAGTGCAGCTACCGGTAACAAATATGTGGAACAAGTTCGTGAAGCTGTAAAAGAAGAAGGAGCAAATATATTGGTAGTAGCAGCAAAAATAGAATCGGAAATAGCCGAATTTGAAACATACGAAGAACGTCAGATGTTTCTTTCCGAAATAGGATTGGAAGAGTCGGGTGTTGCTCGTCTTATCAAAGCTGCCTATAAATTGCTTGATTTGCAGACATATTTCACTTGTGGAGTACAAGAAGTACGTGCATGGACTTTTCTTCGTGGATCGAAAGCTCCTCAATGTGCTGCAGTTATCCATACCGATTTCGAAAAAGGATTTATCCGTGCTGAAGTTATCAAGTATGAAGATTTTATATCACTAGGGTCGGAAGCTGCTTGTAAAGAAGCTGGAAAATTGAATGTGGAAGGTAAGGAATATGTAGGTCAAGATGGCGATATTATGCACTTCAGATTTAATGTATAGATCAATAAAACAATAGTTTAGTATAGAGATCATAAAAATAAAACTTATTTTTATGATCTTATTTTTTATATCTTTTTGTAAATGATTAGAAAAGCCAAAGAAGAAGATTATCCTATTTTGATAGATATTTGGGAAAGTGCCGTTTTGGCAACTCATGATTTTTTATCAGAAGAAGATTTTAAATTTTATAAATCTAGGTTGCCAGTTTATTTTCAATATGTATCTTTATACTGTTTTGAAGACGAAGAGGGTAGGATAGAGGCTTTTCTTGGTGTTTCTGATGATAATATTGAAATGCTTTTTGTGCATAATACTTTTCGGGGCAAAGGAACAGGTAAAAAATTGTTACAGTTTGCAATAAATGATCTTAGAATACGAAAAGTAGATGTTAATGAAGATAATCATAGAGCATTAGAATTTTATAAGCATTTCAATTTTAATCAAATTGATAGATCAGAAAAAGACTCAGAATCAAAAAATTATCCAATTCTTCACCTTTCACTTTAATTCTTTGCATTTCTAGATATTTATCTTTAGAAAGCATTAGTTTAGAATTTACATTCTAATAATTAGAATATGGAGCGTGATAATTTTCCACTATTTTATAAAATAAATAATTTGTGGGATAAATTTTTCTTTTATTTCGAAAATATGAGAGGAAAAGTAGTTGGTAACAAGTATTTTTCTATTCTGTTTTTTCTAATTATTTTCTTAATAATAGGATTATCTATCCTCATTCTTAATATTAATACTCCTTTAGTTCTTGACGATTTTGCATATTCATTTAATAGTGAAGGATCACTTATTAATGGATTGTCAGATATTTTTAAATCCCAATATATCCATTATTTTGGCTGGGGAGGTCGTTCTGTAGTGCATGTAATAGCTCAATTCCTTTTGTTTATAGATCCACTATATGCAGATATCTTGAACACATTAGTGTATTTGTTGTATTGTTATCTTGTTTATTTACACATAAAAGGTCATTCCAAACATAGTCTTTTCACTTTAATATTTGTTTTTTCATTAATATTTTTCCTTCAGCCTGCCTTTGGAGAAACCTGTCTTTGGCTAACAGGTAGTGCCAATTATACATGGAGCACTTTGATTATCCTTCTTTTTTTATTGCCTTACCGATTGTATAGAGGGTCAGTAAAGAAAAATAATTATTTAATGTCTTTTCTAATGCTTTTATTTGGCATTATTGCCGGTTGGACAAATGAAAATACATCCGCGGCCCAAATTGTTCTTATACTATTATTTCTATTTATATTCAGAATTAATAAATTTAAGATTCCACTATGGGCTATAACAGGATTAATTGGTTGTCTCATTGGTTATGTAATCATGATAATTGCTCCTGGTAATGGAGTTCGTATAGAGACATTAGGACTTGATGCATCATTAAATATACTGAATCTTATTAAGAATTTTATGTTCTCTACTATTCAGTTTATTCAGTCATTGGGGGTATTTAATCTTTTTGGATTCATTATGCTTATACTATTCAGCACTTATTCTACGAATAAAGATTTTCAAATAAGGACTCTTTCTTTAAGCCTTATTTACCTCATAGCCACTTTGGTTTGTTTATATGTTATGATTTTCTCACCTATATTTCCTCCTCGTAGTTGGTTTGGTATAGTTACTTTTAATATAATTGCTGTCGGGATTATTATTCATAATCTCGATTATCCTAATATTTTAATCAAACAATTACGATTAGGCGTATTACTGTTTTTCTTTTTCTTTTATTGTGCTACTTATTATGAAGCATATTTGGATGTTATCCATATGAGGAATATATGGAAAGAAAGAGAAAAAATAATAGAAGAAAAAGGGCAAACAGAAAAAGAAATTCTATTTAAAATAGAAAAAAATAAAACCAGATTTAGTGTAGAAGATACAGAGCATCTTGATTTCCATGTTTCAAGATACTACCATGTAAATGTAAAATTTGAGGACTAATCAGATTCTTTAAGAATGATTTTTTAATGCTAAGAGTACTTTTTATAAAATAAAATTTATTACTTTGCATAGCTCATTTACCTAGGAAACATAATAAATTAATAATACGTAAAATAATGGGAGAGAAGGAGACTAAAATCACAACAATTCTGTTTGGTCTAGATGGTGTTATTGTCGACACAGAATCTTACTATGATAAATTTTGGAATCAACAAGCAAAGGATAATGGCCTTAAAATAGATAATTTTTCTGCTGTGATAAAAGGAATGACAATTAACTCCATTATTGAGTTGTATTTTGCTATATCTACCCTTGAAGAAAAACATGCCATTAGAAAAGCGTGTTCTGATATGGAAGAATCTATTTCTTACAAAGATATATTGATACCGGGCGTTATTGACTTTATCACATACGTGAAAAAAGCAGGCTATAAAGTAGGATTAGTAACTAGTTCGACAACAAGTAAAGTAGGTGCAGTACTTCATCAATTATCTCTGAGTGGCGGTGTTTTTGATACAGTTATTACTTCAGATAGTATTAAAAGAGGAAAGCCGGATCCAATGGGATATGTATTGGCAAGTACTAATTTGGGAGTTCATCCTAGCGAATGTGCTGTTTTTGAAGATTCATTTACAGGTATAAAAGCTGCTACATATGCATTTATGCGTGTAATAGGTTTATCTACAAATCTATCAGCAGATTTCCTTAAAGATTATACCTATGGTGTAATTCCTGATTTTTCTGATTTGGAAAAAGTAAAATCATTATTGCAATAAACTGATTTTAATTATATTATATACTATAAAGAGTACTAAAAATAGTACTCTTTATTTATTTTATCAAGTATATTTCTTATAGAGACTATCGTAAAAATAGACCTTAATAAGTTATTTGTCAAATTGCTCCTTCAGGTATTTCTTATCTGTTTTACCGATATTTGTTAGTGGTATCTTTTCTAAGAAAATAATTTCGCGGGGCATTTGATAACGGGCAATTCTATCCGACAACCATTTTTTTAGTTCCTTTTCCTCAATAACTTCTTTGACTACTACAAAAGCTTTGAGGCGCTGGCCAAAATCTTTATCTTCAACACCAATCACAACTGCATCCATTATTGATGGATGACTGGCTAGGCAAGCTTCTAATTCGTAAGGATATACATTTTCACCTCCGGATACGATCATATCGTCACTACGTCCCATCAAGAAATAATATCCTTTATCATCAACATATCCTACATCTCCGGTTTTTATCCATTCATTTTTTTGTACAGACCATTTACAGCATATAGTTATATTACCTATTTCACCTTGTCTAACCTCTTCATTATTAATATTTACAATTTTAACATTGACTTTACTGACAGGTTTTCCTATTGTATGTGAAGAATAAAGAAGGTCTGTAGGAGTTGCCATAATACAAAATCCTGCTTCCGATGCTCCATATAAGTTGAATAATACATTGCCTAATGTTTCTTGTGTTCTTGTCACTAGGGTGGGAGATAGGGCTGCACCTCCTGATATGATACATAATAAGCTTTTTAGTGTACCCTGATTATTATCCATCATTCGTTGTAGCATTGATGGGACAAGAGTAATAGATTCTATCTTGTGTTTTTCGATCAATATACAAGCTTCTGACGCATTAAACTGATTAGTTAGGTATATAGTCTTGCCTAAAGCAAAAGAAACGAATAGAGCGCATATACCGAAGCCATGATAGATAGGAGTGGCAAGATATAGGGAATTGTATTTTATCAACTGCAAACGTTCTATCAGGTCTGTGAAGGGGGAAATGAAAGCAGTTGCGTCTGTCTTTCGTGAAGCTGTTTTTGATACACCGGTTGTTCCGGCAGTTAATACAACAATGCGTCCCGTATTATGTTTTTTATATTTAAATTGTTTATTATCAATCTTATTTATATAATTTTCGATCGATATGCCTGTATTAGAATAGCTGACTAATGATTTTTCCTTATAACCAATATTGTTAATTCTTTCTGCAAGAATAGGATCATATATTATAAAGTTGAATTGATGCTTATCTGTTATATTTTTCAACTGGTTTTCTGCCATTTCTGGATGTAAAAAATAGATGTCTAGCCCTAGATATCCTGCAGCAAATATAGAATAGATATGAGATGAATGATTAGTACAGGCAATTGCTATTTTCTGCCCTTTCTGTAGTCCATGTTTTGTATAAAGGTTATTTGTCAGATAGATTACATTCTGATATAATTCTGAATAAGATATTGATTTTTGATCATATACAAAAGCTGTTTTGTTAGCATACAATTTTGCTCCAATTCTTACCAATGTTGCAACATTAACTCCATTTTTTAATGCTTCGTTTAGTAAAATGTAGATATTTTTGACTTTAAACAGTTCTGTTTTACGAAGTATATTAAATGCTTTTACCATTTTTTTTTAATGTAATATGTACAAATATATTCCCACAGATTGCGAAATAGGACAGATCCGATCTGAGGGAATATACTCCACCAAGGTTTCCATTTATTATTTCTTCTTATAATTGTATTGCATACAATGTTAGCAGCCTGTTCTGGTTTCATTGCAGGAGCATCTCTATAAGTTTCGTTAGGTGCTATCATTCGTGTTTTTACGAGTGGCAAATAAATACTTGTCACAGCTATTTTATTAGCTTTCAGTTCTGGCAATGCACTTCTTAGCCAGTTGTCCATAGCTGTTTTTGATGCTTGATAAGCTGCCCAGTTAGGAGCCGGAGCAAATAGTACATTAATGGCTGATATATTTATTACATGCCCTCTTTTTTTTGCTAATGTGGGTATTAAATATAGCATTATTTTGACAGGCGCATAGTAGTTTATTGATGTTGTGCGAGTAAAATCATGGAAACGATCTAATGAATTTTCTATTGGTCGGCAGATTGATTTACCTGCATTGTTTATAAATATATCGATCTCGATATTGAGGTTCTTTATAGCTACAATCAGATTATCTACTTGGTGCATATCGTACAAATCGCAACAAATTATATGAATATTTGCACCTCTGTTTTCCAGATCCATTTTTATGGATTCTAACTTTTCTTGAGTTCGGGCTACTAGAATTAGTGTAGTATCTTTTGCTGCCAAACGATATGCGATACTTTCACCAATGCCATAGCTCGCTCCTGTAATAAGTATAGCTTTTCCCCTTAACGTATTATGGAGATTAATCTCATTTATTCTTTTTGTGGGGTATAGGATATGTTCTAATAAGGTTTGTTTCAAGTATTGTATAAATTTGAATACTAAGATATAAATAAAAAAGGTCGGTACATTACTGTATCGATCTTTTCCGCTTCGAGATTTAATCCCTATGATTAAAACCCCTAGCCTAGAGTTGGCTTTTTATCTGTAGTTTTTTGAAGCAGATTATATAAGTGCTCTATTTTTTAAGGTATTAATGGCTTATTTAGTTTTAACGGCTTTTACTTCTTTTTTAACGTCAGCTTTCACTGCAGTACTTTCTTTTTTTACTTCTGCTTTAGCTGCTTTAGCGTCTTTTTTTACATCAGCTTTGGCTGCTGCTACTTCTTTTTTAACTGGAGCTTTAGCAGTTTTTACATCTTGTGCCATAACATTTGAAGAAGCGATAAGAGCCATTGCCATAATACCTGATAGAATAATCTTTTTCATAATTTTTTCCTAATTAAAGGGTTAATATATTTGTTAATAAATACGCAACAAATATATGCTCTAATTTTGCGATATGAGAGTTAATCCGCGTTAAATAAACTGGCTCTAAGTTTAAGTATTATGAATGAATATTTAAGATTTATAATAGATGGTTATTTAGATTAGTTTAGCCCTCTTTATTATATCATGTAGTAATCATAAGTACGTTAGTTTATCTGTTTTGTCTTCTTGATCTATTAAAATGATATATTAGCATAAAAAAAGAATGACCTGTATCAAGATCATTCTTTCTAACTATATTGTATATTAATTATTTAATATGCCCTTTCCACAATATATTCAACAGCATAATCTAATGCTTTTCGTATTTCTGGATTACTCACTGTAGCAATAATATTTTCTGCTTCCTGTTTGTACTCATCTATTTTTTTATAGGCATAATCAATCCCACCATTATCAATTGCATATTTAATCAGCATTTCTATATTTTCTTCAGTATAATCATACGAAGAAATAATTGAACACAGATTTTCTTTTTCAGCTTGTGGGGCTTTTTCTATTGCGTATAGGAGTGGAAGAGTTATTTTCCCTTCGCGTATATCGTTACCTGTTGGTTTTCCTACATTTGTTTTGAAATAATCAAAGATATCATCTCTCAATTGAAAACAAATACCTAGTATTTCACCCAACTTAGTAAATTTATCAACATCAGATCGATTTGCATTTACTGATATTGCACCTATTTTCATACATGTAGCCAGAAGTGATGCTGTTTTCTTTTTAATAACTTCAAAGTATTCCTTTTCATCAATGATTAGTTCTTTAACCAACGATAATTGATTCAGTTCTCCTTCAGCTAGGCTACGACCGAGTGACGAAATATCGGATATGATTTCCATATTACCGGTCAATACACTTTTTATCAGTGCTGTAGATAAAAAATAGTCGCCAGTTAACACAGCCATTTTATTATCATATATAGCATTTAGCGATGCTTTACCTCTCCGCATCATTGATTCGTCTACAACATCATCATGTATTAGTGATGCCGTATGGAGTAATTCTATAGTTATGGCCGAATTGTAAGTAATATCATTTGCTTCTCCACATGCTTTTGCAGCCAGCAGCAATAATATTGGTCTTATCTTTTTTCCATCCGATCTCAGCACATGATCTATAATATCCTGAATACGTACATTATTACAAAAAATAGATTCTTTGTAATAAGCATTAAATTTTTCCAGTTCTGCAGCGACCGGTTCAGCGATCAATTGCCTTTTATCCATACCTAAATTATGTTGAAGTGCAAATCTACAAATTATTCAGTTTGTATCCGTATATATTTACAACTTTAGCACTTATATTAGCTAACATTTTAGATATAAATAACGTATTTTTTTACTTGATTATTTTTTGCTTTTCTATAGTTTTCTTTACTTTATTTCTATCACCTTCTTTTTCTATTTTATAGCTGTTGTATAAATATCTAATAATTAAACGATTGTTTATAAACAAATTATATACATTTATTTATTTATGTTTTTTTCCGTAAATTGCACCATTAAACAATATTTATAAGATGAAATTATTTTTACTTGATGCTTATGCACTTATATACAGATCGTATTATGCTTTTATAAAGAATCCGAGAGTAAATTCGAAGGGTTTGAATACATCTGCCATATTTGGGTTTGTGAACACATTGGAAGAACTGCTTCGCAAGGAAGATCCGACCCATATTGCTGTAGCTTTCGATCCTCCTGGTGGAACATTCCGGCACGAAGCTTATGAACAATATAAGGCTCAGCGTCAGGAAACACCCGAAGATATTCGTATTGCAGTCCCAATAATTAAAGAAATAATAGATGCCTATAACATGAAAATGTTAGAAGTGCCACGTTATGAGGCTGATGATGTGATTGGTACAGTTGCCAAAAAAGCAGAGAAGGAATCTTTTGATGTATATATGATGACACCGGACAAGGACTACGGACAGCTCACAAGTAATCATATATTTATGTATAAGCCTAAATTTTCAGGTACAGGATTTGATGTGCTTGACGACAAAGCTGTGATGGAAAAATATGACCTTTCTTCTCCTTTGCAGATGATTGATCTTCTTGGATTGATGGGTGATTCGAGCGATAATATTCCGGGATGCCCCGGAGTCGGTCCAAAGACTGCTCAAAAATTGTTAGAAGAATATGGAACAATAGAAAATCTACTTGATAATACATCAAATCTTAAAGGAACTTTAAAAATACGTTTAGAAGAAAATAAGGAACAAATTATTTTTTCTAAATTTTTGGCTACCATCAAAATAGATGTTCCTATTGAGTTTAATGCAGAAGAATTTAAACGGGAAGGTGTCAATGTCGAAAAACTGGAAACTCTTTTCGAAGAACTTGAATTCCGAACTTTGATTAATAGGGTATTGAAAAAAGAAAATGCAGGAGCTCCTCCTGCCACTACTCACGAAGCTATACAAGGTGATCTGTTTGCTGATTTCATGGCTCCCGTTTCCGCCGGAACGGATACAACTAGCTATTCAGGTTTACAAGAATTGAAAGATATTCCTCATAGCTATCATCTTATCGATTCAGAAGATAAAATTGCTGATCTGATTACTAAATTATGTGCTCAGGAGTCTTGTTCGTTCGATACAGAGACTACTGGTCTCGACCCTATTGTAAGTGAGTTAGTTGGTATGTCATTTGCTTTTGTAGAAGGAGAAGCCTATTATATACCTGTACCTGCTGATTTTGAAGAAGCAAAAAAACGAGTGGATTTATTCAGATGTTTTTTCGAGAATGATAAGATATTGAAAATCGGGCAAAATATTAAATATGATATCATTGTTTTGAAGAAATATGACATTCATGTCAAAGGAAAGCTTTTTGATACCATGATTGCCCATTACCTTATCAATCCCGAATTGAGGCATAATATGGATTATATGGCAGAAACATATCTGAAATATAAGACTATCCATATAGAAGAGTTGATTGGGGCAAAAGGTAAAAATCAGTTGAATATGCAAAGTTTACAACCTGCTCAGATTTGTGACTATGCTTGCGAAGATGCCGATGTTACCTTGAAGCTGAAAGCAATATTGGAAAAAGCAATAGAAAAACAAGAGTTGAGCAACCTCTTGTATAATATAGAACTGCCACTTATCTATGTACTTGCCGATATGGAATATACCGGTGTTGGGCTCGATAAAAAGGCTTTAGGAGAATATTCTAAAAAATTGACTTTCGATTTGCAGGCAATAGAAGTTGAAATATTTAATCTGGCTGAGTCAGAATTTAATATCAATTCGGCAAAACAAGTAGGAGAGGTGCTTTTCGATAAATTGAAGATCGTTGATAAACCGAAAAAGACAAAAACAGGGCAGTATGTAACGAGTGAGGAAACTTTAGAGTCCCTTAAAGATACTCATCCAATTGTGAGCAAAATACTGGAATACCGGGGTCTTAAAAAACTGTTGAGTACTTATGTCGATGCTCTTCCATTGTTGATGAGTCCTAAAGATGGAAAAATACATACATCATACAATCAGACTGTTACCTCTACAGGTAGATTAAGTTCAAGCAATCCGAATTTGCAAAATATACCCATACGTGAAGATCAGGGTCGGGAAATAAGAAAAGCTTTTATAGCCGATACCGGATGTCTGTTCTTTTCTGCCGACTATTCACAGATAGAACTTCGTATCATGGCACACTTGAGCCAGGATCCTCATATGATAGAAGCTTTCAATAGTGGTGAGGATATTCATGCTGCTACGGCTGCCAAAATCTACAAAATACCTATTGCAGAAGTGACAAGCGATATGAGGCGCAAGGCCAAAACAGCTAATTTTGGTATCATATATGGTATTTCTGTATTTGGGCTGGCAGAACGGCTTACTATTCCGCGTGCTGAAGCTAAAGAACTTATAGATGGCTATTTCGAGACTTATCCGAAGGTAAAAGAGTATATGGATGAAAGTATTAAAATAGCTAGGGATAAAACTTATGTAGAAACTATTTTCGGGCGTAAACGTTATCTTCCCGATATCAATTCCCGCAATGCGACAGTACGGGGTTACGCTGAGCGGAATGCAATAAACGCCCCCATACAAGGCAGTGCTGCCGATATTATAAAAGTAGCTATGAATCGTATTTTCGAACGTTTTGAAAAAGAGAAAATTCAATCTAAGATGATTTTGCAAGTGCATGATGAGTTGAATTTTAATGTATTGAAAAATGAACAGGAAACGGTTCAAAAGATTGTGATTGAAGAAATGGAGAATGCTTATGCTTTGGCAGTTTCGCTCAAGGCTGATTGTGGTAGTGGAAATAATTGGTTACAAGCGCATTAAATAATAATGAATCTATCAAATACTTTTTTTAAGACTAACAGATTCTATTTTATACTATTTTTTATTCTTCTGGTATTCCTATCAGTCGCAATGATTGTGAGCTATGGTCCTCTTTGTCCAGGTCAGGACTTTCATTTCCATTTTATGAGATTCATTGCCCTCATGGATGCTTTGAGGGATGGACGATTTCCATTTTATATAGATTATAAAGCCATTGATGGATATGGTTATTTCACGAAAGCATTCTATTGCGATTTCGTTTTGATTCCTTTCGCTCTGTTGGGTAATATGACGAATGCCGAATTTGCTTATAAAGCAATGCTTTTTGTTATGACCCTATTATGTGGACTGTTTACTTACATTACTGTAAATAAAGTATATAAAAATAATATAGCTGCTTACATAAGTGCTATACTTTATACATTCTGTTCCTATCGGTTATTAGATCTATATCATCGGGCAGCATTGGGTGAAGCTTTTTCATTTACATTTTTGCCATTGGTGTTTTTAGGATTGTATTATATAATCAGGGGTGATTATAAGAAATGGTATGTCTTTACGATTGGTTATAGTTTAATGTTGTTTACACACGTTATTTCATCCGTTTTGACAGCAATAACTATTCTTATTTTCTTGATTATTTATAATAGATCATTAAGGAATGATGTGAGACGGATAAAGTATCTTGTTATCTCGGCTTTTGCTACCTTAGCAATTGTTTCTTACTATTTGTTCCCGATGATTGAACAAATGCTGTCAGATACATTTTATTATCAGACACGTCAACTGATGGCACAAACTCAGGATAGTAAGATGGCTTTGAATTGGATATTCTGGGGATTGTTTAGTGGGGGAGTCCAGCCTCGTCAAATATTTATACCGGGAATTGGTCTTTTACTTACTATTGCTGTTTGTTTGCGCTTATTTGTTTTTCAGAAAACAAAAGAGTTGAAAAGTGTCGATATACTTGTCATTGTTGGTCTGTGTTACATTGTAGCTGTATCCTCTCTTTTCCCATGGCATATATTTCCGTTTAGTACACTTAATTTTATACAATTACCTTGGCGTTTATTCGAGTTTGTAAGCTTCTTTTTCGCTGTTGCCGGAGGATATTATTTCTCGAAAGCATTAGTCACTAAAAAACGAATAATAGCAGCTTCATTTTTGTTATTAGTAGCTACACTATTTATGATGGTAAGCGATGGTGATCTATATAAATCGACTCGTTGCTTAGGAGATATAAACGAAAAGCCAACACTTGCTAATTCCTATTTGTTAGGAGGATTAGAGTATATACCTTCATCTGTTCCATCTATCGAATATTTAGCTGATAGGGGAGACTCTGTCTCTGTTTCAAATGCTTCTAGTATTGATAATCTGACTAGGGTGGCAGGTGTTCTGAATCTGAATGTTGTAACGGATAAATCTACCGATATTGAATTGCCACTTATTTATTATAAAGGTTATTCAGCAATTCAAAGTGAAACAGAGCTTACAGTTAGTTGTAGTCCTAAAGGGCTTGTCAGCATTCAGACTAACAATTCTGGTAAGATTACTGTCTATTATAAAGGAACTGTTCTTCAACACATAAGCTTTTATATTTCTATTGTAAGTGTTTTACTATTGTGTGTTTATATCTTTAGAGAAGAGCGAAGAAGTAAAAAGAAAATTATTTAAAACTGAATTATAATGCAACCATCTAATTTCGATTTTATATATAGCGGATTGGCTATACTATTAGGCATAATAATGATAGCTAGTCCACGAACTCTTATGCGTGGAGCAAACTATGATGAGGAGAGTTTAAAAACCGAATCATTGGTTAAAAAACTCGGAGTTGCAGTCATCGTACTTGGGATTATACTTGGAGTTTACCTCTTCTTACGCTAGAAAGAATGCTTGACGGACTTATAGAATATGGGTATATAGGGCTTTTCTTAGCTTCATTTCTTGCTGCTACAATTCTACCTTTTGGATCCGAATTTGTTTTTGGTGGACTTTTAGCCATGGGTATGAATGGTTGGGCTTGTGTTATAATAGCTTCTGTTGGCAATTGGCTGGGTGGTATGACTAATTACTATCTGGGGCGTGCTGGAAAAATTGAATGGATAGAGAAGTACCTTAAAGTAAAAAAGGAAAAGATAGATAAAATGCAGCACTGGCTCGAAGGCAAAGGGGCTATTATGGGTTTCTTTAGTTTCTTGCCTGTTGTTGGAGATCTGATTGCCTTAGCATTAGGTTATATGCGGGCTAATGTATATATTGTAAATATTAGTATGTTTATAGGTAAATTTATCCGTTATGTACTTATTATGTATGGTATAAATTTATTTATTTGAAATGTGTATAACATTAATCATAAATACAGTAAGTTATGAAGGAAGTCGGTGTAAAAATAATAGATTTATCAAAGACAATAGAAAATGACAAAAAAGGAGAGTCCTCTTTGTTAAAAATCAAGATTAAACATAAAAAGCATAGCAAATCCAAATGGATTATTCGGCTTTTGGGTGGACTTCCTTTTAAATTATTTCCTTCAGGTTTTAATGGCTGGGCTGATGATCAAATTACTAAAATGGGTGTACATGCCTCTACACATCTTGATGCACCTTGGCACTATGGGCCTCTTTGTGAAGGGTTACCGTCAAAAACAGTTGACGAAATACCTTTAGAATGGTGCTATGGCGAAGGTCTGGTTATTGATATGTCGCATAAGGCTGATTTCGATCCGATTACTGTCTCTGATATAGAAGACTTTTTATCAAAACATAATCTTGAAGTTAAACCTCATATGATTATTCTTATCCGTACCGATAGAGATAAGATGTACACAGGTAATGATTTTGTATTCAAAGGTACGGGAATGAGTCGGGCAGCTACCGAATATTTTATTGATAAGGGTGTTAAGATAATGGGTATAGATCAGTGGGGATGGGATTTACCTCTTCCTTATATGGCTAAAAAAGCTAAAAAAGATAATAATTCGGACTATTTTTGGGAAGGTCATCTGATAGGTACTCGAAAAGAATATATGCATATTGAGCAATTGACTAATTTAGAATCTCTTCCTATTACTGGTTTTAAAGTTGCTCTTTTCCCATTAAAGATAAAAGGTGCTTCGGCAGCACCTGCACGAGTTGTTGCTATTATAGAAAATTGATTTTTATGTCTACAATATTATTTCATGAGATTGTTTTTGGTCCGATTCACAGTCGGCGTTTAGGTTCATCGTTGGGGATGAATCTGTTGCCTTATGATGGTAAACTATGTTCGTTCGATTGCATTTATTGTGAATGTGGCTATAATAAAGATTTTAAGACCAAAACTAAGCTTCCTTCCCGCGAAAATGTAAAAGCTGCTTTAGAAGATAAACTCATTCAGTTGAATAAAGAAGGAGTAACATTAGATGTTATTACCTTTGCTGGTAATGGTGAACCTACTATGCATCCGCAATTTGAAGGAATCATAGATGATACGATTGAACTTCGCAATCATTATGTTCCAAATGCAAAAGTAAGTGTGTTGACTAATGCAATGCATATTTCGAAAGAAAGTGTATTTAAAGCATTGCAAAAAGTTGATAATAATATTCTGAAACTAGATTCTGCTTTTATTGACACAGTACGTATATTGGACCGTCCCAATGCTCCTTCATATAGTATAGATAACCAGATTGAGCTTTTTAAACGTTTCAATGGCAATTTTATTATGCAAACAATGTTTGTTAGAGGTAGTCACGATGGCTGTGTTGTTGACAATACAACAGAACAAGAAATTTCAGCGTGGTTAGAGGTCGTTAAAGCAACTAAGCCTAGAGAAGTGATGATATATACTATTGATAGAGAAACTCCTGAAAAAAGCCTCGAAAGAATCCCTTTTGAAGAACTCCAAAAAATAGGGCAGAGAGTTGAGCAATTAGGTATAAAAATTAACATAGCCGGCTGATACTTTTGTTCTCTGTTCACTCATGAACAATTATATGTTTTAGACGTTTTTAATTAGTATTACAAACTTAAAACATACAGATTGATGGGAAAAAAAATTGCAGATCAGCTTATTGAAACCTTATCCAAAGCTGGTATTAAGCGAATTTATGCTGTTACAGGAGATAGTCTGAACGAAGTGAACGATGCTGTTAGACGCAGTGGTGAAATAGACTGGATACATGTTCGCCATGAAGAAGTTGGAGCTTATGCAGCAGCTGCAGAAGCAGAATTGAACGGGTTAGCGTGTTGTGCAGGAAGTAGTGGCCCCGGGCATGTTCACCTTATCAATGGTTTGTATGATGCTCATCGGAGCAATGCTTCTGTATTGGCTATTGCTTCTACATGTCCTACTTACGAGTTTGGAACTTCTTATTTTCAAGAAACAAATACTGTTAAACTGTTCGAAGATTGTAGCGGATATAACCAGATAGCTACAACGCCAAAGCAATTTCCGCGAATGTTACAAGCTGCTTTACAGCATGCAGTTCATAATCGGGAAGTGGCTGTATTAGGCTTACCCGGTGATGTAGCGGCAGATCAGGCAACAGATAGTTTGACTGCTGAATATTTATTGCCTTCTAAAAGTGTATACAGGCCTCAGGATTCAGAATTAGAAAGGTTTGCAGACGTTATAAACTCAAGTGAAAAAATAACTATTTATTGTGGGGTAGGGGTGAAGGATGCACATGAAGAATTGATTCAATTTGCATCACTTATCAAGGCTCCTGTAGCTTATTCTTTCAGAGGTAAAATGGCTGTGCAATATGATAATCCATTCGAAATAGGTATGACAGGTCTTCTTGGCTTACCTTCTGCTTATGGAAGTATGCATGATTCAGATTTGTTAATTCTTATTGGTACTGATTTTCCCTATCAAGGATTTATGCCAGATGGTATAAAGATAGCTCAGATAGATTCCCGGCCGGAACGTATTGGGCGTAGAGCTAAAGTAGATATTGCTTTAGCCGGAGATGCAAAAGATACTCTTTCTGCCCTTATTCCTTTGGTACAGACCAAGGATAAAGATGATTTTTTACAATCTCAATTGAAGAAATATGCTAAAGTAAAAGATCATTTGCAGACTGCTGCCGATCATAGAGGTGATATAGATACTATTGCTCCTGAGTATGTAGCATCTGTGGTAAATAGATTGGCAGATGATAATGCTATATTTACAGTTGATACAGGTATGTGCTGTGTATGGGGAGCCCGTTATCTGACAGCTACAAAAGATCGTGAAATGCTTGGTTCATTCAGTCATGGATCTATGGCTAATGCGATGCCTATGGCTATAGGAGCTGCATTGGCTAGACCCGATCAACAGATCGTGGCTTTTTGTGGTGACGGAGGACTTTCCATGCTTCTAGGAGATTTAGCTACTATAGTTCAGTATAAGCTACCTATCAAAATCATTGTTTTTAATAATCGTTCTTTAGGTATGGTAAAACTGGAGATGGAAGTTGGTGGATTGCCTGATTACGAAACAGATATGTATAATCCTGATTTTGCTCTTGTTGCAGAGGCGATGGGTATGAAAGCACTTTCTGTTAATGATCCGGAAAGAGTTGAAGAGTCTATCAAAACTGCTTTTGAAACAAATGGTCCTGTATTGGTTTCTATTAAGACTGATCCTAATGCTTTAGCTATGCCTCCGAAGATTGAGTTGGCGCAAATGAAAGGTTTTGCCTTATCAATGTCTAAATTGATCCTGAATGGACGTATTAGTGAAGTTATTGATACCGCTAAAAGTAATATGAAACATTTAGGCGAAGTATTCTGAAAGATATTATTAATAATATATTTTAACTACCTGTGGATTTTTCTGTCAGGTAGTTTTTTTATCTTTAAGTTTTAAAAACTAATTAATTTTATGGTAACAATTGTTTTTACTCATCCATGGCATGGAAGCTTTAATAAAGCTATTTTAGATACAATTACAGCTAAATTTGATACAGAAAATAAAGCATATCAGATTATTGACTTACCTAAAGATAACTTTAAGGCTGAAATGACTGAAGCTGATCTGGCTGTTTATAATAAAGGTAAATCTGCTGACCCTTTGGTTTCTAAATATCAGGAAATGTTGAAAGTCTCGGACGAAGTTATTTTTATATTCCCTATATGGTGGGGCACAATGCCAGCTATTCTGAAAGGTTTTTTTGATAAAGTTTTATTGGTTAATTTCTCACATAATTATAATAATGGTTGGACACCATTGCTTGATATTAAGAGAACAACAGTATTAACAACTAGTGAGAGTCCGA
This sequence comes from Dysgonomonas sp., assembly GCA_047605185.1. Classification (GTDB taxonomy): domain Bacteria; phylum Bacteroidota; class Bacteroidia; order Bacteroidales; family Dysgonomonadaceae; genus Dysgonomonas. The sequence continues at coordinate 482,021 of JASGGC010000002.1, forward strand.
CTGATAATTTCAGATCTTCCATAGAAGACGGTTTTATTAATTCAATGTTATATTCTGTTGGCTTTAAAGATGCTGCTTGGATCAACTGTGATTCTACTTCTCATGGAACTGACGAGCATCGTAAAGGTTTTCTTGCTAAAGTAGAGAAGAGAGTTTAAATTCGCTTGATATTATATATTATAAATAAAAGCAGCATACAAAATTGTATGCTGCTTTTTTCTTTTTAGATAGCATTCAATATATTATCAGCTAACCTGCTGGCTCCGATTCTAAAATATTCATTATTCAAATAATCATCGCCTAAGACTTCTTTTACTATCGTGTAATACTTGACAGCATCTTTGACCTCCGAGATGCCTCCAGAGGCTTTAAATCCTATTTTTATACCTGTTTTATTTTCATATTCCTTTATTGCTGTACACATAACATAAGCAGCCTCTAAGGTAGCACCTTCATATACCTTTCCTGTAGATGTTTTTATAAAGTCGGCTCCCGAATATATTGCCAATAATGATGCTTTCATTATATCCGAAGCATTTTTAAGTGCTCCTGTTTCCAATATGACTTTTAACTTAGCATCGCGGCATGTGTGTTTTATTTCTGATATCTCTTCACATAAATCTTCATAGTTTTCTTCAAAGTAATATCCTAGATTGAACACAATATCTATTTCGTCAGCACCACAAGTGACAGCAAGAGCTGATTCTGCTATTTTCACTTCAGTAAATGTTTGGGACGAAGGGAATCCACCTGCTACCGATGCTATTTTTACATCTGCTGTAAGGGCTTCTTTGACTGTTTCTACAAAATTAGGATATACGCAAATAGCAGCAACATTAGGCACATCAGAAGTGCCATCAAAATCATTTACTTTTTCTGTCAGATTCCAAATTGTTTCACGTGAATCAGTTGTATTCAATGATGTTAAATCTAAGCACGAATAGATTCGTTTATATACTTCTTTATTATTGTTCGCTTCGAAGTTTTTATTTATTATTTCATTTATTTTCAATGAAATATCCGAATCTTTTAGATTTGTATTGTATTTTTTGAGCGTATCGGTATATTTATTTGTCTCTGCCATGATTTTATTTCAATTTCTCGTTATTTATATGTCTGTCTTTATCTCTATTTGTCTTTTTTTCTATGTTCTTTATAAAAGCTTCTGTAAGATTGATTCCGGTCTGATTTGCTAAGCAGATTAATACCCAAAGAACGTCTGCCATTTCATCTCCAAGATTTTTTCCTAAATCAGATTTTTTGAATGATTGATCTCCATATGTCCGTGCCATAATGCGAGCTAATTCACCAACCTCTTCTGTCAGAATAGCCATATTGGTTAGTTCGTTGAAATAACGTACACCAATTGTATTTATCCAGTTATCTACTTCTTTTTGAGCTTCTTCTATTGTCATACTATTCTTTGTTTTTAGAATCTATCCAAATTGTTACAGGACCGTCGTTAATTAATTCTACTTCCATCATTGCACCGAATACACCTGTTTGTACTTTTTTTTCTAATTGATTTTCTAATGCTTTACAAAATGATTCATAAAGTGGTATGGAAATATTCGGTTTTGCAGCTTTTATATATGAAGGGCGGTTTCCTTTTTTGGTAGAGGCGTGTAATGTGAATTGTGAAACGACTAGTATTTCTGCATTTATATCTTTGATAGATAGATTCATAACCCCATTTTCGTCATCAAATATTCTCAGGCTGATTATTTTTTTTGATAACCAGTCTATATCTTCTTGATTATCTTCATCTTCAATTCCTACAAGAATCAATAGCCCTTTGCCTATACATGATTCTAATTTATTGTTTATGGTTACGGATGCTTTTGACACCCTTTGGATTAGTACTCTCATTATATAAATATAAAAAGTCACATATAATAAATTTATATGTGACTTTAAAATTAGATATAATTTGTATAATTTGCTTTATTTATCTTCTAATTCTTTCTTTATTTCATTCATATCATTACCTACTGACTTCAATTTGAATGAATAATAAATTCTTAATATTCCATAGCAAATTAGTGTTATGGAGAATAATCCTACAATAAATCCACTTGCAAATACAGGATTTACAATTAATATAAATGATAGGATAAGTCCTAATATTGCGAGCGCTAACAACCATCCCCAACCACTTATTTTATTGCGTTGTAATTCTACTGCAGCACCTATTCCCCATATAGACTGGAACATAACCCAAAAGCCAACGAAGAAGATAAGTACAAAAATGCTTTCGAACGGCATTGCGAGAAGTAAGAAACCGAATAATAAATCTATTACACCACTGGCTAATGTCCATCCCCAGCCGCTGATTGTATCTTTGTTAGATACTGCAAAGATGATTTCGGCAATTCCACTGACTAAGAAACTAGCCGTGAAAAGTGCTGACAAGACTATTAATGTGCTACTTGGTGCTGCTGCACACCATATTCCTAATATAACTGCTAGTATACCAACTAATAATGATACCCACCAATACTTAACTGCCTGTTTTACAGAGCTTAAAATTTCATTTTTCATTTTGATAAAGTTTAAAATTGTTCTATTTTGTATAGTTTTGATATTATATAATAAGTGTACTTATTTAATATTAAATGTAACAATTTTAAACATCTTTTTGTTTAATTATAATGCTCTTTTATTAAGTTCGCCTTATGATTTCCTATTATTTTAACTAAATTTTCAAATGAAGCCTCTTTTATCCTTTTAACACTTTTAAAATGCTTTAGTAAAACTCTTTTGGTTTCGTCGCCTATACCTTTTATTTCATCTAGTTCCGATTTTGTCTGTCCCTTGCTCCTTTGATTTCTATGGAATGTTATTCCAAATCTATGTGCTTCATCTCTAAGATGTTGTATGATTTTTAGTGTTTCAGAATTTTTATCTAAGTAGAGTGGAATAGAGTCTTCCGGATAATAGATTTCTTCCAGGCGTTTGGCTATTCCTACAATTGCTACTTTTCCATAAATGCCTAATTCTTTTAAGGATTCGCATGCTGCGCCTAACTGTCCTTTTCCTCCATCTATTACTATAAGTTGGGGTAGGGGTTCTTTTTCTTCTATAAGTCTATGATAACGTCTATATACTACTTCGCGCATAGTTGAAAAATCATCTGGCCCAACTACTGTTTTTACATTAAAATGTCTGTAGTCTCTTTTTGATGGTTTTGCTTTTTTGAATACAACACAAGCTGATACGGGATTGGTTCCTTGAATATTAGAGTTATCAAAACATTCTATATGAAAAGGTACTTCTTTCATATTCAGATCCTTCTGCATCTCTTTGAGTATGCGTGTAGTGCGTTGCTCCGGATTTAATGTTTCGGATTTCTTTAATTTATCCAGCTTATATTGCTTCACATTTTTGATGGACAATTTGAGAAGCTTTAATTTATCTCCTCTTTGGGGTATTGTAAATTCAATTCCATCAAGAATAAAATCTGGATAAAATGGTACAACTATTTCTTTTGCTTTACGTCCATATCTTTCTTGCATCTCCATGATTCCTAATCCAAGAAGTTCTTCTTTCGGCTCTTCGATTCGTTTTTTATATTCGAATGTAAATGCCTGTATGATAGCTCCATTATGGACGCTCAGATAATTGATATATGCCGAGTTTTCATCTTCATCATAGCTGTATACATCAATATTATATTTGATACTACTCACAACAGTAGATTTACTCTTGAAGTTCTCTATGAGGAGGTATTTTTCTTTTAGTTTATTTGCTTCTTCAAATTCATTTTTGTCAGCATATGCCATCATTTCGTCATACACTCTTTGGCTTACTAGATTTGTGTTCCCACTAAGTATGTCTTTTACATTTTCTATACTCTTATTGTAATCATCTAGAGATTGTAAACCGACACATGGTCCTAGGCATCTTTTTATATGATATTCTAGGCATACTTTATATTTTCCTTCTTCTATATTTTTTTCGGATAGATTTAGTGAGCAGCTTCTGATCGGATATATTTTATGAATTGTTTCTAAAAGAACTTTTATTGTTACACCGCTAGGGTAGGGGCCAAAATATATTGATTTATTTTTAATAATGTTTCGAGTCATTTCTACTCTCGGAAATGACTCATTTCTGATTACAATAGATGCATATGTTTTGTCATCTTTCAATAAAACATTATATCTTGGCTGTAGCTCTTTTATTAAATTATTTTCTAAAAGTAATGTGTCTTCTTCTGTATCGACTACAATATATTTTATGTCCCTTATTTTGCTTACGAGTATACGAGTTTTCGCACTATTCTCATGTTTCTTTGTAAAATATGAGGATACTCTTTTTTTTAGGTTTTTTGCTTTTCCTACATATATAATGACTCCTTTGTCATCAAAATATTGATAACATCCCGGACTCTCTGGTATATTTTGTATTATATTCTTTAAATATTCATTCATGAGAATATATGTAGATAATTAAAGGTTTTGTTTTTTATAAAATTATATTGAATATTTTATTAGAGATATTATTTCTATATCTTCCGGAAATATAGATCTGCCCTCTAGTTCTTCTAATTCTATTATGAAGTTAATATATATTTTCTTTACTCTCATTCTTTTTACTAGATTATATGCTGCGAGCATTGTGCCTCCAGTCGCTAGTAGATCGTCGTGTATTAGAACTACATCGTTTTCATTTAATGCATCTTTATGTATTTGAATACTATCTAGTCCATATTCTTTTTCGTAAGATTCTTCAAATACTTCTGCTGGAAGTTTTCCCGGTTTTCGGATAGGTATAAATCCGGCTCCTAATTTTAAGGCCATGATGGGTCCCATGATAAATCCTCTCGATTCTATACCTACTACTTTTGTTATACCTTTATCTGTATAGTCTTCAATCATTACATCAGTCAAAGTTTGTAATGACTCTTTAGTCTTGAATAATGGGGTTACATCTTTGAATTGAATTCCTGGTATTGGAAAATCTGGAATGTTGCGAACTATCCCTCTTAGTTTTTTAATTTGTTCTTCTCTTTTCAATGCCATCTTTTATTTTATATTATTTGTGTTCCACGTGGAACTTGATTTTTTATTTTATTCAAGTGTAAGTAAATCAGTATTTTATGAAATATTATTGTTGATAATTCGTCCTTTTCTTCGTGAAAATTACTTTTGACCTCAAGACTGTTAGTCTTTTATACTTAAAGTTTATTTGACTATTTTTTATTTCTATTGTTAGTTAAACTAATTATATGAATTTATTTTTTTGCTTCACTTTCAATTGTGTTCATTTTATTAAAGGTAAAGTGGCTGATCTTTTAGACTTACTTGTCTCTGCTCTTATAGTATGTTTAATTTATTCTCCTAATACTTGGTATAGAATATCTGCTCAACAGTAAAAGAATGTCTTGAAGGAGATATTAAGTATTTGTGTTTCCCCCCCCCTGATTCTATTTGTTTGATTGCAAGAACTTGTCTTATGTTGATGCCTTTTTGAATATTGGTGTATTTTTTATTCTCATTATTTACTCTTTTGATAGTTAATGAAAACTTGCCTCGTTTATCTTTTTCTTTGTTGAATAATCTTTGTTTTATTCATGCTTTAAATAATAATTATATTTTTCAGATTTGTTAAATGTTTGTTTATTAGTATTTTGTATTTTAGTTCCACGTGGAACACGTTTTTTTATCTGCCTAAAAGTACCAACAGTATAGATATATCATTCGGAGATATGCCCGGAATTCGGCTTGCTTGTGCAATCGTCTCAGGGTTTATTTTTGATAATTTTTGTCTGGCCTCAGTCGATAAGGAAAGAATGCTTTCGTAATTGAATTTGTCTTTTATAACTATGTTTTCTAATCTACTTATCTTTTCCGCTATTAGTTGTTCTCTCTTTATGTATCCATCATACTTAATGAGTATCTCGGTAGCTTCTATTATTTCTTGTTTTCTATTTGGTATTTTGTCTAATTCTTCCTTTAGGGCTGGAATGAATTTAGAAATATTATCAATGCTGACTTGAGGTCTTGTTATGACATCTTTTAGTTTTATTCCATGTTTTAGTGGGGTCGTTCCTAATTCAACTAAGCCTTCATTTATATATTCAGGTTTTAGAGAGTAGTTTGCCGTGAATTCTACTAATCGGTTTATTTCTTGTTTCTTTTCATTTAGTAGGTCTATGCGTTCCCTTTTTGCGAGATTAATATCATATCCTTTTTGTGTAAGACGATTATCGGCATCATCTTGACGAAGTAATATTCTGTATTCTGCTCTCGATGTAAACATACGGTATGGTTCATCAACACCTTTTGTTACTAAATCATCTATCAAGACACCAATATATGCTTCATCCCTTTGTAAGGTGAATTCAGTACCTCCATGAGTATTAATATGGGCATTTATTCCTGCCATTAACCCTTGGCCTCCGGCTTCTTCATAACCTGTCGTTCCATTTATTTGTCCGGCAAAGAATAGTCCATTTACAATCTTCGTTTCTAGTGTATGCTTTAATTGAGTAGGGTCGAAGAAATCATATTCTATTGCATAGCCTGGTCTGAATATATGTATATTTCGAAAAGCCGGTATTTTTTGCAATGCTTCAATTTGTATTTGCAAGGGTAGGGAAGAAGAGAATCCATTTAAGTAATACTCTTGCGTGTTTTCTCCTTCCGGTTCTAAGAATAATTGATGTGCGGTTTTATCGGCAAAAGTGACAATTTTGGTTTCGATACTTGGGCAATATCTTGGACCTATACTTTTGATTTGTCCATTGTATAACGGTGATTCATCAAGTCCGTTCCGTAACGAATCATGTGTCTCTTCATTCGTATAGCATATCCAACAACTTAATTGTTTCAAAGGGCGAGGTTGAAAATCAAGGTATGAAAATTTATGAAAATCATTCTCTCCTTGTTGTTCAGTCATCAGACTAAAATCTACACTTCTACCATCTATTCTTACAGGAGTACCAGTTTTCATTCGGTCGGTAGTGAACCCAAGATCTCTCAATTGTTCGGTTATGCCGAATGATGCAGGTTCAGAAACACGTCCTCCTCCAAGTTGAACACGCCCGATATGCATGAGTCCATTTAAGAATGTTCCATTGGTCAGGACAACAGACTTTGCAAAAAACTCAACACCCATTGCTGTTTTTACACCTTTGATTGTTTTGTCTTCTATGATAAGAGAGTTGACCATGTCTTGCCAGACAAATAGGTTTGGAGTATTTTCTATGATCTCTCTCCATTTCAGAATGAAGTGTGCACGGTCACTTTGGGCACGTGGACTCCACATGGCAGGTCCTTTCGATCGGTTTAGCATTCTGAATTGTATGGCAGTCATGTCCGTCACTATTCCCATTTGGCCACCTAATGCGTCGATCTCTCTTACAATTTGTCCTTTTGCAATTCCTCCAACAGCCGGATTGCAACTCATCTGAGCTATTTTGTTCATGTCCATTGTTATCAGCAGAGTTTTTGAACCCATATTTGCTGAGGCTGTAGCTGCTTCACATCCAGCATGTCCGGCACCAACAACAATGACATCGTATTTGAAATTCATCTGAAATAATTCTAGTTATAAATTGATATATACTACCAAAGGTAAGTCTTTTTCTTGTTTAGGAATATACCTGGTATTGCCTTTGCTTTTAGATTTAGTATTTCTGAAAATTGTATTATAAGTTATTTGCCCTTTCGACCGCTAATTTTACTTTTTTATAATCTGTCAATAAAATTGAATATTCTTCATCAATACTACCTATATCTTCTGTCCTGTATTGCATTTGCCCATCATATTTACTCCTGAAAGAACCATGAAATTCTTTCAGCCCTGTTGCTTGTACAAGTTCTATGATATTATTTTCTGTAATACCGGATCCGGGCATTATGATAATTCTGTCTTTAGCTTGCTCTATAAGTTCCCGAATAATCTCTTTACCATCCAATGCCGTTTTTTTACCTCCCGATGTAAGGATTCTATCACAACCTAATTCTATTACATCTTCAAGTGATTTTTTGAGATCACGGCAACGGTCGAATGCACGGTGGAAAGTAACACTCATTTTGTATTGGTGTGCTATCTTTATTAACTCTTCATTCCTTTTTTTATCCACAGTACCATCAGCATTTAATATTCCTATTACTACACCATCACAACCTACTTTGCCACAATGATGAATATCTAGTTTCATGATGTCAAATTCAAGATCGCTATATAAGAAATCTCCTCCTCGTGGTCTTATTATCGTATTTAACTGTATATCAACTAGTTTTCTTGTTAGTTCTATCTGCGAGAGTGCCGGTGTTGTACCTCCATCTGCCAGATTATCACAGAGTTCTACTCTCGTAGCCCCTCCTTTTTGAGCTTCGATAGAAGATTGTACTGAATTTGAACAGATTTCTAATGTGATCATGTGATTTTTTTGTGCTTGTTAATACTAATTTATAAAGAGCAAAGTTATTCTATTATTTTATCTTAAAATAATTGTAAGCCTTTTCATTAATTTTTTTTATGAGAGCTCACCTTTATTCTAGGCATAAAAGATAAGTTTTTATGTATATTTGCATGTTTTACTAATACATAAAATTTTTACTATAATGAAAATAGCACTTATCGGGTATGGAAAAATGGGACACGAGATTGAAAAAATAGCAATCGATCGGGGGCATACAGTTGTATCGATTATTGATATGAGTAATGTTTCTGATTTTGATTCTCCTCAATTTAAAAGTGCCGATGTTGCTATCGAGTTTTCTACACCTGCCAGTGCTTTAGATAATTATAGAAAATGTTTTGCAGCAAATGTTCCTGTTGTTGCCGGTACTACAGGTTGGCTCGAACATCTTGATGAAGTTAAAAAATCATGTGCAGAAGATGGTAAAACTTTTTTCTACGCATCTAACTATAGCTTAGGCGTTAATATCTTTTTTGTACTGAATAAATATCTTTCGAAGATAATGAATCAGTATCCTGACTATGATGTGAAGATGGAAGAAATACATCATATACACAAACTTGATGCACCGAGTGGAACTGCAATTACTCTGGCAGAAGGAATCTTAGAAAATATTGATAGAAAAAGTAATTGGAAATTAGAAACAGAGGAATCTCCTTCCGATTTGCCTATTCATTGTATCCGTGAAGGTGAAGTTCCCGGAATACATGAGATTATTTATGAATCCGATGCAGATATAATATCTATTAAACATGATGCAAAGAGCCGTAAGGGTTTTGCTTTGGGAGCAGTTATTGCTGCTGAATTTGTGAAAGGTAAAAAAGGATTTCTTGGAATGGATGACATGCTTAAATTTTAACACAGAATATGGAAATGAAAGAACCGAAAACTGATAACAGAGAAATTGATAAGGAGGTTGATACAAAGCCGAAGGCTGGTTTACGTCAAAAAATATATTGTACATTAGCATGTGTGCTTTGTTTATTATTTGTCATGTGGACAGGGTATTATGCTGTGTTACTTTTGATTCCTGTTTTTGTTGACATTTATATAACCAAGTTTATACCTTGGGGGGCTTGGAAAAAATCAAAAAATCCAGCTGTCAGAAGTGCCTTAGAATGGGTTGATGCTATCTTGTTTGCACTAGTTGGTGTTTATTTTATCAACACATTTTTCTTTCAAAATTATCAGATTCCATCTTCTTCGCTAGAGAAATCATTGTTAGTCGGTGATTTTCTGTGTGTTAGTAAACTTAGTTACGGAGCACGTTCTCCGATGACACCATTTTCTTTTCCTCTTATGCAGCATACTATGCCTATATTTGGTTGTAAATCGTATCTTGAAAAGCCACAGCTTGATTATCAAAGATTTAAGGGGACAGGAGAAGGGAGAGTAAAACATGGTGATATTGTGGTATTTAATTATCCTTCGGGAGATACTGTTGCTCTAAATAGACAGAATGAAGACTATTACGTAATTTGTCATAATGAAGGGCGTGCTAACGTTTGGGCTAATAAGGCTAAGAATGGAGCAATTGTATATCGACCTGTAGATAAACGTGAAAATTATGTGAAGCGTTGTATAGGGCTTCCGGGTGAAACTATCTCAATGCGGAATGATACTGTTTTTCTTGATGGTAAAATAGTTCCTGAACCTGAAAATATGCAGCAGAGATATGTAATACAGACTGATGGTACTATGATTTCGCCAACTGTATTCGATGATTTAGGTATTAGTGACGAGGATAAAGCCGTAATTGGTGTCGAAGATATAAACAGTGCTGATAGTATCGTTATAGCTCAACTTGGTTTTAAGAGAAAAAATGGAAATGCAGGGATGCTTTATTCAAATGTATTTATGACTAAAGCAATGGTTGAGAAAATGAAAAGCCGCCCTTTTGTTTGGACTGTTGTACGTTACAATGAGTATTTGAAGAACAGAGGACAAATGGAAGGTAGTAAATATACTCAATTGGTGTATCCGATCACATATAATCAAGATTGTGAATATGGAGATTTTCCTGCCCTTTGGATTCCTAAAAAAGGAGAAACTATTAAATTTGATTCGAATGTAGACTATAAAGTTGCAGCTTATCAACGTTGTATCAAGAATTATGAACATAATGATTTTGATTATCGTGATGGTAAAGTATATATAAATGGACAACAATCAGATTCTTACACATTTAAGTTTGATTATTACTTTATGATGGGTGATAATAGAGATAACTCTGCCGACTCTCGTGTATGGGGTTTTGTTCCCGAAGATCATATCGTTGGCCAACCAATGTTTATTTGGTTTTCGTATAATAAAGATCAAGGTTTCTTCAAAGGAATACGTTGGAATAGGCTTTTTACTGCCGGAAATAAGAAATAACAATGTCTGCTACAAAGCAAAAAAAAACACTTATATTTTTGAGCAAAGTAATTCTGATTGCTTTGCTCATTGTTTTTCTTGTGCGTACTTTTCTGATCGAATCCTATACAATTTCTTCTTCTCAGATGCAAACTGCTATTGAAGAAGGGGATTATGTTCTGGTCGATAAAACAGCTTACGGCATACGGATACCTATTACAATACTTAGCGTTCCTTTTACATTTGATACATTCTTTGGACGTAAATCTTATTCCTCATTATTTGCTTTACCATACAAGCGTGTTTTTGAAAAACCCTTGCAGCACAACGATGTTGTCTTATTTAATAATCCGAATGAATCAGATAAACCGATTGACAAAAGAGAGTTATTGTTAAGTAGATGTATTGCTTTACCGGGAGATACGATCGAGATTATCAATGATACCTACTTAATAGAACACAAAGACTATATTTTTTCTCCGGACTATATGGAAGAATATAAATATTTATCATCTTACGAATCAATTATTGAGGAGACTGCTGATGAACAAGAAATTCCACTGCGTAATAAGAAACCATGCGACAGTGATACTACTTCGATAGTATTAAATAAATATGAGGCATTTATAATGAATGAGGTTTTACCCGATTCTGTTTCCGTGTGGCGTAAAGAGGCTGAACCGATCGATTATAAATTTGTAGTACCTCGCAAAGATCAGATTGTACAATTGACAGAACGGAATATGGCTATTTATAAACAAGTTATATTATTCGAACAAGGTTCAAAAGCTCGTTTTGTTAATGATAAGTTGGTTATTGATGGTAATTCTCAGGAATATTATACATTCTTGGAAAATTACTATTGGTTGTTGTCGGATAATAAAAATAATTCAATAGATTCTCGATCAATTGGTTTTATTCCTTTTTCCCATATTATTGGCAAAGCCAACTACATCTGGTATAGTTCAGCCAATGGGAGTGTAAGGAAAGATCGGTTATTTGTACCTGTAAAGTAATTAATATAAGATATGGATATTTGGCTTTCATCTGCCTATCTGGCTCCTGTGCAATATTATTCGAAGCTTCTTGCCGGAGACCGGATTATTATTGAACAAAACGATAATTATGTAAAGCAATCTTATCGGAACAGATGTAATATTATGGCTGCAAATGGAGCCATGCCTCTTTCTATTCCTGTGGAACATTCTTCTACAGATAAAATTTTAATGAAAGATATTCGCATTGCTCAACATGGCAATTGGCAGCATATGCATTGGAATACAATTGTATCAGCATATAACTCAACACCTTTTTTTGAATATTATCAGGATGATTTCTATCCATTCTATCATAATAAATACTCTTTTCTTTTCGATTTCAACGAAGGCTTACGTACTTTGATTCTTGATTTATTAAATATCGATGATATTTCAATTGAGTATTCAAGTGAATATAAAACTGAATTTGGGTCTGAAGAGTTAGATTTACGTGAAATAATTCATCCTAAAAAAAAATGGAAAGAATTAGATTCTTCTTTTCTATCCATTCCATATTATCAGGTATTCTCTTCAAGATCTGGGTTTGCTGCTAATATGAGTATTATTGATTTACTTTTCAATATGGGGAATGAGAGTCTGTTAGTATTATCTAAAACTTATAATAAAGAATAATTCATACTTTGAATATAAATTTCCTCAATGAAAAGGAGATTTCAATCATAATATATTAATCATGATGATCGAAATACAATTCAAGCCGTTTAAGCCTTCTTATTCTCGATTTAAGCTATTTTATGCGGATGATGTATGCTGGTCTTCGGAAACATTGTATTTTTGCTTTAAAACTAAAATAAACAGATGATGCGTTTTTTTGATAGATATGGAAGCCTACTAGTGGTATCAGGTGTTTTAGCCTCTGTTTTGGCTGCATGTGCTAATATGGCCTCTCCGACAGGTGGAGATTATGATTTTGATCCGCCTAAGGTAGTACGGACTTCGCCGGCATTTAATGCTACCAATGTCAAAGATGGTAAGGTTATTATTGAGTTCGATGAGAATGTCGTTTTGGAAAAGCAATCGGAAAAGGTTATCATTACCCCTCCGCAAACTGCTTTTCCGATTTTGCAGGCTGTGAATCGCAAAGTGACTGTACAGTTGAAAGATTCGCTGATTCCGAATACAACATATACAATTGACTTTACGGATGCGATTGTTGACAATAATGAGAAGAATGCATTAGAAAATTTTTCTTTCTCTTTTTCCACCGGAGATTATGTGGATACATTAGCGGTGTCGGGAAAAATCCTTGATGCCGAAAATTTGGAACCCGTCAAAGGAATGTATGTCGGGTTACATTCTAACCTTGATGATACAGCATTTACCAACACCAAATTTCTACGTATTTCACGTACCAACGACTATGGTGTATTTACAATAAAAGGAATTGCTCCCGGTACTTATAAAATTTATGGACTTAATGATGCCAACAGAGATTATAAATATGATAATCCAAATGAAGCAATTGCTTTTTATGAAACTTTAATTGAACCATCCTCTATCCGTGATACAAGAGTGGATACCATTATCACAAAGGTTGGCAATATTGACATAGATACTTTAAAAACAATAGAATACACACGTTTTATTCCTGACAATATTATAATGCGCTCTTTTACATCGGCATTTAAACGTCAGTATTTACAAAAACATGAGCGTACCGAGAGGCAGTTGGCTCTTTATTTCGGGGCTCCAACTTCTATGCCTAAATTGGAACCTCTCAATTTTGATGCAAAAGATGATTGGTATACATTGGAAAAGACAAAAGCAAATGATACTATTATCTACTGGATCAAAGATCCTGCTATAGCTGCCATCGATACTCTTGATTTTCAATTAACATACATAAAAACAGACTCTTTAAATCAAAATATTCAGATTACAGATACACTTGGATTTATTGACAGAACACGAAAAAACCGAAAGAAAGAAGAAGAAAGAAAGAAGAAGAAAGACAATGAAGAACCTGAAATTACCTTTCTTGATTTGAAATGTGATGCTGCTGGCACTTGGGATATAGGACGGAATATTCGATTCGAATTTGCAGAGCCGATAACAGAATCTCCTGATAAAAAGATAAAATTGCAACATTTGGTTGATAGTAGTTTTGTTGATATTGATTTCGATTTGCTCGGAGATTCCCTTAATCCTCGGGTTTTTAATCTCAAATATAAATGGGACTATGAACATGAATACAAAATAACAATTGATTCAGCTTCTATCCACAGTATTTTTGGCTTGTGGAATAATAAGTATGAGCAGCGATTGAAAATCAAAAGGAAGGATGAATATGCTAATCTTGCCATTAACATACATGGCTTGAGCAATGATACAATATCTTATTTTATAGAACTTTTAGATAAATCGGATAAACCAATTCGTAAATCTATAGTCAAAGACAATATTGCTTTATTCAGGAATCTGCCTCCCGGTCAATATTATGCTCGTATTATATTCGATCAAAATAGGAATGGAGTCTGGGATACAGGTGATTTCTATGAAAAGAGACAACCGGAAATGGTTAGTTATTACAATGGTTCTTTTACAGCAAGGGCAAACTGGGATGAAGAAGTTGATTGGACAGTAACTACTGACCATCTGGATAAGCAGAAACCATTGGATATTACTAAAAACAAGCCGAAGGAAAAAGATTCTAAAAGAAAACAGTTAGAACAAGCTGATAAAAAGAAACAAGATCAGGAGAATCAGCGGAATAGTAATACACAACAAAATAACATGAACTCGGTAAATAATGGTATGGGACAAACATCCTCTTATTAACTAAAAATGAATGATAATGAAAAAAAATGTACTGATATTTTTTACTCTATTAATGTTGGTTAGCATACATACAAATGCACAATCGCAATGCAAGGTGACCAATAATCAATTCAATGCCGGAGAGGAGTTATCTTTCGATCTTTATTTCAAATATGGGCTTATTTTTACAAAAGCCGGTAATTCATCGTTGAAAACAGTAGCTACGCACTATGGTGGTAAGGATGCTTATAAAATGTCTTTAATTGCACAATCGACAGGGGCAGCCAGTAAACTATTTAGTTTGAATGATACCCTTTCTTCCTATGTGACGAAAGATCTTGTTCCTTTACATTTTAAGAAAAATGCACATGAGGGAAAAGAAAATACAGATGAAAGTGTTACTTACACTTATACTTCTTCCGGGGTCAATATTCATACAAAACGGATCAAAAATGGGGAACAACGTTTTGATGAAACATTTACATCCGAAAGTTGTGTTTATGACATGATTAGTGTAGTATATTATGCAAGAACACTAAACTATTCATCTATGAAAAAAGGTGATTCTTCGACGGTCGAATTTATATCCGGTAAAAAGAAAGTGTATATGACCATAGAATATGGTGGACTGGAAACAATAAAAGCAAACGATAATAATAAATATGAATGTATCAAGCTTGTTTTGAGTATTACTAACGGTAATAAATTAGCTTTCGAAGACAAGGAAGAGGCAATGAAGGTGTATATAACTAACGATGAAAATAAGATGCCTGTACGGCTTGATTCTAAATTGAAGGTGGGGTCGACAAGAGCTATGTTGAAGAGTTATAAAGGTAATAGGTATACAGTAAAAACGAAATAATATATTTCAAGATATAAAAAAGTGGCTAGGACAAAATCCTAGCCACTTTTTTATATCTACAATTTGACTTTATCATTTAAATCTCAAATAAGACCAGATAGGATAATGGTCCGAATATTTGATATCACCTATAGTACAATTATATGATTCCAGATTTGAAGAATGGATGATATAATCGATTCTAAACCAAAATTTATTCTCATGGTAGGTTATCCCCGGACCAAAGCCAGTATGAGCATAGGAATCGATCATATCGCCTTTTATCTGATGATATGCGTATGATATGGGAGTGTCGTTAAAATCGCCACAGATAATAGTCGCATCCGTTTCTTGCTTGTCTATATAACTCCTGATTATATTGGCTTGTTTTTCTCTTAACCTAAAGGCAACACCCAATCTCGATTGAATATTGTGAGCAATAGTTTCGAGCATTTCCCTATCCTTCTTTTTGGCAAAATTCTTATATAGTTTTTTATCCTCTGCAGTGATTCTGTTCGATTCAAGATGGTTGTTGACTAATGTTATTGTTTTGTCTTTAATTTTTATTTCATGTATCGACGATCCGTTATAAGTACTCACAATCGGGATTGCAGCAGTTTTTTCTATTGGATATTTCGAATAGCAGGCAATACCATATTTGTAATAAGAACTTGTTGCCTCTCCCAATCTAACAATTTGCCGATAGGGATAATTCTTCATTTTCCTATTAAATTCTTCTTCCGAGATAATTCCGGTCTTATCTTTTTTTATAGCAACAACAAATTCCTGTAAGCAAATGATATCCGCACCACTTCCTGCTATATAATCCAGCATCGGATTTCGTCTGGCAGTATCTCCCGCCAGCCAGTTGAACCCACGGACATTGTATGAAAATACTTTGATACAATCATCAGGTACTGTTTGTGTCCGTAAATGCATCGGGAAATAGGTCGAAATTGGATTCCAGCATATAGCAAGAGCAATTATTTGTACCAAAGCTAGTTTCCATCGTAGCAGTATTCCCCAAAGTATCAAATATCCAATATTAATGACGAGCAAAAAAGGAAACCCCATACCCAAATATGATATTGCAGTTACTTTAGATGGTAATATAGTCCAAGCCAATGTTGATAATAAGAGTAGAAGTATTGCAACTATATTGGTCAGAAATATAAAAACTCTGAGATATTTTCTCAAGTTCTCTTTTGTAAATTTATTTTTTACTTGCATCAAATAATTTTTTTTTCTCGTCTTTACTAAGACTACTATATCCAGAAGATTTTATTTTATCAAGAATCTGGTCTATATCAACCGATTCTTTATGGCGACGCTGATTATAGTCATAATCAGATTCCTTCCTTTTATATTTTACTTTAATTTTTTTTGCTGGTCTTGGTTTAAATAGATTAGCACAGAAATCAATTATATTACTAATCCATTTTGTTATATCTCTTCCTTTTAAATATTGTTTAGCATAAATATAACCAACTATCGCACCTCCTATATGAGCTACATGACCACCCGGGTTAGATTCATTCCCTAAAGCAATAATATCTAATACAAGGATGAAAAGAGCAACATATATAATTTTAACTCGTCCGATAATTAATAACCCTATTTCAAAATTTGGTTTGTAAACAGCCGAAGCAAATACAATAGCTGTTACAGAAGCTGATGCGCCAATCATCAGAGAGGGACGCATATCGATAAAAAGAGGAATTGTATTAAATGCGATTATATATAATACAGCTCCCGCAAGCCCCCCCATTATATATAAGCTCCCCATGCTCTTAGTACTAAAATAAGTTTGGAATATTTGTCCAAACCAAAATAGCATTAACATATTGAACAGTATATGCCATAGATTTTCATGAACAAACATATAGGTAATAATAGTCCATATATGTTTGATAAGAATATCTATATCAGCTGAAACAGCAACATATTCCAAAAATGAAATATTGTTTATTTTAAATAATGTAGTTATAAGATTTAATACAATGATTATAAGAAATACAATTACATTTATGGAAATCAATTGTATCAATAAATCCTTCTGTTTAAATCTGAGTTTTATATTATCAATAATAGCGCCCATCACTTTTAGCTTTTTTCTTCCAATAAAGAATTATAATTAACCCGACTACTAATCCCCCCAAATGTGCAAAATGAGCCACATTGTCTCCCGATCTGTTCGCAATACCCAGCCCTAACTCTATTAATCCGTAGCCTATCACAAACCACTTGGCCTTTATTGGGAAAGGAAAAGGAATTATAAATAACTCTACGTTTGGAAACAACATTCCGAAAGCAAGCAATATACCAAACACAGCTCCGGATGCACCCACAGTCGAGGTGTTAATTAGGATATTCATTTCAGCTAAATTAGGGTCGGCATAGTTTTTCATCGAGTTCAATAATGCTGTTCCATTCTGATATACATCAGCTATGGCTTCAGCAGGCAACCCTATTTCGAGATAATGGATTCTGATATAAGTAACAAGCATTTGTACCAATCCGGCTCCTATTCCCGTTAGCATATAATAGGTTAAGAATCTTTTTCCTCCCCATACTGTTTCGAGAGTGCGACCAAACATGAAAACAGCAAACATATTGAAAAATACATGTGCAGGACTCATTGGGTCATGCAAAAACATATATGTGATAATTTGATGGGGTTTAAAATCATTCGATGCAAAATAATGCAGACCGAAATATTCGCTAAAATCTATTCCATTTTTCAACAATAAAAATTGTGCTAACCATATCAAACCGTTTATGATAATGAGATTGCGGGTGACTACTGGAATCGAGTTTAAAAAGCCTTGACTATTTTGGTTCATCCTATTCTTAATTTACATTTAGAATCCCAAAATTACGGATATTTTTGATTCGATTATACAACACCTTATCAGTTTTGCATATTTTCTGATTTTTAGCGAGTTTTTCCGCATTTTTTTTATGAATATTAAATAAAACACTTATATTTGGATTCTAGAATAGCTATATACCTGAAAGATAATATATAGTATAGAAGACAAAGTACAATATTTCGTTTATATAAAATGTTTAATTAATTCATTCTATTTAATTATGAATAAGACAGAACTCATTAATGCAATCGCTGACAAGTCAGGATTAAGCAAAGTAGATTCAAAAAAAGCTTTAGAAGCACTTATCGAATCAGTTACAGAAGAAGTTAAAGGTGGTGGAAAAGTAGCACTAGTTGGTTTTGGAACGTTTTCAGTGACTGAAAAAGCTGCAAGAAAAGGTATTAATCCTAGAACAAAAGCACCTATTAATATCCCTGCTAAAAAAACAGTTAAATTTAAGGCAGGAGCTGATTTGGCAGCATTGTAATTTAACATACGAGACAGAACAAAAAATAGCAAAGAGAATTATTCTCTTTGCTATTTTTTGTTTACACTAACTTATTCTATCTAATTTGTCATATTTTAAATAAGATTTATAACTACAATACTAATCTGTTATAGCGAATGCACCATTACTACATCTTTAAACAGTGAGTTCGTCGTCTTTTTTATATTTTATTGCTTTCGAATTGTTAATCACTCAATATCTTTGGTTTCTTTTTTATAATTTTGCCAGCTGATAATATATAATCCCAATATAATGAAAGTTGAAATAAAATTACAGGTTGCTGTTATCAAAGCCATAGAAACTCTTTATGGACAAACAGTGTTGCCCGAGCAAGTTCAATTGCAAAAAACAAAAAAGGAGTTTGAGGGGCATCTGACTTTGGTTGTTTTTCCTTTTCTTAAAATCTCCAAAAAGAATCCTGAGCAAACAGCACAGGAAATAGGAGAGTGGCTGGCAACAAATACTCCCGAAGTTTCAAGTTTTAATGTTATAAAGGGGTTCTTAAACCTAGTTATAAGTGCAGACAGTTGGATAGAGTTGCTTAATGAAATTAATGCAATACCTGATTATGGTATTAAAGCTGTTACGCCCGATGCAAAACTAGTGATGATAGAATATTCTTCACCAAATACCAATAAACCTTTGCACTTAGGGCATGTGCGTAATAACCTCTTAGGCTTTGCTCTAGCTGAGGTACTTACAGCCAATGGGTATAAAGTTGTTAAAACAAATATTGTAAACGACCGTGGTATCCACATCTGTAAATCGATGTTAGCTTGGAAAAAATGGGGAAATGGCGAAACGCCAGAATCTGCAGGAAAGAAAGGTGATCATTTGGTTGGTGATTATTATGTTTTATTTGATAAACATTATAAGGCAGAATTAGCAGAATTGCAAGCGAAGGGATTATCGAAGGAAGAATCAGAAGCCCAATCGACACTAATGGGCGAAGCTCGTGAAATGTTACGTCTGTGGGAGGCCGGAGATTTAGAGACTGTATCTCTTTGGGAGAAGATGAATGCATGGGTATATGCCGGTTTCGATGAAACATATAAGAAACTGGGTGTAGACTTTGATAAGATATACTATGAGTCGCAGACTTATCTGGATGGAAAAGAAACAGTATTGAATGGCTTAGAGAAAGGAATTTTCTATCAAAAAGAAGATAAATCTGTTTGGGTGGATCTGACAGCAGAAGGTTTAGATCACAAACTTCTTCTACGGGGTGATGGTACTTCTGTATATATGACACAAGATATAGGGACAGCCAAACAACGTTTCGACGATTACCCAATCAATAAAATGGTGCATGTTGTTGGTAATGAGCAGAATTATCATTTTCAGGTACTTTCTATTATTCTTGATAAACTTGGCTTCGAATTTGGAAAAGGGCTGGTACACTTCTCATACGGTATGGTAGAATTACCCGAAGGTAAGATGAAATCACGTGAAGGTACTGTTGTTGATGCGGACGATCTTGTAGCAGAAATGGTCAGAACTGCAAAAGAAACATCTGCCGAATTGGGTAAATTAGATGACTGTACAGAAGACGAATCTAATAATATATCGCGAATGGTAGGAATGGGGGCGTTGAAATACTTTATTCTCAAAGTTGATCCTAAAAAGAATATGATGTTCAATCCTAAAGAATCTATTGATTTTAATGGAAATACAGGACCATTTATTCAGTATACACATGCCCGCATCCAGTCAGTACTACGTAAAGCTGCCGAACAAAACATACAACTGCCTCAATCATTGTCAGCAAACCTGCCATTGAGTGTAAAAGAAGAAAACTTAGTGCAATCTGTTGCGGAATATGCTGCTATTGTAAAACAGGCAGGAGATGAATATAACCCCGCATTGATAGCTAACTATGTTTACGAATTAGTAAAAGAATATAATCAATTCTATCACGACCACTCTATTCTGAAAGAAGAAAATGAAGATCTAAAAATATTCCGTCTTATCCTTTCAGTCAATGTAGCTAAAGTTGTTAAGAGTGGTATGTCGTTGTTAGGAATTGAGGTTCCCGATAGAATGTGATTTTGGCAGATAATCTAAAATATTAGAAATAATAAGGATAGTACAATTAAAATATATTGTACTATCCTTATTTCCTTATACTAAGTAATTGCACTAGCATATCAAAGTCTACATATGGATAAGAAAGCAAAACAAATTCTCTTTCGCACTTATTGGAAAAATGGATGGATTGATAACAAAAGTAGAAAAACGAATCCTGACGACTTTGCCTATGCAAAAGAAAAAGGATTGATGTTTGACTCACTGACTATTTCACATGATGATTGTGTGAAAAAAGTGATAGAACTTGCAAATACAATCAAGGTCGAGGAAGCAGCGAAAGCATTTATAAGCAGTTTGTCGACTCGGCGTCTCGATTGGCGATCGGGAATCGGTTCATATTTTATTGCACAATTATTTACATTGCATAAATATAGCCCTGCTGTATCAGGTCACTCCTATGAAGATGATGAAATTGTTTCTACGTCATACACTTGTGGTATCTGTAGAGATTTGAAATATGGAGTTATTGGAGACGATTTTTATAAAAATCAAGACCTAAATGTATTAAATTTTGAACGCATAAAATGGGGAGGTGTCCGGCATGGTGATTTAATTTATACACTCTTTGATTTAGAACTGTTTGCTAAAGAGCAAATTACAGAACCAACAAAAGATGATATAGAAATATTTAAGGCGATTTTGAGAGCTATTGATTCATGTGAAAAAGGCGATTATCCGAGTGTATTGAGAGATAAACTTAGAGATGTACCCAATCTTAAATCGAGTAAAAATGAAAGGGATGTTATTATAGAAATCCTGGCCTGTATTGATGTTTTAAAACCAGCCTCTTATAATCGTCCGACACGTTCAAAACATGATTGGGTTTATGTCGAATTTTGGAGAGGAGAAGATAAATATAACCAGGAAGCTGTTGACAAATATTTTGGAAAATATCTGAATAATTAAAAAAACAAGTATATATTGTTTTATCTGATAAGCAACTAGTTTAGCTCTGATTCACTCTTCACCTAATTGTTCTTTTAATTCTCCCATATTTGCTTCTCGTTTTTTCAGAACTTCCCTATAGAAAGTTGTCTTTATGGCATAATCTGCTTGGCTTGATTCAGGCAGTAATCCATAAGCAATATCAATCCAAACAACAGCATTCGGTATATCATCAAGGCATTCATTTGCTAAAGCAATGTTAGACGCTAACTTTGCTTTTCGGCTGTCTTTCTCTTCTTTATCAAATAAATCACCCCAAATTTGAGCAGCTTCTTTCCATTTATTTTCTTTTACTAATTTATCCGCTTCTTTCATTTTTCCATCCGAATAATACCATCTGGTTTGTTTCTCCCAACTAGGTACAAAAACACTAACCAGCTTGTCAGCCGCTATGGTGGCAATTTCCCGGATAGCGTTGTCAATCTCTTTTATTGAATATACATCGAACCAAAATAAACTATCTGTATATACAATTGGTGGTTGGATAGTGCGTCCGTTCAGACCCGAATAGATTCGCAATACACTTCCGGTTTTTAGTTCCAGCATATTATCGTTCATCGGTTCTATTTTTCCATACATACTGAATTCATCTAAAGAAATTAAGATATCTGTACTGTTGACTTTACAAATATCTAATACTTCTGATGGAGTTAGGGGCTTACTCTTATTTTCAGGATCATCATTCTCTCGTGTTTGGTAAGGGTATATATCAACGTTATTGAAATAAGCTTCTTCATTCATAAACTGTACTATAGAGTACAACATGGTCGCTTTTGCACTATCTACATTTATTATAGCTATGTTTTTAGGGTTATTAGCATCCTCCTTTTCTTTTTCGACAGGTATTGTATTATCCACAAGTATAACATTCTTGTTGCCGGCATTATGAGCCAATGTCAGACCTGCCGGATTGAGTGTATCAATCGTGATAAGATTTGTTGTTGTGCATGAACTTATCAAAAGGGTGGAGACTGCAGCCCATATAATATATATTCGTTTCATCGTTTTTCCGAGCTATTATTGTTAATAAAAAAGTTGATGGTAAACATAGCATGTCTTAACTCAAAGGTACAGAAATATAAAATAAGTATCTTTACCAATTGATAATTTTTTGTAATTAGCATTATGAGTTCTACAATTATTAATGAAACATTCTCTCTGGCTGCTGATATTGTCCGCAATACATCACAATCTGTTTTTCTGACTGGAAAAGCAGGGACTGGAAAAACGACCTTTTTGCACTATATCCGTGCCAATGTAGATAAGAATGTTATTGTAGCAGCTCCTACCGGTGTGGCAGCAATCAATGCCGGAGGGGTCACTCTTCATTCACTTCTACAATTGCCATTCGAACCTTTTATACCTGACTTTGAAGGGAAGAAGAAGCTTGATTTTCATTTTAAATTGAGGAAGTCCAAAATTGAGATGCTGAGAGAGCTTGATTTACTTATCATCGATGAGGTCAGTATGCTTCGTGCCGATACGCTCGATGCTATTGATTATATGCTTCGCAGATATAGAAACAATCAACAACCATTTGGTGGAGTCCAGATGCTTTTTATTGGTGATATGTTTCAGTTACCACCCGTTGTGCAGCAGCAAGAATGGAATCAGATGAAGAATTACTATCCATCTCCATTTTTCTTTCATGCTCAGGTTTTGGATAACAATTTACCTCTTTACATTGAACTGAAAACAATTTACAGGCAAAGCGACCAGCTTTTTATTGATATATTGAATCGGATACGGAACAATAAAGTTAGTCCGTCCGATCTGAATATTCTGAACCAACGTTATAATCCATCTTTTAAGTTACCGGAGAAAGATCGTTATATTGTTCTCTGCACACATAACTATAAAGCAGACAAAATCAATAATGACGAATTGTCAAAATTAGGAACAACAGAATATATCTATCGTGGACAGGTGAGGGGAGACTTTGCTGAAAATGCTTTACCGACCGATCAGGATTTGATTCTGAAAGTTGGTGCTCAGGTTATGTTTATTAAAAATGATTCAGGCGAAAGTCGCCGTTATTATAATGGAAAGCTAGCTACTATAAGTCACTTGACTGATGAGAAAATATTTGTCCGTTTCGAAGATGGTAACGAAATGGAACTCGAATATGAGACATGGCGGAATGTACGCTATTCGCTCAACGAAGATTCAGGCGATATAGAAGAGGAAGAACTGGGATCTTTTACTCAATATCCTGTTCGTCTGGCTTGGGCTATTACTATCCATAAGAGTCAGGGGCTGACTTTCGACCGTGTTGTTATAGATGCTGGGCAGGCTTTTGCCGGAGGACAAGTTTATGTAGCACTCAGCCGATGCACTTCGCTCGATGGAATTATCCTTTTCTCACGTATCACGGCTGATAGTATTCATACTGATGAGGGAGCTATTGCTTTTGCCCGTGAAGAAAAAGGATTGGATTATTTGCAATCGGTATTGAATAAGGAAAAGCCTGTATATTGTGCCGAACAGTTGAAAAAAGTTTTTGATTGGGATCCTGTTATCCGTTGTTTACGGTCTTTCTATGAACTAGTATCGGAAAAGAAAATCCCAAATCAGGAGGAGGTATTAGGCATAGTGTCCCGGCTTTGCAACAAAGCATTAGAACAACAGGTAATAGCTGCAAATTTTCGAAAAGAACTGAATCAGATACTTGCTTCAGCTGACCCTGATATTGATAAGCTCAGAAATCGTGTTCAGAAAGCCGCTGTCTATTTCCACAAAGATATGCAGGTAAATATACTTTTGCCAATAGAAAGTCACTTAAACAGCCTTAAAAAGGCATCGAAAGTGAAGTTGTATTTGAGGAAGGCACATGAAATTTATTCTACGTTATTAACCCTGTTATTGAAATTGGAACATATCCATTACGGAAATATTAATTTGACGGCAGATCTTGTATTCGAACAGAAACAATTGCCTGAGCCGATAGTTGAGGAAAAGCTGGAAGGAAAAGCTAAACCGAAGAAAGGAGATAGCCAACGGATTACTCTATCTTTATTTAATGAAGGAAAGAGTATAAAAGAAATAGCTGAGGAACGTAATCTGTCATCTACAACTATTGAGGGACATTTGGCCTCATTTATCCTTACCGGAGAGATTTCGATTATAGAACTGATACCGGAAGAAAAAATCTTGTTTCTTTCTAAGTTCCTTTTAGAATCGGGTTCTTCGCCTTCTTTTACAGCTATCAAAGAAAAGTTGCCACCGGAATATAGTTATTTCGATATAAAGGCAGTTTTGAATCATTTAAAATGGGAAAAAACAAAAGGCTAATTTTATTTTTAGTATCTCTTTTGTTTTCTACCAAGCTATACTTAGAATTCAATTAAAAATAAAGTTGTATTTTTATGCCCTCAAAAAAACTTTATTGAGGGTTATCGAAGGTAATCAGTATTTTATTCCGATAGATTTAGAAAAAGAAATATTTATATATGAGTTATAAGAAGATAGTATTAAAGCCGAAGAAGGAAGATTCTTTGAGAAGGTTTCATCCTTGGGTTTTTTCCGGTGCTGTACAGCGAAAAGATGATAATCTGATTGAAGGCGAAATCGTTAATGTATATACCAACAATAATGAGTTTATTGCCGTGGGGCATTATCAAATTGGTAGCATCGAGGTTCGGGTATTGTCGTTCGAAGAAAGAGAAATTAATCAATCGTTCTGGGAAGAACGTCTTTCTATTGCTGTCGATTTGCGTAAATCAATCGGACTTCTGTCCTCAGATAATAATTCATATCGGCTTATACATGGTGAAGGTGACGGTTTACCCGGACTAATTATAGATGTATATGCCGGGACAGCTGTTATCCAATCACATTCGGTGGGTATGCATGAATCCCGAGCTGTTATTTGCGAAGCATTGAAAGTGGTATTGAAAGATACATTGAAGAATATCTATTATAAATCGGAAACAACACTTCCTTATAAAGCCGATTTAGGTGCCGAAAATGAATATTTATTTGGAGGAACTGATGTTGAGGAAATTGCTGTTGAGAATGGATTGAAGTTTTATCCCGATTGGGTAAAAGGTCAAAAGACAGGCTTTTTTGTCGATCAACGTGACAATCGCTCTTTACTTGAGAAATATGCTAAAAACCGATCTGTATTGAATATGTTTTGTTATACAGGTGGCTTTTCTTTTTATGCCTTGAGAGGTGGCGCAAAGCTGGTTCATTCGGTAGATAGTTCTGCCAAAGCCATTTCACTGACAGATCGTAATGTGTCTCTTAACTTTGGTGATGATAAAAGACATGAGTCTTTTGCAGAAGACGCTTTCAAGTATTTAAGTAAAATCAATAAAGGAGATTATGATCTCATTGTTTTGGATCCACCGGCATTTGCTAAACATCGTGGAGCGATACGTAATGCCTTGCAGGGTTACAAGCGTCTCAATGCCGTTGCATTTGAGAAAATAGCAAAAGGAGGTATCATATTTACTTTTTCTTGCTCGCAAGTTATCAGCAAAGATGCTTTTCGATTAGCCGTGTTTAGTGCCGCTGCCATGTCGGGGCGTAATGTACGTATTCTTCATCAGTTGACACAACCTGCCGATCATCCTATCAATATCTATCATCCCGAAGGTGAATACCTAAAAGGTTTAGTATTGTACGTAGAGTAGGAGGGAGGACTTGTTGGATTAGTATTCGTAAGTTATTCTTAACCCTAATCCGTGATATTGCTTATTGAATTTAATAGCTTCATTATTATTGTTGAGTCTGTTGTATTTGGCATTTTGCAGCGTGTAATTTAATCCTACATTAAATGCACTTTTGCCTTTTTTTGTGAAACTAACTCCAAATGCTGTGCTGAAATAGAAGCCTTTTCCGTCTTTGATCGAATAGCCCGATCTTACATCCCAAAAAGGTGTTGTATATTCATCCAGAAAATTAATACGACTGTTGAAAAAGATGGGTAAGGAAGAGTCTTTCTTGTTTGTCGTTATATGAAAAGTTGCTCCTACTCCGATATAAAATATCGGGTTGAACTGATAACCATGTGCGGTCGCAATTTCCATCCGATTATTTTTCTCATTGCCAATTCCTGTTATATAACCATAATCTACAAATCCTCGATATCCTTTTATATCTCTGTTCCATAACTTAGGTTGCCTTCTGGGACGTGGAACACTAAAAGGATCAAAATTATCATCGTTTGTTTTTCCGGATTGTATATCAGTTAGTATTGGTTTATCAACAACAACTGGTGCAATGATATTTTCTTTAGGGCGTTGAATAAACTGGTTAATTGTATTTGTTTGTATCTGATCGGTAATCATTAAATCTCCTAACTTGTCTGAGTTTATAACAGGATTGCCATTTGCTTTCTTTTTATAAATCTGCCCGTTTTTATTTCCTTTCTCGTCAAAGTTATTTTCGGATTCCGGTAAAGTTTCTGTTTGCTGCTCAATGTTGGTTATTTCGCCTTGTTGCAGTACTATTGTTTTATATTGTTGGTTAACACTATCCAATATATTTATACTCAATGTCCCAAATTGTTGTTTAACAATAGTTCCTTTTATTGTTTTTCCATTTTTCAACCGGACTATATCTTCTTTTTCTATCTCTTGTGCTCTCAGGTTTAGTGAGCTTGGTATAATAAAGAGTAAGTATAAAGCAGGCTTTAATTTAAATTGGAATTTTGTCATTTTAGGTACTAGCATAGCGTGGGTAGTGTTTTAAAGTTTACATAGTTCTGATTCTTTTATAACGTTTAAATTTGTTTTCTTATTATCTTATTATTTGAAATAGATGAGAACATTTGTATATTCGTACTTAAAGCTGATTGTCTGATGAGGATTTTTATCTATAATCTTTCGGCAATGGTACTAATAATATTACCTATAGATACCACTGCTTCAAGTGCAAACAAAGGGGGGATTTAAATTAATCTTGTTCGAAAGATTGCAAAGTACCGTCTTCATTAAATTCTATAGAATAGCGTGAGCGCTCATTCGATAAACTTCTTGGATACCAGGTAATTTTATTTTTATAAATATTTACATAAACAGTTAGATCAGTCGATTGACTACCTATTTCCTTCATCTTGGCAACTATTGCCTGATATGTATTATTTGCATTTACAAAAGGGATTTTGTTCAGACTTACAATATTACTTGTTACATCATCGTGTTTGGATAATACAACAGGCTCAGGATCTTTCCATATTTCGCCATCATAAGAATAACTATCAACATAGTTCGGGTTATCTGGATTCTGTATCTTCAGTAAGATACGATAATTGCTGTAAAAGTGAATATTCCGATATATATTTATCTCTTTACCTTTTAATTCAGGTCTGTTTCGTAACAAATTTTCAGCTTCTTGGAGTGATTCTCGGTCAGCCATAAAATCTATGCCCTTATTTTTTCTAGATGTTTCAGATGCTTGATGAATGCTATTGTTCTCTGCTATCTCTTTTGAGTTTCCATTCAATGTATCATGAATCGATCTTGTAAGCTTGTGGCACGAAAGGAAGCTGATAGATGTAGCGAGCAACAAAGAGTAGGTTATTGTATTTTGTTTCATTATATAGTTAAATAGAATTTATATCTTCTTCGAACATAACAGAATCGGGGTTTCTCTTATCATAAAATATTTCCTTTTCTGTTTCAAGTTTAACAGAGCCGACATCTACAAGAGAGACTATTTTTCGAATCTTTGTGCGATGCATATTACCTGCATAATCGGTAAATTCAATATCAAATTGTATTTCGGGCTGTTCATTTATATATGTTCCGGTCTGTTCCGCCCGAATTATTTTTGCATAAGCTTTCAAACCTCTGAATTTTAAAATGACAGATTCTTTTCCTATATTCAGTTTTTTGAGAATCAGGAATTTAAAAATCAGATAAAATATACCTGAAAAAAGAATAAGAAAACCTGCTGAACTAATTAAAGGATGTGAAAACGAAAGAAAACGCCATCCATAACCTGCATTTTCGAGATCATAAGAGTAATTGTAGTAATACAATACACCTAAAAGAAAAACAATCCAAACAATATATGGGATAAGGTTAATTTTTGTTCGTATATCTTCGAGGACAAAGAACGGTGATCTTTTTAAATTTTCATCGACTCTTAGATACAGAGTTTTTCCTACTTCAAAGCGACTTTCTAGAGGTCTGGAGTCGTTTATATCCATTTTTTGCCAAACTCTTTCGCCTTCCAGATTATCAAATTCAAGTAAAACTGTTTTTGACTCTATTTTTTTATTAACAGATGTTAGAGGTCTTACTTCAATAATCCGGGCAGGTAGCCTCATTCCGGTTTTTATAATCTGACTTATGTTTTTTTGCTTAATAAAAGAATATTTCATCAGCAAGTAAAAACTAAAACCAAAAATAGAAGACCAAAGAACAACACTTAGAGCTAGATAGACGAATGATTCTTTTGGATTAACTCTGCTTAAATTGACATCTTGAAAATCTGTACCATAATAAATGATGGCCGGATGAACAAAAATAAAATAGAGAAAAAACAGTATCCAGAAATATTTAAAAAATCTCATTATTTCGATTTAGATATTAATATTCTAAAGTTAAAAGGTAAAGATAACTAATATAAGCTATTCCTATTTCATTAATCTAATATTAATACTTACACCTTGAACAATTAGTATAATACTCTGGTTAAAATGTTTCGAAAAATAGTTTTTTCATTTTAGATAATAGCAAGTGTGAGTAGTGTTTCAAAATTTACAAGGTTCTGATTCTTTTATAACGCTTAAATTTGTTTTCTTATTATCTTATTATTTGAAATAGATGAGAACATTTGTATATTCGTACTTAAAACTGATTGTCAGATGAGGATTTTTTTATCTATAATCTTTCGGCAATGGTACTACTATCTTGCCTTTTTCTTATTGTTTATTTTTCAATCATCTATAATATTACCTATAGATACCACTGCTTCAGGTACAAATAAAGAGGTATTTAAATCAGTCTATTCGAAGGAAGAAACAAAAAAAGGAGCTTTTTATAATAAGGTTTGGGGTACGCATTATCGGGAATTATATTCTCGTCCAATCCGTGTACCACAAACTACATTGGATACCTTGTATGGCGGATTGGAGTTAGTAAGACAAGCACCCCGGATGTATGGATTGCTAATGCAGGATAATCATAATACTTTATATTTGGTACGCCCGATTAGTGGGGCGACAACGTTTTTGGAATCTTCTTTCTTCAAATCAGTTTATAATAGTAAAGATTTTAATAATACCTATTTGGGCGATTTTATAAAAGATGCTTATACAATAACTCATCCTTATGCTTTTATAACAACAAACCAATTAGCTGGTAAAATTGGCTTAAATGCTTATGATCCTCGCATTTATTATCTTCCCCCCAATTCTACAAATGATACCATTGTCGATGGTAGTTGCATCCATGATCAAATGGTAAGTGTCTACAATCTCGAAAACCTTACGATGGAGTCGAAGATAATAAGTACAGAACAACTCCTTACTAACCTACAAAAAGATAAATCTATAAAAGTTGACCAAGATCTTTATATTCGGGAAAGATTATTCGATATACTTGTTGGTGATTGGAATAAAATATCAGAAAATTGGAGATGGCAAGAAGAATTGCGGAATGATAGCACTATATATATTCCATTGGTAGTCGATAGATCTCATGCATTTTCTCGGGTAGATGGGTTATTTTTTAAAGGTGTGCTTGGTATGTTCGATCTGAAGTGTATCGAAAATTACGATTATAAAATATCAGATCTGCGACGTTTCAATAAATTCGGTTTTGCATTAGATGTTGCACTCACAGGTGAAAGCTCTGAATCTGTATGGGTGGAACAGGCAAACTATATAAAACAACATCTGACAAAACAACTTATTGATCAATCTTTCCGACTTTTGCCACCCGAAGTACAAGGTGTAGAGACAGAACTGATAAAACGGAAATTCAAATCGAGATTAGATGTATTAGATAAAACAGCTAAATCTTATTATCGTGTATTGAAAAAGACACCTGTTATTATAGCTACTAATAGCGATGATTATATAGATGTGAATCGATTTGATCGTAGAAATGGTGAGATTAATATCTATAATCAGACGCGTGATACATTAAGATATAATACTCAATATAATAAATCTACCGATGAAATTTGGATTTATGGGTTAGAGGGTAATGACCACTTTTCTGTAACAGGAACATCTTCGATACAAAGCACTCCTCTAGTCCTGATTGGGGGAAGGAATGTAAGTGACTACAATCTAAAAAGTGGATATGGTGTTACAATCTATGATTATAAATTCAAAAAACAGAACTATGATTCTATATCGGGGGCAAAAGTGATTTTGACTAATGTTGATAGTGTGCTTGATTATAATTACGAAAAATTGAAATATAGCACATTGGACTTTTCTCCTTGGGGGATGTATGATTCAGACTTGGGGTTGTATCTTGGTGCTTATCTGACAAAGACGATGTATGGTTTTAAAAGATCACCTTTTACGTATCGGCATCGGCTTGGTTATAATTATCTGAATGGGCTAATGTATGTAGGCTCCTTTCCCGGTTTTGATGAGCGAAAATCTTTTGTTATAGAGGCATATATTGGCACAGCCAAGAATTTTACAAACTTTTTTGGTTATGGGAATAATACTAATGGATTCAAAGATCAACATCGTGAATATAATAGAGTTGATATTCGGAAATATAGCGTAACTCCGTCCTTCTATTTTAATATTAACCCTATTCATCGGTTTGTAGCCAAATCATCACTTGAACTTATTAAGATAGACAATACACACGATCGTTATATTAATACACTTTATGCTAATGGTGATAATATATTTAATACGAATCTTTATGGAGATGTGAATCTTACTTATGAATTTATAGATAAAATATCACCATCAATTTCAAAAATAAATTGGAGTGTAACAGCAGGATATAAAATAGATTTAGGAAACTGGCAGATGAATTTTCCTTATATGGATAGCCGATTGGGCTTTAATTGGAATATATCAGACCGCTTAACTTGGGCTACCGAAATAAGGGGGAGAGCTATATTTAATGATGCATATAGGTTTTATCATTCTGCAACCATTGAGTTGAGAGGTTTTAGAAATAACCGATTTATCGGGCGTCAGTCTCTTTATCAATATACTGACCTGAGATTTGATCTCGGTAATCTCGAAAATCCTTTTATGCCTCTTCAGTATGGCATTTTCGTAGGTTTCGATTATGGACGGGTCTGGTATCCTGAAAATTATTCCGTAAAATGGCATCCATCGTGTGGTGGAGGTTTCTGGCTAACCTTTTTTAAAGGTTATACAGGAAAATTCTCTTATTTTAATTCTAAGGATGGAAGCCGATTTACATTTGGTTTAGGGATGGGTTTCTAACATACTTTGTTGTATTTTTTCTGTATTAGTCAAATTGTTTCTGAACATATAACTTCCTACCTGAAACATTGCAGCTGAGTAATTACGCATACTATCTGCCTGTTGTCTATGCTGCAATATCAGATTGTTAGGATTGTTGTTCTGATATTCATATAATCCTTCCACTTTTGCCTTAAAATTATATGTATAGAAATAATCATTGCTTATACAACCTAAAGCATCATCCGAAGAAAAGAACATATATGGACGTTTTATTCGAAATAAATCTACTCCAAATGTATTATTTTCGAACGACTGATTTAGTAAGCCCATGATAGTGGGGAATGCATCTACTTGACCACCCAATTGGCTACATAGCTTAGGTGCATCTTTAAACATTGGTGAATGAATGATGAAAGGGATATGATTGTAAGATAATGGCATCTCATAAGTCTGCGATCCAACTACTTTTCCATGATCTCCCAACAATACGAATATTGTGTTTTTATACCATTCTTCTTTTTTTGCTCCTTCTATAAATTGGCGGATAGCATCATCTGTAAATGCTACGATTTGATATTGAGGGTCATCGCTTACCGATTTGAATTTTTCAGGAACCACATATGGTGGATGGTTACTGATAGTGAGTATTGTTGCACAAAATGGATTCCCTTCCTTAGCCTTTTCATTTAACTTGTTTAGAGCATATTGACATACAAAGTCGTCTTGAACACCAAAACTATTTACTCGTTTTGAGGCCGGATAATCTTCTTGAGAATAAATTTCTTTAATCCCATTTTCAGATAGAAAAGCATTCATATTATCATATTGTGCTTCATGTGTCATAAAAAACAAAGTTTCATAACCTTGTTTTTGTAGTGTGTATGGTAATCCTTGGCATATAGGTATATCTACATTTTTCATCATATTTCGGTCAAACAAAGCTGGTAGACCATATAGTGTAGCTAAAATTCCATGATTGGTATGTGTTCCGGCCGAATAGAAGTTGTTGAAATAGTACGATTCGTTTATTAATTCATTCAAGTAAGGAGTTATGTTCTTTCCCTTTTGTTGTACCGACAATAGATCGGCCGACATTGATTCTATCAGGATTACGACAACATTCATATTTTTAGGAGCACCTTCCATCCAGATATTTCGTGAAATAGGAGTACTTGTTATTGAATCATTTTCTATTCCCAATGCTTTTCTTACAATGGGGAGCGCCTCTTCTTCGGTGATAAGGTCATTTACATTGTAATGAGATTTGGATGATTCTATTACATCGCGTAGAAAAAAGAAAGATGGGTTAATACCTAACTGATTCAAAAATGAATTATCACAGAAATATGCCTGACTCGTTTTAATCGGGTTATATCCTAATCGTCCGCGGATTCCAAATAATGTTAAACCAATAAGTACTATGCAAATCGGAGCATAAATAAAATACTCTTTCTTTTTTATATTCTCTTTTGGTTTTGATAATAAGATACGTGTAAGCCTGAATAGGAGAAAGCTAAAAAAGATAATTGTGATGAGAAATAGAAAGAAATAGACATAATACGAACTTTCTTCTAATATCATTCCTGCGGTTGTACCTCCCTCTTCATTCCAGTTAAAAATCGATGAATTGAGGTGTTTGAAGAAATAATTGAAATAAGGTATGTCGGCGTATCCAACGCCAAAAACAATAGAATAAACGATGATATAAAATATGTTGAAGCCTTTGTACAATCCTTTCCATGCTTTATTAAACAGACCCATTATCGAAAATACAACTAGTGGTAGAATTGTAATATAGCAAGCAATCACATTGTCGAACCACAAGCCGCGCAATAGTGCAGACATAATCCAACTAAACTTATGCTCCACACCTGATATATGTTGGAGATTGTTTAACAATAATATTATGTGTTGAAACATCATTATTAATAATGCCAGAATATGCACGGATAGAATGTATTGTAGTGCTATGCGTATTTTTTTCATATGAGGGTATATTATTTTCTTTCTGTTTCGAGACTGGTCATTTTGTTTTTTACTAAATAATCGGCTGTTATCATCATCGATACTGCATAAGTTTTCATGCTGTCGGCTACTGCCGGATATTCATTTGCGATATTATTGGTATCCTTATTTCTGTACTTATATAAGCCGTCTGATTTTGTTTGAGGATTATAAATATAAAAGAACTCATCATCTATACATCCTAGATGATTGTCGGAGACAAAATACGTATACGGGCGTTTTGTCTTAAATAGATCAATTCCCATACTGTTATTTATATAAGGGCGATTTAGTAGTCCCATCACTGTAGGGAAAATGTCTATTTGGCTTCCAAACTGTTCGAATCGTTGAGGCATGTCCTTAAACAAGGGTGAATAGATAATCAAGGGAATATGATTGTATGATAAAGACATATCGTATGGTTGTTCTTCTTCTGTAAAATACTTTCCATGGTCACCAAGTATTATAAATATAGTATTGTTATACCATTCCTGTTTAGATGCATTTTCTATAAAATCTTTCAAGCTATTATCCACAAAAGAAATAATAGCATCTTTTGCGTCTTTACCCTCTTCTTTAAATTTCTCAGGAACTATATAGGGCGGATGGTTACTAACAGTCATAAATGTTCCCAAAAATGGTTTGTTTGACTTTGCTGCCTCATTTAATCTTTCGATGCCATATTCGAATAAATAGTCATCTTGAACTCCGAAGTTATTCACTACTTTTTCTGCCGGATAATCATATTGTGAATATATCCTATCGAATCCATTTTCTAATAGAAAGCAGTTCATATTATCGTATTGTGGATTACTTGTCAAAAAGAAAAGGGTTTGGTAACCCTGATTGTGTAAAGTTGTAGA
Source organism: Dysgonomonas sp. (assembly GCA_047605185.1). Lineage (GTDB taxonomy): Bacteria > Bacteroidota > Bacteroidia > Bacteroidales > Dysgonomonadaceae > Dysgonomonas. The sequence goes on from JASGGC010000002.1 coordinate 517,116, forward strand.
TAAACTATTGTATATATCAATATTTACCCCCATCATTGTTTTATCAAACTGAGCGGGGAATCCACTTAATGTTGCAGCAATACCATTATTGGTGTGTATACCTGCTGAATAGAAATTTGGGAAATAATAAGATTTATCGATTAATTCGTTTAAATAGGGTGTCAGTTTTTTACCTTTATATTCAAAATCCAGATAGTTGGATGACATTGATTCCATTAGGATTATCACAACATTGGCAGAACTCATATCGCCTTGTGTGGCTACCTTTCGGAATATTGGATTAAATGAACTTTCTTCCCTGTTCTTAACCAATTGGTTGTGTGCAAATAAAATAGCTTCTTGTTCTGGAATGACACCATCAAGAGTATTATGTTTTTTAGAAAATGAGGAATAACTTTTTATTAAAAAGAAGGTCGGATTAATACCCATTTGATTAAAAAAGGAATTACTACTGAAATAAGCATTTCCTATTCTGAGAGGATATCTATCGAATGTACCTCGGATACCTAGAAAACAAACAGTCCAGATTAATAATGTTATAGGGATATATATACGATATTCTTTTTTCTTTATATTTTTCAATTCTGTTTTAAAGAGCTGTCTCTTAAAGATAATAATGCCAATGCAGAATAGAGAAAATAGAATTATAAATAGAGCAAAATAGACGTAATAAGACGACTCTTGAAGAATCATGTTAGCAGTTGTTCCCCCAAATCCCATCCAATTCATTACAGAGGCTCCTATGTGGTTGAAATAGTAACTGAAATAGGGTATATCGGCCGCCGATAGTGCAAATACAAAAAAGTAGAGTATTATAAAGTATGTGTTTATTACATTTAGTAGTGTTGAAGATATCTTGTTGAATAGCGTGACTATCGATAGGATGACTAATGGGAGAACGATAATATAACATGCTATGACATTATCGAATTGTACGCCTTTAAGCATTGCCTGAATAAATAGAGTACTTTTATTGTCTGTCGTTCCGACTTGTGATATGTTGGTTATAAAAAGACAAATCCTGAATATGCTCAATATAAGAAGGGCAAGTACATGCACAGAGAGCAGGTACCTTAAGGCAGCAGTAAATTTTTTCATGTTTTTTTGTTTACAAAAGCTCACAAAGATACATAATTCGGGCTATTTAAGCGCCCTAATTCTAATTCATGATAAATGTAAACCCCTTAAAAAAGAGAAAGGAGACTTAAAAAGTCCCCTTTCTACCGATATTTTTATACCCCTATATTACCATGCAAATAATCGGTAGTCTTTCATTGTTTTATTTACTTTTTCACGAACAGCTTTGATTGTTTGTTCATTTTCTGGGTTTGAAAGAACTGTATCAATCATTTCTACTATTTCTCCCATTAGTGATTCCTTGGCACCACGTGTAGTTATGGCAGGTGTACCAAAGCGTAGGCCTGAAGTTAAAAATGGGCTACGGCTATCGAATGGAACCATATTCTTATTAGTAGTTATATCAGCTGCAACCAATACTTTCTCTGCAACCTTGCCTGTCAATTCAGGGAATTTGGTACGCAGGTCAATAAGCATACAGTGATTATCTGTTCCACCGGATACTACTTTATAACCTTTATCAATAAATGCTTGAGCCATAGTAGCTGCATTTCTCTTTACTTGTTCTTGGTAGATCTTATATTCTGGTGCTAGTACTTCCGCAAAAGAAACTGCTTTAGCAGCAATAACATGTTCCAATGGTCCTCCTTGTATTCCCGGAAATACTGCTGAATCTAGAAGAGCTGACATCATCTTAACTTCTCCTTTCGGAGTTTTCTTACCCCAAGGATTTTCAAAATCTTTACCAATCATAATAGCCCCACCACGTGGACCACGCAGAGTTTTATGTGTTGTCGTTGTCACGATATGTGCGTGAGGAAGAGGATTTTTTAATAGTCCGGCAGCAATCATTCCGGCTGGATGAGCCATATCGACCATAAAGATTGCACCTATTTCATCTGCAATTTTGCGGATACGGACATAATCCCAGTCTCTTGAGTATGCCGAAGCTCCCGCAATGATCAGTTTCGGGCGTTCGGCACGTGCTACTGCCTCCATTTGTTCATAATCCACTTGTTCGGTATCTTGTTTTACATTGTATTCCAGTGCATGGTAGACAAGCCCTGAAAAATTAACAGGAGAACCATGTGATAAGTGCCCTCCGTGCGATAGATTCAATCCTAAAAATTTGTCTCCTGCATCTAGGCAGGCAATGAATACTGCAGCATTGGCTTGTGCTCCTGAATGAGGTTGGACATTGGCCCATTCTGCTCCAAATATTTCTTTTAAGCGATCTATTGCTAACTGTTCGCTCAAATCTACTATTTCACAGCCCCCATAATATCTTTTCCCGGGATACCCTTCTGCATATTTATTAGTTAAGCACGAACCCATTGCATCCATGACTTGTTGGCTTACGAAGTTTTCAGAGGCAATCAATTCTATTCCTTTCAATTGACGCTGATATTCTTTTTCGATAATATCAAAAATAGCGGTGTCTCTTTTCATATGATTAAAAAAATTATTATGGGTAAAAAATCTTGACAAATTTAAACATTATAATGTTTTTGATGGTGCTATATATATCTTATTTCCTATTATCTGCGAAAATTAACATTCTTCTTACATGATATGCTTTTCTGCAAAATATTTCCATAATGGAGCTGCATATAGAGCCTGCTTAATTTCTCCATTCAGAAGTAATTTTTTGACTTCGTCTTCAGACATAAGATGTACTGTTAAATCTTCGGTTGCTTCTAATTGTTGTTTAGTTACAGGTTCTACCCCGATAGCAAGAAATGTATGTGCTAAGTTAGTATGTGTACCGGTATTGGCCGATAGAACCATATATTCTTCCCAGGTTCCGTTTCCGTATCCGGTTTCTTCCAGAAGTTCACGTTTTGCAGATTCAAGTAAAGAAGTATCATATTTCTCAGCTACACCTGCACATAGTTCATATGCAGTTTCACCAATTCCATGCCTGTATTGGCGAATCATGACAAACTGATTGTTTTTTGTGATGGCAATAATATTAATCCATTCAGGATATTCGAAAATATAATAGTCCGGTATTTCACCTCCGTTAGGTAGCTTTACATGATCACGCCTGACAGTGAACCAAGGTTCATGGCTTAGATATTCACTTTTCAGTACTTTCCATTTTCTATTTTCCATATCTGTTTTGTTAATTCTGTTTTTAAAGGTAGTGAAAATAAAATGAGGATTTAAGTCAATAGCTTAAATCCTCATTTGTTTATTATCGTTTCATTGTATTAATATCTGTAATGTTCCGGCTTATATGGTCCTTCTACAGGAACTCCAAGGTAGTCTGCCTGTTCTTGCGATAACTTAGACAGTTTTACACCTATTCTATCCAAGTGTAGGCGGGCAACCTCCTCATCAAGATGTTTTGGTAAACGGTATACATTTACTTCATAGTCTTTTTGCCATAGTTCGATCTGTGCTACAGTTTGATTAGTGAATGAGTTACTCATCACAAACGATGGGTGCCCTGTTGCACAACCTAGATTTACTAAACGACCCTCAGCCAATAAGAATATAGAGTTTCCGGTAGGGAATGTATATTTATCTACTTGTGGTTTAATATTGGTATGTTTAATGCCTGTATAATTCACAAGTTTTTCAACTTGTATTTCATTATCGAAATGACCGATATTACATACAATAGCCTGATCTTTCATTGCAGCCATATTTTCGATGGTAATAATATCTTTGTTACCGGTTGTGGTTACAAAAATATTACCTTCTTTTACAGCCTCTTCCATTGTAGTTACTTCAAATCCTTCCATGGCAGCTTGTAAAGCACAGATCGGATCTATCTCGGTAACAATAACACGGGCTCCGTACGAACGCATAGAATGCGCACATCCTTTACCTACATCACCATACCCCGCAATGACAGCTACTTTTCCTGCTATCATAACATCTGTAGCTCTCTTTATACCATCCGCTAAAGACTCGCGGCAACCATATAGGTTATCAAATTTTGATTTGGTTACAGAGTCATTTACATTGATAGCCGGTATCAATAGTTCTCCGCGTTCCATCATTTGATAAAGACGGTGAACTCCTGTTGTCGTTTCTTCTGATACACCTTTCCATTCTTTTACCGTGCGATGCCAACGTTGGTTGTCTTCGCGTAAAATACGTGAAAGAGTGTCAAGGATTACTTGCTCTTCATGATTCGAACCCTTGCGGTTCAAGAAGTTTCCGTCTTGTTCCGCCTTGAATCCCCAATGGATAAGTAATGTAGCATCTCCTCCATCATCGACTATTAGGTTTGGCCCCTTTCCGCCTGGAAACGAAAGCGCTTGTTCTGTACACCACCAATATTCTTCGAGGCTTTCTCCTTTCCAAGCAAATACAGGTATGCCTGCTGCTGCAATTGCTGCTGCCGCATGGTCTTGTGTAGAAAATATATTACAGCTACACCAGCGAATATCTGCACCTAATTCCTTTAGGGTTTCAATTAATACTGCTGTTTGTATAGTCATGTGTAGGGAACCCATTATGCGAGCTCCTTGCAATGGTTTTGATTTTCCATATTTTTCACGAAGTGCCATCAATCCAGGCATTTCGTGCTCTGCTATTTCGATCTCTTTTCGTCCAAAATCTGCGAGGCTAATATCCGTAACCAAATATGGTAAATTTGGTAGAAGTTTTTTTGACATATTTATTTGGTATATAATTGTTTATTTAGCAAGAAACTGTATTAAATCGTTTAGATGTATTCATCTCCGTATTTTAATTTAGCATCAGTTACAAACTGCTTAATTCTTTGTTCTTCATCCTTTTTGCAAATCAACAGAACATTGTTTGCCTCAGCAACAATATAGCCTTCAAGGCCTTGAATAACCCCTAATTTCCCGGCAGGGAGTGTGACTATGTTTTCGGCACTATCGAAAAATAGAGAATTAGCAACAAGGACTACATTGGCATTTTCATCCTTATCAGATATGTCATAAAGTGAACCCCATGTGCCTAAGTCTGACCAGCCGAAGTCGGCAGCTTGCACGCATACATTTGACGCTTTTTCCATCAATCCATAATCAATAGATATATTAGGGCAGAAAGGGAAATTCTCGTCAATAAATGCTTTTTCCTTATCTGTGCCGAATGCATCCAGGCCTTTATCGAAGCGGTTCGAAATTTCAGGAAGATGTGTATGGAATGCCTCTAATATGGTATGTGCATTCCAGATGAAAAGTCCTGAGTTCCAAAGGAATTCTCCACTTTCATAAAATACTTTTGCTAGATCTATATTTGGTTTTTCAGTAAAAACTTTTACTTTGGTTACACCGTCTACAGTTTCGTCACTCATCTGAATATATCCGTATCCTGTTTCGGGACGGCTTGGACGAATACCAAGTGTGAGAAGTGTGTCATTTTTGTTGACAAATGCATAAGCTTTTTCTATAACTGAAAGAAATTCTTCTTCTTTGAGTATCAAATGATCAGAAGGTGCTACTACAATATTTGCATTTGGATTGATAGCATTGATATGGTAAGTAGCAAGGGCAATACATGGTGCAGTATTCCGACGCATTGGTTCTAACAAGATCTGATTCGGATTCAGTTCTGGTAACTCATCTATTGTCATTTTTTTGTAATCTGTGTTGGTGACAATAAATATGTTTTCGACTGGTACTATTTTTTTGAATCGGTCGAATGTCATTTGGAGGAGTGAGCGTCCTGTTCCGAAGAAGTCTAAAAACTGTTTAGGGCGTGCTTCTCTACTAAATGGCCAGAAGCGACTTCCTATACCACCACTCATTATTACGCAATAGTTGTTCTTGTTGTCCATGTCGTTATCAATTTGTACAAAGGTATGTTATACTTGTTTACAAACAAAGTAAAAGATTATCATTAGGAAAAAAAGCACCTTCTTTTTTAAAAAAATATTAATAGGTGTTTGATATGTGAAAAATATATGTACTTTTGCATCTGATTTTGCCCAGATGGCGGAATTGGTAGACGCGCTGGTCTCAAACACCAGTGGATTCACTTCCATGCCGGTTCGATCCCGGCTCTGGGTACTGTTTTTAAACGCTAAATATTTAATAATTAAATATTTAGCGTTTTTATTTTACCATTCATGTCCGCAATATGTCCGCAAATCAAAAAAAGAATGAGACTTTTAGAATTATTATATAAAATAAAAGATATACTTTTTATAACACACTAGTTATTGTTGATTATGTTCTGAAAGATTCAAATCAGCCAATAGTTGTGATAACTTATAGTTTGATAGCTAACTTTCATGTTCATACAAAGAACTCTTACCTAATCCAGATGAGATAGCAGAGAATTTAGATAGATTGATGGGCAATAAATAACTTTAGAAACTATTATAGCGAGTATACCAAAAGATCAATATTTTAACTAGTCCACCAATTATACCATCCCATTGGGTTGGGCTTAAATCAATATGCTTATGATTAGGTTTTAAATGAACAATACTACATCTCAAATCATAAATCCAGTCACTAATATTTTGTTTATGAGAAGTTATATTCTTAACATTGTTTATTAATAATGTTTTATACACACTATTTGTATCATTGAATATTTTTTGAATTGTATTTCTTTCGTTCGGTTTCCATTTTAGTACGTTGTCAATATTTTCCAATAAATCAAGTTTGGAATTAGTTATTGTTAGCTTTTGATGCATTTCGTCAATATAGACCACTTGATACAAAAGTTCCACACAGCGATATATATCTAAAAACGTGAATTTATAATGCGAAGACAATAAAGCCTGAATAATATTGTCGTAATTGAGAATTTGAGAATTAATACTAGAAAATCTATTTATTTCTAGTAAGGTGTTTTGAGAAAAATCGAGTGGAAGATACTTATTATTAAAAGATAGATATAGGCAGAAAAACTGTCTTACATAAGATCTTGTATTTGTGTAATCTCCAATGTAATTATTATCAATTTTAAAAATCGAAATGGAAGGAAATATTCTGATTAAATCATTATAATCATGTCCTTTATAACCTATATCGTTTTTACTTTGGGATAGTATATTTTGCTCTATATATAAATCGGAAATATCTTTCTTTACAGAAATTTCCAAATCTGAAATTATTGCAACAAATAATCCAGGGTTTAGAGGAAAGAATGATACCCCTATTGGCAAATGGTTTGGATTATCTAAACCTGTTACGAAAAAATAATTATTTCCATTAAACTCAATTAACCCCACTTTCAATTCATTATTTATTACAATGAATTCTTTTATTAGACATTTGGCTAACCATTCAGTGTCATCCTGATTCCCATAGACCCATCTATCATATGATAATTCCTGCTCAGTAACCCCTGTTGTATTAAAATCTAACTTAATCTTGATTAGATCAAATATCAACTCTATAGCCTTATTTATTGTTCTACTCATATCAATAAGAAGATCGCCAGCAAGGTGTAAGATTGGTTAAACTATCATTTTTTGCTAGATCAATAAAAGTTTTAAATGCTTTTAAGAAAAAATTTCTTTCAAACTCTCCGACCTTAGAACTTTTAACATTTGTTTGTTCATCCAGTGTAGGAAGGTCTATTATTTCAGCTAATTTTTCTTGTTCTTTAATATCTCTTAATTTTTCAATAAAAGATAAAAGTTTTGTTTGTAACAGTGTAGCTCTTTTCTTTTGGTCTTCTTCGGAAAACTCTATACCCGGAATACCAAATATTTCTTGTGAAGCAGCAACAATAAATCCAGCTCTTGCAGGTTGAGAGTCAAATATCTTTTTTCCTGTTTGAAATTTTCTTAATTCAAAACCATCTTGTTTTTCTAATCTCGATAATTCAATATCTAAATTAACTAGTATCTGAGAGATAGAATAAAACATAGACATAAAATCAGCATTTCCACTTGTTTCAATTATATCTAATCTTGCAAATTCTTCAGCTAATTCTTCTTGAATATCTATATTCACACGTTTTACCCCAAATAACATAAATAGTTCAATAAATTGACTAGCTTGATATTGACCAGCACGTTTCCTTGATAAACTATCTTCCGACGTAAATAATTCTAGACCTTTAACATTAACTTCTAGTTCCTTCTTTAGTTGCATAAACACAACTTCCAATTGTCTTTTTACATTCCATGGAATTTGACCAGAATTTAGAACAAGCATTCTATATATAAGACTATTAGTTGATTTAGCCACCCATAGCTCTAATCTTATTTTTCGCGATTTATCAAATTTTGGTTTTTGAAGAGCTTCATAAAGTGCAGTACTTCTTTGCATTCCATCTATGATACTAGCAATATTCTCAATATCTGAATCATTAAAGATATTTGGGCTAATATCCTCTATATTTTTCTCAAATTCAGCAAATTTATCTTCTTCTAGCTTAATTCCAACTACTATAGGTGGAATTACTGTACCTCTATCTAAATCATCAACCAATCTTTTTCTAATTCTTTGAGCTGATTTTGTTTTAAGAGGAGAACGTTGCCCCTCAAGACCTCCTCTTTTTTTATATATAGTTTGTATAATATTCAGATAGTCTTCTATTTTAATATTTACTAAAACTGAATAACAATCAACACGTGAATCTTTTAAATGGTCTAGATATGTAAGCATTTTATGATATTTTGGTGAGTTTAATATTTATATAATTTGTGAAATAGTTAGACTACTTCTTATCCCTCAATACTTCCTGTAATATTTCTACCTTTTCTTTCTCCGATTGCAAAAGTTTATCATATAACTCTACTATTTTATCAATAGGATTGAAAGACGGATAATAATTGATTATTGCAGCATTATCGTTAGCAGTTAGTGTACTTGCCACTATGTTTATTGCAGAATCTTCTCCTAATTCGGTTATAGCTTCCACCGGAATATTTAAAGCCTTAGCTATTTTCTCAAGAATCTCCTGTTCTAATTTACTTTTCTTCTCATAACTTGAGAGTGTAGCCTGTGATACTCCTATTTGCTCTGCAAGAACATCCTGATTAATGTTTCGCCATTCTCTCCAACGGCGAACATTAGCACCATGATTACTTTTTTTGACGGTTGCTGCTTCCATAAAATATTAATTATGATTTGATTTTATGCAAAAATAACAATTTAATGCGATTAATATTTTATTTCACTCCGTAATATTTCAACAAGACACGGGTTGATATTATTAGTTTGATTTTCAATATCATATCACTCAGTCTAATAGGGGTATAGATTTTTTGTCTATTCCTTTGCTAACATGAAAAATATAGATGATATACATATACGCAATTTAACTGTGTACGGGCATTTCTCACCAAGACAGTGGTCTAAATATGCTATGCTTCCCCAAATCCGGTTAATAGGGAAATGGCTTCGTGATGCTGGTTTCGAAGTCGAAGACAAAATAAAAATAGTAGTATCAAATAAATGCCTTGTCATTGTTCCCGATGAAAAGAAAAAAGAGGATTTATAACCCTCTTGATTTATGTTTTATATTCGGCGTTGTCTGAACACCTATTTTTTGCTTAAGCTCCTGATATTTCTGTTTAAACCAGTCTAAAATATCTTTCCCGTTTATGAATAGCTTTAGTTTATCAGGCTTTTTTCAAAATACTTTTTCATAAATGCCAACTAAACATCCTGAACACCTATTAATTATAGAGTTACAATATTTCAAATATATAATTTATGACTCAGGAATAAATCTTTTCAATTGATAAATTAAGTATAAATCTTCAATAATAGAACTGTTAAAGATTTAGTGTCTTCTTACTTTCCGTTTCAGGAATTTGTATATGTTTTTCAAGAGGTCAGAAAAATGTTTTACAGATATCTATTTTTTATAATTATTCTCTAATTCATCATAAATCTGATTGATCTTTTACCAACCAATGCAAATCAGTTAATAGTTCTTCGTTTACCCTGATTATTCGGATAAGAACTTAGTGTATCCTTCTTATAAGAGAATCAAATTATACTCTCTATAAATGTACTTAAATCTTCATCTTTTGATAAATCTAGTTTTTGTTTTAACCTGTACTTTGTCATTCTTACGGTTTTTGTTTCCACATGCAGAAGTTCTGATATTTCTTTTGAAGACATTCTCATGAAAATACAAACACAATACTTGAAGTCCAGAGAGGTTAGCTTTTGTTTTGCCTTATTTTGTAATTTAATATAAAAATCTGGGTGAATTTCTTTTAACTCGGCCCTGAAGTCTTCAAAATTATTGTCGACTTTAAGCTCTTTATTTAATATTCTCTCTATTTTATTTTTATCAATGGTCGAATTTCTAAGAATATTATCTAATAATTCATTTTTATAGTTTAGCTGCATATTATTGATAACAGCCTCTTGCTGCAATCGTTTAGTTTCTATTTCTTTCAATTCGGCGAGTAATACTGCCTCATATTTTTCTTGCTCTAATGATTTTCCCTTCTGTTTTAAGTATTTTATTCGATATATAAAAAATAAAACTAGAGATATAAGACCTAATGATAAAAATACAGTTATCCCAATATAAAGATTATTTTGTTCTTTCCTAAATGTTATTTCTCTCTCTTTTTTCTCAAACTCATATTTCGCATGTAATTGTTGGCCTGTCTTTATATTCTTTTCATTATAATATTTCTGATAAAATCCCAAAGATTTATTTAAATATTCAGTCGATTTTTTATATTCTTTTTGCTCTTCATATAGTGATGCCAACGTTTTGGTTATTTCAAATTTATATTTAAATAATTTCTCTTGTTTCAATACTTCTGTCAATGCATTAAGATATATTTGTTCCGCCAGCTCCAAATCATTTTTCATCACTGCTGCGATATACAACAACTGCGAATAATTCACAAAAAATTCGACATCTTGATTTCGCTCTTTAATAATATTTGCTTCTTTCACATATTGATCGACTAAGTCGATATTTGCTTTATCAAACTTTATTTCATTTTTAAGTTGATAAGCATAGGATGCATTTGTTAGAGCACTCAGATAAGCAATATCCCTTATGTATCCGGGTTTTTGTTTGCAGATCTTTATTGCTTTATCAAAACAAAATATGGCCGAATCGAGTATTGAAATATCTTTTTTTTGTTTTGGATCTAATAAGTATCGAATCCCCCGGATAGACCACCCTAAACATAAGATATTGGGTCTTTGGCTTTTCTGAGCAGCTTCCAATGATAATTTTGAATATAGATCTAATTTCTCAATATCAGACTGATTATAACTCGATAGTAGGTAATAATCAGAAGATTGGGTATCCCAGCTATGTTCTGTGTTTTTTAATAATTCTAGTGATTGATAAATATCTGCTAGTCCATCCTTATCTTCCAATTGTAATTTCATTACACCTATTCTATTATATCCAATTGCGTTAGCCCTGATATCGGATGACTCCTTAATACAAGCTAAACAGCTATCTATTATTGCGTAACTTCTTTCAGCATCTCCTTTCAGGCAATATAATAAACCTAAGTTAGAATAGGCGTAGACCCCGTGATGTTTTTCTTTTTGCTTACTGAATAAGGATACAGCTGTCCTGCTGTATTTTAAGGATTTTATAGAGTCACCTTGAGTAAGTCCCGATAATTGGGAATAAGGGATAATTTTATCTTCATCTGGTATTGAGGAATCATTAACTATTATTTGTAGAGAATCAATAGTCCTTTGTTGGGCTATACCTGATATATATATAGAAAACAGTAATAAAAATATTGTGTATCTTTTCATAGGCTTAAATATAAGATATAAAGGAAGAAATATTTTATTTCTTCCTTTATATTCCCAGTTTTTATCTTTAATATTATTGTTTTACTCCTCTAAAAGAAAGAGTTATATCTGATTCTTGAGTAGCATTAGTACCAACATCGAGAACTTTCTCTTCCATTGTGTAAGTTAAAAGTCCAATATCACTTGAAGCACTCATAATATATTTATCCGAGTTCCATTTAACAACCATTTCTTTTGGTGTTACATTTCCTTTGTCTGTAGTAATTCTTACTTTTCCATCTTTAATCTCTGTGACAGTCAGGATTACATCATAGAACTCTTTTGATCCGGGATATGTTGTCATGGTTCCCTTATATGTTCCAGCAAGAGCCGTTGAAGCCTTTTCTGAAGGTGTTGGTAACTCATTGTTGTCATCATCACTACCACATGCACTAAATCCTACTGATATGGTAAAAAGCATAATTGCTATTAAATGTTTACTAAAAGTTTGTTTCATAATTTTTGTTTTAAGTAATTATCAAATTAGTTTTGTTAGATATGTAAGTTGAACTGTTTTATTTTACAAATCTGATAGATATGATTTACTATCAATTCTCAATGCCTTTGAGCTTATTGAGTTGAATTTATCAGCCTGTTTGTCAAAGTATTCTTTACTTATTGGTGGCAGCGATCGATTATTCTTGTCAGGAATAAATAGGCGACCGGTATTGTTTGGTAGAGAGTTTGGACTTCCTCCATTATCTTTCACGAAGAAAACATATTTAAAATCTTTGATTTTACTAATTTTTCCTTTTTCATTTCTAACTACCTCGCCAGAGAATATAGTTAATACTTTTTGTGTATATGTTTTTCCTTCTTTCTTCACTGTGTTTATTTCTTCAAACAAAACAGAGAATTTATTCCCTTCGCCACATATAAATGCCCCTTCGCCGACATGTTTTACCGCATTGGTAAGTGTAATCCCCATCTCATAACTGATAAGATCTATTTTAAGTCCAGATTGGTTATATAGATGTATCGGATGATCGTAAAATTGAGTACTATTTAGTTTTGGATCATTTGAATATGTAGACCCGATACACCACGGAAATAGTAGGTAATAACCTTCTATATTGGGAGGGTTAATTCCCCTGTTTATAGTTACACCTAGTTTGGAAATTGTTTTTTCAACATCAGCAGTTACATACTTACCATACAATATATCTTCGATCTGAGACTCATTTTTATCATCATTCTCATCATCATCACTGCTACATGCACCGAACCCTACCGATAGAGCAAGTATTATAACTACAGTCAAGTATCTACTATATATTTGTTTCATAATTTATTTCTCATCTGTGTTGACTGCACTACTTGCACTATTAGTTACTTTTTTAGTTGTATTTTTTGTATTATCAATAGCATTTTTTGTATCATCAATACTTTTAGATGTACGGTTTGCCGAACCAGATACACTATTGGCTGTGTTACTGACAGATTTAGTCAATTCATTGACACTACTACATGCGACAAAAGATGTTAATAATACAACTACTAAGAGTTTTGCTATTGTTCTAGATAAAATTTGAAATTTACTCATGAGTTTTATGTTTATGTTTTTTAAATTTTGGAACTCAAAAATAGAATCAAATACCTAAATATTCCAATTTTGTGGCGTATACAAAACGTCTACATTGTACAAAAACATCTCATTATAAGTGATTTACATTTTGATGATAAATTGAGGAAATCTGCTGATAATATTTTTATATACCTTTTGAGAACTTCACGAGACTAGAATCATCTTTACAAATTGGGCGAAAAATAATTTCATTATTAATTAAAAATCGAAATTCGGCTCTTGTTTTTAATATTTATTGGTTATGTTACTTGATTAACATTTGGTTTCAGATCAGATAATTCTTAATATGAAGAAATAAGTTCTATTAAAAGTCTATTCTGCAACTAGTTTGTTTTGAATAGATTTATCCCCTTTACAAAGCTATTTTTTTTGTGATCTCTTTTAAAAAAATTAAATTTGTAACATATCTCAATTCTCAAATGAATAAAATTTTAATTATAGAAGACGAACAACGTGTAGCTCACCTTCTCCGTCGTGGATTGGAAGAGATTGGATATATTGCGTCTGTTGCCTACGATGCCGATATGGGAATGAGGTTATTTCGTTCAGGTGAATATGATCTTATTGTTTCTGATATTGTACTTCCCGGAAAAAGTGGATTCGAATTAGTTAAAGAGGTTAAAGGGCTGAGTAAGAATACCCCTGTGATTATGCTTACGGCACTTGGTACGACTGATGACAAATTAGAAGGTTTCGATGCCGGAGCAGATGATTATATGGTTAAGCCATTTGATATACGAGAATTGGAAGCGAGGATCAGAGTATTACTTAAACGCAAGACAACGACTGAAACTCCACAAGAAAAAGAACTTAATTATGCTAATCTCAGAATAGATTTACTAACCAAAACGGTTTATAGAGGTGGACGGGTGATAAAATTAACTCCAAAAGAGTTTAATTTATTGACCTATATGGTTCGCAATCCGGAAAGAGTACTCTCTCGGGCTGAGATTGCAGAGAAAGTCTGGGATACACATTTCGATACAGGAACAAATTTTATAGATGTGTATATCAATTATTTACGTAATAAGATAGATCGTGAATTTGATATAAAACTAATCCATACCAAGCCCGGGATGGGTTTTATTCTATATATGAAAGATGAAAATAAGGCATAAGCTAACATTAAGATATACATGTGTTACTGCCACCATTTTTTCGGTTGTCGTATTCATCATTTTTCTTTTCTCTGAACATACTCGCGAAAAGGAATTTTTCCGAGATCTAACTCGGGAAGCAGTTACAAAAGCAAACTTATTTCTGAGTGGTCAGGTAGACCCTATAGCAATGCAATCGATGTATCACAACAATCGACAATTTATAGATGAAGTAGAAGTTGCAGTATATACAACAGATTTTCAGCTACTGTATCATGATGCACAAGAGATAGATATAATAAAAGAGACTCCCGAATTAATAAATACTGCAATAACAAATAAGGAATTTAAATTCTACGAAGGAAAATATCAGGGTATCGCTATGATATATCCCTATAGAGGTAAAAACTATGTAATCACGGCAGCGGCATACGATGGTTATGGTTACACAAAGTTGAGACTTTTGACTACTCTACTAATTATACTATGGGCTATAGGATTACTTATCATTGCTGTAATAGGTTATTTGTTGGCAAAAGGAGCATTACGCCCAGTGAGCCGGATAGTTGAAAAAGTAGATGCCATTAATGGGTCAAATCTAAATAGTCGGTTGTATGTGAAAAAGCAGCATGATGAATTAGATGAATTGTCAGAGACTTTCAACCGGATGCTTGATCGGTTACAACAATCGTTCGATAATCAGAAAATGTTTGTGAGTAATGTAGCACATGAACTGCGGACCCCACTTGCAGCCCTGATTGCAGAGTTAGAAGTCGCTCAACTTCGAGAACATCGCTCCGAAGAGGAATATCATTTGGCTATAACTAATGCATTGGGTGATGCAGAAAAACTAAAACATTTGATAACAGGATTACTTGATCTGGCAAAAACAGACTATGACATAAGCCGTATATCAACCGAAGAACTGCGAATGGACGAACTGCTACTTGATGCTCGCGAGATGGTTCTGAAAGCCAATAAAGAATATTCTGTCGATTTGATATTTGATCAGGATGCCGAAGATGATAAGGTTCTAACAGTTCTTGGTAATGCCTATTTGTTGAGAACAGCATTTGTAAATCTGATTGAAAATAATTGTAAATTTTCTGATAATAAATCTTCAGATGTCCAGATATCATTTTATGGAAATAATACAATTATTCGCTTTTCCGATACTGGTATAGGTATTTCTTCAGATGAAATTGAGAGAATATTCACTCCTTTCTATAGAGGTTCAAATGCCCTCCATATTAAAGGACAAGGTATCGGCCTCACCCTTACTCAAAAAATAATTCAACTTCACAAAGGAGTATTGACTATTCACTCCATTAAGAATGAGGGAACAACCTTTGTCGTCAAAATACCCCATATATAAATAACATCTTTACAATACTCTAATAGTTTTCTAATAGCGTTCTAATAGTTCTCTAACTGCCTTTTTTTTGTTGTACCTCTACTTTTGCGCCTGAAAACGGTAAAAAAGTGAAGTTATGATGATATTTAGAAACAAAACAAAGAACAAAACTTCCAGATTCACATTTGACAGCGAAAAGCTATTCCTTGCTGCATCTCAATCCGCTAGACATATCTACTCTTATTTCGAGTCCCGTAAAGAAGGGCTATATCATGCCGAAGCAGTAGAACGCCTGAAAGAAGTTGGCAAAAATGAAATTGCATCCGAAAAACAAAACAATTGGTTTACCATGTTGATTAAAGCTTTTATCAATCCCTTTATAGGGATATTGATGTTTTTGGCTTTAATTTCGATTGTATTGGATGTGTTGCTGGCAGCACAGGAAGATAGAGAATGGATGACGGTTATAATTATAACCTCGATGGTTATTATCAGTGGACTACTCCGTTTTCAGCAGGAATGGAAATCGAAGCGTGCGAGTGAAGCTTTGCAAAAATTGGTAACTAATAAAGTATCCGTTTTTCGTAAAGGGTATGAAATGTTTGTCGATGTTAACTTTACAGAAATTGTTCCGGGTGATGTCATATTTCTTTCAGCAGGCGATATGATACCTGCAGATGTACGCATTATAGAAGCTAAAGACCTTTTTGTCAGTCAGTCATCTTTAACCGGAGAATCCGATGCCGTCGAAAAAACATCTGAACTTACCAAACAACCTCCAAAAACGGGAAGTGTGATCGAACTTAGCAACATTTGTTTTATGGGTTCAAATGTTATCAGTGGTTCTGCCAAAGCAATTGTTGTAACCACCGGAAACAATACCTATATGGGCACTATAGCTAAAGGGATTGTGGGTGTACGTGCTCAAACCAGTTTTGATAAAGGAATCAATAAGGTCAGCGTTCTACTTATACGTTTTATGTTGGTTATGGTGCCGTTTGTCTTTTTGGTTAATGGCATCACTAAGGGTGACTGGTTGCAAGCTTTTATTTTTGCTGTTTCGGTGGCAGTAGGTCTCACACCTGAAATGTTACCGATGATTGTAACTTCTAACCTTGCAAAGGGAGCTGTTAAAATGTCGAAACACAAGACTATTGTAAAAAATCTGAATGCTATCCAAAATTTCGGAGCCATGAATATTCTTTGTACCGATAAGACTGGTACATTGACGCATGACAAAATTGTATTGGAACGCTATCTGAATATGGCTGGAGAAGAAGATGTTCGTGTATTACGACATGCATATTTCAATAGTTTTTTTCAGACAGGATTAAAAAACTTGATGGATAAGGCAATATTGTCACATACCGAAGAACTCGGATTTCATAATCTCGAAAAAGAATATTCTAAAATAGATGAGATACCGTTCGATTTTACTCGTCGTCGAATGTCGGTTGTTGTTGAAGACAAAAAAGGTAAATGCCAGATTATTACTAAAGGGGCAGTAGAAGAAATGTTGAATATCTGCTCCCATATGGAAATAAATGGCAAGATAATCGAGATAGATAAAGCTCTACACCTCTCTGTAATATCAGATACTTTACATCTGAACAAAGAAGGTTTAAGAGTACTCGCAGTTGCACAGAAAAGTTGGGTGGCAAAAGATTACAGCTTTGGTGTAACCGACGAATCTAATATGGTTTTAATTGGGCTTCTCGCTTTTCTCGACCCACCTAAAGCATCCGCATCCGGAGCTATTAAGCAATTACACGAATACGGAGTTGAGGTTAAAGTGCTTTCGGGTGACAATGAAGGTGTGGTAAAAACGATTTGCCGTCAAGTGGGGGTCGATACTCAATACACACTCTTAGGACACGAGATTGAAGATATGTCAGATGCCGAATTGGTTCAGAATATTAGTCAAGTAAAAGTATTCGCAAAACTGACTCCAATGCAGAAAACACGTATTATAAGACTGTTACAGGAAAAAGGTAACACTGTTGGATTTCTTGGAGATGGTATAAATGATGCAGCAGCACTTCGGCAATCTGATATTGGAATTTCGGTCGATACAGCTGTTGATATTGCCAAAGAAAGTGCTGATATCATTTTGCTAGAGAAAGATCTCATGGTTCTGGAAGAAGGCGTACTTGAAGGGCGAAAGATATTCGGTAATATTATGAAGTATATCAAAATGACTGCCAGCTCCAATTTCGGAAACGTTTTCAGTGTAATGGTTGCTAGTGCATTTTTACCATTTTTGCCAATGATGCCAGTGCATTTACTTATGCAAAATTTATTATATGACATCTCGCAAACAACTATTCCATTCGACTCTGTAGATAAAGAGTATCTGGAAAAGCCACGTAAGTGGGATGCTTCTGATTTGGGACGTTTCATGATCCATATAGGACCGATCAGTTCTATTTTCGATATTGGTACTTATTTAGTGATGTGGTTTATTTTCAAGGCGAATTGTCCTGATATGGCACCTTTATTCCAGTCAGGCTGGTTTATTGAGGGACTTTTATCACAAACATTGATCGTACACATGATCCGCACACGTAAGATACCGTTTATTCAGAGTCGTGCTTCATGGCCAGTAATGATAACTACCCTTGCTGTTATGGTTGTCGGTATTATTATTCCGTTTTCTGCAATAGGAGCTTCTGTCGGACTTGTTCCACTCCCGTGGAGTTATTTCCCTTGGTTGGTAGGTATCCTTTCAGGCTATTGTTTACTGACTCAAACAATGAAAAATTGGTATATCCGTAAGTACCACAGATGGTTATAATACAACAAAAACAGTTACTATGCTTTCATTCATACTATATATTGCATTAGCTCTGATTCTGGGCATGTGCATCGGTCTCGAACGTCAATTACGCCAGCGGGCTACCGGGCTTCGGACCAACGCTCTGGTTGCTCTTGGGGCCGCTATTTTTATGGCCATGGCGTGTAAGATAGGAGGTACTGCCGAAGCGAGGGTACTCTCCTATATCATTAGTGGTATTGGATTTCTTGGTGCAGGTGTCATAATTAAAGACGGAGCTTCCGTACGAGGACTTAACACCGCTGCTACATTATGGTGTACGGCTGCTATCGGGGCTTTTTGTGGATTGGGATATGTCTATGAACCCATAGTTGGTACAATATTTATCATTGCCATACATTTGTTTATGCGCCCCTTGTCGACTCGGCTAATGAAAACAAAAGTTTTTGTGACCACAGAATGCGAAGAATTACATTACAAGTTTGTAGCCTGCTGTAAAGAATCAGTTGAAAATCATATACGTGTTTTGTTTGTACAATATCTATCAAATAATAACGGATTATTACTTAGTTCTCTGAGCAGTCGTGATGCCGAAGTTTCAGGTTTGGCAATCATTGAGGCTGATATTATCAGCCTCTCCAAACAAGATGCAACTATTGAGAAGATTGCTTCTTTCCTGACACTTGAAAACGGAGTCAGTTCGGTAAAATGGGAGTCATGTGACATAGAATCAAGATCGTAAGAAATAATATCTAAAAAATGAATAATTATGAAAATCAGAAACACGCACATTGTATTGTTTTTGCTTGTCACGACCTTAATATCATGTGAGCATCGGACAACCGATGAGACAGGGAAGGCATACAGAATTGAAGGTGATACAATCTACCTGCAAAGTGACCTGCTCTCGAATAAAATCAAGATTGAAGAGGTTGCAATAGAACCATTTGTAAAAGAAGTTATCACTTCGGGAACAGTGCAAGCTATTCCTACCCAGTTTGCATATATTGTACCACCTTTTCCGGGTAGGGTAGTTAAATCATATGTTCAATTAGGGCAGAACATACAAGTCAATACTCCTCTGTTCGAAATTATATCACCTGATTTTACTTCAGCCCAAAAGGATTATTATCAGGCACAATCAGAACGTAACCTTGCGCAAAAAGACCTTCTACGTAAAGAAGACTTGATCAAGAATGGTGTTGGTTCTCAAAAGGAGTTAGAAGAAGCACAAAACATTCTATCTATTGCCGAAAAAGAATATGAAAATAGTCTGGCTGCACTTCGTGTTTATCAAACAAATCCTCATAACATGGTATTGGGGCAAGCTCTGATGGTTCGGTCTCCTATTTCGGGGAGTGTTATTGAAAATAAAATAGTTACCGGACAGTATATCAACAGTGATAGTGAACCTGTTGCAGTAGTAGCCGATCTGAGTAAGGTATGGGTCGTAGCCCAAGTAAAAGAGAAGGACATTCGCTTTGTACACGTAGGTGATAATATGGATATACATATTTCGGCTTTCCCCGAAGGGTCAATTAAAGGAATAGTGTATCATATAGATAATGCTGTTGACGAAGAGACACGCTCTATAAAAGTATTGTCTGTTTGTGACAACAAGGATAGGTTATTAAAACTGGGAATGTTTACAACTGTACATTTTCTTGATAAACCAACTGATTGTATGACTATTCCGGAAAAAGCTTTGTTACAAAGCGATGATGATAGCTATGTTTTTGTTCAAAAAGCAGAAAATGTTTTTGTCCGAACTCCGGTTGAGGCAGAAACCGCTAAAAATGGGAGAGTGGTGGTAACTCGTGGGCTTAACCCGGAGGACAAAGTGATCAGCGAAGGAGGATACTATTTAAAGTAGGAGAGTCATGAAAAAGAATTTAATGTTATTATCTATACAAAAGCGATGGGTCATCGTTACTTTGTTTATCCTGATTGCCGTTTTTGGTTACTTCTCATGGAAACAATTGTCGATAGAAGCTTATCCTGACATTGCTGATGTGACATCGCAGGTTGTGACCCAAGTTCCGGGATTAGCAGCTGAAGAAGTTGAACAACAGATCACTATTCCTATTGAACGAGCATTGAATAGTCTGCCCGGAATGCATGTAATGCGGAGCAAAAGTACTTTTGGACTGTCAATGATTACAATTGTTTTTGAAGATGGTATTGAAGATTACTGGAGTCGTCAGCGGGTACAGGAGCGTCTCAATGAAGTCGATTTGCCCTATGATGCGGTTGCTGAACTTGATCCTTTAACTTCTCCTACTGGCGAGATTTATCGCTATATTATAGAAAGTGACCAACATTCATTGCGTGAATTAACCGATTTGCAAAACTGGGTGATTATTCCCCGTATTAAACAGGTTTCGGGAGTAGCTGATGTTAGTAATTTTGGTGGGATAACAACACAATATCAAATCGAAATTGATCCGCAAAAATTAGAACAATACCATCTTGCATTAAGCGATGTAGTAGATGCAATTGAAAATAACAATTCAAATGTAGGGGGAAGTATTTTAAACAGAGGTGATCTTGGATATGTTGTGCGCGGTATCGGCTTGATTTCGGACTTATCTGATCTGGGGAAAATTGTTGTTAGTTCAGAGAAGGGCGTACCTATTTTTCTCAACGATTTAGGAAAGCTGAAATATGGCAACCTTGAACGTAAAGGTGTTTTCGGATATACTGACCAAACATGTGAATATTCTGAAGGGATTGAAGGAATTGTGTTGTTACTTAAACATGAAAATCCTTCGACCGTTTTGGACGGAATACACGCTGCTGTAGAAGAGTTGAACAATGGGATTCTACCCGAAGGAGTATATATACATGCTTTTCTTGATCGTACGGAGCTTGTAAATACAACATTGAATACGGTATCACATACTTTGCTCGAAGGGATGTTGCTCGTAATTGTGGTGCTTATTGTATTTCTGGGAAGCTGGCGTGGAGCTTTGTTAGTCGCCATAACGATACCGCTGTCGTTACTATTTGCTTTTATAATGATGCACCTGACTAACATCCCTGCCAATTTACTTTCCCTTGGGGCAATAGACTTCGGTATTATTGTCGATGGGGCTATTGTAATGATGGAGACCATATTGAAAAAACGGGAAGACCACCCGAATGAACCACTTGAAGAAGTTTCTATTTCGAGTAGAGTTCAACAAGTAGCCAAACCAATACTTTTTGCCACTGTCATTATCATTCTTGCTTATCTTCCATTGTTTGCTTTTGAACGTGTTGAACAAAAGTTGTTCACACCAATGGCATTTACAGTAGGATATGCTTTGATTGGAGCTCTTTTAGTCGCACTATTTCTCATTCCGGGACTGGGTTTTGTAATCTATCGAAAACCTCAGAAAATCTATCATAACAAGTGGCTCGAAAGACTGACCGAGAAATATTCATCTGTAATCAAGCAGCTTGTAATAAAACCAAAGAGTGTAATTGTCACAGTAAGTATTATACTTGTAGGAGCTATTGGATTGACAATATCAGTAGGTAAAGATTTTCTACCGACACTCGATGAGGGTTCTATTTGGCTACAAGTAAATCTTCCTCCTGGTATTACAGTTGAAAAATCCCGTGAATTTTCTGATACATTGAGGCAACGTACCATGAAATACCCCGAAGTAACCTATATCGCTGTGCAAGCAGGGCGAAATGACGATGGAACGGACCCTTTCACCCCATCACATTTTGAGGTATCTGTTGGGATAAAACCATATAAAGAGTGGCCGAGAGGTAAAACTAAAAATGATCTAATCGAAGAATTGTCAGCAGAATATGAGTCGTTACCAGGTTTCAGGGTTGGTTTTAGTCAACCGATGATTGATGGTGTAATGGATAAGATTTCGGGGGCACATAGTGAATTAGTAGTGAAAATATATGGGGAAGATTTCAAAGAAACAAGGCGTATTGCAGAGGAAGTATTATCTACGTTGGAGCAGGTACGCGGTGCAGTCGATCTGGATATAGATCAGGAGCCACCTTTACCCCAATTACAAATACATATGGATAGAGATGCCATTGCTCGCTATGGGCTTAATGTCTCAGATGTAAGTGATTTGATTGAAATTGCTATTGGAGGAAAAGCTATCTCTCAAATATTTCAAGGAGATAGGGTTTACGATATTACTTGTAAGTATAAAGAGGAGTCACGGAATTCACCCGAAAAAATAGCAGGTTTAATGCTTACTTCGGCTACAGGAGCAAAAATACCGTTGTCACAGGTAGCAGATATAAGTTTAAGTACAGGAGAAAGTACAATTACTCGTGAAATGAATAAGCGCCACTTAACAGTAAAATTAAATCTGCGGGGACGCGACCTGTCATCATTTCTTAGTGAAGCACAGACAATGATTGAAAAAAATGTAGAATATGACCATCACAACTATCATGTTAAATGGGGTGGGCAATTTGAAAACCAGAACCGGGCTTATTCACGCTTGGCGATGATTGTTCCATTGGCACTTGCTATTATGTTCATCTTGCTTTACACTGCTTTTGGGAAGTTTCGGCAGGCAGGCTTAGTTTTATGTATTGTACCGTTGGCAATTTTTGGGGGAATGTTGGCATTAAATGTGCGAGGAATGACTCTTAATGTCTCTTCAGCAGTTGGTTTTATCGCTTTATTCGGAGTTGCTATACAAAATGGAGTTATTATGATTTCTCATATTAATAATTTGCGTAAAGAAGGAATGGATTTACTCGAAGCTGTAACCAATGGGGCAAGACATCGTTTTCGGCCCATACTAATGACTGCTACGGTTGCTATATTAGGATTATTGCCTGCATCGCTGGCAACAGGTATCGGTTCGGATGTACAGCGTCCATTGGCAACGGTAATTGTGTATGGTTTGATATTTTCTACGGTTATCACAATGTTTGCCTTACCTGTCTTTTACTATTTAATGGAATTGAAAGTGAAATCTTTTGGAAATAAGAAAAATGAAAGCTAATAAATTAATTATACTTTTTGTGATATTTTTTATTGCAGGAAATATTGTCTATGTTCAGGCACAAAGTCCCTTAGTTGCCGATAGTTTGTTTGTTCATCCAATTCGGTTTGAGCACTATCTAAATAATGTAGGTAAAAATAACTTGAGTTTACTGGTCGAAAAATATAATGTTAAGATTGCAGATGCAGGAGTAATAGCAGCTAAAGTGATGCCCGACCCTGAATTAACATTCGAAAGTAACGAAAATGACTATAAGCTTGAACTTGGTTATGCACTCGAATTGGGTAACAAAAGAGGAGCAAGGGTACAATTGGCAAAAAGTGAAGCTGAGCTTTCGAAATTGGTTCTAGAGCATTTTTTTCAAGAACTGCGTGCCGAAGCTACAGAAGCTTTTCTCAATGCTATTTATCAACGGGAACTTTTGAATGTAAAACAAAGTTCATATAAATATATGGTTCAACTCAATTATTCGGATAGTTTGCGTTTCCGTCTGGGAGAAATTACAGAGAATGATGTACGGCAATCGAAACTTGAGACAGTCACACTTTTAAATGAGGTCTATGCTCAAGAAGCAGAGTATAAATCGGCATTGGTTATATTGAATCAATATATGGGTCTAACTGTTGATACTTTAAATCTTCCGATGGGTAAATTGATTGGTCTGAAGCGTAATTTTACATTGTCAGAATTGATTTCCATAGCTTCCTCTAATCGGGTTGACCTTATGGCTACTCACAAAAATAGCCAGATTGTAACAAATCAGCTTCGGTTAGCTCGTGCTGAACGATGGATAGATCTTGGGTTGAAGGCTGGATATGAACGGGACTGGAACGGGCTTTTTCCCAAAAAAGATATGGTTACAGTTGGGGTATCAATTCCTCTTAAGTTTTCGAACTTTAATAAAGGGGCTATAAGAGTAGCAAATTATGCTGTTGAACAGAGTAGATATGAAATAGATAATAGTCTCTTGCAAATTCAAACGGAAGTTTCTCAGGCTTTTTATCAACATGAAGCAATTAAAAAGCAGATGAATCAATATGAGTCGGGCTTACTGGATGAATCACAAAAAGTACTTAATGGTATGGTATATAAGTATAAACGTGGTGAAACCAGTATATTGGAAGTGTTGATTGCACAGCGAAGTTACAATGAATTTCAGGAGCAGTATCTGGAAACGATAAAGAGTTATGCATCTTCTTTAGTCAATCTAGAAAAAACATGTGGTATATGGGATATTAATTTTGAATAGTATGTAATTGATAGGACTTAATCTGATAGTTGCAGATCAGATTAAGTTCTGATTCTTTCACCTTAAATATTATTTTATAATTGAGCTTTATTCTCTTTACTCTATACTCCCTATTTTTTCATAATTTATTACTTTACTAGTCGATCAATTCTAAAATTTTATTGAGATTTATAAGAAAGGATATGTTACTTCAAAATAGTAATAAAGTAAACAATTTGAGGAAGATACGATTATACTTAATAGCTTTATATTATTACTTCTAAATATTGTTTTCATTTCTTTTATTCTATACAAGCTTATTTGAATTATGATAAACAAAACGGAAATATATATAAAAAGTATATAAGTAAGAATTGTAGTTAAATGAATGTCATTAAACCATAATAAAGACAACCCTATTTTAAGGAATAATACACATAATAGCGTATTGGTAAAAACCCAATATATCTTCTTGTTTATCCAATAAGAACATCCTGTAAAGATAGAAATTCCCCAAAGTAATAGATCTCCATATCTCATTAATTCATAATTAGTTAGTTCAAAAATGCCCTCAGGTATACTGTTAATAAAGTTTTTATATAGATAAATATTACGAACTTTAAGTATAAGGAAAATAGAACCGATGCAGATTTCTAATACAGGGATTAGTTCTTTTATTTTTTTGGAGAGAAGGAGTTTATTTCTCATAAAAAGTAGTTTCCTCAGATATATAATTCATTGTTTATTTATTAATTCATTAATCAAGAGATAAAATCCCCAATTTTTAGATTTTTATTATTCTTGTTGGCTTACCCCTATTAGTAGTTCCAATGGTAGAATATAATATCTACGATTAAGTAGATTAATAAGGATATAGATAACAAACTTTTATTCTTTAATTTATTATGCTGTTTGTATCTTTTTTGATTGAAAAATAAATATAATAATAACCCAATAGGAGAAATAATTAGAATATCAAATAAATTGTTCCTATCCCACAAATCTGGTAAATTTATATTTATAGGATATAAGGCGATGAGCATCCCCGACAGGCGATATAATAATGGACCCTTCCTCTTTCTTATAAGAATTGTGGATATTACTAATAATATCCCTATTATTAATTTTGAAACTAGTATTACCATAGACTCCATTATAAGCCATAGCATACTTGTAAAATTGTATGCATAAATAAAGTAGGTCGAAAAATATATTAAAAGTATGCCACTAACAAATGATATGATAGCAATAATGTATTCAATTATAGTATTTACCTTCCGGTATTTTTCCACAGTTAGTCTTTACTTATTCAACAAAAATAGGAATTTGTTATGGAACGATAGTTTTATAAACCAGTTATTTTAATACCTATTATCCAGCTGTTAAATGATTTGTCTTTCAAATTGATTTAGAGTTATTTTTTTGTTACAAAAAGTAAATTATCCTATATTTACCATAATGAAAAACAATACTTGAAAAATTGCTGATAAATAGATTGAAATAGAATTAGTTAATTTTTTTCTATTGGTATATTTCAGTATTTCAAACTAGACATGAATAGAATATCATAAGAATGGATAGACTGTTTTTGGGACAAGATAAATAGTTTGTAACTTGATAAAAACTGAAAATACTGTTATAAAATTTAGATTAACCCGATACCATAGTAATTATTTGAAGATGACCTCAATATTACGAGAAATAACACCTCTGTCTGAGAAAGATTGTTTCTACATCACAGACAGGATAAAGACAGAATTTACCTATCCTTTGCATTGTCATGATGAGTATGAACTCAACTTTGTAGAAAATGCCTCAGGGATAAAGCGCATTGTAGGTGATTCGTCTGAAATAATTAGTGATTACGACCTTGTGCTTATTACAAGTAAAGATTTAGAACATGCGTGGTTTCAGAATGGTTGTCCTCCGAAGCCGATAAGAGAGATTACGATTCAATTTTCGTCAGATTTATTTATTAATAGCTTCCTTAATAAGAATCAGTTTAAATCAATCAGTCAAATGTTCGATCAGGCGAAGAAAGGCATTCGTTTCTCGAACAAAGCCATTATGAAGGTCTATCACTTGCTTGATGTGTTAGCATCTGAGCAGCAGGGCTTTTATTCTGTTATTAAATTCCTTAGCATATTGTACGAATTATCTTGCTGTTGTGATAAGGAAGGCATGTCTACACTATCAAGTTCTTCTTTTGCTAAAATAAGGTCACATTCCGAGAGTAGGAGGGTACAAAAAGTTCAGACATATATAGATGAGCATTTCAAAAATTCGATTCGTTTAGAGGACCTTGCAGGTCTTGTCGGGATGACACCTACAGCGTTTAGTAAATTCTTCAAATTGAGAACAGGCAAAACATTATCTGATTATTTGTTAGATATTCGGATCGGACATGCTATCCGGTTGCTTGTGGATTCGTCTATGTCCGTTTCAGAGATTTGTTTCGAATGTGGATTTAATAACATATCTAACTTTAATCGGATATTCAAAAAAAAGAAAGATTGTTCACCATCCGAATTCAGAACTAACTATCAAAAACGGAAAGTTATTATTTAATTATATGGATGTGTCTAATATAAGATAATATATTTAACGAAGAAAAAGCTTATCTGTTTGAATCAACAGATAAGCTTTTCTAACTATCATACTTCAAAAATAACCCTTAATCTACTATTAGCCCTTTTTATTTAGCTTTAAACATCCAGAACCAAGCTGTTCCCCATTCGCCTGCTCCAGTTTCAGGGTAGCAAAGAACCATTCGGTCGTCATTGATTAACAAGATATCAAATTCGTAAACTTTCATTCTATCCTCGTTAGGAGATATACCACATAGTATATTAACAGATTTTGTTTTTAGTTTACCTATTGCCCATACTGTACCATCTTTTAAAGTGATAGTTTTAGTTATATCGAAAGAGAAACTACCAGTTTCCTTTGTTCCGTCTGATTTGTTTTTGATTAAACTAGCACCTTGCAGTGAGAATATCATACTAGCACCAACACCATCTCCGGGATTTTCTTTTTCTATATCTTCAACTTTTACAGGCCACCAAGTTGGTGCACTATTTGCCATATAACCTCCATTGCCCCACACCGCAGGTTGAGTTGTATCCCATTCCCACTCTTTCTCACCTGTTCCACACAGATATCCCCATTCTAAAGGTACAGGGAATGATAGTTCATCGACAGATACAGTCAATTCTTTTGTGATAGTTGTTCCATTTGGGTTGAGCCCGGTGAACGTTATCTTATTATCTCCTTTTACAACTAATAATACTGTATCCGTTTGCCGTTGTGTTGCACCTACGCCATAATCCCAATTAGAAAGCACAGGACTATGATTTTCTAATATAACTTTATTCGATTTTTTCCCATTCACAACTATTGATGTAGCCGTAATATTCAATTCGTTTGCTGATATCTCGTCTCCAAGAGAATATACTTTTTCTGTGGGGTCGCAAGAAGTAAGAATAATTGCTAGCAACGAAAAATATAATATAGTTAATTTCTTCATTTTCTTAAATTTTAGTAAGTGAATTCATTGTTTATTACCAACCCGGATATTCCACATCGGCAGTTCCCCAACCTTTGTTTTGAGTCAAGACTCCATTAGATAATGCTATCTGCGATTCCGGAATTGGCCAGAATCCGCCGGTAGCTTCGTAACGGGCTTTATATCCACCACCAAATACTTTCATAACTGCATCTACACCTCTGTTTTTGATAGCAATACCCTCTTGTTGAGCCAATAACTGAGGAGCATCATGCCATCTCATTATGTCGAAGTAACGTTGTCCTTCGAATGCCATTTCCCATCTACGTTCACGTTTGATTGCATCTAACGAATAGCCAACGGTTGTTAATCCGACACGGGTTCTTACTTTGTTCAATCCTGTTGCATCTTGTTTCAATTCAGAATGCATTAATAATACATCAGCAAAACGGATCAATATCAAATCCTGCATATGACATATTTGTAAATTAGGGTCTGCATTATCTTTCAAAACAGAATATGAAGCTACTAAAGCACCTCCGTCGGGGTCGTGTGCCATAATCGGAATATATTTCTTTTGCCAGAAACCTGTTTCTTCCATTTGTTTGTCGGCACCATATATATATTTTGGCAATTCATCTTCTACATTTAAGATAGATGCTACACGACGAGGGTCGTTAGGCTCTTGAGTTTTCCAGTCGTTCCACAATTTTGTCGTTACAGGACCTGCCCCCCAACCTTGTCCGAATGGGAAAGTGTCTTCACCTCCATTATTACTTCTCAATCCGAAATGCAAGACATATTGATTAGAGTATCCCAATTGATATTTGTCGCCCCAATCTACAGATGTTCCGAACTTAACAGCAAATACTGTTTCTTTATTCCCATCTTCAGCCCATTTCAACCCTTTTCCTTTTGTATATGCATATTCTTCTGATGTGTAAGAATTTGTATATGTCCACAAGTTTCTAAAATCACCAACCAAATCATGCCCGCTATTAGCAATACAATCATCTAACCATGATATTACTTGTGCTTTTGATATTGCTCCATCATTTGTTGGCAACTCCGTTTTGTTATAATATCCGGTATAAAATAGAAATACACGTGCCATAAGTGATTGTGCTGCCCATTTGGTTGCATGACCAGATTGAGTTTCTGTGTATGACTTGCTATACATTAAATTGATGGCTTGTTGAAGATCAGAACCTATTTGTGCATATATAGCATCAGCAGATGATTTGGGTAGATTTTCAGCCTCTGTTTTCAATACCAATGGAACTTCTCCAAACATCTGAACCATTTCGAAATAGAATAATGCCCGCATGAAATAAGCTTCTCCATAATATTGATTTTTTTGTGCATCACTTTCCCAACCAGTACAGTTTTCTAAAGTTTCCAAAGCCACATTAGCTCTGAATATACCTTGGTAGCGAGCTGTCCAAAAAGTTTCGAATCGGCTAGATTTAGTATTCATAAAGTGGTCTAGTCCCTGCATATCTTTATCATTTTCTCCACCACCTCCTAATCGCTCGTCAGAAGCGAGTTCCGACATATAGAAAAGTGTGTGTTGCGGATTAGAAATTGCCTGACTCAATGTAGAGTAAATGGCTGTGATCATCTTATCTGCATCATCCAGTGTTTTGGGGAAATTGCCTGTATTCTTTTTTGTATAGCTATCTGAGTCTAAAAAGCTTTCGCAACTACTAAATAGCAATATTGTTCCTATTATAAATATGATCTTTTTCATGTTTTTTCTGTTTAAAATTTAAGATTAACACCAACCAAATATGTCCGAGGACTTGGATAAAATCCAACATCGATACCAGAAGCCCAAGGAGTTGCGTCTGAATAACCATATCCGATTTCAGGGTCCATGCCTGAATATCCCGTAATGGTAAACAAGTTCTGAGCAGTGAAATACAATCTTGCTTGTGCTAATGGCATACTAGGAAATAATTTTTTAAAATCGTAGCCAATAGTTACATTCTGCAATTTGATATAATCAGCATCTTCTATATAAATATCTGATATGTTTTGCCAGTTGCTATGGCTACCACTTGTCAATCTAGGTAGTGTGTTAGAAGTGCCCTCACCATGCCAACGATCAAATATTTCTGTTGTATAATTTTGTAGCGGACTGTCAGCAAAAGAACGATACGATTTTGCAATTTGATGTCCGAATGCCCCATTCGCCATGAATGAGAAGTCTACACCCTTATATTCAAAGTTCATACCGAATCCTATTTTAAATTTAGGATGAGGATTACCTATCTGTACTTTATCATCATCTGTGATTGCTCCATCATTATTAGAATCTACAAAAATCAAGTCTCCCGGTTGTGCTCCGCTAAGAACACCCTTTCCAGCTGCTCTATGTTCATCTATTTGCGCCTGATTTTGGAATACACCATCTGTTTTATATCCCCAGAAGTATCCGATAGGATAACCAACCTGTGCACGGAACATTTCTTTAGTCCCTTGGCTCAATACATGCTCTGGTCCATGAATAATACCTTCTGTATTGTCAATTTCAGTTACTTCATTTTTGTTGTATGTAAAATTGAAATTAGCACCATATCTAAAATCTTTTGAGAATCTATCATTCCAGTTGAAAGCTACTTCAACTCCTTGATTTCTAACATTACCACCATTAATGAATGGCGCACCTGTTCCATACGAAGCCAATATTGGTGCTCTCACTAACCAGTCCTTCGTATTCTTTATATACCAGTCGAATATTATACCCAATCTGCTATTCATGAAATATGAATCAAAACCAATATCCCATTGTTCAGATTTTTCCCATGTTACATCTGCATTTGGTAATATGTCCGGATAGCCACCATTTATTAATTGTTCCTTATTATTTCCCCAATAATATCCATTATGTGTGTCGAATGATATTGTTGCCAGATATTGGAATGCATCTATATTACAATTACCATTCTTACCCCAGCTAGCCCTTAGTTTGAAGAAATCTAACCAAGATTTAGTTCCATCCATAAATGCTTCGTTAGTTGGTACCCATCCTAATGAAACAGATGGGAAATAGCCCCAACGATGTCCTTTTGCAAAGTTAGATGAACCATCCGAACGCATAATCAATGAAGCCATATAAGTCTCATTCAGGTTATAGTTTACCCTGCCGAAGAATGATGCTATTGATCCTTCGCCCCAAGGTTGTCCTGCAATACGTGTATTTGTAGCACTTATACCTTGTGTATTTGTTATCCATGCATGATCCCATGAACCAGGAAAGAGTGAGTTCTTGTTTTCTGCTCCAAGTTCTTGTCCCATACCCCATTTTTCCATAGATTGTCCTATTACGGCATCAAAATTATGTTTCTTATCAATATTCCAAGTATATGATACAGTATTGTCTAAAGTCCAGTTATGCCCGGAACTCATACTTTGATTTACAATATCTTCTACATTCTTATTTGTTGTAGATAGATCATAAACAGGTTTGTAAGAACGATAAGAATTTGAAGTTTGTTTATATCCGAAAGCTGATCTGAAAATTAAATGTTTAATCGGTTGTATCTGTACATAGGCGTTGGCTTGTAAAGCATAGTTTTTATTCTCATTCAACCCTCTTTGGTAGACCATGTCTGCAATAGGGTTGGACATAGCTCCATCAAGGCCCCAATTTGTTGCAACTTTACTTGGTTGGTCAAAATATTCACCATTGCTATTATATACAGGCATTAAAGGTGTAGCTATCACAGCATTGTGAATATCATTCCAATATTGGTTTCCGATACCAATACCTGCTTTTGTTGTGTAAGTATAAGTTAGGTTCTGACCTATTTTTATAGCCTCAAAATCTCTAACTTTCAATAATACATGATCAGAATTTATACGGAAAGTGTAGCGGCTGTATTCTGGTGCAACTGGTTTACCAATAATACCTTCTTGTGAACTATAAGAAAATCCTGTTGAGAATTTAGATGTCTCAGACCCTCCTGTTAGGTTGAAAGAGTGATTCTGAGTAACTGCATTTTTGTTTCTCATTTCATCAAGCCAATTTGTTCCTTCCCAACCATTTTGTACAGCTTGATATTCATTTGGGACTACACTGGCAAAGTCTATAAGTGGAGTACCCTCATTGAAGCGTATCTCATTCATTATAGTCATGTATTGTTTTGCATTTAGCAATGAAGGCATTTTATAAACATTTTGCCAACCTAGATATCCGTCATAAGTTGCTTGTAGCTTACCTGATTTAGCTTGCTTAGTAGTTACTAAGATAACGCCATTGGCAGCACGGGCACCATAAATTGCAGAAGAAGCAGCATCTTTTAATACATCAATAGATTCAATATCCGATGGATTCAATGCATTGATATCCCCACCTGCTACTCCATCTATTACATATAATGGATTTGAGTTTCCGGTTGTGCCAATACCACGGATATTTACTTTAAAACCTTCGCCTGGCATACCTGAGCTTTGAGTAATATTAACTCCTGGTGTTTGACCTTGCATAGCACCTAAAGCAGAACTGGTACTCAATTTTTGCAGATTGTCGCCTGTCACTTGTACTGTTGCTCCTGTAGTTAATTTCTTTTTCTGAACACCATAACCTACCACAACAACCTCATCCAATTCTTTTGTGTTCTCATGTAATATTACTTCTAACGTGGTTTTTCCACTGGTACTCACTTCTAATGTATTGAAGCCAATATATGAAAAAACTAGAGCATCATCTCCTTGTATTTTAATCTCAAAATTTCCATCGAGATCTGTAATTACTCCAATACTGCTACTTTTAGCCTTTACACTAACGCCGATCAGAGCCTCACCATTTACATCTTTTACTACTCCTTTCACTATCCTTTCATTATTCCCAATTTGAACAGTTTCTGTTACAACAGGCTTTGCTCCTATAGAAGCGAAAGGGCTAATAAATAGTAAACATAACAATAGCCCATATTGGGAATATTGTCTTATCCTACATTTTTTTTGATTATAATTCATGTTTTTCATGTGAAAATATTTATGATTCTTGTGTGTGTTTTTGTCATTAAATCATAGTGTAATTCAATTATTATTTCTCAGAAGGTATATATTATAGATACGGTAATAGATTATAAGTAATAGCAACAGATTTGCTGTCAACAAAAATAGATTATATGCAACAAGGCAACAAGTACTATTTTATTAATTATTTGTATTATTTTATTCCATGATAGAAATATGACAGTTAGTTGTGAGAAATATATACATATATAATTATATATATAAATATTTGATAAACAGCAATATATTTAATATTTTCAAATTGATTTGAAATCCTAAGCTCTTTATAAATAATATAATAAATAGACAAAATAGTATTATTATATTCATGCATATATCTATACTTTTGCACAAGTAGTTTGATATTACTATAAGTATAAATCTAATCCACAAAACATGAAATCATCGGTTTGTAAAAGCCTTTTTACGATACTCTTTATTATACTGCTTGCATGTAATAATGGTAACAGAGAAGATGTCTCATTACCAAAAACAGAGACTTTCTCAGAAATATGGAAATACCATGCCGGAGAAGGTAACGACAGCACTTGGACAGACATTCATTATAATGATTCGGGATGGATAAGTGTAGTATCGACTAAAACCCTTAAGGAACAAGGTATTGCAACCGATAATGGATTCGGCTGGTATCGTAAATATATACAATTAAGTGATAGTCTTGTTAGTGGGCTTGATGCTAAAGGTGCACTGGTTATCCGTTTAGGAAAAATGGCAGCTTGTGACGAGGTTTACCTGAATGGGAAATTGATAGGAAAAACAGGCAAATTCCCACATGATTATATGGGTTCTTTTGATAATGAACGAAATTATATTGTATATAAAGATGATTGGAATCTTAAAGGAGATAATCTTATAAGTATTAAATTCCATGATGGTTGGGGGCAGAATGGAGGTTTTATTTCGAATAATCTACTGACTATTTCAACAGCCGAAACAAAGGACAAAATAGATATGCAAGTTGAGGTTGCTGATGAAGATTATATTTTCACAGGTAACAATCCGATAAAAATTGAAGTGAAAATAAATAATAACAATAAGTGGGACATAGAAGGTAATTTGATTGTAAAACTAGAAACGGATGATTTTCAGCATGTAAAACTCGATTCACTATTTACAATAATAAAAGGTATAAAAATATTTACCCATACTTTCACTTTTGATAATCCTATCCCAGGCTTTTATCGTTACACATTGCAATATAAACGGAATGGTGAAATTGTTAGTGAAAAAAAATTCAATGTTGGTTACGAACCTGAAAAGATTCAATCACCAATAGATGCTAAAAATGACTTTAAAGAATTTTGGAATAATAACTTATTAGAACTAAAAAAAGTAGCACCACAATATAAACTTACTCTGATACCCGAAGCTTCGAAATTGGATTATGATATGTACTTGGTTCAGATGAGATCGTTTGGTAATGAACTTATACAAGGATATTATGCAAAACCGAAGAAAGAGGGAGTACATCCTGTTATTGTAGAATATATGGGGTATGGTTCAAAGCCTTATTACCCAAATCAGACTTGGGATGGATTTGCATACTTTGTTCTTTCAATAAGAGGACAGGCACTCAACGAAGATACAAATCGTTTTGGTAAATGGATAACTTACGGGCTTAACAACAAGAATGAATATTATTATCGGGGGGCATTTCTCGATGTGGTGAGAGCTATTGACTTTGTTTGTAGTCGTTCAGAAATAGATTCTTCAAAAATAGCTGTTAGAGGAGCAAGTCAGGGAGGAGCATTGTCATTTGTTGCAGCATCACTCGATAAACGAGTTAAAGTAGCAGCTCCAACTATTCCATTCCTGTCGGATTTCCATGACTATTTCAAAATAGTATCATGGCCAAAGAATGATTTTGATGAATATATGAAAAATAATCCTCAAGTCAAGTGGAATGATATTTACAACTTACTGACATATTTTGATATTAAAAATTTAGCTCAGTCGATTGAATGCCCTCTTATTATGGGAATAGGAGTTCAAGATGAAGTATGTCCCCCTCATATCAATTTTGCTGCCTACAATCAGGTCAAGGCCGAAAAACGATGGATGGCATTTCCTCTCTATGGGCATAGTGTTGGTAGAGAATTTCAAGAAGCTAGTATGGCATTATTTAAAGAAAAATTAAATATAAAATAGTAAACCAATGAAATTGAATAAAATAGTTTTGCTCTTTATCATATCTGTATTGGTGTTATGTTCATGTACACAGAAAACAGAAAATAAGCAGGATTTTGTATCCGTAAAAGATGGTCATTTCGTAATTGGAGAACAACCATATTACTATATAGGAACTAATTTCTGGTATGGAGCCATATTGGGTTCACAAGGACAAGGAGGCAACAGGGACAGACTGCATAAAGAATTAGATTTTATGAAATCTATTGGAATCAATAATCTTCGTGTATTGGTTGGTGCAGATGGGTATGCTGGACAGGCAGTTAAAGTGATGCCAACATTGCAACTTGAACCCGGAGTTTATAATGATACTATATTTGACGGCTTAGATTATTTATTAGCAGAAATGAATAAACGGGATATGCACGCTGTTTTATTTCTTAATAATAGTTGGGAATGGAGTGGAGGATATGGGCAATATCTTGAATGGGCTGGTGAAGGCAATGTTCCTGAAAAAGGAGTTCACGACTGGCCTCTATTTGTAGAACATGTTGCTAAATATGCAGCTTGCGATTCGTGCCATACTTTGTTTATGGATCATGTAAAACATGTTATGGATCGCACAAATAGATATACTCAGGTTAAATATACAGATGATCCTACAATTATGTCGTGGCAGGTGGGTAATGAACCACGTGCATTTAGTGATGAAGCTAAACCTCTTATGGCAAAATGGGTAAAAGAAACCACCGCCCTAATGAGGTCTATAGACAAAAATCACCTTATCTCAATCGGTTCGGAAGGAATGTGGGGCTGTGAAATGGATATGGAATTGTTTGAGCAAATGCATGCCGATCAGAATGTCGATTATCTGACAATGCATATTTGGCCTAAAAACTGGAGTTGGATAGATATTCAGAATATACCCGGATCGGTGCAAATCGGCATTGAAAAAACAAATGAGTACATGACTGATCACATAGCAGTAGCTAAAAAACTAAATAAGCCGATTGTGATGGAAGAGTTTGGATTCCCTCGCGACAATCATAAATATACATTAGACGTTCCGACAACAGCACGCGACAAATACTATCAAAATGTATTTGAGCAAATTGTGCAAGCATCGAAAGATAAGGGAGTTTTTGCCGGATGTAATTTCTGGGCATGGGGTGGCTTTGCTAGACCTGCACATACATTTTGGCAACCTTGGGATGATTATGTGGGCGATCCTTCGCAAGAAGAACAAGGACTTAACTCTGTATTCGACACAGATACTACAATTGAAACCATTAAACAATATGCAGACCAACTGCATAATATTAAGAAATAAAGAATAAACCAGGAAATTGAGAGAAGTATGAACGAACTATTTGATAACCGGCTAAAAGCAGTTAACGATGTATATGAGAAACTCATTACACGAAGAAATGAGCCCATATTGCCCGGAAATGGGATATATGAGCGTTACAAATATCCTATATTGACAGCAGAACATGCACCTATACTTTGGCGTTACGATATAAACCCCGAAACCAATCCATATTTTATGGAGCGTTTTGGTATTAATGGAACATTTAATGCCGGAGCCATAAAATGGAAAGATAAATATATCATGGTGGTGCGTGTGGAAGGTAATGACCGAAAATCATTTTTTGCAATAGCAGAAAGCCCTAATGGGGTAGATAATTTTCGTTTTTGGGATCATCCTGTAACAATGCCTGAGACAGATAATCCGGATGTGAATATTTATGATATGCGTCTCACAGCACACGAAGATGGATGGATATACGGTGTATTTTGTACTGAGCGTAAAGATCCGGCTGCTAAACCGGGCGATTTATCATCGGCTGTTGCAGCAGCAGGGATAGCACGTACTAAAGATCTGATAAATTGGGAGCGTCTGCCAGATTTGAAGTCGAAAAGTCAACAGCGTAATGTTGTTTTGCATCCCGAGTTTGTGAATGGTAAATATGCATTATACACACGTCCGCAAGATGGGTTTATTGATGCCGGAAGTGGCGGTGGAATCGGTTGGGGACTTGTTGATGATATTACAAATGCCGAGGTGAAAGATGAGAAAATTATAAATTTGCGTTACTATCATACAATCAAAGAACTGAAAAATGGTGAAGGCCCGCATCCGATCAAAACATCTAAAGGATGGCTTCATCTTGCACATGGTGTGAGAGCGTGTGCTGCCGGATTGAGATATGTTTTATATCTTTACTTGACCGATTTGGAACAACCTGATAAACTAATAGCCGAACCCGCAGGACACTTGTTAGCCCCATTTGGAGAAGAACGTGTTGGTGATGTTTCTAATGTTTTATTTTCGAATGGATGGATTGCTGATGATGATGGAACTGTATATCTATACTATGCGTCGAGCGATACACGTATGCATGTTGCTACGTCATCTATCAATAGGCTTCTGGATTACTGTCTCAATACAGCACCCGATGGTTACCGTTCAGCAAAATCGGTAGAAGAATTAAATACAATAATAGATAGGAATATCAAGATTAGTAATTCGGTTCTTTAATATTAAAAGGACTGGATTCAACCCTTTAATTATAATACATGGAAAACACATTGAAGATTTCGTTAAAAGAAAAAATCGGATATGGCTTTGGTGATGCCGCATCATCTATGTTCTGGAAACTTTTCGGATCATATCTGATGATATTCTATACGGATGTTTTTGGTTTAGAGGCAGCATTAGTAGGAACAATGTTTCTAATTACCCGAATATGGGATTCCTTTTTCGATCCCATCGTAGGAGTAATATCAGACCGAACGAATACGAAATATGGAAAATTTCGTCCTTATATTTTATATCTGGCAATACCATTCGGTATCATTGGAGTACTCACATTTAGTACCCCCGACTGGTCAAATACGGCAAAACTGATATATGCTTATGCCACATATTCGTTGATGATGATGGTATACTCTGCAATCAATGTTCCATATGCTTCCCTATTGGGTGTGATTAGTCCTAAACCAAAAGACCGGAATGTATTGTCGACCTATCGTATGACTTTTGCTTATATCGGTAGTTTTGTTGCTCTATTGCTATTCATGCCAATGGCAAACTATTTTGGTGGATATAGTAAAGATATTGTTGCACAACAACATGGTTGGATGATGGCTGTTGTAATAATTGCTGTTATGTGTGTTGCTTTATTCCTTTTATGTTTCTTTTTCACCAAAGAACGTGTCAAACCAATTAAAGAAAGCCAAGCGCCACTAAAAGAAGACATCAAAGATTTATTTCACAACAAACCTTGGTGGATACTGCTTGGTGCAGGTATTGCTGCACTTATCTTCAACTCTATACGTGACGGAGCAGCAGTTTATTATTTCAAATATTATGTTGTAGAAGATCATTATGGGACAATTGATTTGTTTAGTATTCCATTTGTTTTGAGTGGCCTATATCTCGCTGTAGGGCAGGCAGCTAATATAATAGGTGTTATTGTTTCTGCTCCTATTAGCAATCGTATCGGGAAGAAAAATACATATTTGGGAGCAATGGTTATTGCTACAATATTTAGTATTTTATTTTATTGGATCGACAAAAGTGATTTAGCTCTGATATTTGGAATGCAAATACTGATTAGCATATGTGCCGGAAGTATTTTCCCTTTATTATGGTCTATGTATGCTGATTGTGCCGATTATTCAGAACTAAAAACAGGGAATAGGGCTACAGGTTTGATATTCAGTTCTTCGTCTATGAGTCAAAAATTAGGATGGGCTATTGGTAGTGCTATCACTGGTTGGCTGTTAGGCTATTTCGGATTCCAAGCCAATCAGGTGCAAAGTGCTGAAACTATCGATGGAATCAAAATGTTTTTAAGCATATTGCCTGCTATTGGGACAACTTTGTCTGTAGTATTTATATACTTCTACCCATTGTCTGAAAAAAGGATGTCTGAAATAACAATCGAACTGAATACACGAAGAGAAAACCAACAAAAATAGTGTGATGAAAGGTTTTAAAGAACAATTGCAAAATAACATTCTACCATTCTGGATAGATAAAATGACAGATAATAAGAATGGAGGTTTTTATGGTCAGATTGATGGACATAATAATCTGCATCCGGAAGCTAACAAAGGGGCTGTTCTTAATGCCCGTATTTTGTGGACTTTTTCAGCAGCTTATCGTATTCTTGGCAATGCAGAATACCTATCTACAGCACAGCGCGCTTATCGCTATATTAAAGAATACTTTGTCGATAAAGAATACGGTGGAGTGTATTGGGAATTGGATTGTAATGGCAAACCTGTTAATACAAAAAAGCAAGTTTATGCACAAGGATTTGTTATTTACGGATTATCCGAATATTACCGTATCACCCAAGATAAGGAAGCATTGCAATTAGCGCAATCTCTTTTTTATTTGCTCGAAAAACATAAAGATGTGAAGAATGGAGGATATTTTGAAGCTTTCACTCGCGAATGGCAACCTATTGAGGATATGCGATTGAGTGAAAAAGATGCCAATGAGAAAAAGTCGATGAATACGCATCTTCATGTACTCGAACCTTATACTAATTTACTTCGGGTATGGAATAGTTCAGATCTGAAAGATGCTCAAAAAAAGCTTATCGATATATTTACTACTAAAATACTAGATAGCAAGAACTATCATCAACATCTATTTTTTGATGAAGAATGGGAAATCAAGTCGACAGCTATATCTTATGGACACGATATTGAAGCTGCATGGTTGCTATATGAAGCTGCAGAAGTTTTGAATAATGAAGACATAATACAGAAGATATCAACAATTGCTTTAAAAATAGCCGATGCCGCGTCCGAGGGTCTACAAGCTGATGGTAGTATGATATATGAGAAAGACGGAACCCATACAGATACAGACAGACATTGGTGGGTGCAGGCAGAGGGGATAGTCGGGTACATGTATACTTATAAAATATCTCAAAATGAACAGTATAAACAAAATGCTGAAAAACTGTGGTCATACATTCAACAAAATATAATTGACAGAACAAATGGCGAATGGGTATGGAGCTGCAATTCTGAAGGAACAGTTAATATGGTCGATGACAAAGCCGGATTTTGGAAGTGCCCTTACCACAATAGCAGAATGTGTTTGGAGATGATAGAAAATTTCAATTTAATATGAATTATATACCATGAAAAAAGTATTAATAATGGCACTAACAGCAGGAATGGCTTTGGCAGGCAATGCACAGACAAATAATATAAATAAAAGAGCCGAAGAGATTGTCAGTAAAATGACATTAGAAGAAAAAGTCGGTCAAATGGCTCAGATTAGTATCGATGCTATTTGTAAAGGAGAGGATACACCTCCGACAAGCACTATTGAACTTGATATGGATAAACTACGTGAAGTTGTTGTAAAATACCATATCGGATCAGTATTAAATAGTCCGAACACACGTGCACGTAGCCCGCAATGGTGGAACAAAGTTGTGGAGCAAATGCAAGAAGTGGCAATGAAAGAAACTCGTGTTAAAGTTCCGATTGTGTATGGGCTCGACCAAATTCACGGAGCCACTTATACAGCCGGGTCAACAATGTTTCCTCAGGAGATCGCGCTTGCTGCTACATGGCAACCTCGATATGCACGTCAGATGGGAGAGATAGCTGCTTACGAAACTCGGGCAAGCAATGTACCTTGGAATTTTGCGCCGGTACTCGATCTTGGACAGGATCCCCGATGGGCACGTCAATATGAGAACTTCGGAGAAGATCCTTACATTGGTTCGGTCTTCGGGCGCGAGTTAGTAAAAGGTTATGAAGGAGATAATAATGATATAGCTAATCCGACTAAAGTAGGAGCATGTATGAAACACTTTATCGGCTATTCGGTTCCCGTAAGCGGTAAAGACCGTACACCTGCTTATATTCCGGAAAATGTATTGTTAGAATATCATGTGCCAGCATTCCAAGCAGCAGTAGATGCAGGTGTGGCAAGTGTAATGATTAATTCGGCATCTATCAATGGCGAACCGGTACATGGTAGCTACAAATTACTTACCGAATTGTTGAGAAACAAAATGGGTTTTGATGGTATGATCGTTACAGACTGGCAAGATATTGAAAATCTATATACACGTGAACGCACTGCTGCTAGCCATAAAGAAGCAATCAAACAAGCGATCAACGCAGGTATAGATATGTCCATGATTCCATATGATTATAAACGCTTCTGCTCACAACTTATCGAACTTGTAAGCGAAGGTTCAGTGCCCATGTCACGCATCGATGATGCTGCAAAACGCATAATTGTATTCAAATTGAAATTAGGATTGTTTGAAACACCGAATACATATGCAAAAGACTATCCTGAATTTAATAGTGAAGCATTCAAAAAAGCGTCTTACAATGCAGCTTCGGAAGCAATTACTTTATTGAAGAACGAAAATAATATCCTTCCGTTAAAGAAAGGTGTGAAATTCTTAGTTGCAGGTCCGAATGCCGTAAGCAGAAGAGCGTTGAACGGAGGTTGGACATATTCGTGGCAAGGTGAAAAAGTCGATGAATTCTTAACTACTAATACTATTTTAACTTCTGTCGAACACAAATTTGGCAAAGAGAATGTAACTTATATACCTGGTGTAAGCTATTCAGATAAAACTGAATACCGATCTGAATATAAAAACAACTTTGATGAGGCTATTGCAGCTGCTAAAAATGTAGATTATGTAATCTTGTGTTTAGGTGAAAATTCATATTGTGAGAAACCGGGTGATCTGGATGACCTCTATTTGAATGATTTGCAAACCGAATTGGCTCAAGAGATATTGAAAACAGGGAAAAAAGTTATTCTTGTTTTGAGTGAAGGACGTCCACGTGTTATATCTAAAATAGCATCGAAAGTAAATGCTATTGTACAAACTTATCTTCCGGGTCCTTATGGCTCAGATGCTCTGGCTGATATTCTCGTAGGTGAATTGAATCCATCGGGAAAACTTCCATATACTTATCCTGCATTTCCGAACTCATTTACTCCATACTACCATAAATATTCGGAGGAACAAACAGCTAATGCCGGAGCATATAATTATCAAGGCGACTTCAATCCCGAATTCCATTTTGGTTTTGGCTTGAGCTATACTTCTTTCGAATATTCGAATATGACAATTAATAAAACGTCATTGTCGAAAGATTCCAAAGATAAAATTGTAGTTACTATAGATATTAAGAATACGGGAAATCGTGATGGAAAAGAAGCTGTACAACTTTATTCAAGTGACTTGTATGCATCTATTCTACCTGACATGATACGTTTGCGTAATTTTGAAAAAGTGGACTTGAAAGCTGGTGAGACCAAAACTGTAACCTTTGAACTGTCGTTAAACGATCTTTCTTTCATCAATCTTAAAAATGAAAGAGTTGTAGAACCTGGCGATTTTGAATTAAAAATTGGATCTTCCTCATCTGATATTAAAGCTAAAAAGCTATTAACTGTAACAAACTAAAATTGATGCAATGAAAAAATTGATATATATCCTATTTGCACTTCTTTTTTGTTCTTGTGCGAAAGAGAAACAGGTTAATTCAAAACAACCTATCGATAAAAACGCAACTTCGGCAACAGTACAATTATACAATAGGCTTTTCAAGTTGATGGATAAAGGCATTATGTTATGCCATCAAGATGATCTTGCATATGGTCATGGATGGTATAAAGAGGCTGGACGGAGTGATGTGAAGGATGTGACAGGAGACTATCCGGCTATGATTGGTTGGGAGCTTGGACATGTGGAAATAGATGCAGCATACAATCTGGATTCAATTTATTTTTCAGATATGAAGCAGTATATCAGAGATACTCACAAACGAGGGGGATTGACGACTATTAGCTGGCATGGCGATAATATTGCGACAGGTAATACAGCTTGGGATTGTAAACAAGATACTGTTATAACCTCGATTCTACCGGGAGGAATACATCATGAACAATATTTACTATGGTTAGATAGAGTTGGAGATTTCTTTTTGGATTTGAATGATGAGCAAGGAAACCCTATTCCTGTTATATTCCGAATGTATCATGAACATACTGGTAACTGGTTTTGGTGGTGTCGCGAACAATGTACGCCTGAAGAGTATAAGCAAT
This sequence comes from Dysgonomonas sp., assembly GCA_047605185.1. Classification (GTDB taxonomy): domain Bacteria; phylum Bacteroidota; class Bacteroidia; order Bacteroidales; family Dysgonomonadaceae; genus Dysgonomonas. Next base: position 560,703 of record JASGGC010000002.1, read on the forward strand.
TGTGGATTATGACTGTCAATTATTTACGTGATAAAAAGAATGTTCATAATTTATTATATGCTTATTCTCCGGCAATTGTTAGTTCCGAATCTGAATATTTAGAACGTTATCCGGGCGATGAGTATGTTGATATTGTCGGTTTTGACTGTTATGCATCTGCCAATGAACTCGATAGATACGTAAAAGAGATGGATACAAATCTAAAGATAGTGACAGACTATGCTACTAAATCAGGTAAACTGCCTATCGTTGCCGAAACCGGATTAGAAAGTATACCTGATACAACCTATTTTACAGAAAGAGTATATCCTGTCATCGATAAATATAAAATATCATGGATATTATTTTGGCGAAATGCATGGGATAAAAAGATGGAAAATCATTTCTATGTACCATATAAAGGACATCCTGCTGAAAATGATTTCAGAGAATTTGTGAATAAAGAAAACATATTGATGAATAAAGACCTACAATAATTTAATTATGAAAAATATAAATCTAAGAAATTGCACGGTTTTATTGGTATTCATATTTATGATTATGCCGAGTTTTGCCCAAAAACAATTTAGTGTAAAATCGCCTGATGGGAAAATTGAACTACTGGTAAAAACAGGTAATATAATAGAATATAGCATTCTTCAGAATAAAGATATTTTATTGACTTGGTCACCTATCTCTATGGCATTGACAAATGGTACTACTTACGGTATTAATTCAAAATTATCGGGAACATCGGTTAAGTCTGTCAATGAGACGATAAAAACGCCTATTTATAAGAAAAATCAGGTTGTCAATCATTACAATGAATTGCTTTTAAAGTTTAATAATGAGTTCAATTTGATATTCCGTGCTTATGATGATGGTGTTGCGTATCGTTTTGTATCTACCTCTAAGAAGCCTTTTCAGGTAAAAGAAGAACAAGTGCAATTAAATTTCCCTGATGACAACAAGGCTTATATACCTTATGTACAGCATAAGCGTAATTCACTAGAAGAACAATTCTACAATTCCTTCGAGAATACTTATGAACATATAAACCTATCGGAGTGGGATAAAGAGCGTCTGGCCTTTTTGCCGATTGTAGTAGAAAGTTCGAAAGGTAGAAAAATAGCCATCACCGAAGCTGATTTATTGAATTATCCGGGAATGTACCTATATAATGGAACTGCTGGTGCCAGTTTGCAAGGTATTTTTGCTCCTTATCCGAAGGTAACGAAGCAAGGAGGTCATAATATGTTGCAAGACGAAGTACAATCTCGTGAAGATTATATCGCTAAATTTGATAAAGGGACAGAATTTCCGTGGCGTGCTTTTGTTATTTCCGAACATGACTATCAGCTAGCCAATAACGATATGGTTTATAAATTAGCATCCCCTTCTCCTAACGGCTTAGATTTTAGCTGGGTGAAACCCGGTAAAGTAGCTTGGGATTGGTGGAATGACTGGAATTTGTATGGCGTAGATTTTAAAACAGGTATAAATAATGAAACATATAAATATTATATTGATTTTGCTTCAGAGCATAGTATTGAGTATGTGATATTAGATGAAGGATGGGCTATTAATCTTCAAGCAGATTTGATGCAGGTAGTACCTGAAATTGACCTGAAAGAATTAGTTGCATATGCTAAAGATCGTAATGTTGGACTGATACTATGGGCTGGATATTATGCCTTAAACAAAGATATTGAAGGTCTGTGTAGACACTATTCCGAAATGGGCATAAAAGGGTTTAAGGTTGACTTTATGGATAGAGACGATCAGGCAATGGTTGCATTTCACACCAAGTGTGCAGAAATTGCTGCCCGCTATAATATGTTAATTGATTATCATGGAAGTTATAAACCGACAGGGCTTCACAAAACTTATCCTAATGTCATCAATTTTGAAGGTGTTCATGGATTAGAACAAATGAAATGGGCATCTACTGATGTCGATCAGGTCACATATGATGTTACCATGCCTTACATACGTATGTTGGCAGGTCCTATAGATTACACACAAGGAGCAATGCGCAATGCAACAAGAAGCAATTATCGCCCTATCAACAATGAGGCTATGAGCCAAGGAACCCGTTGCCGTCAGTTGGCAGAATATGTTGTGTTCGAATCACCATTGAATATGTTATGCGATAGTCCGTCTAACTATATGAAAGAAACTGAAAGTACTGATTTTATCGCAGAAATTCCTACAGTTTGGGATCAAACTATTGCATTGAATGGTGAAATAGGAAAATATATATCTATTGCCCGTAAGAAAAATAATACTTGGTATGTCGGAGCCATGACAAACTGGGATGCAAGAACAATCGAACTTGATTTGTCTTTTCTTGGTGATGGCAATTATCAAGCAGAGATATATAAAGATGGTGTAAATGCAGAAAAGGCAGCGCGTGATTATGTAAAACAAACAATCACGATAGGAACGGATAGAAAACTAACAATAAATATGGCTCCCGGAGGTGGGGTTGCCATGAAAATTATAAAGCAATAATCTTCTATATCCAAAGAATGGCAGATAATATCAAGATTGTAATACAACAAAATTGAGGTTATCTGCTTATTCTTTTACCCATATTCTTAAAAAGACTATAAGAACCTATTATTATATATCACCTATGAAAATAGCACAATTCCATTATCTCTATTTATCATTAATCTCTTTAATATTTTTATCTGGATGCAATAAAGATGTAAAAGAGACTTTCCAAGAAAGAGATTTTATATCATTAGCCGGAATATGGAAATCAGATTTAGGAGATATTCATCTTCCCGGAACTGTAGATGAAAGCAAACTTGCTCCATTGACACAAGATACAATCAATACTACACAGTTGACACGCCTTCACCCTTACGAAGGCAAAATGAAATATAGTAAAGAAATAACAATAACCCCGAAACAAGCTGATAGAGAATGGCGACTTGTTATGGAACGTACTAAACCATCGGTATTATATATAGATGGTGATAGTATAGGTTCCAGTTCATTGCTATTATCACCTCAGATATATGATATAGGGAAACTTTCGGTAGGTAATCATATTATTGCAATAGAAATAGATAATGGAACGAATTCGGTTCCGAGTGGAATAAAAGGTTCACATGCTTGGACAAACTCAACACAAACCAATTGGAATGGTATAATCGGTAAATTTGGATTAGAAGCTTATAATAACGTGTTGATCGAATCAATTCATGTATATCCTTCTCCAACATCGAATACAATACCTGTAATAGCCAAGATTAAGTCATCAATAAATGGAAAGGCACAAATAGTAGTAAAAGGTTATACATGGAATACAGAAGAGAATATCACTATTCCGACACAAAAAAAAGAATTAAATCTGAATGCTGGAGAGAATATTTATAGATTTGAGATAGAAATTGGCGATAAAAAGGTATTGTGGAGTGAATTTGATCCTGCATTATATAAAGTCAATTTTGAACTTAATTATAATCATCTAAAAGATTATCTAACCATAGATTTTGGTATAAGAGATTTCTCAACGGAAGGAACTCAATTCACTATTAATTCTTTGAGAACATTTCTTCGAGGAAAACACGACGCCTGCATCTTCCCTTTGACAGGTTATCCTCCGATGGAGAAAGAAGAATGGATTCGTCAGATGAAAATTTCAAAAGAATATGGATTCAATCATTATCGTTTTCATTCGTGGACACCACCACAAGCAGCTTTTGATGCCGCAAACGAATTGGGTATATATATGCAACCAGAGCTTCCATATTGGGGCGAAATGAAAAGCGAAAATGCAGATTTGAACGACTTTCTGATTCGCGAAGGAAAACATATTCTCGATAGTTACGGTAATAACCCTTCATTTGTAATGATGGCGTTGGGTAACGAATTGGGTGGCGATTTTACACTTATGCGTGATATCGTTCACAAACTAAGAGCGCAAGATAGCCTCAAACTATATGCATTTGGGTCGAATAATGCATTAGGTACAGCTGGTCCACAAAGAGGCGAAGATTTTTTTGTTACATGCCGTGTTGGGGGGCAGGTTGGTTCTGATGATTATAGCCAGCATACGCGTACAACATTCTCTTTCGCTGATGCAAAATATGGAGGTTATATGAATGGCTTATATCCATCTACTGATCGTACATTCTCAACACCTGTCTCTGATTGTAAAGTACCGATTATTAGCCACGAAAATGGACAATTCCAAATGTATCCCGATTATGATGAAATAAAAAAATACACAGGGGTATTATATCCTTATAATTTAGAAATATTTCGACAGCGGCTAGTAGATAATGGAATGATAGATCAAGCAAAAGATTTTCATAAAGCAACAGTGCAGTTTGCTGCCTTGTGTTACAAGGCTGATATTGAAACATGTCTTAGGACTGCTGGTTTTGGCGGTTTCCAACTTCTCGACCTACAAGACTACCCCGGACAGGGGAGTGCATACGTCGGACTTTTAGATGTGTTTATGGATAGCAAAGAAGGAGTAACCTCACAGACCTTCACACAAAGCTGTTCCGATATAGTATTGTTAGCTTCTATGCCTAAATATTGTTGGAATAATAGTGAGCATTTCAAAGCCCAATTAGAAGTTTTTAATTACTCTTCACAAGCAATTAAAAATAAACAGCTTGAATGGTCTTTATCTAACCCGAAAGATAATACCATTGTTGGGAAAGGGAATATTAAAGTTAATGTAGCCCAAGGGCAATTAAGTAATATCTTTTCTCTGGATATCTCTCTTAACACAATAAAAGAGGCTACTAAACTGAATTTAAATCTGACGATGGGGGATAGGGTCAATCAGTATGATGTTTGGGTATATCCTGAACAATATAACGGAAAGCAAAATAATACTTTTGAGCAAACTTCTTCTCTCAACAATGCCATTTCAATGTTGGATAAAGGTAAGAATGTATTATATGTACCTAACCATCGAGAAATAGAAGATTTGAGTGTTGGAGGAATGTTTACTCCAGATTATTGGAATTATGCGATGTTTAAAAATATATCTGAATGGTTGAAACGTGATGTTTCACCCGGCACACTTTCAATATTGACAAATCCGAATCATCCTTTATTTAATGATTTTCCAACAGAATCTTATAGTAATTGGCAATGGTGGGTTATTATGAAAAATTCTCGACCTTTCATTTTGGATAAAAGCTCATCTTCATATAGACCACTTGTACAAGTTATTGATAATATAGAACGAAATCATCGTTTAGGTCTTGTGTTTGAGATGAATGTAGCAAAAGGGAAACTTCTTGTTTGTATGGTTGATCTTGAAAAAGTAAAAAATAAGCCGGAAGGAGAACAATTCTATCGGACAATCTGTAATTATATGAATTCTAATAGTTTTTCTCCAGCTATAACTTTTAGTAAGAATGAACTGAAAGAACTCTTTACTTCTCCAACCACTCAGCGCAATATAAAAGGAGTAAAGAATATTACTTCGTATAAATAATATCTAATAATATATTTTTAAGAAAAGGAGCTTCGTTTTTGAAGTAGGGAAGGAGAGAGCTGAAAAAGCTCTCTTTTTTATTCTCGCATATTGTATTAAATCAAAGTTTGAAGGATGAGTCTTTTTATGTGTTTTTTCTTTTAATTATCTGATAATTATAAATATACAATTTATAATTATAGATTTTACATTTTATGAATAATCAATTTAAATTGATTTCTTTGTATTTCGCATAAACAAATACACAACTAATGTTATGAAAAATAGATTAAAGCCTGTTCTCCTACAACAGGAAGACTTTTTGTTTTCTCTGGCACCCCAGTATATTGGACAATTGTATGAAACAATCATTTCTATCCATACTGATTATAATCTGATTCCTTATTGTCTGGAAGAGGAAGGAATATTTATTTTGGAGATTAGGCTTACAAAATCTACTTTGTCATGTGTTATTAAGGATAATATTTGTATCGAAGCTTATCAATTTACAGATTGAAAATATAATATTGAACTTTGAATGTATTTTGCGACCGACCTTTTAGAGATATAAGATAATTGTTTTAATAATTATTGAAGCAATATTAATAATTATCAAAGCTATTTTTTCTTTTTTTCTTACTTATATCTGTTCTTTTGTATTAGGAATAATTATACTAACAGTTGGCTCAGAACTACGATTATCATAGTTGCTTAACTATGATTTAATATCGCATTTCTCTAGATTATAATACCGTTTTTGTGGTAAGTGTTTACAGAATTATATAATGAAGACTATTTACTTGAAAGAGAGAGAAACTATTTTATCTCAAACAACTCCTATTTATTTTACAAATTAGTAATTATTGAACCTTTCTTTACAAAACACTATTTCCCACAAATCCAAGTATAAGGCTCTCAAGCGGTTTTTTGATATATCTTTTGATGGAGAGTCAATGAGAGAGAGGAAGTCGAAAGAGATTTTCCTCTCTCTCTTTTTATTTTTTATATATATTGGAGTGGGAATAAAAAAAGGGAGATAAATTTTTTATCTCCCTTTTACATTTAATTCCTATCTTCTTTATTAGTCTAGAATCTTAACTTTGATATTACGGAACCATACATCATCACCATGATCTTGTAGTCCGATATATCCTTCTCTGTTTTCACCTCCACAGTTGTTTAGCAATTCGAATGCCAAAGGCCATTTCTCTTGGCTAAATTTACTAGCTTGAAGCATTTCAGTCCATTGAGGAGTCCATAAGTGGTACTCAACAACGTTCTCGCCATTTTGTCCATGTACTACAGTACCTTTAAATACCATGATCTTACCTGTATTCCATTCTCCAAAAGGCTTAGAATTTTGAGGTTTAGCAGGGATCATGTCATACAATGACGCAGATTGTCTGTTATTGTCTTTTCCTAGTTTTGCATCCGGATGATTTGCATTATCCAACACTTGATATTCCGGAGAAGAAATATAAATTGGTTCTAATTTATTTTCTCCTGTCGTTGCATCTTTTGTTTCTACTTCTTGAGCAAGGACAAATACACCGGAATTACTTCCTTTTGCTACTTTCCATTCGAATGTTAATTCGAAATTTTTGAATTTATGAGCAAAAATAAGGTCTCCACCTTCCTTATCCTGAGCTTCACCACCACCAGTACCATTAAATTTGATAGCACCATTGTCGATAACCCATTTTCCAGGAACAGCATCTTTGCCATAACCACGCCATCCTTCAAAAGTTTTTCCATCGAAAATCGAAATATAGCCGTCTTTGTCTTTAGCAAATTTAGATAGATCAACTTGTGGTTTATCTAATACTGTATAGACTGGTTTTGTAGCCTCTTCTGTTTTAGCTTCTTCATTAGCAGCTCCTTCTGTCGGTTTCTTTTCACCACCACAACTCATCATTGTCCCTACTGTAAGCAGACAAGCAAGAGTATAAACAATTTTTTTCATCTTTCTTTTTAAATTAAATATTATATAATTTAGTAATTCGTTATTCTTCTCAATCACTCAATTACGGCATATCCGGTAATTTCCAACCTTGACGATAGTTGTGTTTGATCAACTCGTTGGCAAATTGTTGAGCATTGATAGCATCTGTCCAGATTTTATTGAACTTAGGGTCACCATCAACAATCTTGAAGTCATCCTTAATCAATATTTTGATCGATTCGTCTGGCTTAATATTGGTAAACTGCATATTATTTCCATCCCAATGTAATTCTTTATTCAGGTTTTGAAGACGGATGGCAAGAACTCCCATCACTACCATTTCATTAAATGGTCCTGCTTCGCTAAAGTCTGAAGTTGGAAGTACACGATTTGCCGGACTTTCTTTACAAGCACGTACCCAATCCATTTCGTGCGATACTGTAACGCGACGGCATACTTTTGGAGCATTTGGTGTACGACCTGATAGCAACCAAGGATCTTTACCATAACATCCACAGATAAGGGTATCTTTAGTTCCGTGGAAAATAACGCAACCACCGGCATCATTCATATCTTTACCTTCTGGCCACCCTTTAGGGAAATCCGGTTTCATTCCACCATCATACCAATGTACTTCAACCTCTGGCATACTAACCTTAGGCATATTGTCACGAGCAGGGAATACCAGTTTAACATGTTGTGCCTGAGGTGCACAATCTTGCAACAATAGTGTAGAAGAGCCTTGTACCTTTGTTGGGTATCCAAGTTTTAATCCTTTGAATACCGGATGAAGAATGTGACAAGCCATGTCTCCTAATGCACCTGTACCATAATCCCACCATCCACGCCAGTTCCATGGTGTATATATTTGATTGAATGGACGTACTTTTGCAGGCCCGGAAAATAGATCCCAGTTTAGAGTGTTTGGTATTTTGTCTACTTTTTCCGGAGCATTTAGCCCTTGTGGCCAAATAGGGCGGTCTGTGAAAGTTTCTACTTTAGTTACTTCACCTATTTCTCCATTCCATATCCATTCACAAACAAGATTTACTCCTTCGCCGGATGCACCTTGATTACCCATTTGAGTAGCTACTTTATGTTTTGCAGCAAGGTTGGTAAGCAGACGGGATTCGTATACAGAGTGAGTCAATGGTTTTTGGCAATATACATGCTTGTCTAAAGTTATTGCATCAGCAGAAATAATTGCATGAGTATGGTCTGCAGTTGCTACAATAACAGCATCAATAGATTTGCCGATTTCGTCATACATTTTGCGGTAATCCCAGTATTTTTTAGCTTGCGGAAAACGGTCGAATACAGGTTTTGCATATTTCCAATCCACATCACAAAGACCAACAATATTTTCTGTTGCTTCTACTTGTTTGATATTGGCATGCCCCATACCACCGATACCGACAGCTGCAATATTTAGTTTGTCGGTTGGAGCCACATGTCCCCAGCTTTTACCCAAAACTGTGTTTGGAATAATTGTCAAGCCTAACGCGGCTGTTGCTCCTTTACGGATAAATTTTCTTCTTGAAATGTCTGATTTCATAATTTAAATATTTAATTAACAATACTACTTCAAAATGTTAGAGACTTGCAAGAGAAAAGAAAGTAAATATGTATTCAGGATATGAATATGTGTGTTATCTAATTCTTTTCATGGTTATACATCAGGTGTCCTGTACTCAATATCATTTATTTGTTGCCAAATAACTAGCTAACATGGTTTTTAAGTTCAATCTGCTGTAATGAGGAGATTGTGATATTTCGTGGTACATCTATAATTTAAAGGTCCTGATAGCAGTGATACTATTAATATCCACTGTAGATTGTAAAAATACAATACTTTTCTTAAAAAGGATAATCTTAATGTTTGTAGGATTGTTCTATTAACTGTTTTTAAGGAATTTACTTACAAGTAACTGATTATAAAAAAAATCAGTCAAAAAAATCCTCTTTTTTACTGCTTAACAATCCAACACTTCTAACTAGATGAGCAACCCACATTTAGTAAAATTACACATAGCTTAATACAAATATATAGCATTTCGATTATTCTGCATCGAGAAATGCAATTTAGGTAAATGATTTACTTATGGTTGTTATTTAAATATTTGTTATATAGTAGTTTGTGTTTAATATAGTTCTAGATATTGGTAAATGTTGAGAGGTTATAATAACCCTATTGTCTTTACTTTTTCTTCAAAATTATCAGTCTCTATACATGCTTTTCCTTTTACTTTGCTTCTGTAGTTATATATTGTTCGTAATGAATATCGCAAGAATGCGGATATCTGATTACTATCAGTGATTCCTAAACGAATGAGTGCAAAAATCCGGAGTTCTGTATTTAATTCCCGTGGCTTGACCTTATAGTGCTCATCTTCTTTCAATAATGAGTTGAAATCTTTTACAAAGTTTGGAAAGATTCGTAAGAATGCTTCATCAAAATTCTGGTACAATTCTTCAATATCCTGATCTATTTTATGAGATGATAAGGTCAATTTATAAAGGTCATCAAACTGACCTGCTGTGATCTTTCTATTAATTAGCTTTCTGTACTCATCTAACTTGTCGATATAAAGAGAACATTGGTTAAGAAAATATCCAATATATTCTTCTTTTATGTGATTCACTTCATCTAATTTCTTATTCAGCTCTTGCAAACTTAGATTCATATCTTTCAGATTTTTTCGAGCTCTGGATACGATTTTGATTTGTTTATATATGAAAAATATTGTTATGCAAAGTCCGATGACTAAAATACTGATTATTATAGAATATGTTTTTAGGTTCTGGCTTTGTTGTTCAATCTTCAGTAAATATGATTTTTCAATAATTGGCTGAACCTTGCCTATCACTGTATTTCTGAATCTGGTGTTGAAAAAATTAGCATCCTCTACCGATGTTTGTATATAACGATATGCTCTTTCCACATCTCCTTGTTGATTTATTAGCACAGCTAATTTGAGTAATGCTTCATTCTCTTTTACAACTAGTTTTGTATCGGTCAAAGCAGCAATTATAAGGTATTTCTCTTGTTGTTTTTTATCTTTTCGAGCTTCATATATATGTGAAAGCCGATCTGCATTCATCGCATATTGATGAATATTAGAATCGGATCTGGATAATATACTCTTTAGGCTATCTAATGCTACATTATCTTGACTATGCAATGCAACTTGACGCCAATATTCAAATTTATATTGTTCCGAATCTATCGGTAAAACCGCACTTATGGAATCTGTATATTGTTTTGATAACAGTGAATATCGAATAGAATAATTCTTATCATCGATGTATTTTGCCTGATTGCTGTACAACCGTTGATATGCTTTATAGTATTCTTCTAATAAATGTTTAGGTATACTGCTTCGTTTGATTGATTTCAGGACAGCAAGAGATTCAACAAATAGTCCTGAGGATGCTAAAACAAAGGAGGATTGTATTTTTGACTCTATTAACCATTCATTATTTTTAGTTTTTTCAGCTAATTCTGTGTTTTTATTTATATAAAACAATGCAGAATCACAGATGTAACTCCAATATTCAGCAATTAGGTTTTGGTTCAATTGATATTGATGGTCTATTGATGTTGTATCCGTAAATTGTAGTTTGATTTTTTTTATATCCTTTTCTTTTTTGTCTACATATATTGATTTGTTTAATAGTGTTTTATCAAGTGCATTTAAAAGAGAATCATTCTCATTTCTGGCTAAACAAACTATTGTAGAAAAAAAGAATATAAATAATAATGTATAATGTGTTTTCATCTTCAGGTTCTCATGTCCGGATTCTTTTGATACAAACATACATAAATTTTATTGTACTATCATTTTTATCACCTATCATTGTATTTTCATTTTTGACAAAAAAGTATGATAATTAGACAATATCAACAATCGGACACTGAAAATATATTAAATATATTAGACCTCAATACACCTGAGTATTTTTCACCTAATGAGAGGAAGGATTTGATATATTATCTGGATAATTATGCCCAGAACTATTATGTTGTAGAAATAGGTGATGAATTAGTCGGTTGTGGTGGTTTTAACTTGTCTGAAGATTGCAAAACAGGTAAAATTTCCTGGGACATTATTCATCCTCAAAAACAAGGATTGGGTATTGGAACGGAATTGACTAAATATAGGATTCGTGAAATGAAAAAGATAAATAGTATTATTATTATTTCTGTTCGTACTTCACAATTAGTCTATCCTTTCTATGAAAAATTTGGACTTGAAATTAGAGAAATAGTTAAAGATTATTGGGATAAAGGTTTTGACCTCTATCTTCTCGATTGTTCTATCAATTCTGTCCTTATATAGCAGTATCTACACTCTTTAGATCTTTTTTATCAGAATAAGCGGTTAAAAATAAAGCTAGTGATCCATCGCTCGTTATATTGTTAGCTGTACCAAAACTATCTTGCAATGCAAATATTGTAAGGAGTAGAGCTGTTCCCGCTTCGTCAAAACCTAACACAGATTGTATTAACCCTAATGAGGCAACAACCGTTCCACCGGGTAGTCCCGGAGCCCCAATCGCAAATACTCCCAATAGCAAAGCAAAAATTGTCATATCTGTCATAGACGGTAAGCTTCCATATAATACTTGGGATATAGCAATTACAAAAAATACGACAGCTAATACTGATCCGCAAAAATTTATATTTGCAAATAAAGGAATCGAAAAATCACGGACATCATCCCTCAGTATATCACTCTTTTTTGCCGCTTTTATCGCAACACCAAGCGTTGCTGCTGACGATTGTGTACCCATTGCAGTAAGGACAACATCTCCATAATATTTTAAAATATGCCATGGGTTTTTTCCTGCATATATTCCTGCTATTCCATACATGAAAAAGAGCCAAATAATGTGACATACTATACTGATGAGGACAACTACAAGAAATACAGGAAGTTGAGAAATAATAGTTCCTTCATAGCTAAGTATACAAAAATTGAGTGCAATGAAGATTGGTAGTATCGGCATCAAAATACGATTGACCATTGCCAGAACTATTTCCTGGAAATTATATAATGCATTTTCGAATTTCTCCGAATTAGTCCATATGACGGACAACCCAATCATAAATGCAAGCACAAGTGCACTCATCACTGATAGAAGTGGAGGGATATCAAGCTTGAAGATCATTTCGGGAATCTCTTTTACCCCTTCGGTAGTCGTATTAAAATCTAAATATGGTATTGTATTATAACCGACTAAAACAGCGAAAAAAGCACTCCCTACCGATGCCAGATAGGCAATGATTAATGAAATACTAAGTATTTTTGAAGCATTCTTTTTTAGTCTTGTGATGGAAGGTGTCACGAAGCCAAATATAATGAGAGGTACTAAGAAAAATATTATTTGTCCTAAAAAGTGTTTGATTGGTATTACTATTTTGATAAATCCCTCTGTAGCTATAAGTCCAACTAATAGCCCAATGATAACACTCAGAATAAGTTTAGTTGTTGTGTTTGATAATATTTTTCTCATATATCGTTCATCGAAAAAATATAGTGAATAGATTGTCTGTTTATAACCTATTCACTATATTTTAGTTAAAAATGATTATAGTATTCATCGCAAAATAACTTAAGATCAATGAATACTGAAATACCATCTTTACGGTATATTTTGTTGTAATGCTTATTTTATTTGTTTATCGAATAAAGGTTTTTCCCTTTTAGTCTTTCGTATATTTGATGTTTGGGGCTTCCTATTATTTGTGATGAATATATTCCGCTATGACCCGAAAATAAATATGAAATTATACAAACAATTGCGATAAATACGGCTGATTCTGCCCCGAACAATTCTATTCCCATCAAAGTGCACGTTATGGGAGTGTTGGTTGCTCCTGCAAATACACCGACGAACCCCATCCCTGCCAAAAGAGCTATTGGTAACGGGATGATACCAAATAGAGCACTACCTAATGCTGCTCCTATAAAAAAGAGAGGGGTTACCTCGCCTCCTTTGAATCCGACTCCGATAGTGAATGTTGTAAACAGTATTTTCAGTAGAAAGTCATACCATTCCTGTTGTGTCCTGAATGATTCGACAATGGTAGGGACACCTAACCCGATATATTTTGTAGTGCCCATTGCCCATACTGCCACAACAATAAATATACCTCCGATGAATGGGCGGAGAGGAGGGTATTTGATTTTATCTTTCGACAATTTTGTCCAGAAATGAACCAAACGAGAAAAGAGCATTGCTGTTAGTCCAAAAAGAATACCTACTGCGATGGCATATAATAGATTGATCGGAGTTATTTCGGGGGTATAGGGAATACTATATTGAGTATGGGCAACATCCCATAAATGATGGCACGTGTAATTTGCAATGACTGCAACCAGAAAACTCGGTAGAATCGCTTCATATCTTATTCTACCGATGATTATTATCTCCAGAGCAAATACTGCGCCTGCCAATGGTGTTCCGAATACGGACGCAAAGCCGGCACTGATACCGATTATAACCATTATTCTTCGATCTCTCTTTCTCATTTTGAATAAGCGTGAAAATTGATCCGAAATAGCACCACCCATTTGTACGGCCGTTCCTTCACGTCCTGCCGATCCTCCGAAAAGATGAGTTAGCACTGTGCCAATAAATATGAGAGGAGCCATCCTGAAAGGGATGATATTGTTTGGTTTGTGGATTTCATCAATTAATAAATTATTACCTTTCACCGTATCTTTTCCCCAATAATGATACATCAGCCCAATTGCTAAACCTGCCAAAGGTAGTAAGGCTATAATCCAATGATGACTTTCCCTATAGTCAGTCACTGTGTTAAGAGATACAAGCAGTAAGGCTGATGCTGAACCAACCAATAGCCCTATAGGGATGGATATAATCAGCCATTTCACCAGATAAAACAAAATTGGTAATTGTTCTATCCGTATCATTAATCGTTTAAATGTGTTTAATTCGAGCATACTCTTATTTCATTTTCTATTTTACAAAAAGGCAAAAAAAATCCGCTTAATTATTTAGCCTGTATATACAATTCCTACTCATAATCTATATAGATTACTTCTAAGCAGGAACTATCAGCTATCTAATTAGCGGTTTATAACAGGGAAGTCCCATTCCCTTTTTCTATGAAACAAAAATAATAATTATATCTGATTACAAGGCAGGTATTTGAAATAAAAAAGCATTCTTAAATTTAAGAATGCTTTTTTAGATATATACATTAACAAGCTAATTACTCCTCAGGAACATATATTATTTCACCGTTTTCAAGTTCATAAGCAATACCAACCTTACGGCCTTTTGCTCCTGAACCTTGCTGTTCGGACGGAGTATATTTATTTATTTTATTACCTTCTTTCTGTATTATTTCCATATTATCCTTTCCCGGATTTTTCACAATTGTATAATCTTCTTGTGTAAAAACCTCGGTCATGTTCATATGCATTACCATTGCTACCATAAGTGCCACCGCAAATACCATAGCTACATCGAAAAGGTTTACGATTACACTTAGCGGATCGGTATCTTCCTCTTTCGAAAACTTGCTGATTCTTCTCTGACGGCGTGCCATAATTATTCAGGTTTTTGAGTCAATAATCTTGATACATAGTCCAGATTGTTTACATCCTTTGCATACCAGCGTTGTTTGAATTGTAAGGTTACCAATCCCACAGCACTAACAACCAGACCAACTACTGTTGTTGCAAACACAACCTGCATATTGTATGCCATACCTGCAATATCACCTGTCGATAGTCCTACAAGAGCCGGACTCATCGCAATTAATGTCCCTATCAATCCTAGTACGGGTCCCATCTTAGCCAATAATTTTGATAAAGAAACATCTTTTTCAGCTTCATTCTCGAAATTAGAAATAAGGAAGTCTGAGTAAGCTTCGCTTGGCGGAGTAGTCAATAGATCGCGCAGATATTTTATAAATAAAGAGTTGTCTTTTTGAGGCAATATTGCTTTAAGTTCACTCATTTTATCGAGAGATAATGTCTTAATTTTATCATTCAATTCTTTGTCATTTTTCCTTTTGGTCATAAACTGATTGTAGAATCCTCCGATAAGCAGTAATGAACGTGCAAATAGACAAAGAAGGATAATAATATCCGGGATAAGCAGACTGTTAGCGACCCAAAAAAGAAGTTTCGAAATTGTTTCCATTATATATAAATGATTTTTATTTTGTTTTTAGTTGATTATTTACTTTGATTTTCCTTTTTCTGACAGATTATCCATTTCACTTTATTCCAGAAATATCCGATTATAAATGCCATCGCAAAGAGGCTTAGCGATGCTCCCAAGGCTTTCCAGTTAATTGCTTCTTCTGCCGCTGCATAAGTTACATTCCCATTTACAGTTGTCAATAAACCCAGTATACAAACGAATAGGCTGACAAGGAAATGAACTTCGAGACGTAAATCTTTTTCGGGAAAAAGATAACGGATTCCTATACTAAGTAAGGGTAGTAACAGAAGTGCAGCACCGGCCAATGCATATGAAATGGTAGAAAAATCTGTTCCGGACATGCTGAATATGAACTGTGTAAGAATATAAAACAATACCGGAAAAATAAGAAGGCTTGGATACCAATATAGAGGACGTACCCATTTTTTTACCTTTTTACCGAATATTTCACGTAAAGCGGCGAAACAGAAAGCAAAGCATAATGCAGATTCTATTGTTATGAGTACTGCTGTGTCTTGCAATACAGTAATATTGCTCAAATAGTCTGTCAATTGAGTTTTTGATTGTAATATGGCATATTGACAAGACCAGACAACAAAAGCGGCGCATAAAACTCCAAACAGTACTGCTTGCCAAGGTTTCCAAAAACTTAATTTCAGAATGCAGTTTATAACAATAAACAACATTAATATCTGAATTATTAATTCCATACAAAGGTTTGATTGAAGAGGTTGTAAGTTAGGCTTTACAACCTCTTGGCTTTTCAGCTATTAGTTATTATTCTTTCTTTTCTTTTTTAGGACTATCAGAAGGATTACAAAGATAATAAGAACTACAGAAACAATGATGATTCCATTGAGTGAATTTGTTTCACCCTCTGCGCCTTGCGATACTTGGTCTTTTTTCAGAACCATACCATTTTTCGAATTACCATCGGCTGAAGCTCCTGCTACTTTCATATTTTGTACCTGTTGATTATATGCTTTGGCATCATCAGCCGATACTTTGTTGGATATGAAATCTTGTAATTTTACATTTCCTCCGGAGAATCCTGAACCACTGGCGCCAAATTCTTTGACAAGATCGGTATGAAGTTGTGCAACAGTAGCTAATTGCTGATCTGAAGCTTTCCACATACCTTTGCGAGCAGTTTCCATCATTACGGCTGTTATTTCCTGTAATGCTGCCGGATTTTCTCGTTTGAAGAAGTCTTTAGTCCCTAGATTTTTACTATCATTTACATATACATCATATATCTGATCCCAGAGTTCGTTATCTATTACATCCGGTTTCATTACATTCCATCCATATGTATTAGTTACCACTTCAGTGATTTGTGATGCACTCGATGCTCCTCCTTTTACCAATTCTTTGATATATTCTGGATTTAGGATCGTAGAACGGGATTCTACTCCGATAGCTTCTTTCAGATCTTGTATTTTTACATTATTCCGATTGCGATAATCCGCAAAATATGCATCAGGGTCTTTACCTGTTACATTACGCACAGCAAGGTTCATTCCTCCCATAAATTCGTATACATGGTCGAGACTGAGTGCACCCCAGGTATTACTTTGGCGTGGTTGAACAACTACATCTGTATTATGAAGTACAGCACGCAGCAATCCTGCTTTATATTGTCCCCATTCTTTTTCGCCACCATATACAGCACCCATATTTTGGATGTAGGTGTCTGCTATTTCTTTTTCATCTTCCCATTTGTCGCCACTAGTTACCATTCCTTGTATACCTGTTCCGTACATGCCGTTTACACCGCCAAAAACACGGGCTGTTGACATTGCACGTGCATCTTTCGGAGCTATTCCTTGTTCTACAAGCTGACGCTCAATTTCGGTTGTGCTTGTAGCTACAAGATTTCCGAATTTATCGTCTTTTGCTGACGCTGCCATTTCTACAGCTTTAGATATAAGTGCAAGGCGTGATGCTGCCAAATCGCGGAATTGACCTGATGTTTGTACTACAACATCTACACGTGGACGACCTAGTGCTTCGGAAGATATTAATTGTAAATCTGATACACGTCCGAAGGCATCACGTACAGGTTCTACACCTAACATGTAAAGAACTTGGGCAATTGTAGCTCCTTCACTTTCAATAAATTCGCTGCTCCAAAAAGTATAGCTTACTTTTCGCGGATATTCACCATGTTGTTTTTTATACGAATCAAGAGTTGCTTCCGCTAAAGCTACACCTTTGTCCCATGCTACTTCAGATGGGGTTGCTTCCGCATTTATCGAATATAAATTTCGTCCTGTTGGAACTGCTGATGGATTAGCAACAGCATCACCACCTGTTGTCGGAGCAATATATCCTCCCGCTAACGCATTTAATATTGATTTGAATTCGGATTCAGGACTTTGTTCCAGTGCTGTTTTGTAAGCAACTATATTGTTTATAGTACGTTCTATTTCACTAATAGCACGGGCACGATCTTTTTGTTCTTTAGTATATTCTGGAGTTTTGGCTGCATCTTTCCCCATTGGTGGCATTCCCGATGGTTTAGCTCCTTTCGCCGAATCCGTTTTTTGTGCCGTCATACCCGGATGCCCTCCTGTTGGATGTTCTGAGGCTTGTTTTTCCTTTTCGGCATTTATCTTTGCCGCTTCCCGTTCGGAAGATGGTTTTGCACTGCGTGCTCCCATCATACCTCTGCGTGGAGGGGTTAATATTGTTTTTGCTTCTGCTAAATCTTCTTCTTTTATTCCTGCAACGCTGCATATCAATGAATTATTCACAGGACGACCGCCTAATACTTGGTTTACAAGTACTTTTGCCGGATCGAGGTAACGTTCTGTAAAGAAGGCTTTATTTTTCAATTGCTTTTCGGTCACTTTGCCATTCTGCCTGTCTAGCGCAGCGATACTATAGGCAATAGGGTCGGCACTCATAGCCAATACTGTCGATTTTATTTTTTCGGGAGTGTATGCAATTCCTGACGTGTAAAGCTGCCCTGTCATTTTCTCATTTGCAATCTCTTCGGCAAAATTTTCGATACGCTCTATATCCGATGTGGAATAAGGTGTTGTAAGAATACTATCGAGACGTAAATCGCGATGAATACCCATTTCCACTGCAAGCTTTTTAACGGCTAATGATGCTTGTGGTTGTTTCTCCTCTGTCATTTTATAATAATCACGTATTTTATCTTGCAATGCTTTGAATTGGCTACGTGTTTTAGTCTCTGTAAATGGAGGTGTCAGATAAGAGATGGTAGTGGCATACGAACGGCGTTTGGTCATAACGCTTTCTCCAATATTTCCTATTGTATAGTAATAGAAATGTGGAACACTTCCGACCAATCGATCCGGCCAATCGTTGCTACTCAATGCAACTTGTTTTTGTGGTGTAAATTCTAAGCTACCATGTGTCCCGAAATGCAATAATGCATCTGCTTTGAAGCTATATTGGGTCCAAAGATACGATCCGATATAAGTATGTGGAGGAGCTGTTTTGGCTCCGTGTACAATCGCAAATGCATCGCCTCCTAAAGCTGCCATAGGTTGAGGCAAAAGGACGACATTTCCGAATTGAATACGGGCAACCGCCAGATATGATTTACCTTCTTTCTGAACGCTCATATAAGCCCCGGGAGCTTCACCGTAGATGCTTGTTACATCTGCATATAATTCTTTTGATATAGATTTATTGATCCACGATTCGTATTCCGATTTTTCGACTAGTGCTGGATTTCCTTTTTTCAGGAATTCGTCAAATGCTCCTTCGGCATAGGTGCTGAGTACAGAACCCTGTGATTGAAGCATTTTCTCAAAATCCTTTTCTGTTGATGGAAGGTTATCAACTTTATAACCTTCGGATTTCAACCGTTTCAATAAGTTATAAAGCGATGGTAATGTTTCTAACCCTTGTGCTGTAAGTGATTCTTGTCCAGCTCCTTTGAAATAATATATTGCTAACTTCTTATCTGCGTTATTTTTCCTTTTCAACGATATAAAGTTATTTATTATCTGTGTGAAGTTTCTCAGGCGGTCAGGAATAGTTTTCATTACATACAATCCTTCACTATCTTTTTCCTGTGCATTTATTACATAAGGATATATGGCTCCGTCTAATTCTGGCATCACAATACTTTGCGACATGAAACCTCCATACATACCCATTGGGTCGGCCATCCATTTGTCTTTCTCTTGTAATATGGTAAGCGGTGCAAATATTGGAATATTGCGCTCTTTAAGCCAATCGACTGCTGCATCTGCTTGCCCCATTGCCAAACGACCGTGTGGTGAATATATTACAGCATCGGGATTGATCTCTTTCAAGAACTCCATGCGTTTCATAGTAGATAAGACAGGATAAACATTTAATCCTGAATTTTGGAGCGACATTATAAGGCTATCTATGTTTTCACGATTGCCACTGAATGGATCGGTCATACCACCTACCAAAGCTATTTTGGCTCCACCTTCTTTATAGAAATTATTTTTTTTGAGATATGCTTCATAATCACTTACATTTTCGAACCAAACATTTTCATCGAGATGATAAATGACGTTTGATGGGCTTTCTACAACAGGTTCCGGCTCCGTAACAAAGAACGTTTTCTTATCTATATTCTTACGGATATAGTGAGCCATGTTTTGGTAGTTCTTTTTATTCCCACTCTTCAAATAAGCCGATATATCTTCTTTTTGTATACTATCTAAATTACATATATTGTTGTCTGGATTCGTTGCTGCATATATATAAATTGGTGTTCCTTTGTTTACAGCACTTTCTATTTGGGCTCTTTGTTCGGCTGATATTCGCATTCCCATACCAAATGCGAGAACAAAATCATATTTGTCCAGTTTATTTAGTTCGTCCACCGAAACAACATCGTATTCTACGAAATTGTCTGTGTTGGCTTTAATGAAACTGGTTGCCTGAAAATCTTGAAAATCGACTAATGCTATTTTGGTAGTTGAGGCAAACTTGCCCCATGCCATCCAGCCTATTATGCCTATAATAACTATTATTATAGCCAGAATAATGAATTTTTTATTTTTAATCATTTTGGTTATTGCTTAATACTTATTTTTGAGAGTATATTTTACAAATACAGGTTGGCAAAGTGATTTTCATCAATTTGCCAACCTTGATATCAGTTGTAATTATTATAATTTCTTATTTTACAAGTTCATATTCAAACTCAGGATAACCTCTTGTTCCTCCATCATTGTTAAGCCCCATTTTTGTAAATTGAATTTTGTAAACATTACCAGCCATGTCTTTAACAAGATAAAAAACTCCTTTTTTAATTCCTTTTGACCCTTCATCGCCCGCAGTAATACGCCAATTACCACCTATTGTATTAACATCAGACGAAAATTTGATAGACGCTAGATCTTTAGAACTGAATGTACTGTAAAGGGTATTTTCTTCTGAAACTTCGGCAGCAGTTACTCCTGCTAAATAGTTTATAACGATGAAATCACTGAAATTGTAAGGCATTGTTCCTGCTGTATAGGTTTGATACGACCATCTGAAATCCCATTTAGATTTTAGTGGTTCTATATTTACGGTAGAAGCAGAACCAAACGAGTAGTAAATGAAATTATAGTTATTGTTCTTTGCAATCTCTACTGTGGTTACTTTAGAACTTCCGCTTGCCGCATATTGCAACGAGTATCCATTTGCTGTTTTAGTTACTTTGATTTTGTACAATGTTGATTCATTTGCAGCTGTTTCTCCTAAACGCACAAGATATACATTGTTTTCTTTGATTACACTTTTGCTCAAATCACCTTTTATATCATCGATTATATCAAAGTTGCCCTTACCTCTTCCAATAAGTAGTTCACCATCGTAAGTTGCAGAATCAGTACTGCTTATAATATCTGTAAGTGCAATGTCTGTTTGTTTAGCTGCGCTTGCTGTTGTATTGTTTAACTTCACAGCGAAATCATCCCCACAATAGAATGCCAAGCTCCATGATGTACGTGCAATGGATTGTTGTTCATTACCGCTTAAGTCTACAAAAACCGAATTAACGGCACTGGAGGTACCTTCACCGCCATTCAATGTAAGTTTTCCTCCTTCTGATATAATCGCTCCGAAGGTGAGAGAAACCTTTGTTCCTGCGTTGATTACTAAATCTGAACTGGCAGATGATACGTTAAATTCGATAGACTCATCTCCATTGAAAAACTTAGATACTTTATTTACGATAATAGAGGCTGAAGTCTGACCTGCGGGAATTGATATTGAAATCTTCCCATCACTTATTGCCGGACTGGTTGTATAATCTGTGCCATATACTAATCCTGTAGATGTAACAGCAAGGTCTATTGTTGAAGCTGTATTTATGGCTCTGCTGATATTTATGGTAAACGTTTTTGAACTTTCAGATTCATCTATACCTAATTCGGCAGATGAAAAACTTATAGTGTTATCAGGATATGTAACATCATCATCACTGCTACAAGATTGGATTACCAATCCTATTGAGAATAATACGGAAGTAAAATAGATTAATTTTCTCATATTGAGTTGCTTTTATTTGTATTAATAATATATATAAATTTAGTAGTTGAATAAAATTCCAACAAAGTAAGAACGCCCACATGCCATTTGGCTAAATCCTGTCCCGCTACTATGGGCACTGCCACTTGAGCCAGTATTGCGGACGGTTGTAATGTCGAATATATTTTTAACACCGGCCTGAGCATCCAGATATTTATTTATTTTACGTGTTGCAGTAAAATCTGCCCAATGGAATGCATTCATCCCTGTGAGTGATACCACATTGTTACTGGCTGTATATTCGTATCGACGACCGGTCATCTTGTAGAAGAGACTTATGTTCGCTACTTTTTTTATATCGTAGCTTATATTAGCTGCTATTTCTGGAGAGAATCTAAACTCAGACATATCATTTGATGAATATTGCTCCAATTCATATAGTTTATTATATCTGCCTATATAAGAGAGAGCCAAAGAAGCTTTTAATGATTCTTTCCAAGCAAATATATTTTCGAAAGTTATGCCTACTGTTTTATAACGTTCCATATTATTATATTTATAGTAGCCGGTACTCTCATCTTGAACCATTATTATACGGTCTCTGAAATCGTTATAAAAACCCGATAGGGTAGAGGTTATCCTGATTTTTTCATTATGTATTGGTCGCCATGTATAAGAAGCCATATAACTATTGGAATATTCTGCTTTAAGATCCGGATTTCCGTCAATGTTGTGGTTGCTATCGTGGAAGGAATAATACAATTCTTGTAATGTCGGAGCTCTGAATCCACGCCCATACGATAATCTCAGATCCATCTTGTCATTGATTTTAACTTTTACATTCATCGAAGGAACAGCCCAAGGGACATCATAAGCAGAATTGAAAGATGTTCTGACTCCGGGTTGAAGGCTCAACCACTGAATAGGAATATATTCGGCAGCTAAAAATATTGCTGTATTGTTAATCCGATGTTTTCCTTCTACTCTATCACCTGTTCCTTCCGATGATTGGAATTCAACTCCCGGCTGTAGAGTTAGGTTGTATATTGGTTTCCAAGTTGCTGCTACTCTGGAGAAGAAATCACTATAGTCAATAACTGCTTGTGCACCAGATTCGGTTGAAAGTTCTTTTTTCCCTGTATTCAGGTATATTGTCGTTGTTTGTGTTTTGCGATGATAGTCTTGATAAGCACCACTAGCAGCAAAACTTAACTGATTGTTGACAACAAAATCGGCTTGAAGCTGATGGGTATATCTGTCTACTATAAATTTTTTATCTGAGGTTATATTGGTTACCGGATTGATATCTGCACGCGTCAGTATATTTTCATTCATATAATCTAAACGATAGGAAACGTTCAGATTTTTTTTAGAATATCCTATTTTACCTCCAAGCAGGAATTGTTCTTTGGGTTGCCACTGTTTTTTTCTCCCGGTGGAGTCTCCCTGCCATCCTCCAAAATCGTTATGAGTGAAATTTCCACTTGCATAAAGGCCATTGTTTAATTTATAATTAACTCCGATGCTTTGTGTATGTGAACCATCTTTTGTGAAAAAATCATATTCTTTGCCAATACTTTCTTCTTGAATTCTTGCAGAAACAGCGAGATTCTTACCTTCTGAAACACCCTTTTTTGTTATTATATTTATGACGCCAGCTAATGCATCGGCTCCGTAGGCTACGGACATTGGACCTTCTACAATTTCGATTCGTTCGATTGTATTAATATCGATCTGGCTGAGGCTTTGTTTTGTCGAAGTCCTGTCTATCAGAGGGATTCCATCCATGAGTACTTTAATATTATTACCACTCATTCCCATTATTTCGAAATTTGTTTCACCTAATGCCATATCATTTGACATGCGAATCCCTATTTCTGTATTCAATAAAGCTTGTATATTAGTGGCAGCTTTTTGTTGAATTTGTTCATTATTTATAACTCTTACTTTGTAAACCGATTTTTTAAGAGATTGTGGGTAGAATTGCCCTGTAACAACAACTTCATCCAATTGATTTTTATTCTCAATTATGGTTAAATTGGGAAAATTATTTTTGGTTCCAGTTTTTATTGTAATAGGGTATTCGGATCGATGTGCAGATATAGAATACACTACCATTGTATATTCTCCTGCAGGAGCTTCAAACTCAAAATAACCTTTATTATTTGTTACAGCTCCATATGTTGTGCCTTTGAGTGAAACAGATATAAATTCAGCAGGGTGATTATCCGTAGTCTTTACAAATCCGGTAATTTTCTCTTTTAATTGTTTTTGAGCAAAAGATGGTAATGTTAGACAAGATAAAGTAAGTGTTATAAACAAATACTTTAATGTGTATGTTTTGAACATTTTATAGAATATTATATTTTGGTATTGTTTAATTGGTAAGTTAAAGTGTTACATAAACTTTACTGCATACAAAAGTATGATAGTCTATAAATGGGAACAATACCTAAAAATGAGGATAATGTAGTTTTGTGATACCTAATTGTAATTATTTTCTTTTGTGGGTGCCTTATTAATTCTTTTTATCAGTAATTCTTAATCAATATTAATTGCTTGGGTGCTCAATAAAAACCCCTGAATTATTTTGAATAATAATTCAGGGGGATATTTATTTAAGTATTTGTTTTATAATTACTCATCGAGTAAGGGGTCTCCAACTAACACCCCCGATGTACACCAATAGCTCAGGCTTGACCCTTCTGGTTCTCCAACCGGAATTGCTAATTTAAGCTGATGGCTTCCAGCTTTAATATCTCCTATGTGAATAAATACCGGGTAGCTTACTGTTCCCGGGCACCATCCTGAACGGCTTAAATCGGATGAGGATAAACCATTAGAGAAATTGCCGGATGCCGGATTCAACTCGCGGTAGCTACCACAATCCTCACGCCACGGTGTATAACTTATGATACGTTGTCCGTCGAGAAATAATTTGTTAATTTTAGGATTGAATTCATCACCACCACCCCAGCCACCATGGCCGGTAGATATATAACGAATATATGCGTCTTTTAAATCAACCTCTGTTGTAAAATTAACACATAAAGAATCATTACGGAACATCTCAGCCGGATATGCTTGTTGAGCCATCTCCATAATATTTACAGTTGCAAACAAAGGATACATCACTTTTGGTGTTCTCTTCTCGTTTGGATAATATTTGATCGACAATGAAACATTATGTCCATTTTCGGCATAGTTTCCAATCCATGCACCTACCCAAACATCTCCTTTCAATAGAGCTGCATAATCAGTTACCTCCTGTTTGAATACAACAGAGTCTGGCCAGTTGTAATTTGCCACCTGTATGTGGTTATAGCCCTTTACTCCGAACGAAGTGTAAAATCTCATCAACTCTACCGGAGGTAAATAATCTTCTGTAACAACCATACCTTCATACGAATTTCCATGTTTATCAGTGTACTTTGGTAGTGCATCTTTTCCTTTTAATAAGCCATCTAAGAATGATTGCTTGCGATCAGTTGGAATCACGAATATACTACCGGTACGGTCGTAGGCATCACCTTCTGAATGTTGAGCCAATTCGGCAAAGATGGAATAGTTTTCATTGTTTTCCGGTAGTTTTACTTTTTTCAGAACAATGCTGCCATTTGCAAATTGGATAACTTCTGTATCACTCAGTTCTGTTGGTTTTTCTATATTTCGGAAATAGATACTTTGATCTTGAAAAACATTGACAGCGATCACTTGGCTTTGTTGTATTTTATAACTGTATGCAGGTGCGGATAGTTGAGAACCGGAGAGATTAGGTGTTAATTCTAATGTCTTTTTTAGTAGTTCTACCTTAACTGCTTTTTCTTCACGTTGTCCATTTCTTACTATCTTTAATACTAATCCATCCGGAACTCCTGCTCCGGGTTGAATAGTTCCTTTCACCCCAAGTTCTGTTGTATACCAAATTTCGATTGTATTTGAGTTTATCACAGTCTTTGCTTTCTTACAATTGTAACCTGCAATAACTTCTGTGTCGGGTAATAATGTTAGCTTATCATTGATAACGAACTGGCGGGATGTGTAGAAAGACTCTCCGTCTTTGAGTGAGGCAACTGATGTTTCTGTATTTGTATTGTAATTAAGATATGTATTTTGAACAGGTCTGTCCGCATCTGTTTCTTCAAAATGCATACTGATTTTTGCAAGCTGTCCACATACTTCCAATACAGAATATGCTGACGAACTGGCTTGACCGTTAAAACTTGTTTGATAATTGATACGTACAGCTTCAAACTTTTTTGGGCTTTTTGCATTCAGCTGAATTATAGATAAGAATAGTAGTAGAGTTAAGATACTTTTATTCATTCTTTTTATTATTAAATTAATACTCGTATTTGGTTTACAAATATATAAATGAAATTTGTGGTTAGGAAAATAAAAAGCTATCAGATAGATCTAAATTAGGATTAATTTAAACATCCCTCAGATATATTTGTTAATCATCTTGTGTAATTTCTTATCTTTATGATATGGATATATGTATAGATTTTGATGGCACATGTGTGTCACATGAATTTCCTAATATAGGGAAGGATATTGGGGCGATACCTGTTCTGAAAGAATTGGTGGAAAAAGGTCATCGTCTTATTCTTTTTACAATGCGCAGTGATAGGAAGAAAAAGAAGAAAGTGAATGGAGAGGAGATCATTGTTGAAGAAAATGTGTTGACAGAGGCTACACAGTGGTTCGAGAATAATAATATCCCTCTCTACGGAATACAGAAAAATCCCACTCAACGTTTTTGGACTTCGTCGCCCAAAGCGTATGGACATCTCTATATTGATGATGCAAACTTAGGGTGCCCACTTATTCTGGATGACCCTGATTCCGACAGGCCTTATGTAGATTGGGTGAAAGTGAGGGAGATGTTGGTCGGGAAGAATATTTTGTAATGTAGATTAGTTCTTAATTTAAAGAAGATTAAAATGAAAAAGATATTGATGGGTTATAACTTTGATAGGTCAGGGTTTAAAAGCTTAGAGGGTAAATTTGAAATGATATATCCCGAACAGGAGCATTTTAAAAGAGAAGAAATTTTAGAGCGGATCGCCGATGTGGATGTATTGGTTCCTAATTTTTCATTTCAGACAGATTCCGAGATAATAGAGACTGCTAAACATCTTCAATTGATCGCTAATTTTGGCGTTGGTTATAACAACATTGATGTTGAATATGCTGCGAAGAAAGGAATAACTGTAACTAATACGCCTACTTCGGTTCTTGAACCTACCGCAGAACTATGTTTTGCCTTACTTTTAGCTACAGCACGCAGAATAGGCTATTACAACAATAAACTGCATGCCGCAGAGCGTTTAGGGTGGGGGCTTTATGACGATTTGGGTGTTGGTGTGTATGGAAAAACACTCGGTATATATGGTATGGGGCGTATTGGACAAGCTGTCGCTCGTAGAGCTGTTGCTTCGGGATTGAAGATTATCTATTGTAACCGTCATCGTTTGGACGAGAAGATCGAAAAATTGTATAATGCGACTTATGTAGACTTTGATACTTTACTTGCTGAATCAGACTTTTTGTCGCTCAATGCCCCAGCAACAAAAGATACGTTTCACTTGATTGGTGAATCCGAATTTAAGCGAATGAAGTCTACTTCGATACTAATTAATACTGCTCGCGGTGTTTTGGTTGACGAAAAGGCATTAGTTCAGGCTTTGAAAAATAAGGAAATATTTGCAGCAGGCTTAGATGTTTTTGAAAATGAGCCTAAGATTACTCCCGAACTTTTGACTTTCGAAAATGTAGTACTTACTCCTCATGCCGGCACGCAGACATATGCCGGTCGGATTGAAATGCAAGAAGAGGTTGCTAAAAATATTATTAATTTCTTTGAAGGAGGGGAGATCGAAAAAGTAAATTGATTATGATTTCGACGATGGTTGAGGTTCTAAAGCTCTCCTTTTTCGAGTTTATTTATCAGCCCTTCGCAAGCATCTTCTAACAGATCGAGAACCAATTCGAATCCATCTGCTCCTGAATAGTAAGGGTCAGGGATATGGTCGTGCCCATATTTTAGAGAGAAGTCAACCATACGATAGACTTTCTTTTCCGATTCCAGATCGGGAGCCGTGCGTATGATATTATGATAATTGTTGTCATCCATTGCAATGATGATATCGAAATTATCAAAATCGAGCGACGTAAATTTACGGGAAAGAGAATCAAATTTGTACCCTCTTCTAGCTCCATGTTGTCTCATTCGTGAGTCGGGTAGATCGCCGATGTGATAGCCTGAAGTTCCGGCAGAGTCTACGCTTATTTTATTTTCTAATTTTCTATCTTTCAGATATTTTTTTAAAATACCTTCGGCTGCCGGAGAACGGCAAATGTTTCCTAAGCAGACGAAGAGTATATGATATTCTTTTGTATTCTTTTCCATAATCAATTGCAAATATACATTTTTTCATAGAACCTCAAAGATAGTTATTGGTATCACATAGGAGTATTGAATAAAAAATACTTGTCAATTTTTCGGTTGCATAATCCTATTGCAATTATCTATTTTTGTAACATACATTCACTTGTTTATATATGCAAAAAGAAGATATATTTTACAAAGCCCTTGTTGAGAAAGATAGTTCTTTCGAAGGTACATTTATTGCGGGAATAAAAACAACCGGGATATTTTGTAGACCTACTTGTACTGCCCGTAAACCGAAGAAAGAAAATGTAGAGTTTTTTGAGTCTACTAAAGAGGCGATTCTGAAAGGGTATAGGGCGTGTAAAATTTGTCATCCAATGGAGAAACTTGGAGTTGCTCCTGATTATGTCCTGAATGTATTGGAACGGTTGGAAAAAGAGCCGACAACGAAGATAAAAGATTATGATCTGGTCAAGATGGGAATCGATCCCGCTACAATTAGGCGTTGGTTCCAGAAAAATCATAATCTTACGTTCCATGCCTACCAACGGATGTATAGGATTAATAATGCATTTAAAAAATATCAGTCTGGGCAAACTATAACGGATATTGCTTTCGATTCAGGCTATGAATCTTTGAGTGGATTTAATGATACTTTTAAGAGTATAATAGGAGTATCACCACAAAATAGTAAGACAAAGCAAGTAATTAATCTGACTCGTATCGAGACCGATCTCGGAACTATGGTGGCTTGTGCTACAGACAAAGGGATTTGTTTATTAGAGTTCTCGGATCGAAAAATGCTTGAGACAGAATTTAAACAATTGATGAAAACTTTGAAAGCTCCAATCGTTCAAGGTGAAAACCAATTTTTTAAACCTCTCAAAATAGAGCTTGACTCTTATTTTAAAGGTATGTTAAAGGAGTTTGATGTACCATTAGATTTGGTTGGTACCGATTTTCAGAAACAAGTATGGAATGTTCTTTTACAGATTCCCTATGGTATTACATCTTCTTATGCAGAGCAGGCGGATCGTTTGGGCAAACCATCTGCCGTGCGTGCTGTCGCCAATGCAAATGGAATGAATAAGATATCTATTATCGTTCCATGCCATCGGGTTATTGGTTCGGATGGTTCTCTAACTGGTTATGGTGGTGGGCTGTGGCGAAAGAAGAAATTATTGGATTTAGAACAGAATTTTAAATAAGTCGATATAAAAAATAATAAGCAGAAAGAAGTCTTTCTGCTTATTTATTTTAAAATTCATTTTCGTTGTCAAAAAATTTACTTTGTTCTCTCAGTTGTAATATTTCTTCCTGTAGAAGGTCAATTCGGCTCATCAGATTTCTGATAACGTCTATCCCTGCTATGTTGATCGATAGATCATAATACCAACGTGCATATTGCTCCAAATTCCTTAGTTGCGATATATGTATATAACGTTCGTTATTTATAATAGCAATTTCGATAAGTCCTTCATCTTCCAGTTGCAATATAAAATCCGGTTCAATATGACTCTGTACGCAGTATTCGCTTATAATAATTAACTCTGAATTCATGATTGTAGAACTTTAGATTAAGACTTGGCTAACTTTCGGAACTGTTCTTTTTGTTCCTCGGTCAGGTTTGTAGGTATTTTCACAGAGTAGGTTACAAAAAGGTCTCCATATTGTCCTTCTTGCTTATAGATAGGGAACCCTTTTCCTTTCAGACGTATTTTAGTTCCATTTTGCGTTCCTTCCGGGATTTTAAGCTTCACTCTACCAGTAAATGTATTGATTGTCTCTTCGCCCCCTAAAACAGCTGTATAGAGCTCTATTGGTGCAGTTGTATACAGGTCGTTCCCGATGCGTTTAAAATTTGGATCATCATTTATTACAAATGTTATATATAAATCTCCGCTTGGTCCACCATTAGCTCCGGCTCCTCCTTGTCCGTTTAACTTTATAGTTTGTCCATTAGCTACTCCGGCAGGGATAGTTATACGAAGTTTTTTTCCGTTGACTGATAATTCCCGCTTATGTGTTTCATAAGCATCGTGTAGGCTAAGATTCATTTCGGTAGTATAATCCTGTCCACGCACTCCTCTTTGTTTTCCACTTCTGGAGCCTCCTCTATTACCAAATATGGATTCAAAGAAATCTGAAAATCCTCCTTCGTCATCCGAGAAACTGTAAGAGCCACCTCCATTGCCAAATCCGCCAAAATTACCATAGTCTGCAAATCCTCCATTTTGAGCTTGTTGCTGACGGGCTTTTTCATATTCCTCAGCATGTTTCCAGTTCTCACCATACTCATCATATTTTTTACGATTTTCGGGATTGCTCAGAACTTCGTTTGCTTCATTTATCTGCTGAAACTTTTGTTTCGCTTCTTCGTTGTTAGGATTAATGTCGGGATGGTACTTCCGTGCCAGTTTCCGATAGGCTTTTTTTATATCATCGGCACTAGCAGTTTTTGGAATACCCAGTATGCTGTAATAATCTATATATGCCATATTATTTTATTTTGTTACTTCTTTATTTTTGAGTTCGTTATAGATCCGAAGACAAGCCCATGCATCAAGAGATGCATACATTTTCTGTGCATCGGATAATATATCTGATTCCCAGTTTGTGAGGCGTTGTCCTTTAGATATTCTTTTCTCAAAAAGTATGCCATAGATACGTTGCAACCCATTATCTTCTATTCCATATTTTTTTACAAACGCCTGTAGATCGATAAAGTTCGTTGGTGCAAGAGGTTTTCGTTTACGTATTGCTGAAAAATCGTCTTTGAGTGACAATCCAATCTTTTTGACAGCGGGATTAATTAATAAGGTTGCCAAACAGTCAGGTAACCCTATCATGTTAAGCCTGAATAAAAAACATGTATCTTCGGTTGAGACTTGCATTAAGGCAATTTTATGCACAACTCCTTTTTTGAATGCAGGGCGAGTTTCTGTGTCGAACCCTAATGTATCGAATGAACTAAGGTATGTGCAGGCTTTCTCGGCTTCATTCTCATTCTGTACTACAATTATCCGTCCCGGAAAACTCTCAATAGGAAATTCTGCCAATGTTTCTTTAGAAATCGTACTTACCATATTTCATTTTCGTTATTCAATTCTTCATCATCAAAATCAACATCTGTATTGTTGTATTTCAATGAGTGAAGTGCTCGTAATACATTTACTAGTTTTTGACCCCAATATGCCTTGAAATTTTCGATACATAGATGGAGTGCATCGTTCATATTATCAACTATTCCCCTTTCGTATATGGTAATAAAATTTTTGAGGTCTTGATAAATATCAGCTAAGTCTTCTGAAATACTTGCTGCTATTGGAGTTTCACTATATTTCATGTCTTCGATGAATACTTCCAAATATGCATCATCTTTACCAATTATACTGTATATGCGAGACAAAATGTAATTGTAATCATCTTCTGTAACACTTATTTCCGGCTCATCTTCATTTGCCATTTCCGTTTCGGGAACAAGTACTACTTTAAGGTAGAGTAGGGGAAGTATCTTTGTCAGTTTATCAACAACATCAGCCTGTACTGGTTCTTCCAAACTTTCAATATAGCTGCAGTATTGTACTGCAACCGTAACAAACTCTATCGAGTTACGAGAATAAACAATCTCTTTAAGTTCTTCTGCCATATCATTTATTTAAAAAACAAAAATACTAAAATATAAATAACAAGAGTTGTTCTGTTATATAATTATAACAGAACAACTCTTGCCGTACCCAGATAAAATATGATTGATTTTTATATCATGTTTTTCTTTTCCCAGAAAGTGTTGTCTACGTATAGAAAAGCTTTTCTAAATATCTTAAGAACTTCATCATAAGTTGAAATAACTTCTTCCTCACGTTTTTCTATATCGAATATTTGATATTCTCTGGAACCATCTACTCTTTTTCCTTCATTTCTTGTGTAAATTGTTGTCATAATAGTGATTTTTTGAAGATCAATCATTATATCCTACTTTGTATGTAGGATAAGTAACGGAAATCAGATGTTAAACAAAATGTCTATGCAAGAGTAAGTGAAACAATTAGTTACTGCCTACTTATGCTTTCTATTAAATATAGCAAAACTATTTGGATATAACAAATAGAACAGTTGGAAAAATTAGTGATCGTGCTTTTTTAGTTTCTGTGTTTTGTATGTTTGCTTATAATACATATATAATCAAAGAGATATGTTGTTTTTGTGTTGTCTGATTTATTATTTTTACGAAATAACATGTTCTGTAAAAAGATTCTATGCATTTCAAATAGTTTCCATTTTGGAGTGAAAGTGTTTTGGATTCGAAACTAATTCGTAATTCATTTCAAAATATATGCATACTATACAAGAGTGACTTCAATACCTTTTTCCTTGATCATTTCAATAATATTACTTGGTGCATTAGAGTCAGTTATAATATGATGTATCATATCGAAATTGCAGATCTTAGAAAACCCTTTTTTGCCAAACTTAGACGAATCGCATAGTACTATTATCTTTTGTGCGGCATTTATCATTTTCTGATTTAGATGAGCTTCTCCCAGATTGCTTGTTGTTAATCCATAATCGAGGTCAATACCATCTACACCAATGAAGAGTTTGTTGCATACAAGTTCATCCAATGCTTTTTCTGCATAATTTCCGATCACCGATGCTGCTTTTTTTCTCATGACTCCCCCAAGTTGAATGACTTCTATGCTGGGATTGTAGCACAGTGCTATTGATACTTTTATGGAAGATGTAATAACTGTTAATGGCTTATCTTCCCTTATCTCGCGAGCAAATGCAAGTAAGGTTGTGCCGGATGCTATTATAACCTTGTCATCATAATCTAACAATTCAGTTGCAGCTTTTGCTATCAGTGTCTTCTCTTCTATTCTTATTTTCTCTTTTTCGTCTATATGCCGTTCGCCAATGATTGAGCTTACACTGTTGGCACTTCCGTGATTTCTATATAGCATCTTTCGGTTCTCTAGTTTCTTGAGATCTTTTCGGATTGTGACCTCAGAAACGTTTAGTTTTTCACTAAGTTCTTTTACCCTGACATATCCTGTCCTCTTTAATTCCTCAATTATTATCTTGTGTCTCTCTGATACATTTGCCATATAAAAAGATATTTAGTTACTAATAATTCCAAATATACGAGAAATAGGTTGATCCGAAACTATCTTAATTGTTATTCTTTAATAAGGTTTCGATCAATAATCGGAACAAATATGGTATAAAACAAAAGGGAGGCTGTAATTAACAGCCTCCCTTTCGAGTATATAGATGGAAGAGTTTTTATTTCTTTGACATCCTTTTTCTATCGTTTTCGTCTAGGTATATCTTACGAAGACGGATAGAGTTAGGAGTTACTTCAACATATTCATCCTCTTTGATGTACTCTAGGGCATCTTCGAGACTGAATATGATTGGTGGTGCTAATTTTACTTTATCATCGGTTCCGGAAGCACGTACGTTCGTCAATTTTTTTGACCTTGTAAGATTTACAACCAGATCACCTTCTTTTGAATGCTCACCAACTATTTGTCCCATATAAATATCCGTTTGAGGTTCTAGGAAGAAACGTCCACGGTCTTGCAATTTGTCAATCGCATAAGCAAATGCATTTCCCGACTCGCTGGCTATGATCGAGCCATTGTTACGTTTTTCGATATCTCCTTTCCATGGTTGGAATTCTAGGAAACGGTGCGCAATAATAGCTTCTCCTGCCGAAAGGGTTAATGCTGTGTTGTTCAATCCAATAATTCCTCGCGAAGGGATTGTGAACTCAAGGAATACACGTTCGTTCTTCGTTTCCATCATTGTAAGTTCACCACGGCGGCGAGTTACAAGATCTATTATTTTACTAGATGATTCTTCCGGTACATTGATTGTTAGTTGTTCAACCGGTTCACATTTTACACCATCAATTTCTTTTACAATAACTCTTGGTTGACCTACTTGCAATTCATATCCTTCACGACGCATAGTTTCGATCAATACTGATAAGTGAAGTATACCACGTCCGAAAACAACCCATGTATCGGCATTTTCTGTTGATTCGACACGCAATGCAAGATTCTTGTCCAACTCACGCATAAGACGGTCGTGTATGTGGCGAGAAGTAACAAATTTTCCTTCTTTACCGAAGAATGGTGAATCGTTGATTGTGAAAGACATCGACATTGTCGGCTCATCTATTGCAATTGGTTCTAGTGGTTCCGGATTGTTCAGATCGGCAATAGAGTCTCCGATTTCGAAACCTTCAATCCCAATGAGGGCACATATATCACCACATTGCACCGATGTTGTTTTAACACGTCCAAGCCCTTCAAAAGCATTTATTTCTTTGATTCGGGATTTAACGATAGAACCATCTCTTTTGCAGAGTGATACATCCATTCCCTCTTTCAATTCTCCACGATGCACACGTCCTATTGCGATACGTCCTACATATTTTGAATAATCAAGAGATGTAATCAACATTTGTGGAGTACCTTCAAGTAATTCCGGTGCAGGTATATATTTAACAATAGCATCTAGCAAAGGTGTAATATCTTCTGTTGGTTTTTGCCAATCTTCAGACATCCAGCCTTGTTTTGCTGATCCATATATTGTAGGGAAATCTAATTGTTCTTCTGTTGCATCAAGACTGAACATCAGGTCGAATACCATTTCATGTACTTCTTCGGGACGACAGTTTGGTTTGTCGACTTTGTTGATCACTACAATTGGTTTCAATCCCATTTGAATTGCTTTTTGTAGTACAAATCGGGTCTGAGGCATCGGACCTTCAAAAGCATCTACTAGCAATAGGCATCCATCAGCCATATTTAGCACTCTTTCTACTTCTCCGCCAAAGTCGGCGTGGCCCGGAGTGTCAATAATATTGATCTTAGTTCCTTTATAGTTGATTGATACGTTTTTGGACAGGATTGTAATTCCTCGCTCGCGTTCCAAGTCATTATTATCAAGGATAAGTTCGCCGCTTGATTGATTTTCTCTAAAAAGTAGTCCGGCAAGGAGCATCTTATCTACAAGGGTAGTCTTACCGTGATCGACGTGTGCGATAATCGCAATGTTTCTAATATTTTGCATATAAAAATTTTGTGGCTGCAAAGTTACGACTTTTTATGCAAAAGCTGTGTTTAATTTTTTTTATTTTAATGGTTGATATATTTAGTTTTAACGTATTAAGTAAAAAGCACCTGTATGTTTTATACAAGTGCTTTTATTATCGGGTGAGATTATATTTATCCCATATATCCTCTTACTATACCTCTTGGGGAGCTTTTAACAAATTCGACAATGAGTTTCATCTCTGGTGTTTCTTCAAATTCAGCTTCAATTTTCTTGACTGCATCAGTAAAATTATAGCCTGATTGATAAATTGTCCTGTATATTTCTTGTATTTCGTTAATCTTTTCGTTCGAAAAACCATGTCTTCTTAAACCTATCAGATTAACCCCTGAATAGCAAACCGGTTCACGTCCTGCGATTATATACGGAGGAATATCTTTCCCTAGGCGTGTTCCTCCTTGTATCATTACATGGGAGCCTACACGTGTAAATTGATGAATTAGTGTTCCTCCACTCAAGATTGCAAAATCATCTATTTCAACTTCTCCGGCTAATTGTGTTGCATTACCCACAATTATAGAGTTTCCTAAAACACAGTCGTGTGCAATATGGCTATAGGCCATAAGTAAGCAATTTTTTCCTACTATTGTATGACCTCTCGATGCTGTTCCTCTATTCACAGTAACGCATTCACGTATCATTGTGTTATCGCCAATTATTGCAAGTGTGTCTTCTCCTTTGAATTTCAGATCTTGTGGAACACCACCTACAACGGCTCCTGGAGAAACCTGACAATTTTTGCCAACACGTGATCCATATCTGATATTTGCACCAGACATAATAGTTGTACCGTCTCCGATTTCAACATTCTTGTCTATAAATGCAAAAGGTTCTACTGTAATGTTTTCTCCAAGCTTAGCTTCAGGATGAACATATGCCTGACTGGAAATATTTGACATAAAATATTTTTATTTATTTTTTACGATTTGTGCTGTGAACTCAGCTTCAGAAATTAATTTTTCACCAACAAAAGTATAACCTTTCATTTGAGCTATTCCTCGCCTTATCTCAGTCATAAGCTGTAGGCGGAATATCAGTGTATCTCCTGGTACTGCTTTATTTCTGAATTTCACATTGTCTATTTTAAGAAAATATGTAGAATATCTTTCAGGCTCTTCTACTTGAGCTAAAACCATCAAGCCTCCTATTTGTGCCATTGCTTCGACTTGCAATACTCCTGGGAAAACAGGTTCTTGAGGGAAATGTCCTTGAAAAAGTAATTCATTTACTGATAGATTTTTTACCCCTACAATATGTTTCTCGCCAATTTCAATTATCTTGTCAACCATCAAAAATGGATACCTGTGTGGTAGCAATGTCTTTATTTTGTTGATATCTAATACCGGCTCTGCATTCGGATCATATACTGGTGGTTGAACCTCGTTCAGTTTTATTTGCTTACGTATAGCACGAGCAAGTATATTATTAATCTTATGCCCAGGTCTCGTTGCGATAACTCGTCCTTTTATTGGTTTGCCGATTAAAGCCATGTCGCCAATAATATCTAATAATTTATGGCGTGCAGGTTCATTTGGGAATAGGATTGATTTGTTGTTTAAATATCCTAATTCTTTAGCGTCTCTTTTTTCTGTGACCCCAAGTAATTTGGCCAGATTGTCCATTGCATCTTGTGAGATTTCTTTTTCATAGATTACAACAGCATTATTTAAATCGCCACCTTTGATTAGTCCTGCTTCAAGTAGTTTTTGTATTTCACGAACAAAAACAAATGTACGTGCAGGTGCTATACTTTTCTCGAAATCAGATAGGTCGTCTAAAGACGCAGACTGATTTGGAATATATTTGGATTCGAATTCGATAAACGAGTTTATGCAAAAATGCTCATCCGGAAGTAATATAAGCTTAGAGCCTGTTTCTTCATCAACCACTTCCATTTTTCGGCGAACTACATAATAGTCTCTTTCTTCGCCTTGTTCTTGAAGCCCAACTTTGTTGATTGCCTCAACATATTGGATTGCACTTCCATCCAAAATTGGGAATTCAGGAGCGTTTACTTCTATCAAACAATTATCTACCTTCATAGCATATAGAGCAGCCATAGCATGTTCTATCGTGCTGATAACAACATCACCCTTAATGAGCACTGTACCTCTTTGGGTATTTCCTACATTTTCAGCTAATGCATCTATTATAGGTTGATCTTCAAGATCAACTCGTTTAATTTTATATCCGTGATTTTCTGCTGCCGGATTAAATGTTATGGTTATTGGTAAACCTGTGTGTAGTCCTTTTCCACTGAGGGTAAAGCTTTCTTTCAGTGTCTGTTGCTTATCCATCATTTTTTGAAGATTCTTATTTTAATTGTTTAGGTTGGCTTTTATTTCGTCTAATTCTTTCTGGAGTTGTGCTATTTGCTTATACATATCAGGCAACTTCGGGAAAATTACGCTTGATCTGAAAAAGTCTTTTACCGGAATAGCTGGTGCACCTATAATCTGAGCACCTGGTTTCACATTACTGATAATTCCGGCTTGCGCTCCTATGTTTGCTCCATCGCCTACTGTGATGTGTCCTCCAAGACCAACTTGTCCTCCAAACATACATTGTTTGCCTATTTTAGTAGAACCCGACACACCTACTTGTGCTGCCATTACTGTATTTTCTCCAACTTCCACATTATGTGCTATTTGAATAAGATTATCCAATTTTACACCTTTGTGGATGATTGTTGCATCCATTACAGCCCGGTCTATAGTTGTGTTCGCTCCTATTTCTACATCATCTTCCAATATTACAATCCCCATTTGAGGGATCTTTTTATATACTCCGTTTTCAGGGGCAAAACCAAAACCATCAGCTCCGATAACAGCACCTGAATGTATAATACAATTATTACCTATTTGGCAATCAGCATATATTTTAACACCCGGATATATAATTGTATTTTCGCCAATAGTAACATTGTCTCCAACATAACTTTGAGGATATATTTTACTGTTTTTCCCTACTGTTGCATTATTGCCAATGTATGAAAAAGCTCCGATATATACATCTTCTCCCACTTTTGCTGTTTCAGCAATATACGACATTGCCTCTATGCCTTTTTTTTGAGGTTTTGATTTTTCAACAAAATCCAACAATATCGCTAAAGCTGCGTAGGCATTGAAGCAACGAATTAGTGTGGCTTGTATAGGATGTTCCGCTACGAAGTCATTATTTACTAAAACAATACTAGCTTTAGTGTCATATATATAATGAGTATATTTAGGATTGGCAAGAAAAGTTAATGTGCCAGGCTTTCCCTCTTCTATCTTAGAAAAATTACTAACCATAACTGAAGGATCTCCTTCAATTGTCCCATTTAGTACTGTAGCAATCTGCTGCGCAGTGAAGGATACTTGCATAAAGAATTTGTAAAATAGTATTGTATACTTTTGAGAATGCGAAATAAATAATAATTTTTCAAATATAGGGCTTTTATACCTAAAAACCTTAATAAGAACGCTAAATAAAATAATTTATTATTTTTTATACTATTCCTTATAACTCTAGTAGTTACGATGTTTGAATCTGTTTTGTGAAGGTAAATAGTTTATTCTATTTGTCCATAAAAAGAAATTGATTGACGGTTGTTTTCTTGTACTATTAGTGTTGTGTAACCGGTTTCACCAATGTTCAGAATTAGTTTGTATTTTGGGGTAGTATCCTTAGTTTCTATATTTATGTTCCACATACCTTTGTTCTTTGGAGAAGTTTTATATTCAAAATCTGTACTTGAGAATTTTATTCCTCCTTCTCCATTCGGATAGGGGGCTGTGTAGGCTCTACCAAAGTAGGGTAGGTAAGAAATTATAGTATCCTTACTTATTTTCAACGCATACGAACTGTTTAAATGTACAGTTTTCATTCCATTTGATGGGATAGCTGATGATGGAATAAAGATATAGTTAGTATTGATGATTTTATTTTCATAAAAAGAGATCTTTTCTTCTTTTGATAAACCATCTGTAATCTTACATCCTCCATAAAATACAATGGTTAGGATGAGGTATACTGTTATAGCAATATTTCGTTTTTTCATGTTCAGCAATAATTGGTTAACTTATAGTCTGTTTATAACAGATATGAGTCTATAATGGTTTGCTAATTTACAAAAAACTGTATATAACAAAAAAATAAAAGAGTATGTATATGTAGAATAGATATGTAACCCATTTCTCGTGAGTGAGGGCTAAAAAGTGTGATAGCAGAAAAGGTACAATAATAAGAGTTATATAAAGGTTTGTTTGTGTCGATATATTCAAAAAGAGAAATAGAAGCAAAGAAAAACTTATAAGAAGTCCTAATAGCCTAAAGTATGCCCTGATTCTTATTTTGTCTTTATAGCTTGTAAAATAACTATTAATGAACATAATAATTAATAAAAGTATAGACATCCCAAATATGATCCAATCTGTTGTCTGATATTTCAATATCGGGATATTGGCTAAATCTTCAAGATTAAGATTGGTAAAAGGCTTTAAAAAAGCATCTATATTTTGAGTAAGCAGGAAATATGAAAGGACAGGAGCATAAATTATAAAAAAACCAAATATCGTTGCTAAGAATGCTTTGAAATTGAAACATCTTATTATTAATAGTCCAATCCATATAATGGGAATATAGATAATTAAGATAGGAGAGAACAGGCTGCCTATTGCCAGGAAGAAGCTGATTCTGAATGCTGCTTGCTGTTTATTTATTTCATTATACGACTCAAAAAATATTTTAATAATATATAGTATAATTATAGCAGCTACATAGTCGCTTGATATAGTAAAGAAAGATGGACTGCAACTGAATAGTAATAGACCAATAGCAGGAGGAAGCAATGTCCTGCTTCTTATGACTGTATATTGCCCATTTATATAGGCGAGAAGGATGGCTATGACGGCAACTAAAATAGTACTGGCTAAGAGAGAATACAAATGGTCTGCAAATAGAGGGGCTAAGGGTGTCCATAAGCAGCCCCCTTCGGTAGTTCCCGAATTGCCGTTGTTGAAAAAGAAATCTGCTATACGCATTATTACAGCAAAAGTAATGGCTAATATTAATAAGCCTTTACCTTCTGAAATATTCTTTTTATACGACTTTGAAACCATCTTCTAGGTAGGAGAATATTAATTATATTACTTTAAATCAAACCCAATGTCTTTACGGTAGTATTTCTTGTCGAAAGTAATCTTTTCTGCATTTTTGAACGAAACAGAGAGTGCCTCCTCTTTTGTGTTACCATAAGAACTAACTGCAATTACACGTCCCCCATCAGTAAGAATTCTTCCATCTACATTTTTAGTCCCTGCATGAAATACAATACTGTCGGTTACTAAATCTAATCCTGTAATTTCTTTATTTTTTTCATAATCACCCGGATAGCCGCCCGATACAAGCATGACAGTGACTGCATACCGATTATCTATTTCAAGTTCTTTTTCATGTAAGCTATTAGTTGCAACACCCTCAAGTAACGATACTAAATCTGACTTTATACGAAGCATAACAGCTTCGGTCTCCGGGTCACCCATTCTAACATTATATTCAATAACCATTGGTTCACCTTTGACCTCTATCAGTCCAAGAAATATGAATCCTTTGTATATTATTTGGTCTTTCTTCAAGCCTTCTATAGTTGGGATAACGATTCGTTCCTCTACCTTTTTCATGAAGGTGTCATCTGCAAATGAAACAGGTGAAACTGCTCCCATACCCCCGGTGTTAAGTCCGGTGTCACCCTCTCCAATGCGTTTGTAATCTTTGGCCACTGGCAATATCTTGTAGGAAGTGCCATCTGTGAGAACGAAAACAGAACATTCGATACCAGAGAGAAACTCTTCGATAACAACAGTTTTGCTGGCATCGCCAAACATTCCGCTCAACATCTTTTTTAGTTCATCCTTTGCCTCATCCAGATCGTTAATTATAAGAACACCTTTGCCTGCAGCTAAACCATCTGCCTTCAATACATAAGGAGCTTCTAACTGTTCCAAAAATGTGTAAGCATCATCAAGTTGATCTAAAGTAAAGCTTTTATACTTTGCTGTCGGGATATTATGACGTATCATAAATTGTTTTGCAAAGTCTTTACTTCCTTCTAGTTCTGCCCCAAGTCTGGAAGGACCAATTACAGGTATGTGTTTGACATCCTTGTCGTTGGTGAAGAAGTCAAAAATTCCTTTTACCAAAGGTTCTTCAGGTCCGACTACAACCATGTCAATGTTGTTGTTCAATACAAATTGCTTTATAGCAGGAAAATCTGTTATAGATAATTCTATATTCTTTGCGATCAAACCTGTTCCCGCATTTCCGGGAGCAACATATAAGTTATCTACTTTTTCACTTTGTTTTATCTTCCATGTCAAAGCGTTTTCACGACCTCCGCTTCCAAGCAATAAAATATTCATAATCTTCTTACCTTTTTGTATTGATGTGCAAAGATAGAGTATATTAGTTATAGATATTTAAAATGTTATGAAAAACTGATTATTCCGCTATCATTTATATAATAGATATAGATCTATTTTTGCTTTTTGTTATTAATCTGATTATTTTAATCATATAAGGAATGTGTTTTCATTATTTTTAAATCAAGAATAGAAAATAATCTTGTAGATTTGTAATATTAATAAAATTCAATATTATGGCGCAATTCGAGAAATTGAAGAATAAAATTAATATTCCCACTCCTGCTCTATTTATTATTGCCATTTTCATTATTGTATATTTTTTGCCTCGCGAGGGTAAATATAAATATTCATATTCAGAGAATAAACCATGGCAGTATGGTTTGCTTACTGCTCCGTTTAACTTTCATATTCATAAATCGGAGGATCGGGTTAATGCTGAAAAAGATAGTATTTTGCAATCTTACCAGCCTTATTATACAATTGATGCTTCAGTCAGCGAAAAACAAATATCTCTACTTCGGCATGACACAAAGGCAAGGAGTATTCCTGAAGTATATATTAGTTATTTGAGCCGAAAATTAGGAGAAGTTTATAAAGCCGGAATAATTTCGTCAGAAGATTATGATAAAGTACAAGAGTCGAATAAGAAGCAGCTTCGGATAAGCAATGAAAATAATATTTTTGTTCCTCGTCATTTAGCTTCGTTTTATACACCTCGACTGGCTTACGATAAAATATTGAATGATGTTCCATCATATATTGATGTAGCAACCCTTCGGGCTTTGAATATCAATGACTATTTGAGCGTAAATGTATTGTATGATGAGAAAACTTCGACAAAAGTAAAAGAAGAGTTGCTGGGAGAAGTTGCCCTCTATGAAGGAGAAGTG
Source organism: Dysgonomonas sp. (assembly GCA_047605185.1). Taxonomy (GTDB): domain Bacteria; phylum Bacteroidota; class Bacteroidia; order Bacteroidales; family Dysgonomonadaceae; genus Dysgonomonas. The sequence goes on from JASGGC010000002.1 coordinate 603,583, forward strand.
CAATTGGGACAAAAAATAATAGATAGAGGAGAGATCGTTGATTCTGAAACAAAGGCCAAACTCGACTCTTATATTATGGCAATGGATTCAAAAGTCGGGACAAAAGCTAAACCCGGTTGGCTTATTTTTGGCGAATTACTTATGATTAGTCTCCTCATCATGTCTTTGATGATATATCTTTTGTTTTACAGGCGTGCTGAGTATAATAATCGTAAAAGTGTAATTTTTATATTACTCATGGTTGTTATATTTCCCATTATAACAGGCTTGATGCTAGATCAAAAGTTGACTAATTTGTTATATGTTATTCCTTTTGCTATTCCGACCATTCTGATTCGCACATTTATTGATTCACGGACAGCAATGACAACACATATGATCACAATTTTGATTTGTGCTTTGATGATACCTGTTGCTCAGATCGGACAGTTCGTTATGATACAATTGCTGATTGGTTATATGTGTATATTTAGTTTACGGAATCTTGCAGAGAGATCTCAATTAGTATACTGTTCTTTATTTATCCTTTTGACTTATATAGTTACTTATACATCATGGATTTTAGCTACAGATGGTGATATATCATTAATTACGGAAAATTGGCGGATGTATATCTATTTCTGTATAAACTTTGTTTTTGTATCATTTGCATACTTGCTGGTTTACATGTGTGAAAGGATGTTCGGATTCATTTCAGATGTTAGTATGATTGAACTGTCGAATACAAATCGTCCTTTGTTACAAGAACTATCAGAAGTAGCTCCCGGAACATTTCAACATTCGATGCAGGTGTCCAATCTCGTTGTTTCCGCAGCTCATCGCATTGGTGCAAATGCGATATTAGTACGTACCGGAGCATTGTATCACGATATAGGAAAAATGACAAATGCCGCTTTTTTTACAGAGAATCAGACTCAAGGCATGAACCCACATGCAGGCCTTTCGGAAAAAGAAAGTGCACGAATCATTATAGGACATGTAGAAGAAGGAGTTCGGATTGCTAAAAAGCATAATTTACCCCAGCAAATCATTGATTTCATCGAAACCCACCATGGTAAAGGGAAAGCAAAATTTTTCTATAATTCTTATGTGAACTCTCATCCTGACGAGATTGTAGATGAAGCTGATTTTACTTATCCGGGGCCCAATCCTTTTTCGAAAGAAACAGCTCTGCTTATGATGGCAGATACGGTTGAAGCTGCTTCCCGAAGCTTACCTGAGTATACTTCAGAATCTATATCGAATTTAGTAAACCGACTAATAGATATGCAGGCAAATGACGGAATGTTTAAGAATGCACCTATTACTTTTAAAGATGTGGAAGATATAAAGGAGGTTTTTTGTGAAAAGCTGATGACTATATATCATACCCGTATTGCATATCCCGAACTTAAAAAAGAGTGAAGTTTTGATCTCTATCCCGAACTAGACAATAATTAATTATATAAATAAAAGTTAGATTTAAGTATGAAAAAGCTATTTGTGCTATCTGTTTCTTTATTGATGGCTTGGAGTGCTTGGGGACAAGATAAGGATACCTCAGGTTATCAATTTTCGGTAGTGAAAGAATTGCCTGTAACATCTGTTAAAAATCAAGGTAATGCCGGAACTTGCTGGAGCTTTTCGGGTGTTGGGTTCCTTGAGTCAGAATTGATACGTATGGGTAAAGGTGAACATGATTTGTCAGAAATGTATATTGTTCGTCGAAACTATGCGGATAAGGCTCAAAAATATGTGCGTTTACATGGATCTCTTAATTTTGCACAAGGTGGTTCTTTTGCAGATGTCGTTGAAACGATCGATGAATATGGTGTAATTCCTGAAGATTTGTACAAAGGTCTTAGTTATGGAGAGGATGGTCATAAACATGGCGAGCTGTCCGAAATTTTGACGGGTTATGTGAAAGCCGTAGAAAAGAACAGTAACAGACGTTTATCTACTGCATGGTTCAATGGGTTCAATGGCGTTTTAGATGCTTATTTTGGATCAGTGCCGACAGAGTTTGAATATAATGGTAAAAAATACACGCCTCAATCTTATGCCAAATCATTAGGATTGGAATCGGGTAATTATATCTCTCTTACTTCATTTACACATCATCCTTTCTATGCACCATTTGCAATAGAAATACCTGATAATTGGCGTTGGGCTTTATCTTATAATTTACCAATAGACGATTTGATGCGTGTTTTTGATGCTGCCATTGAAAGTGGTTATTCCATTGCATGGGCTTCTGATGTTAGTGAAATTGGTTTTACCCGTAATGGTATTGCACTTATTCCAGACGAAGATGCTCCGGAAAATGCAGGTTCAGATCAGGCACATTGGTTGGGATTATCTCAGAATGAAAGAATGAACCAATTGCGAACAAAAGTTGATCAAGGGCCATTGAAAGAGAAAACAATAACTCAAGAAATGCGTCAGATTTCATACGATAACTATGAGACTACCGACGATCATGGGATGCAGATATATGGTATTGCAAAAGATCAAAACGGGACTAAATTCTATATGGTGAAAAACTCGTGGGGCGAAGCCGGAAAATATAAGGGCTTTTGGTATGCTTCAGAATCTTTTGTGAAATATAAAACAATGAGTATTGTAATCCATAAAGATGCATTACCTAAAGATATAGCTAAGAAGTTGGGATTTTAATTTCATATTAGATATTATAAAAAAGAGCAAGCTGTGTATTTCAGACAGCTTGCTCTTTTTTTATAATATTATCATATTGTTATTTAGTTGCATCAATTACTCCTCGGAAATAACCGATAGATTCAGCAATTCCTGCCAATGGCTTTTGCATGTTCCTTTCATATTCAAGGCTACAAGCCCCACTATATTTTACCTCACGGAGCATACGCACAAATGCGGGTATATTAATAATGCCACGTCCAATTTCTCCCGTTTTTCCGGCTTTATTAGCTCCTGTTGTATTTTTCATGTGAATATCAAATATACGATCTTTATATTTTTTTAGATCGGCAATCGGGTCTTTACCCGCACGTGCATCATGACCTATATCCAGGCACATACCAATGCGTGTGTCAAGATTTTTAATATGGCTATATATATCATCGGCATCAGGATATAGCTCAATATCCGGACCATGAAGGTGAATTGCGTATTTGAAGTTATATTCTTTAACCTTTTTCTCGACATAAGGTAATACTTCATGATTTGGAACCCCTACAATTAATTTGACCCCAACCTTTCGAGCATATTCAAAAGCCCGGTCTACCTCTTGCTCAGTTTTCATATAAATTGGCCCTACTGCATAGCCTGTTACATTATGACTTGCTAGTTTGGCATGAAATGCTGCTATTTCGGCTTCAGTGCTATTTATCGGTAGATGGAAATCTTTTATGCAAAGGTAATGTACATCAACTTCTTCCATCATTTTTAGTGTCTGGTCTATGTTGAAATTGACAAAAGTATATCCGGCAATTGCTATTTTAAATAATTCGCCATCATCTTTGTTTGTTTTTTCCGGTTCTTTGGAATGTAGATCTGAAATTCCGAAAACTGTTAGCGCACACACAATTGAACATAAAATCTTTAATCCCTTTACTAAGTGCTTATTCATGATAAATCTATTAGTTAATAACTCTAAGGTCTGTTTTTCAAAAATACGTTAAATAATCGGAACAAGAGGTATTGACTTCAATTGCAATTTTATGTTTTGCAGCAAATTATCTTTTTGGAATATCTTTTTATTGTTTGTTGATCTTATCTGACCATTCCTCTATATTTAGGATCATAATTTCGTATCCACCATTTATACATAAGCGTTGCAAGTAGGCAATACACAAATGCCTGTACCCATAGTGCTAAATATTCGAACCATACATCAGGAAGTGTTGCTCCCATTGTGTTTATTTTTACAAATCCATGTATTCCCGGTGTTGAGGGAATAATATATCCCACAGCTTTTAGAGCTGGAGGAACTGCTGTCCAAGGCCAAGATATACCTGATATGAACACAAATAATACACTTGTGAACGCAAACAGAAGCATGCTAAATTCACGTTGAGAGCAAAAGTATGACAAGGTCATCGAAAAAAAAGTTGCTGCTAGCAGGTATGGCATCAAAAACGCAGCTATAGTTAGAGGGTCTCCTATCTGAGGTAGATTAAATAAGTAGGGAACTACCCTCAATACCCATGCCGATATAATTACGTATAAGAAGGCATAACAGAAAGCCTTGCCTATAGTCAGAGGGAGTGCGCTTACATTGCGTCCGGTTTGAGCATGTGAAGCAACAGAGAAGCGTTTTCTGTCATTATGAGTTCCCACAAGGGTAGATATACCTAATATCATCGTTTGTTGTATGATGAGTATCAATATAGCAGGTATCAAGAAGCTGGCAAAACCATTCTGAACATTATAGAAAGCAACCCACTCACTCCTGACAGCTTGTTTTGTTGCATCATCTTCTATCTGGCTTTTATATCCCATTTCCTCTATCCTTATATCTGCTCCCATCTTTAGAGATACGTCCGTGGTAGTTAATAAGATAGCTTTGTAATACAGCATACTACCCATATCTGCATATACATTCACCTGAGTCTGTTTTTGGGTATGTACATTTCGGCTAAAATCTTCCGGAATGTATATTATACCGTAAGCCTCTTTTCGTCTCATTGCTTCCTCCGCTTCTTCCATGTCGCTTGCATAACCTACAACTCGTACATCATGCGAAGCATCTACTTTGCGTACAAAATCTCTGGCAAGTGCTGAGTGTGAAGCATCCACTACTACAACTTCAACTTCTGATACAGCTTCATTATTATAAATGAAACTATATAATAAAGGGTATATGAAAGGTACGATAAAAAACAACAGGATAACTGCCGGATCTTTAAATACTACCTTCATTTCATGTATCCAGATGTAATATATGTCGTATATATGTTTCTTCATTTTTCCTTTGTTTTTTACAGTTTAAGGCTCATACTTGTCGTCCTTAAGTATACTTCTTATTTGTCCGAAAAGGAGTGTAGATATTCCCATAAAACCGATTAATGCCGCATAATGATATGCAGAATATCCAATTGGTATTCCATTCAAGCCTTGGTCTACATATATCAGGAAGAAGTGTCGTAATGGGAATATGTAGCTTAAACTGGTTAGTATAGGACTCATTTGTAAAGCTGAGAATGAGAATCCGGTAATGGAGAAACTGATCATTCCTACTAAGCTTGCACTACTTAGTGCCATCCTATAATTGCGGAATACCCCTACAAATATTAAGCCTGCACCTTGCGAAGCTATGATTAAGCAAAAATAATTCAGAAACATTGGCCAAAATCCACTGTGGAGCGGAAAATGGCTGAATTTATATAATACGGACATAAACATAAGTGCTATTCCTGTATATATAATTGTATAGGGTAGGAGTTTACCTATTATAGTTTTTATAATGGAGTTACCCGATAATTGCAGTAGATACGAACCTGTGCCAGCTTTTACTTCTGAACCAAAACTGGATGCTGTGAACATAAATATAACTAATTGTAAGATGCCTGCCAATAACACATTGTTCAGATAGACTGAATAATTTAGCCAGGGATTATTCAGTGGATGGGCTTCTGCCGATATCGGTTGGATAATGGGCATTAATTGTAATTGCGTGTATCCTCTTGCTTCACCACTTTTTAAGCCAACAGATGCAGATGCTAATGTCGATATGGTTTTCAGATCCTGAAACAACAGTGATCCTGAAATCATAAAGGCATTATTCGTATAGTAGACCAGTTTTGGTTGATTGCCTGCAAGTGCATCTTGTGTAAAGTTCTGTGGAATGGTTAATACTGCGTATATTTCACCTTTTTCCATTTTTTGGCGTGCTTCGCGAAAAGACAGACTTTTAAATTTTATATCTGTTTTCGGAAATCCGTCTAATTGGCGGATAAGTGTTCTGGTAGTAGCAGTATTGTCTAGGTCTACAACTGCGATGGGAGTCTTAGTTGGCAGACCTGTATTCATCATATACATAAGGATTGCAACAGAGAGGATGGGTGTGGCAAATATCCCCCAAATACATATTTTGGAAGATATTATGCGTTTACACTCACGCTTGAAAACTGCTATTATTCCTGTTTTTTCGTTCATCAAATTATTCTTTGATTATAAGTGACATTCCTGCAAGAATATCTTTGTCATCAGTTTCGTTGACGAATCGTGCTCTTACTTCAAATGTTTTTCTATCATATTGCCCTACTGTTTTGGTTGCTTTCCATGCAGCATAACTTCCAAGATCTTTCATGTAATATATTTTCATGTCAACATCTTTGCCTAATGCAGGAACAAATACTTTTATAACCTCGTTTATTTTATACTTTGTCAATCTGTCTTCCCTTATATTGAACGAACCCCATTTGTCACCTAGGTTAGCAACATTCATTATTGGTGCACCTGTTCCAACCAGTTCGCCCTCGTTCGGGAATTTATCGCTAATGCGTCCGTCAATAGGAGAGATCAGATAACTTTCGGCAACATATGATTCTACTTCAGCCACTGCTCCTTTAGCTCTGTCTAACATTGCTAGAGCGGCCTCTTTATCCTCTTTCTGTGCTCCGTTTTTTGCCATATCATATTGTGATTTGGCTGCTTTCTCTGTAGCTATGGCTGCTTTATAATTTGCTTCAGCTTCGTCTCGTTTTTGAGCTGTTGCTACCCCCTTGTCAAATAAGTTTTGGACACGGGTATATGATTTTTGGGCAATATCTACTCCTGCCTGTGCTTTTTGCCACATTTCATAGGCTCCTTGTATTTGTTCACTACGCGTACCAACTATTGCTTTTTGATTTTGCGCAGCAGCCCCGGCTCGTGCAGCTGTAGCTTGTGCTAATTTAGCATCTACATCCGGAGCGCTTAGGATTGCCAGTGTATCTCCCTTTTTTACATAATCGCCTTCTTCAACTAAAAATTTGGCAATACGTCCCGGTACTTTACTTGATATTCGTACCTCTGTCACATCAGCTTCCCCTTGAATAATATTGTCTTCACGATTCAAAAAGAAAAATCCATACAATGCAACAAGTATTATGAATATAGCAAACGATAGGATCGGGATTAACTTCGATTTTGTGTTGTTACTTTCTGTTGACATATTATTTTATAATATATTGTTATTATTCAGGTTTTATAGTTTTCTTCCTAATGCTTTGTTTAGGTATATTTTACAAAGTTTCAGGTCTATTTGTGCATCTATTAATTCAGCATGTGCCGATATCCATGCTGTATGTGCTGCTAGTGCATCGGATGCAGGGATGACACCTTCTTCGAATCCAACATTGGCATAACGAAGGTTTTCGTCTGCTTTTTCCGTGTTTTTGTAAGCAGCAGCCAACTTTTTATTTGCTTCAATTAATTTGTAGTTCGATTGATTGATCTGAAGTTTTATTTTTTCTTTAGCTTCTTCGTATTGAAACTTTTGCATTCGTGTTTCTGCTTTTGCAGCATTCACTTTTGCAGAACTACTTATAAAATTGAGAGGAACTTTTACACTTACTGCAATATTCCACATTCCGTCAAACCTGTTTTGCAGTCCATCATGTAAGTTCGGCTTCATCCAATTGTACCCGATAGACAACCCTGCTGTGGGAAGATATTCGGCAAAAGCAATTTTTTCTTTCTTTTCATAGATCTTACTTGCTAATTGAAGGCTTCTTATCTCGGAGCGACTACCAATGGCTTCATCTATGTTTCCAATAGGAGTTGTTTCGTCAGTGATAGATATAGCCTTGATATTTTCATCAGCAAGGCTTATATTGTCGTCCACTTCTAATCCACAGATTTGACTAAGAAGCATTTTAGAAAGACTTACACCGTTTGTTGCTTTGGTGAGAGTCATCTCAGCTTCGTTTAGTTTTACACTTACGGACAAGCGGTCAGCTTTAGTTGCAACCCCTTCTTGTTCCATATTGTATATATCAGAATCCATTTTTTTGAGCAAATCAACATACGATTTAGCCAGTTCTTTTTTGTTTGTGAGTGATACAACTTGCCAGTATGCTTCGTCTACTTCTACTATGATATCAGTCATTTTTGTATCCTTTTGCGATTTGGCTAATTCCATTGCATAACTTCGTATATCGTTAGCAGCAACTATCCTGCCTCCTGCATATAATGGTTGAGTAAGAGAAAATCCTACCAGCCAAAACTGGCTGAGGTCTACTTCACCTGCTTTGTATATAGCGTCTCTTACTCCTTCATCAATCGGAATTCCATTTCCTAACCCGAGTGCAGGTGGTAGTGGTATGGCTGTCGGAATAGATGATTGACCAATCAGGTGTAGGTTGTCGCTAAAATGTAAGAATGTTCCTGAAGCTGATAATTTAGGGAAGTATTGCATATAAGCCTGCTTTTTTTCGTAGTAGGCTACCCTTTCTTGTTCTGATACTACTTTAAGAGCTTTATTGTTTTCTATAGCTAAATTGCGGCATTGTTCGAGAGTCAAACTTTGTTGCCCAAAAGAGTTTACAGTTGGTGCTAATAGAAAGAACAAGATAAATTTGATACTTTTTTTTATCATAAAATAATTATTATCTAGATTCTGTTTGGTTGTTTAAGCAATCAAATTGAAGCTGTAAAAATAAGAAAACATTTTTTCTATACCAAGTATGGAGTAAAGATATAATAGAAAATGAAATATTATTCACTATTTATTAATAATAAGATGAATTGTATGAGGTCTTATTATATAGCTCTCAGGTATATAACAAGAAAGGACCGCAAATGTGCGATCCTTTCTTATTATAATTGCATTCTTTTTATTCTTTATAATATATATGCTTTACCCGATGCGAGACAGATGTTAGTATTTCGTAAGGGATTGTTCCTATTTTTTGTGCTAATTCTGTTATTGGCAGTTCGGAACCAAATATGATGACAGGATCACCTTCTTTAGTTTCTATTCCGGTAATATCTATCATCGTTAGATCCATACATATATTTCCGACAATAGGAGCTTTTTGTCCATTGACTAATACATGACCAATTCCATTTCCAAACTGGCGGCTCAGTCCATCTGCATACCCTATACGTATAGTTGCAATAACGGCATCATCATCAAAGTGCCCTTTGCGGCCATAACCTACGGTTTCACCTTTCTTTATGTTTTTTATCTGTAATATAGTTGTCTTTAAAGTGCATACATTGTGTAGCCCTTCCAATCCACTGGCACTTATGCCATAAAGGCTAATGCCTAGGCGAACCATATCGAGTTGCTCGTCAGGGAATCGTTCTATACCTGCCGAGTTGAGGATATGTTTTAGGATAGGATAATGACAATTATTTTCAATCTCTTTTGCTATCTCTTTGAAGGTTACTATTTGTTCTGTAGTGAAATCGTCAAATGCCCAACTTTCACTAGCAGCCAAATGGGAAAATACAGATTGAATGCGGACACCATCTTGCTTATTTAAACGGTTAATAAGTTCCGGTATATCTTCTTTAGCAAAGCCTAGACGGTGCATACCAGTATCTATTTTTATGTGGATAGGATAATTATTTATGCCTTGCAATTTTGCTTCCTTTATGAATGCGTCTAATATTCTGAAATTATATACTTCCGGTTCTAGTCGGTAGCTCGATAGCTCTTCAAAACCTCCAACTTCGGCATTAAGGACTATTATTGGAGTCGTAATACCTGCTTTTCGCAAAGAAACACCTTCTTCGGCAATAGCTACAGCCAAGTAATCGCATTTGTGGTATTGCAGTGTTTTTGCTATTTCAGTCGATCCCGATCCATATCCGTCTGCTTTTACCATACATATCATCTTTGTACCCGGTTGAAGCCGCGAACGATAAAAATTATAATTATGGACAATGGCATCCAGATCAATATCTAAGACTGTTTCATGTGTTTTTACTTCGAGTAGTTTATTTATAGTTTCGAACGAAAAGCTCCTAGCCCCTTTTAGTAGTACAACTGTATCGTGAAAAGTATTCCACAAGTCAGATTGAATAAAACTACTAGTGGAATCGAAAAAGTGACTCTTGATCGATCTGAATGAGTCTTTGTGTTGTGATATCTCTTTTCCGATACCAACAAGAATATCTATTTTCTTATTGATTATAAGGTTAGATGCAAGGTAATACAAATCTTTGAGTGTCATTCCCGATTGGGGAATATCTGATAAGATTAATACTTTTCTCTGATTGTTATCAGTGGCACGTTGTGCCAAAAAATCGAGAGCTATATTCAGAGAATTAATATCAGAATTGTAAGAATCGTTTATCAAAGTACTGTTATTTTTACCTTGGCGAACATCTAGCCGCATAGCTACCGGCTCTAATTTGCTCATTTGTTCGTTAAGCTCTGTAATAGGCATTCGTAGATACAAAGCTGTTGCAATTACATGTATTGCATTTTCTATTGATGCATTGTCCGTAAATGGAATTGTTGCTTGGGATGAAAGTCCAAGCATAGAATAGTGTATTGTTGTATCTGTTAGTCCTTTTTCTACTTTTTTGATAAAGAGTGGGCTTTTGCTTGATCCCCTTCGCGACCATGTTAGCCTTTTTTGAGATAAGCAAGCAATTTCCATACATTCGTCTATCAATTCGTTTTCTTCTTCACAGACGATAACATCACAATTAATAAATAATTCCAACTTTTCAAGGCATTTTTGTTTAATAGATTTGAAACCTTCTTGATGAGCCTGCCCAATATTGGTTAATATACCAATGGTTGGATTTATTATATTTTCCAATTTAGACATTTCTTCAGGTTGGGATATACCGGCTTCAAAAATACCTAATTCTGTATTTTCATCCATTTGCCATACAGAAAGTGGTACTCCTATCTGAGAATTATAGCTTCGCGGCGAATGGGTTATGTTATATTTATTTTGAAGCACTTGGTACAACCATTCTTTAACTACAGTTTTACCATTACTTCCGGTTATACCTACTACCGGTATATCGAAACGGCGGCGATGATATGCTGCTATTTTCTGTAAAGCGTTGAGTGTATCATTTACTACCAAAAAGTTAGCATCACTATATTCTTCCCATTCGGGTAGTACTTTGCTGACTACGAAATTTCGAACTTTCTTTCCATAAAGTTCCGGTATATACTTATGTCCGTCATTATTCTTAGTGGTTAATGCAAAAAATAAAGTTTCGGCCGGAAAAAATAACTGGCGGCTATCGATTGATAAAATGCTTATAACAGAATCTTTTGGAATGTTATTTTTTATATCGAGAATTTTACTGATTTCATTAATCGAATATTTCATGTCTATCTAATCTATTGGATTTGTTTGATGTGCTAAGGATTCTTCTTCCTTACAACAACAAATGTATGGATATTTATTCTTGAAGCTTTTGAGTCTTAACAAAGTTTGCTTTAAAAAATGTTTATGTTCATCTGTGTTTGGATTAAATGGACGGTGTTGAATTGCTGTTTGCAGTTTTTTCCATTCATTAATAATTTCTCTGGTACTATCAGAGAAATAAGTTTCTCCAAATTTTTCCCAAATATACTTTATTGCAGTATTATTGGGATGAATCATGTCGTCATTATAAAAGCGATAATCACGTAGTTCGTCGAGTACAATTTCGTAAGAAGGGAAATAAGATGTGTTTGTATTTACACTGCATAATTCGTCTACTGCTAATAATAATGTTGATTTGCTTAATTGGTTTTCATGTGCACCATCTTTGAAATGGCGGATAGGACTTACTGTGAATATGATCTGCATATCTGGTGATACGTTTTTCAATTTGTTTATTAATATATCCCATTCGCTAGTAATCTGTTCTGCTTTTAATTTATATCTGTCAAATTTGTTTGCGGGAATTTTGTGGCAATTGCCAACTATTAGTCCAGTTTCTTTTAGTTGATATACGTATGATGTACCGAATGTAATGAATAAAATCTTTGTTCGAGACAAATCATCATGTGCCTGTTTTATATTTTCATTAATTTGGTGTATGCATTGATCACGATCTTGATTTGAAAAACGGCTGTGATGATAAAAACTATTATAAAGTCCACCATATTGAAATAGGTCATCTCCTGTAAATTGTTTTTCTGAAATAACTATTTCGAGTGCTTGTCTGATAGATTCAGGATTGTATAGTATGCCGAAAGGATTTATGTTTGTAGAGAATTTGTTCTGTTTGAGAAGTTCACCTATATTTTCGGCAAAGCATGAGCCAAAAATCATAAGTTGATCTTTATGATTTACATCAATATTTGATTGGGATATATCTATTTTTGTCCTAAAATCCATAGATACAAAATTAGAAAAAAGGTTCTGGTTTATTTTTCTTTTTGTGGATAAACTATTGAAAAATATTCTCTCTGAGAAAGATGGTTTAGTAGTAAACTTATTTATTAATGGCTATAGAAATAGCCTGTATAGAAAAATACAGGCTTTCTTATATATGGCTTTTTTCTTAATATGAACGTTTATCTATACCTTCTATATAATTAATAAAGGCAGTGTTGACCATTCGATTACCTCCCGGAGTGGGATAGTTACCCGAGAAGTACCAATCTCCATTATTTTTAGGACAAGCTTTATGTAGATTTTCTATTGTTTGGAATACAAGTTCTATTTTGGCTTTTGTTCCTTTTGGGGTAAGCATCTCTGCCATCTTTGCAGAGATTTCTTCGTCAGTAAATGGAGCGTATATTTCCTTTACATAATTGACAATTTCTTCTTTTGGCTTGTCTTTTTGTGCTACAGATTTTAGATATACTTCGTCAATCAATGATTGCATATTTCGTTCTTTCAATAGTTCTATAGCTGCCCTGAATGCCGCAAATTCACTCATTCGTGACATATCTATTCCATAACAATCCGGATATCGAATTTGAGGAGATGAGGATACAACAACAATCTTTTTAGGATTGATTCGATCTAACATTTTAATTATACTTTGCTTCAATGTTGTTCCTCTTACAATACTATCGTCAATAACAACCAGATTGTCTTTATGCTGTTCTACGGAATCGTATGTGACATCGTATACGTGTGCTGCAAGATCATCTCTTCCATTGTCTTGTGCGATAAAAGTTCGGAGCTTAATGTCTTTGATTACTATCTTTTCGGTGCGAACTCTCATCGAAAGGATCCGACTAAGTTCATCTTCCGAAATAGATGCTCCCTTTTCTTTGATCTTTTTTAGCTTTACATCATTCATATGCTTGTTGAATGCTTCGGTCATTCCGAAGAAAGCAACCTCAGCGGTATTAGGAATGAATGAGAATACTGTGTGTTGTATATCAGAATCTATTGCTTTCAGAATTTGGGGTAAAAGTAAATGTCCTAGTTCCTTACGTTCTCTATAAATATCTGCATCAGAACCACGTGAGAAATATATTCGCTCAAATGAACATGGAGCTAAATTTTTCTTTGGTTCTTGTATTTGTGAAAATTGGACAGTCCCGTCTTTTTTTACGATAATAGCTTGTCCGGGTTTAAGTTCATTAATGTCGGTTACATCCAGATTTAATGCTGTTTGGATAACAGGACGTTCTGAGGCAACAACTACGATTTCGTCGTCATTGTAGTAAAATGCCGGACGTATCCCCCATGGGTCACGGTACACAAAACCATCGCCACAACCAATTAATCCTCCTATTGTAAAACCTCCATCCCAATTGTCGCTTGCCTTGTTTAACATAAAGTGGATGTCGAGGTTCTTTTCTATAATATCATTTAGCTCTTCTCCTTTTAGACCAAGTTCTTTGCCATATTTGTCGTACTGGTATTGTACTTCTCTGTCGAGATGATGCCCGATCGATTCGAGGAGAACAAATGTATCTGCATAATCACGGGGATGTTGTCCCTGATTTAGCAATTCTTGAAATATCTCATCTACATTGGTCATATTGAAATTACCGGCTAATGCCATATTTCGAGAGCGCCAATTGTTTCGGCGCATAAATGGGTGGACGTATGATATACCACTTTTTCCAGTTGTGCTATAACGTAAATGCCCTAGAAATAATTCACCTGCAAATGGAAGGTTTTGGCTTGCGTATGCAGGATCATTCAAGTCTGCATTAGGGATATTTTCATAGTTTTTATATATGTTTCCGAAAATTTCGGAAATTGCACCTGAGCCTACGGCTCTTTCCCTGAATATAAATTCTTTTCCTGGAGGTGAATCTAATTTGACAACAGCTAATCCTGCACCTTCTTGACCACGATTGTGTTGTTTTTCCATTAACAGATATAGCTTATTTAGCCCATATTGCCAACTTCCATATTTTTTTTGATAATATTCAAGTGGTTTTAGTAGGCGAATCATTACGATTCCGCATTCATGCTTCAAGGGTTCTGTCATAAAGCGATCTTTCTTCTTTATAGTATGAAATAATTCCTTTTTGAGGAGAACAAAGGTAATTTGATTTTTTGTCTAATCCTAGAGAAATAGTGAGTTTAATAGTATTTTAATCCTATTTTTTTTATGCTATTTAGTGTATTGTTTATTAGCTTATTATGTGTGTTTATCTATCCTTTGTGAGATTTGTAAATGAAGAATGTGTACATTTTTATTGCTAAATTATTTGGAACATAAATTTTTTCTACTACCTTTGCACTCGCTTTGATAAAGCAACAAGGAGATTCCGTAGCTCAGCTGGTAGAGCACATCACTTTTAATGATGGGGTCCTGGGTTCGAGCCCCAGCGGGATCACAGAAAGATCAGAAAACCAAAGACTTATTTCTGACAAAACAAGACAAAACTCTCTAAGATAGATTCTTAGGGAGTTTTTTTATTCCCTCCCTCAGACATAATCAGTCATCAAAATACCAATATTGGGCATACATTCGTTACGGAATCGTTACGGATTGAGCAAAAGACAAAGTCCGTAACGAATTAGATTATAACTCGTTCATTTGTCGAAAATTGGCAACATTTTGTCCGCCTGACTTCTAACAATTAACAATAGTTTTGAATACTAAAATTTACGTGTTATGAATGTTATGAAGTCAACTTTTCGTGTATTATTTTACCTCCGAAAGAATGAAGTGAACAAAAATGGTAATTCTTCTATTATGGTTAGGATTACGGTAAATGGAGAACAAGTTCAGTTTAGCTCCAAGTTACAAATCAAGCCTGAACTATGGGATACTAAAAATGGAAAGGCAGTCGGTAAAGGTACAGAGTCCATGAATACCAATCGCTTGCTAGAATCTATTAGCGCAAAAGCAAACGCATTGTATTATAAACAGCTAAGTGACTATGGCTATGTTTATCCAGAGAAAATCAAGAATATCATATTAGGTGTAGATACCGATCGGAAGAAGATGTTATTGGAACATTTTACTGAACACAATGAGTTCTATTTATCGAAGATTGGAAAAGGGACTTCGCTTACAACTGCTAATCGTTACAAATTGACAAAACTTCGTTTAGAAGAGTTTCTAAAAGCAGAATACAATCTTTCAGATATTCCAGTCTTTGAGCTGACTCCTATTTTTGTCGAAAAATTCTTACTCTTTCTCATGAATACACATAATTGCAGTAACAATACAGCATTAAAGTTTATCCAACGGTTTAGAGCAGTTTTCCATTATATCAAAAATACTGGAGCAGATATAAAGATCAACCCTTTTGGCGGTTTAAAATTCCGTACAACCAAGGTCGTTAGAGAGATATTGACTCAGAAAGAAATTGATACTATCTACAAAAAGGAATTCTTGACTGAGAGACTAAGTCAAGTAAGGGATATCTTCATTTTTATGTGTTACACAGGGCTTAGCTACATTGATGTAGCACAACTAACAGAAGATAATATCAAAACTGCATTTGATGGACATCAATGGGTAATGACCAAACGGCAAAAGACAAGTGTATCCTCTAATATTCGTCTTCTCGAAGTTCCACTTGCTATAATTGAAAAGTACAGAGACAAGCAAAACGATGGAAAACTATTTCCTATATGCTCCAATCAAAAGATGAACGAATACTTGAAGGAAATAACTACAATATGCAAGATAACAAAGACGGTTACCTGTCATATAGCACGTCATAGCTTCGGGACGACCATTACACTCGCCAATGGAGTACCAATTGAAACGGTATCCAAAATGCTCGGGCATACAGACATCAGGACAACTCAAATCTATGCTAAAATAGTCGATCAGAAACTGAGTACAGATATGGATAGCTTGGCGAGAACCTATGAAAGACGCAAACTCATTAACAAATAGGCTTTATGGAATTACAAATTGTCCAAAATAGAATATACGAAATCAGAGGACTAAAGGTCATGCTGGATTATGACTTAGCAGAATTGTATGAAGTTGAAACCAGAGCATTGAATCAAGCCGTTAAACGCAACATGAAACAATTTCCTATTGATTTTATGTTTCAATTGAATGAAGAAGAAGCCGAAATCTTGAAATCACAATTTGTGACATCAAGCTGGGGAGGTACTCGGAAATTACCCTTTGCTTTCACAGAACATGGTGTTACTATGCTTGCAAGTATACTTCGAAGTGATAAAGCCATTGAGGTAAATATCCAAATAGTTAGAGCTTTTATTATACTTCGCCAATATGCTTTGGGTTATGCTGAACTAAACCAGAAATTGGAAAACTTCATGTTAGAAACAAATTTACAATTCAACGATATTTACCAAGCTCTTACAGAATTGGCTAGCCCAAAAGAGCGAGAGAATAAACCTCATAAAAGAGTTGGGTTTGTCAAGGATAAATGATACGATAATTAGGTTAGATAACTTAGGGTTGAAGGGAAACTTTCAGCCCTTTTTTTCATCTGACAACAAAGGTATATTGCAAAGAATAAAACGCCAATATCGAGCCTTTATGGTTTTATCGGCAATCTCCACCCGATGGGTAGTATTCCCTCAAAAATATTGTCTATTTTATTCGTTTCATAAAAAGGGTGTTTATCAGTTGTAAAAAGAAGACAATACTCAATGAGTCCATAGTGCCACGAATTAGTGAACTAATGCCATCATGGGTTAATTCATTCACAAGATCATACATTCTTGGATGTAATAAGTAGTGAACTAGAGATAGAATATGTTAGAGAAATATTGATTGAAATAATTATGTGGAGAATTGGTTATTGTATTCACTAGCCAATCCAATGATCAACTCACACAAAAAGGAATCAAGAACAGCCAAGAAAATTAACTGACATCTAATGACATCTGCTGTCACCATTTGTCCGATAACCTCATCATAACCTTTCAATTAACAGACGCTACCTTTATAGTGTAATGATAATCTCTCAAATAAACTTTAAGGCAATCCATCGGAGGATGGATTTTGGTATTCGTCAGAATACAGCAAGGTATGTTTTGAAGCACTTGAAATAAATTTCCGTGCCTCAAAACTTTTGCCCTTTCAGGGGGAGAAAATCACTCCGAAGTCGTAATTTTATTTATTAAATCTTTATGTAGGTATGAAAACAAATAATCTTTCGGGAAGAAGAAAAGGAGGAAGAAATCCGAAAAAAGATCCGGCAACACATCGTTATGTTATTTATTTGAACGACGTTGATAACTCCCGTTTTCTCGCTTTATATGACAAGTCTTGTATGAATGTTAAGGCTCATTTCATTACTTCTTGCATATTTAACAAGCCAATAAAGGTTGTGAAAATAGATAAGGCTATGCAAGATTATTACATGAGGCTAACTACTTTCTTCGGACAATTTCGAATAGTTGGTACGAATTATAACCAAATAGTGAAAGCCTTAAAGTCGAATTTCTCCGAGAAAAAGGCTTTGGCTTTTCTTTATAAACTAGAAAAACAAACCATCGAAATGGTCGTTCTTCAGAAAAAGATTATGGAATTAACTGAAGAATTTGAAAAAAAGTATGGGCATATGTGGTTATAGAAATAAGAATGGTCTATTTTAGAGTTATTGCTTAATTTAAAAAGATGTGACAAAGTATCAATCAAAGCTGATTCTCTTTAAGGAATGCGCTAACCGTTAACCTGTGTACACCAAGAATTCGTCCAATAGCACTTTTGGATATCTTTTTATCTAAAAGCTCTTTTATTTCGTCTTCACGCCCAGTAAGTTTAACTGTTTTAGACTTACTTCCAATAGGACGACCGAGTATAACCCCTTCTGCCTTTTTACGAGCAAGAGCTTCCTTTGTACGTTGCGATATTAGATTTCTTTCGATTTCTGCAGATAAGCCGAATGCAAAGGCTAGAACTTTGGAATTTATATTATTGCCTAATTCATAATTTTCTTTGATAGTAAAGACCATTATTTCCTTCTCCATACACGTATGTAAGATACTCATTATCTGCATTAAATTCCTCCCTAAACGAGAAAGTTCAGTTACAATAAGAATATCTCCTTTTATCATTTTATCCAGAAGCTTGCCCAACTCCCTTTCTGAAACTTTTTTAGTCCCACTAATAGTCTCTTCAATCCACTCATCAATAGGCATCTTCTTATCTATGGAATAATTAGTTATTTCAAAATGTTGATTTTCTGTTGTCTGCTTATCTGAGCTTACTCTAATGTATCCGTAAATCATGAATTCATATTTAAAATATAATATTATTATATACAAAAATACTATATATAAAATAGACTATCATATTATATCTATATTTATAATATAATTTTATTATACTATTAATTTATACAATTTTAGAGCGATTATATTATGCAAAACTCTCAAAAAGCAACTTCTTATAATGAAAAATCA